>CAWIOU010000034.1:0-89461 GCA_963837805.1 uncultured Acidimicrobiaceae bacterium
GTCGGCGCAACCAAAGGAGCCTGATATGAGTAGTACGACTCAGACCATCGACGCGATTCCCTTCACACCCCCCGCTCCATCGGTGCGGACTCCCAGGATCCGCAGGGTCGTCAAGGCGGAGTGGACGAAGCTGCGCACCCTGCCCTCCACCTGGAGGACAGTGGTCATGGCCCTGGTCATTTCGGTTGCCCTCGGGGCGATCCTCTGTGTCTCCCAAGTCCAGCAGTGGTCGAAGATGACGGCCGGCCAGCGCCAAACGTTCGACCCAACCGCCTGTTCCCTCTTCGGCATTGTGTTCGTCGGTGCCGTGCTGATTGCGGCCCTTGGAGTACGGGCCATGACTTCCGAGTATGTGACGGGGATGATTCGGTCTACCTTTGCCGCTACGCCCAACAGGCGGCGGGTACTTGCAGCTAAGGCCGGGATCATTGCGGTGTTCGTGTTCCCGGTGGCGCTGCTGACTTCAGTGATCAGCTTTGAAGTAGGCCAGCGGATCTTCACCAGCAAGCACCTCGCTGTGTCCTTTACTCACCCTGGCGTCCTCCAAGCGGTCGTGTTCTGTGCCCTGGCTGTGACCCTTGTTGCCGTCATGGGAGTCGGACTCGGCGGCCTCATACGACACACCGCAGCCGCGACCACGACGCTGGTGTTGGTCATCGTGGGAGGCGTCACGCTTGGTCAACTGCTTCCGGCAGGCCTTCGCCAGTACGTGCCTGGGACTGCGCTGCAGGCCGCCATCACGGTGAACCACTCGGCGGGACTTCTACGGCCGGGCACTGCCGTCTTGGTCCTCGGTATCTATGCCGCAATCGCATTAGCGGGGGCCTCCATCCGGATGTCCCAGGGCGACGCCTGAACTTCGAGCTCCGATCGACCACCCGAAAGGAAGAACAATGATCGAGGAAAACCACCCGACCAATCGCTACGGCAAGACCGTAGCCGTCGACCAACCAGTACCGCTGGCCCAAAGACCACGGGTATTCACCTGGGCACGAATCGCTGCCCTGCTGATGATCATCGTCCTATTGACGGGACTCACCTACCTGCGAGTCTCGTCCAGCCCGGAAACGGTCTCGGTCCCGCAGGGGGCGCACGCCGGCCAGCTGACCATGCACGCGTGCACGTACGCGACCGAGCAGGGTGCGATGCCCGCGGACTGTGGCACGTTGGTCGTGCCGGAGAACCGAGCGAGCTCGAAGTCGCGGCTGATCGCGCTGCCGGTGACCCGGGTCCTGGCTCGCTCATCCCACCCCCTGGCGCCGATCTTCCATCTCAACGGCGGCCCGGGTATAACCAACATGACGTTCCCCCAAGCGAGCCGCCTGACCGCCCAGCACGATGTCGTCATGGTCGGCTACCGCGGCGTCGACGGCTCTTCGGTGCTGAACTGCCCCGAGGTGACGGCGGCGCTGGAGGACTCCGCAGACTACCTGGGCAAAGCGTCGCTGAGCGCGTACTCCCAGGCCTTCGCCTCGTGCGCCAAGCGACTTGAGCGAAGCGGCGTAGACCTCGCCGGCTACACGCTGGCCGAGCAGGCCGATGACATCGAGGCCGCTCGCGTCGCCCTCGGCTACCACCGCATCGACCTGCTCGGCGAGAGCGCCGGGACCCGTCTGGCGATGATCTACCAGTGGCGGTACCCGAACAGTGTCGACCGCTCGGTGATGATCGGGGTCAACCCGCCCGGGAACTACATTTACAGCGGAGCCGAGATCGATCAGGGGATCGAGCGTTACTCGGCGCTGTGCGCGAAGCAGGCTGCCTGCCGCGCCCGCACCGGCAACCTCGCCGCCAGCATGAAGCACACGGCGGCACACATGCCGAGCAGTTGGTTATCCCTGCCCATCAAGCCGGGCAACGCCCTGGTCGGGACGTTCCTCGGGCTCACCGAGGCGAACTCGAACGGCGGTTCGATACTGTCCGGGCCGTTGACCCTCAACTCGTGGATCTCCGCCGCGCATGGCGATCCGAGCGGCCTGTGGTTGCTCTCGTGGCTGTCCGGTGTCGTCCTCCCCCAGTCGTTCACCTGGGGCGAGCTGGCAAGCATCGGGATGGCCGACGCGCAGCCCGTCGATCGCTATTTCAGCTCCGGCGCGGACCGGGGCTCGATCATCGGCAATCCCCTCGGGGAGTTCTTGTGGGGGTCCGGAGGCATGGCTCACGCCTGGCCGGCCAACCCGGGCGAGAACCAGTACACCAGCGTGCAGAACTCGAGCGTTCCGACGCTGCTCATCGGCGGGACGCTCGACTTCGAAACGCCGGCCCAGAACGCCACGAAGGAGCTGCTGCCGCACCTTTCCAACGGGCATCAGGTCATCCTGTCCGGGCTCGGGCACGTGGACGACTTCGACGCCTACGAGCCGAAAGCCAGCACGCAGCTGCTGACCACGTTCTACGCCACCGGCCAGGTCGACACGTCCGGCTACACCCCGAACGTGGTCAGCTTCGCCACACCGCAATCGCAGGCCGCGATTGCCAAGGACATCCTTGGGTTTATGGTCGGCTTCGCCTTGTTGGCAGTGATCTGGCTCGTGGTGTTGGCGATCCGGATCCGCCGCCGAGGCGGTACCGGCCGCAAGACGGGCGCATGGATCCGTTCGGCCGGTCCGATCGTGTTCGGACTCGGCGGATGGTTCCTCGGCGAACTGCTGGTACTGCGGTTCTGGCCGAGTCGGGCGCTCCCCGACCAGCTGCTGTCAGTGGTCTCGGTCGCGGTGCCGATCTGGCTCGGGGTCTACGCCGGCTGGGTCCGCACCGACACGCCAAAGGCGATGCGGGCCAAGGGCATCGGTGCCGCGGCTGTCGGTGCGGTGGTCGGAGCCG
Organism: uncultured Acidimicrobiaceae bacterium; assembly: GCA_963837805.1. GTDB lineage: Bacteria > Actinomycetota > Acidimicrobiia > Acidimicrobiales > RAAP-2 > Bog-756. The sequence goes on from CAWIOU010000034.1 coordinate 2,824, forward strand.
CACTCGGTTTCCACGTGACCAGCGGGCTCATGGCGTTGATCACGACGATCATCGGTGCGGCGGTCGTGTCGAACCTCAGCCTGCTCGTGCTCGACATCTGGACCGAGCGGGCCGCCTCCCGGGGAACGGCCGCTCCGGCGGTGGATCTGCCGGAGACGGAGCACCTGGAGACGGAGCACCTGGAGCCGGCCCTGCACTGATCGCCCGCGCGCGTCGGGGAAGCCTTGGAGGATTCCCCGACGGGGCGCGTGTGATGGCGAGTGACGCATGAGCCCACCGCCTCCTCGTGGGAACCACTGAGAACCGAACGGTTCTCAGTGTCGTTGGGGACTGAACGAGGAGCCGGCCGTCAGCGCCCCACCTCGTTGGTTGGATCACCGGCTGGTAGCCAGTAGGGCTCGGAGGGAAGCGTGCGCCAGGCAAGTGTCGAGGCGTGGTCGACCAGGGTCCGGGTGGCGCGGGCGACGACCGGCCGGGTGTCGTCGGCGCGGTGAAGGAGCGACCAGGCCCACAGGGGTACCGGGGACCGGACCGGCCGGCGAGTCAACGTCGGCGGCATCGGTGCTACATGGCGCTTCGGCGAATCGAGCACCGGCCGTCGCAGGCGAGCCACATGGTCGAAAAAAGCAGGCCCGGCAATGCCGCCGTCCTCGATATTGATCACCGACGCCGTCGTGGCCATTGCGAAGGCGGAGGCGTACCGGTTCCAGGACCTCCAAGAGGCCTCGTCAACGTCGATGAGTACTGCGGTTTCGGATGCTGCCACCCTCTCCCCACGAGTCGCCGGATGGGCGCGTGGCATGACCGCTTCCAGGTTCTCGTACCACAAGAGGTGGGCGGCCAGGTTGAGCCGCTTGACGTCGGCCTCCTCGATCCACGCGATGGCCAGATCGAGGCTGCCCTCGGCCACCCGTGCCGCCTGGATGTGCGAGGGCAGGACCCATTCGTCGATCCGAATCCGGGGGTCGGGAATGGCTGCTGCCTCCGGGGGAAGCCAACTGACGTAGCCAAGTCGAAGCGGCAAGTCGCCGGCACCGTTGCGGGCCCGATCGAAGGCCCGTGCCGCGGCGCCCAGGACCTCTCGAGCATCGGTGAGGAACTGGGTGCCGGCCGGGGTCAATTCGACGTGGCGACGGTCGCGGACGAGAAGCTGCGTCCCCAGCTCACGTTCGAGATTGCTGATCTGCTGGGAGAGCGAGGGTCCGGCGAGGTGAAGACGCGCGGCGGCCCGGCCGAAATGGAGTTCCTCGGCAACGGCGACGAAGTAGGTCAGCTGCCGGAGTTCCACTCGGTCGATGGTACCGCTGGCGTGGGGTGAGGCGGGTGTGGCAGACGACTCATGACTCCGGCGACTCACATCGCTGACGAATGTGCAAGCCTGGTGTCATGAAGGGGGTTCTGGCGCCATGTCGATGATCGACTACGACGCGAGGCCTGTCACGCCTCAGGTGGTCCTGGTCGGACACCGGGCGTCCTCCGCCGGCTACAGCATCCGCGACTTTCTGAGCCGCAATGGTGTCCCGTATGAGTGGGTTGATGCGGACGACGAAGAGCGGGTTGCCGCATTGCTGCCTGGGCCAGGGATGGATGTGGACCAGCTGCCTGTCTGCATACTTCCCGACGGTGCGCGGCTGGCCCCGGCGACGCTGGAGGCTGTGGCCGCCGGATTGGGGATGGTGTCGGCACCATTGCTATCGGAGTACGACCTGACCATCGTCGGTGCTGGCCCGGCCGGACTGGGGGCGGCCGTGTATGCCGCGTCCGAGGGCCTCCGGGCGGTGGCCATAGAAGCCGTTGCCCCTGGGGGTCAGGCGGGGACGACGTCGATGATCGAGAACTATCTTGGATTCCCACAGGGGGTCAGCGGTAGTGAATTGGCGACGCGGGCAACTGCCCAGGCAAAGAGATTCGGTGCCGAGATTCTTCTGGCCCGGCGCCTCGTGGACATCACCAGGGACGGCCCCGGTTATGTCGCCCATCTCTCGGACGATGTTGCCGTCCGGTCACGGACCATGCTCCTGGCCAGCGGTGTCGACTGGCGTCGCCTCGAGGTTCCGGGCATCGACGAACTCCTGGGTTCCGGTGTGTACTACGGGGCCGGCCCGAGCGAGGCGCTTACCTGCAACGGGTGCCGGGTGGCCATTGTCGGGGGAGGTAATTCGGCCGGTCAGGCGGCCATCCGCTTCTCGCGGTATGCAGCGCATGTGAGCCTGCTGGTCCGGGGTCGTTCACTAGAGACATCGATGTCCCAGTACCTGATCAGCCAGGTGAAGGAACTTGGAAACGTCGAGATTCGCACGAATACCGAAGTGGTCGATCTCGAGTCAGATGGTCACCTGCGAGCACTGATGGTTTCGTCAGGCGGGTCGACCACACCATTACCCGTCGACGCCCTATTCGTGTGTATCGGAGGGGTTCCGCGTACTCAGGGCGCCGCGGCGGTGGGTCTTGCCGTCGATGGCGCCGGATACATCCGTACTGGGGCCGAACTCATCTCATCGGCCGGCGCACTGGACGGATGGCCCCTGTCTCGCCAGCCCCTCCCTCTCGAAACGAACCTGCCCGGGCAGTTCGCCGCTGGTGACGTCCGGAGTGGATCCATCAAGCGCTGTGCGGCCGCCATCGGTGAGGGGTCCATGGCGGTGGCGCTGGTCCATCAGCGCCTCTCGGAATTGGGCGGTGAATGAGGTGGGTCTCTCGCCGACGACCGACCCCTTGGGAGATCCGGAGGTGGTCGGACCCAGCAGCGAGGCGACGGCCGAGTTCTCCCAGACGGCCTCGGTGGTCACCATCCGCGCGGTGGCCGATGCCCTTGAACACAACGGAATCACCTGCACGATGGTCGACTCCGCCGACGAAGCCACAGGTGTCGTTCGGTCGATCATCCCGGTGGGCGCGGAGGTCTACAACAACACGTCCCGCACGCTGGAAGTCATCGGTGTCGCCGAGGACATCGAACGCTCGGGGCAGTATCAGGCGCTTCGTCCCCGTCTCTACCAGATGGATCGCGAAATGCAGGGTCGTGAGATGCGGCAGTTGTCGGCTTCGCCCGATTGGGTCGTCGGGAGTGCCCATGCGCTGACCGAGGACGGGTCACTTCTCATTGCCTCCGCCAGCGGCAGCCAGTTGGGTCCGGTTGCGTCCGGAGCCGGTCACGTGGTGCTGGTCGTCGGTGCGCAGAAAATTGTTCCCGATTTCAACACGGGACTCCGACGCATCTACGAGTATTGCTTTCCCCTTGAGGATCGTCGGGCCCGGCAGGCCTACGGCGTCCCCAGCGCAGTCAACACGCTCCTGGTCATCAACAAGGTGATCGTCCCCGGCCGGATCACCGTCATCCTGGTCAACGAATCGCTCGGGTTCTGATCCCGGCACTGTCAACGGGCGTTCAGCCTTCAATCCGGCGGCGGCAAGGGTCGTGGCGCGAGCCTCTATGTGGTTCGGAAGGTTGTCCGTCCAGCACATGGCCGTTCCGCTTGACAGGTCGAAGTCGAGAGTCGAAGATTCGATTGGAGTGACGTGCTGCTACGGGTAAGCGAACCGTTGGCCGGCGCCTTGCCCCCCGTGAGCGATGCTTCTCGGTCGGCAAGGCACAACATGCGGGAGTTCCGGTCGTTTGAGGGGCGGTCTTCAGAGAAGAGCCAGGAGGTGTCCGATGAGTTCCGGAGTGCCCAGCGATCGACCGCCGGACGGGCCCGTGACATTCGCGACGGATATACGACCGATGTTCCGGGAGAGCGATCGGGAAGCCATGCGTCGTGCGTTCGACCTTTGGCTCTATGACGACGTCGTGAGCCATGCCGAGGCCATCGCCGCCAAGTTGCACGATGGGACGATGCCATGTGACGGACCGTGGCCGGCAGACCGGGTGGAGGTATTCGATCGCTGGCTGGCCCACGGAACCCCGGAATGACGACGTGGGGACGTTGGCGGCCGAGCCGCTCGAAGACCCGGAGTCGGCCCACGGCGCACAGCCAGTCAATCCGGGCACGCCGATCACAACATTGAGCTCAGCTCCCGATCAATAAGGAGGAAGAACCATGCCCCAACCGATCACCACCGCGGATGGAACGGAGATCTACTACAAGGACTGGGGAAACGGTCAGCCTATTGTCTTCAGTCACGGCTGGCCCCTGTCGTCTGATGACTGGGACACTCAGATGCTGTTCTTCCTCCAGCACGGCTACCGGGTCATCGCCCACGACCGGCGCGGCCACGGACGATCCACCCAGACGGGCGACGGACACGACATGGACCACTATGCCGACGACCTGGCGGCGGTCACGGCCCATCTCGATCTCCACGACGCCGTCCACGTCGGCCACTCGACCGGTGGTGGGGAAGTGGTCCGCTATCTGGCACGACACGGTGAGGCTCGGGTGGCCAAGGCTGTGCTGATCAGCTCGGTGCCGCCCCTGATGGTGAAGACCGACGCCAATCCCGGTGGCCTTCCCAAAGAGGTCTTCGACGGGCTTCAGGTCCAGGCGGCGACCAATCGTGCGCAGTTCTACCGAGACCTGCCCGAGGGCCCGTTCTATGGCTTCAATCGCCCGGGGGCCAAACCATCCGAGGGCATCATTCAGAACTGGTGGCGCCAGGGGATGATGGGCGGTGCAAAAGCCCATTACGACGGTATCGTCGCCTTCTCCCAGACCGATTTCACCGAGGACCTGAAGGGAATCTCGGTGCCGGTGCTCGTGATGCACGGCGATGACGATCAGATCGTCCCCTACGCCGACTCCGGGCCCCTGTCGGCAAAGCTGGTCAAGAACGGGACCTTGAAGACCTACAGCGGCTTCCCACACGGGATGCCGACGACGGAGGCGCCGACCATCAACGCCGACCTCTTGGACTTCTTGAAATCGTGACGACGGGCCGGCTCAGGCCGGTTCCGAGTGGCTCAGATCGACGGTCGGTCAACCGGGGGTGGCGCACTCAGGCGGTGGACCACCCATCGTGTGGGAAACCACGTCCGAGTCCCAGATCGTCTGCACCACGAGACCGGGGGTCTCCATCTGGGGTACGTGTCCGGTGGCCGGCAGCACCTCGAAGCGCGCCCCGGGGATGGCCGCAGCAAAGGCCCGGCCATAGGCCGGCTCGACGATCCGATCGCTCTCGCCCCACAGCACCAGGGTGGGAATGGTGATTCCGCCGAGGCGACCGAGGAGCGTCGGATCGGCCATTGCCGAAGAGCCGGCGTAGACGGCTAGTGCCGCACCGTTGCCGGCCATGATCGCCTTTTGGGCATCGGTCATGTTGGCGGGATCGACACGAAACGCAGTCGGATCGTGGAATGAGAGTGCCTGGATCTCAGGTACCGAGCGACCCGAGACGTCGGCGACCGGGTGTTCTTCCACTCCGATACCCACCGCGTCGAGGAGTACGGCGCTGCTGATACGGGGCGAGCCCGACAACGCCATTTCGGCGGCGATCCAACCGCCGACGGAGTTCCCGATGACCGTCACGTCCTCGAGTCCGAGATCGTCGAGCAACACGCCGTAGAGGGCGGCCAGCCCAGCCACGCTGTTCAACTCGTCCGTCCGCGGTGTGCCGCCGAATCCGGGATGGGTGGGCGTGAGCACCCGGTTCCGGCCCTTCTCGGCGAGTAACTGCGAAAACGAGGCGACCGACTGTGGACCGGCACCGCCATGCAGCACGAGGAACGGCTGTCCCTCACCTCGATCCTCGAGGGTCAGCTCAACGGGGCCGATGCCCGCGACGGTGAAGGTGTTGGTACTCGACACGCCACTCGCTTTCATCGTGTTCATCGTGTCACCGCAGGCCGCAGTGCTGAGCCAGCGGGACTCTCGACCCGACAGACAGACCTTCTAGCCCCGGTCGGGCGCCGACACTGAGATCGTCGCCCTGTCGTCGTCTCCGTCGCCCACAGACGCATCCGCAGACGCAGGCCGACCAGCGTGGCCTTCGCCGACCACCTCGTCACCCGCACCCCCCTCGACCACACCGCCGTTGCTCGCGGCCCCGTCCGCGGCTGCGTCGGTCTGTGTCCGGGTTCCGTCCGGCTGCGTGGTGGCCACGAACGCTGTCGTCCGGAGCGGGATCTCCTTGATCAGCCAACTGAGAACGAATCCCAGGATGACGAATGGCACCGCCACCAGAAAGGCTCTCTCCACGGAGTGGCTGAAGGCACTGACGACAAAGACCCGCTGAGCCGTGGGCAGGTGGTCGATCTGGGCCGGATTGGCCGTGAGGCTCGAGCCGTTGACCAACTTGAGCTCGGCCGCGGTGGCGTGCAGCTTGAGTTGTGAGATCAACTCATTGGCGAAAACGGCACCGAGGATGGCGACGCCGAAGGCCCCACCGATGGTCCGGAAGAAGGTCGAGGTCGCCGTGGCCACACCCAGTTGGGAATACGGCACTGAGTTCTGGACGGCCACGACGAGAACCTGCATGACCAGGCCGATGCCCAGGCCGGTGATGAACATGAAGATGGCCACCTCCCAGTACTGGGTATGGGGCCCGAGGCGGGTGAGCGAGAGTAGGCCGGCGGCCAGGACGGCGGTACCCACGATGGGGAACACCTTGTACCGGCCGGTGCTGGTGACCAGCCGACCGCTCACGATGAAGGTGAGCAGCATCCCGCCGATCATGGGCAGCAGCTCCAGACCCGAGAGCGTGGGCGAGGCTCCGTGGACGACCTGGAGGTAGAGGGGCAGGTAGATGATGGCCCCGAACATGGAGAACCCGATGATGAACCCGACTCCCGACGTCGCCGTGAAGGTCCGGTTCTTGAACAGCCAGAGCGGGATGATCGGCTCGGCGACCTTGGTCTCGATCCAGCAGAAGACGCCCAGTGTCACGAGTGCGACCAGCCCGAGCCCGATGATCTCGGGGGAGCCCCAGGCGTACTCGGAACCCGCCCATGTGGTGAGCAGGATGATGCAGGTGACACCGACCGAGAGGAATGCCGTCCCGGCCCAGTCGATCTTGTGGGGCACCCGCCTGACCGGGATATGGAGCACGGTGGCCACAACGAAGAGGGCCACGACACCGAGCGGTACGTTGATGTAGAAGATCCAGCGCCAGGAGAGGTGCTCGGTGAAGAATCCGCCGAGCAGGGGGCCGGCCACGTTGGTGACGCCGAAGACGACACCGAAGTAGCCCATGTACCGTCCCCGCTGGCGGGCCGGGACGACGTCGCCCATGATGGCCTGGGCTCCGACCATCAGGCCGCCGGCCCCGATGCCCTGGATGGCTCGGAAGGCGATGAGCTCGACCATGGACTGGGACAGGCCCGAAAGCATCGAGCCCACCAGGAAGATCACGATGGCCAGCTGAAAGAGGCTCTTGCGCCCGTAGAGGTCCCCGAGTTTCCCCCACAGTGGGGTGGATATGCAGGTGGCGAGCAGGTAGGCCGTCACCACCCAGGAAAGGTGATTCAGGCCGTGGAGGTCGCCGGCGATGGTGGGGAGGGCCGTGGCCACGATCGTCTGGTCGAGAGCGGCCAACGCCATTCCCAACATGAGGGCGCCGAGCACGACCAGGATCCTGCGGTGCTCGGCGGCGGCCGCTTCCTCGGCGTGGGCCGCCTCCTCGACGGATATCGCTTCATCGACGGATGCGGTCGAAGACTCAGGCACGGGCGCTCTCCAGGTCGCAGTTGAGATCGTCCCCGAATCGGCCGAGAAGTTCGGCCAGAGTGGACAGGTCGTCGTCGTCCCAACCCTCGAGGAGTCGTTCGAGCCACGCCCGACGGGCCTGCATCACCCGATCCAGCGTCCGCCGCCCAGCCGGAGTGAGGCGGATTCTGGTGGCCCGGCGATCCTCGGGGTCGGTGTGACGGACAACCATCTCTTCGCGCTCGAGTTGCTGGACCTTGCGGGTCACCGTAGGAGCGTCGACCCCGAGCAGCTCGGCCAGGTCGGTGATCCGGAGGGAGTCACCCCCGGCTGAGAGCTTGTGGAGCAGGGCGGCACCAGCCCGGTCGAGGCGGACGCCGGCCGACTTGAGCAGGCGCTCGTGCAGGCGGGCCTGGGTGATGGCCCGGGCCACGTTCTGCAGTGACTCCTCGAACCGATCGACGTGTCCGGCCGCCGGGCCCGGAGCGACGCCCGGGGAGGTAGTTGCTTTCAACATACAAATACAATACCCGCTGCCCGACGTCGACGGAAGAGCCACTGACATTTCCCGACCGCCCGGACCTCCACACGCCGTACCCCTGCACCCGGGGTGGCCTCGACCGGAACGCTTCCCGGCGCCCGCCCGACCCTCCGGTCAGCGCATGGCTCGGCCGGACCGGACCGGATCGGCCGGATTGACCGACCGGATGGATCACCCGAACGGTTGGAGGGAGTTGCCGACGGCCCAGGTGCTGAAGTACTGGCTGTTGGCCCCGTAGGCCATGCCGATGGCCACCTTGGCCCCCTCGACCTGGTGCTCGCCGGCCGCGCCCCGGACCTGGTTGGCGGCCTCGGCGAAGCGGAGCAGGCCCGAGGCCCCGATCGGATTGCTCGACAGGACGCCGCCCGATGCATTGATGGGGAGTGAGCCAGCGAGTTCGGTCGTCCCGTCGTCGACCAGCTTCCATCCGTCCCCCTCGTCGGCCAGACCAAAGGCCTCCAGCCAGATGGGTTCGTGCCACGAGAAGGGGACGTACAGCTCGGCCGTGTCGATCTGCCGGCGAGGATCGGTGATCCCGGCCTGCTCGTACACGTCCGCCGCGCACTGGAGGGCGGCGACCGGTCGAACCGGGTCGCGGCGGGGGAAGCTCGCTGGTTCGGATCGGGACGAGGAACCGAGCACCCAGGCCGGAGGTCGGCCATCGGCGGCCGCGGCCTTTCCACCTTCTTCGTCGGTGATGACGACGGCGCAGGCCCCGTCCGAGGAGGGGCAGGACTCGAGGAAGCGGATCGGCTCCCACATCATCGGCGACGCCTTCACCTTCTCGATGGAGATGTCCTCGATCCGCAGGTGGGCGTAGGGGTTCTTCAACGCGTTCAGGCGGTCCTTCACCGCCACCTTCCACCCGATGTGCTCGGGGGCCCCGCTGCGGTGGATGTAGGCGCGGATGAACGGGGCGAACGCACCGCCGGCGCCGAGCGACGCGCCCCGACCGCTTCCGAGGGCGAACTGGGCGTTGCCCTCGGACTGCTTCTCGAAGGCGACGGCCAGCACGGTGCGGTGCTTGCCCACCTGGACGTGCGAGGCGGCCACGATGGCGGTGGTGCCGCCCACCGAACCGGCCGTGTGCACCCGGAACATCGGCTTGCCCACGGCACCGAGAGCATCCGAGAGGTACAGTTCGGGCTTCATCACCCCCTCGAAGAGGTCAGGCGCCTTCCCGAGGACCACGGCGTCGATGTCGGCCATGGTCATCCGGGCATCGTCGAGGGCCCGGAAGACCGCCTCGCGAACGAGCCCCCCGAAGGAGACATCGAGGCGACGCGATTTGTGGTGGGTCTGTCCGACCCCGACGACGGCACAGGCTCGAGCGCTCACGGCGAGTCCTCCACGATGCAGATGAGGTTCTGCTGGAGGCACGGCCCCGATGTCGAGTGGGCGAGCGCCCGGTGGCCCCCGCCCATTACGTGGTCGGCGGCGTGCCCGATCCGGCACAGCCCGGTGGCCATGATCGGGTTGGCCCGCAACGGCCCGCCCGATGGGTTGACCGACACCGTCTCGTCGAAGCCGAGAACCCTGCTGAGCAGCAGCTCCTCGTGGGTGAACGCGGCCTGGAGCTCGGCCACTTCGATCGGGCCGTCGGCGAGGCCGGCTGCCGCGGCCGCCAGCCTGGTGGAGGGGGAGTCGTCCAACGCCCGGAACGATGGGTTGTGGCACTCGGTACGGTGGTCGAAGCCGGTGATGTAGGCCGGTCGGTCGACCAGTCGTCGGGCCCTGTCTCCGGTGGCCAGCACCATGGCGGCCGCCCCGTCGGTGATGGGGGGCACATCGTGGCGGCGGAGGGGCTGGCGGATGTAGTCCTCGGCCAAGAGGGAGTCGACGTCCCCCTCCCCCCGTGACCGCACCGCCACCTCGGCCATCGAGTGCTCATCGGCGATGCCGGCCGCGATCACGGCCCGGGCCTGGAGGGCGGCGAAGGTCAGCGGGTCGGCACCGAGGGGAGCCAGGAAGTAGGGATCCATCTCCATCGGGTAGATGAGCATCGGATCGCCGGTGGAGGACCGACCCGAACCGGTGACGACGGCAATCTCGATGTCGCCTTCCTGCAGCCGCAACCAGGCCTCGTACAGGGCCCAGGCACCGTCCATCTCGACGTGGGAGTCACGCTTGGGTGGCCACGCCCCGATGGCGTCGAGGTTCGAGACGAAGGAGAACGCCTGACCGGTGATGTAGTCGCAACTGCCCAGGCAGGTGAAGTCGATGTCGGCCCGGGTGAGCTCGAGCGGCTCGAGGGCGGTGGTGATGGCGTCCATCAACAGCTGCGTCTCCGACTTGTCGGTGCGGCGAACCATCGGCGTGCGGGCCCACCCCACGACGGCGATGTCACCACCTCGCCCCTTCGGGTCCCGGTCGGCCATCAGAAGATCCGGTTCACCAGGTCGGGGTCGTCGACGTCGGGCTCACCGCTCGGGATCCAGCCGATGAGTGCGCCCCACGCCCCGCCCATGCCGCCTCCCTCGTCGATCTCCTCGGCCGGGGAGGCCCAGACGGCCGCCACCCGGCGGCCCACCCGCACCTCGTCGGCCGGAAGGTCGATCACCGCCGCGTAGGGGACGATGACATCGGTGCCGTCCAGGAGCACGAAGGCCCGCACGAAAGGCTCGGTCTCGGTCTGGCCCGGGTACTGCACCGGGGTCACGATGGAGTAGTTGGTAATGGTGCCCCTCTGGGGCAGCTCGACCTCGCAGTCCGGTCCGAGCTCGAGCGCGTCGATGGGGCAGTAGCCCCGACCCCCGGCGTACACCCGCTGGCAGGTCGGGCAGCGGAGCCCGATCAGGCGGTGGTCCTTCGATGCCTCCACCGCCCGGTCGGTCGCATCGGGGACAGGGTTCCGGTAGGTGATGGAGGCCAGGTAGTCCATCCGTTCGACGGGCTCGTCAGCCGGCCCGGTGTCGTCCCCCTCGGTTTCGGGTGTCTCACCCGGCACGAAGCAGACGATGTCGTCGATCCGGCCTACCCGGGTACCACGCCAGCGGGGCGCCACCCGGGCGCCCTCGACCATCGCCCCGGGCGATCCGGCGTCCACGGCGTGGAGGAGCGGGGTGGTGGCCCCGTCCAGGCGGATCATGGCGAAGGCGAAGGGGTGGGCCAGGGGATGCTGCTCGGAGGGAACGGGCACCCACGTCCACGAGTCGACGGTCCCGGCCGGACCGACCTCGACGAAGTCGTGCCCGAGCTCGGCACCGGTGGCCGGGTCCCACTCCATCGGCGGGACGAGGACTGCGTCCCCGTTTCGGATGCCGAGGATCCGCTTCTCGGTGAGAGCCGTCATGAAGGCGCCGACCACCGGGCCGAGGGACCGCTTGTAGGGGAACGTGATGGTACTGGCGACGAAACGGGTCATCGGGGGAGGCGAGCCCTGACCGCAGCCGTCCCCACCGGATGTCGCCGCCCCGCCTGTCTCGCTCCTGAATTCACCATGGCCGGTCTCTTCCTCGACTCTCGTTCCGATTGATGTTCTACCAAGCGGCGGGTCCCCCGGGAAAGCCGAAGGCTCTGGCTCGATTCTCCCGACCGTCGGGAGACGACCCCAAGGCCGCATCATCGGGGCCGATTCCGGCCGGCATCGAGGAGGCATTGGCGCCACACCGTGCAGACCCGGCGGCCCGCCGGCACCGCGTCGGTCGGTCGACATCCTCCGTGATCTCCGGTGCGACCCTGGTACGATCGTGGCCGGCGATGGGACTCCGCCTTGGTGGCCGTGCCACCTCAACCGCCCTCCGGGCTGATGGTTCCTCCACATACTCGTTGCGGAGGTGTCAATGACGGAGCCCACCGATTCTCACCCGGAGATCCCGGTCGATCCCGATGAGTTGGACCTGGTGGAGGACGGTCGCCCGGTTCCGGTGCACACGCAGCCGCTGCTTTTGTGCCTCGTCGCGTTCGGCGGGGGTCTCGGAACCGCGACCCGGTACGGGGTCTCGCTGGCCCTGCCGACCACGACCGGCCACTGGCCGGTGGGAACGTTCGTGGTCAACATGGCCGGGTCCTTCGTGCTGGGCGGTCTTCTCGAGGGCCTGGCCCGACTCGGCCCGGATTCGGGCTGGCGGCTGCGGGCTCGTCTCCTGATCGGAACCGGCTTCTGTGGCGGGCTGACGACGTTCAGCACGCTCGCCGTCGAATCCGATCTGCTGGTGCGGAGCCACGATTCCGGTCTCGCTGTGGCCTATGCCGCCGGGAGCCTGGCCGGCGGCCTCGTGCTCACCGCACTCGGGATCGCCGCCGCCGCCGGCCACCATCTCCGGCGCACCCGGGAGGTCACACCATGACCGGGTTGTGGATCTCGTTGGCCGGCGCCGTCGGCGCGGTATGCCGACTGATGATCGACGGGGTGATCCGCCGGCGGGTCGGATCAGGGTTTCCCTGGTCGACCTTCGTCATCAACGTGACCGGCTCGCTGCTTCTCGGCGTGGTGACCGGCCTGATCCTCTTCCACCATGATCCTCCCGATCTCAAGCTCATCATCGGCGCCGGCTTCTGCGGCGGCTACACGACGTTCAGCACGGCCAGCTTCGAGTCCGTCCGCCTCCTCCAGCGCCGGTTGTACGGTGCGGCCTTGGCCAACGTCGTGGGCACCATGGTCGTCACCATGGCGGCGGCGGCAGTGGGACTGGCCGTCGTGAGGCCCTGAGTCGAAGGTCAGCTGGTCGATTCGGGTGCGGCGGGCTCGAGGGCACCACTGGGAAGATCTCCGTCGACGATGTCGCGGGCGACGTTGGAAAGAAGCCGATGGTGGCTCCGGGAATAGCGACGGAGTTGCGCGAAGGCGGTTTCCATGTCGACCCCGGCCGGCTGCGAGATCACGCCTTTTGCCTGCTCGATGACGATCCTGCTGTCGAGGGCGTGCGTGAGCTGTTGGTTGACCATGTGGATCTCGCGGTCGGCCCGGTGCTGCAGAATGGCAATCGTGGCCACGTCGGCCAGTGCCTGCGCGGCAAGGACGTCGTCAGGGGCGAGCAGGCTGCTCTGGACGCGGAACAGGTTGAGGGCACCGATGACCGAGCCCCGCAAGCGCATCGGGATTGCGTAGGCCGAGCCATAGCCGGCACCGAGCATGACCGGGACGAAGCGGGGCCAGCGATCGCTCATCGTGGCCACGCCGGTCGCGCTCACCGATGCGCAGGTCCGGAAGCAGTCCAGACACGGACCCTCGGCCGCCTGGAGCTCGAAGAGCTCGAGGAGTCGTGTCGCTTCGTTGGAGGAGGCAACCACTCGGAGGTCACCGTCAGCTGCCGCCAACATGAGACCCGAGGCAGAAACGTCGAGCGCCTCCACGCATCGGTCGGCCAGCAGCGTCAGCAGCTCGACGACGTCGAAATCGTCGACCATGGTGTCGGCGAGCTCGACCAGACTACGAATGAGGATCTGGGTCCTGGACATCGCGGCTCCCGCTGCAGCCTTGCCCAACCGTACCCCCTCGACCCGGGTCTGTCCCCCACCGTCGAGTGCTCGGCAGGTGCCCGCCCGACCGTAGCTCGGCCGGAGCAGCCGGACGGGTGGCGTCAACCGTCCAGGCGCTGCCTCAGCTGTTCGAACACCCTCGGGCCCACGATGGCCTCGAGCTCCTCGGCCATGGTCTCGACCACCGGTTGCTCGCCCACATAGGCCCGGGTCCCCTCGGTGCAGCACCACGCCATGGTCTCCCCCTCGGGCCCCCAGTCCCGTCTCGTCCATCCTCGGACCGTGGCCACCTCGGTCCCATCGGCTCCCGGCTCCCAGTCCACCCTGATGGGCAGTTGCCAGCAGACCGAGGGCTTGAAGTCGATGGGGGATTCGCCCGAATCCAGCGCCGCCAGGTGGAGGGCACAGCCGGCGCCGCCGGGGAAGCCGGCCCGATTGAGAAAGATGCATGCTCCGTCCACCACCCGGGTGTTCCGCCGGGTGGGGAAACCGAAGATCCCACCGGAGGCCGCGGCATCGTGGTACTCGAAGCGTGACGGGTCCAGAGTGGCAGCCAGGGCGGCGATCCGACGGGCCTCGTCGTCGCCGTCGATCTCGGCCCCCATCGAACAGCAGCCGTGACCGAGCTCGGGCGCCGGCTCGGCCAGGATGCCCAGGCAGCCGCGGCCCCAGATGCAGGTCCAATTCGAGGTCAGAAAGGCAGTGTCGAAGCGCCACGTCGTGTCGCCGTCCCTGACCTCGATCTTCGTGGGATCCACGGTTGCCCATGGTAGTGGTGCGACGGTCGAGGCCGGCGAGGAAGGTGAGTCAGTCCGAGTGGAACACCCCCTCGGCCAGCACGTGCGGGGCCACGATGCCGCACGGGATTCGGCAACCGGGGCAGAAGTCGAATGCCCGGGCGTTGGCCATCTGGAATTCCTGGCTGATCACGGACAGCGTGTCCCGGTCGGGCCGGCATCCGCCGGCCAGCGCGCTCCACAGGGGGGCGAAGAACCGCTGCCGGCGAGCCCATCGAGGGTCATCGGACACCACGTGTTCGTAGAAGCGCACCACCGCCCCCTCGTTGAGGACCGTCTTCACCTGACGCAGAACGACCCCCGGATCGGCCACACTGCAGAGCACCAGCGAGAAGACGGCGGCGTCGAATGTCCCGGCGACAGCCTCGGAGACCGTTTCGGCCCGGCCTCCGACCACGGTGACGCGGGGGGCCGCGTCCGACGACGCCAACAGGGCCCGACGGCGGAGATACGGTTCCGGTTCGACGCCGACGATCTCGGTGACCGTCGGGGGGTAGTAGGCGAAGTTCAGGCCGTTCCCACACCCGACCTCGAGAACCCGGCCCGACAATCCGGCCACCAACTCCCGTCGATCGGCCTCCTGGAGACGGGCCTCGCCGACCGACCTCCGGGCATAGATCCGGGCGAAGACCGGGTGGCTCATGGGACCCCCGGCGGCGATCCCCACATGTCGGGCACCTACCAGCTCCGGGAGCGATCGACCGACACGTCGAAGCTCGGCCACATGCGTACGTAATCCACCGACATGGTGAGCGGGTCCGGGGTCGATTCGTCCTCCGGACCGGAGTCGGGCCCGGCCCCCTCCCCTGTCATGGTGTAATTCATCCGGATGGCCATCTTCACCCCCCGGTAGAACGCGGCATCCCTCCCTTTTCGCCGGGCGATCCGCTCACGATCGAGGTAGAAGGTGAGCGCGTCCTCCTGCCAGTCCAAGCCATAGGTGTGCCATTCCGAGGTGTCATGGTCGCCCCGGTAGAAACCGTTGACACTCCCGTTGAAGCCGGGGACGGGCGTGCCGCCGGACTGCAACTGGTGGAGGGAGCTGAACCAGGGGGTGCCACCCGCCGGGCCGAAGATCTCGAGCAGGTCGATCTCGGCCGCCGCCCGATCGTCGGGGTTGCCGGCGAAGGCGGAGAAGAACCACAGCGCGGGCCACATGCCGTGACCGGCCCGGGGGAAGCACGCCCGGAATTCGAAATAGCCGTAGGTGAAGGTCCTCACACGGTGATTCGAGATGAGGGTCCCTCCCCAACGCCGTCCCGGAGTCGATCCGTTGAACGCACCCACCGCGGTCCGCTCGTCTTCGGTGTACCTCCGGCACGAGATCGTCAGCGCCGAATTGTCCGTGGCCGGTTTCCCCCAGCCGTCGGCAACCGGGCCGACGGAGAAGGGGTTCATCACCCTCACCGGCCCCCCGAAATCCTGGTTGGGGTTGGCGTTCCATGTCAGTTTGGACCCCGGGTCGGGCTCACCGACCATTCCCCCGGCCAGGTACGGCTCGGTGGCGTACCAGGTGCCGTCCGGATCCGACCGGGTCACCAGGCTGAGCACCCCGAACTCGTCGGACCACAGAGGTGGCGCAGTGGGAGGCGCGGTCGACGGTGCGCCGTCCGGCCGACGAGAGCGTCGGGCCCGTTTCAGCATTCCGGTCTCCTTGACGCCAGCGGGCGGTCAGCGGGTCCGGCGGGGCAGGAGCCGCGAGGCGATGGCGATCAGGGTGCTGATGGTGATCACCCGCATCAACATCCATCCGAAATTGTCAAACCCCCGAAGGGTGACCAGGTTCTCGAAAAAGCTGGCGATGTGCTCCATCGTGCTTCCCTAGTCCCACTCGAATTCGGTGCGTCTCAGCAACTTGATCAGGGCATGCCAGTAGATGACAGATTTCATGTTGTCGTACATCCACAAGGTCAAGATCGTGGTTGCCGTCAGACTGGCCTTCCATTCGCGGAGCCGAAGCGTGGCGATGAACTGTTCGATGGCGGAGAGGGGCAGGAGCAGGAGGATCCACATGCTGAACTGCAACCCCGAATGAAGGGCGAAGACCGAGATGGTCCACAGCGCGATCATGAGCGGCGTGGCCAGCGACATGGCATAGGTGTAGACCTGGGTCAGGTACAGCCGCCAGGTGGTCTTCCCGAGGCCGTAGAGGCGCAGGGTCTCGAGGGTTCCCCGCTGCCAGCGGAGCCGCTGGCTCCAGAGCATCGATACCGTGGGCATCACGTCGGTGTGCGAGATGCACTGCTTGGTCGAGAGTGGCTTGTAGCCGATCGTCTTCAATGCCAGGGTGATCTCGAAGTCCTCGGTCAGCGACACCGACAGATAGGCCTCCGGCTTCTCCGTCCGGCCGGGGACAGCCTTGCCCCGCTCACGGAGCAGATGTCGCAGCGCACCCATCGTGAAGAGCGCGGCCGTTCCCGACAGGCACGACACCCGGGCCTTTCGCCTGGCCACCCGACGCCGCTCATGGGCGTACTCGATGCGCTGCATCATCGGCAGGAACCCGGGCTTCTTCTTGCCGATGTAGGCGGCGGACACCGCGCCCACCTGCGGTTCGGAGACGAGGACCTTGCACGCCTCCTCCACGAAACGCTCGTCCAGAATCGAGTCGGCATCCATCACCAGGACCATGTCTTCGTCGGAGAGCGTCGCGTAGAGGGGCTCGAGGGCCTGGTTCAGCGCTCCGGCCTTCTTCTGCTTGTTGTTCTTCGACCGGAAGAGGTCGCACTCGAGAGCCTCGACGATCTCCTCGGTGCGGTCGGTGCAGTTGTCGCAGACGACGATGATGCGGTCCACTGGCCTGGTCTGCCGGTACAGGGATTCGAGGGTCTCTTCGATCGCCTCTTCCTCGTTGTGCGCCGGGACCAGCACGATCACCTGACTCGTCGGCCGGAGGTCGGGGGTCGGCTCGGCCTCGACCGTCTCCACAATTCCGGGCGCGACAGCCTCCTCCGGCGGGGCCTCCAACACGGAGCCGGGCCGCTTGCTGACCATGGTCAAGACAGCCACCCCCGCTTCCAGCCCTGGGCCGAGTCCGCCGAAGTCTCGATGCGCCAATCACGCTCGAGGGTGGTGTCGTCATTGGAGAAGTAGACGACTGCATCGAGACGGGGGTAGGCGGTGGACCGGAACATGTCGTAGAACCAGCCACCCTTGGTCACGCCGGGAGGGTCACCGACCACTGACTCGGTGCAGCCCGTCTCGCACAGCCAGATTGGCATCTTCGGGTCGAGAGCGGCCACACCGGCATAGCCGTTGGCGCACATCTCGTCGAAGGTCCGCCATCCACCGGCTCCCTCGGTGACACCTCCGACCGACCAGTTGTAGGAGTCGAACCCGAGGATGTCGACATACTTCGACCCGGGCCAGTAGTCGGCGAGATGGTTGCCGGCGATGTTGGGAGAGTCGACCTCGGTGGGGCACCAGACGAACTTCACGTTGTCGGCGTGGACGGCCCGGAAGATCCCGACGATCCGGTGCCAGGCGAGAACGAATTCCCGTGCCGTCGGTCCCCCCGGTGCCGCCGCCGAATAGCTGTTCCAGTTGCCGTTCATCTCCGCGGCAAACCGGATGTAGACGACGTCGCCGTAGGACTTGGCCGCTCGGGCGTACTCGGCGACGTAGCCGTCATAGGTCGCCTTGAGAATTTGGGTGATGTCAGCGCCGGATGGATTCCAGGAGATCATCAGGTTCCGGGTCGGCACGTTGGGATTGAGTGCCGCCCCGAAGGGGGCGCCCCAGGCGAAGAAGTAGTGGATGATGTCAAAGCGCTTCCCGAGCGTGCTCTCGAAGGTGGCCAGTGTTGCCGGAGGCACCGGATTCGCCTGGATCCCGGTCTGATGGACGTAACAGCCGATCTTCGCCCTGTCGACCAGAGCCCGCGGCCCCGTGGTGGTGGTCGGATCGGAATCCTTGGTGGCCCCCGCCGTCGCCGACGGGGACGAAGAACTGCACGCGGACACGCCGGCCACCAGCGCGGCACTGCTGGTGCCGAGGAGGAACTGACGACGGGATACATTCATGGAGCGTGCCTCTTGCGGATCGAGCTACACGAGGGCGGCATGCTCGGTATTCAAAAACGTCTCAAGTCGTTGGTGGATAAGGGCATGGTCGTCGACCAGGGGATCGTGCCGACGCCCGAAGTGGTGAATCCTCCTCACCTGCTCGGGATCGGCCTGCTCCATCGAGTGCAGCAGGAGGGCCACCGACGCCTTGTGGAGAAGGCCGGCCATGACCCGGTCGTTCATCTTCTTGGCTTCGCAGGCTTCGGTGATCTCATAGAGGGCCTGATCGACCGCCTCGGAGCGGCCGTTGATCATCTCGAAGTGGTCGACGAGGTCGCCGAGCACGGGTGTGGGGGTGGTCCGCCTCGCCTCGATGCAGTTCACCAGGGGGCTGACGTCACCAGCCGACATCGGGTCGTAGGTCCCGGGGTAGGCCGACGCCTCGTAGCCCGGCGGATAGCCGGTGAAGATGATCGGGGACTGGGAGTCGGGGTTGTCGGCCAGGTAGTCGAGCGTCAGGTCGAGGAGGGCAACGGGCGGCCACCCGAGGTCCCGGAGGGCCACGACCTTGGGTCGGCCCCGTTCCGACACCAATCCGGCCGTCATGAGCAGCTGGTAGCACTCCAGCGCGGACTGGACAGGGAGCTGGACGAATGGGGAATGGAGGCGGATCGGCTCGTCGTCGGCGATCCACCTGAGGATGTTCTGGCCGACGATGCTGTTGTCCACGACATGGGTGAAGCGGGTACAGGAGACGTTCATGTCGTACTGCTTGGCCATCAGCTCCGACTGGTACTCGACCAGCTTCTTGGTGGCGGCGTAGGTGTCACCGGTGAACAGGCGAACAGCTTTCCCGGTGCTGGCCACGATCACCGTGCCGACACCGGCCTCGCCCGCCGTTTCGAGGATGATCTGCGATCCGGCCACGTTGGTGGAGACGGTCTCGGCGATGCGCCGTTCGGCCAGCGCGGGGTTGCGCTGGGCCGCGAGGTGGATGACCAGATCGGGCTGGAAGTCCTCCATGATCTTGGTCATCTGCTTGAAGCTGCGTACGTCGCCGATCAGATAGGTGACCTCGTCCAGGGCGCGCTCCGGGACCGGAGGCCGTCGGGTCACCGATACGAACCTGGTACCGGGAAGTTCCGCCACCAGATGGCTGAGCACGACGTGGCCGACGCAGCCGGTGCCCCCGGTGACCAGAACCCGTTCCCACCGGGGCAGGAGGTCGCAGCTATAGCCGGTGATGCCCCGGAGACGGGTTCCCTCGAAGCGGTGCTTCTCCATCTGCGGGTTGTCGCGGTAGTTGACCATCTCGCGGGTGAGCAGCTTGAGCTGTTCGAGTCCCCGCTCGGGAGCGAGACTGAGAATCTGTTCGACAAGATCAGCTTTCGTAGTCATACGCCGCCTTCCACCTCCTGCGTGGGCCGCGCTCGTGAGTCGTCGCTGTTTGCCTGGGACGGACTCGGAACGGTCGACAGGGTTGCCCGCGATGCCGGTGTGGGACGTGAGGGTCGGAGGTACCGTTCGCTTCGCCAGATGACCGGCGGAGAGAGTCCATGATCCGCCCCGGGCAGGGGCACGCATGCGTCGGCGTGCGACGACAAGGAGACGTTCGAGACGCCACCAATGGTCCCCTCCATATTTCCGCCTCTTTTCTGCTGCGCCACGGATACAGATATTCTTCTAGTCGCATGATCCGTGGCTCGCAACTGCTGCCACGGAGAGTGCATGATGTATTGACGATGAGCGATATTGTCCGTGTTTTCCGGGGAATTGCGGGGTCCGGACCGGCCTGTCCCTGACGTCAGGGTCAGGCCGGGCGGTCTGTGCGGAGGGGCCGAGAATCCGGTTCGATCCGGGGTGTCGGACGGCCGGTCGCGGGGACGTCGGACCGGCGGGACCGTCGGCCGGGGTCTGAGCCGGAGACGGGCAGGTCAAGGTGGTCGGGTGACGGGTCGGGGCCGCCGATGGATCCGGGAAGAATGACCCGAGGTCTTCCCGGTCGCAGCGTCCCTGGTCTCGGCCGGTCCCGATCGGGCCGACCAAATCCTTGCCACCGGGTGATGCCCGCCCGGAGCCGAGGGGACCGGGCGTGTCCGAGCCGGATTGTGATTCCCGGAGATCTAACTAAATGGCGGTCGCCGACATTCGTTCTTTGACGCCGCCACGCAATATGGTGCACGAACGGCAGCGGTATTGTGAATGTTGTTGCCCATGAATGGCGGTAGTTCATTAGTCCCCATGGGCCTGTCGGATCACCCGGTCCATAAATGTTCGCTCCGGGCGGGAGCACAGTGGTCCACGAGTGACCAGCAAGCCGACGGTAGTGGCGGCTCTGGTGCCGGAGATCGGATCCGGAGTCCGGCGACCCTCACAGTCCTCAAATTCAGGTGGTCCATACGACTGAAATATGCCGAGTCGGTGCGTTGAGCACCGCGTCCCGCCGGCTTCCTGTTCACCGGGGCCGGTCGTCTCCCCACGTCGCCGCCCATCAGCTTCGGCGACGGTCCTGGCCGATGGCCGTGTGGGACAAAGACCGGACGAGCTCACGGAGCATTGACCGGCGCAGCCTCGGCCCGGAGTCATCCAGGCCGAGGATCCGGGTGGATTGCCGCCCGGCTGCCGGCTAGGGGGTCAGGAAGCGGTACGAGCTGACCAGCGTGGCGTCCGCCGATTCGGGCCCCTCGACGACCCGGTCCCCGATGTGACTCTGGAAGGCATCGAAGGCAGCCGATTCGAACAGCGGATTCACCTCACCCTCGATCTCGGCGACGTGAAGAAAGCTGACGCCGTCGGCGAGCCGGAAGGTCGCGTACCGGAGACCGTCCGGTTTCTCGACGGCGAGCTCGGCGAACACATCACGGATCAGGCGTTCGTTCTCATCAGCGAGCTCCGGCTTCACCCGGTAGCGGATCACCTTGGTGACTGTCATGGGGCCATCTCCTTGTCGGTGGGGTCCTTGCTGCCTGGCTCGGGGCAGGCTCGGCTCAGCCGGGCTCGGCTCAGCCCTGTTCGGCTCAGCCCTGTCCTGCGATCAGGTCTGTCGAGTCTGCCGGGATCGGTCGGTCGAGGCCGGTTCATGACAACCCCGTGGTCACGAGCCCGGTCTCGCCCGCATCCGGTTATTGCGAGATTCGTGGGTCAGCTCGGCCAGGCCGAGCTCTTCGAGCAGCGGTGGCAGGTACATCCCGAACCGGCCCCGGTAACCGCTCCGGAGTCCGTACCACCCCCCGACCGGATTGTCCGGCGATCTCCCCCAGGCCTCGACGGTCCCCGGAGCAGCCGACTTCTTCTCGTCGGCGGCACCCAGGGGAACCCAGTCGCCCTGTTCGGCCAACCACAGGTGCAGGTCGTCGATGGCCCGGAGCTGGTACTTCAGCGTCGTGGAGCCGACCTGGCACACCAGGGTGGGTGGATCGGCCTCCGCATCCCGGTAGACGGTGTACTCCGAGCTTCCGGGTGGAGTCGTGAGAACCCACGGGTCGTTCTTGGTGCCTGAACTCATCAGCGGTCTCCTCTCGCCGCGGCCTCGAGATAGTGGGGGACGAGCGCCATCCAGCCGGCCTGGTTCTGGTCGCGCCATTGCTGACCTGCGGTTCCGAGGCGTTCCCAGCCCCGGTGTTCGATTTCGATTCGGGTGGCGGTCGCACCTTGGGGGACGAATCGGATCTCCACCTCGGTGGCGTCGGTACGGTCGCGACCGAGGTGCCAGAGGTAGGAGAGCTGGGTGGGAGGGCGCCAGACGGTCACTTCGCCCCAGTCGTATTCGTCGCCATCGGAGGATCGTTCATAGATCCGACCGCCGACCTGGTTCTGCAGGACGATGAGCTCGGCGTGCCCGGACACGGTGTGGTCGGGCGGCCACCACGTGCCGATCCCCGATGTCCAGACGTCGAACGCGTGCTCCGCCGAGCAGGCGACATCGAAGGTCATCCGTAAGGGTGGGGTCATCGGTTCGGTGCCTGTTCGGTGTTCTCGGCCAGGAGCCGAAACCGGACGGCGGCGTCCCCCCAGACGCCCTCGAGGTAGTTCCGGATGGCCAGCAGGCCGCGCTCCTGCAACTGGTAGATCCGGTTGGTGCCCTGAGCGCGCTCGGCCACCAGCCCGGCGTCCTTCAAGAGGCGGAGATGGCGGGAGACGGCGGGCCGGCTGATGGGCATGGCCGCAGCGATCTCCCGGACCGGCTTGTCGCCGCTGCTGAGCAGGCGCAGGATCTCGCGCCGGTTCGGGTCGCCGAGCGCACCGAAGGGGTCACCCGGGGCGGCTGCACCGGTCATCCGTTCGAGCTCCCGAACCGACCTCCGATTGCCGCCACGGATTCAATTGGTAACACGTGAGTTACCGTAACACAATGGTTACCGATAGTTGGTTACCGACATGGAACGACCGGATCCGACCGGATCAGCCGGCAGCCAGGCGGGCCGGGAAGCCCCCCTTGCTGATCGGACCCCAGCGATCGGGCACCAGGCGTATCAACACCTTGCCCTGGTCGATCATGGCCCGGCGGTATTCGTCCCAGTCGGGGTGTTCCCCACTGATCGAACGGAAGTAGGCCTCCAGCCCGTCCAGCGCCTCGGGAACATCGACCACCGTGGTCGACCCCCACACCTGGACCCATTCGCCGGCGAACGCGTCGGACAGCACGCAGACGGAACCATGAGGGCGGGCCCGCAGGTTGATGACCTTGGCCCGATCGGGATAGCTGGCCACCACGATCGCCCCGTCGACGTCAACGCCCATGGTCACCGGTGACATCTGCGGGGTGCCGTCCTCTCGCTCGGTGCTGAGGACGGCGGAATGCCGTGGGCGGATGAACTCGTCGAGTCCGGCCCGGTCGACCGGGGTGTTCGTGGCGACGGGGCGGGCCAACGGTGTCGGACCCGTCCTCAGCGGCTGGACGGAGCCGGGTCCACCAGGTCGGCAGGCACCCCGTCCTGGTAGTGGACACTCCGGTGTCGGACGGCGGGCACCCGGGTCCCTCCCAGCCACGCCCCGGTGAGATTGAGCGGATCGGCCCCGGCCACCACCACCTGGTCCCCGCGCCCGGGGTCACCCCGGACCTGGCCGAGGAGGGCGACCGCCTCGGGCGACGCATACTGCTCGCCGGAAATCCCCGCCACGAACCGTCCGCCGAGGGTCTGGCCGCGGGCTTCGAGCCGGCGGAGCGCTCGTACCACGTCCCGCCACGGGATGCGGTAGGACTCGTAGGCCCAGAGCTCCCAGGCGACAACGCCCCACCGGGCCAGGAGCTGCCAGGCCACGGCCTCGGCCAACTCTTCGGCGGGGGGGCCGGCCTGATGGCCGGTGTCGGTGCCATCAGCCTCCGGGAGAAGGGACCAGCGACCCTCGCCGACTCCTGTCCCCACCGAGCTCCGTTGCCGGCCCAACGCCGCCCGTCGGGCGGCGCCGCGACCGGCGCCCGACCGTTGGCGCTGTCGGGAAGAGAGCAGCGAGCGAACGGCCGAGAACGCATCGGCGGTGACGATCCCGCGGGCCACCAGGTCCCAGAGCCCCTCGTCGACCTCGGCGTCCAGGCGTCCCGAGGCCGTGCCCAGCTCGGAACGGAAGCAGGCACCTTGTCGTCGGAGCGCGGCCAGGAGGTCGGCCGAGGCCCCGGCCGCGGGTTCGATCGGAGCCCGGTCGGCCCGGACCGCCGACAGCATCCAGGCCAGGTCCTGACGAGCCACGATGGCCAGTGGTGTGGCCGGTGACGGCGTCGACGAGCCCCGGCGACCCGTGGACGGGCGCAGGCCGTCGATGACCGGGGTCTCTCCGAACACGGGGATCCCATCCGGGTCGGACGTCCCGCGTTCGGGCCGCGGGGTGAGCCTGGCCCAGGCCACCTCGCCGGCCAGGCAGAGCTCATCGAGCCACCGGGGGTCGTAGCCCGCGACCCGGGCCGGGAGCACGTTCCGCTCCCATTCGCCGGCCGCCACCTCGAGGCCCTGGAGCTGCTCGATGACGGCCAGCAGTCCCGATCGGCCCTCGGCCTGGGTTCCGGCGGCGACACGTTGCCAGCAGGCGAGAAATCGCACGAAGTCGGAGAGGCTGACCGGCTCGACCCGATGGCGGCGCCGGCTCCGGCTGGCGGCATGCAGGCGGACCAGCAGATGGCGGGCGCACCAGCGGCCGTCGGGCAGTTCGATGGCCGAGCCCGCGGCTTCCAACCGGGCCAGGCCGGTGCGAGCCCTGGCCTCGGTCACCGGTGCACCGAGGATCGAACCTCCTGGGAGCGGGGCTTCGGCCACCAGCTGCCCGACCGTCACCGGGCCCGAGATCTCCAGATGCCCGCCGACGCACTCGGCCAGGGCGTCGTCGGCGGCCATCATCGGGTCGGTCAACGAACCGATGATGGCCTCGCCCATGGCCAGGCGCTCGGTGGCTACCCATGACCCTCCCCTGAGGGCAGCCCGACCGTCCATCCGGAGCTGATCGAACCATGGCTGCCAGGCCGCCACCGGCCGGCACAGCACCAGCGAGAGAAGGAGGTCGTGCAGCTCATCCGGATCGCGCTGGCCTGGGCTGGATCTGGTCGAGCACCTCGGCCACCGACGCGGGCTCGAGCGGGCCGAGCTCGGATGCCGCCACCGGGAGCCCGTTGGAGCCGATCGGTCCGAGACCGCGACCGACGGGGACCGCCCGCGTGCGTCGCTCCTCGAGCGGGGCGCCGTCGAGGAAGGTGAACGGTCGCCCGGTCAGGATGCCGTGGGCGAGCGGAGAGGGCTCCGAGGATTCGACGAGGTGGACACCGACCCGACCGGCTTCGACGTCGGCGAGCAGCCCGACCAGCCCGACGGCATCGAGCGGCTCGGTCAGGCAATCGGCGACGGACTGCCGGACGAGCACATGGTCGGGGACGGGGACCGGGCCGGGGGCGGCGTTCTCCTGACAGGCGGCCAGGGCGGGCCAGGCCGCGGCCAGCAGGTCGTCGGCCTCCATCCGTTGGATGTGG
The DNA here is from genome assembly GCA_963837805.1 of uncultured Acidimicrobiaceae bacterium. Lineage (GTDB taxonomy): Bacteria > Actinomycetota > Acidimicrobiia > Acidimicrobiales > RAAP-2 > Bog-756. The sequence continues at coordinate 28,119 of CAWIOU010000034.1, forward strand.
ATCGGTCGCCGCTTCCCCCCGCGGGATCGGGGCACCACCAGGGCGCGGGTCAGGTTCCACCGCCAGCGGGCAGCCAGCATCGGGTGGAGGAGGATGGCCTGGGTCAGTACGTCGGTCGCCGTGCCGCTCGACAACATCTTGGGTACCTGGGCCAGCGGGAAGCTGTGCTGGGGGCCGAGGGAGAGCACGACGGTGTCGTCATCCGCGGCCGCCTGGAGCTCGAAGTCGAAGGAGACGCAGAACCGTTTGCGGAGGGCCAGGCCGAGTGCCCTGTTGATACGACCGCCATAGGGGGCGTGCACGATGAGCTGGGTACCCTCGCTCTCGTCGAAGACCCGCTCGATGACGATTCGTTCCCTGGTGGGGAGGGCCCCGAGGGCGGCGAGCCCGGCGCCCAGGTAGGCGACCACCTGATCGGCCACCTCCTCCGACACGCCTGCTCTCTCCCGGACCAGGGCTCTCGCCCCTTCGCCGTCGCCCTCGGCCAACAGCGGTTCGAGCTCGGCCCGGAGCGCGCCCACCTCATCGGAGAGCTCGGCGGTGCGTGCCGGTGCCTCGCCCAGCCAGAAGGGGATGGTCGGCGGGAGGTCACCGGCGTCGTGGACGCGCACCGTACCCGTCTCCACCTTGACCACGCGCCACGAGTGGGTGCCCAAGAGGAAGATGTCGCCGGCGGTGGCCTCGACGGCGAAATCCTCGTGCACGGATCCCACGGTGATGCCGTCGGGGTCGAGCACCACCCGGTAGTCACCGGTTTCGGGGATGGCACCTCCACTGGTCAACGCGGCCAGCCGTGCCCCGCGCCGGGCCCGGAGGCGGCCGTTGACGGCGTCGTGATGGAGATGCGCACCTCGCCGGCCGCGTCCGGTCTGGATCCCCCAGGACACCAGATCGACCACCTCGTCGAAACGCTCCCGCGAGAGTCCGGCGTAGGGCGCGGCCCGGCTGACCAGGTCGTAGAGAGGCCCCACCTCCCATTCGTCCGCGGCCGCGACTTCGGCGATGAGTTGCTGGGCCAGTACGTCGAGCGGGGCCACCGGGGGCTCGAGCACGTCGAGGTGCCCGGCCCGGACCCCGGCCAGCAGCGCGGTGCATTCGACCAGCTCATCGCGGGTGAGCGGAAAGAGCCGTCCCGCCGGGGTGCCCTCGAGCTGGTGGTTGGCCCGTCCCACCCGCTGGAGGAAGGTGCCGATGGCCCGGGGCGATCCGATCTGGCAGACCAATTCGACGGGGCCGATGTCGATGCCCAGCTCGAGCGAGGCGGTGGCCACCAGGGCCCGAAGGTCACCGGCCCGGAGGCGCTGCTCGACGATACGCCGGCGGGCACTCGACAGGCTGCCGTGGTGGGCGGCGACCTGGAGTGCGGCATCGATCGGGTCGGACGTGGGCCGGGCCCCGTCAGGCGCCCCGACGGGCGCAGCGTCAGTGGACCCAGCAACTGCGGCAGACCCCGCAACAGCGGCGGACCCCGCAGATTCGGCGGGCTCGTCGGCATCCTCCGGTGCTCCGAGTCGGATGGCGAGCTGGTGGGCCACCCGCTCGGCCATCTTGCGGGTGTTGACGAAGATGAGCGTGGTGCGGTGCTCGAGCACATGGGCGGCGATCCGGTCGAGCACATCGGAGAGCTGTGCGCCACTGGTCACCGCTTCGAGCTCGGTCTGGGGGAGCTCGATGTCCACGTCGAGGTCCCGCTGGTGCCCGCAGTCCACGACGGCCGTCGAGTCCCGGGACGGGCCCGTTCCCGAAAGGAGGTCCGCCACCACCTCGAGCGGTCGCTGGGTGGCCGACAGGCCGATGCGCTGCAACCTGTTCCCCTGAGCCGAGACGAGCTGGCTGAGCCGCTCGAGGGAGAGTGCCAGATGTGCGCCACGCTTGTCCCGGGCCAGGGTGTGCACCTCGTCGACGATCACCGTGTGGACACCCTGAAGCATGGCCCTGGAGGACGCCGCCGTGAGGAGGAGGTAGAGGGACTCCGGCGTGGTGACCAGCAGGTCGGGCGGGTTCCGGCGCATGGCTGCCCGGGCCGCCGTCGGTGTGTCGCCCGTGCGCACGGCCACCGACAGGTCCGGTGCCGTGAGCCCGAGGCGCGCCGCTTCTTCGGCGATGCCTGCCAGCGGGAGCTGCAGATTCTCGTGCACGTCGACGGCCAGGGCCCTGAGCGGCGAGACGTAGACGACCCCGGGGCCGATTCGGGGGGCGGGGGTCCGCGTCCCCTCGGCCTGAGCCCGGTAGGCGGCATCGATGGCCACCAGAAAGCCGGTCAGGGTCTTGCCGGTTCCCGTCGGCGAGGCCACCAGCACGTCGCGTCCGGAGATGATCTCTGGCCACGCCCGACGCTGGGGTTCGGTCGGTCCCGACGGGAAGCGTCGGATGAACCAGCTGGCCACGGCGGGGTGGAACGTGCCCAGGATCGAGTCTCCGGGTAGATCGTCGAGCTCCGTCGGGTGGTCGGACCCGTCCCCGGAGGCGGTGGGCGGAGACGGCGGTCGGTCGGTCGGTGGTCCGGGCGCGACCGAGCCGGCCACGAGGGGCTCGGGATCGGCCCTGTCGGTTCGGAGGGGGGCGGTCACGTCTCCATCCCACACTACGGGTGTGCCGGCGCCGCCGAAGCCCCGACCGCCCGGGATTCATCGCCCCTCAGCCCGGGGGTGGGTCCTTCGTCGCCTCGAACGGGGCGTCGCGCTCGCGTACCGCCTCCTTGAGGCCGATCTCGCCGGCCCGGGTGGTGAAGGCCCTGGCCTCCGGGGTGCGGTGGGCGACGGCATCGTTGAGCGCCGCGAAACGCTGGAGTTGGGATCGACCCATGAGCTCGACCCCCTCGTTGATCACCCGCTTGTTGGCGGTGAGCAGGTCCCGGCCGACCAGAGCGATCCGGGCCGCCAGGGACAGTGCCTGATCATCGAGCTCCCTGGCCGGTACTGCCTCCAACACCAGCCCGATCGAGGCGGCTTCGGCGCCACTCACGGTGTCGCCGGTGAACAGCAGCCGCTTGGTCCACTGGGGGCCCAGGTGGTAGAGCCACATGTTGGTGGGCGGCACCCCCATCGACCGGACGGGGGGGAATCCGATGCGGGCGTCCTCGGCGGCGATGACGATGTCGCAGTGCAGGGCGAGGTCGGTCCCGCCGGCCAGGCAGTTGCCGTGGACTTGGGCGATGACCGGGATGCGGCAGTTCCAGATCCGGGCCCATCCGTCGCCCAGCCGGACCATGGCGGTCACGTCCCCCTCGATGCCGGGCCGGGTCTCCTCGTCCTCCGGTTCGATGTCGTCGGGCAGGATGCCGTACCCCGAGGAGAACGAGGGCCCCGAGCCGCGGATCACCACCGACCGGACGCCGGGGTCGCCTTCGGCCGCCGCCACCGCCTCCAGGATCTCGCGGATGCAACGGGGTGTGAGCGGGTTGTGCCGCGTCGGCCGGTTGAGGGTCAGTCGGCACACGGCGCCGATGTGTTCGGTGACCACCGCCGGGTCCGGACTGCTCATGGAAGGAGCCCGGACGTCGGTGCCGTGCCATCGGGCGCCGCCACCAGCACCCGTTTCATGACCTTGCCGGCGGCGTTGCGGGGCAGGAGGGGAACAAAGTGCAGCGTCCGGGGCACCTTGTAGGCGGCCAGTCGCTCGAGCAGGAACCGGCGCAGGCCGGCGGCGGTCGTGTCGGAGCCGTCCTGCATCACGACCCAGGCTTCCACATCTTCCCCGAGGACATCGTGGGGGACACCGGCCACCGCGGCGTCGACCACGTCCGGGTGGGCGAAGAGCACTTCTTCGACCTCGCCCGGAGCGATGTTGTTGCCGCCCCGGATGATCAGGTCCTTGGTGCGCCCGGTGATCCACAGGAAGCCGTCGTCGTCGAGGTAGCCGAGGTCGCCGCTGAACATCCAGCCGCCCCGCCAGGTGAGCCGGGTCGCCTCGGCTTCTTTGTAGTAGGCCCGCTGGGGCCCCGACCCCCGGGCCGTGATCTCCCCGGTCCGTCCCCGCGGTACCTCGGCACCGTCGTGGTCGACGATCCTGACCTCGATCCCCGGAAGGGGCTTCCCGGCCGACCCCAGGTGGGCGCCCCTGTCGCCGGACGGCGAGCGGGTGACCGCGCCGAATTCGGTGAGGCCGTAGCCGACGAGTATCTCGGCCCCGGAAAGCTGCTGGCCGAGGCGCAGGAGGGTGGCGCGGGCAATCGGGGCTCCCCCGATGGTGACCGCAGCCAGGCTGGAGAGATCGGACGAGGCGAAGCGGGGGTGGGCCGCGATGAGCTGGGCCATGGCCGGGACGATGAATGCCGCCACTGGACGACGATCCTCGATCATGGCCAGCCACCCACCCGGGTCGAAGTGGGGCAGGTACCACCCGCTCAGACCTCCGGCCATCGGACCGTAGACGAGCAGGACGCCGCTGGTGGTCGAGAACGGAGAGGAGGTCACGAATCCGAGTCCGTTCCAGTCCGGCAGGGGCGTCGTCCGAGGTGACCCGTAGCGGACGACGACCGCTTTGGGTGAGCCGGTCGTTCCCGAGGTGTACATGAGGTCCATGACGTCCGCCGGACCGGTGGCCGCCGGACCTCCGGCGGGCTCCGAATCATCCGGGTCGAACAGCGACTCCCACCCGGTGGCCCCATCGCAGTCGTCGGTCGTGGCCACCAACCGGACGCCCCCCACGTCCGCCGCCAGCTCGGGCCACGGGGTGCCCCCACCGGTGGCGGAACTGGCCAGGATGGCGGCGGGGTCGGCGTGGGCGAGGATCGGCCGGAGCTCCGGTCCGGCCAGCCGGGCATTGAGGGGAACGGCGACGGCACCGGCGCGGTGCACGGCGGTGTAGGCGGTGAGCCACGGGAACGGCTCGTCGGCGCGGATGCAGATGACCACCCGGTCCCCGCGGTCAAGGCCGCGGTCGGCGAGCCCGCGGGCCAGGCGGTTGGCGTCGGCGTCCCAGGTCGCGAAGGTCAGGTCGCTCCCGTCGGCCAGGTTGTGCCAGGCCACGGCCGCCGGGTGGCCGGCCGCCATGACGCAGATCTCATCGGGTCCGGTCAGTACGGCTCACAACCTTCGAGGATGCGACGGGGATTGTCGACCATCATGGTGGCGATGTCCTGCTCACTGATCCCCGAGGTGAGCATCCGGGGAAGGACGTCCTCGGGGATGTAGGTCCATCGCCACTCCTTCCATGCCGAGGACATCGAGGGCGGGAACCAGTCGACATGGCACATGGCGTCGTGGGAGAGAACGATCCGGTCGGCATGACCCCGATCGCACAGCACTTTCACCGCTTCGATGCGCTCGGCCAGCGAGAACATGGCGATGCCGAAGTGATCGAAGCCCAGGTACGACCCGTTGGCGAGGATCGCTTCGTGATAGGCGGTGTCGAGGGTCCCTCCGGAATGGCCGATCACCACCTGGCCGAGGTCGACACCCTCCTCGGCCAGGATCCGTTGCTGCTCGAGGCCCCACGGCTCCGGAGGTGTGGGTGTGTGGGTGGTGATCGGTGTCCCGGTCTGGCGGTGGGCCTGCGCCACGGCCCGCAGCACGCGCTCGATCCCGGGGGTGATGCCGGCCCTGTCGGTTGCGCACTTGAGGATCCCGGCCCGGACGCCGGTGTCGCCGATGCCTTCCCGGATCTCGCGGACGAACAGCTCGGTCATCGGTTCCGCTCCCCCGAGGATGGTGCCCGGGCCTCGGAAATGGAAGTACATCGGGACTTCGTTGTAGGTGTAGACGCCGGTGGCGGCGATGATGTTGATGGCCGGCACCAGCCGCGCCACCGACTGGATGCGCGGGATGAATCGTCCGAGCCCGATGACGGTCAGGTCGACGATGGTGTCGACCCCGCTGTCCTTCAACTCCTGGAGTCGCCGGACGGCGGTGGCCTGCACCTCCCGCTCGTCCCACTCCGCCGACGTCTTCTCGATTTCCGGACTCAGGACGAACACGTGCTCGTGCATGAGCGTGGACCCGAGCCGGTCACTCCCGATCGGGCCCAGGACGGTGTTGATCTCCGTCATTCGTCGATCTCCGTCATGCCCGTGGTCCCCCTTGTGCTTGACCGACGAACACCTCGACGGGCGGCCGGATGATGGGATCGTACCGCTCCTGCGTGGGCAGGCCCGGGGCCGGGGACGATCGCCGACGGAGCTCCCCCCGACGGCCACGTCCGCCCGCCTCCGGGGGGCGCCGCTCGTGCACGGCGGGCCGGCGTCGGACAAGATGCAGCCCATGCGTGCGCACCGTTACTCGTTCGAGATGCCCCACTCCGCGGCCAGGATCTGGGCGCTGTTCCAGGATTACGACCGGTGGACGGACTACGCCCCCATGGTCCGGCGGGTCGAAGTGGTCTATCCCGGTGACGCGGACCACAACGGCCGCCTGCGCCGGGTGATCTTCAAGATGCCGTTCGGCCGCGAAGGAACGGCCCTCGAGTTGGTGACCGATGTGGAGCCCGAGCGGGGGTACACCTACACGATGATCTCGAACAGCTCGGGGAACGACCAGATCGGCCACGTCAGGCTCGAGCCGCTCACCGCCAACCGCACCCTCTTCCGGTTCGACGAGACCTACAACCTCACCTCCTGGCCGTGGCGGCTGTTCGAGGGCCCCATCTACCGGTTCATCAACAAGAACAACGAGGACAGCATGCGCCGGGCCAGTCAGTGGTTGAGCGACCATCCCGACTACCGGGCGGACCTGGTCGACTCGTAACCAACCGGTGGGCGCGGGTCTCAGTCCACCGGCAGATACGCGGGACCGGGACCGAGGGTCGAGGCGAGATCACCGGGATTGGACAGTGAGCAGGTGCGCAACGAGAGGCAGCCGCACCCGATACAGCTCGACAGGCCCCCCCGGAGGGCCTCGAGCAGGGCGATGCGCTGATCGAGCCGGTCGCGCCACCCGCGGGTGAGACGCTCCCAGTCCTGCTTGTTCGGGGCCCGGTCGGCCGGGAGGTCGGCCAGGGCGGTCACAATCTCGTCGAGGCTCAACCCGACCCGCTGGGCGATGCGGATACAAGCGATCCGTCGAAGGACGTCCCGGCGGAACCGCCGCTGACCGCTCGGCGTGCGCTCGGCCTGGATGAGCCCTTGCCGATCGTAGAAGCGGATGGCCGAGGCAGCCATGCCACTGCGCTCCGCCACCTCCCCGATGGACAGCAACTCCTGCATGTCGGACCCACCTTTCACTGACGGATCCCTCGGAACGATCAACCCTTCCGAAGAAATCTTCGACAATTTCTTGACTTAAAGATTACTTTAACCCTTACCGTACCCGGAGGTGCCATTACCGGCGCCATGAGAGGGAGGTCCGCATGCCGGTCGCCATCATCACGGGAGCTTCACGAGGTTTCGGACGCGCCGTCGCCACCGATCTGGCCAAGGACGGCTGGAAGCTGGTTCTCGACGGACGCCGGCCCGGGGCCCTCGGGCAGACGGAAGAAAGCCTGGCCGCGCTCGGTGGCGCGGTGCGCGCCGTCGTCGGCGATGTGACCGACGCCGACCACCGTGCCGCGCTGGTTGCCGCGGCCGCCGAGCTCGGGGGACTGGACCTCCTGGTCAACAACGCCAGCGAACTGGGTCCCAGCCCGTTGCCGCACCTCGATCGGTTTCCGCTCGATGTCCTGAGGCGGGTCTACGAGGTGAACGTCATCGCCCCGCTCGGTCTGGTCCAGCTGGCCCTGGTCCACCTGAGGCGATCCCGCGGCACCGTGGTCTCGGTGTCTTCGGATGCAGCTGTCGAGGCCTATGAGGGATGGGGTGGGTACGGATCGTCCAAGGCCGCCCTCGACCAGTTGCACCGCGTCCTGGCGGTGGAGGAGCCGACGCTGCTCGTGTATCAGTTCGACCCTGGCGACATGCGCACCGAGATGCACCAGGCCGCGTTCCCCGGCGAGGACATCTCGGACCGGCCCGAACCCGAGTCGGTGGTGCCGGCCTTGCGGCGGCTCCTCGAGTCGGGAGTGCCCAGCGGACGGTACCGGGCCGCGGACTGGAGACCGTCATGAGCCCGACCGTGGTCGTCCCGACCCGGCTGACCTACGACCTGCCGTCGGCGCTGGAGGCGTCGGAGCCGCCCGAGGCCCGGGGGCTGACCCGCGACGCAGTCCGAATGCTGGTCGCCGCCAGGCATGACAGATCGCTGGTCTCGAGCACGTTCAATTTCCTTCCCAAGTTTCTCGACGCCGGCGATGTCGTGGTCGTGAACACCTCCGGTACCATCCCGGCCGCCGTCGATGTGGTCGCCGATGACGGCACCGAACTCGTGGTCCACCTCTCCACCCGGCTCGACGATGACCGGTGGGTGGTGGAGCCCCGCCGACTGATCGGTCGGTCGACGGAGCGGTGGGACGGACCGCTCCCCTCGACCCGTCTCCACGGGTCGGGCGGCGCCACCATCGCCATCGAAGAGCCGTACGACGACCGGGGCCGGTTGTGGGTGGCCCGACTCCACTTCGGCGAGAGGCCACTGAGCTGGTTGGCGGTCCACGGGCGTCCCATCCGATACGGGTACGTACCCCATCCATGGCCCATCGAGATGTACCAGAACGTCTACGCCACCGAGCCCGGGAGCGCGGAGATGCCCAGCGCCGGGCGGCCGTTCACGCCCGAGGTGATCACCAGGCTGGTGGCCAAGGGCGTCGCCGTCACCCCGTTGGTCCTCCATACCGGCGTGGCCTCCCTCGAACAGGACGAGCTCCCCTATCCGGAACGGGTCCGCGTTCCCCGGTGGACGGCCGAGCGGGTCAACGCCGCCCACCGGACGGGCAATCGGGTGGTCGCCGTGGGGACCACCGTCGTGCGCGCCCTCGAGACCTCGGTGGCCGCCGACGGTTTGGCCCATGCCTACGACGGCTGGACCGAACTGGTCGTGTCCCCGGAGCGACCCGTCCGGATCGTCGACGGTCTGCTCACCGGTTGGCACGAACCGGCCTCGTCCCATCTGTTGATGCTCGAGGCCATCGCCGGCCCGGACCTCCTTCGGGACTCCTACCGCGCCGCGCTGGCCGAGGGGTACCGCTGGCACGAGTTCGGGGATGTCCATCTGATCCTGCCCTGACGGTGATGGTGGCCCGGGGCGGCTGATTGACGGGTCCGGGAGGGGACCATACGATGCTCCCGGTCCGTCGGCAGATCGGGTGCAGTGGGAGGCCTGGAGGTGGGGAGGTGTTCCAGACGCGTGATCGGGAGCCAGTGGGTCGAGCCCAGGTCACGTGAGGTGACCGGGGTCGTCCGGGCCGGCGATCCGTCGACGGGACCGACCCGGTGAGTGCCCTGTTCGACGCCAGTCGGGAGCACTACCCGATGTCCGGCCTGGACGAGTTCATGATCCACAACCACCCCCATCCGGTCCGGGTCATGTGGACCTCGGACCTCCAGGCGTACGAACGGATGTGGTTCACCTGTCAGGACAGGACGGGTGACCTGCTCGTGGTCACCGGGATGGGCATCTACCCGAACCTCGGGACCGCCGAGGCCTTCGCCATCGTCAACGTCCGAGGCCGGCACACCACGGTCAGGGCCCACCGCAAACTCGGCCTGAACCGGATGGACATGTCCGCCGGACCCCTGCGCTTCGACCTGGTCGAGCCGTTCCGCGAATGGCGGATCCGGCTGGACGAGAATCCGTTCGGCATCGGCTTCGACCTCTCGTGGACCGACACCAAGCGCCCGGTGTACCGGCTCCTCGGCGGGGGAACGTTCGCCGGCACCCGGCCGTTCGCCGGCGTGGCCGGCTACGACGGCTTCGGACGGCAGTCGGGCTGGGTCGACGCCTTCGGTGAGCGGTTCGAGATCGGGCCCGACGGCTATCGCGGCACCCGGGACCACCACTGGGGCACCCGCGACGGCGTGGGCGGCCCCGCCCTGTGGAGCGGCTTCCAACACCCGCACTCGGGGGAGTGGGTCGAGTTCGACGACTTCGGGGTCTGGGGGGACCACATTCTGTACAACCTCGGCGACGAGCGACGGGGAAGCGAGACCCTCCGTGGTCGGCGCCACCGCCTCCGGTTCGAGCCGGATACCCATCTGTTGCTGTCCGGGGAGGTCGACCTCGTCTTCTCCAGCGGGGAGGAGAAGACGATGGCCTTCGAGCGGCTGGGCAACCAGATCGCCTTCCTGCGGTGCGGGATGTACGGGGGCCCGAACGGCGGAACCCCGGACGGGAACATCTGGCACGGGATGGATGTGGGTGACGGGGTGGTCACCGGGGAGACCTACGATGCCAACGACCCCGAGGTGCGAATGCGGATCTGCGGGCTCGATCAGCACCACGGCCGGTTCGAGTGCGATGGCGAGGTCACCTATGGAATCATCGAGCCCTACGACACCCTGTGCTACGACATGGCCTCCAGCGGCTTGGGAGGGTTCTCGGTCCTCGAGTGAGGTGACAGCCGTGAACAACGGACACGTCCGGTGACCGGTCCGGTTGTCACCGACCCCGGCATCAGGCTCACCGAGCCCGGGTTCTTCCTCCGACCCGACTACTTCGAGGTGCTCGGGTACCTCCGCCGGCGCGATCCGGTCCATCGAACGGCCGACGGGTTGTTGGCGGTCAGCCGCTACGAGGACGTCCGCGCCATCAGCCGTGATCCCGTCCGCTTCGTGTCCGGGCGCGGGGTCCTGATCAACGATCCCCTGCGCGACCCGGCCGGAACCGGGAGGAACACGTGGTCCATCCTCCACCTCGACCCGCCCCTGCACAGCGCCTATCGCACCCTGGTCAACCGCCAGTTCACGCCACGGGCGGTGGCCCCCCTCGAGGACCGCATCCGGGAGGTGGTGGTCGGGGTCCTCGGGGCGTTGCCCACGGACCGACCCGTCGACTTCGTGGACGCGGTGGCCGCGCCGGTGCCGATCGCGGTGATTGCCGAGATGTTCGGTGTCGCCGACGCCGACCGGGCCCTCTTCCGGCGCTGGTCCGACGCGGTGATCGAGAGCACCGACATCTCCGAGAGCGAACGGGCCGACGAACTGGGTGAGATGGCCGCCTTCCTGATCGGGCACATCGACTCCCAGGTGACCGACGCCAACGACCTCCTGACCTTGCTCAAGACGTCGTCGCTGGACGACCGGCCGCTCACTCAGGCGGAGATCATGGGATTCTGTCTGACCCTTCTCGTCGCCGGCAACGAGACGACCCGGACGTTGATCTCGGGAGGGGTTGAAGCTCTGGCCCGCCATCCCGCCCAACGGGCCCGGTTGATCGACGACCCCTCCCTCATCCCCGGCGGCGTCGAGGAGTTCCTCCGGTGGGTCACTCCCATCCAGGCGTTCGGCCGGACGGCCGCGGTCGACGTCGAGATCGCAGACACCCCGGTGGGGGCCGGGGAGTTCGTCGTCCTGCTGTACGCCTCGGCCAACCGTGACGACGAGATGTTCGGACCGACGGCCGACCGATTCGTGGTCGACCGCCCGACCCTCCCCGCCCACCTTGCCTTCGGCTTCGGCGAGCACGTGTGCATCGGCTCCAGCCTGGCCCGGTTGGAGGCCAGGGTCTTCTTCGAGGAGTTCCTCGCCCGCTTCCCGGACTACGAACTGGCCGGCGAACCCGACCTCACCCGATCCACGTTGGTGCGGGGGCGCGGTCCATGCCGGTCCTTCTCGTCCCCTGATCGTCCTCCTCGGCCCCTGACGGCCGGTGGTCAGGAGACGAGGAGATCGAGGCGTCCGTTCTGTTCGAATTCGCTCCGGAGCCGGTCGATGTCGGCCCGGGTCAGGGGTAGGTACTCGTCACTCCGGCCCACCCGGTGCCAGACTGGGTCCGATGTCTCCCACCGGGCCGATCGGAGCGGCCGCTTGTCGACCTTGTCGGTGGCCGTGACCGGCAGGGAGGTGACGGTGCGCACGAAGCGCGGCGCCCACTTGGTGCCCAGGTCGGGTTGGGCGGCCAGGAAGGCGGCAAAGGCCGACGGATCGAAGCGGGCGCCCGCCTCCAGTTCGGCCGCCGCCATCACCTGGTCTCCGGTCCGGGGATCGGGGACGGGGAAGACGGCCACCCCGCGGAAGGCGGGGAAGCGGCCGAGGATGCGCTCGACGGGCGCGGCGGCGAAGTTCTCGCTGTCGACGCGGAGCCAGTCGCCCGTGCGGCCGGCGAAGTAGAAGACCCCCTCCTCGTCGCGGTAGGCGAGGTCGCCCGACCAGTACCAGCCGTTCCGGGTGCGCTCGGCCTCGGCCTCGGGGTTGTTGTAGTAGCCCTCGAAGTTCGGGAGCGCGGCCCGCCCGACCAGCTCGCCGATGGCCTCGGCCGGGTTGACCAGGCGGCCGTCGGCGTCGAAGACCGCCCGGCGACGTTCCTGGCCGGTGGCGGAGTCGACCACGGCCACATCGTCCCGATCACGGGCCCGGCCGAGAGCACCGGGACGGGCCCCGGCCACCGGCTGCAGGATGATCGCGTTCTCACTCGACCCGTACCCCTCGAACAGGGGGACGCCGAACCGGCGGGTGAACTCGGCCTTGTCGGTCGCCGACGTCTCCGGACCGAGCACGAAGCGGAGCCGGTGGTCCCGGTCGTGTTCGGTCGGGGGAGTGGCCACCAGATGGGAGATGGCCCGGCCGACGGTGTTGAAGTAGGTGGCGCCCGACGATCGGACGTCGTCGAGCAGGCCCGAGGCCGAGAAGCGGCGCCGGAGGGCCAGGGTGGCCCCCCCGGCCAGCGCCGGGAGCACCGCGGCCGACAGGGCGTTGCCGTGGAACAGCGGCATGGCCGAGTAGATGACGTCGTCGCTGGTGAACCCCATGCCCAGCCGCGGCCCGGGCGGCCCGTCCGTGGGTCATCCGCACCGCCTTCGGTCCGCCGGTCGACCCCGAGGTGAAGATGAGCAGGTACAGGTCGTCCGGGGTCGGCGGCACCGGTGGCGGCCCGCCCGTGTCGAGGTGGTCCAGCCGGTCGCGGTAGTCGGCACTGTCGGCGATCAGTATCCGATTCGGTTCCAGTCCCAGATCGAGACCGTCCAGGAGGCCACGCTGACCGGAGTCGGTGATGACCAGTTGGCAGTCGGTCTTGGTGATGTCCGTGGCCAGCTCCGCGCCCCGGCGAGTGGGGTTGATCCCGACGACGACGGCGCCGACCAGCGCCGCGCCGACCAAGAGGAAGATGTACTCGGCCGTGTTCTCGAGGAGGATCCCGACGTGGAACGGTCCGTCACGACGCAACTCGCGGAGAAGATCGCCGCGCCGTCGCGACTCGGCTACGACCTGCCGCCACGACCACTCGTCCGACTCGAACAACAGGCCCCGGTTGTCGTCTTCCGCCCGGTCCAGGACGAGCTCGGCCGCGGTGGTGATCGGAGGTCCGGTCATCCGATCCGCTCCTCGAGGAGGTCGAGGAGGGGATTGTCATCGATGGGTAGCAGCAGGGACGCTCCTGCCATCTGGCGCAGGTACCCGATCCGGGTCATGACCGCCGTGCTGCGCACCATGGCCAGCGTCTCGTACCACTCGAGGTCGCGCACCGGACGACCCCAGAGTCCCTCGAACCGGGCGATGGTCGCCGCCCGGTCGGGAAAGGCGTCGACCCGTTCACCGAAGAGACGATGCATGGTCAGGTCGAGACTGGTGAACCAGGCCAGGTCGTGTTCGGGGGCGCCGACCGAGGTCATGTCCCAGTCGAGCACGGCCAGCACGACGAGGTCGTCACCGATCACCGCGTTCTCGAATCGGGCGTCACCCCAGAGCAGGGCCGGCGGCGGTTCGGCCGACGGCCGGTGGTCCCGACACCATGACAGGGCGTCGACCAGGACCGGCACCGGCGAGCCGGCACTCGACCAGTCCAGGTACTGCTCCCAGAATTCGATCTCGGCCGAGTTGTCCCGGCGGGGCACGTCGCTCGCCGTCCCGTAGTCGGCGCCGTGGACCCTCGAGATCATCGAGACGAGGTTGTCGTACACCTGGCGCTGCTCGTCCGGGGCCCGGTCGAGGAGCCACCGGTCCCGGTGGGCCAGGGCCCCGACGATGTGGCCGTCCACCCGGCGCATGACCATGAAGGGAGCGCCGAGCCAGCTGGGGTCGGGCTCCACGAACGGGTCGGCCACCGGCACACCGGCCGCCGCGGCCGCCGATTGGGCCTGCCACTGCGAGACCAGGTCGTAGCGGGGAAAGGTGCCCTCGCCGGGAGGCCCCATCCGGATGACCAGCGGCCGGTGATGCCGGGTCCCGTCCACCGACCAGGTGGCGTCGACCAGGATGGTGTCACTCGAATAGCCCGCCGACGGCCGCCGGAGGTCAGTGAGGGTGAGGCCGGGGAGGTCCTGGCGGCGGGTGAGCCAACGGGCCAGCCCGGCGACCACCGCGGCGTCATCCCTTCCATCGATGGGTGCCATCCGGTTCCGTATCTCCTCAGTCGGTGCAGATCGTCCCCGGGGCGGGAAGCGTCCCTGCCACCAGGTAGGCCTGCACGAGCGTTCTCACGCACGAGCTGTAGTAATAGGCCACGTGGCTCTGGCCCCGCCAGGTGAGGAGGACCCCACCGGTCAGCTCCCTGGCCAGGGCCACCGCCCACCGGTACGGGGTCACCGGGTCGCCGGTCGTTCCCACCACCAGGATGGGCGGTGCCCCCGGGTCCGATGCCGGTGCCGGGGTCCGGGTCGGGGGGTCCGCCCAGGTGGCGCAACCGAGCAGGCCCCAGGCCAGGAAGGGACCGAACACCGGAGCCGACCGGGCCAGCCGGTCGGCCAGGCCCGGGTAGCTCGAGGGATTGCGGTCGACAGGGTGGTCGAGACAGTCGATGGCCTCCTCGGCGTCGGCTCCGTTGGTCGAACCGCCGGCCTCGTAGCCGGCGGCCATGGTCGCGGCCGCCGATCCGTCTCCCGATGCCGCGCCGGCCAGCGCATCGGCCAGGGTCGGCCACGACGAACGCGCGCCGAGCCCGGCCAGCAGGGCGTCGTACAGCTCCGCGGGTCCGGCCGCCGGCCCCCCGGCCACGGGCAGCGGCCGGGTCTGGCTGCCCTGGATGAGGCCGAGGAGCGAGGCGGTGGGATCTCCGAGCGGGTGCCACGGGCAGCCCCGGTCGGTGGTACACCAGGCCAGAAACGACTGGAGCTCGGACTCGAGGCTGTCCGCCTGCTCGGTGGCGTAGGCCACGGTGGGCAGCGCCGGGTCGATGGCCCCGTCGAGCACCAGGCCCCGGACGTGGGTCGGGAAGAGCTCGGCGTACATCGCCCCGAGCAGCGTCCCGTAGGAGTGGCCGATGAAGGTCAGCCGGTCATCGCCCAGGGCCGCCCGGATCCGGTCGAGGTCCCGTGCCGTGGTGACGGTGCCGACGGTGGGGAGGACGGTTCCGCTGTACCGCTGGCACTGGTCGGCGAATTCCCGGTCGTTGCCGAGCAGGGCCTGCCGGGCTGCGGCGGTGGACGGGATCGGGTCGAGGGGTGGCCCGGCGGGAGTTGTGCCCGAGTGGCCGGCCCCGGTGGTGGCGGCGCAGGTGACCGGGCTGCTGCGCCCGACCCCCCGGGGATCGAACGAGACGATGTCGAAGCGGTCGAGCAGCACGGGCGTGAGCACCGACAGTTCGTCGGGCAGATCGTCGATGCCCGAGGCCCCGGGACCGCCCGGGTTGATGACCAGGGACCCGATCCGCTGGGAGGGCACCTCGGCCGGATGCCGGGCCACCGCGATCTGCAGGGTGGGGCCGTCGGGGTGGTCGTAGTCGAGGGGGACGGCCACCGAGCCGCACTGCAGGTCGCCGCACGGCGTCCACTGGACAGGCACGACCGGCAACGGTGGCTCGGTGGTCGTCACCGGGACCAGGGTGCTCCCGTGACCGGTCACGCCCGGTGTCGATCGGACTCCCGACCGGGCCGGCACCGCGGTGTCGGTGCAGCCGGCGACGAGGGCGACCACCGCGACGGCCGCGGCCAGGCGGCCGACGGTCGGGAACGCCGCGGGTCGGGCGGCGGACCGGGAGGGCACCGGGCAAGTCTGGCATCCGGTGTGGTGGACAGCCCCCGGGGTCAGACCTCGGCGGCCTCTCCGACGGCCACAGCGGCATCGATGTGGTGACGGGCGATGTCCATCTCCTCGGCCACCTGCTCGTCCTCGGCCATCACCCCGTCGAGGTCGGTGGATTCGTAGCCCAGCACCCCCATGTCGGCGAAGGTCTGGCGCATCTTCGGGCCCCACAGGCCGACATCCCTGAGGGTGGGCACGATCCTGGTGAACAGCAGGGACCGGAAGACCACCTGGCTCTCGCTCTCCTTCACGTAGGCGATGCAGGCCTCGGGGTCGTAGCCGAGCCGTTCCCACAGCTCCTCGCCCAGGAACCGATCGCGCATCCGGTAGCAGGCGTCGGCACAGAACTCCTCGCGGTCGTCCCGTTCGGCCTGGGTCAGCTGCGGGTAGTAGTCGCGGAGGGCCAGGCGTCCGAACATCACGTGGCGTGCCTCGTCCTGCATGACATAGGCGTTCACCGCCTTGCCCAGAGGATCTCCCGTCGTGTTGCGGATCAGCCCGAAGGCGGCCAGGGCGAGCCCTTCGATGAGGACCTGCATCCCGAGGTAGGTCATGTCCCAGCGCGAGTCACTGAGCACGTCGTCGAGCAGGGACTTGAGATTGCCGTTGATCGGGTACGCGGTCTCGATCTTGTCGAGGTAGCGGGAGTAGGTCTCCACGTGGCGGGCTTCGTCCATGACCTGGGTGGCGGCGTAGTACTTCGAGTCGATGTCGGGAACCGTCTGCACGATCTTCGCCGTGCAGATGAGTGCACCCTGCTCGCCGTGGAGGAATTGGCTGAATTGCCAGGCGACCATGTGACGCCGGACATTGCCCCGCTCGTCGTCGGTGAGCTTGTCCCACATGGGGGATCCGAAGATGGGCACGAGCTCGTCGGGAAGCTGGAGCGGGTTCTCCAGATCCGGATCGTGGGACCAGTCGATGCGCTCATTGGTGTCCCACTGCTTCTTCTTGCCCTTGTCGTAGAGATTGATCAGCTTCTCGCGGCCGTCGTCGTAGTCCCAGGTGAATTGGGCCGTTCCCGTGCCGTCCGCGGTCTGCCACCCGGTCTTGTCCACCGGCAGTTGGTATATCTTCGTGCTCACCTGGCTCCCTCCGATCGAAGACCCTCGCTTCACAGTGTGAGCGTGGGCCGACAACGCTGTCAATCAGCGACCGGCCACATCGCGGATGGCATCGGCGATCGTTCCCACCGACGGCATCACCGCGGCCTCCAGCGTCGAGGCCGAACCGATGGGGGCGAATCGAGCCCCCACTCTCCGGACTGGCGCGTCGAGCTCGCCGAACAGCTCCTCGTTGATCACGCCGGCCACCTCGGCGCCGAAGCCGGCAAACCGGGTGGCGTGATGGGCGACGACGGCCCGACGGGTGTGCGCCACCGACCGCAGGACGGCCTCCGAGTCGAAGGGGACCAGGCTCCGCAGATCCACCACCTCGACGTCGATCTGCTCGTCGGCCAGCCGTTCGGCCGCGGCCAGGGCGTCCCGCACCGTCCGGCCATAGGTGACGACGGTGACGTCGCTGCCCTGTCGTTTCACGTCGGCCGTGCCGATCGGGATGCGGGTATCGCCGTCCGGCACCGGGCCCGATGTCCCGTAGAGCGCGACGTTCTCGACGAACACGCAGGGATCGTCGTCGAAGATGCACGAGGTGAGAAGACCCTTGGCGTCGGCCGGCGTGCTGGGTACGACGACCTTGAGCCCGGGGACATGGGCCAGCCACGCCTCGAGGGTCTGGGAGTGGGTGGCGCCCGATCCGATCCCGCCGAACACCGCGGTGCGAAGGGTGAGCGGGACCTGGAGCAGCCCCCCGGACATGAACCGCGCCTTGGCGGCGTGGTTCACCAGCTGGTCGAGGGCGATGCTGATGAAGTCCATGATCATGACTTCGGCCACCGGCCGGAGCCCGGCCACCGCGGCCCCGACCGCGGCCCCGACGATGGCCGCCTCTGAGATGGGGGTGTCCCGCACCCGATCGGTCCCGTAGGCGGTGGACAGCCCCTTGGTCACCTGGGAGATACCGCCGCCGGGGTCGGCCAGGTCCTCGCCGATCAGGATGACCGAGGGGTCGGCGGCCAGGGCCTCCCCGAGGGCCCGGTTCAGTGCCTCCCGCATGCTCATCGAGGTCAGTGCGGCGCCGGTGGCGGCGGCCGGGTCGGTCATGTCATGACCTACGCCTGGACACTGCCGGCTCCCATCCCGTAGACATCGACGAAGGCGTCGTCGGCGTCCGGCGGCCCGGCGGCCAGGGCGGCGGCGAACGCGGCCTCGACGTCGAGGCGGGCTTCCTCGTCGATCCGGGCCGCCCCGGCCTCGTCGAGCACGCCTTCGTCGATCAGGCGGCTCCGGTAGCGGGCCACCGGTTCCGCGGTTCGGGCGGCCTCGAGCTCCTCGGCCGGGATGTAGCGCATGGGATCGCCGAAGTAGTGGCCCCACAGCCGGTAGGTCATGCACTCGAGCAGGGTCGGTCCCCCGCCCTCGCGGGCCCGGGACACCGCATGGGCGAGCGCCCGGTGGACGGCATCGGGGTCGTTGCCGTCCACCTGTTCGCCGGGGAGGCCGTAGCCGACAGCCCGGTCGACGACGCTGGCCACCGGCTGGGCCTCGGCGGTCGGGGTCATTTCGGCGTAGCGGTTGTTCTGGCAGACGAAGACGACCGGCAGGCGCCACAACGCGGCCAGGTTGACCGCCTCGTGGAAGGAGCCGGTCCCGGTGGCACCGTCGCCGAAGCTGGCCACGGTGACCTGCCGGGTGTCCTGCAGGAGGGCGGCGAGACCGACGCCGACCGCGATCGGGATGCCCGATCCCACGATCCCGGTCGACAGCACCAGGCCCGATGGCGGATGGGAGATGTGCATGGCCCCGCCCTTGCCACCGTTGACCCCGGTGCCGCGGGTGAGGATCTCGGCCACCAGAGGGCCGAGCGGCACCCCTTTCGCCACCTGGTCGTGGAGCCCCCGGTAGGTCGTTACCAGCTGGTCGTCGGGCTCCAGAGCGGTCCCGATGGCGGCGGCGATGGCCTCCTGGCCGGTGGCCGGCCAATAGGTGCAGGCGAACTCCCCGGCGCTCAGGCCCCGCCGCAGGCGCTCGTCACACGAGAGGATCCGTGTCATCAACTCGTACATCCGGTGCCTCACACCGGCCGCCGGCGTTCCTTCACTCGCTCCGCTCACGTCGGTGCCGCCGCTCCGGTGGCGAACGGCGCGGCGTGGGTCCCGGCCAGGTGGCCCCAGACCGTTCCCATGCCGATCGAGGTGCCTCCGCCGTAGTAGGCGGGGCCGGCCGGACTGGCGACGACGTTTCCGGCGCCGTACAGACCGGGGATGGGTCGGTCCCGCACATGGAGCACCCGTCCGTGTCCGTCGACCCGCGGCCCGCCCTTGGTCCCCACCGAGCCGATGTGCAACGGGAGGGCGTAGAACGGGGCCTCGTCGATGGTGCCCAGGTTCGGGTGCTCGGCCCGGGGATCCCCGTGGAAGCGGTCGTAGGCGCTGGACCCCCGCCCGAAGTCCCGGTCCCGCCCGTCGGCGACGAACCGGTTCCATCGCTCGACCGTCGCCAAGAGTCCTGCGGAGTCGATCCCCACCTTTCCGGCCAGACCCTCGAGGGATTCGTGGACCGTCAGCCACTCCGGATCGGGGTCGCCGGGCCGTGACGTCACCACCGGGTACCGCGACCGGTACTGGTGATCGAAGACCACCCAGCAGGGCAGGTGCCGGGTCGAATACTCGTTGGCGTCGAAGGAGAAGAACGCCTTCTGCATGTCGTTGTAGTTGGCGGCCTCGTTGACAAAGCGGTCGCCGAAGCGGTCGACGATGATCGAATGGGGGGCGGTCCGCTCCACGCCCACGAACCTGGCCAGTGGCCGGCCCTCGTACTCCTCACCGGGCACCGAGGAGGCCGGATACCACCACGTCTCGTTCATGTTGGCCAGGTCGGCACCGACCTCCATGGCCAGCAGCAGCCCGTCCCCCTCGTTGGCCGGAGGACTGTGGGGATGGGTCAACGGGCCGGGCAGGAACCTCGTCCGCAGCTGCTCGTTCCATTCGTACCCCCCGGAGGCGAGTACGACCGCGGCGGCCTGGATGGCACGTCGCCCTCCGTCGCGCTCGACCACCAGTCCCGATACCCGGTCCCCACGCATGGTGATCTCGTCCGCCCGGGTCCCGAGCAACGGTTCGATGCCGCGGGAGAGGCAGCGCCTCGAGCAGGGCACCGATCAGGGCCTGGCCGCAGGCGACCTGGCCGTCGGCGACTCGTTGCTGCACCACCGAGGGATCGAATCGCTCCGGGAAGTAGGTCGGCCGCCAGTCGACCGTTGCCTCCTGCAGGGTGATCGGCAGACCGAGCACCGGCGGACGGCGGAGGGTGGCCGCCCACCGGCCGAGGCGCTTGGTGTCGAACAGCACCGGCTCGAGCATCCGACCCGAAGCCTTGGCCCCCTCCATCTCCGGGTGGTAATCCGGCCAGGTCATCGGGCTGAGCCGAAGTCCCGTACGCCCTTCGAGGTCGGCCACGATCCGTGGACCCTCGTCGACATAGCGCTCGAGCAGGGTGGCCGGCGTCCGTCCGGCGGTCAGCCGGGCCATGTAGGCCAGGGCCTCGTCCCTGGTGTCGTCCACACCGAGTTCGGCCATGTGATGGTTCCGGGGCATCCAGATGCCGCCGCCGGACACCGCCGTCGTTCCTCCGATCGACGACGTGCGTTCGACGACGGTGACCCGGGCACCGTTGTCGTGGGCGGTGATGGCCGCCGTCAGTGCCGAGGCGCCGGTACCCACCACGACCACGTCGGTGGCCGCCGGCGGTCCGGTGGGACCGGAGTCGTCAGTCATCCCGGGCCATTGCCAGATAGCGGTCGAGCTCGCGGTGCATGGTGCCGATCCCCGCCTCGTAGGTATGGGAGAGGCGCAATCCCTCGAAGCCCTGGGTGTGGATGCCCCGTTGCTGGCGACCGATGTTCGAGAAGTCCTGGAGCGGGATGCGCGGCCAGTGATCGGTGTCGTCGGGCGCGTAGGGGCCCTCCACGACAGGCCGGGCCTCCGGCTCGCCCCGGGCCGGAATGGTGAGGGACCACAGCTCGAAGACGCATGATTCCGGGTCGTCGCCGTTGGGTCGGATCCGGTAGACGAGGGCGTTTCCGTACTGGGGGAGCACGAAGTAGTTGGGGAACATGAAGAACATGCCCCCCCATCGGGCCAGGGCGACCGGATCGGGCGGGGGGAGCGGGATCCCGGCACCGGCGGCGTACTCGTAGATGGCCTTGACCAGCTCGGCTCCGAAGGTGCTCCCGTCGGGGATCGTCCGGTGCCGCATCCCCTCGACCACCTGCACCTCGCGGGGGAGCGTCATGGCCTCGAGTCCGCTGCTCAGGAGCCGCACCGATTCGACGATGGCGTCGAACTCCCCGACTCCGACCTGCTGTCCCTTCTTGGCCTGCGCGTTGGGCCGGAGCTGGAAGCTCGAATGCCCCCCGTCGTACACCGAATAGACCAGGCTGTCGGGGTCGTACTGCTCGGGGTGGCCGAGCGTCAGCTGGGGATGGGTCTGGGGGACGTGGTACCCCTCCATGAAGGCTTCCTGGGCCATCTTCCAGTTGGCCGGCAGGACCGTCTTCTTCCACCAGTGCACCCGCATGTCGGCCACGCCGAGCGGGTCGAGCAGGCTCGGGATGGGGTCGAGGGCTTCCACGAGCGGCGGCGCCGTCGGGTCGAGGTTGACCCATGCGCACCCACCCCACAGATCCACCCGGGCCTGCCTGAGGCACAACGCCTCCGGTTCGAGCAACTCCTGGTCGAAGGCGTGGGCACCGTAGACGAAGGAATTCCGGCCCTCGAGGTCCCACCGCCAACCGTGGAAGGGGCAGATGATGCGTCCGCCGGCGAAGGATCCGGTGCCCTTGGCCAACTCGGTGGCCCGGTGGCGGCAAGCGTTGAAGTAGGCCCTCACCGTCTGGTCGTCCACCCTGACCACGAGGAGCGACTGATCACAGATCGTGTACTCGACGTAGTCGCCCACCGCCGGGATCTCCTCGAGCCGGCAGGCCATCTGCCAGACGTGCGGCCACAGACGTTCCCGTTCGAGGGCGGCGAACGACCGGTCGTAGTAGCGCTCGGCCGGGACGAAGTCGGGACGGCCCATGGCGTAGGGCACGTCCGGCCGGCCGTTGGCCGCCGGGCCCGGTCCGGCCCGGACGCTCACCTCAGTCACCCGATCCCCCGTCGGGGGCGCCGAGCATGGTGATCGACCGCTCCCGGAAGCGCCATCGCCGCTCATCGCGGGTGAGGCGGTCGTGGTAGCGCCCGGCGGCGACGATGCTCGGGCCGTCCGCCGTCGGGCGGACGAACAGGTAGTCGGTGGTGGCGGTGGCCGAGTCGCCGTCGATGTCGACGAGCGAGTTGCTCGTGACGTGCTGGCCCCGGCGCTCGGCCGGCATCATCGCCGTCATGAGTACGCGGATCGAGTCCCGGCCCTCGGTCACCTGTCCCGACAGGATGAACCGGGCGTCCTCGGTGAACAAATCGGCCCACTCGTCGAACCGGCCGTCGTCGCACCGCTGGCTGTACTCGCTGAGCGTCCGCCTGATCTGGTCCTCGTCCTCCCCCACGGCTCTCCCCTTCTGACCCGACGGCCGACCCGAGGTCAGACGACCCCGGTCATGATAGATCCGGCGCCGGGCGGCCGCCGTTGGCCGCGGACGCCCGACCGCACCGACAGCACCACCGGTGGCGTCGCCGGTGCCCGACCCCGGTCATGGGGCGAGCTCGCCGATGACTTCCCCGACCGGATAGGTCTCCCCCTCGTCCCCGATGTGGCGGAGCACCCCCGACACCGGTGCCGGGATCTCGGTCTCCACCTTGTCGGTCTCCAGGAGGTAGATCGGCTCGTCCTGCACGGTCCGTTCCCCGTCGCCGACCAGCCATCGGGCCAGCGTGCCCTCGGTCATCTCCATGCCGAGCTTTGGAATTCGGATCTCGATGGTCATCACCCTCTCGGCGCGGCCGGGCCCGGGTCGCAGCGGCATCGGCCCGCCGTCGGGACCACACATTAGAAGGTCGGGCCCGGCGGGGCCGTGGGCAACCTTGCTAGCTTCGCGGGTCGGCAAGCAGGACCACGCAAACCCTTCCCGACAGGAGCAGGCCATGGAGACCCGAACGCTCGACACGGTGATCTACGAGAAGGACGGGCCCGTCGCCTGGATCACCCTGGACTATGCGGAGAAGGCCAACATCCAGTCCTCGGGTCTGGTGTTCGACGTCGACGACTGCCTCAGTGACGCCGACCGGGACTACGACATCAAGGTGGTGGTCCTCAAGGCCAACGGTCCCGGCTTCAGCGGCGGCCATGTGGTCACCGGGACCCCAGGAACCGAGATGCGCGAGATCGACGAGAGCACGGCCAAGCTCGGGAGCCCCTGGAAAGGCCAATGGGACATCTACGGGACCCCGGTGCTCAAGCTGTGGGACTTCCCGAAGGTGACCATCGCCCAGGTCCACGGCTACTGCCTGGGCGGCGGCACGGTGTGGGGTCTGCTCACCGATATGACGGTGGCCTCCGAGGATGCCTACTTCCAGTTCCCCGTCCTCCAGGGCATGGCCATGCCGACGATGGAGACGGGCATCGAACCGTGGATCTTCATGAACTGGAAGCGGGCCTCCGAGTACATGTACACCGGTCAGGAGATCGGGGCCCAGGAGGCCAAGGAGCTGGGCCTGATCAACCGGGTGGTGACCCGCGAGCGCCTGGACGACGAGGTCAACGAGCTGGCCTTCCACGTGGCCCAGGCCCCGCTGACCACCCTGATGGCGGCCAAGGCCAACATCCGGAGGGCATGGGATCTCATGGGCTTGCGGAGCCACCTGCAGGCGTCGAACGACCTGCTCACCGTGGCCACCCAGGCCACCGACGTGCAGGGATACATACGAGAGGTGTTCTCCGAGGGCCTCCGGCCGCGGGAGGCGGCCAAGCGCAACGCCGAGCGGGCCAAGGTGCTGGCGGCCGAGTCGAAGGCGCGTCGGTCGACGGTGTGAAGCGACTGGGACGGGACGCCGGGTCGTAGGGTGGTGCCGTGCACGACTCGGTGACGGTCCACATGGAAGCCCCGCCCCGACGGATCTGGGACCTGGTCAGCGACGTCACCCGGATCGGGCGGTACAGCCCGGAGACCTTCGAGGCCGAATGGCTCGACGGCGCCACCGGTCCGGCGACCGGCGCCCGGTTCCGGGGTCACGTGAAGCGCAACGGGAAGGGCCCCGTCTACTGGACGACGTGCACGGTGGTGGCCAGCGTGCCCGATCGCGAGTTCACCTTCGGCGTCGGCTCGCCGGACAAGCCGCTGAACACCTGGAGCTACAAGCTCGAACCGAGTGGCGACGGCACCGATGTCACCGAGTCGTTCCGGCTGGCCGACACCATGGGGCTCCGGCTCTACTGGGCGCTGCTCGGTTGGGCCCGGGGACGAACCAATCGCAACGGCATGCGCACCACGCTCGAGCGCATCAAGGCTGAGGTCGAATAGAGGGCGCTCAGGACGCCGGGGCGGGAAGACCGAACCGCTCCCGGATGGCCGCCTGTACCTCCTCCACCGGCTTGGTGGCATCGACGGTGGCCACGAATTCCTTCCGCTCGAAAATCTCGATGAGCGGCCTGGTCTCCTCCTCGTAGGCCGCCAACCGGGTGGCCAGTGCCTCGGGGTTGTCATCCTCCCGGGCCACCAGCTTCCCGTGGCAGACGTCGCAGGTTTCCGGGTGTCGTGGCCGCTGGCCGATCAGGTTGTAGTCGAGCCCGCACTGGGAGCACAGCCGCCGGGCCAGGACCCGGTGCATGACCTCCTCGGTGGGCAGGTGCAGATTGATGACCCCGTCGATGTCGTAGCTCTCGAGGAAGAACTCGGCTTGGCGGGCGTTCCGGGGAAAGCCGTCGATGATGAACCCGAAGTTCCAATCGTGGGCGGCCAGACGCTCCCGCACCACCGCCTCGACCAGGTCGTCGCCCACCAGCTCGCCGATGGCCATGATCCGCTTGACCTGGGCGCCGAGTTTGGTGTGGTGCTGGACGTTCCACCGGAAGATGTCGCCGACGCTCACGTGCTCGAGGTCGAGATCGTCGGCGAGGAGCTTGGCCTGGGTGCCCTTGCCGCTTCCCTGGATGCCCATGATGATGAACTTCCTCATGCCGGGTACCTGGTCCTGCCGATCGAACGGATCCTGCGGGTCATCGCACCATGTACCGGTTGGGCACCCACGTCTGGCTGTCTATTGGCGGACGCTCGTAGGAGCGGTTCTGCCTGGCGGGCAGTTCGATCTGTTCGTGGGGGACGGCCTCGTAGGGCACGATGTCGAGGAGGTGGCTGATGATGTTGAGCCGGGCCGTCTTCTTGTCGTCGGCGTCGACCACGTACCACGGCGCCTCCTTGATGTCGGTGAACGCGAACATCTCGTCCTTGGCCTCGGCGTAGTCGACCCATCGGGCCCTGGCCTCGAGGTCCATCGGGCTCAACTTCCAACGCTTCCCCGGGTTGTTGATCCGTTCGGTGAACCGGCGCTCCTGCTCTTCGTCGCTCAGCGACAGCCAGTACTTGACCAGGATGATCCCCGAACGGACGAGGGCTCGCTCGAGCTGCGGACAGGTGCGGAAGAACTCGGCGTGCTCCTCGGGTGTGCAGAACTCCATCACCTTTTCGACCCCGGCCCGGTTGTACCAGCTGCGGTCGAACAGGACGATCTCGCCGGCGGCCGGGAGGTGGGCGATGTAACGCTGGAAGTACCACTGCGACCGTTCCCGGTCGGTGGGGGTGCCGAGGGCGACGACCCGGCAGTACCGGGCGTTGAGTCGCTCCATGATTCGCTTGATGGTGCCGCCCTTGCCCGCCGTGTCCCGACCCTCGAACAGGACCACCACCCGGAGGCCTTCATGGAGGATCCACTCCTGCATGCGGACCAGTTCCGTCTGGAGCCGGAGCAGCTCCTTCTCGTAGGCGGACTTGGAGATGACCTTCGGTCTGTCGCCGTCCAGCACGGTGGCGTCGGGGACCTGCTCGGGGACGTCCTTGCTCATCAGGCGCACGAGCGTAGTGGACACCGCCACGCAGCCGATCTTCTCGGAACCGATCCGCACGGTGTCCCGGGCCCCGGGGCCGCTGCCCGGCGGGCGGCGGCCGACCCGATCCGCCATACTGAGGCCGTCGACCGGGGCGGTGCCGGCCCGGTTGTCGACGATCCCCGTCCACCGGAGACCGGAGTCAGGAGTCGCAGTGAGCACCGATGCCGACGGGACGGCCGCAACAGAAGGCGGGCATTGGAGCTGACGCCATGACCGACCTCAACCCGAAGACCGGGGCCAACCGGGAGACGGTGCAGGCCTTCTGGTCCGCCCTCTACGAGCGGGACTGGGACGCCATCCGCCGGTTCTTCGCGGCCGACAGCGAGTACACCGACGTGCCCTCACCGGACGACGACGTGGCCCACGGGCCCGATCAGATCGTGGCCCGGCTCCGGCTCGGGCTCGAGCGGATCTCGGGCTACGAGCACGCGCTGCGTCTCATGGTGGCCGAAGGCGACGTCGTGGTCACCGAGCACTCGGAGACCTGGCACTGGCACACCGGTGAACAGGTCACCCTCCCGTTCGTCTCGGTCCACGAGCTCCGTGACGGGGCCATCATCCGGTGGTGGGACTACTGGGACCTCCAGACCCTGATGGGAGCGGCCCCGGCCTGGTGGATCGAGCACATCATGCAGGGGTACACCTGAGTCGGGGTCAGGCCAGGATCCGGCGGCGGCCCGGATCGTAGAGCGGTGCGGCCGACAGCGTCGCCGCCCGCGGGCCTCCGGGCGTGGCCACCTCGAACCGTCCCGAGCCCAGCCACTCGGCGGTCACTCCGCCCTTGTGCTCGACCATGGCCAGGCCGACCGCCCCGCCCAGGGTGTGGCCGTAGGCCGCCGCCCGCACGTAGCCGATCCAGGTTCCGTCGCCCAGGACGGGCTCGTTGCCGAACAGCGTCGTCTCGGGGTCACTGACCAGGACGCTCACCAGCAACGAGTCGTACGGGGCTCGGGCCTTGCACTCCAGCAGCGCCCGGCGGCCGATGAACCCGCCGGGCTTGTCGAAGGCCACTGCGAACCCGAGCCCGGCCTGGAGCGGGTTGTCGGTGTTGTCGATGTCCACGCCCAGATCGCGGTAGCCCTTCTCCAGCCGGAGACTGGTCATGGCCGACAGGCCGACCGGCCGCACTCCGAGGTCGGCACCGGCCTCGATCAGCGAGTCGTAGGCTCCGGCCGCGTACTCGGCCGGAATGTGCAGCTCGTATCCGAGCTCGCCCACGTAGGTGATGCGCAGGGCCAGCGACCTGGCGTAGCCCACGTCGATGGTCTGAGCCGTGAGGTAGGGGAACGCCTGGTTGGACAGATCGGCCGACGACAACCGGGACAGGAGCTCGCGGGACCTCGGGCCCTGCACCGACAGCAGGACCGTCCCCGAGGTCACGTCGGTCACGACACAGTGCTCACCCGGGCCGGTGGCCCGGCGGATCATCGGTTCCACCCGGCGCTGGATGATGTCCGAGGCCACCACGAGGAACCGTTCCTCGTCGAGCCGGGTGACGGTCAGATCGGCGGCGATGCCGCCGCCCGGTGTGAGCCACTGGGTGTAGACGACTCGGCCGGGCTCCCGGGCGACGTGATTGGCCGAGAGCCGCGACAGGACGGCGGCCGCGTCCGGTCCCTGCACGTGGAACTTGGCCATCAGGGTCATGTCGAGGATCCCGACGTCCTCCCGCACCGTCCGATGTTCCTCGGCTACCAGGGGGAACGAAGCCGGCCGCCCGAACCCGGAAACCGTCGGCCGCGGTCGGCCCGGCTGCTCGAACCACTCGACGAACTCCCATCCGACCGAGGCGTTGAAATGGGCACCCCGGGCCGCCAACCGGTCGTGCAGGACACTCCGGCGGACGTTGCGGGCCGTGGTCGGCCGCCACGAGGGATAGACGGCGTCACCGAACAGCACGCCCAACTGCTCGGCGGTCCGCACCTGGCGGAACTTCCGGGTCGACTCGTGGGGTGCCGTGCGGTCGATGGCGTACCCGGTCACATCGACCGGGGGCTCCCCGTCGGCGATCCAGTGGGCCATGACCTGGCCGACTCCACCCCCGAGCAGGATGCCCAGCGAGTTGAGCCCGGCGGCCACGTAGAGATTGTCCAACTCCGGAGCCGGCCCGAGCAGGGGGTGGACATCGGACGTGAACGACTCGGGACCGCAGAAGAACGTCTTGATGCCGGTGTCCGAGAGCGACGGCACCCGCTGCATGGACACGTCGAGGAACGGGGCCAGCCGGTCGACGTCGGGCGGTAGCTCCCCGAAGGAGAAGTCCCGGGGCACGCCGTCGAGGGCCCACGCTGCGGCCTCGGGCTCGAACAATCCGACCAGCAGGCCGTCCCCTTCGGGCCGGAAATAGCCGTAACCATCGGGGTCCTCGATGACCGGGAGGTCGCGGTGCACCCCGGGCATGGGCTCGGTGATGAGGTAGTAGTGCTCGGCCGCCTGCAGGGGAACGTCGACGCCGGCGAGGGCTCCGAACTGGCGCGACCACATCCCGGCACAGACCACTGCGAACTCGCACTCGATGGTCCCCTGCCCGGTGACCACCCCGGCCACCCGCTTCCCCCGGGTGGCCACCCCGGTGGCGGGCACGCCCTCGATGATGACGGCACCGTTGGCTCGGGCTCCGCGGGCCAGCGACATGGCCACCCCGACCGGGTCGGCCCGGCCCTCGTCGGCCACATAGAACCCCCCGATCAGGTCGTCGGTCCGCAGCAGCGGCCACATGCGGCCGATCTCGGACGGGGAGAGCTCATGATCCTCGACCCCGAAACCATTGACGAACATGGCCTCCCGACGGAGGGCTTCCATCCGGTGTTCGTTGGTGGCCACCGAGATGTGGCCGATGGGCCGGAAACCGGTGGAGAGCCCGGTCTCCTCCTCCAGACGGGCGTAGAGGTCCCGCGAGTAACGACTCATGAACAATGCCGTCTCGTCGACCATGCCGGCCGACGTGATGAGCCCGGCGGCGTGCCAGGTGGTGCCCGAGGTCAGCCGGTCCCGTTCGAGCAGGACGACGTCGGTCCATCCCAGTCGGGTGAGGTGGTACGCGATGCTCGACCCGATGACGCCACCACCGACGATGACCACCCGGGCCCGGTCGGGGAGCACGGGAGAGCCCGTGGCGTTCGGTTCAGCCGGCGTCACGAATGGTCGCGCAGCCAGTCGGGAAGATGCGGGGCCTCGGCCCCGATGGTGGTCTCCTCGCCGTGCCCGGTCAGGACCCGGGTGGACCCGTCCAGCACCAGCAGCCGGTCCCGGATCGAGTCGATGATGGTGGGGAAGTCCGAAAAGCTCCGTCCGGTGGCCCCTGGGCCCCCCTTGAACAGAGTGTCTCCTGAGAACAGGACCCGGCCGCCGGCGTCGTGCAGGCAGCACCCACCGGGGCTGTGCCCCGGGGTGTGCACGACCTCGAGGCTGGTGCCCCCGGCCGACAGGGTCATACCGTCGTCCAGCATCCGATCGGGCGGGCGCCCGGGATACACGTCGTGCCAGAGCATCAGGTCGTCAGGATGCAGCCAGATCGGGGCACCGAGCGCATCGGCCAGGGCTCCGGCCGCGTTGATGTGGTCGTTGTGGCCGTGGGTGGCGACGATGGCCACCGTCGAGCGGCTCCCCACCGCGGCGGCGATCGGGCGGTGGTCGTGGGCGGCATCGATCACCAGCACCTGGTGGTCGTCACCGACGATCCAGATGTTGTTCTCGACCTCGAAGTCCTCGCCGTCGAGCGAGAAGATGCCCCGCGTCGTCACCCGGTCGATCATCGGATCACGACGACCGACCGCAGCACCTCGCCCCGTTCCATCCGGTGGAAGGCCTCCTCGACGTCCTCGAGCCCGATCGACTCGGAGACGAAGCGGTCCAGATCGAGGCGTCCCTGCAGGTAGAGGTCGACCAGCACGGGGAAGTCACGGGAGGGCAGGCAGTCGCCGTACCAGCTGGGCCGGAGCCGGCCCCCCCGCCCGAAGAACTCGATCATGGGGAGGTCGATGCGCATGTCCGGGGTGGGCACCCCGACCTGCACCAGCGTGCCGGCCAGGTCCCGGGCGTAGAACGCCTGCTCCATGACGGTCGGGTTGCCCACCGCCTCGATGCAGACGTCGGCTCCGTTTCCCGCGGTCAGTGACCTGATCGCCTCGACCACATCCCCGCTCGAGGCGTCGACGACGTCGGTGGCCCCGAATTGGCGGGCCAGTTCGAGCTTTCGGGGATCGAGGTCGACGGCGATGATCGTCGAGGCACCGGCCAGCCGGGCCCCGGCGACCGCCGCGCAGCCCACGCCGCCGCACCCGAAGACGGCCACCGAGTCCCCGGGGCCGACCTCGCCGGTCAGCATGGCCGAACCCAGCCCGGCCATGACGCCGCACCCGAGGAGGCCCACCGCCTCGGGCCGGGCGGCCGGGTCCACCTTGGTGCACTGGCCCGCAGCCACCAGTGTCTTCTCGGCGAAGGCGCCGATGCCCAATGCCGCCGACAGCGGCGTGCCGTCGGTCAGGGTCATCTTCTGGGTCGCATTGTGGGTGGCGAAGCAGTACCACGGCCGTCCTCGCCGGCACGACCGGCACTCGCCGCAGACGGCCCGCCAATTGAGGACCACGAAGTCACCGGGCTGCACCGCGGTGACGTCGGGCCCCACCGCCTCGACCAGACCGGCGGCTTCGTGGCCGAGGAGGAAGGGGAACTCGTCGTTGATCCCGCCCTCCCGGTAGTGGAGGTCGGTGTGGCACACGCCGCAGGCCTGCACCCGCACCACCGCTTCACCGGCACCGGGGTCGGGGACGACGACGGTGGTCAACGAGACCGGCTCCCCCTTGGCCAGCGCTACGACACCACGGACCTCACTTGCCATTGCTCACTCCTTGTCGGGTTCCACGGCGGGACGCTGGACGCCGCCCGGTGCGAATCATAGGATTGACTGTATGGTCATTCAACCCGTCGGGGACCCGGCTCCGATCGAACCGGACGCCCTCCAGGCATCGCTGCGGCCGTTCGGCCGGAGTCGCATGCTGCCACGTGCCGCCTATGTCGATCCCGCCGTCTTCGCCTGGGAACGGCGCCACTTCCTGGATGGAGGCTGGATGTGCGTGGGCCACAGCGAGGCTGTGGCCGAGCCCGGCGACCAGCGGGCCGAATCACTGGGCACGGCCGGCGTGCTCCTGACCCGCGCCCAGGACGGGGTGCTGCGGGGCTTTGCCAACGTCTGCAGCCACCGGGGCCACGAACTGCTCCCCTGCGGGGTGTCCGCCCGCCACGGCCGGGTGATCTGCCCCTATCACTCGTGGTCGTACACCCTGGAGGGCGAGGTGTGGACGGCGCCGGGGTTCAAGGAGCTCGAAGGCTTCGAGCCGTCGGAGTTCGGGCTCACCGAACTGCCGGTCACCGAATGGCACGGCCTGGTCTTCGTCGACGGATCGGGTCGGGCGCCGTCGCTCGACGAGTCGCTGGCCACCCTCGACGCGGTGATCGCCCCCTACGAACCGGAGCGGCTGCGGGTGGCCGGCAGCCACGAATACGTGGTCGCGGCCAACTGGAAGATCCTCACCGAGAACTACCACGAGTGCTACCACTGCCCGATGATCCACCCCGAGCTGTGCGAGGTCAGCCCGCCCAAGAGCGGGGACAACTACCACTCGGAGGGGGCATGGGTGGGCGGGACCATGGACCTCCGTGAGGGCATGGAGACCATGTCGCTCGACGGTACCAGTGGTGGCGTCATGCTCCGGGGGCTCGATGCGGCCGCCCGGCGCACCGTCATCTACGTGAACATCTTCCCCAACATCCTGGTGAGCCTCCATCCCGACTACGTGATGACCCACCGCCTCACACCGTTGGCCGCCGATTCGACCCGCATCGAATGCACCTGGGCCTTCGCCCCCGAAGCCGTCGAGCAGGCCGGCTTCGATCCCTCCTACGCCATGAACTTCTGGGACATCACCAACCAGCAGGACTGGAACGCCTGCGCCTCGGTGCAACGTGGTCTTTCCTCGGTCCATGCCCGACCGGGCCCGCTGGCCGGTGAGGAAGACGCCGTCTACCAATTCGTGACCATGGTGGCACGCGGCTACCTGGGTCAGCCGGTCCGCAACACGGGATCGGCGGTGCCCGACCAGCTGACCACGACCGGTCCGGGGGAGACGACGGACTTCAGACGAAGGAGGTCAGACGAAGGAGCGGGGTCCCCGCTTGACCATCTGATCGGCGATGATCGCCCGCTGCACCTCGCTGGTGCCCTCCCAGATCCGCTCGACCCGGAGCTCGCGGAAGAACCGTTCGGCCACGTTCTCCCGCATGTAGCCCCGACCGCCGAAGATCTGGACGCAGCGGTCGGCGACCCGGTTGGCCATCTCCGACGAGTAGAGCTTGGCCATCGAGCACTGGGTGTGCTGCACCTTGAGGTCGACGCCGGCATCGACGCCCCTGGCCGTCTCGTAGACGAGCGACCGTGCCGCGAAGAGCTCGGTCAGACTGTCGGCCAGCATGCCCTGGACCGCGCCGAGGTCGGAGATCGGATGGCCGTTGACGATCCGTTCCCCGGCGAACTCGGTGGTGTCGTCGATGAGGCGCGCCGCGGCGCCCAGGCATCGCGAGGCCACCATCATCCGTTCGTAACGGAACCACTCGTAGGCGAAGCCCATGCCGTCACCCTCCCGGCCGACCATCTGGGTGGCGGGCACCCGCACCGACTCGAAGGAGACGATGGGGTGGTGGTGGCTGATGGTGTGGGTGTAGGCCGGGGTGCGCACCACCCTCACCCCCTCGGTGGGCAGGTCGACGATGAACATGGCGTGCTCACCGGCGTGGTCCCCTTCGGTGAGTTTGGCCTGGAAGAACGCGTACGCACTGTGGTTGTAGGAGGTCACGTGCCACTTGACCCCGTCGAGGACGTAGTCAGAACCGTCCCGGCGGGCGGTGGCCACGATGGCGTCGACATCGGAGCCCGCCCCTTCCTCGGTGATGGCGTAGCACTCCTCCTTCTCGGCGCGGATGCCGGGGATGACGTACTTCTCGATCTGCTCGTCGGTGGCCACCGGGGGGAACCACGAAGGCGGGGTGCCGAGGATCCACCCGAGGGCGTTGGTGGCCCGCCCCCCCTGCTCCTGGACCAGCACCTGCTGGAGCGTCGAGTAACCCCCGCCCCCCAGCTCGGCGGGCATGTTGGTGGCGTGGAGCCCGAGCTCGAGGGCGCGGGCCTGCATCTTCGAACCCACCTCGTCGGGCAGCTCGCCGCCGTTGGCCTCGGCCGCCTCCTCGTAGGGGATGAGCTCGTCCACCAACGACTTGGCCCGGGTCTGGACCTCGAGATCCTCGGGCGTCAGGTTGTACATGGGGGAGCCTCCTCCGGCCTTGACTGAAGGTTCAGTTTATGCGAGCGTCGGGACCGTGGAAAGCGGTCGGGCACTGGGTGGCACCACCGCAGACGCCGTGGTGGTCGGGGGCGGCACGGTCGGCGGATGGTGCGCCTACTTCCTCCGTCGGAGCGGACTGGAGCGGGTGGTGGTCCTCGAGGCCTCGACGCTGGGCCAGGGCGCCAGCAGCCGGGCGGCCGGCATCGTCCGCAGCCAGGGGGGGACGCCCACCGCGGTCCGGCTGGCCGAGTGGAGCCGCGCCTTCTACCTGACCCAGACCGAGCAGCTGGGCATCGATTCGGGATTCGTGCGCCAGGGGTACTTCCTTCCCTGCTTCACCGAGCTCGATGTCGAGTCGGCCCGGCAGCGGATGGCCATGCAGGAGGGGCTCGGAGTGCCGGTGCGGTGGCTCGACCGGGACGAGGCGACGGCCCGCAATCCGACCATGGCCCCGGGCTCGACGCTCGGGGGGTCGTTCCTCGCCGACGACGGCTACATCCAACCGCCCCGGAACGTGCTGGCCTACACGTTGGCCATGGCCGAGGCGGGCGTCGAGGTCCACGAGCGGGTGTCCTTCGACGGACTGGTGGTCTCGGGCCAGAAGGTGGTCGGGGTGGAGACCAGTGGGGGAGCGATCGCCACCCCGATGGTGGTCCTGACCGGTGGTCCGCAGCTGGCCGCGGTGGGAAGGCAGGCCGGCACCCGGATCCCGGCCGGTGGGGTCCGGCACCAGGTGGCGGTGACCCAACCGCATCCGGACTTCGATCCCGTCCGCCTGCCCATGGTCTTCGATGTGCTGGCCGGCCTGTACTGGCGTCCCGAAGAGGGGGGCCTGCTCTTCGGCATGAGCAATCCGGACGAGCCCCCGGGGGAGGCGACCGAGATCGACTGGCCCTACCTGGAGAAGATCCGCCGTCGCCTGGCCGAGCTGGTACCGGCCACGGCCTCGCTCGGTCTCCGCAAGGTGTGGGCGGCCACCATCGACTACACGCCCGACCACCTTCCCATCCTCGGTCCGGCCCTGGGGCCCGACGGCCCCATCGGGGGGACCACGGTGGCGTCGGCCGGGGGACACGGGATGATGTGGGGCCCCGCCGTCTCGAGAGCGGCCGCCGACCTGGCCCTCGAGGGCACCACCGCGGTGGTCGACGCCGGTCCACTGGGCCTCGACCGCTTCGACGAATTGGGCAACAGCCGGCTGGACCCCGACCCGATCGCCCTGCCCTTCCCGGAAAGGACCGCAACCACATGACCGAGAGCATTATCCTGCCGACCCCGTTCGTCCGGGACGCCGATCAGGCGGAACTGGAGGACTGGGGTGCCCTCGGAGAGGCCACCGGTCCCGAGATGTCCACCTCCGGGCTCACCCTGTGGGCCGGCGAGGGCGACCAGGAGGTCGGGATCTGGGAGTGCACGCCCGGTCCCTCCCGGTGGCTGCTCGAGACCAACGAGTTCATCACCGTCGTCACCGGCCGGATGACCGTCACCGTCGACGGGGGCCGGCCCCTCGCGCTGGCCCCCGGCGACACCGCGGTGTTCCCGAAGGGCTGGAGCGGAACCTGGGAGCTCGCCGAAACCCTGCGCAAGGTGTACGTCATCTTCTGACCGGGGCCGCTCACCGGTCCCGGTCCGGCCGCGGCACCACTAGGGCGTCCAGGGCCAGGCAGCCACCCGAGCCGCACCGGAGCGGGTTGATGTCCACGGCGTCGATCACGTCCCCGAGCTCGAGGGCCATCAGCGAGACGCTGACGATGGCCCGCTCCACCGAACCACGGTCGGCCCGGGCCCCGCCCCGGACGCCGTCGAGCAGGACCCCGCCGCGGAGGGCGTCGAGTGCCGAGCGGGCCTGTCCTTCGTCCAGGGGAGGAAGTCGCACCACGCGGTCGGCCAACAGCTCCACCAGGACACCCCCCGCCCCGACCACGACCAGGGGGCCGAGGAGAGGGTCCCGGACCAGCCCGAGGGCGAGTTCGACCCCGTCGGGCGCGGTCCGGGCCACCACCACACGGGGTCCGAGTCGTCGGGTGAGATCGGCGTAGGCCGCCGCCGCCGCTTCGGGACCGTTCACGCCCAGGACCACCCCGCCGACGTCCGACTTGTGGGCGATGGCGGGCTCGTCGGTCTTGACCACCACCGGGTAGCCCAGCTCCCCGGCTGCGGCCACCGCCTCGGCCGACGACCCCACCGAACGGCTCTCGACCACCGGGATCCCGTACTCGGCCAGGAGTGCGAACGCCTCGCCGCCCCCGAGCGGTCCTTGGGCCAACCGCTGGCGCCATCGGCGCGCCCGGTCGGTGGCGGGCCGGCCGTCCCGAGGGGGCGGGATCGGTGCCGATCGGCCGTGTCCGTGGTCGAGCAGATGGCGCAACGCCAGCAGACCGCTCCTCGTCCCTTCGAGGACGGGGACCCCGCCGGCCCGGACCCTGGTGGCCACCGCCTCGTCGATCGCACTCCCCAGATTGGCCAGGACCACCACCGGCTTGGTGGTGCGGGCGGCCACCTCGAGCACCGCATTGGGGTAGGACTCGTCGCCGTCGTACTCGGCCACCAGATCGACGGCCAGGGCCACCGCCGCCACCCGGTCGTCCTCGGCCAGCGCCAGCAACGCTCCGGCGAACAGCGGCTCGGTCTCCGAACCCGTACTCCAGACATCCAGCGGGTTCTCCGGGGCCAGCCCCGGATCGAGCAGGCCGGCCAACCGCTCCTCGGTGCCGGCGCCGATAGTGGCGAAGGGCACGCCGATCGACGAGGCGATGTCGACCACCAGCGCCCGCTCGGCTCCCGAATCGTGGACCGAGGCGATCCCTGCCCGGTGTCGGCCCGACGACACCCGCCGGCCGGCGGCGAACAGCTCGAGGGTGTCGGCCATCTCGTCGAGGTCACCCACTCGCACCACGTTGTGGGCTTCGAACAACGCCTCCCAGGCCCCGTCCTCCCCGGCCAGGGCCCCGGAGTGGGCGGCGACCATGGCCCGGCCGGCCACCGAGGCGCCGACGGTCAGGGCGACGACGACCACATCCTGTCGTGCGGCGCGGTCGAGGGCGGCCCGCATGGCCTCGGGCTCCCGCAACGTCTCGAGGAGCAGGCCGACCACCCGGGTCTGCTCGAGGTCGAGGGCGTAGTCGAGGTAGGACGCCGCCGTGGTCACCAGCTCCTGGCCCGCGGAGACGGCCACGGTGAACCCCAGGTGCCGTCGCGTCCGCAGGATGGCCGAGAACACCGAGCCCGAATGGGTGATGACGGCGACCGGTCCGGCAGGCAGCGGGTCCCGTTCCACGTAGCCGATGGCCCGCACCCCCTTGGCCACGTTGACGAAGCCCATGCAGCCGCCGCCACACAGGGCCATGCCGGCCGACCGGGCGATGGCCGCCACCCGGTCCCGTCTCGCCGTGTCCGGGAGGGGCGCGGGATCGAAGAGGCTGCCGAACACCACCGCCGATGCGTCGCCCCGGGCGGCGGCCAGTGACAGCTGGTCCTCGACGGCGGCGTCGGGCACACCCAGCAGCACCAGGTCCACCGGACCGTCGATGTCGTCGAGCCCGGCCACGCACCGGCGCCCGGCCAACGTCGTATAGCGCGGGTTGACCAGGTGGAGCTCGATGGCCGCCGAACTGCGGCCGACTTCGGCCACCAGCCGCTCGCCGAAGCTCCCCGGTCGCCCGCTGGCGCCGACCACGGCGATCCGCTCGGCCTCGAGCATGGTGCGCACCGATGGCGGCGCCGAAGGGGATCCGCTCTCGACGGTCGGGGTCACCCCGCTCGGGAGCGACTGCGCAGACGGCCGGCGATTCCCTGCTCCGACCGCTGGTCGGCGAGCGCCGCCTTGGCCGCCTGCCACCCGGGGATCCCGCACACGCCGCCGCCCGCGTGGGTACCGGATCCGCCGTTGTAGAGGCCCTTGATGGGTGTCCGGTAGTCGGCGTAGCCGGGCGCCGGGCGCATGTGGAACAGCTGCTCGAGCGAGAGCTCGCCGTGGAAGATGTTCCCGCCGATGAGCCCGTAGTCGTGCTCCATCTCGTAGGGGCCGACCACGTCCCGGTGGAGGATCGACGCCTTGAAGTTGGGTGCCACCTCGTCGTAGCAGTCGATCATCCGGTCGGCATAGGCCTCCAGGTCCTCGGCGTGCGGGGTCTCGCTCCACTCCTTCGGCACCCACTGGGTGAACAGCGACATGATGTGGGTGCCTTCGGGGCAGAGGGTCTTGTCGAAGGTGGTCGGGATCACGCCGTCACTGAACGGGCGCTCGGCGGCGCGGCCCTCGCGTGCGTCCTGGAAGGCCCGCTCCATGTATTCGATCGAGGGTGCCATCTCCACCGAACCGGTGTGGTGCTCGCCCATCCCGGTACCGGGGTCGGCGGTGAAATTGGGGAGCTCGGACAGGGCCAGGTTGATCTTGACCACCCCGCTACGGCTCTTCCAGCGCTCGATGTCCTTGACGAAGTCGTCGGGCAGCTCGCTGCTGGAGACATGGTCGAGGAAGGCCCGCTGGGGATGGAGCGTGGTCACCACCACCGGGGCCAGGATCTCCTCACCGCCCTCGAGGACCACGCCCCGGGCCCGTCCGTTCGACACCAAGGTGTGGTTGACCCGGGCATCGGTGCGGATCTCCGCCCCGAAGCTGCGGGCCGACCGCTCGATGGCATCGGCCACCGCGCCCATTCCCCCTTCGGGGAAGCCCCAGTTGCCCAGATGCCCGTCACCGATGTCCCCGATGGAATGGTGGGCCATGACATAGGCGGTGCCCGGCTCGCAGGGCCCGGCCCAGGTACCGATGACCCCGTTGACGGCGATGGGCGCCTTGACCTGCCACGACTCGAACCAGTCGTCGAGGAGGTCGGCGATGCTCATCGTCATCAGCCGGGTGACGTCGGCGACCGTTCGCACATCCAGCCCGCGCTGCCGCCACGCCAACCGGAGGGTGTCCTTGAGGTCGGAGGGCTTCCGGGAGCCGAGAGTGGGCGGGACGGTGAGCAGCAGCGGCCCGAGCACATCGGCCAGGCCGGCGATCCACGCATCCCACAGGGGCATGGCCTCGGCGTCCCGCTTCGACCACTTGGCGATCTCCTCGTAGTTGCGCTTGGCGTCGTCGGCGAAGATCTTGATCGAGCCGCCCTCGGGGAAGGCCTGGTAGTAGGGGCCCATCGGATACACCTTGTAGCCGTGCCGCACCAGGTCGAGCTCCCGCATGATGGTCGGGGGGAGCAGGCTCATCACATAGGAGAGCCGGGTGACCTTGAACTCGGGGGCCTCGGGCCACGGCGCCTCGGTGGTGGCCGCACCGCCGGTCTTGTACCTCCCCTCGAGGACCAGGGTCCGGGCGCCGGATCGGGCCAGATACGCACCCGCCACCAACCCGTTGTGTCCACCGCCCACCACGATCGCGTCGTACGTCGAGGTCATCAGACCCCCTTCTGGTTGATCGGGGACGGGCCCCGGAAAGCCTCCGGAACCCGTTTGACTGATTGTTCAGTCTAGGCCGCTGATACCGTGGAGACAAGACGATCGGCTCGGGCTGCGTTCCAGCCCGGCGAGGTCGAGCGGGCGGTGCCCACGCCGCCGCCGGGAAGGTGATCATGGCAGGAGACGAGGAGATCGGCACGAGCGGGGTCGGGGCGGCCGACCAACGCCGCGAGCTCATGCTGAAGGCTGCCCTCGAGGTCATCACCGAGCGGGGGTTTCCCGAAACCCGCATCGCCGATGTGGCCGAGCGGGTCGGCACCAGCCCCGCGTTGGTCATCTACTACTTCAAGACGAAGGACAACCTGCTGACCGAGGCCATGAGGTTTGCCGAGGACTCGTGGTACGACCTCGGGGCGCGGCGGATGGAGGTCATCGACAGCGCCGCCGAGCGCCTCGAGGAGATCGTGGCCATGACCTGCCTGCCCCAGGCCGACGACGAGCTCCCCGAGTCGTGGACGCTGTGGCTGGACCTGTGGGCACAGTCGGTGCGCCACCCCGAGGTCGCCTCGGTGCGGGAGGAGTTCGACTCCCGGTGGCGTGAGACGATCGCCGGTGTGGTGAGGGATGGTCAGGACTCCGGCGAATTCAAGGACATCGACGCCGTCGACTTCTCGATCACCTTCTCGGCCCTCCTCGACGGGTTCGCCGTCCAGATCGCGCTGGACGACCCGGTCGTCGATCCCGAGCGGGCCTTCCAGGCCAGCATGGGCTTCGCCTCCCAGCAACTCGGGTTCGCCTGGAAGCCGCCCAAGAAGCGCCGGGCCGGGGAGGACGGGTCCAGCAGGACGGCCCGGTCGACCAAGCCGGCCACGTCGGCCAAGAAGAGGACGTGACCGTTGGGACCAGCCCGGGTGGTGCACTGGTGTCCGGCAGGGCCCGAACCTAAATTGACGGTTCGATCAGGAGCGGTCCGGACCGACAGGGAGGAGGGGAGATGACCGGTGGTGAGGTCCAACTCGTCTCACTGACCAAGCGCTTCGACGACGTGGAGGCGGTGGCGGGTATCGATCTTCACGTCCCCCCGGGCGAGTTCTTCTCCATCCTCGGGCCCTCGGGGTGCGGGAAGACCACCACCCTTCGCCTGGTGGCGGGGTTCGAACAGCCCACCAGCGGCAGCATCTACCTCGACGGCACCGACGTGGCCAACACGCCACCCCACCGGCGGAACGTGAACACGGTGTTCCAGAGCTACGCCCTCTTCCCGTTCCTCAGCGTGGCCGACAACGTGGCCTTCGGCCTCCGGTACAAGAAGCTGGACAAGTCCGAGTCGGCCCGGCGGGTCGGCGCCGCCCTCGAACTCGTCCAGCTCCTCGGGTACGAGAAGCGGAGGCCGGGTCAGTTGTCCGGCGGTCAGCAGCAGCGGGTGGCCCTGGCCCGCGCCCTGGTGCTCAACCCGTCCGTCCTGCTGCTCGACGAGCCCCTGGGCGCCCTCGACGCCAAGCTGCGCCGCACCCTGCAGGTCGAGCTCAAGGCGCTGCAGGAGACGGTGGGGATCACCTTTCTCTACGTGACCCACGATCAGGAGGAGGCCCTCACCATGTCCGACCGGCTGGCCGTCATGGAGGCGGGCAAGGTGGCCCAGGTGGGCACCCCGGTCGACGTCTACGAGGAGCCGGCCGACGCCTACGTGGCCGACTTCCTGGGCGTGTCGAACCTGATGGACGCCCGGGCCGACGGCCCGGGTCCGACCGGCGCCTGCCGGATCCACCTCGGGGAGTTCGACCTGGCCGCCGAGCGGGGGGCGACCGACTGCACCGGCGCCGTCAAGCTGGCCGTCCGACCCGAGCGGGTCCGGATCGAACCCTACGAGGCGACCGGCGCCAACCGGGTGCCGGCCATGGTCGAGCGGTTGGTCTTCCTCGGTTCGTCCACCCAGGTGATCCTGCGACTGGCCCACGGCCAGCAGGTCCAGGCCCTCATCCAGAATCAGGGCGGGCCCCCCGCCTACCAGCAGGGCACCGCCGTCCAGGCCCATCTCCCCGCCGACGCCCTCCGGGTGCTCCGATCGGTGCCCCTTCCCGACGTCGAAGATCCCCCGCTCGCGGTCACCGAGGTGCCTCCGGTCCAACCGGTGGGTTGACCGCCGTCGGCGCCGGGACGGGCCTGCCGGCCTACATGCCGGCGATGCTGGTCATCGCCTCCTGGCGGCTGCTTCCCCGCTCGCCCCGGGTCATCCACCGGTAGGCGACCAGCCCGATGGTGGCCACCACGAACGAGAGCACCAGCATGATGGTGGCCAGCGCATTGAGCGCCGGTCCGCCGTTGCCGGCATGGCTGGTCGAGTAGATGATGACCGACATGGGCTGGGTGTTCGCCGTCGACGAGAGCAGGTCGACGACCACGAAGTCGTCGACCACGCTGGCGAAGACCAGCACCGCGCTGGCGAAGATGGCGGGCATCAGCATGGGGATGAGCACCCGCCGGATGGCCTGGAGGCGCGACGCGCCGAGGTCGGTGGCCGCCTCCTCGTAGGAGTCGCCGATCGAGACCAGGCGGGCCAGCACGATGATGGCCGGCCAGCTGAAGTTCCAGGTGACCAGGCCCAGCACCTCGGCCATCGTGCCGAGGTGGATGGACTTGAACAGCTGGGTGAACAAGAAGAACACGGCCACGGCGAAGATCAGCTCGGGGATGACGTACGAGAACACCATCACGAAGTTGAAGGTGGCCGAGGTCCGGGTGCGCCACCTGTTGATGCCGATGGCGAAGGTGACGCCGAGGGGCACGGCGATGATCGTGGTGAGGACGGACAGCCTGATGGTCTGCTCCACCGCCCCGCGCAGAGCCGGGTTGTGGAAGACGGAGTTGATCGGGTCGCCCCAGTACCAGCGGGTGGAGAACCCCTGCCAGGCGCTTTGGGACCTCCCGTTGTTGAACGAGAACAGCACGGCGATGGCGATGGGCACGATCGACCAGATCAGATAGAGCCAGGTGAACCCTTCGAGGACCCACGGCCGCCGCCACGGATTGCGCCATGGGGGCTGCCACCGCCTCCTCGCCGGGGGCCGCAGGGGTGGGATCGGCGGGGAGACCTCGTCGACGCTGCCGTGAGGTCGCTCCTCGGTGGTCAGGGCCATCAGAACGCTTCCTGCGAGGCGCGTCGGGTCTTGACCACGTAGTAGATCATCGGCGCGGCCAGGAAGGCCAGCAGCAGCAGGGAGAGGGCCGCCCCCTGCGATTCCTGGGTCGACGTGTTGAGCTGGCTGTCGATGACGTTGCCGATCATCGACGTCGATTCGGCCCCCGAGAGGAGTTGGTTGGTGAAGTAGTCACCGATCATGGGAAGCACGGTGATCAGCATCCCGGTGAGGATGGCCTGCCGGCTGAGCGGCAGGGTGACGCGGAGGAAGGTCCGGGACCGGTTGAGTCCGAGATCCCGTCCTGCC
Source organism: uncultured Acidimicrobiaceae bacterium (assembly GCA_963837805.1). Lineage (GTDB taxonomy): Bacteria > Actinomycetota > Acidimicrobiia > Acidimicrobiales > RAAP-2 > Bog-756. Next base: position 70,318 of record CAWIOU010000034.1, read on the forward strand.
TCCAGCAGCCGTTGGTCGATGCGGTCGAGTCCTGCGTAGAGGACCAGGATCAGGTAGGGGATGTAGCCGTAGACCAGGCCCAGGATGACGGTGACCGCCTGGCCACCCAACCAGTTCACCGGTTGGCTCACCAGGTGCAGGTCGACGAGGACCCGGTTGACGTAGCCGTCGGTCTGCAACAGGTCGATCCAGGCCAGCATCCGCATCATGTAGCTGATCCAGAACGGGGCGATGAGCAGCGCCAGGAAGAGAACCTTGCGCCGGCCGGCGAACCGGGTCACGAAGTAGGCGGCCGGGTAGGCGATGACGAGGGACAGCACCGAGGCGATGGCTACGTAGACGAGCGTGCGGAGGAAGATGGGCCCGACGAACGCCCCCTGCCCGACCAGGTCATGGAAGACAGCGCTGAAGTTGGCCCCCGTCCAGTGCAACGGGTTCCACACCGGCTCGGGGGACTCGAAGACGGCATTGAGCTGTCCGCCGGCGATGGCCAGCACGGCGTAGAACGGGACGAGGAACAGGAGGATCAGCCAGATGATCCCCGGCATGGCGAACCCGATCCATACCCATCGGTTCTGAGAGCGCCGGCCCCCGGTTTCCCCGCCGGGTTTCCGGGCCACTAGCAGGCGCCGATCAGACGCCGCCGCTGACGCGCAGCCATGCCTGTTGGTACTGGGCGTCGAGGGCCGGAGCCAACTCCAGCTGCTTGGTGCCGGTGTCGAAATTGGACGGCAGTACGACCGTCGAGCTGAGGCTCGGAGGCAGGATCCCCTGCTGGGTGAGCACCTGAGGAGTGACTCCGTTGATGGGCTGCATGTAGCCGTTGAAGCTGATGTTCTCGAGCACGTTGGGGAGGTCCAGCATGTAGTTGAGGAAGAGATGGGCGAGCACCGGGTTCTTCCCGCCGGCCAGCACGGTCAGGGTGTCATTGGCCACGGGTCCGATGCCGTTGGACGGGAACCAGTACCCCACCACCTCGACCGGGGTCCCCTTGGGCATGTACGCGGCGGCCGCGGCCATGTCGCCCGACCAGGCGTGGTGGATCCAGGTCTGCCCGTTGGGGATCGAGGTGTAGTCGTTGTTGTCGATGTGGAGATTGACCATCTGGTCGAGCTCGAGCAACGAGTTGGTGGCCGCCTGCAGCTGGGCGTTGTCGGTGGTGTTGGGGTCGAACACCCCGTTCTTCATCATCCCGAGGGCGAGGCTCTCGCGGTAGTCGTCGAGAATGGCCACCTTTCCCTTGTACTTCGACTGCCAGGGGAAGGCCCAGGGGTTGGCCATGGTGGTCGGTCCTCCGGGGATGTGGTCCTTCCGCCAGGCGATGCCGGTGGTGTAGATCGTGTAGGGCACCGTGTACTGCCACTTCTGGTCGTAGAACGGGTTCGTGTACTGGGACCATGCCTGGGAGATGTTCGGGATGTAGGAGGGGGTGAGGGGACGGACGATCTTGGCCGCCACCAGCTGACCCAGGACGTCGACGGTGGGGACGAAGACATCGAAGTTGAATTCGCCGCTCCTGAGCTTGGCCACCGCCTCGGTCATCGTGTTGAACGTGGTCAGCTCCACCTTGCAGTTGTACCTCTTGCCGAAGGCGTCGAGGTCCTTCTGGTTCACGTAGGCCACCCAGTTGTAGATCTTGAGGGTGGCGCCCTTCTCGGGTTCGAGTCCGCTGGCGATAGCCGGGTTGGAGCTGTAGACGGGCCAGGTGACCGGATCGTTCGGTCGGGGAAGGGCCAGGGGCTGGGTCGTCGTCGTCGATTGGGCGGCGTTCCCGCTCGACCCACAGGCGGCCAGTGCCGCGGCCAGCCCGGTGGCGGTGGCCCCGGCCAGGAACGTCCGCCGTGAGACCCCGGTCGGTCTGCGGGTTCCGTCCTCCGACCATCCCTCGCGTGGGTGATACGTCAAGCCCGTCACCTCCGTGTCCCCGGCCCCGCCTCGCAGCGCTGACCTCGGATTCTGACTGAATGTTCAGTTATTCAACCACCAGGTGGTGGTGGCTGCAAGGAGGTTGGTCGCCCGACGGTCATTCCGGGCGCGGCCCCGCCCCCGCCGTCAGCCGGCCAGCACCGAAGCCAGGTGCTCGAAGTTCCCGAGGAACCGGTCGATGTCGGACTCGTCGTGCTGGGCGGAGATCAGCCACTGCTCCATCTTCCCCCATGGCGGGAGGAAGACCCCGCCGTTGTGCTGCATCAGCCAATGGGCGTGGTTGAAGCGGTCGTCGAGGGAATCGAAGTCCCGGTAGTCGCGCACCGGCTCGGCCTGGAAGACGACGCAACCCTTGGCGCCGACGGCCACCACGTGGGCCTCGAGGCCCGAGGCGGCGATGATCGTCTCGAGGCCGGCCACGGCCCGGTCCCGGAGGCGGTCGAGCAACCCGTAGGTCGACGGTGTGGCCACCTCCGACAACATGGCCCGGGTGGCCGCCATGGCCAGGGGGTTGCCGTTGAAGGTCCCGACCATCTCGTAGTGCCCGTCGGCGACGTGGGCCATGACCTCGGCGGTCCCGCCGACGGCCGCCGAGACGATGCCGCCGCCGATGGCCTTGGCCAGACAGATGATGTCCGGGGTGACCCCGACCAAACCGGTGGCGCCGCCCGGTCCCGCGGTGAGCCCGGTCTTGACCTCGTCGAAGGCCAGCAGCGCGCCGTGGGCATGGAGCAGGTCCTTGAGGCCGGCCAGGTACCCGGGGTCGGGAACGATGATCCCGGCGTTCATCATGATCGGCTCGACGATCATCCCCGCCACCCGGCCGGTATGGGCCTCGAGAACCCGCTCCACGGCGGTCAGGTCGTTGAATCCGACCACCGCAGTGAGTTCCACGATGCCGGCCGGGATCCCGGTGCTGCTGACCACGCTCCTCGGGGCGTCTGGCGGCCCGGCCTCGTCGAGCTCGGGTCCCACCGACACCTGGACCGAGTCGTGGTGACCGTGGTAACAGCCCTCCACCTTGATCAGGATGTCCCGCCCGGTGATGGCTCGCATCAGATGGACCGCGTCCATGGTGGCCTCGGTCCCCGAATTGTTGAACCGCCACAGCGGCAGTCCGAACCGTCTCCCGAGCTCCTCGGCCACCTCGATGGCCACCTCGGTGGGCTGGGCGAAGTGGGTTCCCCGCCCGACCTGCTCCCGCACGGCCTCGACGATGGCCGGATGCGCATGCCCGGCCAGCCCGGCACCGTAGCCGCCGTGCAGATCGACGTACTCGTTGCCGTCCACGTCGACGATCGTGGAACCGGCGCCGTGGCTGAGCCAGACCGCTTGCGGAGCGGTGATCTGCCAGCTCGAGGTCACCCCGCCGGCCAGCGAGCCGAGGGCCCGTTGCCTCAGCGCCCTCGACCGGGGTTGGCGCTCTACGAATCGGCGTTCCTGGTCGGCTATGAGCGTGTCGAGGGGGGAGGCGATCCCTTCGACGGTCTGCTGTTCTGTGGCCACGGTGACTCCGATACTCCCGGTGGGTGTGCGTCTTTGACTGAATGTTCAGTCTATGGAACGCTCTGAGGGCCCGCAAGACTTCGACGACGTGGGTCGGCGTACGTCCCGACCGGCCGCGGCCCCCACCTCCGTCAGCGGTGTCGGCGCCCGGCGGGCAAGATGAGGCCAGAACGAGAGGGAGGACCGAGATGGCGAAAGTGCTGTGCGTGCTCTACGAGGACCCCGTCGACGGGTACCCGTCCTCGTACCCGCGGGACGACATCCCCAAGCTCGAGCGCTACCCGGACGGCCAGACGGTTCCTTCGCCGAGTGGCGTCGACTTTGCCCCCGGCACACTGCTCGGATCGGTCTCCGGTGAGCTCGGCCTGCGCCGCTTCCTCGAATCCGCCGGCCATACCCTGGTGGTCACCTCCGACAAGGAGGGACCTGACTCGGTGTTCGACCGTGAGCTGGTCGACGCCGACGTGGTCATCTCCCAACCGTTCTGGCCCGCCTACCTCACGGCCGAGCGGATGGCCAAGGCCCCGAATCTCAAACTGGCGCTCACCGCCGGAATCGGCTCCGACCACGTGGATCTGGACGCCGCTATACGCCACGGCGTCACCGTGGCCGAGGTCACCTACTCGAACAGCATCAGCGTGTCCGAGCACGTCGTGATGATGATCCTCGGGCTGGTCCGCAACTACATCCCCTCCCACGAATGGGTGGTCAAGGGCGGCTGGAACATCGCCGACTGCGCCGAGCGGTCCTACGATCTTGAGGGCATGGTGGTGGGGACGGTGGCCGCCGGGCGGATCGGGCTCGCCGTCCTGAAGCGGCTCAAGCCGTTCGACGTCGAGCTCCACTACACCGACCGGCACCGGTTGCCGGACCAGGTCGAGCGGGACCTCGGCCTGACCTTCCACCCCGACGCCGCTTCGATGGTGCCCGCCTGTGACGTGGTGACCATCAATGCCCCTCTGCACCCGGAGACCGAGCATCTCTTCGACGACGCCATGTTCGGGCGGATGAAACGTGGTACCTATCTGGTGAACACCGCCCGGGGCAAAATCTGCGATCGCGACGCGGTGGTCCGGGCGCTCGAGAGCGGACAGCTGGCCGGGTACGCCGGCGACGTCTGGTACCCGCAGCCTGCGCCCGTCGACCACCCGTGGCGCACCATGCCGCACGAAGGAATGACCCCCCACGTCTCGGGGACATCGCTGTCGGCGCAGAGCCGCTATGCGGCCGGAGTGAGGGAGATGCTCGAATGCTGGCTGGCCGGAAGGCCGATCCGCGACGAGTACCTCATCGTCGACGGCGGCCGTCTGGCCGGCACCGGCGCCCATTCCTACAGCGCGGGCGACGGGGCCAACCGGTAGGGAGCCTGCCGGGTTCACCACGAGGGGTGGCGGCGGGTCATCCGAACTGGGCCCGAGTCTCACCCAATGTGGGGAATTGCTGGTCGCGGAGATGTTTGGGTTGACACCGATAAGAGCAGCTCTTATGTTTAGCCGAGTAATCCACTAGGTTTTGTCGGGTATGGGTAGGGGCCTCCAGCTTCTTGAGGTCGACCGTCCTGGCGCCGAACAAGGAGCGTCCATGAAATTCTTCCTGCGTACCAGGAGCATCACCATCGTCGCGGCCCTGGCCGTGGCCTCGGGCACGGCCGGTCTGGCCAGCCTGACGGCACTGAGCGGCCCGACCGCCCAGGCCGACCCGCTGTCGACCACGGCTGAGGTCGGCGTGGGTGCCGACGTCACCCAGGACGTCTTCGACGCCCTGAGCGGGGCCTCGGCCCCGAGCTCGGCCACCACCCACTTCTTCACCCCATTGCACGCCAACAGCGCCAACGGCAACACGACGATCCAGTCCTTCGACGCCTTCCCCGCCGGGGGCTCGACCGTCAACCCGGGCTGCATCACCACGCTGACCGGCGGCCCGGCCTTCGACCGGCCCAACTCGACCACCAACGGGATCGCCGCCCTCAACGCCGCCATCAGCGGCTCGGGATGGGAGAACACCTCGGCCTCGTGCACCAACGCCCTGGTCAACGTGACCGGCCAGATCGACTTCGCCCGGGCTGCCCGGGGCCCCAAGACGACCGGCTCCACCCTCACTTTCGTCCCCTACGCCCGGGACGCGGTGGCCTACCTCTACTACGACCACGGGACCGGCAACCTGGCCACGCTGACCACGGCCCAGCTGAAGGGCCTCTACTCCGGGACGATCACCACCATCAACGGTGACACGGTCAAGCCGTGCCTGACCATCACCGGATCCGCTCCCCGCTCCAACCTGGAGACCGCCATCGGGGTGAGCGACGCCACCGCCCAGGCCACCGCCCATGCGGCCGGATGCGACCAGATCCAGCAGAACAGCGGCAACGCCTTCTGGACGGGCGTGGCCAACACCCTGGGTACCAAAGTGGACGCCATCATCCCCATCTCGGCGGGTGACTGGATCGCCCAGAACAACGGGTTCGCGGTGGACGAGTCGGCCACCGCCCGGTCCCACGGTCTGACCCTCGGATCGGTCAACGACGGCGGCACCAACCTCGGGCTTCCCTTCACCGGATCGGGCACCAGCCTGGCCGCCAACACCACCTACTACCAGGACGCCAACTACGGGTACAACCTCTACGTGGTGCTGCCCACCGAATTCCTGAGCGGCTTCAAAGAGGACGCCAACCTGGTCAGCCTGTTCACCGGCAGCGGCGCCTCACTGTGCCAGGCGGCCAACCAGACCATCGTCAAGGACTTCGGGTTCGACAGCCTCACGGCCGGCGAAGGCACCTGCGGGTCCACCACCCAGACCGGCAACGGCTGAGACGGCCACCGCAAGCGACCGAAGACCCACACGAGCGAAAGAACGGAACCATGAACACATCCAGCGCTGACACGACGCGCACCCTGCAGCCCGGGTCCGGGAGGACCCGGGCCCCGGGGGCCCGCAGCACCAAGGTCGCCGTGGCCGCCGTCCTCGTCCTCCTCGGCACCTTTGCCGGTCTGGTGGCGGGGAAGGCGATCCCGGCATCGGCGTCCACTCTCAACGCGGTGGCCACCATCGCCACGCCGGGGTCCGACAAGCCCCTGGCCAAGGGCGGCTCGACCACCCCGTTCACGGTGACGCTGCCGAAGAACGCCCACTGCACGGGGGACACCGCCCACAAGGGCTACCTCGTCTACAGCTACCTGGTCCGCCAGGGAACCAGTCCGACCTGGGTGAATTTCCTGCGCGGCTTCCCCTCCCGTGGGTACGGTCTGGTGGCTCCCCCGCACACCTACTACGGGGCGGCCAACACCGCCAGCAGCACCGGTGAGATCATCGGCATCCCCAACAACCTCGAGTGGGCACCGCTGGTGACCAACTTCGGCGTCCCTCTGAAGACCCTCCTCTATACCGGCGGCACGAGCGGCATCTGGGAGGCCGGGGTGGCCTGTGCGAAGTCCGGCGTAGTCAGTGACTACTGGAACACCGCCGTCACCTTCACCTCCAGCACCACCGATGCCAACAAGTTCGCATGGTCCGATACGCCGGGCGCATGCAAGGCCAGCACGATCACCAAGTTCTATACGCCAGCCACTGCCACCTTCACCAAGAACCAGGCCGGCTCCTTCATTGCGGCGTCATCGGGCTGCCCGGCACCGACCATCACCGAAACCGGCAAACTCCCCACCGGCGTGACCCTCAAGACCGGCGGTATGATCTCGGGTAAGCCGACGGTCACCGGGACCTTCAAGGTCACCTTGTCGGCCAAAGTCGGCACCGGAAAGGCGGCCACTCAGGCCTTCTCACTGGTCGTCAAGTCCTGACCGTGCGAAGAACCCATGAGCCTGAACGGGGACCCGGCAGGATCGCTGCCGGGTCCTCAGGCCATGGTGACGAGGATCTCCTCGATGATGTCGAGAGTGGTGTCGGGATGGAGAAGGGCCAGCCGCCCGACCGACTCGCCCTCCCAGGACGTGGGTACCACGAAGCCGATCTGGTCGTGGAGCAGTTGCGACGACCATCGCTCGTAGGCCGCCCAGTCCCAGCCCTTCCTCCGGAAGAGGACGACCGACAGCTCCGGCCTCCGTACCAGCTCGAGGTACGGGGTCCGCTCGATGAGGTCGGCGCTGGCCTGGGTCACGGCCAGCACCGTCTCGATGGCGTCCCGGTAGGCGTCGGTCCCGTTGACGGCCAGTGAGAACCACAGCGGGAGCCCCCGGGCCCGCCGGGTCAGGTGGTAGGCGTAGTCGCTGGGATTCCACTCACCGGGGTCGGTGTGGAGCACGTCGAGGTAGGAGGCGTCCTGGGTGTGCACGGCCTTGGCCAGTCGAGGTTCCCGATAGACGAGGCCGGCACAGTCGAACGGGGCGAAGAGCCACTTGTGGGGGTCGACGACGTAGGAGTCCGCCATCTCGATGCCGTCGAACCGGCTGCGGATGGACGGGGCCAGGAGGGCGGCGCATCCGTAGGCCCCGTCGACGTGGAACCACAGTGACCGTTCCCGGGCCACCTCGCCCACACCGGCGAGATCGTCGATGATGCCGGCGTTGGTGGTGCCTCCGGTGGCGACGACGCCGATGGCGTCGTCCCCCCGGGGATGGACGTCGAGCGTGGCCTGGAGGCCCCGACCGGTGAGGCGGTGGTCCTCGCAGGGAACGACCAACGCTTCGACCCCGAGCACGGCGAGCGCCTTGCCCACCGAGGAGTGCGCTTCCTCGCTGACCGCGATCACCGGACGGTCGGGTGCACGGTCGCCCATCCGGTGCACGGCGGTGTCCCTGGCCACCATCAGCGCCGACAGGTTGCCGGCGGAGCCCCCGGAGACGAAGCATCCACCCGCCCCGGGGGGAAGCCCGGCCATGTCGGCCAGGACGCCGAGGGCCTGGTTCTCGGCCGCCACCGCCCCCGCCGCCTCCATCCACGAGGTACCCTGCAGCGACGAGCAGGCCACGACCATGTCGAACAGCAGGGCCGCCTTGGTCGGAGCGGCAGGGATGAACGAAAGGAACCGGGGGCTGTCGCACGAGACCACTGCGGTGGCCAGCTCGTTGTCGAAGATCTCCATGATCCGCCGGGGGTCGGTGCCCACCGGATTGATCAGACCCTGCAGGCTGGCTTCGAGCGACGATGCCTGCGCCCCTCCGAAGTCGAGGGGGACCGGGTCGAGGGCGAGCCTCCACCGGCAGTAGTCGAGGATGAGTGTGGTCAGCTGTTCGTCGTAGACGAACATGGGATTGCGCATGGCGTCCTTTCCGGGCGCCCCATGATCGCAGAGATGCTCCGTCGGGCGCGGTGGGGAAGACGTTGCCCACGACCGGTCGTCGACGAGCTGACCGTTCAGACCGACCGTTGGTGGATGGAGACGGCGTACTGGCCTGCATCCTCGAAGGGCGCACCGGACCAGGTGGCCCAGCGCCCGCCGGCGGTCAGGCCGGCCTGTCGGCAGTGCTCGTCGTAGGTGGCCAGTGCATACCCGCGGTCGAGTTGGAATCCGGCGATCAGGCAGCCCCCGGGGACGATGTGGCGGGCGCATCCGGCCACGAGAGCGGCGTGGGTGTCGTCCGGCGTGAAGATGGGGACGTTGCCGGCCATGACCACGACGTCGAACGCACGCCCGAGGTCGAGACTCGAGATGTCACCGAGCACCCAGGTCAGATCGGGGGCCAGTTGCCGGGCTGTGTCGATCATCGACCGGTCGAGGTCGACGCCGACCGTGTCGACGCCCCGGCGGGCGAGCTCCCTCGCCACCCGGCCGGTCCCACATCCGGCGTCGAGGACGGTCGCCGGATGCCGTCGCATGACGAAGTCGGCCTCGCCGTGCACGTCGGCCCCGGCGGCGGCCAGCCGGTCGAACCGTTGCTGGTACGAGCGGCCGTCCCATCCGACCACGGGTCAGCGGGCGACCGGCCACAGGGTGAGCTGCGGCTGGCTGAGGGCGTCCAACGGGTGGTACCCGGGCAGTGACGACATGGGGGTGTCGAGATAGACCTTCGCTTCGGGTGGCTGGGCGAAGCGGCCGTGGCTCCAGCGGATCTCGACGTGGCCGGCGACTTCCCGTTCGGCGCCGTCGTCCCGGGACCGGTAGGTACAGGCCCAGTCGACCCGGGGCTGTCCGGCCCGGGATGGCGAGACGGAGAACGCCGACAGCTCGAACTGCTCGCGCCAGTCCCATGGGCTGGCAATCCGGTACCTGGCCGGGAGACCGGAGCGCCGGTCGTGGCCGAGGACGAAGTAGGGGGCGCTGCCGATCCGCAGGAGGCGCCACAACATGGTCTCCCGGGCGATCCCGCTGGACTCGAGCTGCTCGGTCCAACGCCGGGCCGAGGCGTGGCTGACCGCCCGGCACAGGTCGACGTAGGCGGCGCGCGACTCGGTGTCCGGGTAGGTCCGACCCCCCAGCGCGTCGCGCAGCCGCCCGACCTCTTCCCGACTGCACTGGGCAGGTGTCGGCGGCAGGGTGCCGAGCCCGGTCGCGTTCAGGCAGGCCCGATACAGGACGCCCAGCTCTTCGGGTGCGACCACCTCGTACCAGTCGGTACGGTCCCAGGTTCCCGACGTGGCCAGCAACCCGTCGAAGAGCCTGGCCGGCGAGGCGTTGGCCAGGATGTCGGACTCGTACTTGCAGCTGATGAGATAGACGTGATCGATGCGGAGGTCGATCGGTGCCACTTCGTCCCCGGGAGGCCGACGGCCGCCCGTCCATTCGATAACCAGCGGCGTCCGACCGCGAAGCCCGTCGGGGGCGTCGAGCAGAGCCCGTCCGTTGGCGAACGCCGAGCTCAGCTCGGTGGAGAATCGTCCCGAGGCCGCGATCGAAGCGAGGTGTTCCCAGACCTCGTCGCCCACTCGGAGGTGGCGTGGGCGCCGGGCCAGAGCGACCGCTGCGTCGGGGAAGGGCAGCGTCCCCAGTGCGGTGCCGAGCTCGGTGACGGTGGTCCGGTCATCGGGCACGGGATCGGTGGCCGTCCTGTCCGGAGCTCATCGCCGGCTTCGGGTTCCTGCCGCGTAGCCGGCCAGGCGCTCCATGCACTCCGGATCGAGCAGCTCGATCACGTCGTGGACCGGACCCGAACGGTCATCCCCCAGGACCGCCCGCAGCGCCTTGGAGCCGTCGGTCCGGCCCATCGGGACATCGGTCGAGAGCAGGACGAACGGACCCATGTCGCCGCGGCCTCCATCCCGGGAGCGAACCTCGTGCAGCACGCTGGCCTTACCCAGCGCCCGCCACAGGACGTCGGGGCGACGAAGACCGGGCCGGGTGGCCGAGTACGCGCCCGAGACCTCGAAGAGCCACACGGTGCCGCCCGCGTCGCGGGCCCGGAAGTCCACGGTGAGCCCCAGGTCCCTGTAGGCGACGTTGCGCTCGATGTCCTCGAACCCGCTGGCTTCGAGCGCATGGTGAGCCAACTCGGTCGCCTTCCGGCCGAGCATCACGGCGTGTTCCTCGGCGGTGGCACCCGCTTCCTGCGGTACCGGCCGACCCGGGCTGACGGTCACCCGACGGGCCGCGCCGGCCGACACCGGGCGGGCCCTCGCCGCTCGTTCATCGGCGATCCGGCGTTCGGCCAGGGCGACGTACTCCTCCTCGGTGTCGAATCCGATGTAGTGGCGCTCGGTCCGGATGGCGGCCACGGCGGTTGAGCCGGAGCCGACGAACGGATCGAGTACGAGGTCGCCCCGATAGGTGTAGAGCTCGATGAGCCGACGGGGCAGCTCCACCGGGAACGGGGCCGGGTGGCCGACCCGGGTGGCCGATTCGGCCGGTATGTCCCAGACGTCGATGGTGGCGTCGACGAACTCGTCCATGGTGATGGTCCCCTCGCTGGGGAGCCCTTGGCGGGCGCGCTGGTCGGGGGCGATGGCCCGGTCGAACCGGCCCTTGGAGGCCACGATGATCCGTTCGGACACGTCACGCAACACCGGGTTGCCCGGCCGCTGGTAGGTGCCCCAGGCGCACGAGCCGCCGGCGGCGTGGCTCTTCTGCCAGATGATCTCCCCTCGGAGCAAGAAGCCGAGCCGTTCGAGCAGGTCGATGACGTCCCTCGACAGTGACCGGTAGGGCTTTCGGCCCAGGTTGGCCACGTTCACCGCGATCCGACCCCCGGGTTCCAACTTGTCGAAGCACTGGCCGAACACGTCATGGAGCATGGCCAGATAGGCGTGGTAGTCGGCGGGGACGTGTCCGACCCCGAGTACGGCTTCGTACTCCTTGCCGGCGAAGTACGGCGGTGACGTCACCACCAACGCCACCGAATTGTCGGCCACCTCCCCGAACCGGTCCATCTCCCGGGCGTCTCCGGTCCAGATGGTGTCGCGGGCGGCCGGCGGGGCCACCTGGCTGTCGTCGGACAGGCGGGGTGGGGTGAAGCGGGCGTAGAACGAGGAGGCGTCATGGGCCTCCCGACGTCCCACCCCGAATTCGGACGTTGCCGTCGGGCGTCGCCGGGTGCGGGGTTGGATCGGCTCGACGTTGGTCACGGGGCCCCTCGCGTCGAGTGGGACCCGCGACCTCCGGCCGGCACGGGGATCGGTGATCGGTGCACGAGATGGATCATAGGAACCGGCTGTGACCCGGTGTCCACCGGGAGGGGATGGCGATCATGGCACCGCCCATCATCCCAGCTGGGAGTCCGGTTGCCGTGGTTCACCCGCCGGCCAGGTGTTCGCTGATCGACTCACCGACGGCCACGCAGCACGAAAGTGAGGTGCAGCTCACCCCGGTCAGCAGTTGCGGTGCGCCCACCGTTGACGGCGCCTTCCACGGATGGCCGGGGGCCCCGGTCACGATGACCAGACCTGCCTGGGGTGACGTGGCCACCGAACTGCCCACCGTCACGCATGTTCCAATGGCGGTGCACGAGATGCCGTTGAGCGAGGCCGACAGGGACGTCACCGTCTGGCTCGACCAGGTCGCGCCGCCGTTGGCCGTGGTGAGGATGAGTCCGTGTCCGGCTCTGGCCGCGTCCAGGATGGTGGCGGTCGTCCCCACCACGGTGCAGCGCGCCCCGGGGATTCCGACGATGGGCGCCGTGGTCGTCGTGGATGCGGGGGGAACTGTCGTGGTCGTGGTCGGAGCCGTACTGGTGGTGGTCGGAACGGACGAGCCGGAGGCGACGGTCGCAGCCGTAGTCGTGGTCGGTGGGGGCGTGGTCGTTGTCGTCGAGGGAACGGGGACGGCGCCGCTTCCGGTCGGCGATCCGTTGATGCACGAGATGCCGTTGAGCGAGCCGGTGCCCGGCGGCGTGGCCACCGTGGCCCAGTTCGTTCCGCCGTCGGTGGTGAGGGACAGTGCCCCGGCGACGTGGTCGAGAGCCACCGTGGTGTGACCGGTGACCCAGCAGCGTTGGTCGCCGGTGCAGGAGAGGGCGCTGGCCCCGGACATGGTGGCCGGCAGGGGTCCCGCCGGCACCCAGGATGCCCCCGAAGTGGTCGACACCAGAGCCACCGAGCCGGTGGCCGCGGATCCGACCGCCATGCACCAAGCGTCCGGGTGGCAGGAGACGGCGGTCAGGTCGAGGACGCCGGCCGGCGCCGCGACCTGGGTCCACTGCGCGCCTCCGTCGGCGGTGGAGATGATCACCGCCTGACCACCGGAGGCCTGAGCGGCCTGCCCGACCGCCGCGCAGTGCCCCACGTTGTTGCAGGCGACGGCGGATAGATAGCCCACGGTGGGCGGGATGTTCTGGGCGGCCCACTTGATACCCCCGTCAGTCGTGGCGATCACCGCGGCACCGTTGGGGGCGCCGTCGCTGCCCACGGTCGAACCGACCGCCCAGCACCGGGTGGCGTTCACGCAGTCCAGCGCGCTGAGGGCGTTGACCGGGGTCGGTACGCCGACCGCGGTGAACTCGCCCAGCCATGGTGAATTGACCGCGAAGGTCGAGGGGGGAGCGGTCGTGGCCGTGCCGGCGCAGGCGCTGAGGGTCAGACCGACGGCCAGTGCCACCACCGCAGCCCATGGGCGGGCCCGCCGTCGTCGGAAATCGTTCACGGGTCGGGGCCGGGGATTCAGCGGACCTTGATGACGTCGGTGTGGGCCACCTTGTCGTGAAATCCCTGTCGCCGGCTGTCCCACAACGGGGACAGGGCGGCGACGATCGTGTAGAGGCCGGCGACGGCTCCGAGGACCGGTATCCATGCCACCACGACCTCCGGGTAGAGGACGATGATCCGCAGACCGGCCCGCTCGGGGCCGATGGCGCCCCCGGTGGCCTCGTCGCGGACAGCGATCCCGAGCGCCATCTGACCCACCGTCTGACCCTTCTCGCTTCCGTTGAGGATGGCGAAGTAGGCGATGTCGATGACGGCGAAGACGATCCCGACCACGACGTATCCGGCAACCCAGTGGAACTGGTAGATGCCGCCGGAAACGGCGGACCGGACGAAGATGGCGGCCACGATGCTCTTCGGGACACCGATGATGATGGCGTCGATGATGATGGCGACCAGCCGCTGCCACCATTCGGCCAAGGGCCGGCCGAAGCGATCGACGGGGCCGACGGCGTACCCGTAGGCCGGAGGGGGCGGGAACGGTGGAGGCGGCGGCGGCGCCCCGAAACCTCCCCCGGGCGGCGGCGGTTCGGGCGGTGGCGGAGCAGGCGACGGAGCGTTGAACCCACTGCCGGGCGGTGTCGGGTAGGCGATCGGTGGGGGCACGAATCCGGGATCAGGGGGAGGCGGGGCTGCACCGGGGGGACCGGGATCCCCGGGAGGCCCGCCGCCGGCGGGAGGTGTCTGATCACTCACGGAGAACCCCGCTCATTTCGCTCGCGATGCCCATGGTGAGGACCGCTCACACGGGTCGATCGAATCCACCCCAGATCTTGCCACGCCACCCAGGTTCTCCGTGGTGATGACGCTCGGTCTCCGGCCCGCCCGTCTACGTTTGGTCAGTGGTGCCGGTGTTTTCTCCTCCTGTTCGTAGAGGACTCCGCGCCATCTGGCGGCCGGGGCGATGAACCTGGTCGATCTGGTGGTGATCGTGGTCGTCGCTCTGGCTGCGATCCAGGGCCTGCGCCTCGGCGCCATCGTCCAGGTCCTGTCCTTCGGTGGGTTCCTGGTCGGTCTCTACCTGGGCGCCCTGCTGGCATCGGTCACGGTTCACTGGGTCCACTCCCAGCCGGCACGGACGACCATGGCCCTGGTCACCATGCTCGGCATCGCCGCCCTCTGCGGTCTCGCCGGTCGCATCGTGGGCAGCCTCGCCTTCTCTCGGATCCACAAGGGGATGTTGGGGCCGATCGACTCGGCCCTGGGCGTCGTCGTGGCGGTGATCGCCTCCCTCCTGGTGGCCTGGCTGCTGGCCAGCACCCTGATCAACAGCTCATCCCTCAGCCTCAACACGGCAATCGACCGGTCGACGATCATCAGGTCGCTCGACAACGTGTTGCCCGCCCCGCCGTCGGTCTTCTCACGGGTGCAGAGCTTCCTGTCGGCCGAGGGCTTCCCGCCCGTCTTCGCCCAGTTGGCCCCGGCATCGGCTGGGCCGGTGTCCCTGCCGGGGGGCCCCCAGCTCGCGGAAGCGGTCGCCCACGCCGGAGCGTCGACGGTCAAGGTCATCGGCGACGGGTGCGGTCAGATCCAAGAAGGATCGGGGTTCATCGTCGCCCCCGGGCTGGTGGTGACCAACGCCCATGTGGTCGCCGGCATCCCCCATCCCGTGGTCGAGGTGGGCGACCGCCTGGTCCAGACCACCGTCCTGACCTTCGATCCTTCGTTCGACCTGGCTGTGATGCGGGTGAGGGGTGTCGACGAGCCGGCACTGGCGCTCGACCCCGTGAAGTCCACCCGCGGCGTGCAGGCCGCGGTGCTCGGCTATCCGGGAGGGGGACCGTTCCGGGTGGAGCCGGCGGGGATCATGGCCGAGTTCCAAGCGGAGGGACGGGACATCTACGGCCAGGGGCTGACCGTCAGGGATGTCTATGAGATCCAGGCCATCGTCCGTCCCGGCAACTCGGGGGGTCCCCTGGTCGAGCCGGACGGAAAGGTGGTCGGGGTCGTGTTTTCGCGGTCGACCACCAACGGTGACATCGGCTACGCGCTCGCCTCTCCCGGTGTGTTGTCCCGTGTCGTGCGAGCCGCGAACCTGTCCGGGCCGGTGGGAACCGGTCCCTGCCGCGTCGAGCTGAGAGAAGCACACCGGGCCGTGCCTCCGGCTAGACATGGGTGCATGGCGCTCTCCATCGAGGATTACGGGATCATCGGTGACCTGCACACCGCGGCTCTGGTGGGGCGGGACGGCTCGATCGACTGGCTGTGCCTCCCCCGCTTCGACTCGGCGGCCTGTTTCGCCAAGCTGCTCGGTGACGAGGATCACGGATCGTGGAGATTGGCCCCGAAAGGGGCCCATCTCGCCACCCACCGCCACTACCGGGGCGACACGCTCGTGCTCGAGACGGAGTTCGTGACCGACGAGGGTTCGGTTCGGGTGGTCGACTGCATGCCCATCCGCCAACAGCACCCCGAAGTGGTGCGCCTGGTCGAGGGCGTACGCGGAAAAGTGACCATGGAGATGCAGCTGACCATCAGGTTCGGGTACGGCCAGATCGTCCCCTGGGTCCAGAGGGTCGACGGCACCCTCAACGCCATCGCCGGTCCAGACGGGCTCTCGCTGTGGACCCCGGTGCACTGCCAGGGACAGGACCTCAGCACGGTCGCCGAGTTCACCGTCTCGGAGGGCCAGCAGATCCCGTTCTCACTGACCTGGTTCCCGGCCAGTGAGGACCCGCCCCGCCCGGTGGATGCCGCCTATGCCATCCAGGACACCGAACTGTGGTGGACGGATTGGGCGACCCAGTGCACGTATCAGGGCGAGTACCGGGAGGCGGTGGTCCGGTCACTGATCACCTTGAAGGCCCTTACCTATGAACCCACCGGGGGCATCGTGGCCGCCGCCACCACCTCGCTGCCCGAGACGCTCGGCGGCAGCAGGAATTGGGACTACCGGTTCTGCTGGCTCCGCGACGCCACCCTCACGCTCGAGTCATTGATGCGCGGCGGCTTCTACGAGGAGGCCATGGCCTGGCGGAACTGGCTGCTCCGGGCCATCGCCGGCGACCCCGCCCAGATGCAGATCATGTACGGGGCCGGCGGGGAGCGCCGGCTCGACGAGTGGGAGATCGACTGGCTGCCGGGCTACGAACGATCGGCGCCGGTGCGCATCGGGAACGCGGCTGCCGGTCAGTTCCAGCTGGATGTGTACGGCGAGGTCATGTCCGCACTGTACGAGTCGTCGGGTGCCGCCGATGCCGCTGGCAACGCCACATGGGAGCTCCAACTCGCACTGATGGAGTTCCTCGAGCGAGGGTTGGCGCGAGCCGGACGACGGCATCTGGGAGGTGCGCGGTCCCCGCCGTCACTTCACCCACTCGAAGGTCATGGCCTGGGTGGCCATCGACCGTGCCATCAAGACGGCGGAGGAGTGCGGACTGGAAGGGCCGGTGGAGCAGTGGAAGCAGGTGCGCAAGGAGATCCATGACCAGGTCTGCGACCAGGGGTTCAACCCCGACAAGGGCTCCTTCACCCAGTACTACGGATCCGACCAACTTGACGCCAGCCTGTTGATGATCCCGCTGGTGGGGTTCCTGCCCGCCCACGACCCGCGGATGCGTGGCACCATCGAGGCCATCGAGCACGATCTGGTCGAGGGGGGTTTCGTGCTGCGGTATCGCACTGCGGACACCGGGGACGTCGACGGGTTGACCGGTCGGGAAGGTGCGTTTTTGGCCTGCTCGTTCTGGCTCGCTGACTGTCTGTCCCTTCTCGGACGCGACCACGACGCCCGCCAGATGCTCGACCGGCTCATGGGGCTGAGAAACGACCTCGGGCTCCTGTCGGAGGAGTACGACCCGGTGGCCGGTCGACTGGTGGGCAACTTCCCTCAGGCATTCTCCCATGTGTCCCTGGTCAATTCGGCCTCGAAGATCGGCGGCGACGAGAAGCCGTCGTCGGGACACGTCGTGGCCGGCCTCGCCCGCCGGTCCCTGGCCCGTGGCAAGAGCCGGACGACAACACGGCACATGGGTGTGTTCAACGCCCGCACCGTGTTGTCGAGGCTGGTCGACGGTGGGGACTCCGATATCGCCCGTGG
The DNA here is from genome assembly GCA_963837805.1 of uncultured Acidimicrobiaceae bacterium. Classification (GTDB taxonomy): domain Bacteria; phylum Actinomycetota; class Acidimicrobiia; order Acidimicrobiales; family RAAP-2; genus Bog-756. Next base: position 87,809 of record CAWIOU010000034.1, read on the forward strand.
TGCCGCCAACGTCGTGCGCGACGCCATCGGGTCACCGTCGAGGCCGGCCAAGGTGCGTGGGAAGAAGGTCGAGGCGGGGGCCCGTTCGGCCCGGGCAACCGGACCGGCCAAACCTTCGAAGAAGGTGGCCAAGAGGAAAGGCGCGAGGACGGCGGCGGTGAAGAAGACGGCCGCCAGAAAGGTGCCGAGGAAGGCGGCCGCGGCAACGACGGCGACGAAGAAAGGTAGCGGCACGAAGAGCGTCCCCAAGAAGAGAGCCGAGCAGGCGGCGACACCCCGGAAGGCGACGAGGGCAACCCGTACGAGGTCCGCCGCCGGGAAAAAGGCCCGGCGCCCGGCCAAGGCGGCCGGGCGCTCGTAGCGGTCGGCTCAGCCGGGGCGCCCGGAGGGAGCAACACGATGAGTGGAGGCCATCACACGTCGAGCGGAGACGACCCCGCCGGTCGCCGTGGCGCGGCATCCGGGCCGGAGGCACCTCGTGCGGGCGTCAGGGTCGCCGACGGTGTCATCGAACTGGACACGTTGCTCGGTGGCTGGGAGCGTGTGACCGCCGGGTACCTGATCGAGGGGGAGTCCCCGGTGCTGGTCGAGACGGGCAGCCAGAGCTCGGTCCCCGTGCTGTTGGCCCAGCTCGAACAGCTCGGCCTCGGTGCGAGAGACCTGGCCGGGGTGGTAGTCACTCACATCCACCTCGACCACGCCGGAGGAGTCGGGGACGTGGCCCGGGCGTTTCCGGACGCCACCATCTACGTCCACGAGAAGGGAGCCCGTCACCTGGCTGATCCGACCCGGCTGGTCGACTCGGCCTCCCGGGTCGTACGGCCCCCTGCTCGACTCGCTCTACGGACGGCTCGATCCGACCCCCGCCGAGCGGATCCACGTACTCGGCGATCTCGAGGAGATACGGGTGAGCGCCAACCGGTCGCTCGTCTCGGTGGACTCGCCCGGACACGCCAAGCACCATCTGGCGCTGCACGACACGTTGAGCGGTGTGTTGTTCGCCGGCGATGCCGTGGGGGTGAAGCTGCCCGACGCCGGTGTACTGCGCCCATCGACGCCCCCACCCGATTTCGACCTCGATCTGGCTCTCCATTCGCTGCACCGGTTCGGCGAGCGGCGACCGACCCGTTGGCCCTGGCCCACTACGGCGTCCTCGACGATCCCTTGGACGTGCTCGACGAAGCGGACGGGACGTTGCGCAGTTGGGTGTCCATTGCCGAGTCGGCCTATCACCGGGGGGAGGACATCGCGGCCGCGCTGGACACGGCCTTCGCCTCCGACCTGGACGGCGTGGACGACGCCTACCGGGAGAAGCTGGACGTGATGAACGGGGTCCACTCCAACGCCGCCGGTCTCCATCGCTGGTTGTCGGTACGAGGCCGTGGAGGGGGTCCGACACCGGAGGAGTCGTGATCCCTCCGCCGGTGGGATTCCGTCCGGTCCGGAGGCCACGATTTCGGCCTCTGGAGCCAGACCCTCCGGGACTCGTTCCCGTGGCTGGCCTGGCGACTCGGTCTGACCCCGGAGCCGGCCCGGTGCTCGACGCCGTGAGCCGGCCACCGGTGGCATCGGACACACCTTGCGCATGTGGCGTTTCCTGGTCTCCAATGGATCGTCCCGGTGACGCCGACGCAGATGCGATGCAGTGGAGGA
>CAWIOU010000035.1:0-532132 GCA_963837805.1 uncultured Acidimicrobiaceae bacterium
CTAGGTGATGGCCAGGAGCACCACGACAAAGGCGACGTAGAGCCCCATGATGGTGAGCCCGGACCCACGCCCGAGCCCCCGGCTGGCGTAGGCCAGCAGCAGTGTGACGGCGGTGAGCCCGACGTAGGAGACGACCACGAGGAGGCCGGGTCCGGTCGGTGCGGCAATTCCGATCACCGTGGCCGGGACCAGGAGACCGGCAACCACGTTGATCGCATTCGAGTTGAGGGCGGTGCTCAACGTGGCGGCTCCTCTCCCCCGACGGGCCAGGTAGACAGCGGCGACTGCGTTCGGCAGGCTGGTCACCGCAGCCAACACGAGGGCACCGATGACGATGTCGGCCACACCGAACCGCTGGCCCAGGGCAACCGCCCCGTGCTCCATGGCGATGCTGGCCACGATGACGATGATGAGGGCGGCGACGGCCATCACGATGTCAGGAAGCCGGCCCCGTCTCGGGTGGATCGCCACCTCCAGCTCGATCTCCTCTTCGGCGACGGCCGAGCTGAGCCAGGTCGTCGCACGAGCGGGGATCCAGCGCCCGATCAACCGTCCCCGACCGGCGAGAAGGGAGACATAGGGGACCACCACGACCAACACCGCAACCAGGGCGACCGGCGGGCTGATGACTCTGGCCACGGCCAGCAGACAGACCAGGGCGACGAACATGGCGATGGCACCACTCAGGAGTACGACCTTCCGGTGGAGGTCGACGTGCCCGGCGACGAAGGCACCGAGGCCCAACAGCGCGGCCAGGTTGAACACGTTGGAGCCGATCACCACTCCGGCACCGACGGCCTGTTGATGATGGGCCAGGGCGGTGACCGCGGCGGTGATCTCAGGGGCGTCGGCCGCGAATGCGGCCACGAGTCCGAGGAGTGCCTCGGAGAAGCCGATCCGGGAGCCGATGCGCTCGAGGCGGGTGACGAGGACCCAACTCGTGAGCAGGCTCGCGATGGCACCGACGACAAAGACCAGCAGCGAATTGGCCACCGGTCACCGCGCCTTGCTCGACGATGTCACACAAGGTCGACGCAGGCAGCAGCGTGTCGGGTGGGGTGGTCTCCGGGCAGATCTGATGCGTTGCATGCGGGCTCCTCGTCACGAATCCCTACGATGCCGACCAGACTTCCCGGCGCTCCGACTGCGAGGCTAGCCGGTCCGGGAACCGCCCCCCGGACCATCAGCCGACCGGGACGCTCCTCAGGAGACCGCCCGGCGGAACACCCGTGTCGCCCAGACCAACACGAGGAGACAGAGCGGGATCAGCACCGCGAATGCCTGCCAGACGGCGTCGTCACCCAGCCGGCCGGCCGCCAGCGAACGGGACGCCACCACCAGGTAGTAGAGAGGATTGAAGTGGGCGAGGATGCGCAGCCACAGGGGACCGAGGGAGATGGGGAGCAGGACCCCGGCCAACAGCAGGAGGGGCAGGTTGATGCCGTTGATGATGGCGGCGAAGCTGCTGATGTCCTTGGTGATCAGGGCGGTGGCGGTGGAGAACGCGGCCATCAGGGCGGCCAGCACCCACAGCAGAACGGTAAGTACCAACAGGCCGGCCCAGTGCACGGTGAATCCGAATCCGACCCCCACGGCCACGACCACTGCGTCGAAGACGGTCATCATCACGAGTCCCGACAGGATCGGCCCGATCAAGATGGCGAACCGGCTGGCCGGGGTGACCCGGAGCCGTTCGATGAGCCCGGACTGGAGCTCGAAGATGGTGCCGAAGCCGGCGCTGGTACCGCTGGCGAAGGCCAGCAGGGCCAGGATCCCCGGCAGGAACAGCTCCAGGACGCTGCCGGTGGGGAATCCCCTGACGCCGGGGAGCTCCTTCAGCAGCGGCGTGAAGAGGACCAGGTAGAGCACGGGGGTCGAGAACCCCACGAACAGCCACACCGGATTGCGCAGCATCTGCACGGTGTAGCGGTGGAACAGCAGTCCGGTGTCGCGGGCGGTCTTCATGCTGCCTCCTGCTCGCCGGAGGCACCGCCATCACGGAGCGAGCGTCCGGTCTGACGGAGGAACACGTCGTCGAGCGTCGGCTCGGAGACGCTCATCGACTTGATCCCGATCCGTTCGGCATCGAGCAACCGGAGGATCTGGGGCAGAGCGGCACTGCTGTCGTCCACGTACAGGCGGACCTGGTCTCCGTCGGTGCTGATCTCCCGGACGAAGGTCTGCACTCCCAGCAGGGACGAGACCCGACGCACGGCGCCGTCTTCCTGGCGGATGCTGAGCACGACCGACTCGCCGGCCACCTGCCGCTTGAGGTCCCGGGGTGTTCCTTCGACGACGATCTCCCCGTGGTCCATGATCACCAGGCGATCGCAGAGCGCATCGGCCTCCTCGAGGTAGTGGGTGGTGAGGAAGATGGTGGCCCCCTGGTCCCGCAGCGAACGGACGTGATCCCACAGGTAGGCCCGGTTCTGCGGATCGAGCCCCGTGCTGGGTTCGTCGAGGAAGAGCACGTCGGGCTCGTGGACGATGCCCAGCGCGATGTCCAACCGCCGGCGCTGTCCGCCCGAATAGGTCTTGACCCGTCGATCGGCGAACTCGGCCAGGTCGAGGACGTCCATCACCACCTCGGTCCGCCGGGACACCGTTGCCAGGTCCCCGCCGTACAGCCGGCCCTGGAGGATGAGGTTCTCCCGCCCGGTGGCCAAGTCGTCGGCACCACCCAGCTGGCTCACGTAGCCGATCCGGGCGCGGACCTCGTCCGGATCACGGGCCACGTCGAAGCCGGCCACCACCGCGGTGCCGGCGTCGATGGGCAGGAGTGTCGTCACCATCCGGAGGGTGGTCGTCTTCCCGGCGCCGTTGGGACCGAGAAACCCGAAGATCTCGCCTCGGGCCACATCGATGCTGACCCCTCGCACCGCATCGACGTTCCCCTTCGGGGACCGGAATGTCTTCCGCAAGCTCCGGGTGGAGATGATGCTGTCCATGTCCATTCACTGCTCCTTCGGTGTCGATGTCGCCCGGCCGGGCCGGCCTTGGCGTTCGGACCCGTCGCCGATCGACACCGGGTTCCACACCGGCTCGCCGTCGGAGTCGTGTATGGCGTTCCACCAGTCGATTCCCTCGAGGGTGCCGCCGGCAATGTCATCGATCAGCTGGCGGACGTAGCCCAGCTCGGCCTCCCGGAGGACGTTCCGGAACTCCTCCTCGACCCAGAACAGTCTGGGCAGGTGCTTCTCGAAGAGCGCACGCGAGGCGTCGGCCTGGGCCAGCTCGAGTTCGAGGCGGGTGGCCCGCTCGCGCAACAGGTCGGCCACGTTGTCGGGGGGAGCGCGGGCAGGAAGGAGAGGGCGGCCTCGAAGCTCGGGTACTCCTTGACCGGGGTCGAGATGAGGTCGGTGAGCCAGTCGTGGGCCTCGATCAGCCCGGCGTCGGTGAGTTTGTACACGGTGCGCTCGGGGAGCCGACCGTCCCGCATGGTCTCCTGCGGGGCGATCAGGCCACGCTTCTCCAACGAGGCGACGACGGCATAGAGCGATCCGTAGTTGAGCCGGACGCTTTCGTGCTTCTGCCGCTGGCGCAACGTCGTCGCCACCTCATAGGGGTGCATGGGGCGCTCGCTCAGGCAGATCAGCACGGCCAGGGCCAGGGGGTTGTTGCGGTTACGGGCCACCACGGGGACTCCTTTTCCGAGGGTACTTTGATTAGAGTACCCGAAGAGGAACGACCCGTCCACCCCCGAGGGCTGAATTGGCCGGAGAACCGGCCGTGAATGCTCAGAACTATCGGCCGCGGCCGATAAAAAGGCCGAATTGAAAAAACAAACATCAGGCCCCGGGGTGGCCAGCGTCCCCGCTCGACAGCAACGCTCGCCGGAAGGCTTCGGCCGGGGCCGAGAGCGGGATGTCCTTGCGAGAGGCCAGGGCGAGGTCCCGGACGATCGACAGCCCCTTCACCTCGACGGTCCGGAGGCCGGGGTCGGTCGGGACGCTGACCCGACTGACGAAGGCCAGGTTGCCGGTCACCGAGACCATCCGGAGCATGGTCGGGATCGAGCGAAGCTCCATCACCACGTGGATGTGCACGGCGGCCTCGACGAGGGCGGCATCGATGCGCTGCCGGATCGCCGTGCCCGGTTCGAAGGCCACGAAGGGCAGATCGGCAAGGTGCTCGGCCTCCACCTCGGGACGCGTGGCCAGCGGATGATCCGATCTGGCCACCAGGACGATCTCGTCGGAGCCGAGGACCTCCGTCTCGAGGTCCCCGGTCGGCCACGGAAGGGTGAGGACGCCGAGCTCGAGGTCCCCGGCCGCCACCGATGCGGCCACCTCGCTGGTCCCTGCCTCGCGGACGTAGAACCGGATCCCCGGGTACCGGGACTGAAAGTGGGCGATGGCTCCGGGGAGCATGAACGAGGTGAAGGTGGCCCCTCCCCCGATGCGCACGATGCCGCGTTGGAGGTTCTGCTGATCGGCAATGTTCCGACGCACGAGGTCGTAGCGGGCGACGATGCCGCGGGCCTCGGCGAGCGCCTCGTGTCCGAGTGCGGTGACTTCGATCCCATGCCGGCCCCGAACCAGGAGCTGTCCGCCCAGGTCGGACTCGAGCTGTTGCAGTCGCCGGGAGAGTGCCGACTGGCTCACGTGCAGGCGCTCGGTGGCGTCGGTGATCGAACCGGCATCGGCCACGGCAATGAACGACCGCAACAGGACGAGATCCATAGATGTGATTCTTGCATGGAAATGGACCGATATTTGCGCTTTACACATCCAAGCTTCGGGCTTACCGTCGGAAGGGTGCTCGACGACTACCGATCCAGAGAAGCGGAACGCGCGGAATTGGGTATTCCGCCGACACCATTGACGCCGAACGAGGTGGCCGAGGTCTTCGCCGGCCTCGAGACCACCGACGACGAGGCGGCGGCGGTCCTGATCCACCTACTCACCCACCGGGTACCACCGGGAGTGGACCAAGCGGCCCAGACGAAGGTCGCCCACCTGGCCGCGCTGGCCCGGCGGGAGACGGCGTCGGATCACCTGACCCCCACCCAGGCGGTCGAGCTCCTGGGCACGATGTTGGGCGGGTACAACGTCCCGGTCCTGGTCGAGCTGCTCGACAGCCCCGAACTGGGTGCGGCGGCGGCGGCGTCACTGAGCGGCACCCTCCTGGTCTTCGACGCCTTCCACGATGTGGTGGAGATGGCCAGTCGCGGGAACCGGCACGCCGACCCCGTGCTGCGATCGTGGGCGGCCGCCGACTGGTTCACCGGTCGACCCGACGTACCCGAGGCGCTTCATCTGACCGTGTTCCGGGTGGATGGCGAGATCAACACCGACGACCTCTCCCCCGCCACCGAGGCCTGGTCGCGGGCCGACATCCCCCTTCACGCTCTTTCGCTGCTGGCCAACCGGGCCGACATCGACGATCCCATCGGCCGGATCGCCCAATTGAGGAGCGCCGGCCGCCCGGTCGCATTCGTCGGTGACGTTGTCGGTACCGGATCGTCACGCAAGAGCTCGGTGAACTCGTTGCTGTGGCACATCGGACACGACATCCCCTTCGTGCCCAACAAGCGGCGCGGCGGGGTGGTGATCGCCTCGAAGATCGCCCCGATCTTCGCCAACACGCTCGAAGACGCAGGCGCGCTGCCCGTCGAAGGCGACGTGGACCGGCTCCGTACCGGTGACCACGTCGTGGTGCGGGCCAAGGAAGGTCGCATCGAATCGCCGGACGGCGCGCTGCTGACCGAGTTCACCCATCGGTCGGAGCAGACGCTCGACGGGATGCGAGCGGGCGGGCGGGTGCACCTGGTCATCGGGCGGACCCTCACCGAGCGGGCCAGGACCGCGCTCGAGCTGGGCCCGAGCCCGCAGTTCCGGCGACCACCGGCCCCGCCCCGGGGAGCGCAGTACACGTTGGCCCAGAAGATCGTCGGGCGGGCCTGCGGCGTCGACGGGGTTCCGCCCGGGGTCTACTGCGAACCCAAGGTCTCGAGTGTGGGTAGCCAGGACACCACCGGACCGATGAATCGCAACGAGCTCGAAGAGCTCGGTTGTCTCGGATTCAGTGCCGATCTGGTCCTCCAGACCTTCTGCCACACGTCGGCCTACCCGAAGGCGGTCGACATCGAGACCCAACGGACGCTGCCCGCGTTCATGACCAATCGTGGCGGTGTGGCCCTCCGGCCCGGCGACGGCATCATCCACAGCTGGCTGAACCGGATGCTCCTCCCGGACCAGGTCGGCACCGGAAGCGACTCCCATACCCGCTTCCCCCTCGGCATCTCGTTTCCGGCGGGCTCGGGACTCGTGGCCTTCGCCGCCGCCATGGGGGCGATGCCCCTGGACATGCCCGAATCGGTGCAGGTCCGGTTCAGCGGCACCCTCAATCGAGGCATCACGCTCAGGGACCTGGTCCAGGCCATCCCGTACGCAGCACGGCAGCAGGGCCACCTCACCGTGGGCACCAGCGAGAAAAGGAACGTCTTCGCCGGACGGATCATCGAAATCGAGGGCCTCGAGCACCTCACGGTGGAGCAGGCGTTCGAGCTCTCCGACTCGACCGCCGAACGCTCGGCCTCGGGTTGCACGATCGCCCTGTCCGAGGAGTCGGTGGTCTCCTATCTCCGATCCAATCTGGTCATGCTCCGCTCGCTGATCGATGCCGGCTACGAGGATGCCCGCTCCCTCGAGCGGCGGGCGTCAGCCATGGAGCGCTGGCTCGCCGATCCGTCGCTGCTCCAACGGGACGAGAAGGCGACCTACGCCGAAGTCATCGAGATCGACAGTGCTGCCATCACCGAACCGCTGGTTGCCTGCCCGAACGACCCTGACGACGTCAGGCCCCTGTCGGAGGTGGCCGGGCGACGGGTCGACGAGGTGTTCATCGGATCGTGCATGACCAACATCGGCCACTTCCGAGCGGCGGGACAGGTGCTGTCCGGTCGGGCCGAACCGGTCTCGACCCGGCTGTGGATCGCCCCGCCGACCCGGATGGACGAGGCCCAACTGCGCCGGGAGGGCTACTACGGGGTCTTCGGTGCCGCGGGGCGCGGACTGAGCGGCCGGGCTGTTCGCTGTGCATGGGGAACCAGGCCCGGGTCGAGGACGGAGCGACGGTGTTCTCGACATCGACGCGCAACTTCCCGAACCGGATGGGCCGGGGTGCCGACGTGTTCCTCGGATCGGCCGAGTTGGCGGCCGTCGTGGCCGGGTCCGGCTGCCTGCCTTCCACCGAGGAGTACCTCCGTCAGATGGGGACGATCGACACGATGCAGCCGGACATCTACCGGTATCTCGAGTTCGACAAGGCTCCGGGGTCGCTGGCGAGCTGAGGCATGTCGGTCAGACGGCCGTCGCCGTCCGACGGCCATGCTGAAGCCGCCGGCCTGCCTTCTCTCCGGCCGGTGACCGGTACCCTCTGTGCATGTGTCTTCTCGTGTTCGCCTGGAAGACGGAGCCGGGCTTCCCACTGGTGGTGGCGGCCAATCGTGACGAACGCCTCGACCGGTGCGCCCACGCCATCTGCGTGCTCCAGGATCACGGACCGAGAATCCTCGGCGGACGGGACGACCTGGCCGGAGGGACGTGGCTGGCGGTCAACGAGCACGGGGTCGTTGCCGGCCTGACCAACCGCCCGTCCCCGGGCGGCCGGGATCCGAGCAAGCGGTCCCGCGGCGAGCTCCCGCTGATGCTCGCCGGCCAGCGGACCGCCGAGGAAGGAGTCATCGAACTGAGTCGGAGGGTGCAGCCGGGTCTCTACAACCCTGCGTGGCTCCTGGTCGGCGACCGGGACGCACTGTTCTACATCGAGTTGGCCCTTGATCTGCCTCCCTCGATCAGCCCGATGCCTCCCGGCCTGCACATCCTCGAAAACGTCGGCCTGGGCGAGCCGTCACCCAAGGTCGCCCGGATCCAGGCGCTCCTGAAGGAAGCCGAGGCCGGAGGCGTTCCACTGTGGGAGGCCCTTCCCGGAGTGCTGGCCGACCACACCGTCCCCCCCGACGCCGGCGGTGACGAGCGGGGCGACGGCACGGTGATCCGACCCACGGCCACGCTGGCGTCGTGCGTCCACACCGAGGAGTATGGGACACGGTCCGCGGCCCTCGTTCGAATCCGGCCGGAACAGCAGACGGAACCGGAGATGCTGGTGGCCGATGGGCCGCCCTGTACCGCCCCTTTCGTGGCGGCCACCTTTTCGCAGACCACGGATTAGTCGTCGGCCAGCGATAGTAAGCGCTCGACAGGTCCTAATCGGGGATCTGGGTCGACCGGCAGAACGGTGACCAGGATCGAAGAACACGCGAAACCGGTCGGGCCGGCTGTTCGTCGGCCCGAACCGCGCCCAATCTGATTGCTTCGGAACTCGGCCGCGTCAAGGTCGGTCACGACCAGGTCGAGGTGCATCTGCTTGGGCACGTCGGCCCCTGGTCAGGTGGGCGGCCGGAAGTCGGGATACGGACGGCGGCGATCCAGCCGCGATCCGTCCTGACGGCGACAAAGTCGTCACTGGTGTCATGGGCGTCCATCGGCCACTCTCCAGGCCGATGTGGTGCGCCGATCCGATTCCAATGCCGGATCGGCGCGCTGGCGCTGTCGTGAGTCATCGCGATTGCCGGATGACGGATTGCGGGGCCGGGAGCCGGGCGGCGAACCCAAGCTCGGCAGTCCTGGCCGGTGCGGGCTGCAGCCGGCGCCCCGCTGCCGTGCGATGCGGAACAGACGCCAACCTATGGAGCACCACTAGGCAATGCCCCGCCCTGGCTGACGTCTGTCCATCGACCTTTCTACCCGATCGACGCCAATTTCAAACCCAAGCTATGCGATGTCGGCGACGTCCTCGACTTCAGGTGCGATGGCCCCTGCAGGCCTCAGCCCCAGACATCTTGGGATGCGCCGAACCGTCTGCTGGTTCTTCTTCAATCAACTGAGCAGCCGCAACCACTATGTTTCGCCGGACTGGATCAGCCCATCGCTCGGAGAAGTTGCCCTCCATTCTGACAAAGGTCCCGGATCGCGGTATTAACATTGTCGACGACGGACAATCAGGCTGCCCGATTGGAGTTCAACGACGGACCGCCCCGGGTAGAAGGGGTCGGCTAAGCCGACGAGGGTTCGTAAGCCTGTTCGAGAACACTGATCGCCCACGACCGAAGTTCGAGTGCCTGCGGGTCGTCATGGCCGGCGATCAATTGCAAAACGACACCCTTCGGGTCGACGCAAGGTTCCTTTGCCCTCTCGACGACTTCGACGAGATTCTCTCCCGCCCGCATGACATCCTCTGCCGCCCGGGCCAAATCCGATTCGATGCTCACTCGCCGCCCCCCCGTGTCTTGCACCCTGCATCCAAGCCGACAGTCACAATGACCATCCGTTTTTCGATGGTACCCGCATGAATCGCTAGCGAAAACGCATCAAACGTTCGTTTTGCTTGCGTATCCAACGCACCCGAGAGACCCCGGCTGGTAGCACTTTGGAGGCGAGGACGACCGCTATTTGCTATGCCGAGGCTCTAGTTCCTCGCCTTCATGCCAGGGGTCACAGGCGAGGCGACACTGCCCATCACCGGCCACTAGGGCGCTTCTTGCCCGCGACCGGTGCACCCTGCTTCTTCTTGGCCGCCCCCGACCGAGACCGAGGCTGAGGCTGAGCCCCAGCGGAGGTTCGGGTGCGTTGAGCAGCCTTCTTCGTCTTTTGTGACCCGGAGCGAGTCTGGTTCACGGCGGATGATCCGGCACGTCCGGGGGCTTTCTTCGTGTTTTGTGACCCCACGAGGGCAGGTGAGCGACTACGTCCCGGCTCGAGGCGTGGTTCGTCGGGTGGGATCGGCTTTGGCTGCGATGCAACGATGAGCACGGCGGTTAGACCACCTATTTGCACAAGCCACCACGGCAACCAGGCAAGTCTCCACTGAGCAACCACCATCGTTGCCGTCCCCAATACTGCGGCGATCCCGAATCTCCGGGCGCTGGCTCGCGAGGCAATGGCCACTCCGAGGGCCAACGGCGCCCACGAGTAGTAGGAAGTCATGACCGACTCCGTGTATGAACGCAGGCCCAGAGCCAGAACACATGACCAAACCACGAACTCTGGACGCTCGAGCCACCGCCGAAAGACCCAGACTCCGATTCCGACGGCCAGCACGAGACCCAGCAGGCGAATGGGTCCGGCAGCCACCGCTCCTCCGCTGAGTTGCGGCGACAACGCCGTCCATGGCGTCTGGTGATTTGCCAAAGGGGGACTCGGTTGATCAACCAGGGCGCGGAAGGTTGCCGAAGGCGCCGCGATGAAGGGGGGGACCAGCAACACCGCGGTCGGGAGCGCAGAGCGAATGACAAAGCCGAGCACCCGCTTGCGACCAACGACGGCGATCAGGACGGGCATCATGAGGATCACAAGCGGTTGGAACGACAGGGCGACACCGAAGAGCCAACCAGCGCCGGTGAACCGCTTGTCCAAGACGAAGATAAGCGCATAGACCGCAAAGGCGACGGCGAGGGCATCCTCCGGATGACCCCATAGTGTGGATATGAACCAGAGCAGGACCGCTTCAATGACACACAGTACGGCTCTCCTTGATCGTGCCACCTTCATACGTTCGGCGAGAGCATCGAACGCGAACAGTGCTGTACACGACAGCGCCAGCGCGTATGGATCGACGAAAGCGGTCCACTGGGTTTGAAGGACGTAATGGCCTCCGTTCAAAAAGATCTGTTTCGGATAGATGAACGGAGCATTGAAGCCGGAAGCATGCACGGCGATGCCCTGGAGGGGAATGCTTTGGCCATGCACGATCTGAAACAGGTTGCTGTGAAACGATCCGCTGAATATTCCAAGAGGGGCCAGCGCGACCAGAATTCCCGGGAACTCGATGAATTGAAGATGGGGTTGGTAGATAAACCCGAAGTGTCCATGAATGTACTGACTGGAATTCAAATAGCTAAGCCAGAAATCCTGCCCGCATAGCCAGAGCTTTGGAACGTGCTGGACGACCGAACCCCACCGGAACAGGAAGAGCAGCCCGAGGACCACGAACAGAAGAGAAGTGCCGATAGGCCAGGCCCGCCGCTGAACGCGGTCGGTTACCCAATTCATGCGGATGTACCCCCTAATTCCGCCACGGGCCACGACGCTAGCAGGCAGAAACTGGCCGGATATGGTCAGAATCGGGGAGCGCCGATCGAAGGTAACAGGGGGCTTCGGACTCCTTCTTCCCTTCCGTGAGGACGCAAAGTCCGGCACCCCCGGCGAGCGTTGCAACGACATGGCTGCTTCTCTGGTTAGCCCGTTCCGGTTCTCTGGTAGGCCGACGATCAGGAGCGCATCTTGCCTGCCGGTTGGCCGCCTTCGAACTCTGCGGGGTCTCGCCCTCGACGCATCGAGCGGCCGGTACGACGGCGGCAAGGCCCAGCCAGACCACGATGGAGATCCCTGTCGCTGCTGACCAGACCCAGCTGCCGCTGACCACATCGATCAATCCCGTGGCAGCAATCACGAACATGAGCAGGCCAAGGACTTTGAGGTGCCTGGGCATGGCCATTTAACTTGTCGCTTACTCCACACGGGCACTGATCGACCGCTCCAATGGACCACCTTCGCGGAGACCGGCGATGATGGCGGCCACTACCGCCAGCACAGCCAGGAACAGTGCGGTGACGGTGAAGGCATGAGCCACTGACGGCGATGCCGAGGACCTCCCTCCCGCGACGTCGAATACGAGCCCGGTGAGCGCCAGACCGAGGGCCGTGCCCATGCCTCTTGTCATGTTGAGCACACCCGAAGCCAGACCCGATTGGCCCTGGGGCGCGGAACCCATGATGGCGGCGTTGTTCGGAGGCGTGAACAGACCGAGCCCGATCCCCACGACGGCCAGCAGCATCAGGAACACCGGGGTCTTCGGCCGGTAGGCGCCCAGCACGGCTAGCGCACTGGCAACAGTAGCCATACCCGCGATCGTCAATGGCCGGGCACCGAGCCGATCCGCCAGGCGCCCGGCCAAGGGCGCAGTGATCCCCAGAGCCAGTGGCATGGCCATCAGCTCGAGACCGGCCCTTCCCGAGCCGAACCGCAGACCGCGTTCCAGGTAGAACGGCACCAGGAAGAGGACACCGAACATGACCAGGTAGGAGAGCATGCCGCTGGCGATCCCGGCGCTGAAGCGGGATCGGCGGAAGAGTGCCAGATCGAGCATCGGGTCACCGCACCGGCCTTCCCATCGCACGAAGCCGAAGGCCAGGGCAATCCCGACCCCGAACAGCCCGAGGATCGGGGGCGAGGTCCATCCCTTCGCGTTGCCGAAGGAGATCGCGGTGAACACCGCCACCACGGCGGGGAAGAACAGTGCCAATCCGGTCCAGTCGAACCGCACGCGGGCCTGGAGGTGGCGGCTCCGGGGGACCAGGAGCACCCCCACGATCATTCCGAGCAGCCCGAAGGGCACGTTGACAAAGAAGATGAGTCGCCACCCGCCGGCTGCCAACAGAAGCCCTCCCACCGACGGACCGAGGGCCAGGCCGACAGCTTGGGCTGCACCTTGGACCCCGATGGCCTTGCCCAGGGACGTCTTGGGCACCGCCAGCACGATGATGGCCACGCTGTTGGCCTGCAGCAGGGCGGCACCCACGGCCTGGAGCGCTCGGAACCCGACCAGCATGCCCAGGCTCGGGGCCAGCCCACACAGGGCCGACCCGACGATGAAGATCCCGAAACCGTAGATGTAGAGGAGCTTGTGACCCCACATGTCGGCGAACCGACCGACGGCGGCCACCGTGGCCACCAGAACCAAGAGGTAGCTCAGACCCACCCAGGTCACCGCACCGACACTGGCGTGGAACGTCCGCTGCAAGGTGGGCAGGGCGACGGTCACGATGCTGGCGTCGAGCTGGCCCATGAAGGCCCCGATGCAGACCGCGGCCACCGCCAGCCAGAACGCGTTGGGCCGACGCCTGATCGCCTCGGGCCGCCTCGGCTCGACCACCAGATGCTGCCAACCCACCGGCCTCATCTCGTCGAGTGCGTCCACTCCCTCGAGTGTGCCGGTCTTCGTTCGAGAAAGAAAATAGATATTCCTTCTGATATCGATAAGCTATGCAAATGGATACCCGACGCCTTCAACACTTCGTGGCCGTCGTGGACCATGGCGGTTTCACCGCCGCGGCGAAGGCCACATTCGTCTCCCAACCGGCCCTCTCGCTGGCCGTCAAAGAACTGGAGGCCGACCTCGGTACGCCTCTCTTCGACCGGATCGGGCGGAGGGTCCAGCTCACCGCGGCCGGGACCGCTCTCCTCGGGCCAGCCCGTCAGGTGCTTCGTGACCTCGAGACCGGTCGGGCGGCAGTGACCGCTGTCACCGGCCTGGAGTCAGGCGTCCTGTCGTTGGCGTGCCTTCCGACCCTCGCCACTGACCCCACGGCGACCCTCATCGGTCGGTTTCGTAGTCACCATCCAGGCGTTCGCGTCGACCTCGCCGCTCCCGAAGACTCTCGCGAACTGTTCGAACTGGTCGAGACCGGTACGTCCGAGCTGGGGCTCACCGACGCGTTGGGCGTCCCCGGCGCACTCGAGTCGACCAGACTCGGGTCGCAGGTACTCGTCTTCATCCTTCCCCCGGGCACAACGAGCAGCGTCACCGCCTCGCCGGCGCTAATCGACTTCGAGGACACACTGTTCGTAGCATCCCCCGCAGGGACCTCGACTCGTCGTCTCCTCGATGAGCGGCTGGGTTCGGTGGGCCTGGATCCAAAGCTGGCGGTCGTCTCTGCGCAGCGAGACGCCATCCTTCCTCTTGTTCTGGCCGGTGCCGGTGCTGCGCTGGTGCCTGAGTCAATGGCCGTTGTCGCCCAACAGCTCGGCGCGGTGATCTCCCGGCCGGACCCGCCGGCCGTCCGCGAACTGGCCCTCGTGCATCGTGCCGGCGCCCTCTCTCCTGCCGCCGCCCGATTCACTGAGCTGGCCGCCCCCGAAGCGAACCTTGCGATTTCGTGAGATGACCTTCAGCGCGTCGATGATCTCCTAGGCGCTCCTGGTCCAGTCGACGGCATCCGCCCCTGCTCCGAAGATCGGTCGGCGGGGATGGCCGATTCATATTCCTTGGGGCCAATGGATGGGTCGCCACCCTTGACGATCTGTGGGAGTACCGGCGTCATCCTGGCCCAACGGATCCGACAACAGACCCGGCAATTCAGAATACGAAGGGAATCAGCCTCTTGGTCGAGCGCTTGTATTCCGGAAAGGTGTAGGGAAAGAGGCGCTCCATGGTTCGCTCTTCGACGATTGCGCTGTAGACGAAGTACGAGCCCATCAGCGCGACGATGACTAGCCAATACCAGCTGATGGCCATCATCGTCCCGATGGCGGCGAGGATGATTCCCGAGTAGATGGGATTTCGGATGTACTGGTACGGACCCGACGTCACCAACGCCGCGTCCACTTTCTCTGACATTGGGGTGCCCCAGTTCCGCCCCAGATGGACTCGTGCCCACACGGCCAGGGCCAGTCCGGTCAAGAACAGCACCACCCCTATGCCTTGGAGAACAGGGCTTCTCACGACGGCGCGATGACCGTTGAAGACACCGAAACGAATGAGCAAGTACACGATGACGAAAGCGGCGATCCTCAAGCCGACGAACTGTCCCATCCGTGACTGAGCTGCCTGCTTGACGCTCAAGGCAGCGACCAACCATGCCGCCCAGAAGACGATCCACAGGCCGTAAATGACGTATTCGAGCTTCATGCTTTGATCGCCATGGAATACGGGACCATGTCGTCTCGAAGTGTTCTGCCCTCCGGTTGGCAGTCCCCGGGGACACTCGAAGGGTCTCCGGTCCTGGCGCGCCGTATCGACACCGCCGTCATCCCGGGCGCCCCACGTAGCTTGCCGTCAACGCATAGGGACCGCGAAACGCCATTGGAAGGAAGGTGGAGCTTGGCAGGAGGTATCGCCACGACAGAGATACCTGCAACGGCTCCGGACCTGCCACGAGACAATTGAGGTAGCCGGCGACGGGACAGGTCGGCGACACGATGAGTGTGAAGCGGTTGCTTCCCGTAGGAAAGTGGATCTCACTGTCGCGCAGGCATGCTCCGGTGTGGAGGTTCTTGAGCACGATGCACAGGTCCCAGTATCGAACCTGCGGGGACTCAGATGCCGGTCGGCTCAGGTCGTTGACTGTGGCGAACGAGTCCTCTTGGTACGTCGGCGCCTGCGCGGAGACCACGAGGTTGCCGCGCGTCGTCGTGAATCGCACATGCTCGTAGGTGTTGTCCGGATTGTTGAACCTTCCCGTACCGCTGGAGATCCGGCCTTTCGGAGGAGGATCAACAACGGGCACAGGCACGGGTACGTCTGGGGGGTAGGTACGGGTGAGCGACTCCGGCAAGGCCCCGTGCTGGTTGCGGTAGGAGTCCAGGGTCTTCTGCATCGTGTCACTCCCAGCCGCCTGGGTCAGCGAGATGGGTGAGCCGGACCTGCTTTCATACATGATGGTCGGAAGAGGGAGCCCGCCGGTGCCAGATCCGCGGAGATCGACCGGTACATACAGGCGGAGCACCACCATGCCGGATGGCTCGGCATTCGACGTAGCCAGACACGTCCCCTTGACGCCGGTGCAGCTGGCCGAGAGGGTCACGGTGTAGCGACCATTCGACTGGGTGATGTCCGAATCGTGAACGTGGGCGACGTGACCTCCGGTCGGAATGGGATAGGCCGTGTACGACCAGTACCGAGCAGTTGGGACCTCTCCACTGATGACGGTCCTCGCCCCGTCCTTGGTGCCGAAGCCTCCGAGGTAGTAGTCGCTGTTGCCGTCCGGCAGAAAGATATTGAGCACCTGCACGGTGTCCTTGACCCACCCGGACTCACTGGGCACAGCCGTTGTCGTAGCCGGAGTGGACGCCGTACTGCAGGCAGCCAACATCAAGGCCAAGACCAGGGCGACCAAGAACCCGGCCTTCCGCTTGGGACGGACCTTCGCGTCGACCACCCAGTGCATCTCAGGCTGACCTCCTGGAAGTTGAAGCTGCGCCACCGTCTTTACGGCCATCGAACACCTGTGGTGACGTCATGACCCCGGAGCACCCGGATCGCCGTCAAGACGGAGGGAAACCGACGTCGAGGAGGCGATCCATGCCGCACCGTCAGCTGGGTGGAAGTCATTGTCGTATCCGCCGTAGTAGATCCTCTCGTCACCGAACGGCGACGGTTTGATCGTTCGGATCGAGACGAAGGCCTGTCCCGAGCGAACCGGGCTTGGCTGCTTCCGGGAGGGCTTGAACTGGGGTCCGCTGAGGCACCGCAGTACGTAGTTCGGCGACCCACCGCTGTCGGTGCGGACGGCGAAACACGCGGAGGAATCAAATCCCGACGGGGCACAGATCTGTGACCTCGGACAGCTGCCCGAGAAGCCGAACTCGAGACCGAAGAACTGGCGGGTCGATCCATTGATCTCCATGGTCTCGAAGTTGTTGTAGGCCGCGATCACGTAGTCGATCGATCCCGGTCCGGTGGCCGGAACGGTCGTCCCTTCAGTGGCCAGCATGTGACGGATGGCGGTAGATGGCGTGAACTCGAGCGTCGAGACCAAACCCGGATAGGGATAGCTCAAACTCACTGTTCCGGTGTCAGGCAGTTGTCCGGTCGGAAGATGATCGAGCCGGTAGACATCACCAGTGCCTTCCGTAGAGAAGAGCAGGGAAGGTGACCCCTCGTGGGAGACGCACGATATGCCCCGCAGCCCGCTGTTGAAGGGGCCCACCGGTCGCTCTTGATCGACGAGCGTCCATCGCGGGACTCCCGTTGGGAGCGATCCGTCGTTCCGACGAAACAGCTTGGTGTTGATGGTGACGTAGAGAGCCCCACCACAGTCAGCAAACCCCGTGACCTTTTGAGTCTTCAACCCCGGTGAACCCGGAGTCGCCCCACTCAGCTCGGGAACCGGGTTGAAGACCAGGGTGCGGTTGGTCGGTGACCACCTTCCCTGCAGGATTCCGGTTGGTCCGACGCCGGCGTAGATCGCCCACACCCCGCCGGATTTATGGGCACCGAACGACCGGACCGCCGCGTTGGGCGAAGCGAGAAGGAACGAATCGTCGGGGGCAAAGGACGTGGCTCCGTCGATCAACCACTGGATCTCAGATCGACCGTTGATGATGGCCTGGGTGACGAGGAGCGAGTGCCCCGGTCCGAGCCCCTGGTCACTCGGAATGGGAAATGAATCCAGTGCCTGGACACGGGTGGATTGGGTCTGTTCGAAGATCTTCCACGACGAGGTCGGCGAGCTCTTGACCAGGATCTGGCCGTAGGCGGAGGGGCCCGAGTATTCCCATTGGTCGGTGGCGGCGAAGAGACGTCCTGATTGGGGGGCAAGAGCCATGATCTCGTTGTCGTGCGCGACGGGAGACTGGTTGCTGGTTGCCAGCTGATCCCTCACCGCCGGAACCGCGAACGTGCTCGACGGAGTGCTTGCTGTCGGCATGGGCTTCGTTAGCCCTGAGGCCGCGGGAGGCGTGGACGACCCGCAGCCGGCGGCCAGGCAGGCAACCACAGTCAGCACGAAGAGACCCGTTCGCCGGAGGAGCCGGTTCCTGTCTTCGCTTGCGGCGGCGTCTGACGACACACCATGCGGACCCGGCGGGACCGGCGTATGCAGGTGCGTTCGGACCTCCGACCCGGCGGATGGGCGCATCACCGCAGTATGCGGGTCGTTGGTGTCGATTGTCAACCAGGTTTACAGTTTGCTAACATCCCGCTCCGTGGACATCTCTGGCACTGAGCAGCTCCCGGGTACCGACGGGGTGTCCCAGGGCGAGCCTTCGATCGCGCTCGGACCTGCCCTGCGCCGTGCCTGGATCGGCTATCAGCGCCGGCTGGACAGTGCCATGGCTGACGCAGGGTATGAGGAGCGCAGGTTTCCCGACGGTCGAGTGTTGCGCCTGTGCTCGGATCCCGCAGGATCGACGATTTCGAATATCGGGCGGGAGCTGGGCATTACCCGCCAGGGTGCGGGCAAGGTCGTCAGCCATTTGCGCGATCGGGGTTACGTGTCAGTCGCCGATTCGCCGACGAATGGCAGAGAAAAAGCCGTAACCCTCACTTTGTCGGGGACGTCGTATCTCGAGGCTCAACGCGCCGTGGCCCGAACCATCGAGCGTCAACTGCGAAAGGATCTGGGGGAAGGGCCGCTCACCGCTCTCCACCGGCTACTCGATGTTCTCGATGCCGGCGAAGAGGTCCGCATGAGAACGTATCTCAGCAGTAGGACGACGGGCCTCAGTCCTGACGATGCTGCGAAGAGACGGGACCGGAATCGGTAGTCCGATGAGACCCCCTGGATCGATTCTTTCCGCGTCATCCCCGAACCCGGGTCCATCGCCGGAAAGGCGGTGGCCTGGGCCAACGTGTCCCCTCGGGGAGCGGCGGACGCCCACGAGTCGCTGGGCAAGGTTCTCCGATATGCCAACGCGAACATCATCGAGTCCGCATGCGTGCAGTCACCGGTCAGCTCGGCGATGGTCGGCGAGGACGGCCTGATCGCCGATCCCTCGGTTCGACGTCAGCTGGCCACCGCGCTGGACGTGCTCGAGTCGTCGACATCCTCGGCATCCCCCGACTGAGAGCCACCCCGACCAACGGATCGGGCCCGGATCTCAGGAGTCGAGACGGACACTGTCGACGACGGTTTTCCGAGTGGCATACACGGGTCTGACCGATGCCGGTCGTTTCGAGTTTCCGAAGCGCACGAGGTTGTGCTCGCGGAGTGAGACATAGAGAATCGGAATGGTGGCAATGGCGACGGCCAGAACCATCAGTGGGATCATGATGATGAATGGTGTCATGTCGTTCCTCAAGCAGCGACGGGGTGTCTGCTTGCCTCCTTCACCGACCACGGTAGGAACCAGGGTGATGAGCAGCCTGGGCGACAGCGCAGGCTCAGCTGTGAATCGGACCGTCCGCCCGGCCTGCGACCACAGATTCAGCGTCGCTGCACGATCCCGCGGATGTAGGCCGCCTGGCCCACGTGCTGGAGGTCGTCGGCGATCACACTGACCAGCCGGATGCTCACCGTCACCGGTGGGTCCCAGCTTTCGTCCACCACCCGAACCAGGTCGGCGTCGGCCAGCGTGACCAGGAACCCGAGCGTCCTCTCATGGACATCCTCGAAGTACCCGAGCAGTAGATGGGCATCGGCGGTGACCGCGGCGACGGCGTCGGGGTCGTGTCCGTAGCCGGTGTCGGCCGGGTCCAGTGGCAGTCCGAAGCGATCGACCCACCCGCTGGCGGTCCACACCTGTTCGCCACCGTCGAGCCCGGCGATGTGGTCATCCTGTATCCGGGTGAGGTGCCAGACCAGCCACGCGATCGAATTGGACTCGCTATCAGGCCGAAATGACAGCTCCTCGGGGGACAGACCGTTGACGGCAGGGTGCACGGCATCGCGGATCCTCTCGAAGGCGTCCACCAGCAGATCGGTGCTCTTCATCGTCTCCTCCTGAACCAGGCGTTCGCTGCGCTTCGTCCTTCGCACCTCACGGCGCATGGATGGTGGAGCCTAAGGCAGCGTTCCCGCTCCTGCGACAGGCCCGCGACCGGTCCGGCCTCGAACGTCCGGCGAACCCTCATGCCTGTCAACAGGGGTTTCCCCCGATCGCCGGGCCCGGCCCTCATTGGACTTGCCCCATCGGGAAGGTGTCGTTAGCGTTTGCCAGGATTCGGCGGCCGGACCGGGCAGGCTGGCCATACCACTCAGAGGTCGGCGAGATGGATGCAACAGAGCTTGAGATGACCTGCCCGAGTTGCAGGTCGCACGAGACACCAATCCTGCTGGTCTGGGGCACCGGCATCGTCAGCGGCGGCTTGAGCCTCCAGTGCCGGCTGTGTCGGCACATCTGGTCGGCCGACCGGATGGATCACCGCCAGGCGTCCTGATCCCGGGTCCTCGTCCGGCGTTCGTACTGCTTGGCCAGGGCGGCGAACCTGACGGCCTGCCGGCCGAGCGGATGCAGTCGCACTGGTGACAGGGGATCATCCAACTCCGCTCTGAGAATGGCCACGGCGCGATCCAGGTCACCGAGTCCCGCATGGTCGGTGGCCAGCCCGGCAACGGCGGCCACGTGACCTTGCCCGAAAGCCAGCCGGTGCTCGGCGAACCAGACGGCGACGGCGTCATCGAGGGTCAGCGCTTCAGCGAACCGACCCACCCGCCGGCAGGCGTGAGCCATGGTCCCCACCTCGCGGCACGCCTCGGCGACCAGGTCGGGGGGATAGTCCGCACCGGTGACCAGATCGACCAGCTTCTGGGCCATCGGAACCCCGGCGTCGACAAAACCGAGCTGCGCGTTGAGACGCACGCAGCCTCGCAAGGCCCCGATGTACTCGGTGCCGAAAGGCGTGTCGAACATCTTGTGCATCGCCGTCAGCCGTTGCTCGCTATGGATGGCGTCGTCCATCTGCGAGGCGGAATCCGGTCGCACCGGTCCCGACCCGACGAACCAGTCGACGTCCTCGATCCTCGGCCCGCTGTTGCGCACGCTCCTAGACGGGTTCCATGCCGAAACGGGCCATCAGCGCCCGCTCCTCATCGGGCGACGGAGGCTCGCCCCGGTTCCACAGCTCGTGGAGACCGGCGAAATAGGCGTCCATGGCCGGGGCATGGATCACCAGGAGCCTGGCCTCGTCCTCCCCGCCGTTGCCGAAGGTGTGTGCCGTCCCCCGAGGGACCAGGACGAACTGGTCGGGCCCGACCAGGAACTCCTCACCCTCCACGACCACCGACACCACGCCCTCGAGTACGAAGTAGGCCTCCGAGCAGTTGGTGTGCCGGTGCGGCGGTGGCCGACGACCCCCGGCCGGCAACGTCCGCTCCATCAGCGAGAAGTCGCCGTCGTCCTGGTCGGCCAGGGCCTTGAAGTACATCGTGCTCCCGCGGGCGCGGTACTGCTCGTGACCCTCGCCTCGCCCAACCACACTGATGGTCATGACCCGACCTCCTGTTCAGGATGGTAGGCCGAGAACGACCTGGGCCGGCGGCAGCCGTGGACAGGAGGAGAGCCGCGGGCAGGAGGAAGAGGAGGAAACGCTACACACAGTCTGCACAATGGCCGGTGACGTCCAGTGCGTGCGAGCTCGGGCGGAACCCCTGCTGTTCGGCCAGCTCGAGCACCATGTCGGCGACCGTCCGCTCGAAGGCCGGCGTGGGGGTGACATCGATGACCCGGCCGCAGATGGTGCACAGCAGGTGATGGTGGTGTTCGGTCAGGTCCTCGGCCAGCTCGAACCGTGCGAACTCGTCCTTGGCCGCGATCCGCCGGACCACCCCGGCGCTCTGGAGATCGACCAGGTGCCGGTAGGCCGAGCTCCTCGGAACCCCCGGAAGCCGCGCCGCGATATCCGAGATGCTCACCGGGTGGCCGACCGCCGCCAACAGTTCGACGATGGCCCGCCGGCCGGCCGTGTACCGGAGGTCGACCCGCCGGAGGCGGACCTCGACGAGCTCGTCCAAGCTGGCGTCCGTCACCCCCGACTCCGGCGCCGCTCCTCCTGATCTCACTGATCTCATGACCGGGCGACTGGGGCGTACCGTGCGTGCCGCCGCGGTGGGATGGCGGGGCGGTCAACCTGGCCGTCATGGGTGATCACGAATGCTCCTCTGCGTCGCCGATTGGCCCGCTCCAATCTTACTTGTAATGAGACTCAGTCTCATTCTAGTCTACCGGCGTGATGGATCGCCGACGCCGGAGGAGGCAGGTACCAAGGTCGGGGCGGGCGCTCCGGGTCCTGGCGCTGGCCACGCTCGTCGGGTGCCCGCTCCTCGTCACGAGCTGCTCGACCGGCGCTGCGTCGGGCAGTTCGAGGCCCGGCGTCGTCAACGCCGTGGGCGCCGAGAACCAGTACGCCAACGTGCTCGCCCAGATCGGGGGAAGCTACGTCCATGTGACGTCGATCCTCGACAACCCCAACACCGATCCCCACACTTTCGAGGCCAGTACGACCGTGGCCGAGGAGGTCGGGCGGGCCGACCTGGTCGTCCAGAACGGCGTGGGCTACGACAGCTTCATGGACAACATCGAGTCGGCCTCGCCGAGCCCGGAGCGCAAGGTCATCGTGGCCCAGCACGTGCTCGGGCTGCCCGACTCGACCCCCAATCCGCACCTCTGGTACAGCCCGAAGACCATGCCGGCGGTGGCCAAGGTGATGGCCACCGACCTGTCGGCACTCGAGCCCGCCCACCGCGGGTACTTCGAAGCCAGACTGCGGACCTTCGACGCCTCCCTCACGCCGTGGCTGGCGGCCATCGCCGCATTCGGGCACGACCACCCGGGGACGCCGGTGGCCACCACCGAGCCGGTGGCCGACTATCTGCTCGAGGCGATGGGCATGAAGAACCTGACGCCGTTCGCCTTCCAGGCTGACATCATGAACGGGGTCGACCCCTCTCCCGAGGACATCACGCTCGAGAACAACTTCTTCACCAGGCATCAGGTGAAGGTCTTCTGTTACAACCAACAGGTAGTCGACTCCCTGACCGCGTCCATCAGGCAGACGGCCGTGTCGGCCGGTGTGCCGGTCGTCGGCGTGTACGAGACGATGCCCACCCCGGGGTACGACTACCAGTCCTGGATGATGGCCCAGGTGAAGGCCATCGAGGCGGCGGTGGCCCACGGCACCTCCACGGAGCACCTGTGACCGAGCCGCCGGTGCTGGCCGTCGACAAGGTGGGCATCGCCTTTGCCGGGAGGACCATCCTCGACGACGTTTCGTTCGAGATCCACCAGGGCGAGTTCACCGGGCTCATCGGCTCGAACGGGGTGGGCAAGACCACCCTCCTGCGGATCATCCTCGGCCTCCAGCGTCCGGGCTCGGGTGAGGTCCGGGTGCTCGGGGCGCCGCTCGCCCAACACCGGCGCTCCCTCGGCTACGTGCCCCAGAAGGTGGCCCTCGATCCCGACGTGCCCATGCGGGCACGCGACCTGGTGGCCCTCGGCCTGGACGGCCACCGGTTCGGGGTCGGACGCCGGTCGAAGCAGCAACGGGAACTGGTCGACACGATGCTCCATGACGTCGACGCCGACGGGTTCGCCGACAGCCGGGTCGGGAGCCTCTCGGGGGGCGAGCAGCAGCGGGTCCTGATCGCCCACGCGCTCGGTGAGCCGGCCCCAGTTGCTCCTCCTCGACGAGCCGCTGGCCAATCTGGACCCGAAAAGCGTCCAGGAGATCGTCGCCCTGCTCCACCGGGTGGCCACGGACCACGGGGTGGCCATCCTCCTGTCCGCGCACGAGATGAACGCCCTGCTGCCGGTGATGGACCGGATCGTCTACATCACCGACGGCCGGGCGGCCAGTGGGACCACCGAGGAGGTCGTCCAGTCCGAGGTCCTCAGCAAGCTCTACGGGCACCACGTCGACGTGCTGAAGCTCCATGGCCGGGTGTTGGTGGTCGCCGAGCCCGGTGCCGAAGCCGACGACATCCCCGACCACCCGACCCTCACCGTGTCCTGAGCCGCCGTGCACCTCGTGTTCGAGCCGGGCTTCTTCTCGAGCGAGCCGGTCCGCACGGCGGTGGTGATCGGTGCGGTGACCGCCGTCGTCTCGGCCGTCGTCGGTGTGTTCACGGTGGTCCGGAGCCAGTCCTTCGCCGGCCACGCACTCACCGACATCGCCACCGCCGGGGGTTCGGGCGCCTTCTACTTCGGCTTCAATCCGCTGGCCGGCTTCATCGGTGGCGGGATCGTCGGCGGGGGAGCCATGGATCTCATCGGCGTCCAGCGGGTGCGGAGCCGGGATCTGGCTACCGGCATCGTGCTCGGGGCGGCGACCGGTCTGGCCGCGCTCTTCCTCTATCTCGACACAACGGTGAGCGCCACCACCGGTGCCACCCAGCAGATCCTGTTCGGATCGATCTTCACCGTCGAGCGGTCCACCGTTCCGATCGTCATCGTGTTGAGTGCGGCGACACTCGGCCTGGTGGCGGCCATCCATCGGCCGCTGCTCCTGAGCTCGGTGAGCCCGGATCTGGCGTCGGCTCAGGGCATCGGTCTGCGTACCGTCGGGCTGCTGTTCATGGCCGCCCTGGCCGTCTCGGTCGGTCTCTCGTCTCTGGCTATCGGATCGATCCTGTCGACCGCGCTCCTGATCGGCCCGGCGGCCACCGCCCTGCGGGTGACCCGGACCATCCGTCGGGCGATGCTCACCGCCTGTCTCCTCGGCATCGGGACCACCTGGCTCGGCATCCTCCTCGCCTATGACAGCCACTTCTGGGATTCGTCGAGCCAGGGGTTGCCGGTGAGCTTCTTCGTCGTCGCCATCGCCTTCTCGCTCTACCTCCTTTCCGGTCTGCCGGCTATCCGCCGGCGCAGGCTCGGCCGCTGATGTTCTCGGGGTTCATGGCCAACGCCTGGGAGGTCGCCACCCTGGTGGCGGTGGTGGCCGGCGTCGTCGGTTTCTTCGTCGTGATGCGGGGCGCGGCCTTCCCGGCCCACGCCATCCCGAACGGCGCCTTCGCCGGTGCCGCCGGAGCCAGTCTCATCGGGATCAACCCGCTGGTCGGTCTCGGGGTGTTCTCCCTCGGGGCGGCCCTCGGCATCGGGTCGCTCGGGCGCCGCGGCCGGCCCGACGTGGCCACGGCACTGGCCCTGGTGATGATGCTCGCCCTCGGCGCCGCCTTCCTCAGCCAGAGCACGGAGTACGAGCCACAGATCTTCTCACTGCTCTTCGGTGAGATCCTCGGCGTGAGCACGAGCGAGATCGGGCCGGTGGCCATCCTCGGGCTGGTGTGCATCCTCGCCGTCGGCGTCCTCTACCGCCGGTTGATGCTCACCGCCATGGTGCCCGAGATCGCCGAGGCCCGGGGGCTCCGTCCCCACCGGACCGAGATGGCCTTCCTGGTCGTCGTGGCCTGCGCCACGACCATGACGGTCCCGGTGGTGGGCGCCCTCCTCATCTTCTCGTTGATGATCGGACCGCCCGCCGCGGCCCGGTGCGTGACTGACAGGCCGGGGACCGCCCTGGTCGGCTCGGTGGTCATCGCCCTGGCCACGGTGTGGACCTCGATCGCCTGCTCCTTCGAGACCAACTGGCCGGTCGGATTCTGGGTCGGGATGTTGAGCGCGGCGTCCTATGCCCTGGGCCGGATCTACGCCGCCCGGCGCCGGTCCCGGGGCGGCCGGAGGGTGCCGGTGGCAGCGTGAGCGACGGGGACGGACCGAACGGACCCCTCGGGCGGGCGTCGATCACCCGGGTGCTCGAGGCTGCCGGCTGTGTCGCCGCCGCCGAGGAGGCCGACGAGCTCATCCGGGCCGCCCCCGACGAGCGCCGGCTGCGGCTGATGGTCGACCGCCGCCTCACCGGGGAACCGCTGGCCTGGATAACCGGGGCGGCGGTCTTCTGTGGCCTCGACGTCGCCGTCGATCCCGGCGTGTACGTCCCGAGGTGGCAGTCCGAGCCGCTGGCCCTGGAGGCCGCCCACCTCCTCCCGCGACGTGGGTGCGGCGTCGACCTGGGCACGGGTTCGGGGGCCATCGCCATGGTCATGCAGTCGGTGCGACCCGATGCCCGGGTGGTGGCCACCGAGGTCGACGTGGTCGCCGCACGGTGTGCCCGGGGTAACGGGGTGACCGTCTTCGAGGGGGACCTCGACGCACCCCTGCCCGACGACCTCGCCTCCCACGTCGACGTCATGACCGGCGTGCTCCCCTACGTCCCGACCGACGCGCTCGGGCTCCTCCCCCGGGACGTCCGGGACTTCGAACCCCGGGCGGCCCTCGACGGAGGCTCGCAGGGTCTCGATCTGGTGGCCAGAGCGGTCCGCCGGAGCCGACGGTGGGTCAGCCCCGGCGGTTGGCTGTTCCTCGAGATCGGAGGGGACCAGGCCGACGCCGCCGAGCGGATGTTCGCCGCCAGCGGGTACGACGAGGTGCGGGTGCTGGAGGACGGTGACGGCGATCCGCGGGGTATCTGCGGGCGCCGGTCCTGAGGCGCACGATGCCCAAAGAATCGGGTCGACGGCCCTCTTCTCCCGCGGTGGACGAAGGACCCCCGGCCCGGCAGGGCCGAAGGTCACAGATCCTGGCTCGCTGGCGGACAGTTTCCGCGGCCGGCGCGGCCCTCCATCAGGTGGTGGCGGCCGCGTCCCGCCGAGCGGTGGCGCTCTCGGGCGCGATCGGGAACCGAACACTGACCGTCCCACCATCGGTGCTGGTGGTCATCGGAAAGCCCGATTTCATGAAGATGCCGATCATGTCGCGGTTCTCGGAGAGCGTTTCGGCGACGAATGTGGTGATCCCGCGCCGGAACGCGGCCGCGGCGAGGTGTTCGAGCAGAAGCGTGGCCATCCCGTGGTGCTGACACTCGTCGGCCACGACAAAGGCCACCTCGGCGTCGGCCGTCCCCGGGACCCGTTCATAGCGCCCGACGGCAATGAGCCGGTCCCCGTCCACTGCCACCAGAGCCAGGCGGTCCACGTAGTCCACATGGGTGAACCGTTCGATCTCAGCGGGCGACAGCTTCGGGTGCACGAAGAAGAACCGCCGGTACACCGACCGCGCCGAAAGGTGCTCGTGAAACGCGGCCAGGCGTTCACCGTCGTCGGCTCTGATGGGCCGCAGACCGATGACCTGCCCGTCCCGGGTTTCGACGGAACAGGAAAGCTCGACCGGAGCGTGATCAGGTGCTGGTTCCACGGGGCGGGCCGGGCTGTCGACCGGCTCATCTTCTGGCAAGGCTCTCCCTCCCGCAGCACCCAGATGCCACCTTTCCATTCGATGCCGAAAACACACCGGCGGATAGGGCCAAAGGTCCGCGATCTTCTGGCGACGGGACGTTTGGCCCTGGCCGGGGGCGCTCCGGACTGGCACGGTGGTGATACCAACCTCGAAGTGGGAGCACACGATGGCCGAGATCTACACCGAGCTGCTGGCTGCCGCGCTCACCGAACGGGAGCGCTCGCAGCTCCCGCTGTCCGCCACCGAGGCGCTGGCCCAAGTAGTGACCTGCCGCAGCCGCGCCGTCCGGGGCTGTTCGACTCCCATCGGTCGGGGCTGGGCCACGGTGGCTCTGGCCCAACAGGTGGCCTATGACTCCGCGCTCATCCGGTACGCCGGGATTGCCGGGATCGCTTGTGATTCCCGTCGGTTCGGGTCACCGGGTGCCGAGCGGCAGCGGGTCGAGCGCGAGCTGACGGCAAGGGGGATCCCGCTCGACCGGTGACGGACCGGTGACGGGCCGCGACGGCCGGTTCCGGGCTCGTGGCGCTCAGGTCCCGAGGCTGTCGTCGCGGCGTGCCTGGGCCGACCGTTCGGCCGCCCGGGTCGCGTAGCTGGCCGCCTGGGTACGCCGTTCCATCCCGAGCTTGGCCAGCACGTTGGAGACGTAGTTCTTCACCGTCTTCTCCGCCAGGAAGAGGTCGGCGGCAATCTGGCGATTGGTCTTCCCCTCGGCGATGAGATCGAGGATGCGGCGCTCCTGATGGGTGAGACCCGCCAACAGTGGGTCTTCGTCGGCTCCGTCCCGCAGCCGGGCCAGGACCCGCTCGGTGAGTTCGGGGTCGAGCAGGGACTGGCCCCCGGCCACCTTCCGCACGTCACCCACCAGATCCGTGGCGCCGACCTGCTTCAAGACGTAGCCGGCCGCCCCGGCCATCACGGACGCGAACAGTGCCTCGTCGTCGGCGTAGGAGGTGAGCATGACACAGGCGGTCTCCGGCGAGCTCGATCGGATGTCGCGGCAGACCTCGATACCGCTCCCGTCCGGCAGTCTGACGTCCAGGATGGCCACATGGGGGTTGGTGGGCGGAATCCGATCCAGGGCTTCGGCGGCCGTGGCCGCCTCCCCGACGACGACAAATCCCTCGGTCGCCTCGAACAGTGAGCGGAGCCCGGTCCGGACGATCTCGTGATCGTCGAGGAGAAAGATCCGTATGTCCATGGGAGGTCTCCTCAGAAGGGCTCGGTCAGCAGCTTCGACCACCGGCGACACACCGGTTGGGCGGTCACGGGGCCGGGGCCATGGCTCCCACGGTTCCTGCCAGGCAGTACCGTGGGTGCACACGACCTGCAGTTGTACCCTAGCTGTTTCGATCGTCGGAGGACTGCGTGCCGTATCACTCGATCGAGGATCCAGCCACGCTGCGGCGGCTCCTGGAGGCCACACTGCTCCTGGAGGCCGACCTGGAGTTGCCCTCGTTGCTGCGCCACATCATCGACGAGGCCCGATCGATGACCAACGCCCGGTACGGTGCCCTCGGGGTCCTCAATGACCAAGGCACCGCGCTCTCGGAGTTCATCACGGTCGGGCTCGAGCCGGACGAAGAGAAGCGGATCGGTGCACGTCCGAGCGGCCAGGGCGTGCTGGGCATGCTCATCAACGAGCCGAAGCCGCTCCGGGTCGCCCACCTGGGCTCGCTTCCGGAGAGTTACGGCTTCCCGCCCAACCATCCCCCGATGACCTCATTCCTCGGCGTGCCCATCAAGGTCCGCAACGCCGTCTACGGCAACCTCTACCTCACGGACAAGATCGGCTGGTCCGAGTTCACGGGCGATGACGAGGCGCTGATCGAAGCCCTGGCCATCGCCGCCGGCATCGCCATCGAGAATGCCCGCCTTCACCAGCGGGTACAGGAAGTGGCCATCTACGAGGAGCGGGACCGGTTGGCCCGGGATCTGCACGACACGGTGATCCAACGGCTCTTCGCCATCGGTCTCTCCCTCCAGAGCATGGCCGCCAACCCGGCGTCGGGACTGAGCACCGATCGCCTGCAGTCGGCGATCGTCGATATCGATGACACCATCCGACAGGTCCGCACCAGCATCTTCGAGCTCGGGACGGACGGGATCGGGCGCGGCATCCGCGACAATGTCCTCTCCCTCCTCCAGGACCTGAAGCCGGTGGTCGGCTTCGATGTCCGCGCCTCGTTCGAGGGACCGGTCGACTCGGCCATCCCCGATTCCATCAGCGAGCACCTCCTGGCCGTGGTCCGCGAGGGAGTCACCAACATCGGGCGTCACGCCGAGGCCTCGGCGGCCACCGTCAGCGTCAGCGTGGCCGACGGCGAATGCCGCCTCCGGATCGTGGACGACGGCCGGGGCATGGAAGAACGACCCGGGCCACCAACGGGCCTCGGGTTGGGCAACATCGGTCGCCGGGCCGAGAAGCTGCACGGCGAGTTCCAGGTCGGATCGTCAGCTGCCGGGGGGACGATCCTCGTCTGGCAGGTCCCGCTCAGTTAGCCCGCGCGCCGTGCCGCCTGGTGGAGGCGACGTGGCCCACCGTCCCGATCGGTAGGCTCGCACACGACGTGGAGGCCGATGGCCGCGGGTCCGTGGTGAACCGGACGCCGACAGGACCGGATGATCCGTTTGCCGCGGCCGGCCACCACCGGAACGTGAACCCGAGGACGTCGGACCAACGAGCAAGGGAGAGAGATTGATGACTACCCAGCCGGACACCGGACACCGAATCGTCGTGGGTGTCGACGGCTCCGAGGCCTCCGTGGCCGCCGTGGCCTGGGCCGCCCGCCAGGCCGAGCTCACCGGTGCGGTCCTCGAGGTCGTGATGACCTGGGAATGGCCGACCAGCTACGGATGGTCGCTCCCGATTCCCAGCGGGTACGACCCGGCCGCCGAAAGCGAGAAGCTCCTGGCCGGGATCCTCGAGCCGGTCCGGACGGAGCACCCCGCCATCACGCTCCAGCCGACCATCCTCGAGGGCCACCCGGCGCCCCTGTTGGTGGAGGCGTCGACGGGCGCCGATCTGCTGGTCGTGGGCAGCCGCGGGCACGGCGAATTCGCCGGCATGCTCCTCGGGTCGGTGAGCGAGCACTGCGTCACCAACGCCGGGTGCCCCGTGCTGGTGTTCCGCGACGGGAAGTGAACGTCACCATCGCCCCCTGGGCCCGACGCCGGTGAGGCCGGGTCGGTGACCGCCGGGACCATGCGGGCGTGGGCGGTGGACAGGCCCGGGCCCATCGACGGCATGCCCCTGCGATCCGTCGAACGGGCCGTCCCCGTGCCGGGGCCGAGACAGGTCCGTCTGCAGGTCCGGGTGTGCGGCGTGTGCCGGACCGACCTCCATCTCGCCGAGGGCGACCTCACCCCGAAGCGCCACCTGGTCGTCCCGGGCCACGAGGTGGTGGGGTTGGTCGACGAGGTGGGCGCGGACTGCACCCGTTTCCGTAGGGGGGACCGGGTCGGGGTGCCGTGGCTGGCCCACACCTGTGGCACGTGCCGGTTCTGCCTGGCCGACGCCGAGAACCTGTGCCTGGCGCCCCTGTTCACCGGCTGGGATGTCGACGGCGGGTACGCCGAGTACGTGGTGGTCGACGAGGGGTACGGCTACCCGGTCCCCGATGTGTTCACCGACGAGGAGGCGGCCCCCCTCCTGTGCGCGGGGATCATCGGCTACCGGGCCCTCCGACGGGCGCAACTGCCGCCGGGAGGCCGGCTCGGGATCTACGGGTTCGGAGGCTCGGCCCATCTGACCGCCCAGATCGCCATGGCCGAAGGGGCGCGGGTCCACGTCATGACCCGGGGCCCCGAAGCCCGGGCCCTGGCCCTCGAGCTGGGCGCGGCCAGTGCCGGTGATGCTGCCGACCCGCCGCCCGAACCACTCGACGCCGCCATTCTCTTCGCCCCGGTGGGGACGTTGGTGCCGCCGGCCCTGGAGGCCCTCGACCGGGGCGGTACCTTGGCCATCGCCGGCATCTACCTGAGCGACATCCCGACGCTCAACTACGAACGCCATCTCTTCGAGGAGCGCTCGCTGTGCAGCGTGACCGCCAACACCCGCCACGACGGGAACGACTTCCTCGAGGTGGCGGCCCGCATCCCGGTGCGGGTGTCGACGGTGGCCTACAGCCTCGACCGGGCCCACGAGGCGCTGGCCGATCTGGCCCACGGCCGGGTCAACGGCGCCGCCGTCCTTGTCGCCGAGTCCTCACCCTGACGCCCCGAGCGCTTCACCTCGGCCCGCGGCGTGCACCCGGGAGGGCTACGCCTCTTTGACCACCGCGTACCAGATGCGGTGGGCCACGCCCTCGATCCTCTCGCCGATCCGGGCACAGCGCCGGTAGAGCTCGCGGCGGGCCGACACCTCCCGGAGGTCGTCGTTGTCGAGCAATGCGGACATGGAGCGGCGGTAGAGGTGTTCGAAGGACCGCTGCCGGTGGACGGCGGCATCGGCGCACCCGGTGGCCAGGTCGGGAGCGGAAGCGAGGGAGGGGAAGGCCCGCACCAGGTCCTGGACACCGAGAAGAAGGAGGTCGGCCATCTCGACCATCGGAGGATCGGGCGCGATCTGGACGAGCTCGGCTTCACGCATCAGGTTCTTCGCCTCGTTGAGGACCCCGTCGAGCCGCTCGGAGAGCACGTAGATGTCCTCCGGGCTGACCGGGGTCACGAAGGCACGCTTGACCGCGGTCAGGACGGAACGAGCGGCCAGATCCCCCTGGTGACGGACGGCCTGGACGACGCCGACCTGCGACGAATCGCCCCGCGACCAGGCGCACAGCGCCTCCATGCCCTTGATGGTGACGTCCCCCTGCCGGGCCAGCAGGCCGAGCAGGTCCGGCGACTCGGGCAGGAACCAGCGTCTCATCCAAGCCACCTCCAGATCACGAGGAACAGTGCGCCGAGTGCCCCGCTGACCGGCAGTGTGACCAGCCATGCCAACCCGATCTCACCAACGACGGACCAGCGTACGTGGCGCCATCGCTCCCCGGTGCCCACTCCCACCACGGCGGGGGCAACGACGTCGGAGGTGCTGATGGGCGCGCCGGCGACGGATGCGACCAGGACGATGGCGCCGGACGAGCCTTGACTGACCAATCCGTCCAGTGAGCGGATGGGAAAGATGTGCCGACCCAAGGTGCGGACCACCCGCCAACCCCCGAGGAGGGTCCCGAAGGTCAACAGGAGCGCGGAGGCGAGTGCCACCCAGAAAGGAACGGCGAAGCGGTCGAGGTTGCCGTTGGCGACCAACGCCGCCGTCATGAGTCCCATCGTCTTCTGTGCGTCATTGGAGCCGTGGGCGAACGCCAGCCCGGCCGAGGTCGCGATCTCGCCCCGCCGGACCGGACGGGCGACGGCCCGGGTGGCCCGCCGGAGGATCCGGCGCGCCAAGCGGATGCCGGCCACCGCCAAGGGGAGTGCCACCACGGTGGACACGAGGAGCCAGAGCAGCGACCCGAACACGCCTTCGGGACGGAGGCCGTGGAGGCCGCCCCAGTACACGGCGCGGCGACCTCCCTGGGCCAGAGCGGCCCCGGCCAAGGCGCCGACCAGGCAGTGACCCGAACTGCAGGGGAGGCCTCTCCACAGGGTGAACAGGTTCCAGACCAGGGCACCGAGGATGGCCGCGGCCAGAACCTCCAACATCTGTTGGGGCGGCACGAGGACGATCCCCGCCACCGTGGCCGCCACCGCCGTCCCCACCACCAGCGCACCGATCACATGGAAGACGGCGGCGAGGACGACGGCCGGGGCCGGCCGGAGGGCGCGGGTGACGATGGGCGCGGCGATGGCGTTCCCGGCATCGTGGACGCCGTTGACCACCGCGAAGGCCGCGGCGAGCGCCACCACCACCAGGATCACCGGCGAATACTCTCATGACCGACCCCGTCCACGGCCGGACCCGACTCACGAAATTGACCCTCGATCCGCCCGTCAACACACGCGACGCGGCGCTATGATGCGTGGGTCGGAGCGCCCGGAAGGCTCCGGATGGCAGCAGCAAGGAGGGTCCCGTGATCCACGTGCAGGCGGTATCCACAACCGGTGACCCGGCGCAGCCGACCACCATTCCCGTCTCCAACGGTCTCGACAACGCGCAGCGGCTCGACCGCCTTGCCCCTCTGATACACCAACTGCTGGCCTGGGACCTCGTCACCCGCACCGAGTCCGGCACCTACGAGTTACAGGCCGATGTGCAACAGCGACTCCAGGAGATCTCCGCAATCGCCGCCCCGGCAACCGCCCAGGTCTACCTCGGGCGGAAGTGCGAGACCTGCGGACTGGTGCGGGCCACCCGGATGGTCGATGGACATCGGGTCTGCGGTCCCTGCAGCCTGGCCGCCGCCGAGACGACGACGGCCGTTCCTGAGGCCGAACCGGGCCGGACCGAGCACCACGGCATCCGGTCCCGGTGGCACCGAAAGGCCAGCTGACCAGGGATACCAGCCGGGATCTCGTCCTGGGCAGGGCGACCGGTCCGAGCGTTCACCTCAATCGATCGGTCACTGGGCCGCCCCCTTCTGCCGGTCGATCCCCCGGGACACCGCCCCGAGGATCAGCCGGACGACCACGGCGAACAGGGCCAGGTCGGCGAGCATCTGGACGGTGACCACCAACCGGGCCACGTCGGTCTTGGCGGTGATGTCGCCGAATCCCACCGTGGAGAAGACGGTCACTGTGAAATAGAGCGCCGAGGTCCGGTCGAGGATCCCGTGGAACGCGGCCGGGTCCGAGTGCGACAGGGTCAGGTAGATCCACACGAAGAGGACCAGGAACAGGGGAATGATGGTGGCCAGGGCCACACCGGCTCTGAGCTGGGGGTGGTCGTGGATCGAGATGAGCCGGACCTCGTTGACGACCACGGCGACGAAGAAGGCCAGCGCGACGGCGAGGCGCAGCGCCACCGACTCGTGGGCCCGGTGTTGGATGGGCAGGAGGTAGTACAGGGCCAGGAGGAGTGCCGCCGTCCCGACGGCTCGTACCGCGGTCTTGACCAAGTGGGACCGTTCGAAGGAACGCAGATCCTGAATGACCGACGGTACCATCCGGCCGGCCCCGTCCTGCGGATCGGTCAAGTCACCTTGAATCAGTCAGAGGGGCCGCTGATCGGTGGCCACTCGGCGGGCCACCAGTCTCCCTGCGGGTCGGTGGTCTGTCCGACCTCGATGATGTAGCCGTCGGGATCTCGCATGTAGCAGCGGATCTCATAGGCGTGCTGCTTCGGTGGCGTCAGGAACTGCGCCCCCCGGGCGCTCCATTCGGTGTACGCGGCGTGGATGTCCTCGACCCGAATATTGAGGAAGCTGCTGACCCGGTCGGGGTCGCGTGGCGTCTCGAGGGTGATCGCCGGCTTGTCGTCGGTGGGGCCCCCGCCGGAGTTGATGATGATCCAGGTGTTGGCGAGGGCGATATTGGTGGGCACGGGGCCGAAGACCACCGTGCCGCCGAGTATCTCGGTATAGAAGCGCCGGGAGCGCTCGACGTCATTGGAGACAATGAACTGGGTCACTACCATCCGCTGGGCGAGCGGCCTCGGATCGGCCATCGGGCGCCTCCACTCATTGGGCTCATGACTTGTATCGCCGGATCGAAACTACCCCACGGCCAGCGGATCGAACCTCGGGGAATCCGGCCGCGGCCCGACCCCACCCACTTCGGGATCAGGGT
The DNA here is from genome assembly GCA_963837805.1 of uncultured Acidimicrobiaceae bacterium. Lineage (GTDB taxonomy): Bacteria > Actinomycetota > Acidimicrobiia > Acidimicrobiales > RAAP-2 > Bog-756. The sequence continues at coordinate 34,341 of CAWIOU010000035.1, forward strand.
CGGGCATGGTAGAAAGCCGACATGGACCTGCGGCCGATCGGATCCCTCGACGTCTCCGTGGTCGGCCTCGGGACCAACAACTTCGGACTCGGTATGCACGAGGACGATGTCCCGCCCGTCGTCGAGGCCGCCCTCGACGCCGGGATCAACTTCTTCGACACGGCTGACTCGTACGGGGACAGCGAGGAGCGGCTGGGCCGGGCCCTCGGGGGACACCGGGACGAGGTGGTCATCGGGACCAAGTTCGGGAGCGCGGTCGGCCGGGACGGAACCGGCGGAGCCGCTCCCGGGTACGTGCGCCAAGCCGTCGAGCGCAGCTTGGCCCGGCTGGGGACCGACCGGATCGATCTCTACCAGCTGCACCGGCCCGACCCCCAGACGCCGATCGCCGACACCCTCGGCACCCTCCACGACCTGGTTCGGGAGGGCAAGGTGCGCGAGATCGGCTGCTCCAACTTCTCCGCGGCCCAACTCCGCGAAGCCGACGCGGCCGCACCCGACGGCGGGCCCCGCTTCGTGAGCGTGCAGAACCACTACAACCTGGTGCATCGGGAGGACGAGCGGGAGGTGCTCCCCGAGTGCGAACGGCTGGGCCTGGCCTACCTGCCCTACTTCCCACTGGCCAGCGGGCTCCTGACCGGCAAGTACACCCGGGGGGAGGCCCCGCCGGACGGCACCCGTCTGCAGCGGTGGGGCGACCGGGCCGATGGGATCCTTACCGAGCGCAACTTCGACATTGCCGGGGAACTGCAGAGCTGGGCCGGCGAGCGAGGGCACAGCCTGCTCGATGTGGCCATCGCCTGGCTTCTGTCCAAGCCGGTGGTGGCGTCGGTGATCGCCGGTGCCACCAAGGCCGGTCAGGTCCGGGCCAACGCCGATGCCGGCCAGTGGCGGCTGTCGGCGGACGACGTTGCCGACGTCGAGGCGCTGGCTCCGATCGACACCTAGCCCGGTCGGTCCGGCCCGTCGCCGTGACCGGGACGTCGCCAGCCCTCACAGACGCCAGTCGTGCTCCATCGCCGGGTGGGTCGGCGGTCCCGGCGGCATCGGTATCGGCTGCATCTGCGCGGGCGGCATGGGTATCGGCTGCATCGGTATCGGCGGCATCGGCCGCAGTGACGTGCCCGGCGTCCGTCGCGTCCTTCGCCACACCATCGGTCCGACCACGCCCACGAAGAAGGACAGGACGAGGATGGCCAGGGCGGCCAGGCCCCGGTCGTCGGCCGATGTCTGGCACTCGTTGACGAACGCATCCCAGTCGGCCCGGGCGGCCGTGTCGGTCACCGGAGGTTTGGGGCCGGCACCGATGGATATCGGATCCACAAGGGCGGCGATCGGTGCCTCGGATGCCTTGCCCGGCCCACAGGTTCCGCCGGCCGCCGGGGCCGGAAGGGCGACCAGCAATCCGGAGATGGCCAGTCCCACACCGAAGAGGCCCACCAGGGCGAAACTGAGCCTGATCCAGAACTGATGCGAGGACTGCGTCACCATCGAACCCCTTCCAACCCGAGCGATGTTAGACGCCCCTGTGCGCCGGGCGGGTTCGGGTTGGGGCCGACCGGCCTGCTATTGGTCCTCGGGAATCGCTTCCCACCACTGGCACCACCACTCGGCACCGACCAGGATCCGCAGCTTCGGGTGCCAACAGTAGGAGAGCTCCTTGTACGGCTCGAGGTAGTACCTGCAGTTCTCGCACTTCTCGCTGCCGGAAGGCTTTCCCTTGAGCACCGCATTGTCGGACAGATGTCGCAACTCGATCGACAGGGTCTCGTCGATCTCCTTGGGTTCGGGTTCGGGGATCACGTAGTCGGACATCCCGACAAACTACCGCCGGCGCTGCACCGTCGTGACCTGGGCCTCACCGTCGCGACCCGGGCATCGTGGCCGCGGGAGTCGTGCCGGATTCGGCGCGCTGACAGCCGGCTGCCGGCCGCCGGCGGTCGGTCAGACCATCGGCGTGGCGGCGACGAAGTCGGCCAGGACCCGGCCGAGCTCCTCGCCCCGCTGCTCCTGGAGGAAGTGGCCGGCCCCGGCGATCCGGGTGTGGGGTTGTCCGCCGGCCCCGGGAACCAGCTCCTGGAACACACCGTCCCAGCCCGCCGTGGCCGGATCGCCGTCCGAGTAGGCGGTGAGGAAGGGTCGGTCGAATTCGGACAGGGCGGCCACCGTGGCCCGGCCGATGGCCGCACCGGGGTCGTTGCGGGTGAGCGGGATCAACCCCGGGAACTGGAGCATCCCCGCTTGGTAGCGGGCGTCAGGGAACGGGGCGTCGTAGGCGGCCAGCACGTCGGGAGGCAACGGGCCGGCGGCGGCTTCGAGGAAGGCGCTGGCCGCGATGGCGGGCGTCCGCACCGAGAAGAGGACGTAGTCCACGAGCGCCTCCTGCAGGACCACCTGGTCGTCGCCCAGCCCGTGGTTGGCCCACCCCAGCCGGCCGGCGAGCGACGGGTCGGCGGTGTGCAGAACGGTGTTGGACACCACCACCCGGGCGAAGCGGTCGGGGTCGGCGGCGACGACGCTGAGGCCGATGGGCCCGCCCCAGTCCTGGGCCAGCAGGGTGACCCCGGTGAGGTCGAGGGCGGCGATGAGCGCCTCGATCCACTGGATGTGGCGGGAGAAGGTGTAGTCGGTGCGCTGCGCCGGCTTGTCGGAACGACCGAACCCGATGTGGTCGGGCGCGATGACCCGCAGCCCGGCCGCGGTGAGCACGGGGATGACCGTCCGGTAGAGGTAGGACCAGGTGGGTTGACCGTGCAGCAGGAGGACCACCTCCCCGTCGGCCGGCCCGGCATCGACGTAGTGCATGCGCACAGGAGGGACGCCGCGGGCGGTCACCGTCACGTAGTGGGGATCGAAGGAGTAGCCGGGCAGATCGGCGAAGCGGTCCTCGGGAGTCCGCAACACTCCGTCCATCACCCCTCCTCGGTCGCCGGTCACCCGCCAGTGGACGCTAGCAACCACCCCGCCGTCGACGATGCCCTCCGGCGCGGTCGACGGCGTCGTCCCTGTTCACCGGCTGACCCTTCACCCGACCCCGGCCCACCAGGCTCGGGCCCCGATCAAGCCCGCACCCGGGCCCACAACGGCGGCGCCCGGTGTGCCATAGTCGACCGGTGCCGTTGCCACCGATCGATCGGTCCGTCGTGCGCGTCGACGACCGTGGTCTGACCCTGCTGGGTGGCTGGTCGCCGACCAGCGGGCTCCGGCACTTCCCGCGTTCACCGGTCTGCCCCTACACGGGCGCGGACGATGTCGAGCCGATCGATCTTCCCCGGAGCGGGACGGTCTGGCTGCACACCATGGTCAACCTCCCGCCGCCCGGCTACGCCGGTCCGGTCCCCTACGGCCTGGGCATCGTCGAATTGGAGGGGACCCCACTGCTCCGGGTCGTCACCCGCCTCGCCGGTGCCGGCCTCGAGCGGGGGACGACGGTGCACCTGGACGGGGAGGAGGTTCCCGGCCCCGACGGGGAGCCGGCGCTGACGTGGGTGTTCCGGTCGTGAGCGACGTGCGGATCACCGGGGTCGGGCTCCACCCCTTCGGCCGGTTCGACGGGGTGACCGGGACGGACATGGGAGTTGTGGCCGTCCGGGGCGCCCTGGCCGAGGCCGGCTGCGGCCCCCGCGACCTACAGGCGGCGTTCTGCGGCACCGCCTACGGCGGCGTCGCCGCCGGACACCGCGTCCTCGGCGCATTGGCCGGGACGGGCATCCCCATCTACGACGTGGAGGCCGGCTGTGCCTCGGGCGGTGCCGCCCTGCAGTTGGCGGCGGCGTCGATCGCTTCGGGGCAGAACGACCGGGTGCTGGCCTTCGGCATCGAGAAGATGCCCAAGGGCATCATCCGCTCGTCATTCTTCGCCCCCTGGCAGGAATCCGCCGGGCTCACGCCGGCACCGGCCTACTTCGCGCTGCGGGCCCAGCGGTTGCTGTCCGACACCGGACTGACCCCGGAGCACCTGGCCCAGGTGGTGGTGAAGAACCGCCGCCACGGCGTCGACAACCCGGACGCCATGTTCCGCAAGCCGGTCACCATCGACGAGGTGCTCTCGGCCCGGATGATCTGCCCTCCCCTCACCCTGTTCATGCTGTGTTCGCCGAACGAAGGGGCCGCCGCCGTCGTTCTCGAGCGGGGCCGTGGCGACGGCGACGGCATCAGGGTGGCCGGCATCTCCCTCCGCTCCCACCTCCCCGGCAACGTCCTCGGGGAGGATTCACCGCTGTGCGGGATCGACGACCGGGCCATCACGCCCCCGACCACACTGGCGGCCGACGATGCCTACGCCCAGGCCGGGCTCGGGCCCGACGACATCGACGTCGTCGAGTGCCAGGACACCGATGCCGCCCGCGAACTGTTGGCCTGGGCCGAGCTCGGCCTGTGTGGCCCCGGCGACCAGGCCGGCATCCTCGCCCACGGCGACGCCATGATCGGAGGACGGCTGCCGATCAACCCGTCGGGGGGACTGCTGTCGAAGGGCGAACCGCTGGGCGCCTCCGCGCTGGGCCAGGTCGTCGAACTGGTCCGCCAACTACGCGGGACGGCGGGGGTTCGCCAGGTGGAGGGGGCACGGGTCGGGCTGGCCCACGTGATCGGGCGGGGCGCCAACGCCTGCGTCACCGTGCTCGTCGGGTAGCGGGACGTGGAACCCTTCGACCCCCGGACGGTCCGGGCCGCCTACGACGCCGCCGCCGCCGATTACGTAGCCGCGTTCGCCGACGATCTCGACAAGCTCCCGCTCGACCGGTCCGTGCTCGACGCCGCCCTCCAGAAACTCGAACCGGGGGCGGTGGTCGTCGACCTCGGGTGCGGCCCTGGGCAGGTCTCCCAGTACCTGGCCGACCGGGGGGCCCGGACCATTGGCGTGGATCTCGCCCCCGAGATGCTGGCCCAGGCGGCCCGGCGGACCAAAGGCCTCCACTTCGCCGGGGGCGACATGCGGGCGCTGCCCTTCGGATCCCAGGCCTTTTCGGCCGCGGTGGCCTTCTACTCGATCCAACACCTGCCCCGGGTCGAGCTCCCATCGGTGCTCGGCGAGATCCGGAGGGTGCTGGCCCCCGGAGGGGTGCTGGTCATCGCCACCCATCTGGGCGACGGCGAGGTCACCGTCGACGAGTTCCTCGGCCACGCCATCGAGCCGGTCGGGGGCACCATGTACGGGAGCGAGGAGCTCCGCGCCGCGCTGCGACGGCACTCCTTCAGCGTCGACCGGACCTGGTACCGGGAGTCGCTTCCCCACGAGCACCCGTCCCGGCGGATCTACCTGATCGGCCGGCGCGACGACGGGTGAGCTGGGTCCAGGCGGACGGCGAAGTGGGCTTTGACCGATTCGTCGGTCGCCGGATCGCCGACCTCGTTCACCTCCCCCAGGATGACGAACCTCGACTGCAGGGCCGTCCTCAGCCGGGACAGCTCGACGCCGAGCTCACCGATCTCTTCGTGGTGGAGCAGGTACTGGGAGTCGCCCACGGGTTCGAAGATCCGGATGTCCCACCACGACAGGCCCTCCTCGGCCAGCGTCACATCCATGATCAGGACGTGATCGTCGAATTCGTACACCCAGGGGGGCTCCTCACCCAGGCGACGCAGCTCTCCCACCGTATTGACATCGACGATGAACAGTCCTCCGTCGTTGAGATGATCGGCCACGGCGGCGAACATCGACTCCCAGGCGGCGAAGGTCAGGAGGTGGTTGATGCTGTCGAACACGCAGATGACCACGTCGAAGCGGCGGCCGAGGGCGAACGAGCTCATGTCCCCTTCGATCAGCTCGGCGGTGGGGACCTTGGTCCGGGCCACGGCCAGCATCTCCGGCGACCGGTCCAGCCCGGTCAGGACATCGAACGAGGTGAGGTGGGCCAGGATCGATCCGGTGCCGCAGCCGAGCTCGAGCAGCGATTCCGCCTCGGGCCGGTAGCGGTCGATGAACTCGACCACCCGTGCCGCCCGCGGGGCCGGATCGTCCATGGCGGCGTCGTAGAAGCGGGCGAAACGCTCGTAGGCGTACATCGTCAAACGGTGCCACAGCGGGCACCGGGTCCGCTGAGCCTGCCCGCTCGAGCGCTCAGCGGACCCGGCTCTCTGGCATCGGCTGATTCACAATCTTGCTTGAGCGAGCCCCGATCGCATCCGACCCGGTGTCGGATCCGAGCTTCCGCGGCGGCGCTAGAGTCCCCCGGGTGACGTTGACACCGGACGCAGTGCTGCTCGACGGGATGGTCGCCGTGGTCACCGGCGGTGGATCGGGAATCGGCCGCGGCGTGGCCCGGACGCTGGCCGCCTTCGGCGCCACCGTGGCCATCTGGGAGCGCGACTCGGAATCCTGCGACGCCGCCGCCGCCGAGGTCGGGGGCCTCGGGATCACCGTCGACGTCCGGGAGAGCGAGCAGGTCGACGCGGCACTGGCCCGCACCCGCGACGAAGCCGGCGAGGTCCAGATCCTCGTCAACAACGCCGGTGGTGTCTTCGCCGTCCCCTTCCTCGAGAGCAAGGAGAAGGGCTGGGACGCCTTGTACCGGGCCAATCTCAAGCACGTCATCCTGTGCACGCACCGGGTGGCCCAGGCCATGGTGACAGCCGAACTGCCAGGCAGCATCATCAGCGTCACCTCGATCGAGGGCGTGCGGGCGGCCCCCGGCTACGCGGCCTATGCGGCGGCCAAGGCCGGGGTGATCAACTTCACCAAGACGATCGCCCTCGAACTGGCGCCCCACGGGATCAGGGTCAACGCCCTGGCCCCCGACATCACCATGACCGAAGGCCTCGCCGCGGTCACCCCGCCGGGCAGCGGCGAGCGGTTCGGACACGTGGTCCCCATGGGGCGGGCGGGACACGTCGACGAGATGGCCGGCGCCGCGGTGTTCCTCGCCTCCGACCTCTCGTCCTATGTGACCGGGCAGACCATCCACGTCGACGGCGGCACCCACGCCGCCAGCGGCTGGTACCACCACCCGGTGTCGGGCGACTACATCCTCGGCCCGGCCTGACCGCGGCGGCGGCGGAAGGCCGGCCCCTCGCCGATCAGGGGCCGAGGGCGGGATGCCGGCGGGCCACCATGGGGACGACCACGCTGCGGGGCGAGAGCCAACCGGCGGCGGCCGAGATCCGGTTGGCGAATCCGGGGATGACCACCGCCCGGTCGGCGTCCAACCCGGCCACCGCGGCCTTGGCCACGTCGCCCACCGGCACCCACATCATCTTGGGCATGGCCCCGGCGGCTTCCTCGTCGGAGATGCCGGCCGCGGCGGCGAAGCCGGTCTCCACCGGGCCCGGGCACAGCACGGTCACGGTCACACCCTTGTCCCGCAACTCGCCGCGCAGGGCGTGGCTGTACGAGAGCACGAAGGCCTTGCTGGCCCCGTAGGCGGCCTGGCCGGGAAGGGGCTGGTACGCGGCCGTGGAGGCCACGTTGAGAACGGCGCCGCTGCGGCGCTCGACCATCCCGGGCACGAACAGGGAACACAGATGCACCACCGCTTCGACATCGGTCCGCACCAGGGCCAGCTCGGCCGCCGGATCGGAACGGTACACCGGGCCCATGGTCGAGAAGCCGGCATTGTTCACCAGGATGTTGACCGACAACGAGCGGCGCTCGAGCTCGTCCACGATCGAGCTCCGGGACACGTCGTCGGCCAGATCGGCAACCATCACCCCGGCCCGGATGCCGTGCCTGGCCGTCAACTCGTCGGCCAGGGCGCGCAGCTTCTCGTGGCTCCGGGCCACCAGCGTGACCCCGAGCCCCCGGGCGGCGAGCAGGCGGGCGATCTCGGCGCCGATGCCGGACGAGGCTCCGGTCACCAGGCAGGTGCGGTCGGGGTTGGGGGCGGGAAGGACCATCGACGAAGCGTAGGTCCGGCCCGGCTCAGCGGCGACCGGGTGCGGCGTACACGGCCCGGGCCCGGAAGCGGAGCGGTCGCTCGCCCAGCTCCTCGAGGTAGTGGGCCACCCACCCGGCCACCCGGGCCACGGTGAACAGCGTCCGTCCGGCGTCGGGTGCCATTCCCGTCGACCAGGCGATGGCGGCCATGGCCAGGTCGACATTGGGGAGCGGGATCGAATGGGCGTCGGCCAACTCGACGAGCGACCCGACCAGCTCGACCTGTTCGGGGGCGGCCAGGTGCTCGAACAGCCGGAGGAGGACGGTGAAGCGGGGATCGCCGTGCTTGTAGACCGAGTGCCCGAAGCCGGGCAACACGCGCTGCCATCGAAGGGTGTCGTCGAGCGCCCGTTCGACACCCTCCCGTTCGGCGTCGACCAGCAGCGAATAGGCAAGCTGGCTGGCTCCCCCGTGCAGGGGGCCGGCGATAGTGCCGAGGGCGGCCAGCACGGCGTCGTAGATGTCGGCCCGGGTGGAGGCGGCGATGCGCACCGCCATCGTCGAGGCGGCCAACTCGTGATCGGCCATCAGCACCATGGCGGCGTTGACCGCCTTGATCAGCTGGGCGGTGGGCTCGGGGGTCAGCGCCGAGGCCAGGCGTTCGGCCATCGAGCCCTCGGCTTGGGGTCCACCACCCGGGGTGCCCAGCACGTCCACCATCGAGGCGGTCAGCCGGCGGGCGGTCCGGATGACGGTCTCGGGCCGGAGGTCGGCGCGGAGCGGGTCCAGGGCGCCGGCCATGACCACGGCCCAGCGGATCCGATCGCTCGTCCCCACCTCCGGCGGGCGGCCCAGGGCCAGGGCCGACCAGTCGGCGTCGGTGCGGGGGGCGGCGTCGGTGGAGAGATCAGAAGGCGCGTCGCCGGGAGAATCGCCTTCCCCGTCGACACCCCACAGCCATTCGGCCGCCTGTTCGTAGCGCCACCCGGTGGCCAGGTCGGTGGCCCGGCGCCCGCGGTAGATCGGTCCGTCCTCGGTGAGCTGGGTGATCCCGGTGGTGATGGTGACCATGCGGGTCTCGACGGCCTTGCCCTGTCGGGAGCGCCGGGCCAGACGCTCGACCTCGTCGATGTCGAACAGGCTCCTCCTCCCCGAGGCGGCCGGGTGGGAGACCAGCAGCCCGCGACTCACGTAGGCGTAGAGCGTCGACACCTTCACCCCGAGCCGGCGGGCGGCTTCGTCGCTCTCCAACATCCGGGTCACCGGGTCAGCCTACCCTGCCCACAACATTGACTTGATCAATATTTACAGTCAAGAAGCCGGGCGTCACACTGGAGGTGAGACAAGGAACCAGAACCGCCGGCGGCACGGGCCGCCCGGACCCCATAGAGGAGCATCCCATGCCCACCGCCGTCCAAGAGTTGATGTCGTCCCCGCCGATCACCTGTGACGTCGACGCGTCACTGACCGAAGCCACCTCGTTGATGAACAGCCGCCAGATCGGGTCGGTGGTGGTGACCGACCACCGGGCCATCGTCGGCATCCTCACCGAACGCGATCTGCTGCGTGCCTCGGCCACCAGCGCCGACCCCCTCACCGAACCGGTCCGACGGTGGATGACCGCCGACCCCGACGTGCTCGCCCTCGACGACGAGGTGGTGGAGGCCTGGTCGGGGCTCACCCATCACCACTACCGCCACCTCCCGGTGGTCGACGACGGCCGGTTGGTCGGGGTGGTGTCTATCCGGGATCTCCTCACCGTGGCCCAGATCCGACCGGCCGACGAGGTCAGCGCCGACGTGCCCCGGGGCCTCGAAGGGGTGGTGGTGGCCGAGACCTCGGTCGGCGACGTACGCGGACAGGAGGGGTTCTTCCACTACCGGCAGTACTCGGCCACCGAACTGGCGGACCGGCGATCGCTCGAGGACGTCTGGCAATTGCTGTTCGACGGAGCGCTCCCCGATCGGGCCGGCTCGCAACGGTTCGCCGCCGAGGTGGCCGGCCTGCGTACCATCCCCCAGGGTCTGGCGGCGATGCTCCCCACCCTGGCCGGCATGGGCTCGCCGCTCGACGTCCTCCGCACCGCGGTGTCCATCCTCGGCGCCGACCTCGGCTGGCGACCCACCCACGACATCGACCACCAAGAGCTGCGGGCCCAGGCCCTCCGCCTCTGCGCCGTCGTCCCCACCGTGCTCACCGCCGTGCACCGACTGCAGCAGGGCAAGGATCCCGTCCCCCCGCGTGACGATCTGGGGTACGCCGCCAACTACCTGTGGATGCTGTCAGGGGAAGAGGCTCCGGCCCCCCATGTCCGGGCCGTCGAGGAGTACCTGGTGCTCACCATCGACCACGGATTCAACGCCTCCACCTTCACCGCCCGGGTCATCGCGTCGACCGGCGCCGACCTGGCCGCGGCCATCGTCGGGGCTGTCGGGGCCCTGTCGGGCCCTCTTCACGGCGGTGCCCCGAGCCGGGCCCTGGCCATGCTCGACTCGATCGGGACACCCGACCGGGCCGAGGCCTGGATCCGCGAGGCGGTCCGGCGCGGTGACCGGATCATGGGCTTCGGCCATCGCGTCTACAAGACCGACGATCCCCGGTCGGTCTTCCTGCGGGACGTGGCCAGGAGCCTGGGCGGCGATCTGGTCGACTTTGCCGAGCAGGTGGAGCGGACCACGGTCGACGTCCTGGCCGAGCTCAAGCCCGGACGCCAGCTCTACACCAACGTCGAGTTCTTCGCCGGTGTGGTCATGCACACCTGCGGCATCCCCCGGGAGATGTTCACCCCCACCTTCGCCTCGAGCCGGACCATCGGGTGGGCCACCCACGTGATGGAGCAGGCCGCCGACAACCGGCTGATCCGCCCGGCGGCGCGGTATGTGGGTCCGCCCCCGCCCCAGCCCGTTCCCGGCCTCTGACCCGGGACACGGCCGCCCCTGGACGGCCGGCCCTCGACCCGCTCGACCCGCCCGCCCTCGACCCGCCCGCCGTCGGCTCGACGACCTTGGCACCTCACGCTGGCGGCGGGACCACCGGGGGGGCGATGCCGGGCGGGGCGATGGCGTGCTCTTCGACCCACTGGAGGTTCAGCTGGCGGCGGACGAACCGCCAACCCTCGTCCGTCTCCCGGTAGACGTCGCCGTAGCGGATGAACCAGACCACGTCGGTCCCGTACCCGACGCCGGCCGACGATGCATGGTGGGCGACGCAGTAGACGTCTCCGGTGGCCAGGCCGCCGTCGACGACGTACCGGTGGTTGGTCATCTGATGGAAGGTGCGGTCGTAGACCCGGAGGCCGTCGGGGATCCGGCGCAGAACGTCGTGTCCCCGGCGGGTGACGACCGGCTCGAGACTGTCGGGGAATTTCGGGACCACCAGCTCGCCGTCGGCCACGAACAGACCGGCGAACCGCTCGCCGTCCCGGTCGTCGACCGCGGCACCGTAGTCCGTCGACAGGTCGCGGAGCGCACCGATGGTGGCCTGACCGTCGGGAGACGGGAGGAGACCGGTCACGGGCGGTCGGGACCGCCTCGGTCGCCCGCCGTCATGGCGAACCGCTCGGCGAAGGCCGACATCTCGTCGTGGATCCGGGCCAGGTCGTCGCTCATCGACGTCGAGACGACCAGGCGGGCGGCACCGGCCGCCTCGGCGTCCTCGATCTCCTGCTCCGAGGTGGTGGGCAGGTAACCCGACAGGGAGAGCTCGATGCCGGCCGGGTCGCGGCCGGCTTCCTCGGCCGCGGCCCGCATCTCGGCCATCCGGAGGGCCAGGTCCTCCGGCGCCAGGCCGAGAGGCTGGAACCCGTCGCCGAGGCGTCCGGCCCGTCGGGCAGCCGCCTCGCTGTGCCCCCCGATGTGGATGGGCACCCCGTGCGGGTGGGCCGGCTTGGGGTACGAGTGGGCATGCCGGAAGGAGAAGAACTCGCCCTCGAAGTCGGCGCCCGACGGCCCCGAGTCGGCCCACAGGGTGCGCAGGGCGGCGATCGTCTCGTCGGTGCGACGGCCCCGGCTCCGCGGATCGGCTCCGGTGGCCCGGAGCTCCTCGTCCATCCACCCCACCCCGACGCACATCCGTACCCGGCCTCCCGACAGGACGTCGACGGTGGCGATCCTCTTGGCCAGGACCACCGGATGATGGTTGGGGAGGACCAGCACCCCGGTGGCCAGTCCGATGCGGTCGGTGACCGCGGCCAGATAGGCCATCAGATCGAGCGGATCGGGGATCCGACAGTCGTCGGGCAGCGGCATCTTCCCCGAGGAGGCGTACGGATAGATGCTCTGGTAGTCGGAGACGACCACCGCGTGTTCCACCAGGACCACCGATTCGAACCCACAGGCCTCGGCGTGGCGGGCGAACGAGGTCATCCACTCGGGGTCGGCGGTGACCCCCGATCGGACTGGGGGGATGATCCCGAACCGCATGGTCTGGCTCACTTTCGTCAGTGCCCGGCGGCCGCCTATTCGAAAGCGGTGCGCTCGGCGGGCCGGAGTTGGCTCGACCCCCCTCCCGGGAGACCGCTCACTAATGTAGTGAGGTGAACAAGTCCAGCCGAGGCGGAGCTTCCAGAGTCGGCTGTCCTTCGATCGTCGGACCGTGACCACCCGATGAGCGACGGGGTCGACGACGGGCCGGAGGGCGAGCGGGACCAGCCATCGCCTCCGGATTCGGAGTCGTCGTCCCGCCTCAACCGGCGCCGGTTCATCGGCTTGACGGCGGCCGGGGGCGTGGCCACCGCGGCGGTGGCGCTGGGCATCGCCGAATCGCAGTCCGGCGGCAGCCCCGAGGCCGCCGGCAAGATCCACGCCCAGGCCAAGCCCCCGCATCACCAGGAACATCAGCGCCGGGACCGGGCCACCACCGCTGTCGTCAACGGGGTCAGGCTCCCCACGTCGCCTGCCATCATCGCCGAGAACGCCAAGACCGGTGACGCGTGGTGGACGACGACGGTGCCGGTCGACCGGGCCATCGAGGGCTACGTCAGCCAGGTCAGCGCGGTGCACGGCGACAAGGTCACCCTGTTCGTGAACACCAAGGCCCCACGGTTCCACGTCGAGGCCTATCGCATCGGGTACTACCAGGGCATCGGCGGACGCCTGATCTGGACATCGGAGGAGCGGCGCGGGATCCAGCAGCCGGCCCCCGAGCTCATGGCGCCCACCAACACCATCGAATGCCACTGGTCGCCGTCGGCCTCCTTCACCGTCGACCGGAGCTGGCCACCGGGCGCCTACCTGTTGAAGCTGGTCGGGTCCACCAGTGAGCAGCAGTACGTGCCCTTCTGCGTTCGCGACGACACCTCGCGGGCCGCCATCGTCATCCAGCACAGCGTGACCACCTGGCAGGCCTACAACCGCTGGGGCGGCTACAGCCTCTACTACGGGAACACCGGCGGGGCGCTCTCGTTCACCCACGCCCCGGCCGGCGGTACCTACGCCGACCGCGCCCGCATCGTCTCGTTCGACCGCCCCTACGACTTCGACTGGGCGTCGGGGGCGGCCGACTTCGTGGGCAACGAGATCCCGGTGATCTACCAGGCCGAGCAGCTGGGTCTCGACGTCACCTACTGGACCGACGTCGACCTCCACACCAATCCGCAACTTCTGAAGAACCACAAGGCGCTGATCAGCCTGGGCCACGACGAATACTGGTCCGCTCCGATGCGGGTCGGCGCCCAACGGGCGCTGTCCGCCGGGGTGAATCTGGCCTTCCTCGGCGCCAACGCCTGCTACCGCCAGATCCGGTTCGAATCGTCACCGTTGGGCAACAGCCGGCGCCAGATCTGCTACAAGTCGGCGGCCGAGGATCCGATGGCCGGTCACAACCCCGAACTGGTCACGGTGAACTGGCCGCAGCCACCGGTCAACCGTCCCGAATCCAGCCTGATCGGGAGCACCTATCAGGACATCGAGGCCCAGGCCGACATGGTGGTCACCGATCCGGGCTCCTGGATCTTCGAGGGACTCGGGCTCTCCGCCAATGCCGTCCTGCCCAGCGTGGTCCAGGGCGAGTTCGACCGCTACGTCCCCGGCGGCGGCCCGGCCAACCTGGATGTGATCGCCCACTCGATCGTGCCCAACCGGGGCGGGAACTACTCCGATGTCACCTGGTACACGTTGCCCGGTGGCGGAGGGGTGTTCGCCACCGGCAACGCCTCGTGGGTCGGCCATCTCGCCAACAGCACCCTGATCCCACCCAACGTGGTTCCCGATCGCCATCCCCGGGGTGACCGACCCGATGCTGCGGATGATGGAGAACCTGTACGCGGTCATCGGCCTGGGCCCGGCCAGCCTCACCCGCCCGTCACAGGGGAATTGGCAGAGCATCTATGCGGCCGGCTCGCCCTCCAGCGCCGCTCCCAACACGATCAACGCGGCCTGAGAACCGGGGCCCCGACTGGGCCGGCACGGGATCCTCGGAGCGATCGGAGCCCGGAAACGCAGCAGCCCGGGACGTAAACATGCGTCCCGGGCCGGCGATTGCTCTGAGCGTTACCCGATCTCTCTCGTCACGAAACCGGGCCCACTTGAGGCCGTTGGCACGCGACGTCCGGTCGGATTATTCGCTCAGGGTGATGGGCTGATCATCGAGGGAGAGCCCGTCGACGTCGTCGGGAACCACGGATGACTGTTCATTCAACTTTTCGGCCAGGGCTGCGTTCTGCTCCGCCAGGTACTCACGGATCCGCTCGTCGATTTCGGCCATCAGTTGCGGGTTCTCGGTCAGGAAGGTCTTGACGTTCTCGCGGCCCTGGCCCAACTGCTCACCCTCGTAGGTGAACCAGGCACCGGACTTCTTGATGAACCCGAGCTCGACCCCGACGTCGAGGAGTGATCCCTCGCGGCTGATACCCCGGCCGAACGTGATGTCGAACTCCGCCTGCTTGAACGGAGGGGAGCACTTGTTCTTGACCACTTTCACCCGGGTCCGGTTGCCCACCTGATCGGCACCGTCCTTGATGGTCTCGATACGCCGGATGTCCAACCGGACGGACGAGTAGAACTTGAGCGCCCGACCACCCGGGGTGACCTCGGGTGACCCGTACATGACGCCGATCTTCTCCCTGAGCTGGTTGATGAAGATGGCGATGGTCCGCGACTTCGACAGGGTGCCGGTCAACTTGCGCAGCGCCTGGGACATCAGGCGGGCCTGGAGCCCGACGTGGGAGTCCCCCATCTCACCCTCGATCTCCGCCCGGGGGGTCAGTG
Organism: uncultured Acidimicrobiaceae bacterium; assembly: GCA_963837805.1. Classification (GTDB taxonomy): domain Bacteria; phylum Actinomycetota; class Acidimicrobiia; order Acidimicrobiales; family RAAP-2; genus Bog-756. The sequence continues at coordinate 49,359 of CAWIOU010000035.1, forward strand.
CGGCCACCGAGTCGATGACCAGCACGTCGAGCGCTCCCGACCGGATCAACATGTCGGAGATCTCCAATGCCTGCTCACCGGTGTCCGGCTGCGAGATGAGCAGATCGTCGATGTTGACACCGATGGCCTTGGCGTAGACCGGGTCCATGGCGTGCTCGGCGTCCACGTAGGCGCAGATCCCGCCGTTGCGTTGCGCCTCGGCCACCACGTGCATGGCCAGCGTCGACTTGCCCGACGACTCCGGTCCGAAGATCTCCACGATGCGGCCACGCGGAAGGCCACCGATACCCAGGGCCAGGTCGAGCGCCAGCGCCCCGGTGGGGATGGCCTCGATGTTCATGTGCAGGTTCTCGCCCATGCGCATGATGGACCCCTTGCCGAACTGCTTCTCGATCTGACCCAGGGCCATGTCCAGTGCCTTGTCACGTTCCATGTCTTCTTCTTCTCTCCTCGGTGTTGTTACTCACTTGACCGTGCCGACCCTACGGAGAAGGTGTGACACATGGCCGGTGGGCCCGAACCAGGGTCCGGAGCCGATCTCCATGGACTGATGTGCTTCCACGACGAGATCACTCTAGACCCGAACGCATGTTCGATGGCGGACCCGGTCACCGGGGACCGGGTCGGCCGCCCACGCCGCCGGAACGGCCGTCGGCGGCGCCGTTCCGGCCTCGGAATGCAACCAATTCGGCATCGGCTCGGAGTAGCCTCGCCCTGCAATGCCCGATGAACACCCGCCATCCGGATCAGCACCGGAGGGCACGTCCGGTCCAGGACCGGCCGCTCGAGATTCCGACCTCACCGGCATGACCCCGGCCGTTCCCGGACCGGGACCGGGAGCAGTTCCGCCGCCGGAGGCGCCGCCGCCGGGGCCGCCGGAGCACCGAACGTCTACTCCCGGCAGGAGCTCCGGAGGCAGTCCAAGGAGAGCGGCGGCCCGTCCCGCTCCCGGTGGTACGTCCTCGCCGGGGTGGCGGTGGTGCTGATCGGGGTGCTGGGCGCCTTCTTCGCCACCAGGAACGACAAGACCGCCAAGGCCGCGGCGGCGGCCACCACCACGAGCGTGGCGGCTGCGCCGGTGGCCACCTGCCCGCTGACCGGGACACCGGCCCCGGGCGGGGTCGTGCCCGCCCGCCCCGCCCTCGGGGTGAAGATCGGCAACTATCCCGGCGACCGGCCTTCGGCCGGCCTCAACCAGGCCGACATCGTGTTCGAGGAGCCGGTGGAGGGCGCCATCACCCGGCTCCTGGCGGTGTTCCAGTGCCAAGGGGCTCCCCTGGTCGGCGACCTCCGGTCGGCACGGGCACCCGACGTCGGCATCCTCTCCCAGCTGTCCGACCCGCTGTTCGTCCACGCCGGCGGGATCGATCCGGTCATCGCCCTGCTCGCCTCCGCACCGCTGATCGACGACAACCTGTACTCGGGAGACCGGGGCTCGGCCATCATCCAGCAGCCCGGGCGGGTGGCGCCGTACGCCACCTTCGTCAACACCGCATCCCTGTGGGCGTTCAATCCTTCGGACAACAAGCCTCCGGCGCCCATCTTCCACTACACGTCGGCGTTGCCCACGGGAGCGGTTGCCGGTTCAGGTGCGAGCGTCCACATCCCGTTCTCCTCGACCTCCGACGTGACCTGGACGTGGAACCCGTCGGCGGGCTACGAGCGGTCCTACGCCGGGTCGCCCGACATGCTGCTCGGCGGCGGGCAGACCAAGGCGGCCAACGTCGTGATCATGACCGTGCAGACGTCGGACGGCCCCTGGGTCGAGAACGAGGAGGGCGGGTTGGAGGTGCAGGTGAACGCCATCGGCTCGGGGCCTCTCCTCGTGATGCGGAACAATGCCGCCATCGCCGGCACCTGGAGTCGGTCCAGCCTCACCCAACCGGCCACCCTCTCGGCGGCCAGCGGGGCTCCGATCACCCTGCAACCGGGCAACACCTGGGTCGAGCTGGTGCCGGCCGGCATCCCGGTGACGCCGGCGGCGGCTCCCGCCCCGGCGACCACCACCTCCCCCTGAGAGCTACCCGAGGGCTCGGGCCGGAGCGGCCTCTCCTGACGCCGACCCGAGCGTCCGCCGCAACAGGTCGAGGGCGGCGATGGTGGCGTACTGCCGGACCCGGTCCCGGTCGCCGGGCACGTTGAACCCGAACGACTCGGTCGGGTGGCCGGCCCGGGCCAGACCGACGAACACCGTCCCGGGGGGCCTGCCGTCCTGGGGTTCGGGACCGGCCACTCCGGTGATGGCGAGCCCGACATCGGACTCGAGGACCCGGCGGGCGCCCTCGGCCATGGCCCGGGCGGCCTCCTCGGAGACCACCGGTCCCTCGGGCACGCCGAGGACGGCGAACTTGACCTCCGAGGCGTAGGACACCACCGAACCACGGAACCAGTGACTGGCCCCGGGCACGTTGACCAGACGGGACGACGCCAGTCCGCCGGTCAGGGATTCGGCCAGCCCGAGGGTCAGCCCGGCGGCGATGACCGCGGCGGCCACGGCATCCTCGATGGCCTCCTCGTCCACGCCGAACACCACGTCCCCGGCCGCCGCGGCCAGGACCCGCCGGATCTCGGCCTCCTCGGCATCCAACAGCACCGATGCGGCCTGTTCGTCCCCGGCCCGCACCGTGACCCGGACCTTGATCCCCTCGATGCCGCTGGCCAGGAAGGCGATGGTGGCCGACCCTGCGGTCCCCTCTCCCCCGGTTCCCGCCGCGCCCTCCGGCGCCGACGGACCGTCGAGGCGGGCGATGTGGCCGGCCAGCGCCTCGGCCAGCCCGGACTCGCTCATCCCCCAGGTCCGCAACACCCGGCTGGCGATGACACCGGTGGACTCGCCGGCCTCGGCCATCCTCTGCTGCAGATCGGGGACGATGGCCCGTTCGAACATGTCGGCCATCTCGTAGGGGACGCCGGGGACCGCATAGATGACCTTGTGACCCACCGGACAGATCAATCCGGGAGCCGTGCCCTTGGTCTGGGGGATGATGACGGCGCCCTCGGGCACGTCGGCCTGTCTGAGGTTCGAGTCGGGCATCTCCCGGCCCCGGCTCGAGAACATGGCACGGATCCTCTCCACCACGTCGGCGTCACGGTGCAAGGGCACGTTCATGACCTCGGCGATGGCGTCACGGGTGATGTCGTCGTGGGTCGGCCCGAGGCCTCCGCACACGATGACTCCGTCGCTGCGGGCCAGGGCCGTCCGGAAGGCCAGCACCATCCGGTCGTGATTGTCCCCCACCGCCTGGTGGAACTGGGAGGTGACCCCGACCGCGGCCAGGTGCTCGCCCATCCACTGGGAGTTGGTGTCGGTGATCTGGCCCAGGAGCAGTTCGGTACCGACGGCGACGATCTCGATGCGCATCGGCGGTCAGGCCGCCGAGCTGGTGCCGTCGGCTGCGCCGACGCCGGGCCCGGTGATCGTCGCCCCGCTCCCCCGGGCGGCCCGTCGGCCGTCGAGAAAGTACTGGCCGCCGGTGAACAGGGTCATGGCCGTGGCCGCCCAGATAGCCGCAGACAGCACCCCCTGGTGGGTGGCCAGTGGCGGCGCCAGGCAGAGACCGATGGCCACGTCCTGGAGCAACGTCTTGACCTTGGCCGTCGTGCGGGCCGGAATGGAGACGCCATGCCGGCCGACCACCGACCGGTAGATGCTCATGGCCACCTCGCGGACGGCGATGAGGACCACCGGGAGCCACCAGACGATACCTTTGGCCACCAGGGCGAAGAGGGCGCCGAGGACCACGACCTTGTCGGCCAGGGGATCGAGGAAGGCACCCGACCGGGTGGTTCCCTGGCGTCGGGCCAGCCACCCGTCGATGCCGTCGGACAGGGCCAGGATCCCGCCGAGCACGAACGTGGTCCAGCTGGCCCCCCACAACATGATGAGGGCGATGACCACCGGGGTGGCCAGCAGTCGCAGGAGGGTGATGGCGTTGGCCGGGGTGAGTAGGGCCGACGGCCCGAAGGTGGTGGCCCGGGTGGCCGACGCGGGCGCAGGCGCTCCGGGGATGATGGCGCCGCCGCTCATCGGACCGTGCCTGACAGGGCCGGGGCAGCCGCACCCGTCGCCGGTGCCCGCTGGTCGGCGAACTCGGCCACCAGGTCGGGCCCGTCGGCTCCGGTGACCACCAGTTCGACGAACGATCCCACCGGAATGTGTTCGGGGACGTTGACGATCCCGTCGATCTCCGGGGCCTCCCGATAGGTCCGCGCCTCGCCCGGGCTGTCGACCAGCACCTCGACGGTGGTGCCGATCAGGGCTTCCCGACGGGCGGCGGTGATGGCGTCCTGGAGCTCGGCACACTCACGCAGCCGCTCCGCCATCAACTCGTCGGGCACCTGGTCGTCGAGCCCGGAGGCGAAGGTGCCGACCTCGTTGCTGAAGGGGAAGAAGCCCACCCAGTCGAGCTGGGCCTCGGCGATCCACTCGAGGAGGTGGTCGTGATCGGCTTCGGTCTCACCGGGGTATCCGATGATGAACGACGACCGGAAGGCGGCCGTCGGCTCGGCCCGACGGATCGATCCGATCCGCTCGAGGAAGCGGTCGCCTTCGCCCCAACGCCGCATGCGCTTGAGCAGCGGCCGTGACACGTGCTGGAGGGAGAGGTCGAAATAGGGCACTCCGGTGGCGAGCATGGCGTCCACGAGGGCGTCGTCGAGCGTCGAGGGGTAGAGGTAGAGCAGTCGGGTCCACCGGACCCGCTCGGCTACCGCGGCCACCAGGTCGACGATGGGTCGCCTGGCCCCGACGGCCGGGCCGTCGAGGCGGGGTTCGGTCCTTCCCCCCGAACGGTCCAGGGCGAACGACGAGAGGTCCTGGGCGACCAGGACCACCTCCCGCAAGGAAAGGTCTCGGCCCCCGAGTTGATCCACCTCGGCCAGGATCGAGTCGACCGAACGCGACCGCTGCTTGCCGCGGAACGAGGGAATGGCGCAGAACCCGCAGTTCCGGTCGCACCCCTCGGCGATCTTGATGTAGGACCACGGGGCGTTGGCGGCGGGGCGGGGCAGGTTCAACAGATCGAACGAGGGGGTCGGCGGGTCGGTCGGGGCCGCCACCGGCTTGCGGCCGAGGGTGACCGGGGTCCGGGTGTCGTGCGCAGCGCCGGATCCGGTCAATGACGGCCCCGAACGGTGCCACCAGGTCCACCTCGGGCAGGGCCCCGGCCAACTCGTCCCCGTAGCGCTCGGCCATGCATCCGGTGACCACCAACCTGGCCCCGGCCTGACGGGTCTCGGAGAGGGCGAGGATGGTGTCGATCGATTCCTGACGGGCCGCCTCGATGAAGGCGCAGGTGTTCACCACCACGAGCTCCGCCGCATCGGGCGAAACGGCGGCCTCGAGGCCTTCCCCGGTGAGGGTCCCGACCAATTTGTCCGAGTCGACCTGGTTCTTCGGGCAGCCCAACGTCTCGATCCAGTACCGCTCGGCCACCACGACAATCTACCGGGCCCGGGAGGCGGCAAGTCCTCAACGGCCCCCCGATGGGCGCAGCCGGCCCCGGGGACGGGCAGTCCAAGGGGATCTCCGGCCCCCTGCCGGCCCGATGCGGCTCCGGGGCCCCCGGTTGGCGTGACGCAGGAAGGCGACGCCGGCGTCAGGTGCCGGCGGTCTCCGATGTCCTGATACAGCTGTCCACGATGTCCTGAGACATCAGCGGAGAGGGAGGGATTTGAACCCTCGGACCCAGTTACCCAGGTCAACTCATTAGCAGTGAGTCCGATTCGGCCGCTCTCGCACCTCTCCGTGCCTCTGGGGCCACTATTCGGCCCATATTTTCCGGAGTGGAAGCAAGGGCCCAGACCTCGAGACGACCCCAAGGGTACCGGATCCGTGGGCCAGCGAGGACCGTGCGAAGGGCACCTGCGGGTGTCCGCCGGCATCGATCCGACCGCCGGTCGACCGCTGCAATTGAGCAGATTCCTCGCTGCGAAGAACAAGACCGACGGCGCCGCGGCAGTTGCGCGACTGGCAACAACGGCTCGACGACGTCGAGCCCGCCACAGGTCCTCTCGTCACTGTCCGCAACCTGATCGGCGAATGGCTCCGCCACCGCGAGTCCAGAGGTGCCGTGGCTAGTGGCCGGAGAACTACCTCAGAAGAGTGTCCTCAGCCATGGGGTCCCCGTGGCGAAAGACGACGCGCCATCGGCCATTCTCCAATCGGTATCCCTGGCTGGAACGGAGTGTTCGATTTTCTGTTTCGCCGTTGACCTCGCGGCTCATGTGCTCCAGAGCAACGGTGAAGGCAAGATCTCCGGATGCATGAGTCTTCAGAGGCTCTGACTGAGACCCCCATCAATGAGGTAGTTCGCTCCCGTCACGTTGGACGCTCGGCTGCTGGCCAGGAATACGATCAGGTCCGCGATCTCCTCCGGTGCGGTAAAGCGACCGGTGGCTGTGTCCTTGACGGCTTGATGGGCGACGTCATCCGCGGCGGCACCTCGAGCGGCTGAAATGGTGGCGGCCACACCCTCAGTGCCCAGCCACAGCTGCGTCGAAACAGGGCCTGCGCTGACGGCGTTGACTCGGATCCCGTGCGGCCCGACCTCTTTGGACAACGCCTTCGAGAAGTTGGTGAGCGCCGCCTTCGCCGCGCTGTAGTCGATGACGAGGGGGTCCGGTAGCGTGGCGTTTACCGAGGCGTTGTTGACGATGCTTCCGCTACCCCGATCGATCATGTGTGGCAGGACAGCCCGGGTCGTCCTGACGGCAGCCATGAAGGTCAACGTCATCGTGGTCGACCACTGCTCGTCGGTAACGGACACGAAGCCGTCCAATCGGGGTGTAACCGCTCCGGCGTTGTTGATGAGGAGGTCGATGACGCCCCCACTTAGCGCTGCCTCAACGAGCTGCGATGGCCCTTGGTCCGCTGAGAGGTCGGCGCCGACGTGGACAACGTCGCCCTCTTCGCCCAGGGAATCCAGCTCCGGCGAAGACCGACGCGATCCGGCGACGACGGCAACACCCTCAGCCACGAGTCGCCGGGCCACGGCGAGGCCGATGCCTTTGCTCGCCCCCGTGACAAGGGCGCGCTTGCCCTCGAGCCCAAGATCCATGATGCCTCCTATGGCCTAGAGACGGGTCCTTTTCGCTTCAGATACCGTTGATATTGAGCCAGTCGAGGACGGCAGTGGCCACGTCCGTCCAGCCCGTGTCGATGGTCAGGGAGTGGCCCCGACCCTCGAACTTCTTGAGCTCAGTGACGGCGGTGGAATCGCGGTACTGCTTGAGTGTGGACCGAGTGACCTTGTCAGGGACGGTGTGATCCTTCGTGCCCGAGATGAGCAGGAGCGGTCCTCGCTCCTCGTTCTGGGTGTCGACCTTGGCTGGGGAATGCAGTGAGAAGTTGGCGACGGCTGCTTCGAATAAGGGCCTGGCGGGTGATGGGATTGTCCACGCTTCGAACAGCCGGTCGGACTCCTCCTCGGTCAGCGCGTTTCCGAAGCCGAACCGAAACTCCTTGCTCGTCAGGGAAACTGCCTTATGGCGATTGGCGGGGTTTCCGAGCGCGGGCAGCCCAGAGCGCAACTGGGCCAGGGGAAGAGGCAGGACACCCTTGATTTGCGCCGGATCGATGGCCACTGCCGCGGCACCGTAGCCCTCCCCGAGAAGCTTTTCGGCAATGAGTCCACCAAACGAGTGGCCGATGATCACCGGCTCTCCGTCGAGGCCATCGATGATCTGCACCATGTGGGAGGTCACGTCGTCGATGCCGACGTTGGCCACCAGTTCGGGATGCTCTCTGGCCTCCGCCACCGTCGGAGGCTCGTTGGGCCACCCCGGCGCAATGGGTTCAAAACCCGCTTCCCGGAACCGGTCGAGCCAAGGCGACCAGCTGGTTGCGTGCAACCAGAGTCCGTGTATGAAGACGGCGGGCCTTTTTCCGGCAGCCATGTCGGGTCCTTTCGTTGGGGGGCGTCTCTAAGACAACTCCCTTTCCGCCGCGGTGTCCAAGATCAATGCGACCTGGATCGATAACCAAATGGACATGACCAGGACGCCACCGACTAGCGTCCGAGTAGTGCACACCTGGCCAGCTGACTGAGAGGGCTAGGGGGCATAGCCGTGGACCTCGACCTGCGTTTGGTTCGCTATTTCGTAGTGGTGGCCGATGAACTTCACTTCGGCCGGGCGGCGAACAAGCTCCACATCAGCCAGCCAGCACTCTCGAAGCAGATCCGCAAGCTCGAGGATCAACTCGGCGTGCGTCTCCTCATCCGTGACAGCCGTCATGTTGCGCTCACTGTCCGGGGCGAAGACTTTCTTGGCGACGCTCGGGAGTTGCTCAGACTGGCGGAGCGAATGCAGCAACGACCGGACGGCAACCAGATACGAATCGCCCACATCTTCGAACTCGCCACCAGTCGTGACGTGGCCGATGAATATTCAAAGGCACACCCCGACGTGACGATCATCGAACATGCCATGGACAGCATGGCCCAGCTCGACGCTCTGCTCGAGAATCGCCTCGATGTGGCCATCCTCCGTGTCACCCCGCAAATGCTCCACGACCATCCGAAGGGGTGGTCCCACACGCTTCTCCGGCTCGAACCGATGCGCTTGGTGGGTCGTCGCGGAGATCGTCCTCGCCTGACAGCGTCGATGTTCGAGCGGCCCATCGAGGTTCTTGCAGATTCTCCCGAGTCCGGACTTCACAAGGCATACGGCGACTTCTTGAGCCCACTCGAACAGTTCTTGGGGTTGTCGATGCGGTGGCTTGGAACCCCAGGAGCCTTCAGCCACTGTCTCGCCGTGATCGAACGCGCAACCGAATCCGCCTTCTCACTGGAATTCGACAGCTATGCCGTCCGTTATGCGGCTGAGGGTCTACCGCTCTACAACCCTGAGGAGATCTCGCCGCATTACCCCTGGTCGATTGCGTGGCGCGACGGTCGCGTACCTCGCGCCACGGCTGATTTCCTGGAGATCGCCCAAGACACGGGAACGGCACGTGCCTGGCGCGACTTCGATCGCATCCAACAAGCACCTCCCTGGTTGCCCCCGAATGATCCGGTGGCGGCGGAGCTGGGATTCCAGCCGCCAACTGACTGGGCCAGAGACCGACTCGACAATGAGCGGTCGCGCCACGAACCTGCTGGGGGTTGAGACTCTGGCCAGGTACTCAGGATCGCGGCAGAAGACCGAAAGGACCGTTGAGTGGCTCCCGGGGTCAGAAGACCGCCTCTCAAGCAGCACTCCGCTGGGAGGGTGAGGAGGGTCGCTCTGGGAGCACCGCTCAAGCGATCAGTCGCGGTTGCCGATGAATCGGAATGGCGGTGATCGTGGCAACCTCCGACCTCTCGACCGAACTGGCACTTGCCGTGGTCCTGTTTGGCGGAGTTCTCTCGGTCGCCCTGTACCTCCTCCCCTTCATCATTGGGGAGGCTCGAGGTGTTCCTCACCTCCGCAGCCTCTTCGCCATCAATCTGCTGCTGGGGTGGACGCTCGTCGGTTGGGTGGCCGTCTTGGCCATGGCCTGTCGCACCGAGGGCTGCTCCAGTGGTCGGGACACCATGTGATCAGGCCCTACCGCGAGTGGGTCAGGGTTGTCAGTTCACCTTCGAGAGTGGATGACCACTTGTGATGGATTCCTGCGCTACCTCGCCGGGTGGGGGTAATTCGATGACCGAGCCGGTGCTGTCTTGATTGTTGGATCCGCCCGCTCGGGCGACAACGGTCTTGTTCCTCCCACCGGCCTTGGCACTCAAGAGGGCTTCGTCAGCCAGGCTTACTACTTGCTGGAAATCAGCGGCTTGGTCGGACGAGGCCAGACCGAAGCTCACGGTGAACTCCGGGAGGTTGCCCACCGTGAGTCGATCGGCCAAGCGACGTCTGACCCGTTCGAGAACCTGGGCTGCTTCGTCGATCGGACACATCGGAAGGACGATGACGAACTCTTCCCCTCCGTAGCGCGAGGGGATATCTGAAGGCCTGAGGGAGTCGCGGAGAACCTGGGAGAAGGTACGTAGTGACCGGTCACCGGCGTCCTGGCCAAAGACGTCGTTCAGTTCCTTGAACTTGTCGAGATCTCCGTATGCCACCGCATAGGCCACGCTGTTCTCCTTGAGGTCGCGGACACTTTGTTCAACGCTCCTTCGAGTCATCAGACCCGTCAGTGAATCGCTATTGGCCTCGGTCTGCGAAAGCGCAAAGGCACGGAGCATGGCCAGTCGTTCCGAAGCCCTTCTCGCCACCACTTCGATGTCACTGCTTCGATGTCACTGCGAACCTCGGACGAGGGTGCGGTTCCGTCCTCAGAGTTCACGTGGAACACGCCGACGGAGTTGCCGCTGATGCCGACCGGGACACAAAGGGCGGAGCAACCGCGCCCCCGAAGATCGGGACAGGCATCGATCGCAGTGCTCGACGGAAAGATCATGGTCTGTCCACGAGCCGCTGCCGGGCAGTCGTCCGGGCAAATGTCGCCGTGTCGATCACGCTCACCGTATTTTTCGTTTTATTGGTCACATAGGCGGTGGCACCATCATGAGTGATGGCTACGCCCTGAGGATTGACGCCGACTGGGATGGTGGTTGTGACCAAGTTTGTGGCGGTGTCGATCACGCTGACCGAATTGTCCGTAGCATTTGTCACATAGACGGCCGAGCCGTCGGGGGTGACAGCCACGCCGTGCGGGTTTGCTCCCACCTGAATCGTGACAGTCGCTAGGTTGCTAGCGGTATCGATGACGCTGACGGAGTTGAAGTTGGCATTGGCCACGTAAGCAGTGGAACCGTCTGGGCTGATCGCCACGCCCTGCGGGCTCGATCCGACCGAGACAGTGCCAGTAACAGTGTTCGTGGCGGTGGAGATCACGCTGACCGTGCTGACACCACTGTTCGTCACGTAGACATCAGACCCATCGGGAGTGACGGCCACCCCGTGCGGAGCCGCACCGACCGTGACGGCACCAGTCACCGTATTGGTGGCGGTGTTGATGACGCTGACCGTACCGGCGCCGCTGTTGGCGACATAGGCGTGGGAACCGTCGGGAGTGACGGCCACACCGAACGGGCTCGTCCCGACGGGCACGGTGGCGGTGACGGGCGCGGCACCGGCCAACCCGGAGTCCGTGGCGACGGCGACGAAGGTCGAACACGAGGCGACCGCCAGAGCGATGACCATGGCCTTTCGGACCGCTTTCCGGAGCCCATCCGCCGACGTCCCTGTCAACGTTGCAGCACCTGAGCCCGACGGTTCAACACAGGAAGAAGAACCACCGAATCGGAACAGGGGGCGGCAAGACTTAGAGAAAGACTTTTTGAGGGGCATCAGTGCCTGACTATGGGGACCCCGAAATAGATAACCGTCTTCGACGGACGTTCGGGGGCTGTTCACTCACAATACTCTGGATATGAATTACTGGCAATATTTTTCTATGTTTGGACCAGTCATTGGCTGCGGCAAAGGGCGGCCGCCAAGCCAAGCCGATAGGATTTCGCAGGTCACCCGGCGGACAACCAGGCCGGAACGGAGAATCCGAGGAGCTGATGGCATTGTTCGAGAACGTCGTCGTGGGAGCGGACAGTTCGTCGACCGCCCGTCAGGCGGTCGTGGCCGCAGCCGACATCGCCCAACTGACCGGCGGGACCCTCCACATCGTGACCGCCTACGACCCGAAGTCGGTGAAACATGAGCATCTGCCTTCGGAATTCCGGCTCACCACGACAACGAACCCGGCCGACGTCCTGCTCGAGGGCCTGTCGGGGATCGCCAAGGAACGCGGGCTCGAGCCGGTCGTCCACCCCTCGACGGGTGACCCGGCCGAGGTGGTTGTCAAGGTGGCTCAATCCGTGGACGCCGATCTGATCGTCGTCGGGAACAAGGGGATGCGCGGGGCCCGCCGGGTCCTCGGGAGCGTCCCCAACTCGATCGCCCACAGCGCCCCGTGTTCGGTACTGATCGTCGACACGGTCGACACGGTCGACACGGTCGACGCCGGCTGAGCCGGCCTACGGCGACCGGTAGTTCGCCACCACCAACTTGCCGATGAAGTTGTAGCCGGGCGTAGTGGCGTGGATGTTCCCCTGCGAGCAGAAGTAGGTCAGATGGCAGACCTCGGCCACCGAGATCGGAATGGTTCCGTACGGGGGCAGATTCTCGGTGAGGCCGAGACTGGTGTCGTCCCCTTTGGTGGCCTTCCCGTAGGGCGCGGATGTCACGTCCACGAAGCTCGACCGCGGCTGTGTCAGGTACGACTTCTTGAGCGTGGGGTTGATCAGGTCGTCGAAGGCCAGGATGGAGGAACGGGCCTGGGTCACACTGGCCGCCGCCGGCGGATCGGCCGGGTAGACGTAGAGTCCGAGGTCCACGTCGGGGTAGGTGAGGCCGATGATCCTGGCCTTGGTGTCCGACTCCTTGACCAGGGCGCGGCTGAGCGCACCCACCAGCGATTTGATGTTCGCCTCCATGGTGGGCATGGCCGCCTGCACGCACGGCGCTGTCGAGCAGCCGTCGAAATCGTTGCCGCCGATGGAGACGGTGATCAGTCGCACCGCTCCCTTGTGGGCGCCGATGAAGTTGAGTACGGCTTTCTCCTGGGTGATCCCGGCGTAGTGGACGGCGTCCTGACTGGCCGGGTCACCGCATCCCGACGAATGGAGGATGGAGGTGGTGGTGGCTCCCCCGCACCCGAAGTTCTCGGCCCGCAGTGCCAGGGCTCCGGCCACGTACCCCGTATAGCCACTGGTCCCACCGATCCCGGGCTGGTAGCCGATCGAATAGGAGTCGCCCAGCGAGAGGTAGTACGGGGAGGGCGCCGCGGCGGCGGCGCGGCCTCCTCCGGACAGGCCGACCACGACGACCAGGCCGACCACGCCCAACGTCACCATGATGGCGGCCACCATCGGCCTGATGACCGCGGCCCTGATCGAACGGCCCACTGCTACCCCCCGTGTCGCGTGCTCTGCACGCCACCGTAGACGACGGCCGGCGGCGGCGGCATGCGACGATCGGTGCGATGAGCGCCCGGCGATTCGCCCTCGGTACCGTGGTCGTCCTGGCCCTGTGCGCCTGGTGCGGCTGGGCCAGCGGGTTCCACCAGTCGACGCCCGGGGCCTTCGCGGCGTGGTCGGCCTCGCTCGCCGGGGTGGCGGTGATCGATCTGCTGCTCTGGCGGGGTCGGCGTCATCACCGCTGGGCCATCCGTCTCCGTCCCGTCGACCACCCATGGCCCCGACCGGGCCGCGGCGGCCCATCCCGGGCGCTGCTCGGCACCGCCCCCTGGCTGGCCCTCGTCCTCGTCGTGGTGGCCTGGGAGGTGCTGGGCATCGACACCGGGCCCCACGATCCCCACCTCACCGTCAGCGCCCTCTCGTTGGCCTTCCGCCCATTCGATGCCGGTCTGTGGCTGGCCTGGATCGTCGCCGGGCTCGGCTATGGCGTGGCCCGGGCCCGGGCCCCGATGGAAGAAGGTCCCGGCCCATCGGCCCCGGTGACTACGCCCGGTGGCTCCTCCGGTGCGGTCGCGCCCGGCCCCCACGCCGCCGCCGGTCCGGCCCTCCTCCTCCCCCACAGCCGGGGCGTGGGAGTGGCCTTCTGGGTGGCGGTGGTCGTGGCCTGCGTGCTGATCGACGTCGTGGCCCGCCGTTCGCACGGCCGATGGGCCGACGCCGGGGAGCTGGTCCGGCTGGCGTCAGGGCCCCCGCTGGCCAGGGTGGCCCTCATTGCCGGGTGGGCCTACGCCGGGTGGCATCTCTTCGCCCACTGATGCCGGATGGAGCCCGGTCAAGTAGGGACCGCCCGCCGCCCTCGGGTGACCCCGGCCCGCAGCCCCCGGGCCAGGTCTCCGCGTGGACCGACGGCCAGGTGCTGGAGCCCGAGCCATCGGCCGAGGAGATCGAGCTCGGCGACGGCGGCGTCGATGACCGTCGCCGGGTCGGCCCCCGCCTCCGCGTACGAACCCATCACCCGCAGGGTGCTTTCCTTCCGATCGGCCTTGAGGTCGAAGCGGCCCACCAGCTCGTCCCCCATCAGGAGCGGGAGGACGTAGTACCCGTGGGTACGGAGGTGCCCGGGGACGTAGATCCCGAGCCGGTAGTGGAAGCCGAACAGCCGCTCGGTCCGGGGCCGGTTCCAGATCAGCGAGTCGAACGGGGACAGCAGGGTCCCGTGCTGCCGCCTCGGACGTCGGGGTTTGGCCTGGGGCACGCAGTAGGCGGTCCTGGTCCACCCCTCGACGGCCACGGGCACCAACCTCCCGTCCTCGACCAGCTCGTCGACCCGCACCCGGGCCGGCCCGGGCCGGATCCAGAAGTAGTCGGCCAGGTCGGCCACCGTGGCCACCCCCAGACACCGCGCCGCCACCTCGATGAGCGCCCGCTGCGCCTCCTCCGGGGCCGGCGGCGGCCGCCCGATCACCGAGGCCGGGATCACCCGCTCGGCCAGGTCGTAGACCCGCTCGAAGCTCGGGGTGCGCCAGGCAGCCAGGACACCGTCCTCGAACAGCAGCTCGAGCGCCCGCCGCCCGTCACTGCGCCGGTCCCACCATTCCCCGGCCCTCCGGCGCGGGTCGGCGAGCTTCGACGCCGGCAGCGGGCCGCGCTCGGTGACCTCGTCGAGCACCCGGGCCAAATAGTCGGCATGGCTCCGGCGCCACTGACGACGGCGTTCCTGGGCCCGGTAGCCGTCATCGAGGTCGTTCCGCCAGCCGTCCATCCGCCAGCGGAGCAGGGGGTAGAGCTCGACGGGCAGGAGGGAGGCGGCGTGGCCCCAGTACTCGAACCATGGGCCACCGGGGCCGGTGAGCCGGTCGAACGCCGCCCGGTCGTAGGCGCCGATCCGGCTGAACGGCACCAGGTACTGGGTCCGCTCGAGCACGTTCACCGCATCGAGCTGGACGGTCCCGACCTGACCCATCACCCGGCGGAGCCGCGGCGGCCCCGATCTGGCGGTGCCGGCTACGGGCCGGGGTGCCCCGAGTCCCTGGGCGGCGACGGCCAGCCACCGGGCCTCCCGGTTGGAGAGCGGGTCGCTCAACCAGCCTGGGGCCGGGCCCGGGTGACGACGGTGGTCCGCGGCGGGCCGGGACGTCCGTGGTCGCCGGGATCCTTCGGTCCGGCATCCGACCCGTTGGTGTTCGACGGCCCCGGCCCGGTCATTCCGGCCACCCGCCGTTCGGCCTCGTCGGCCTCGTGCACGACCGCCTCCAGCTCGCGCTGGAGCTCGGCGATGCGTTGCTCGTTGCTGTCCACCAGGTCCCGCACGATGGCACCGGGGATCACCTCGGGAGCAACCGCTCGGCGGCTCGTGGCCGACCGACCCTTCCGGGCCGCGCCACCCTTCTTCGCCGGACTGTGCTTCTTCACCGTGTTTCGGCTGTCGGTACCGGCCGTGCGGTGGTGGGTCCGGACGATGGGGTGCCGGTCACGGTCGGCTGCCGTCGGACCACCCGGTGCCCGCCAACGCATGCTCGTCGGTGTCGACCTCGAAGGGGAGCCGGCCATCGGCCGTCCCGGCCAAGTCCGGGCCGGCCTGCCGGTCCGGTCCGGGGTCGAGGGACCGGAGGTGCTCCTCCACCTGCCGGGCCGCCTCGGTCCGGGCCCGGGCCCCGGCGATGGCCGATTCGAGCCTGGCCTGCTCCGCCGCTGCCGCGCGGAGGTAGCGCTCGACCGATGCTCGGGTGAAGGCCTGCCCGGCCTCGGGATCGGTGGTCGGTGTCATCGGCGTGGAAATGCGGTGTGGCGCTGGCCCGTGGAGCGTTCCAAGCCAGTATACCTAGGTGGTCACTAGGTTGTGGGGGCCGAAATCGGTCCCCCCGGGACCGGAGTTCCGGAGTTCGGGTCGGTGCCGATCACCCGAATCTGCCGTGCACGTAGTCGAGGGTCCGGGGGTCGAGGGGCGAGTCGAACATGGCGTCGGTGGGGCCGTGCTCGATGATGTAGCCGGGCGTCCCCTGCTCGGCCAGGAAGAACGCCGTGTAGGCCGACACCCGCTGGGCCTGCTGCATGTTGTGGGTCACGATCACGATGGTGACCTCGGTCTTCAACTCGTCGATGGTGGTCTCGATCCGCCGGGTGGAGGTGGGGTCGAGGGCCGAGCACGGTTCGTCCATCAGCAGCACCCTCGGCCGGATGGCCAGCGCCCGGGCGATGCACAGGCGCTGCTGCTGACCACCGGACAGGGCCCCACCCGGCTGGCGCAGGCGGTTCTGGACCTCGTTCCACAGGCCGGCCTTGGTCAGGCAGGTCTCCACCAGCTCGTCCTTGGTGTCCTGATCCTTGCGGGTGCCGGTGAGCTTGAGGCCGGCCAGCACGTTGTCGTAGATCGACATGGTCGGGAAGGGGTTCGGCTTCTGGAAGACCATGCCGATGTGACGGCGGGCGTCGGTCAGCTTCCGGCTCGGGTCGTAGATGTCCACGCCGTCGAGCAACACGTCGCCGGCCAGCGAGGCGGCCGGGATGAGCTCGTGCATCCGGTTGAGGATGCGGAGGAAGGTGGACTTCCCGCACCCCGACGGGCCGATGAGGGCGGTGACCTGTCGCGCCTCCATGGTCAGGGACACCCGGTCGAGGACCTGATGGTCCCCGAACCACGCCGAGATGTCCCGGGCCTCGAGCTGGGCGGCCTGGAACCCGTCCTGCGCCGGGGGCCGGACATCGGTTGATTCGAGCAGCATCTCAATTCCTCGATTGGTGGTCGGCCTGTGTCATCACAGGAGGTTGGGGAGGAGGCGGGCGAATCTGGTCGGCGATGAACATCCAGACCAGCAGCACCGGGGCGGTGAACACGATCCAGGCCTGGGCCCGGCCCCGGCGACGCCAGGTCCACACCGCGGCTCCGACCAGGACAGCCAGGACCAGCACCCACAGGGCCAACGCCCACAGGGTGCTGGTGTCGAGGCCGAGTGCCCGTTCGGCGACCGGCACCGTCTTGACCAACGGCGGTTGGGCGGCGAGGGACGGACCGTTCTTCTCGGCGTCCACCCAGACCACCCCGGAGGGGACGAAGGGCGAGCCCGACGCCGTGCCCAGAGTGAGACGTGAGGCGCCGGGCGGCACCGGGCGCTCCTTACTACCGGCCGGCCTGACGTCGATCACCTTGAAGACCGACGTCCCCACCTGGGTGACGACCTGGATACGGGCCCCCTTCTTGAGCGTGCTGATCTGCCCGAACGGGCCCCCGTAGGCCGCGGCCCGGCCGAGGATGACGCTGTCGCCGGTCCCGCCGGGGAACACCGTCGAGCGGTAGTGCCCGGGGCCGTTGGCCAGCAAGGTGCCGGTGGTGCCCTCGACCACCACCTGGTTCACCCCGATGGACGGGATGGTGATCTGGGCGATCGGGGCGCCCATGGCCACCGGATGGCGCCGGCTGCCCGGTCCGAGCGGGGCGGTACCCAGGGCCAGCTCGGTACGGAACCGGTTGTACAGGGAGACCTGGGCCGAACGGTGCTCGATCCCGCTCACGAAGGCCAGCTGCACGACCATCCCGATCGAGACCAGAGCCACCACGATCAGGCCGAACCGCACCACCGCTGGCCACCGGCTGGTGGTGGCTGCCTCGCCCAGGTGCCCGGTGGCATCGAACTCGGCTTGCAGCCTCGGTGCTTCATTCGGGTCGTAGCCGTTGCCGTTGGTCACCGACTCGGTGTCGGGCAGGGCGACCAGCAGCATCTCCCGGTCCAGCGCCGTCTCGGTGAGGGTCGTCATCGCACCGACCTCCCGGCCGCCGGCTGTCGGCCCGGCCCGGCGGTTGCGCCTGGCCAGGGCCAGGATCCCGGCCACGAGGGCGAGGGCCCCGGCACAGGCGGCGGCCGCCACCGGCACATCGGTCACCGCCGGTGCACCACCGGAACCCCGGCCGCCGACCGGTCGGACGGCTCCGGACCCGGCCGGTGCGCCCTGGTCGCCGGTGAGGCCCGCCCCGGCGGTTGCGCCATGGGCGGCGATCCCGGCGCCCGGCGCCGCCGAACCCGGGGTGCGTGCGGCCGCCGTCCCCGTGGCCGGCAGTGACGACGACACGGTCGTCGCACCGGGCACCGCGTGCCAGGCCAATCCGTGGGCATCCCGGGCGTCGGCGGTGAAGGTGACCTGGGTGTTCCAGTGATCGGCCAGCCGACCGTGGGTGGTGGCACAGGCGATGCCGGCCTCCCACACGCCGTGGCTCGGGCCGTCGACCAGCGTCTTGAGAGCCACGGCGCCGCCATCGGTCTTGACCAGCTTTCCCCACACGAAGTCGTTGGGGATACCGATGATCTGCCCGGTGTCGACGGCGGTGTTGGCCGCTCCGTAGTAGCGACCGGTGCGGCCGACCAACCCGTAGCCCTTCGATGGGAAGCCGATGAAGGTCACCGTCGAGAGGGCGGTTCCCCTCGGCACCAGGTAGCTGTAGACGTGGTCGCCGTCGTGAGCAGTGTCGCCCGAGCACGAGGCGTTGGCCGGCAGCACCACCGTGAAGGGGGTGGAGGATCCCCCCGACCCGAGGGCTCCGGTGGCCGTGGCCCCCGGTCGGGCGATGGTGGCCGCACCGCCGTGCACGGCGGTGACGGCGGCCGCCGCCGGTGAGGCCGGCGCGACCGGCGCGACGAAAAGGAACAGCGATCCCGCGGCCATGGGCACGGCCACCGCCGAGTACTTGGCCGAAGCCCGGGCCCGTCGGGCGGCGATCACGGCGACCCGCCTTCGGGCGGTCCGGGCGCCACCTCGAGGGTCCCGTCACCGTCACCGGCGCCGGCCAGCGTCCTCCGCCGTCGGGTCCGGTTCATGGCCACCGCGCCCAGCCCGGCGGCCAGCCCGACGGCCAAGAGGAAGGGGAGCGCCCACCGCAGGAGCCCGATGGCGAAGCCCTCGGTGCGGATGGCGCTCAGCGCGGCTGGGTGGGAGGACCCCGGCCGAGCCCGACGACCCGTGCTTCGACCCGGCCTTGCCCGAGCCCGAGCCCGATCCCGAGCCGGTGCCACCCGACGAGGAGTCCCCGCCGGACCCACCCGACGATCCCGATCCGCCGCCCGAGGCCGAGTTGCCCTTTCCGGTGCTGGGCAGCTTCTTGGCCGGCGGCGTGGTCGGGGGGTTGAGGACGCTTGCTGCCGCGGCCACGGTCTCGGCCTGCAGCGAAGCCGGCAGCGGCACGTACCCGTTGGGGAGCTGTCCGGGTTGGTCACCGATGACCTGCCCGGGCCCGGCCGCGTAGCGCAGGAACGCCGAGTAGTTGGCCCGGGACGAGGCGTTGAGGGTCTCCGGAGTGGTGGCGGCGTAGGTGAGCATGGTCAGCGGGTAGGCGCCGGTCCCCGTCGACGACGGGTCGGTCTGCATCACGCCCGGCACCTTGGTCGGCACCATGGCCTGCTCGCCGGCCAGGAGGCTGGCCGGGGTGGGAGCTACGAACGTCCGGTCGGGGGTGTCGTCACCGGCCGGGCTGAGACTCGCCGTCTGCAGGCCGTAGCGGACCGCCGACGCCGAGTCGGTGACCGACATGACGAAGTAGTTCCCGGTGATCTGGGGGCCGTTGGCCGTCCAGGCCAGATCGGGGGTCTGCGTCGGGTCGAAGGTGGTGTGGGCGCCGTCGTTGGCCACCCCGGTGTCGAGAGCGGCGACCCGCATGTTCAACAGGTAGGGCGACCAGTCCTGGATGCAGATCGGCCGGGCCGGCAGCTGGTTGCCGTTGGGACCGGTCTGGTACACGGTGGAACCGGTGTTCTCACAGTACGGGTCGCTCTTCGGATAGTTCTCCGGGGCCGGGGTCCCGAAGGCCACGCCCGAAGGGTTGATCGACGGATTGGTGCTGTAGTACGGGTTCACGTTCATGGCCTGGTCGGCGCCCTGGCCGGGCTCGGCGTTGAGCCACGCCGCCGCCTCGGGGTCGGACAGCACCCACTTCCACAGGGTGGCGGTGGCGTCGGCGCTCCCCTCCTCGACCATGAGTGTGCCGGCGTCGATCTGGTAGATGGAGCTGAGCTGTGAGAACTCCGGGTTGTACTCGAGGAAGGTGGGGTCGGCGAACAGACTGGTCGGGTTGTTCTGGATCCATTTGTACGGGGACGACGTGTCGGCGGCGACGTCCTGGAGCTGGTCGCGGTACGACTCGGTGAGGAGCCGGGCCACCAGGAGCGGGGTCAGATAGAGGTGCTCGACCCGGTCCCCGCTGAGGCCGAGCTCTTGCGGTTGCAAGCTCCCGTCGGGCTCGATGATCGGGTCCCGTTCGATGTTGAAGGAGACGACCACGCCGGAAAGGGTGATCGGCGCATAGACCACCGGGTTGGAGGTCTTGGTCTGGTCCGGCGGGATGGGGTTGGAGAACACTGACATGCCGGCCGATCCGTAGGACGGGTTGGTCAGGTTGAGCCGGGCCTGATCGTCACTGTTCTGGATGTAGCTGAACGGTGTCTTCCCGGGAAGGTTGCACAGGGCCGGCTGCCAGGCCGCCACCGCCGGCGAGGCCAGCTCGCCGCCGAGGATCTCCTGGGCATTGGCGTTGATCGAGCAGCTGGACCCGACCGGGTTGAAGCTCAGGGGGATGGCAATGCGGTTGGCCCACGCCTCCGGGGTCAGCGGGGAGGTGACCACGCTGCTCACGTTGGTCACGTTGGCCGGGTTCTCGGCGGTCGGCGTGCTCCTCGGCACCACGACCAACCAGCACTGCGGAGTCGTCGTGCCCCCGCTCACCGGCTGGATGTCCTGGCCGCAGCCCAGCCCGGGGGCCTCCAGTCCGGTGTCCACCTGGAACAACTGCTGGCCCGTCCCGTTCGAGAACGTGCGGGCGAAGTCGACCTCGTTGGTGGTGGAGAAGCTGAAGTACGGATTGAGCCAGAACGGCTGTGGCTTGAAGGGATTGGACAGGTAGTTGTAGTCGGCCTGTTGGTCGACCACCGTGCCGTCGACGGCGTCGAACGGCTCGATCACGAAGTTGTCGCCGGTGTCGAGGTAGGTGCCTGGGGCGTGGGACAACGAGGCGTAGCTGCTCCACGCGCTCTCGCTCAGCACCCGGGAGAACTCGAAGCCGACATCCTTGATCGGGTACGACGCGGTGGGCGAGCTGCTCTCGCCGCCGAACTCGCACTGCGAGGGCAGGGGCCCCGCCCCCGCCCCGGTCGGGTCGGCGGTCTGGGGATCGCCCCAGCACTGGAAGATCTGGAGGTAGTCCCCGTTGTAGGTCGAGTCGAACGTCTTCGACGTCGGGTCGCTGAAGGTGGGTGCCCCGCCCGACCAGGTCACCGAGACGGCCTGGTTGGTGAGGTTGGCGGTCTGGTTGACGGTGACCGAGAGGCCGCGGTACTGGCCGTGTCCCGACGCCGTCACCTGGGAGTTGGTGGCGGGGAGGGCGGCCACGATGCCCTGGCAGCCGGCCGTCGGATCGGCCGCCGCGCAGCCGTTGACGGTCGCCGCCGGGGTCGAGGCGCTGCCCTGGGTGGCCGGGACGATGACGGCCAGGGCCACGACGGCCAGACGGCCAGGTGGCCAGGCCCAGGGGCCCGCGCTGCGCCCGGAGCTCGGCGCGGCGATGCGGGGGGACCGGGGCGGCGTTCATCGTTTGCGCCTTTCCAGCCGTCGGGAGAGGAGGCCCCCGGGGACCAGGATCAGGGCGACCAGGGCCAGGGCGACCAGCAGGATCAGGGTCTGCTCGATGGTCCATCCCTGACTCACCGCCAGCGTGTTGGTGATGGGCATGGGATGGGTGCCCGCCGCTTGCACCGCGGCGGCCGCCGCCACCTTCTCGCAGAGGGCGACGTCATGGGGGTGCCGGCTCAGGCAGGTCCGAACCGCGGCGGCCACCTTGGCCGCCGGAGTGGATCGCGCCCCGCCGCCGGAGGCGCCTCCTCCCGAGCCGCCCCCCGAGCCCGAGCCGGAACCGGAGGATCCCCCGACCCCGGGTGAGCCGTTGGACCCGGGGTTCCCCGAACTGACCGGCGTGGGCGTGGTCGCCGCCCCGCCCGTGCCGTAGGTGCACTGGGTCGGCCCCTGCTTGTCACAGGCCGGCGGTTGCGGTGCCGTATCGGCCAGGAGGTTGGTTCCGTTCGGCGAGAAGGTCGGGTTGTTGCACGACTGGATGTTGATGGACTGGACGTTGGCCCCGGGGATCTTCTCGATCTGGTCGAAGCTGGCCTCCACCAGGTTGATGGGCATCGGCGAGTAGCCCAGGGCCGCAGACTGCTGTTGCCCCTGGCACATGGCGTAGTAGGAGAACGCGGCCAGGGTGTTGCCCTTGGCCGCAGTGAACTGACCCTGGATCTGGGTGGGCAGGATCAGATAGGAGTACGAGGACAGTGGGTAGGTGCGCGGGTCGGGGTCGGTGTAGACACCGGTGAGGTCCTCGGTCAGGTACTTGGCCGGATCGTGGACGTCGGTGGTGTCCACCTTGGCGGAGAGCAGGGAGACGGCCACGTTCTGGGCGGTGGGCTCGGTGTAGTAGCCGGCCGAGTTGAGCATCTGGACCACCGGGAAGTGGTCGTTGAGGGCATACGAGTACTCGACGTAGCCGATCGAGCCGTTGGCGTAGCTCTGCGAGACCGTGCCGGCCACGCCGAGGTCACCGTTCTGGGCCACCATGCCGCTGACGGTCGGGTAGAACGAGGTCGGCCCGCAGGCCGGGGCACGACCCGACCTCGAGCAGTACGAGTTCCACACCGACGGGTACTGGCTGATCATCCACTCGGTGAGCTCGTAGCTCGAGCCGGCCCCGTCGGAGCGCACCACGGGTTCGATGGACTGGTCGGGGAGCTTGAGGGCCGGGTTGTCGGCGGCCAGGGCGGGGTCGTCCCAGTTGGTGATGGCCCCGGTGAAGATCTTGGCGATGTTCTCGCCCGACAGCCGGAGGTCGGTGACCTGCTGGCCGTCGATCTTGAGGTTGTACATGAACACGGTGCCGCCGGCGGTGATCGGCATGTAGGCATAGCTGCCCGACTGTGGGTCCTCGGGTGCCGACCCGTCGCTGGGGTTGGTCTGGAACGGGATGTCCGACGCCGCGAAGTCGGTCAGTCCCTTGATGTAGTCCTGTCGGCCGGTGGTCGATCCGTTGGCCGTGTAGTTGATCCGCATCCCGTCCGGCTGGACGTCGGCGATCCACTGGTTGATGGCGTTGGCCGACCACGAGGATCCCTCCCCCGACACCGGGACGTAGCCGGTCGCTCCGGCCGGGGCCACGGCCATCACCAGGGCGGCCGTGGCCGCCACCAAGGCGCCGGCCACGGCCAGGGCGGCACGCGGTCGGGACGATCGGCGGGGTCGGGGGTCGGCCATCAGCGGTTCTCCACGATGGTGAAGCCGGCGTTCGGGCCGGCGCCGGCGCTGGCGGCCGGGCCGTGGGCCAGGGCGCGCTCCTGCCTCTTGGCGAACCGCTCGGCATCACGGGCCGAGGCCGCCACCACCCGGCGCTGGCCGCGCTTGGACAGATGACCGGGGCCCCATCCGCCGATCTTGCGGGCCACCACGAAGAGGACGATGACCACCAGGAGGAGGAAGGAGGCGCAGCCGAAGGCACGGCTGGCATAGGCGGGCACGCCCGACCGGACCAACTGGAGGGCTTCGAGGGGCAGCGACACCATCGGCCCGTGCAGCGGGTTGGCGTTCATGTAGCTGGTGAACCCGGCGGTCAGCAGCACCGGGGAGGCCTCGCCGATGGCCCGGGCGATCCCGAGGATGACCGCGGTGGCCAGACCCGACCGGGCCGTGGGGATCACCACCTGCATCTCCCCCCGCCAACCCGGCGCCCCCAGCGCGGCCGACGCCTCGCGAAGGTTGTTCGGCACCAGCCGGAGGGCGAGGTCGGCGGCCCGGATGATGTAGGGGAGCATCATCACGCTGAGGGCGAAGGCCGCGGCCAGCCCCGACCGCTGGAAGCCGAAGGCGAGGATCCACGAGGCGTAGATGAACAGTCCGGCCAGGATGCTGGGCAGCGCGGTCATCGCCTCGACCACCGTGCGGAAGAACCGGGCCGGGCGGGTGCGGGTCACGTCCAGATAGATGGCCGCCACCAGTCCGATGGGCACGGTGAGGATGACGGCGATGCCCACCGTCCACACGGTGCCCACCAGGGCGTGGCCCATGCCGCCGACCGTCAGCGGCGACAGCGGGCCGGCCTTGGACATGTCCTGGGTGTAGAAGTTCCAATGCCGGAGGGCCGACCAGCCCTTGAGGAGCGTGAACACCACGACCAGGGCCAGAGCCCCGAAGGCAACCACCGCGCAGGTGGCCATGAGGACGGTCATCACCGCGTCGCGCACCGCCGGCCCGTCCTCGGACAGCGAGACGAGCACGCCGTAGGTGGCGACGAAGGCCGCGTAGGCGATGAGCACGAAGCCCAGCGGCCCCGACAGGGCGGTGAGCCGCTCGAGCAGGAGCGCCACGCAGACCCCGGCGACCGCCGCGCCGACCAGGTTGAAGAGCGAACCGGGCTTGAGACCGCGGAGCTTGCGGCGGCGCTGGGGGGGCGGGCCGGCGGGGGTGTCGGCCGGGCGGGCCTCGGTGTACTCGAGCACGGCCATGTCAGCCGTCACTCTCTGCGCCCGACCGGGAGCGGGCCACGACGGCGGAGGCGCCGAAGTTGATGATCAGGGTGAGCGCGAACAGGGCCAGCCCGGCCGCCATCAGGGCCGAGATGCCGAAGGCCGACGAGTCGCCCACCAGGTTGGCGATCAACTGCGACACCGAGCTGCCCCCGGTGGCCAGGATGTGGAAGTCGGCCGTGTAGATGGGCGAGATGATCAGGATGACCACGATGGTCTCGCCCAGGGCCCGTCCGAGGCCCAGCATCGTCCCGCCGATGATCCCGCCCTTCCCGAACGGGATGACCACCGACCGGATCATGCCCCACCGGGTGGAGCCGAGGGCGTAGGCGCCCTCCCGCTCCCCGAGCGGGGCCTGGGAGAACGACTCGCGCATCACCGAGGTGAGGATGGGGATGACCATGAGGGAGACGGCGATGCCGGCCACGAACGTGGATGCGGTGTACTCGTGGCCGAGGTCGGTGGGGTTGGTGGCGCCGTTGTTGGGCACGTGGAAGAGGGGGATCCACCCGAGCCACACCGACAGCCATCGGGCGATGCCGATGGTGTGGCTCTGGAGGTACTCGAAGGCCCACAGGCCGTAGACCACGCTCGGCACCGCGGCCATGAGGTCGACCAGCGAGACCAGGGTCCGCTTGATCCGCTGGGGGGCGATCTCCGAGATGAACAGGGACAGGCCCAGCGAGATGGGGATGGCGATGACCACCGCCACCAGGGCGATCAACAGGGTGTCGGTCAGGATCCCGGCGATGCCGAAGTGATGGATGTCCGGCTGCCATGCCTGGGTGGTGAGGAACTTGAGTTTGGCCACCCGGATGGCCGAGTAGGCCTGGATGCCGAGGAAGAGGCCGATGGCGGTGAACACCAGGAGCACCACGCGCGGCGCTGGTCCGGTGGAGACCCAGGAAGGCGCGGTCGCCCCCTCCGGGGACGGCGCGCATCACCCGGCGGGGACGCTCGTCCCGGTCCCCCTCGCCGGCCGTCGGCACCATGGTGGTGACCATGGCCGCTACCGCCCCGCCGCCGAGGGCTCGGGGGCGGGGCGGTCGGTGGCCGGCGAATGGCCCGGCTCCCCCGACAACGGGGAGGCGCCACCGGACTCCGGGGACGGGCCGCCCGACGGAGGGTCACGGCGGCGGCTGAGGAAGACGGCCAAGGCGGCCAGGGCCACCGACAGCACGATCAGCGCCACCCCGATCCACACCCACTTGTGTGACGGGGCCAGGCTCGGCTGGTCGACGACCTTCCAGGTGAAGCCCTTCGGATCCGACGTGCTGGCCGCGAAGACGATCTGTGAGTTCCAGTAGTCGGTGACCACGCCGTGGGTGTTGGCGCAGGCGATGCCACCCTCCCAGGTGGCCGATTTCTCACCGTTGGGGAACAGGTCCTTCGGGGTGAGCCGGGCCCAGGTGAACTGCGACGGGAGGGCGCCGATCTGACCGGTGCCCTCCGCGGTGTTGACGGCCCCGTAGTACTCGCCGTAGGCGATGTAGCCGAAGAACTTGCTGGCCTGCCCGGTCTTGAAGTCGACCGATGCGGGTGACACGCCTTCGGGGACCAGATAGCTGAACACGTGGTAGCCGTCGTGGGCGGTGTCACCGGGGCAGCTGGCCCCCGACGGCAGCGCCACCCCGTAGAGCGTGCCCGAACCGCCCGAGTTCAGGACGGCCAGCTGCCCGGGCTTGGTGATGGTCCCGGTGCCGGCGACCGCCGCCGCCCCGGCCGTGGCCGGGGTGGCCATCACGGCGGCGAGCAGGGCCAGGACCAGCAACGCCAGCGGGCCACCCGACCGGGTCAGCAGGCGGACCACGGTGCGGGCGGTCTCGCGGCTGGTTGTGATCCGGCCCTCAGGCTGATCGGCGCTCATCGGTCACCTCCTCGTCCATCCCGTTCGTGCCCCGGCCCGACACGGCCATGTCCACGAGCACGCATCCCCCGCTCGAGCCCGGAGACGTCGTGAACTCCCCGGAACGACAGGCGTCGTGGCCTGGCGTGGAGGTTGTCAACGACGGCTCCTTGATTCGGCTCGGTCCGGCTCGGTTCGTGCAGCAGAGCGGACGACCAACCGAATGCTGAAGGCCCCCCAGGCCGCTACCTGATAATCCCTAGTGATTTACTAAACCCTATCGGATGAGTCAACTTAAGAGGAGGGGCTTCCGACTGTCAAGGGCGCCCACCGATCCCGACCGGGAGCGTTCCCCCGGCCGCGGAGAGCGTTTCGGGGGTCGCATCCCAGGTCGGGGGCGTGGCGCCGGTTTTCGGGCACGCCCGCGGTTGCGCACGAGCCCCAAGCGTGGTTTGCTATTAGCACTCGACAGTGCAGAGTGCTAACGACCACGGAGGAACACCAGATGGCCAAGTTGATCACGTTCGACGAGGAGGCCCGCCGGTCCCTTGAGAGCGGCATGAACAAGCTCGCCGACGCCGTACGCGTCACCCTCGGACCCAAGGGGCGCAACGTCGTCCTCGACAAGAAGTGGGGCGCCCCCACCATCACCAACGACGGCGTCTCCATCGCCAAGGACATCGAGCTCGAGGACCCGTTCGAGCGGATCGGGGCCGAGCTCGTCAAAGAGGTGGCCAAGAAGACCGACGACGTCGCCGGTGACGGCACCACCACGGCCACCGTGCTGGCCTGGGCCATGGTCCACGAGGGCCTCCGCAACGTGGCCGCCGGAGCCAACCCCATGTCGCTCAAGAAGGGGATCGAGGCCGGCGTCGAGTCGGCCGTCGCCTCGCTGCGCGGCATCGCCCGGGACACCGACTCGAAGGACCAGATCGCCCAGGTGGCGTCCATCTCGGCCGCCGACCCGGAGATCGGCGGCATGATCTCCGAGGCCATCGACAAGGTGGGCAAGGACGGCGTGATCACCGTCGAGGAGTCCCAGACCTTCGGCATGGACATGGACCTGGTCGAGGGGATGCGCTTCGACAAGGGCTACATCTCCCCCTACTTCGTCACCGATCCCGAGCGCATGGAGGCCGCCCTCGAGGACGCCTACGTGTTGCTGGTCGGATCGAAGATCACCGCCGTCCGTGACCTGCTCCCCCTTCTCGAGAAGGTCATGCAGGGCGGCAAGCCCCTGGTGATCATCGCCGAGGACCTGGAGGGCGAGGCCCTGGCCACCCTGGTGGTCAACAAGATCCGTGGCACCTTCCGCAGCGTGGCCGTCAAGGCCCCCGGCTTCGGTGAGCGCCGCAAGGCCATGCTCCAGGACATCGCCATCCTCACCGGCGGCCAGGTGGTCACCGAGGAGGTCGGCCTCAAGCTCGAGAACGTGGGCCTCGACCTGCTGGGCACCGCCCGCAAGATCGTGGTCACCAAGGACGAGACCACCATCGTCGAGGGCGGAGGCTCCGATGACGAGATCAAGGGCCGGATCAACCAGATCAAAGCCGAGATCGAGAACACCGACTCCGACTACGACCGGGAGAAGCTGCAGGAGCGGCTGGCCAAGCTGTCCGGTGGCGTCGCCGTGATCAAGGTCGGCGCGGCCACCGAGGTGGAGCTCAAGGAGAAGAAGCACCGCATCGAGGATGCCGTGTCCACCACCAAGGCAGCCATCGAAGAGGGCGTCGTGCCGGGTGGGGGCGTTGCCCTGCTCCGGGCCCAGGCCGCCGTGTTGGACACCGCCGAGAAGCTGGAGGGCGACGAGGCCACCGGTGCCCGCATCGTGGCCCGGGCCGTCGAGGAGCCCCTCAAGCAGATCGCCGTCAACGCCGGCCTCGAGGGTGGGGTCATCGTGGACAAGGTGCGCAACCTCAAGAAGGCCAACGAGGGACTCAACGCCGCCACCGGCGAGTACGAGGACCTGGTCAAGACGGGTGTGATCGACGCGGTGAAGGTGACCCGGTCGGCGCTGCAGAATGCGGCATCCATCGCCGCCCTGTTCCTGACCACCGAAGCGGTCATCGTCGACAAGCCCGAGGAGTCGGGTGCGGCCATGCCGGGCGGGGGCATGGACGACTTCTGAGCCGACCTCTCCCGACCGGAGTGGCGCCGTCGTCGTGACGGCGGCGGACGAATCGAGAGACGAAGGGCGCCCGTCGGGGCGCCCTTCGTCCTTTCCGTAGACTGAGGGCCGTGACCGAACCCCTCGCCCCCTCGATCGGGTTGAACGTCCTCCACCTGTTCGTCAAGCCGGCCGGCCCTCCGGCCCGGGACGGCACCCCGGGCTGGGATGCCCAGGCCGTCGTCCAGGCGGTCAAGGGCGCCGAGGCCGACGGGGTCCAGGTGGTGACGGTGGCCATGCTCGGCCACAAGGCCGACCTCGGCTTCATGGCCCTCGGCCCCGACCTGTGGCGGCTGCGGCAGCTGCAGAGCGACCTGCAGGCGGCCGGACTGGTCGTGGTCTACTCCTACGTGTCGCTCACCGAGGTCTCCGAATACGCGGCCGGCATCCCCGAGGAGATGAAACAGACCCGTCTCTACCCCTCGTTGCCGCCGGAGGGCATGACCGCCTTCTGCTTCTACCCGATGTCCAAGCGGCGCGGGGACACCGAGGGCTCCAACTGGTTCGCCACGCCCTTCGAGGAACGCAAGGCGATGATGTACGGCCACGGCGCCGTCGGACGCACCTTCGCCGGCCGGATCGTGCAGGTGATCACCGGCTCCACCGGCATCGACGACTGGGAGTGGGGGGTCACCCTGTTCGGGGTCCGGCCCGACGACCTGAAGGACTGCGTGTACACCATGCGCTTCGACGAGGGTTCGGCCCGGTTCGCCGAATTCGGGCCCTTCCTGACCGGGATGGTGGGCACGGTGGAGACCGTCCTGGCCCGGATCACCGCCGATGAGTGAGCGGCGCCGGGGGGGCGACCTCGACACCCTCCGGTCCGGGTTGGCCGGGATGGGCCCGGTGGTGGTGGCCTTCAGCGGCGGGGCCGATTCGGCCTTCCTGGCCTGGACGGCCACCGACACCCTGGGGGCCGACGCCGTGCTCTGCGCCACCGCGGTGTCCCCGTCCCTGGCCCCCGAGGAGCTGGCCGACTGCCGGGCGCTGGCCGCCGAATGGGGGCTCCGCCACGTCGAGGTGGAGACGGCCGAACTGGCCGACCCGGCCTATGCGGCCAACGACGGCTCGCGCTGCTATCACTGCAAGACGTCGCTGCTCGAGGCCCTGGCCCCGCTGGCTGCCCTGGCGGCCGGACCGGCCGGCGTGAGGGGGCCGGCCGGCGGAGCGCACCGGACCATCACCCTCGGGGTGAACATCGACGATCTGGGCGACCACCGTCCGGGACAGCACGCAGCCCGCGAACGGGGGGCGGTCTTCCCGCTGGTCGACGCCGGGTTCACCAAGGCGGACGTCCGGGCGGCGTCGAAGGCCCTCGGCCTGCGGACCTGGGACAAGCCGGCGGCGGCGTGCCTGGCCTCGCGGGTCCCCTACGGCACCCCGGTCACCCTGGGAACCCTCCGCTCGGTCACCGACGCCGAATCGGGGCTGCGGGCGCTCGGCTTCCGACAGCTGCGGGTCCGCCACTACGGCGACACCGCCCGCATCGAGGTACCGACCGAGGACCTGGCCTCGGTGGTGGCCCGCCGGGAGGAGGTCGCCGGCGCCGTGCACCGGGCCGGCTACCGGTACGTCACGCTCGACCTCGACGGGTTCCGGTCGGGCAATCTGAACGATGCGCTCCCCCATCGCCATCGGGCCGGGGCCGAGCTGGCTTCCTCCGGTGAGGGCCGTCCGTGATCGGGGTCAGGGTCAAGCTGACCTTTCCCGAGGAGCTGGTCCGGGAGCCGATCATCGCCCGCATGGTGAAAGAGCTGGACATCGTGCCCAACATCCGACGCGCCGATGTGGGCGAGCACACCGGGTGGATCATCTGCGAGCTGGACGGCAGCGCCGGCACCGTCGACCGGGCCGTCGAGTGGCTGCGGAGCGAGGGCGTGCAGGTCGACCTGCTGGGCGACGTCGTCGAGAGCTGACCGGTGGACTCGCACGGCCGGCGGGCCGATCCGGGGGCCATGCCCGCTCCCCCGCCGTCCGCGCTCTCGCCGCCGTCCCCGCCGGCACCGCCCTCGGGTGCGGATGGATCCGACCTGGCCTCCGAGCTCCTGGCTGCCAACCAGCGCAACTGGGACGAGCGGGTATCGATCCACCTGGGCTCCCGGTTCTACGACGTCGAGCAGTGGCTGGTCACCCGCCCCGGGCCACGCCCCCGCGAGCTCGAGGTCATGGGTGACCCCTCCGGCCTCGAGCTGGTCCATCTCCAGTGTCATTTCGGTCTCGACACCCTGGCGTGGGCCGACGCCGGGGCCAGGGTCACCGGTCTCGACTTCTCCCCCGAGGCCATCCGGACGGCCGAGGACCTGGCCGTCCGCACCGGGCTGGCCGACCGGTCGACCTTCGTGTGCGCCAACGTGTTCGACGCCGCCGAGGTGCTCGCCCCCGAGACCTTCGACATCGTCTACGTGAGCCTCGGTGCCCTCCACTGGCTCCCCAGCGTCGACCGCTGGGCCGAGCAGGTGGCCGCCCTGGCCCGCAACGGCGGCCGGCTCTACCTCCACGAGATCCACCCGGTGTCGTGGGCCCTGGCCGACGACTCCCCGGTGCTGACCTGGCCCTACTTCGAGGAGCCGGAGCCCTTCGTCGACGATTCCGACCTCACCTACACCGACGCCGACCGTCCGCTGGCCAACATCCGGACCTACCAGTGGAACCACGGGATCGGCGAGGTGGTGATGGCGCTGGTCAGCCGCGGGATGCGGATCGACCTCCTGGTCGAACACGACTGGACCGTGGCCCAGCAATTCCCCTGGCTGGTGGAGTCCGGCCCGAAGGAATGGACCGGGGGAGCCGGCATGCCCCGGATACCGCTCACCTACACCCTGGTGGCCACCCGGACGGCCTGAGGATCCGGCCCCGGCCCGGGTTCGAGACGCCGCTCGGGCTCAGGAATCCCGGCGGATGGTCCAGCCCGCTCCCGACACCTTGCGGGGCTCGTAGAACAGGCAGCCCTCCGGGCAGGCGAAGGGCAGCTGCTCGTTGGCCCCCATCCGGCACCGCTCGAGCTTCTCCTCGTGAGCGGTGGTCTGCATGACGTAATGACGACAATCCTCGTTGACGGCCACACTCCATTGTGCCTGATGGATGCGGTTCCGCGTTGGCAGCGGGTAGCGTCGGGTGCGTGGATCCCGTCCCCTCCACCAAACAGCTCCTCCGGTGGAGCGAGGCCCTCGCCGGGATCGCCCGCACCGGGCTCGGCTTCACCGAGTCCCTCTACGAGCAGGAACGCTTCGAGGAGATCCTCCGGGTGGCCGCCGACATACGGGTCGCGGTCGACGAGGGATCGGAGGGCGCCGAGGATGCCGACGGGCTGGTCGAGGAGTGGCTGGGGTCGGTCGGCAAGGGCGTCCCCGGCTACGTGACCCCCAAGGTGGCGGTCGGCGCCGCGGTGGGCAACGACAAGGGCGAGATGCTGTTGGTCAAGCGGGCCGACTCCGGGGTGTGGCTCTATCCCACCGGCTGGGCCGACGTCGGCTACTCGGCCGCCGAGGTGGTGGTCAAGGAGGTCGAGGAGGAGACCGGCATCGAGGTCGAGGTGGTGCGGCTGATCGCCGTGCTCGACGGACTCCGGATCGGCATCAGCCGCATCCCGCTCTACTCGCTGGTGTTCCAGTGCCGGGCGGTCGGCGGAGAGCTCCAGGCCCACCCCCTCGAATGCGCCGACGTCGGTTGGTTCCCGCTCGACCAGCTCCCCTTCCCGTTGGCCGGGGCCGAGCGCTGGGGGCAGCACGTGTTCGCCGCGCTGCGCGGCGAGCCCATCGAGGTGCTGTACGACTCGGTCCGGTCGCCGATCTGGCGGGGCGATCCTGACAAGGTCTGAACCCCTGAGGCGGTCATGAGCACCGAGCCGGCCGCCGGCGTGGCGGTGACCGAGGCCACCGAGGTGACTCCCGAGCTGGTCGAGTCGTTCGCCCGCCTGATCCCCCAGCTGTCGTCCTCCAATCCGCCGCCGACGGCCGACGAATTGGCCGCCATGGTGGCCTCGCCGGCCTCCGTGCTGCTGGTGGCCCGCGATGGGTCCGGGACCGTGGTGGGCTCGCTGACCCTGGCCGTCTTCCGCGTGCCCACCGGGCTCCGGGCCTGGATCGAGGACGTGGTGGTGGATGAGTCGGCCCGGGGAGCCGGTGCCGGTGAAGCGCTGGTGCTCGCCGCCGTCCGCCGGGCCGAGGCCGCGGGGGCCCGGACGGTCGACCTGACCTCGCGGCCCAGCCGGGAGGCGGCCAACCGTCTCTACGTCCGGGTCGGGTTCGAGGCCCGGACCACCAACGTGTACCGGTTCTCGTTCGCCGGCTGAACCGGAGAATTGACCGGCTCGGTCGGCCCGGTCCTACGATCGGGAGATGAGGGCGGAGCCCGCCGGGGATTTCGATTACGAGCGCGGTGGCCAGCACTACTCGGCCATCCGTCGGCCCGACCCGGGCATCGCCGCCGCCGTCCGGAGGGCGTTGGGCGATGCCGATTCGCTGATCAATGTGGGAGCCGGCGCCGGCTCCTACGAGCCGGATGACATCGAGGTGACCCCGGTGGAGCCCTCGGCGTCGATGCGCTCGCAGCGGCCCCCGCAGCTGGCCACGGCCATCGACGCCGTCGCCGAGGACCTGCCCTTTCCCGATGATTCGTTCGACGCCGCCCTGGCCTCGGTGACGATCCATCAGTGGCGGGAGCTCGACCGGGGACTGGCCGAGATGCGCCGGGTGGCCAGGGGACCGGTCGTCATCCTGACCTTCGACCCGGTGTTGCTCCGGCAGTTCTGGTTGGCCGGCTACGCGCCGGAGCTCATGGAGCGGGAGAGCGCCCGCATGCCCGACATCGACGGCGTGGTGGCCTCGCTCGGCGGTGTGGCCTCGGTGGATCCGGTCCCCATCCGGGCCGACTGCACCGACGGGTTCGCCGAGGCTTTCTTCGGGCGGCCGGAGGCATTCCTCGACGAACGGGTGCGGAGGTCGCAGTCGGCCTGGGGGTTCATCGGACCGTCGATCGAGGCACGATCGGTCGAGGTGCTTCGCACCGCCATCGACGACGGGAGCTGGGACCGGGAGCACGGGCCGTTGCGGTCGGCCGCCGAGTATCCGGGATCGCTGCGGCTGATCACCGCCCGCCCGGGTTGACCGCCGCAGTGACGCAGGACCGCGGGGGCGAGCGGCGGCGGCGATGGTCCGGGGCCAGGCGCCGTCCGTCTGGCGGCCACACCCGTCGCCGCCGGATCGACCCCGGACATGACTGAGCGGTGGTTGACCGGTCGGCCGGATGAGACGATCCGGTCGGCCGACGTGACGTTGACGAGGGCCCGCCTCGACGACGTGGATGACCTGGTCGCCGCCGTCAACAGCAGCCTCGATGAACTGCGACCGTGGATGCCCTGGGCCCAGGTTCCGGCCACGCCGACGTCGATCGGCGAGTTCCTGGACCGAGCCATCGGCAACTGGGAGGAGGGTCATGAGTTCCAGTTCGCCATCCGGGGCGCCTCCCCGAGCGGGAGCGTGGGGATGAGCGACGGTGTAAGCGATGGTGGGGAGATCGGGGCTCTGCTCGGCTTCTGCGGACTGCACGATCGGGTCGGCCCCGGTGGGTTGGAGATCGGCTACTGGGTCCGGTCGGATCACACGGGTCGAGGCCTGGCCACGGCGGCGGCGTCGGCGCTGACCTCGTCGGCGCTCGGCCTCCAGGGGGTCTCCCGGGTCGAGATCCACTGCGATGCCGCCAACCTGGGCAGCGCCGCCATCCCCGACAAGCTCGGGTACCGGCTCGACCGCGTCGAGAATCGACCACCGGCGGCGCCCGGTGAGACCGCCCGGCACATGATCTGGGTGTTCGGCCCCGGCGCCGGCCCGGGTCGCTCGTGAGGGCCGGCTCGCCATCCATCGACGGGCCGGCGTTTCGGACGGGGAGCCGGGTCCTCGCCGGGGCCGGCATCGTCGCCGTGGTGGTGGCGGTGGCCCTCGACGGCACGGCGACGCGATCCGCGGCGTCACAGGTGTGGCCGGCCTTCGTCCTGGTGGCCGGACTGCTGCTGGTCGGGCTGGTGGCCGACCAGGACGGCCTGTTCGAGGCGGCCGGTCGCCGGCTGGCCGTGGCCGCCCCGAACGGCCTCGTGCTCTTCGCCACCGCGGCGGCGACCATCGCCGTGGTCACCGCGTTGCTCAACCTCGATACGTCGGTGGTCTTCCTCACCCCGGTGCTGGTCTACGCAGCCAACAACCGGGGCCAGGGTGGAGAGGCCCTCCTCATCGGCTGCCTCCTCCTGTCCAACGCCGGCAGCCTGCTCCTTCCCGGGTCCAACCTCACCAACCTGATCGTCCTCGGCCAGCTCCATCTGTCGGGCGGCGAGTTCCTCTCCCGGATGGTGCTTCCGTGGATGGCGGCGGTGCTCATCACCGCGGCGGTCATCGCCGTGGCCCACCGGCGCTCACTCGTGAGCGGCACTCCGGTGCTGGCGAGCGAACGGGCGGGTCGGCAGGCGAATGAGGCGAGGGATCACCAGGCGGGCGGCCGACCGGCCGTCTTCGGCGTCGGTGCGGTGGCCGTCATCGCCGTGACCGTGCTCGTGCTGGCCCTCCGCTCGCCCGCCCTCCCGGTGGCCGCCGTCGGCGTGGTGGCCGTTCTGATCCGACTGGCCACCGGGCGGATCGGAGTCGACCGGGCCCTCGAGGTACTCGGCCTCCCGGTGCTGGTCGGGTTGTTCGGAATCGCCACCGCGCTCGGAGCGCTGGGCCGCTCGTGGTCGGGCCCGGCCACCCTGCTCGCCCATCTCGACCCGGTCGGCACCGCGGCGGTGGCCGCGGTGGCCTCGGTGCTGGTCAACAATCTGCCCGCCGCCTCCCTCCTGGCGGCGCGGGTGCCGCCCCATCCCTACGCGCTGCTCGTGGGCCTCGACATCGGACCCAACCTGTTCGTCACCGGGTCGTTGGCCTGGATCCTGTGGTGGCGGACGGCCAGGTCCTCCGGGTCGGATCCCCCCGTGGCCAGGACCATCGTCCTCGGCCTGATCAGCGTCCCCCTGTCGATGGCCGCCGCCCTGGCCCTGCTGTCCGCCACCGGCTCACACTGACGTAGGCGGACTGTACCGATCCGACTACTGGATCTTCAGGAGGTCGATGATGAAGACCAGCGTGTCGTTGGCCGAGATACCCGGACCGGCCGAGCGGTCCCCGTAGCCCAGAGCGGGAGGGATGATCAGCTCGCGGCGGCCACCCACCTTCATGCCCACCACCCCCTTGTCCCAGCCCGAGATGACCTGCTCGGGCGTGGCATCGAGCGTGAAGGTGAAGGGCTGACTGGTCCACGAGGCCTGGATCTCCTTCTTCGAGGAGTAGGTGGCCAACACGTACTGGACGGTGACCACATCACCGGGCTTGGCCGTCGCACCGGTGCCGACGATCAGATCCGAGCTCTCCAGGTGGGTAGGAGCGGACCCGGGCGGAACCGTGATGGTCGGTTCCTTCCCCGCCGTCCCCGCCGGCGAGCGGTCGGGCACGGGTATGGGGGGAAGGGTCGTCGTCGGGGCCGGCGTGGTGGTGGTCGGCGTGCTCGACGAGCTGCTGCAACCGGCCAGCCCGATGACGGAGGCGCTGAGCACGACGAGCGACCAGGTACGGACACGAGACATGAACGAGGGTTCCTTTCAGGAGCAGACGCAGGGCAAGCCGGACGGGTGGCCTTGCCGGTCAGACGGTAGTGCCTGGCCGGTGACCACGGGGGCCAGGGGGCTGGTCCCGCCCCGACGACCGACGGAACCGGCGGCGTGGGCGGTCGACCGCGGTCGACCTCCCATCGATGAGACACCCCCCTGGCACCATGACCCCATGACGATCCAGGCACTCCGGAAGGTGATCACCGATCTTCGGTCGGCCCTGGCCGACATCGAGCCCGAGCGCCTCAGCGGCCCCGACGCCGCCCGCCTGCTCGAGACCTTCTCCGAGATCGAGAAGCTGGCCGCCGGCGGCAAGCTCCTGTCGGCCCGTCGCGTCGAGTCGTCCAACGTCTGGCGCCGGAAGGGCCACCGTTCGGCCGCCGCCCACATCGCCGAAACCACCGGGACCGGACTCGGACCGGCGATCACCACGCTCCAAGCGGCTCGACAACTCGGTTCCCTGCCCGTCACCGAAGAGGCCATGCGGGACGGCCGTCTCTCGGAGACCCAGGTCAAGGAGATCGCCGGCGCCGCCATCCTCCAGCCCGAATCGGAACAGGGTCTGGTCGACACGGCGGAGCACCAGCCCCTGACCATGCTCAAACTGCGCTGTCGGCGGGTGAAGGCCGTCGGGCGCGGTCAGCAGGAGAGCTATGACACCATCCGTCGCAACCGGTACCTTCGCAACTGGACCGACGGGGACGGTGCCGTTCGCTTCGATGCCCGGTTGACCCCGGACGAGGGAGCCCGTCTGGTGGCCGCCGTCAAGGCCGAGTCGGGTCGATTGGCGGCGGAGGCGAAACGGGCCGGCGTCGACGAGCCCGCGCAGGCCATCGCCGCCGACGCCCTGGTCGGTCTGGCCTGTGGGGTCGCCCACGCCGGGCGGGCCGGCGGGCCCCGTGGGAAGGGACGGACCCGCGGCGGCGGATCGAACGGAGCGTCGCCGGGGGCAGTGGACGGAGGTCAGCGGGACGCGGGGGAGAACGGTGAACGGGACCTGGGCCCGCCGGCCATGGTCCATGTCCGGGTGGACCATGAGGCGCTGGTTCGGGGCCATCTCGAACCCGGTGAGATCTGTGAGATACCGGGCATCGGGCCGATCCCGGTGGCAACGGCACGTCGTCTGGCCGCCGACTCGATCCTCAGTGTTCTGGTCACCAACGGAACGGACGTGACCACGGTGGCCCATGCCGGCCGGACCATCCCGGCATCGCTCAAACGGGCGCTCATCGAGCGGGATCCGGTGTGTGTCGTCCCCGGGTGCGATGTGGGCGACGGACTCGAGATCGATCACCTCGAGCCGTTCGGGCTCGGGGGAGAGACCAGCCTGGCCAACCTGGTCCGGCTGTGCCACTGGCACCACTACCTGAAGACCCATCAGAACCACCGGATCGTGCGTCGCAACGGCGGCTGGCAGTGGGATCCGCCCGATGCGACCCGAACCGAGGATCTGGCCCTCAACCGCTCGGGATAAAAGTACCGACGGTTCGACGTGGGGAGGCGGGCCCGGTCCGGGCTGCCCTGACTCCGGCGCTGTACTACCCAGGGGCTCTGAACCCAGGTGCTCTGGACTACCCAGGTGCTCTGGCGAGTGCTGTCCTATGCCGAGTCATTGCCGTCATCATCTGACGGTTCTGCGACCGACGAAAGACGATCGGCGGCTTCCCAGGTGGTGGGGGAAGCAGCATCAGCCGGGCCGGACGGGTCGCCGGCCTCGCCTCTCCCACCCAAGGTGGTTCCCTGGGGGGTGGCGATCCTCGGACCGTCGTGGCTGGTCCGCCACACGGCCTCGGCCCGGTAGGCCATCTCGCGGAGCGACATCCCGGTGCGCCGGGCCGCCCGTGCGACGTCGTCGTGCTCGGCCTTCACCCGGCCGGCACTCACCTTCACCCTGATCAGCTGGCCCTCGATCCACACCGAGTCCACCGAGCGGGCCGCGGGCCAGCGCTCGCCGGCGGTGACCCTCACGCCGAGCGATCCTGTCGAGTGGCGAAGCACCGCCCGAAGTGAGCCGACCATGGAGGGATCGCACAACACGTGCACGACGGTGCCCGGCCGCCCCTTCTTCATGACCACCGGGGCCAGCCATGCGTCATAGGCGCCGGCCTCGAGAAGAACGGCCACAGCGTGGGCCAGCTGTTCGCCGGTGGCGTCGTCGACGTTGGCTTCGAGATGCGAGACGGGTTGACCGGCGTCTGCGTCACCATCGACGTCCCCACCGGTCGGCGTCGGGACCAGGCCGGCCCCGCTCTGTCGGTCCACCAGGACGCCGGTCACCACCTGGGTGCAGTTGGGAAGCTCGTCGAGCTCCCGCGACCCGGCGCCGAAGCCCTGGCCGGTCACCCGCATCGAGGGCATGGGACCGAAGCCCGAGCTGAGCGCGGCGAGCAGCGCCGCCCCGGTCGGGGTGGTCAGCTCCACGGCGATATTGCGGCCCCAGGTGGGCACCCCTTCGAGCAGGGCGACCACGGCCGGCGCGGGATTGGGGAGCATGCCGTGGGCGGTCCTGACCATGCCCAGCCCCGTCGCCACCGGGCTGGCCCGCACCTCGTCGATCCCGAGCACCTCCAGGGCGGCCGACGTCCCCACCACGTCGATGATCGTGTCGTGGCCGCCGACCTCGTGGAAGTGGACCTGGTCGACCGGTCGACGGTGGAGTCGGGCTTCGACGTCGGCCAGGGCCGAGAAGGTAGCCAGCGCCCGACGGGCCACCCGGTCGGGAAGGCGGGCCTCTTCCACGAGTCCGACGATGTGGGCGTGGGTGCGGACGATCACGTTGTCGTGGACGCTGACCACGGCCTTCGATGCCGCCACTCCCCCACGGAGGACCGGCTCCACCTCGAGCGCCCAGCCCCCGAGTGGAAGGCGCTCCAGCAGCGCCAGGACTTCGCCCAGATCGGCGCCCGCATCCAACAGGCTTCCGAGCGCCATGTCCCCGGCAATCCCGGCGAAGCAATGGAACCAGGCCACCGACCGACCGGTCGTCGGTGAGCCGGGTGCGGTGGGTGCGGCCGGTCTCCCGTCGTCGTCGGCGGCGGTCACGGCAGGATCCGGGCGATGGCGCAGGCGGCCCCGAATCCGTTGTCGATGCCGACCACGGTGATCCCGGCGGCACACGAAGCGTGCATGGCCAGCAGCGCGGTCACCCCCTCCAGGGCGGCTCCGTACCCCGTGCTGGTGGGAACGGCGACGACCGGCGCCGGGGTGATCCCGCCGACCAAGCTGGCCAGAGCCCCTTCCATCCCGGCCACCACGACCACGGCGTCGGCGTCGGCGAGCTCGTCAGCCGAAGCCAGCAGCCGGTGGACCCCGGCGACGCCGCAATCAGGGAGCAGCACAGGACGCAGTCCGAGGGCGGTGAGCGTGGCCTCGCACTCGCGGGCCACGGGAAGATCCGACGTCCCGGCGGTGACCACCAGCGTTCGCACCGACCGGGGCGGCGCCGGCCTCCACACCACCGTGGACAGCTCGCCCCGGGTGCGGTCTCCGCCGGTGGCCGTGCCGGTGCGGGTTCGGACTCCCCCCGGATGTCGGTGCATGACCCGTTCCACCTGTGCGGTATCGGCCCGGGTCAGGATGACCGGCGTACCCACGTCGGGTCCACCCGGGTCCGGTCTCGCCCGGGTCGGGATCGAGGTCGGACGGCGCGGGATCCTGGGAGTCGTGTGCGGCCGAGCAGCTCACCCACGATCAGCTGGCACTGTTCCGGCGTCTTTCCCTGTCCGTAGACGGCTTCGGGAAGGCCCTGACGCAGATTGCGGTGGTGGTCGACCTTGGCGAAACCGAGGTCGGCAAAAGGGAGGCGACGGAGCAGGTGGACCGCCTCGTCGGGGGAACAGGCACCCGAACGCACGTCGGCCAGTAGTCGTTGCAGTCGGGGCTCGTCCATGATGTTCACTATCCTGCCTGGGTATGGCCGCGGGCGCATCCTCACACCTTCGATCCGGAACCTCGCCGCGGATCGGATTCCTCGGCCCGGAGGGCACGTTCACCGAAGAGGCGCTCCTGAGCGAGCCGGACTACGCCTCGGCCGCCATCGTCCCTCATGGGATCCCTGTCCGAGGTACTGGAATCGGTTCGCCTGGGCGACGTCGACCTCGGGTTTCGTCCCCATGGAGAACGCCATCGAGGGCACGGTCCGCGACATCATCGACAGCCTGGTGTTCGACTTCGAGCTGCGGATCCAACGGGAGGTGATCCTGGACGTCCATCTCCATCTGATGGCCCGCCCGGGGATCAGGCTGGCCGATGTCGAGCGGGTCGCCTCCATCCCGGTGGCCACCGCCCAGTGCCGCCAATTCCTCAACCGGCAGCTCCCCGAGGCCGAGGCCATGGCCACCAACTCGACGGCGGAGGCGGCCCGCCTGCTGGGGGACGGCGACCCGGCGTTGTCGTCACGGCCCACGGCGGCCATTGCTCCCCGGCTGGCGGCCAAGTTGTACGGCCTCGAGATCCTGGTGGAGGACGTCGAGGATCATCCCGACAACCAGACCCGCTTCGTCTCGCTGGCCAGGTCGGGAGTTCCGGCCCCCACCGGCCACGACCGCACCAGCATCGCCTGCTTCCAGAGCGCCGACCACCCGGGCAGCCTCTACGCCATCCTCGGCCAATTCGCCGCCCGCAACATCAACCTGAGCAAGCTCGAGTCGCGTCCGACCAAGAAGGCGCTCGGTGACTACTGCTTCATCATCGACTTCGAGGGCCATGTGGCCGACGCCGTGGTCGCCGACTGCCTGCGCGACCTCCACGCCGAACTCGCCGGGGTGAAGTTCCTGGGGTCGTATCCGGCGGCAGGCCCGGCCGGACCGGCCATCCGGCGCGAGGTGGACACCTCACTGCGCCAGGCCGGTGAGTGGATCGACGGATTGCAGGGCGAGATCCAGAGTTCGTAGCGAGGGAGCGGGCGAGAACGCCCGGACACCCGACCGGCGAAGGCCGCCGACTACCCTGGCAAGCGCTCGGAGGGATGGCAGAGCGGACAAATGCGCGGCTCTTGAAAAGCCGTGAGGTGCAAGCCTCCGTGGGTTCGAATCCCACTCCCTCCGCTCTGTGATGTCGC
Organism: uncultured Acidimicrobiaceae bacterium; assembly: GCA_963837805.1. Lineage (GTDB taxonomy): Bacteria > Actinomycetota > Acidimicrobiia > Acidimicrobiales > RAAP-2 > Bog-756. Next base: position 90,494 of record CAWIOU010000035.1, read on the forward strand.
GAGACATCGGAGACCGGTGTGTCAAGACATCGTAGACCAGGACATTCCCGGTCACGGCATCCGTTGATAGTCCTTGGACGGGTCAAGGATTAAGTGCCGGAGTGGTGAGCCGTCCAGGCCGACCACTTCGATGTCGAGGCCGTCGATGAGCATGGCCAGGCGCCAGCCGGCATACGCACGACCGATGCCGATGTGGTGAAGGCGACCTTGATGGCGCAGCGTCACCGAACCGGCCGAATCCACTTTGTCGAGGCGCAGGCGCCGATCATTGATCTTGATCATCGGGGCGGTCGGCTCTGCTTTCTCTCGGGCTCCGAAGACCGACCGGGGGGTCCGGCGCCCCACACCTCGGTGGGGTCGGACGTCGTTGTAGTAGGCAACGAAGCGGTCGATGGCGCGCTCGGAGTTGCTTCTTGGTCTCGATGCCCTTCTGGGCGGCCACGAACTTCTTGAGCGTCTGGTGGAATCGCTCGACCTTGCCGCAGGTCTGGGGATGGTAGGGACGTGAGTGCTTGGCCGTGATGCCGAGGGCGAACAGCTCTTGTTCAACCACACCTTCGACGCCGAAGTGAGTTCGCGCCGTGAAGATGAGCCCGTTGTCGGTGAGGAACGAGGCCGGATATCCCCAGGTCTCGGCTGATTTGTGCAGGACCCGGACGACGTCGTGGGCTTTGACCACGTCCATGACCCTGCTCGCCACGCACAGCCTCGAGTGGTCGTCGATGATGTTGAGGACCTCGAACACGCAGCCGTTGGGCAGGGGCACATGGGTCATGTCGGCCTGCCAGCGCTCGTTGGGCAGATCGGCCACGAAACGGGTGTAGGAGCTCTTCGGCCGTTTCTTCGGCTGAGGGGTGACAAAACCCCGGGCCCGGAGCACCCGCCAGATGGTGGGGACCGAGGGCGCCTGGGGATGTCGCTGACTCAAATGGAAGTGGATGGTGGCCGCCCCGGCGTCGAAACCGGCGTCAGCCAGCTCCTTGCGCAGGACCACGATCTCGTCCTCGTAGAGGTCGGCGATCCGGGACGGCGAGGACTTCGGACGCCGGCTCCGGGGCTCGAGACCGGCGGGGCCTTCCAGTCGGTAGCGGCGGAGCAGCTTGAACAGCCAACTCGGATTCACGTCGTGGGCCCGGGCCAACTCTTTGATCGGTCTGCCCGTTCGCAGGTGCATTTCGATGAGAAACCGGCCCATGTCCACAAGAGACCCTCCTCAGTAGCGGTCTCCTATGTCTTGACACATCCCCCGGAGAGGCGGTGTCCTATGTCCTGAATTCACACACCACTCCCTCCGCTCTTGGTGTGTCGCGCGACATGAGCCACTAGGTGTTCTGCCCAACTAGGTCGCGCGCCATCGTCGACAACCAGCTCGGGGCATGCGTTGGTCGTTCTGGTCGGGGTCGAGGTCGAGGTCCAGTTGTCGCAGTGGTGACCCGTCTGCGATGAAGAGGCCTCGAGAAGGCGGGTCTGGTGCGGCGCGAAGTCGATCAACACGATGCCCGGCGGGTGCGCCTCTATCCCACCGAGAAGGCGGAGGAGAACCTGCAGCGACTGCGTGAGGTTTGGAGCCGTTTGCTCGAGGAAACGGTGGCCGATCCGAACGAGATCGACGCGGTGATCTCGACCTTGCGGCACATCGAGACCCGACTGGTCGCCCGTTCAGCCAGTACTGGTGGGAGGTAGCCACACGCGCCGGCACCCGTCACTCGGGCTGCACACGCTTCTCGCTTGAGGTCGTCGCAAGGGCATCGAGTTCTGTCAGCGACCACACAACGGGCAGCGACCAGCTACCAGCCAGCGCAGACCTTCGTCCATATCAGCGACTGTGCCCTCGCTTCGACTCGCGACGGTCTTGGTGGAGATCCGCCACGACGCTTCGAATGATCATTTCCAGGAACTTGGCGTCGATTCGTTCTCGTGAGAACCAACGGCGGTAAAAGAGCGGCCCAAGCAGAGCGGCGGCGACGGCACTCCGGTCCGCCGTTGAGCTGATCTCCCCTCGACGGGCTGCTCGGTCAAGCGCCGTTCTCAGCGGAGCAGCATGTCCGCGTTGGATTCTGCTGTGAATGTCGGCAAACGCCGTATTGTGCTCTGCGACATCGACGATGGAAGGAACGATCGACGACCATCGCGGAGTACCGAGCAGCTCGGCGATGTTGCTCAAGATTTCTTTCAAGTCACCTTCGAGCGAACCGGTGTCGGGAGGTGCTTCCTCACCGTCGATCATTCGCGAGCAGGCGTCAATCACGAGTGCAGAGCGGTTGGGCCAGTGCCGATAGATGGTGGTCTTCGCGACCCGCGAACGTCGGGATATGTCGTCGATCGTCAGATCATCGAGGCCGGCTTCCGTCAGCAGGTCGAGAGTCGCCGTCAGGACGCGCTCGCGGGACAGGAGAACGCGGGGGTCGACGCCCTCTTGGTCGGAGCTGACCGCTCGGTCTTGGACCGTACCCCTCTTCGCCATGGGAGAACCTTCCCGTTCCGTGCTTGACGTATACGCTACGCTACGGTATCGTAGCGATACGGTACGGTACCACATACAGCAGGAGGACGACATCGTGGACTTCGCCTCTATTCGGATGATCAGCGACGACCTCGAGCCCGTCGTGAACTTCTACGAGCAGGTCACCGGGGTCTCGGCTGTCTGGCCGGCACCCGTCTTCGCGGAGGTACAGCTGCCGTCTTGCACCATCGCCTTCGGCCATACTCAGACGGCGGAGCTGTTCAACAACTCGGCCCGCCCAGCGGACAACCACACCGTCATCATCGAATTCCTCGTCGACGACGTCGACAAGGAATTCGAGCGACTCCAGGCTTTCGTCAGCGAGTGGGTGCAGGAGCCGACGACCATGCCGTGGGGAAATCGCTCCATTCTGTTCCGCGATCCCGATGGCAACCTGGTCAATCTCTTCACCCCGGTCACCGAGGAAGCCACCAAGAGGCTCAGTAAGCCGAGATCGGATGCGCAAACTGCCGACCGGTAGGTGCGGCCTGGGTTTATCAAGGGAGAACGTAACCGAGCCGTTCGAACAACGTCGAAGTCCTCCGACCCGGAAATGTTGAAATATCGGTATTTTGGCCCACAATGGACCGAGCGGATGGTTTCGATCGGACATTCCCGAGTTACTTCTTGTCGCTGGTCAAACCCAATTTCGCAACAGATTAGGGAGACTTGACGGAGGGTCGAGGACAAGTTGTTCCATCAACGTGAGGTACAAGCCCTCATCGACGATCGTTTCGGTGGCCGGGCCAGCGAGGTCACCCGTCTTTCTGGTGGTGATTGGTCTCAGGCCTACGCCTTGTCTCTCGACGGAACGCAGGTAGTAGCCCGCTTTGGTATTCACGGAGAGGACTACGAGAAGGACCGTATCGCCTCTGGCTGGGCGTCCGATGAGCTTCCAATTCCCAAGGTCTTGGAACTCGACGAGACCAAGGTCGGCTTCTTTGCGCTGTCCAGTCGGGCCCGGGGTGAGTTCCTCGACGAGCTTCGCAGCGAACAGATCCGGGGGGTTCTTCCGAGTCTCTTCAGCACGATGGATGCGATCCACGCCATTGATGTCTCAGCTACCGAGGGCTACGGGAACTGGACGTCAGATGGTCATGGCCCACAGAGAACCTGGCGGGAAGCGCTACTGCACAAATTTGCGGACGATCGCCCTAGCAACCGAACCCATGGATGGCGGGCTGCACTGGAAGGTTCGCCCCGCGGTACCAGAGACTTTGATGCCGCACTGAAGGCACTCGAGCGGCTGACCGAACGTATGCCCACCGAACGACACGTCATCCACAATGATCTGCTCAACCACAATGTTCTTGTCCAAGGAGACAGGATCAGCGCGGTCTTGGACTGGGGCAACTCTATGTACGGTGACCACCTGTACGACGCGGCCTGGCTCTTGTACTGCCAGCCACGGTATACGTCATGGCCAAAATTGGATCTGGCCGGCGAATTGCGACGGCACTGGGAAGCCAATGGTCCACTGCCGGACGATCTTGAGGCGCGATTGCTCTGCTATCAGATCCATGTTGGGCTCGATGCGCAGTCGTACGCCGCCTATAAGGGGAACTGGGATCAGCTGAGGCTGAACACCGAGCAGACGATGAAGCTGGTTGAGGTGGTAAGAGGGGCTCTCTAGACCCGCAAGGGCTACTGGCTGGTGGCCTCCGACGGCGGCACCTTCAGTTTCGGCGACGCCCCGTTCCACGGTTCAGCAGGCGGCAGCTCCCTGAATCAGCCGATTGTCGGAATGGCGACCGACTGACCCGATCCGGCAGCATCGGGTCGCATCCCGTGCACGGCGGAGCGACGGCGTCGGGGCTGACCGGTGGTCACCGCTCACGGTCGATCGATGGCCGCCGGCACCAACATGTCGCCCCGACCGATCTGCGTGAGCAGACTGGCCCGGTCCAGGTACACGCGCTCGTTGACGATGCGGTCCTCCTCGAAGAAGAACACGGCGACCACCGGCACGCGGAATGCCCTCCCGGTCGGCGGCATCCCGGAGAACTCGCCGAGGTTCGTCCCCAACAGGTCGAACTCGGAGACGACCGACTCGTCGGCGACGTGGTGCCGCACGTTCTCATGTCGCTGGTCGGGAAAGGCGGTTCGCTGGCGCCGGTGATACCGCAACACCTCGTCGTCACCGTCATAGATCCGGCCGGTGGCCATGATCTCGTAGTGCGGCCGACCGTTGAAGGTGGCCAGGGTGCGGTCGAACTCCTGGTCCACCTCGGAGCGAAAATGTTCCTCCAGCACCTCGAGTCGCCGCCGTCTCAGTTCATCGGTGATCATGCTTCCACCTCCGCTGGATGAGCAGGTGGCGCTTCGGTAGCCATCTCGGTGCCGGCAGCTGTCGAGGGCAGCCGCCACGGCGTGAGGTCGAGCTTCGGGTAGCGCCGGGCAGTCTCGACGAGCAGCGATTCATTCCAGATCGGGTGACCGGGCTCCGGAAACCCGAACAAGGCCAACTCCCGGGGCGTTGACTGCTCGACGAATTGGGTCCATGCCGCTCCGGTCGATCGGGACTGCTGGGAGTCGTAGCCGATCCAGTCCTGTCCGGCGCGCTTGAAGGCCAGCCCCAAGTTGAAACGCGCCGTTGCCGGGCCGCCGAAGGGGGCGCCGCGGTGCCAGACATCGGAGCGGTAGGCGAGGTACGAACCCCGCACACCGGGCGCGGACTGTTCCGCCTGGTACAGGACGCGGTCCATCTTGGGCAGGATCACCGGGTAGGGGGAACTGATGGACGCCGAGTCCCGCACCGACACCAGCTTGGTGGGGTTCTCAGTGGGCGTGACGTCGGTGAGGTAGAGGAATCCGGTGAGGTTCCACCACGGCGCCTGACCGACGGCCGGGAGCCACGAGTGGTTGCGGTCCGTGTGCATCGGCTGCTCGTAGTTGGTCAGCCCGGCGTACTTGGCACTGGACTGCGCCTGGTAGAGGCGAAGATCGGTCGAGGCCAGCGCTCGCTCGGCAAAGTCGAGGAGCGAGGAATGGACGCACAGACGGTTGAGGACCCCCGAGCCGTCAAAGGGGAACACCCCCATCCATCGCTGTTGTTCACTGCGGAACCCGGGGCCGTCCTCGGGCCAGACGTACTCCTCCTTGGGCGTCAGTGGCCGACCCCGCCGACGGGTCGTCACTCCTTCAGGATCGGCGTAGTACTCGTCGACGCTGGGAAAGAGCAGCCCGAGATCGCCGGCGGCCGCATCGATCTCTTCCGTCCCGATGAGCCCATCCAGCAGGACCCAACCTTCCTCGCGCCACCTGGCTACCTCGGCATCGGTGGCAAGTCTCGAACTCATCGCACTCCTCGGCATCCGGTCACGCTGAGGCTGTGTCCACCCCGGCAACAAACACTGGCAAGGTCCTCAGGCACGAGACCAAGTTACCCAGCAGCGCGGACATCGAGCGGAGTCGACACGGAACCCCGGGCGAGCCGAGTGCGGCCGAGTCGAGTCGAGCCGAGCCGAGCCCGAACGAGTGTTCCCATGGTCCCGATGGACTCGCCTCCCCGGGGCCCCAACCGAGCCTTGGAACCCAGCCTTGGACCAGACCACTAGAACAGAACACGAACAGAGCGACGGCACTCTGCAAGACATCGACCTGATTGGCGTCACCCGGCGGGTGGCGGACGCCCCGGCAATCGAGTACTACGAGGAGGGCAGAATCGTCGGTGGTTCCCGAAATCGCCGCACAGCGCCGAGGAACCGTTCGGACAAGGAGTTACGAATGCAGGTGTCCATTCAGTCCTCGATGCTGACCGTTGCCGACGTGGACCGGTCGATCGAGTTCTACCGGGGTGTCTTCGGCTTTCAAATCGTGGCCCGGCGGGATCGGGTCGCCGCCCTCCTGGTCGACGAGGCGGACCGGACCCAGGTGCTGGTGCTTCGAGGGGTCGACAACCGGTTCCCGACCCACCCTGGGAGGGGCAGTATCGGGATCCGGGTCCTGGCCTTCGAGGTCGCTTCGGTCGACGAGCTCGAAGAGATACGCCAGAAACTGACCGAGCGGGATGCTTACATCGGAAGCCACCGGAGCGCGGGCTACGAGACGGTCCTGGGCATCGACCCGGACAACATCGAGGTGGCGGTGGCCGCCGGACTGACCGGACACCCGATTCGGACTGGCGACTGGTGCACCCTCGACGAGATGATCGAGACCATCACCGATTGATGTCAGCCGATCATCCCGCCCCCCGCCGGCCGGCTTCGGTCGCTGCACGCCGGCAAACTCGCGGCCAGACTGACGAGTGATGGTATTCGCATCGGTCAACTGGACGACGATCTCTTCGTTGGCCACCGCGGTCGGGACCTTGGTCCTGGGATTGGCCACGTTCGCCGCGGTGCGATCTTCCAACCGGTCGGCGCGCATCGCCGAAGCGGCGTTGCAAGAGCAACGACGACCCCTCCTGGCCCCCTCCCGGCTCGAGGACCCGACGCAGAAGATCATGTTCCTCGAGGGGAATTGGGTAAGCGCCACAGGCGGACGGGCCGCGGTCGAACACATCGACGGCGCCGTGTATCTCGCCATCAGCCTGAGGAACGTCGGCAGCGGGATCGCGGTCTGCCAGGGCTGGACGATCAGGCCGAACGCGGGCTCGCCGGTCAACCTGCCCATGCACGCCCCGCTGGAGGAATTCCGCCTCCAGTCCCGGGACCTGTACATCCCGGCCGGCGACATCGGAATGTGGCAGGGTGCGCTCCGCAACCCGGACGATCAGATTCGTGCCGTCACTCTTGATGCCATCGAGACGGGCCAGACGACGATCACCGTGGAAGTGCTCTACTCCGACCAGGTCGGCCTCCAGCGGACGATCTCCCGGTTCGGCCTGGTCCCTGCGGGCGACTCGTGGCTGGCCAGCCTCAACCGACACTGGTATCTCGACTGGGACGGGCCCCGCCCGGAGGGTGTGGCGCTGGCCGCAGCCGAGGTGATCCTTCGCGACCGGGAAGCCGCTGTTCAACGGCAGGCGGCCGCAGCTGACGAGGACCCGCATGCCGACGAGGACCCGGATGCTGACGAACACCCGGATGCGGAAGCCGGTGACACGGTCGGGGCTGATGCCGAGACCGAACCGGCGGATCCGTGAAGTCCCCCGTCGGCGGGAGGGCTCCCTGATGCCCAACTGGGCCGAGCAGGTCACCGCCATTGCCACCGCGGTCAGCGCGATCGGACTGCTGAGCGCGATCGGCGCGGTCATCTTCGCCGGGCAACAAGCCCGGGAGGCCCGAATCGGCCGGCAGGCCGAGACGGCAGTCGAATTCTTCAGACGGTGGGATGACCCCCCTCTGGTGGAGACCCGTCGTCTCGTCGCCCAACTCGAAACCAAAGAGGCCCTGCGGGATGCCCTGGGGAAGTACATCGAGGAGAACGCGGCGGAGGCGTACGTGCTGTACCGGGAGCTTGACTACTTCGAACAGCTCGGCGCCCTCGAGAAGCACGGCGGATTCGATTTCCAGTTGATCAGGGACCTGCTCGGCCACCGGCTGATCGAACGGTGGGAGCTCTGGCTCCCTTCCATCGACGCCATGGGAGGCCGGGCCGTCTATCCCATGTTCTACGGGCTGGTCGAGAAGATGCGCGCCACCGAGGCGCCCCGAGCCTGATCCACGCACCTCCCCGACAGACCTACCCGTTACCGGTAGCTGGCCTCGTACTGATCATGGCGACGGAACCACGACATCCCGTCCTCGTTGCGGCCGAACGGCGCCCGGTCGAGCCACTGCCACATGTTCCAGAGCCCGTCCACGCCTCGCGAATAGGCCGAGTACGTGTGGTACACGACACCGTCCTCGAGTACGAACGAACTCATCCCCGGGCCTTCGAACGGCAGCTTCTCGGGATCGAGCTGCCATCCTTCCAACGGCCGGAAGTTGTACGACCCGCCCTTGGCCACCGACGCTTCGGTGAACGAGACGTTGAAGTCGAAGTTGAAGTCGGTCCTCCCCGACGACGCCCACGGGAAGTCCCAACCCATCCGGTCCCGGTAAGCGAGCAGCTTGTCCAGCGGCGCCCGGGACACGGCAGTGAAGGCGACATCGTGGTTCTGGAGATGGAGATGGGTCTCGTCGAAGCCGTCGGCGACCGACGAGCAGCTCGGGCAGCCCTCGTCCCAGTCCGGGCCGTACATGAAGTGGTAGACGATCAATTGCGAACGACCCCGGAAGAGGTCGGCCAGGGTGGCCTCCCCGTCCTCGGTGTCGAAGAGGTAGTTCTCGTCGATGCGCACCCACGGCAGATCACGCCGCTGACGGGCCACCTCGTCGTTCAGCCGGGTCATCTCTTTTTCGGCCTTGAGCAGGTCCTGGCGGGCGGCAAGCCACTCCTGCCTGGTTGCCTTCGGGTGGTCGGTCATGGGTTGGTCTCCTTCGTCTCGTTACCGGTTGGGGTCACCGTTGGTGCGAGCATCAGCGCATCTCCTCGTCGGGACCGGCGTCGCCGCCTGACGCGGCGATGGCCAGACGCTCGAGGTAGTGGTCCCACCCCGACGTGTGATCCCCGACGGCGCCGTCGGGCAGTCCCCGGTGCACGAGCCGGACCCTCGTCTTGTCCCCGTCGGGGATGAGGGTGATCTCCACTTCCGTCGAGCCTGCCGGGATGGGATGGTCGGGTTCGTCCCACCCGAAGGTGAACACCACCTTGGTGTTCGGAACCACCTCCACGAACTCGCCGACACCGGGATGCTTCCCTTGGACCAGCACCCGGTAGGCGCCGCCCACCCGCGGATCGAGCTCGGCCTCGGTGCCCATCCATCGGACCTGGTGGGCCGGATCGGTCAGGAAGGGGAAGATGGTGGCCGGGCTGGCATCCATCACCGTCTCACGCATCAGTTCAGCCATGGCTGGTTCCTTTCTCTCGTTCGGCCGATTCGGCCAGGTCCTGCAGGCGCAGCAGACTTCCGGTCCAGTACTCGTCGAGGAACTGCCGGAGCCGGTCCATCTGAGCGTGGTTGGCCCGGTACAGCCGGCGGGTGCCCTCGCGGCGCTCGGTCACCAGCTCCGCCTCGCGCAGGACACCGAGGTGCTGGGAGACGGCCGAGCGGGTCACATCGTCGAACCGGGCGGCGATCTGGGCCGCCGGCAGCTCCTCGGACCACACCAGCCGGAGGATCTCCCTCCGTCGGGGTTCGGCCAGAGCCTTGAACGCGGTGTCCATGGTTCGAATATTAGTCTTTACTTACGTAAGTGTCAACTAACGGATCAACGGGCCTGGCCGCCCGACCCCACCAGGGCGCCGGCCGGAGGTGATCCAGCCCGGCGACCGCGGTTGGGATGGAAGTACCGTAACCACGCGGGCACGTGCCGCCGAGCAGGTCCCGTGGAGGCAGCGGCGTTGGAGGACCGGATCGTGAGCACGACGCTTGACTGGTACGGGTGTGCCACCTTCCGACTGAACCTGCCCGGGCTCACCGTGTTCCTCGACGCCTACATCGACCGGATACCCTCGGCCCCCGGCACCGGACTGACCGCTGACGACATCGAGGAGTGCGATTGGATCGTGATCGGGCATTCCCATTTCGACCATCTCTGGGGGGCCGAACGGATCATCGCCCAGACCGGCGCCACCCTGATCGGTAGCTACGAGACGGTGCGGGTATTGGAGCAGGCCGGCATCCCCCTCGAACGCATGATCTGCGTCGCCGGAGGCGAGCGGATCGAATTGGGACGTGGGGTGTTCGTGTCGGTCTACCCCAGTCTCCACTCGTGCCTCTGGACAGGGACGCACGCCGCCGGGTCCGGCGACGTGTGTCTGGGCGACCTGGGCGTGCCGTGGCACGAACGCAACAGGCGGATGCAAGCGCTGCATGGCGCCATGGCGACCTCCCTCAGCCGGGACGCCGTCGGCCATGTGATGGCGGCGGCGACCGGTCACAGCGATCGGGGCGACGGGGGCGCCCTCATCTATCTCTTCGAGACTCCCGGAGGTTCGGTCCTCTACCAGGACACCTCCGGCCGTTGGAGCCCCATCCTCGAACAACTGAACCCCGACCTCGCCATCCTCGCCGCCGCCGGCCGGGGCAACGCCGACGGCGAGCCGGTGCAGGGATCCCTCGCCGATTTCGTCGCCGACGAGGCCCGAACCCTCGGTGCCCACCGGGTGGTGCTAGCCCACCACGACAACTGGCTGCCCGGCTTCTCGGGTGCCGCCGACCTCGAACCCGTCCGTCAGGCCTTCAAACAGCGGGCGCCGGACACCGAGCTCATCGAACCCGACTACCTGGACGCGACGCCGATCTTCGGACCGGCGAACGCCGAATCGGGTTGATCCGACCGATCAGGGGTTGTCCGGCACCCAGTTCCCGTGGAACCCGAAGGGGACACGCTGGGGCAGGTGGACCACCGCCTGAGGCTCGCCGGTGAAGTCGGCCGCGTTGAGCACCAGGAGGTCACTTCGGTCCTGATCGGCGTCGTAGACGAGGGACAACAACCAGCCATCGTCTTCGGCGGCGTCCGCCGCCGCGGGCACGAAGACCGTCTCCGAGGTGCCGCGACCACCGGAGCGGAGGGGCCGCACCTCCCGGGTCCGACGGTTGAGGTCCTGCTTCACCAGCGCGTCGTGGCCCTCGAGGAAGGCACCGGTGTAGCCGAAGCGATAGGGGCGGCCGACCAGGCGCTCGTCGACGCGGGGGAACTCCTGGCCCAGGTCGTCGATCCGCTCCTCCATCACCTTCCCGGCAGCCAGGTCGACCGTCCAGCGGTCCAGCGTCGGTGGGCCCTCATCGGGCCCGAGGCGCTGGGTGTCGAACATTCGCTGATGCCGGACCACATCGAGGACCACCTGGTCACCGTCGTCGTAGGCGTTCATGGGATGGAAGACGTAGCAGGGCTCCACATCGAACCAGCGCACGCCGTCTGCACCTCCATCGAGTTCGAGCAGTCCGACGCGGGCCCGGTAGTCCGGATCCCAGCGGTAGGGAAACCCGGAGCCGGACATGGCCATGTCGGCGTCGAAGACGACGGGGAGGTCGTAGATGACTGCGAACCGCTCGGTGAGGGACATGTCGTGGATGCTGACCGGCCCGCCGACATCGATGTCGACCACCTTCCGCACCAGTCCTGCCGTGTCGACCACCGAGTACTGCACCTTGTTGCCCCAACCCCAGAAGTAGGAGATGGCGTGCAGCTCACCGGTCGCCGGATCGCGCTTCGGATGGGCCGTGTACCCGCCGGGGAGGGTGCCGCCGAAATCGGACGGGCCGACCGTGTCGAGCTCGTAGGTCATCTCATAGGGGCGGGCCCCCGCCTCGACGATGGCGAATGTCCGTCCGGCATGGCCGATCACGTTGGTATTGGAAGCGAAGTCCATGTCGGCGTGCACCGGCCCCGGGCGGACCGGCTCACTCAGGGCGGCGGCCACCTCGGCCGAGCGGACGAATCGGTTCCGGTACCACTCGGCCCGGCCATCCCGGATTCGGATCCCGTGCACCATGCCGGTGCCGCTGAACCAGTGATAGGCGGACGGTTCGGGGCTGGTGATCGGGTTCGGACCGTTTCGGAGATAGCGGCCGTCGAGGGCCTCGGGCAGTGCTCCGGTCACCGGCAGCTCGCCAGTGGTCAGCTCGTCGGAGACAGGGGCGTAGTTCCCCTCCAGGTAGCGATTGGCCAACGTCGTCATGGGCTCCTCCAGATCTGGCGGCAACGAACCACGTCGTAGCAGCAGCTTCGCGCATCCGCCCCGAGCGTTCTACCCCGAATCGAGGATCTCAGGTCTCCGCGGTCAGTGCCCTGGTGACGAAGGCCAGCGCCGCCTCCATGAGCGCCCCGTCGACGGCCTCTGGGTCGATGCTCCTCATCACCCCGAGGCCCCGAAAGAGGGCCTCGATGATACGGGCCTCGCGTTTGATCGACTCGAATTCCTTGGTTCCCGGCTGCTCGCTGGCGATGAGCTCGGCGACCCCCGTGATGTTGACCTCGTCGAGGTCGGCGAGCCTTCTCCGAGCCGCCGGATTGCGCACGGCGAAGAGGGCGAACTCCATGTAGAGCACCGCCCAGTCCTCGGGCGACAGCGGTTGGTCGGTACCGGCCTGTATGAGCGGGAGGAAATCGGTCAGGCGAGCCTCGACAGGCATCTCCGAGGCGTCGATGGTGGCCCGGATCGACTCCATCTCCCTCGAGTAGCTGGACTCGAGGAGGGAGAGGAAGAGGTCCTCCTTACTCTTGAAATTCGAGTACACCGCACCCTTGCTGAACCCGGCCGCGGCGGCGACGGCATCGAGGGTGGCGCCGTGGAACCCGCGCTCGGCGAAGACCTGGGCGGCGGCGGAAAGCAGGTGCTCTCTCGTCTGCTGGCGCCGGCGATCCGGGGTGAGGGGTTCGAATGTCATGCCTAGTTGACTACCACGCAGCATAAGTTATACTCATCAGTATGTCAGATTCTAGGTGGTATACAGCGTCGGTTGCCCCGCCCCCGGGGCGGCCGACTGCGCCGCGGGCGTCTGCCATCACCACCCACGGCCTGGTGCGACGATTCGGCGCCATGACCGCCATCGACGGGGTCGACATCGACGTCCGGGAGGGCGAGATCTACGGGTTCCTCGGGCCCAACGGTGCCGGGAAGTCGAGCCTGGTCCGGGTGCTGTGCACGCTGCTCTCCCCCAGCGCGGGGACGGCGACCGTGGCCGGCTATGACGTCGCCGACCATCCGGAAGAGGTCCGGATCCGGATCGGTGCGGCACTCCAGGAGGCGGCGTTGGACGACCGCCAGACCGGTCGGGAGCTGCTGGTGCTCCAGGGCCGGCTCTACGGTCTCCGGTCGGCGGCGATCGATCGCCGCCTCACCGAGGTGCTCGATCTGGTCGACATCGGCGGCGCCATCGACCGTCGGATCGGGACCTACTCAGGCGGGATGAAGCGGCGGCTGGATCTGGCCGCGTCGCTCATCCACAATCCGCAGGTCCTGTTCCTCGACGAACCCACCACGGGCCTGGACCCGGCCAGCCGGTCGAGCGTCTGGGCCGAGGTGAAGCGGCTCAATACGCAGCTCGGAATGACCATCTTCCTCACCACCCAGTACCTCGAGGAGGCCGATGCCCTGGCTCACCGGGTCGGGATCATCGACCGGGGCCGTCTGGTCGCCGAGGGGTCGCCCGACGCGCTGAAGCACTCGGTGGGGCAGGACGTGATCGTGGCCGAAGTCACCGGAAGCGACCACCGTGCCCTGGCCCGGCTCAGGAACGTCCCCGGCGTCGACGACGTCACCATGGACTCGGGCCGGATCACCATCAGCACCTCCAACGGCTCGGGGGCCCTCAGCCCGATCGCCCTCTCCCTCGGACGTGGCAACGTCGCCGTCAGCAGCCTGACCTTGCGGACACCGACCCTCGACGACGTCTTCGAGGCGCTCACCGGATCGCACATCGAATCGGTCGATCAATGACCCCCCCGGCCACCGACACCGGGGTGGTCGTCGCCCGGGAGGCCGGCTTCCTGAGGGACGTCGTCACCATCGCCGGCCGGGCCCTGCGCCAGATCCCCCGTGAGCCGGCGGCCGTACTCCCCGCCGTCTTCGTCCCGGCGTTCTTCTACACCGTGAACCTCGGGGCCTTCGAGAACCTGGCCGGACACGCCACCGGGCTGGACTACAAGGCGTTCCTCATCCCCATGGCCATCGCCTTCGCGGTGACGGGGATGTCGCGGGCGCCGACGTTGGTGACCGACATCCAGGGGGGCTACTTCGACCGGCTGTGCATGACTCCCATCCGACGCATCGCCCTGCTGCTCGGACTGATGGTCGCCGACGTCGTGGTGATCGTCGCCCTCTGTCTCCCGGTGCTCGCCATCGGCTACGGGGTAGGGGTCAGATTTGCGACCGGACTCGGCGGGGTGGTGGTCTTCGTGGCCTTCTCGGCACTGTGGGGTCTCGTCTTCACCGGCTTCCCCTATGCCGTCGCCCTCAAGACGGGGAGTCCCGCCGCCGTCAGTGCGTGCTTCGTCGTCTTCTTCCCGCTGTTCTTCCTCACCGATGCCGTCGTCCCCCAACAGGCACTGACCGGCTGGTTCTCGACCATCGCCACCTACAACCCCATCACCTACCTGCTCGGAGCGTTGCGATCCCTGATCAGTTCGGGATGGGAGACGGGAAGTCTCCTGAAGGGACTGGCCGCGCTGGCCGGAATCGGCCTGGTCAGCATGTCCCTGGCCATCACCGCCTTCCGGGGCCGGGTCCGCCAGGGGGAGTGACTTCCCGGTGGGACATCGCGGGGCCCACGCGGCAGACGAGACTGGAGAAGGAGAAGATCCGCCGGTCGAACGGACGGACCCGGGGTCAGTCGTCGAGTCCGGCGAAGAACTCGAGGAGCAACTCGTTGACCTCGGCCGGACGCTCTTGCTGGGTCCAGTGCCCGCAGCCCTCGAGCACGACGGCCTTGGTCAGGTTCGGCATCGAGATGTCGCGGATCGCCCCGATCAACTCGGAGAAGCCCGGCCACTGGTAGACAAGATCGCGGTCCCCGCCGACGAACAACGAGGGAACCAGCAGTGGCGCGTGGTGCCACGCCGCCATCAACTCCCAGTTCTGACGCGAGTTGCGGTACCAATTGAGTCCGCCGCGGAATCCCGACCGCTCGAACTCCTCGGTGAAGTGATCGACGTCCTCGCTGGTGAGCCATCCGGGTAGTGGTGCATCCGGCGCCGGCGCCGGAGGGTTGGCCACGATGTCGCCGAGCGTGTTGACCTCCACCGCGTCGCCGGAGCTGCCGATGAGGCCGCCGAGTATCGAGGCCCGCACATCGGCCTCGAACGCCGCCTCGGCCACACCCGGCTCCTGGAAGAACACCTGGTAGTTGTTGGGCCCGAGCAGTTCGGTCAGCGACGTGAGCACATCCGAGTCACCACGTGGCAGGTAGGGCACGCTGAGCAGCGCCACCCCACGGACCAGGTCCGGTCGGAAGAGGCCCAGGGTCGACGCCACCGGCGAACCCCAGTCATGGCCGACGACGATGCCGGGTTCCCCACCCAGCGCCTCCACCAACCCGACCAGGTCACCGGCCAGGTGGAGGAGCGTGTACGCATGGACGTCCTCGGGCGCATCGGTCTGGCCGTATCCACGCTGGTCGGGGGCCACGGCGTGGTAGCCGGCGGCGGCCAGGGCGTCCAGCTGATGCCGGTAGGAGTACCACGACTCGGGGAAGCCGTGACAGAGCAGCACGAGGGGACCCTCCCCCGCCTCGGCAATGTGCATGCGGATTCCGTTCGTGTCAATGAACCTGTGTGAAACAGCCATCGATCCCACCTCGCTCACCTCAGCCCCACCTTGAGATATAGCAGCTGGAGCCGGTCCCGCGGCCATGGGCCCGGGTCGACTGTGACCCGCCGATCACGGTTGCGGGGCAGTCATCGCCGTCGACAGGGGGAGATCCGACGAAGACTCCCCCACGGCCAGGCGGTACTGGCCGGGGACGGTTGTCCACGTCCCCCCGAGAAAGGCCTGGAAGGCCGAGGCGGGAACGGCCAGGCTGACCGTCTTGCTCTGGTTCGGTGCCAGGGACACCGGATAGAAGGCGACCAGCTGGGCCGGGGGCTCGCCGGCCGACACCGGATAGGTGAGGTAGGCCTGGGGGACGGCGGTTCCCGACCGCGTCCCGGTGTTGGTCACCCGCACATTGAGCGTGACGGTACCGGGGGACCGGCTGACGCGGAGATCGCCGATGGAGAAGTGGGTGTAGGACAACCCGAACCCGAAGGGGAACAAGGGGGTGATCCCGTTGGCGTTGTTGTAGCGGTACCCGACCTCGAGGCCTTCGGTGTAGTACGAGGTCAGGTTGATGCCGGGCCACTGGGCCAATGTGTGGATGGCCGACTGGGCCTGGCTGACCGGAAAGGTGATCGGCAGTCGTCCCGAGGGGTCCACGTCGCCGAACAGGACGGCGGCGATGGCCGATCCGTCCATTTCTCCCGGGTACCAGTCCTCGACCACCGCGGCCACCTTCCCGAGCCACGGCATGAGGACGGCCCCTCCGGTATTGAGCACGACCACCGTCCGCGGGTTGGCGGCGGCTACCGCGGAGATCAGCGCGTCCTCGTCGCCCGACAGCGCCAGCGAGGGCCGGTCATAGGCCTCGGAGGTGAAGTCCCCGACGAACACCACGGCCATGCTGGCCTTGCGGGCCGCGGCGACGGCTGCCGAGATCTCCGGGCTCACGTACTTGAACCCGAGGGTCAGGATGCCCGGAGTGAGGGAGGCCACTCCGGCCGGCGTGAAATTGTCGAACGGCTGCCAGTGCAGCAGCACCCGGTAGTGGTGCCCACCGGTGAGATGCATCGACTGCGACCACCGCCCGTTCACGTGTCTGAGGGGATCGGACACCGCCGGCACCCCGTCGAGCGTGAGGGTCGCGCCGCCCGACCCTTGGAGCCCGAACACGTAGAGGCCGCTCCGGGGGGGCGTGAGTGTTCCCGTCCACACCGCGGTCATGTTCGACCATCCGGCCGGGAGCACCACGCTCGACTGGGTCCGGCGCAGGTGGCCGAGCGTGAGGATCCCGTTGTCGGCCAGCGGGCTGTTCGTTGCCTGGTCGATGGGGGCGGTGGACGCCAGGGGCGGGGGGCCGGAACTCAGGGGGTGGGGGCTGATGGTGAGGTCGGCGGTGGGCTCGACCGCTTTGATGGTGAGGGGACCGGAGACCGAACCGGTCCGGGACAGGGTCAGGGTGAGCCCGTGCCCGACGCCGGAATCCGGACGGAGGAGAACAGTGGGGATCGGGGGCAGGTCCTCGGTGGTGCTACCGCCGTCCGAATAGGTGACCGTCGTGCCGGGGCCGGCCCGTTGTCGAATGGCGGACAACGGCGTGCTGGTGAACGGGGCCAGCACCTTCGAACTGCCCAGCCCGCTGGTCACCGGGTCGGTGTTGGCGTCGGCCCCGATGACCGCCAGCCTGGTCCGGCCACTCGGCAGCGGCAGCACCGAGTCATCGTCCTTGAGGAGGACGGCCGAGCTCTCGGCGGCATGCAATGCCGCCGCCCGATGCGCGGGGGTATCGACGATGGCAGCCGGAGACCCGGTCTCGTCCCTGCCGATCACGCCGTGGGCGAACATCTGGGTGAGCACCCGGGACACCGCCGCATTCACCGCGGCGATCGGAAGCTGGCCCTGGTGGACCAGCCCGGTCAGGATGTCGGCATTCTGCGGCTTGATCAGATCGGTCCCCGCCGAAAGGGCGGCGACGGGATCGTGGACGGACCCGAGGTCCGAACGGATGAAGCCGTCGAACCCCCACTGGTAGAGCAGGCCGAGGAACTGGGGCTGCTGGCACTCGAAGGTGCCGTTCAGCTTGGGGTAGGCGCACATCACCGTCGACACGTGGGCCTGGGTGACCGCGGCCTTGAACGGAGGCAGATAGAGCTCCTGGACGGCGCGCTCGGACACCTGGTTGTCGAGCACCCCGCGATCGGTCTCCTGGCTGTAGACGGCGAACTCCTTGGCCATGGCCATCGACCCGGCGGTCTGGATCCCCTCGATGTTGGCCACCCCCATCGCCGCCACCAGAAGCGGGTCCTCGCCGTAGCCCTCGTAGGTCCGCCCACTTTCCGGCACCCGGTCGATGTTGAGGGTCGGCCCCTGCACGGTGTCGAACCCCTTGGCCAGCGATTCGGCCCCCTCCACCTGACCGTAGGACAAGGCGATCGAGGTGTTGAAGGAAGCGGCGACGCCCAGGGGAGACGGGAGTTGGGTGACGTGACGGGCTCCGTAGCCCACACCCTGGGGCCCGTCCTGGACGGCGAGCGAGGGAATGCACAGCCGCGGCACTCCGGCGTTCACATTCTCGTAGGGCCCCGAGCTGTTGAGGACCACCTCCCCGAGCTTCTCGCTGACGGTCATCCGGTTCAGCACCATCTGGGCCAGCACCGAGGCCGGCTGACCTTCCTGGATCGCCGACTCGAGCCACGGGCACCGCGAGGCGATGTCCGCACTGGTCCCGACGACAGCGGGTGTGGCCTCCCCGGGGTGGATGGCCTCGCCGAGGAGCTGCTTGGAGACGCGGCTCGTGCCCAGTACCACCAAGACGACCACAAAGCCGACTGCGGCCACGAAGACCAGGATCCACCGGTACCGGTCCGGTCGCGATCGAGGCTGCCTGGGCGTCATCTGGTCGGTGGGGTTCACGGGCTTGCCGGTCAAAGATAGCGAACGGGGTCAGCGGGTCAACGCGGTGGCGATGGCTCGTCCCGTCCACCGGTTGTTGAGATAGGGCTCGGGATCGTGCACGCGATGGCCGTTGTCGACCTTGTACTCCATCACCGAGCCGGCGAACCTGCCGGCGAGCGGATTGGCCGCCGCAGGATCATTGGCGTCGGCAATGTTGGTCCAACTCAGCACCGAGCCGGGCCACGCCCCGGTTCCGTCGGTCGGGCACGGCTGAAGCCAGGGGTGGACCACGTTGGCAGCCAGGGGACAGCCGATGGTCACGAAATCGGTGACCCCCCACTCGGGGTGGGCACAGAGTGCCTCGTAGGCGACCAGGGTCCCCAGCGAATGGGCGATCACCACCGTGGTGTCGTCGTCCACTGCTCGTTCCACCCGCTGTCGCGCGGCAGCGCGGACCGATGGTTGCTGAATGTAGGCCGCGGCCTGGGCCAGCAGCCGGTCGAAGTGGTGCTCGGCGAGCATCTTGACCACTTCGGCCAGGTCCACCGTGGGGTCGACGTTGGCCATGACGCTCTTCACCGTGGCCATCGCCGCTGCCTCGTCGACCAGTGGCCGATACCCCTCTTCCGGATCCGGACGGAAGAGGTCACCGTAAAAGGCGATCCGGACATCAGTCTCGTCGATCTCCATCCCGTGCCAGGCCAGACCGTCGGCCAGCGCGGGAAACCACTTCGACTTGATCGACAGCGGGCCCCACAGATCGTTGCCGGCACCGTGCACCATCACGATGCGGGACATCCCGGCATTCTTCCATAGGACGACGAACGACGAGTGCCCGCGATCGGTGCGCCTACCACCCGTCGCCGCACTCCGAGGCGTGGCAGGCGACCGCGCGCGTCCGATCGTCGACGCTGTGTTTCGGAGCCACGTTGGCGCGGCCGAAACCGAACGGGCGAACTCTGGTACATTCGGCGACGCAACAGATGCAACACACGTAGTACGTCGGGGAAGCCGGTCAAAGTCCGGCGCTGGTCCGCAACCGTAGGTGACGACGCAATCGGTCGTCACGAGCCGGGATACCGCCGTGCTGCGCAGATGAGTCCATACCCGTCGAGAAATGCGGCAGGGACTCGGTCGGTCACGGACCTCTCGCTAGGTTTCGGGGCTTCCGGGTCGTTGCCCGGAAGCGAGGAACCACCCCATGTCCATCAAGCGCATCGTCGCGTCGGCAGCCCTCGGGGCCTGTCTGACGTTCGCTGTTGT
Source organism: uncultured Acidimicrobiaceae bacterium (assembly GCA_963837805.1). Lineage (GTDB taxonomy): Bacteria > Actinomycetota > Acidimicrobiia > Acidimicrobiales > RAAP-2 > Bog-756. The sequence continues at coordinate 110,340 of CAWIOU010000035.1, forward strand.
TGCGGGACCGGCAACAGCGCATGCAGCAGCTCCCCCGACAGCAGCAGCCCCGGTAGCGGTTGCCCCGACAGCAGCAGCCCCGACCGCAGCTCCCCTGCCGACACTCCCCCAGGTCTCGTCGGCCCAGCAGGGCGCGGTCTGGTTGGCCGACCGGCTGACAGCATCCGGGTTCATCCCCTCCCCGACCAACCCGGCCCAGCCCGACCTCGGAACCACGGCCAATGTCGTGCTGGCGCTGGGCAGCGCCGGGGTGGACCCGAGCGGCGCACATCATGCTCTGGCCTACCTGGCGGCGCACGTGAACGCCTACGTCAAGGTCGCGGGCAATGACGGACCCGGGCAGCTCGCCCTGCTGATCCTCGATGCGCACGCCCTCCGCACCTCGGCCACGTCGTTCGGGGGGACGGACCTGGTGACCCGGTTGCTGGCCACCGAGCGGAAGTCCGGTCCCGACAAAGGCCTGTTCGGGGTGCAGGACGCGACCTACGACGGTGCCTACCGCCAGGGCCTCGCCTTGGCGGCCTTGGCCGGTGCCGGGGTGACGAGCCCGGCCCAGGTGGGATTGGCCGAGAGCTGGCTGCTCGGGCAGCAGTGTCCGGACGGGGGGTGGACCAGTTTGGTCAGCACCACCAATCCCTGTACTGGCAATCCGGCCGACTTCGAGGGCCCTGATACCAACTCCACCGCACTGGCCGTCCAGGGCCTCTCGGCCCAGGGTGTCCTCGGCTCGGCGGCCGCGGCCATGGCCTCGACCTTCATCGCCAGGGCCGAGGACAGCGACGGCGGGTGGGGCTACGAACCCAACGCCAAGGGCGCTCCCGGCTCGACCGACCCCGATTCCACCGCTCTGGTCATGCAGTCCATTCTGGCCCTCGGCCAGTCGCCGTCGGCACCTGCCTTCGTCAAGGCGGGCGCCAATCCCGTCTCGGCCCTCCTCTCCTTCCAGCTCAAGACCGGATCGGGTAAGGGGGCGTACTTCTATCCGGGCAGCGGGACTCCCAACGTGCTGGCCACCTATCAGGCCGTCCCCGCCGCGGCCAGCGTCAAGATCCCGTTCGATCTGGCCATCAGCTCACCGTCACTGCCCAGCGGCAAGGTCGGCACGGCATACTCGGTCACGTTGACGTCCACCGGGGGAACCGGCCACGACCGATGGGGATTGGTGGCCGGCTCGGTCATTCCCCCCGGACTGGTGCTGCACCCACTCACCGGCGTTCTCTCCGGACGGCCGACCGAGGTCGGGACGTTCAGGATCACCATCGAGGTGACCGACGGCAGGACGACGACCAAGCCCGCCACCGACGACGTTGCCTGGAAGGTGTTCACACTTACCGTCCGAAGCTAGACGCAAGGCCCGGTGTGAACGGCCGCCGCCGACGCGTGGCCGGGCCGGTCGTTCACACCGGGTCGTCCCACCAGCTGCTCAGCCGACACCCACCTCATTCACAGCTGGCACTTATGTGGCGCTGGGACGTTGGCCGGGACGTGGGCTGGCATCGGTCGCGCCCGGAATCGTCGCTTCGAGGAGCCAACGATGAACCCGATCAAGGCCGCCGGCAGAGCGTTCCGGTCCCAGAACGGATTTACCTACGTCATGGACAGCACGCTGTGGGAGTGCGACAGCTGTGGCGAGAGGGTCACCTACGTCGGCAGAAAACGCCATGCCAAGCAGTGCCCGGAGCGGTCGTTCAAGGCCATGATGGCCGAGACGGAGACCATCGGCGAACTGACGACAGCGGAGGCCGATCACGCGGCCGCCGGCCACGAAGAAGCTGATCGGGCGGCCGATAGCGGCGAATCCGGCCAAGACTGAATCGGTCCGGGAGGCCCGGACCGGTCAGCCGGCCCGACCCCGTCGGCCACAACCACATTGGGCTTCACCGGCCACTCGGCAATCCGCCGGAGCGCCGCAAGGAGCAAGATATAGCTGGACAGGCATATAACTGTTCAGTTATGTTCTGTCCATGACCCTGTTCGAGGCGCTGGCCGAGCCGAATCGCCGGCGAATCCTCGATCTGCTGTGCCCCGGCGAACTGCCGGTGAGCGAACTCGTCGGGAGGCTGGGACTGAGCCAGCCGGCCGTCTCGAAGCACCTCCGGGTTCTCCGTGAGGCCGGCCTGGTCGAGAAGCGCGGTGATGGATCCCGCCGCCTCTACCGCGTCCAGCCCGAGCCCCTCCAGGAAGCGGTGGCCTGGCTGGAGCCGTACCGCAGGATGTGGGCAGCCCGACTGAGCGACCTCGGGCATCACCTCGATGCCATGCCGGACTCCGACTGAAATCCGATTCGAGACCGGGAGACAGGCAATGGACGGAACCCTCACACCACTGGATGACCGACATTGGCAGCTCCGATTCGAACGAGAGCTCGCCCACCCCGTCGAGAAGGTCTGGCGGGCCGTCACCGAGCCGGCCCACCTGGCCGCCTGGTTTCCGACCACCATCGAGGGCGAGCGGGAGCGGGGTGCGGCGCTGCGGTTCTCCTTCCCCAACGGGGAGGCTCCGTCCTTCGACGGTGAAATGCTCACCTATGAGCCGCCGCGACTGTTGGAGTTCCGGTGGGGCGTGGACATCATCCGCCTGGAGCTCATCCCCGCCGGGGACGCCACCATGTTGATCCTGTCCGACACATTCGACGAACAGGGGAAAGCGGCCCGTGACGGTGCCGGCTGGCACACCTGCCTCGACGCACTCGCCCTCCACCTGGGCGGGGATCCCGACCCCAGGCGCGCCCTCGGCGGCTGGAACGAGGTCCACCCACGCTACGTGGAACGATTCGGCCCGGCGGCGTCGACCATCGACCCCCCGGAGGGCCTCTCGATCTGATCCGTGCCGGTGGAGCCCGGCCGATCACCGACCGTGCGCCGCTCCCCACCCGAAGGTCGGGCAGAGTAGGGACCATGGCCAGTCAACGGACGATCGTCGATCGGCTCCGTCAGGTCGTCGGGATGCAGGTGATCGACGACCCCGAGGTGATCGCGTCGTACACGACGGATTGGACGGGACGGTTCGTGGGCCACGCCGGCATCGTGGTCAGACCGGGCTCGACCGACGAAGTCGCCGGTGTCGTCCTCGCCTGCCGGGAGCTGGGCGTCCCGCTGGTTCCCCAGGGCGGGAACACCGGGCTGGTGGGTGGCGGTGTCCCCCTCCAGGGAGAGGTCGTTCTCAGCCTCCGCCGCCTGCAGATCCTCGAGCCGGTCGACGCCCTGGCCGGCCAGGTCACCGCCGGTGCCGGGACCGCCCTCGGCACCCTGCACCGTGCCGTCGGTTCAGCCGGTTGGGCCTATGGGGTCGACCTGGCCAGCCGCGACTCGGCGACCGTCGGCGGGACGGTGGCCACCAACGCCGGGGGGACCCACGTTCTCCGCTACGGCGACACCCGGGCCCAGGTGCTCGGGGTGGAGGCCGTGCTCGGGACGGGCTCGGTCATCTCCCACCTGGGTGGACTGGTCAAGGACAACACGGGGTACGACCTGCCCGGCCTGCTGTGCGGGAGCGAGGGGACGCTGGCCGTGGTGACCGCCGCCCGGCTGCGCCTGGTGCCGGCCCCGTCCTTTCGGACCGTGGCCGTGCTGGCCTTCGACACCGTCTCCGACGCGCTGACGGCGTCGGCCTCCCTGCGCCGGGCCCTGCCCACGCTGGAAGCGGCCGAGCTGTTCCTCTCGCCCGGTCTCGAATTGGTGTGCACCGTGACCGGGATGCCAAGGCCCTTCGTGCGCTCCTACCCCGTCTACCTGCTGGTGGAGGCGGCCGATCAGGCCGATCCCACTGATGCCCTCGCCGCCGCCGTCGGCTCCGTCGACCATGTGGTCGACGTGGTGGTGGCCACCGATCCGGTACCGCGGGCCGAGCTGTGGCGCTACCGCGAAGCCCACACCGAAGCCATCAACACCCTGGGCCCACCGCACAAGCTCGACGTGACGCTGCCCCTCGGATCACTGGCCGACTTCGTCGACAGGGTGGGCGGGGCGGTACGGGCGGTGGCCCCAACCGCCCGTAGCTGGCTGTTCGGTCACGTCGGGGACGGGAACATCCATGTGAACGTGACCGGACTCCCTCCTGACGACGATCGGGTGGACGAGGCGGTGCTCCGTCTGGTGGCGGAGTTCGGCGGGAGCATCAGCGCCGAGCACGGCATCGGCACGGCCAAGAAGCAGTGGCTCCACCTGTCACGGAGTGCCGACGAGATCGGCGCCTTCCGGGCCCTCAAGCGGGCCCTCGACCCCGACGGAGTGCTGAATCCCAACGTGTTGTTCCCCTCCTGACCGCGGCTTCGGGTCGGGGCGGAGCGACTTCTGTTCGACCCGACATCAACCAGTCAGCGAGCGGTGACCGACGTGGGCCTCACCCGTCCGAGCATTCGGCGCATCGACCGAGGATGGCGAAGTGATGCGGGTCGATGGTGAACCCGAGCTGACGCTTGGCGTTGCGGGCCAGTTCGGAGAAGAGCTCGTCTCTCGCTTCGATCCGCTTCCCGCACCGGTCGCAGACGAAGTGGGCGTGGGAGTGCGAGGCGAGCAGATAGGTGGCCGGACCATGGCCCAGATGGGAGTGCTCGATGACGCCCAGCTTCTGGAGCTCCTCCAGATTGCGGTAGATGGTGGAGAGGTGGACGTCGGGAGCCCGGGCCTGCACCGCCGAGGTGAGCTCTTCGGCGGTCAGATGGCTGTCCGTGTCGAAGAGAATCTCGAGGATGATCCTCCGTGACGGCGTGGCCCGGCCGCCCCGGGCCCGGACCAGGGCGAACACATCGTCGACGGTCGCCGGCGGTTCACCGCCGGCCGCCGGGGAAGTGACCTGCTTGCTCACGTCGTCAGGGTAGACCTCACCGTGTCATCCGCCCACCGATGCTGCTCCGAACCTTGTTGCGAAGCCCTTGCAAATGGGTAGTGTATGCGTCGAGCCCGACACCGGGGACCGACGCCGAGCCGACGAGGAGGATCCCTGCCCATGGTCACGATCGAGATCGCGCCCTCGTCGGCCCCTCCCGTCGGTCGCCTGACCCAGCTCCGACGGTCCCTCAGCCCGGGCGAATGGCGCCGGGCCCGATGGATGTTCGCCTCCATCCTGGCCCTCCACGTCATCGGGTTCGGCGTGTTCATCGCCTTCGTGGTCCCCTACCACTACAAGGGCCTCGGGATCGGGGTGAGCGTCCTGGCCTACACCCTGGGCCTGCGCCACGCCTTCGACGCCGACCACATTGCGGCCATCGACAACACCACCCGCAAGCTGATGAACGAGCGTCGGGGGGTGGAGGGGTCGAAGCGGCCCCTGAGTGTCGGCTACTGGTTCTCGCTCGGGCATTCGACCATCGTGGTCGCCATCGGGGTTGGCATCGTGGTCGCCGAGAAGGTCGTCTTCGGAGCCGTCTCCAACACCCACTCGGGTCTCCAACAGTTCGGTGGTGTCTTCGGCACCATCGTCTCGGCGTCGTTCCTCTATGTGATCGCCGTGCTCAACGTCGTCATCCTGGCCGGGATCGTCAGGGTGTTCCGGGCCATGCGCCAGGGGACCTACGACGAGGAGGAGCTCGAGCGCCAGCTCGAGAACCGCGGGCTGATGTACCGCTTCTTCGGCAAGTGGATGCGGTCGATCACCAAGGAATGGCAGATGTACCCGGTGGGCGTGGTCTTCGGCCTCGGGTTCGACACCGCCACCGAGGTGGCCCTGCTGGCCACCACCGCCCTGCTGGCCACCCAGCACCTGCCCTGGTATTCGATCATGTGCCTGCCCATCCTGTTCACCGCGGGCATGGCCCTGATGGACACCCTCGACGGCTGCTTCATGAACCTCGCCTACGGTTGGGCCTTCTTCAACCCGGTGCGGAAGGTCTATTACAACCTGGCCATCACCGGCCTGTCGGTGGCCATCTGCTTCTTCATCGGCACCGTCGAGGTCCTCGGACTGCTACCCACCGAGCTCCATCTGCACGGCCGGTTCTGGGACGACATGGCCGGATTCAACATCAACACCGCGGGATTCATCATCGTGGGGATGTTCGTCGTGACCTGGCTGGCCGCCCTGGCCGTCTGGCGCTACGGCAGGATCGAGGAGAAGTGGAGCGCCAAGCTCAAAGGGGCCGAAGCCGCCTCATTGGGTTGACCGCCTCCGAACCGGTTGGCCAGGCAGGGAGAGCGCGTCCGCCTCAGCTGCCGCAGGGGAGGCTCGAGTACCACCCGGGCTGGGCCTGCTTGGGCAACGTCGGGCGATGGGCCTGGGGGGGTGCGAGCGCATGGGAACGACCCAGCGACACCAGCTCGGGCATCAGGTGCTCGCCCACCCACTGGCCGCCGGCCACCGTGAAGTGGACGCCGTCGTCGCACCGGAGCGAGACCCCGTCCACCTGGGTGGCGTACTGGCCCGCCGGTGACACCAGGGCGCCGAGGCCGATCACACTGGTCGAGGCCGGAGCCCGCTGCGCGGCCTTCTTCAGCAACGCGTTGTCCTCGGTCACCCGGACCGGGGCGTTCTCCGGCCAGGGTTGCCCGTCACCCTGCTCACCGCTGTCGTAGAAGGGGGAGGTGAGCAGGACGACGTGGGCCCCGCCCGAACCGAGCACGGCGATCGCCCGGTCGAAGCGGGATTCGGCCCACTGGTCGAACGAAGGCTGGCCGACGTGTTGCCAGGACCCGTGGAGCTGGGTGTCCAAGGTGTCGGCCCGGGCCAGGTAGACGACCACGTCCGGGTCGAACTTCTGGACCAGCGAACGGTAGGCGGCGAACACCTGCCCGGGGTCCTTGGTCAGGCACGGTTTCCCCGGTGGGACCGTGTACCACAGCACCCGGACCAGGCCCGCTTCGGCGACCGAGCAGCCCGGTGATCCCTCGTTGACGACCTGGGCGCCGTAGTGGGCGGCGACCGTGGACATCCCGACCCCGAGGGAGCCGGCCATCGAGTCGCCGACGAGGAGGATCCGCACCGACCGACCGAAGGGAAGCGCATCGGTCGATCCGGCCAGGACCGGTTGGGTTTGCACGGCGGCATCGGCCGCGGGGACCAGGGCCGAGAGCGTGGGCACCAGCAGGGGCACCACCGAGACGGTGACGGCGGCCAGGGGCACGGCCACCCACGAGCGCCAGCCGGCCAGTGCCCCTCGCCGGATCGGCGTCTCGACCAGGTGGAAGGAGGCGGCGGCGATGACCACGATGACCACCATCCGGGCGGCCAGCAGGGAGACGCCCTCCAGGTGGGTCCGCCCCGAGGTCATGACCAACAGAACCGGCAGGTACCACAGGTACATCCCGTAGGAGATCCGTCCCAGATAGGGAAACGGGGGGACCGACAGGATCCTCGTCACCGGGCTCTCCGACACCGAGGTCACGCAGGCGATCACCCCGGCGGTGGCCACGGACAAGAGGGCGAATCCCCCGTGGAAGGTGAGGGCCGACGTCTCGGTGACCGTCCGCCACATCACCACGATGACGACGGCTCCGGTGAGACCGGCCAGCCACAGCGCCAACCGACCGCCCCGGGTGCGTACCGGACCCCACAAGAGGCAGACCGCGGCCAGCGCCGCGCCCACCAGCAGGCTCTGGGCTCTCGTGTCGCTCCCGTAGTAGGAGCGGTTGACCGCGGTCGTCCCCACCGGGGTGACGAACGCCATCTCGAGGGCGGAGGCCAGTGCGCCCAACGAGGCCACCACGGCCACGATCACCAACTTCTTCTTCTTCTTCGCGCCCTCGTCCGACCCGGTCCGCCGGTGATGGAGCCGCAGGGCGCCCACGAGGGCCAGCACGACGAGGGGCCACACCAGGTAGAACTGCTCCTCGATGGCCAGGGACCAGGTGTGCAGGAGGGGCGAGGGGTTGGAGACCGTGTCGAAGTAGCTGGTGTGGGCGGCCACCAGATGCCAGTTGGCCACGTATCCGACGGTGGCCAACGTGTCGCCGAGCAGGCCGGGCGAACCCAGCACCCGGGGGAGGAGGACGGCGATCGCCCCGACCACGGCGAGCATGAGGAACAGGGCGGGAAGCAGACGCCGGGCACGGCGGGCCCAGAAGGCCCGCAGCGCCACTCCCCCGGTATCCCGCCACTCGGCCAGGAGGAGCGACGTGATGAGATACCCGGACAGGACGAAGAAGACGTCGACCCCGAAGTAGCCCCCGATGGCCCAGCTGGGCTCGGCGTGGTACAGGATGACGGCGATGACCGCGAAGGCCCGCATCCCGTCGAGGGGGGTGATCCGCCTCACCTCAGTGGACACCGGGGCCTCCCAGCTCGGGCAGGGCACTGGCGACGGGATCCGCGACCGATCGGAGGCGCTGAGCCATACCGCCCGATTTCACCACCCGAACCTGCCGACGGGTGGGATCCATCGCTCGAGTCATCGAGCAGGTGCTCGGCTGCAAACCACTCCCCCCTGGCGAACCCTGAATCCCCGTTGTCAAGCGGAACCTATACCGTGGGCCCGATCCGGGCCAGCTTTCCCCCGCTCCCGGGGCCCCGTCCCCGGGCCGAGCTCGGGTCGGCCGGCTCGCTCACCCGGGACGCAGCTCCTGGCCCACCCGGGAGTCCATGGCGGGGCCGGGGACCTCGATCGAGCCGGCGGCGACGACCGGCGGGTCGGCCGCCGCCGGCTCGTGCCCGGGATGGGCGTTGATGAGGGTGCCACCGACCACCGCGGCCAGCACCAACGAGGCTGCCGCCCACCCGCTGGCCACCGCATACCCGTGCACCGTGGCCCGCTCCACCGCGGCCGGGCTGCGGACATGGGAGGCCAGGTAGGCGGCCGATGCCGTGGCGGCGATGGTGTTGAGCAGGGCGGTTCCGATGGACGCGCCGATCTGCTGCGAGGTGTTGGTCGTCGCCGAGGTGATACCGACATCACGGGGTTCGGCATTGTTGGTGGCCGTGCTGATGCAGGGCACCAGCGCCAGCCCGAGCCCGAGGCCTAACAGGAGCTCGGTGGGCAGGATATGGCTCACGTAAGCGGCGTCCGGGGTCAGCCGGGTCAGGAGGGCCACCCCGAGGGCGGCGATGAGCAGGCCGGGCACCACCAGCAGCCGGGTGCGCAGGAAGGGCATCAGCCGGCTGGCCAGCTGGGTGGCCGTCAAGCCGTTGACGGCCATGAGGGGGAGAAAGGCCACACCGGTCTTGAGCGGCGAATAGTCGTCGACCGTCTGGAGCAGGTAGGTGAGCGAGAGGAACGTCCCGAACATGGCCAGCACGGCGAGAATGATGGTCAGGAAGGAGCCGGCCCGGTTCCGATCGGCCAGGATCCGCAGGGGGAGGAGCGGGTTGGCCACCTTGGCCTGCACCAGCACGAAGATCGAGAGCAGGGCGACCGATGCGACCAGTGGGCCGATGACCCGGGGCGAGCTCCAACCCACCGTGGCCGCCTCGCCGAGCCCGTAGACCAGGGCCACCAGTCCGCTGCACCCGAGGATGGCGCCGGGGATGTCCAACCGCACCCCGGGCTGGCCGGAGCGCTTGGGGATCATGGTGAACGCCCCGAAGGCCACCACGGCGGCGATGGGCAGGTTCACGTACAGGCACCAGCGCCAGTCGACGTACTGGGTGAGGAACCCTCCGAGGATGAGCCCGAAGGCGGCACCCCCCACGGCGATGGCCACATAGATACCGAAGGCCCGTCCCCGCTCGCGGGGATCGGTGAAGGTGGTGGCCAACAGCGAGAGCACCGACGGGGCCAGCAGGGCCCCGAACGACCCCTGGAGGGCGCGGGCACCGATGAGCATGCCGGTGGTCTGGGCGGCGCCGCCGAGGGCGGACGCGGCGGCAAAGCCGATGACGCCGATGATCAGGGTCCGCTTGGGTCCGATGAGGTCGCTGATCCGACCGCCGAGGAGCAGAAGGCCACCGAATCCCAACGTGTAGGCCGTCACCACCCACTGCCGGTCGGCGTTGGAGAATCCGAGCGACCGCTGCGCCGACGGCAGGGCGATGATCATGATGGTCGAGTCGAGCACCACCATCAGCTGCGCCCCGGCGATGACGACCAGGATCCACCAATGGGCCCGGGTGGGCCCGCCGGCTGCCACCGGCGCGGTGCCCTCGACCTCGACCCCGGTCACCGATCAGGACCCGGGGAACATCCGGTGCAGGGTATCGGGACCGGCGATCACGCGGTCATCCTAGCGATCGGGTCTCCGGGGTCGTCCCCACTCCGGCCCGTCGTCGGCCCGGTGGGACGCCCGGTCGGACACGGTGGGCCGGAGAACCGGCGTCCGCTCAGTGGGGCACGTAGTCGAAGGTGTTCGGATCGGGTCCGGTGCGCTCGTTCCTGTTCAAGCCGGTGATGGCGTCCATGTCCGCGGCTCCCAGTTCGAAGTCGAAGATCTCGAAGTTCTCCTGCATCCTGGCCGGCGTGACCGACTTGGGGAACACGATGTCGCCTCGCTGGACGTGCCAGCGGAGCACCACCTGCGCCGGCGTCCGGCCGACGCCGGCGGCGACCTCCTGGATGGTGGGGTCTCCGAGCACCCGGCCCTGGGCGATCGGGGACCACGCCTCGGTGGCGATCCCGTGGGCGGTGTCGTACCCCCGCACCCGGTCCTGGGTGAGGTACGGGTGCACCTCGATCTGGTTCACCGCCGGTACGACCTCGGTCTCGTCCAGGAGCCGGTCCAGATGCTCGGGCTCGAAGTTCGACACGCCGATCGACCGGGCCCGCCCGTCGCCGTGGAACTCGATCATGGCCTTCCAGGTGGACACGAAATCGCCGTCGTAGAGCGTCGGCAGTGGCCAATGGATCAGGAACAGGTCGACGTACTCGAAGCCGAGCTCGCCGAGGCTCCGGTCGAAGGCGCGACGGGCGGCGTCCGGCCGGTGGAACCCGTTGTTGAGCTTGCTGGTCACGAAGACCTCGGCCCGGTCGAGACCGGACCGGGCGACGGCCCGGCCGACCCCTCGCTCGTTGCCGTACATCTCGGCGGTGTCGATGTGCCGGTAGCCGATCCCGAGCGCGGCGGCGGTGGCTGCTTCGGTGTCCGCCGGTGGAATCTGGAACACCCCGAACCCGAGTTGGGGGATGGAGTGACCGTCGTTCAGCGTGAGGGCGGGAACGTATCCGGGGCTGGTGTCGGGCGGGGTCACTCGGGCAACCTCAGCTGTAGTCCACCTGGCCAGCACCCGGCGTCCCGATGGCAAAGGCCAGACCCCGAAGCGGGGCGTTCTTGCTGGCCGGCCAGATGCTGTGGGTGGTGTCGGGTGGGGTGTACACCAGATCGCCGGTGTGGACCTCGCGCTCCTCGTCGGCGATCTTCATGATCCCGTGGCCGGCCAGGATGTAATAGAACTCGTGGGTCGGGTGGGAGTGGGCCTCGACGGCCCCGCCGCCGGCGATCTCCCACTCGCTGACCAGTTCGAGGAACCCGCCCTCGGTCGCCGCCCGCATCTCCTGGGGCGGGACCAACCACCAGACCGGGGTGGTGCCGTTGTGCTCGATGACCGGGGCCACGCCTTCGTTCGATCGGATGTCCATGGCGGGATCTCCTTTGACCGCTCATCGCAGAAACTGTAGTGGCGTGCCCTCAACCGGGACCACCGGCGCCGTGCCGACAGGGCGACGACGGCGCAGGCCCCACCTCGCTCAGCCGTGCTGCCAGAACCGGCCCTGGAGGCTCCGCATCCCCGGCAGGGCGACCCGGTCGAGCCGGGCCAGATCGTCCCCGTCGATGCTCCAACCCAGAGCGCCGGCGTTCTCCTCGGCCTGGGCCCGGTTCTTGGCGCCCGGTATCGGGACGGCCCCCTTGGCCATGACCCAGTTCAGAGCCACCTGGCTCGGGAGCTTCCCCCCGTACTTCTCGCCGATGCGCCGCAGTTCGGCGACCACGCCGTCGACCACCTCCATCGGATGATTGGAGAAGTTGCGCTTGCCGGGGGGAGGGTTGGAGGCGGTGTACTTGCCGGTGAGGCGGCCCTGGCCGATCGGCGAGTAGGCCATGGGGAGCACCCCCAACTCGGTGCACGTCCCGAGCAGACCGGACGTCTCCGGTGACCGCCGGAGCAAGGAGAACTCGATCTGATTGGTGGCCAGCTGCATCCCGTGGTCGCGCAGGGCGGCAGCCATCGACCGGGTCTCCTTGGCCGAGTAGTTCGACACGCCCACCGCCTTGACCAGTCCCTCCTGGTGGGCCGCGGCCAGGGCCTCGGCCAGAACGGCATGGGATCGGAGGCTGATGGGTCCGTGGAGCTGGTAGAGGTCGACGGCGGGGAGACCCAGCCGGCCCAATGAGGCCCGCAGCGATTTCATGAGCGCGCCGCGTACCTCCAGCTTCCACGGGGACGGCATGAATTTGGAGGCGATGACGACCGAACCCGCCCGCTCGGGGTCCTCGGCCAACAGGCCGCCGATGATCCGCTCGCTCTCGCCGCTGCCGTACACCTCGGCGGTGTCGAACAGGGTGACGCCGGCATCGATCGAGGCCCGCCAGGCGTCCCGGATCGACTCCTGGGTGAGGCCGGTGTCGTAGCCGCCCATGCCCCAGGTGGACCGGTCCCCCCAGGCCCAGGTGCCCACCCCGAGGGGCGGGATGGAAACGTCGGTGCCTCTGAGGGTGTAGCGCTCCGGGATCATCGCTGTACGGTACCCGCCGCTGCCCGGGTCGGCACGGTGACGACGGCCCGGCGACTCGACGGCGCCCGGCCGACCCCGGGGTTGTGATGGACTCATCGCATGGATCGGGACGGACGCCACCTGCGGTTTGCGGTGATCGGCGGGGGGATGGCCGGAATCCTCAGTGCCATCAAGCTGCGCGATGCCGGGCTCACCGACTTCACCGTCTACGAGAAGGCCGACCGCCTCGGGGGGACGTGGCGGGAGAACACCTATCCGGGACTCTCCTGCGACGTGCCGTCCCATCTGTACTCGTACTCGTTCGCCCTCACCCCCGAGTGGAGCCACCGGTTCTCACCGGGCCCGGAGATCCGCGCCTACTTCGAGCAGGTGGCCGAAGATCACGGCGTCGTGCCCCACGTGCGGTTCGATGATCCGGTCACGTCGTGCGTGTTCTCGAACGGACGGTGGTCGGTGACCACGGCCTCCGGGCACCACGACGAGGTCGACGTGGTCATCGCCGCGACGGGCGTGCTCCATCATCCCCGGTATCCCGACATCGAGGGGATCGACCGGTTCGCAGGGACTGTCTTCCACAGCGCCCGCTGGGATCCCGACGTGCAGCTCGACGGCGCCCGGATCGGGATCATCGGGACCGGGTCGACCGCGGTGCAGATCGTGACCGCGGTGGTCGATCGCGTCGCCCATCTTTCCCTGTTCCAACGCACCGCCCAGTGGGTGATGCCCCAGGAGAACCCCGCCTACCCGAGGGAGAAGCGGGAGGCGTGGCGGGACGATCCCGAGAGTCTCACCCGCACCCGTCAGGAGCTCTCCGACATGTTCGATCTGTTCTCCAATGCGGTGGTGGATGTCGAGTCGGCCGAGATCAAGATGATCGAGCAGGGATGTCTGGCCAACCTCGAGGACAACGTGCGCGATCCGGTCCTCCGGGAGAGGCTGCGTCCCGACCACCGCGCCGCCTGCAAGCGTCTGATCATCTCCCCCGACTTCTACGACGCCATCCAACACCCCAACGCCGAACTGGTCACCGAGGCCATCGAGGGGATCGAAGCCGGCGGCGTCCGTACCCGGGACGGCCGCTTCCACGAGCTCCACGTCCTGGTGCTGGCCACCGGGTTCAAGGCCGACTCCTTCATGCGGCCGATGGAGGTCGTCGGGCGGAACGGCCTCACCCTCGACCGGGCCTGGACCCCGCGCCCGGAGGCCTACCTCTCGGTGTCCATCCCCGGGTTTCCCAATCTCTTCATGCTCAACGGGCCGAACGGACCCATCGGGAACTTCTCGCTGATCGAGGTGGCTGAGCTCCAGTTCGGCTACATCATGCAGCTGGTCGACCGCCTCCGGTCCGGTGACTGCCGGGAGATCTGCGCCACGCCCCAGGCGTTGGCCGAGTTCGAGCAGGCCCGCGACGAGGCCGCCCACCGGACGGTCTGGGTCACCGGTTGTCAGAGCTGGTACCTCGACGACCGGGGCCTGCCGACGGGCTGGCCGTGGTCGTTCCCCCGGTTCCGCCAGGAGATGAGGGCCCCGGACCCGGCGGCCTACGAGTGCTCCTGACCCAGCGGAGGCCTGAAACCGGTCACCAAGTGGACAGTTTCGGGGGGATACTGGTCCCATGCGTGCCGACCGCCTGGTGGCCACCCTCCTGCTGCTGCAGCGACGCAAGCGGGTCACCGCCGCCGAAGTCGCCGCCGAGCTGGAGATCTCCGAGCGCACGGCCCGACGCGACCTCGAGGCGCTGTCGGCCGCCGGTATCCCCGTCTACTCCCAGCAGGGCCGGGGCGGCGGATGGGCCCTGGTCGGAGGGGCCCGCACCGATCTCTCCGGCCTGACCGCAACCGAGGCCCGGGCCCTGTTCCTGGTGGCCGGGCCGTCGGCTTCGGCCACCCCGGAGCTGAAGGCGGCCCTGCGCAAGCTGGTCCACGCCCTGCCCGAGCCCTTTCGGGTCGAGGCCGAATCGGTGGCCACTTCGATCATGGTGGACCCGGACGGGTGGGGGCGGGCCCGCCGGATGGACCGGCCTCCGTATCTCGAGGTGCTGCAGGCGGCGACCATCACCGGCCGACAGGTCAGGCTCGGCTACGCCGGGCGTGACGGAACGGCCACGACCCGGATCGTCCACCCCCTCGGGCTGGTGGTCAAGGCGATGGTCTGGTACCTCATCGCCGGTACCGACAAGGGTCTCCGAACCTTCCGGGTCGACCGGGTCTCCGACGTGGAGCGGACCGACGATCCGGTGGACCGCCCGCCCGATTTCGACCTGGAGGCGGCGTGGGAGAACATCAGGGTAGCCGTCGACGAGCTGCGGTCCCCGGTCCACGTCGAAGCAGTGGCCGACCCGGAGATCGTCCCGGCGCTGCGCTGGATGTTCGACCGTCAGATCACCGTCGGCACCCCGCGGGCGGACGGCCGGATCCCCATCACCATCGGTGGCCACCGGGTCGAGAGCATCGCCGCCCACCTGGCCGGCTTCGGAGCCAGGGTCGAGGTCACCGCTCCCGCGTCAGCGCTCGTCCAGCTGGCCGAGATCGGCCAGGAACTCTCTGCCGCCTACGACGGGTCCGGGGGGCGCCTGGTCAGGGACGGACAGTAGGAAGGTCGGTGAGCGAGGACCGGTCGGGCCGCACGACCGGTCGGGCCGCCGCGGTCGGCTCGGCGTCCCCGACCGGAGGCTCATCCATCGCTGTCGGCGTGACCCGAGTCCCGACCGATCTCGATCAGCGCAGCCAGCGTGGCCCGGGTACCCGTCACCCGGTTCGCTCCCACCCGGTCCGCCAGCTCGGCGTCCACTCGATCGGCCGCCGACCGGGTGGCCGACGCCGCCATGGCGCCCCGTTCGGTCAGGGTGACGGTCATCCGCCGCCGGTCCTCGGGGTCGGGGGACCGGTCGAGGTAGCCCCGCAGGACCAGTGTGTCGACCAGCTGGCCGGCGGCCTGCTTGGACACCCCGAGCCCGGTGATGATCTCGGCCAACGGCGATCCGTTGCGGGCGATGGAGCCCAGCACATAGATGCCGTTCCGCGGGACATCACCGCATCCGACCTCGTCGAGGGCCTGGCGCATGGCCGATCCGTAGGTGGTCCGGGCGGCGCGGATCAGGGCCGGGAGGCTCACGTCGCTCCCGCTGTACCAGGGCTGCTCAGTCGTCATGGTGCCGATGCTATGGACAAGTTCCTAGACAGTCAATGTCTGGTACTAATGCTGAGACGCCGGTACTGCCCCGTCACCCCGACTCCTCACCCCGACCGGAGCCGACGTACCCGGCCACCGCCTCCTCGATGCACCGGGCCGTGTCGGTAAGGGCCCGGTGCTCGCCGAACCGTTCGGTCAACGACACCACGCCGGCCCCCGAACGCCGGACCTCGTCCGCGGTCTCGGGTACCGCCCGGCCGGCGATGACCAGCACGGGAACGCCAAGGCGCGAGGCGTCCCGCAGCACGGAACCGACGACCTTGCCGAGGAGCGAGGTGGCGTCGAGGGCCCCCTCGCCGGTGACCACCAGCCGGCTCTCCCGCATCAGGTCGGCCAGCCCGAGCAGGTCGGCCACCACCGCGTATCCGGACCGGAGCCGTCCGCCGAGGGCGACGATGGCCCCGCCGAATCCGCCGGCGGCACCGGCCCCTTCGACCGACCTGACGTCGACCCCGTAGGTGTCCTGATACCGCCGCGCCACCGACTCCAGCCTGGCTTCGAGCTCGGCAACCTGGTCGGGTCCGGCTCCCTTCTGAGGTCCGAACTTCGTGGCCGCCTCGACGAACCCGACGTCGACGTCGCAGGCACCCACCAGTTCCACCTCACCGAGCCCACCGGCCGCCTCGATGACCTCGAGCGCCCCGATTCCGCCGTCGGTGGTGGCCGAGCCGCCGAGTCCGACCACGATGGTCGCCGCCTGCTCCCCGACTCTCCCTCCCTCACGGCCATGTCCGGGGGTCGGCGGAGTTTCCACCGGAGTCCGGACCGTCAAGGCATGGGCGGCGGCCACGATGAGCTGCCCGGTCCCCCGGGTGGTGGCCCGGACAGGATCGTTCCCCTCGGCTCCGCCGGCCAGGGCCAGCCCCGAGGCCTGGGCCATCTCGATGACGGCCAGATTGCCGATCCGGAGCCAGGCCGCCTCGACCGGCGTGCCCAGCGGACCCTCCACCTCGACCGTCTCGACGATCCCGCCCTGCCCGGCCAGGGCCTCGAGCAGACCCTCGCCCCCGTCGGCCAGCGGGACCTCGCGCACCGACCAGCCGGTCGGCGCCCCCCGGGCGATCGACGCCGCCGCCTGGCCGGCGGTGACCGTCCCTCGAAACTTGTCCGGTGCCGCCAGGAGCATGGGCACGCTCAGCGGGAGCCGCGAACGGGGGCGGTGGCTCCCGACCCCGACTCCGGATGCCCCCGATGCCACCGTTGCACGCCTCCGTCTTAGTCCAACGGACCGAACGCCCGCGGCTCGGAGGCACGGCGCCGGATCCCCTGCGGAGGGACGAACATCCTGATCACGGGTCGACTAATCTCGCACCGGTGGGCATCCAAATCGTGGGATCCACCGGCTTCAGAGCCCGAGGATCTGCCGTCGTCGTCCGCACCGTGAGCTGGGCCGGATGCCGGACGGATGCGCCGCCGCCGCGGTGAGCACGGGAGCGAGCGGGCCGCCTCCCAACTCCTGAGTGCGCCCGCGGTGATCACCGTCCACGGGCAGGTGGGGACGTGACCGGGGACCGGACCGAAGACCGGACCGAGGCGCCCACGAACGACCCGGCTGCCCCGACCCCGGACGGGTCGACCACGCCGCCGGCCGGGCACGGCGCCAACGGACCGCGGCCGCTGTCGGCGTCGGAACGGAGCGCAGCCTTTGCCACCGGCCGGGTGCCCACCGGCCGGGTGCCCACCGGCCGGGGGCCGGTGGACCGGGCGGCCGCGCTCCGGGCCGGGTCGGTGCCCGTACCCCGCCGGTTCGTCCTGTGGCTCATCATCGGTTTCGCCGTGCTCGGGATCGGCGGGATCATCGCCGAGAAGCTGATCGGCAACGCCGGGGCCGGCGCGCTCATCTCGACACCGGTGACCACCCTGGCGGGCACAGGCGGCCTGGCTCCGGTCACACCCACCACTCCCGGTGCTCCCCCGGTCCACGCCTCACCCACTGCGGTGATCGGGCTGACCCGCCTCACCGCCCGGCAGGCCCCGGCGGTATCCCTCGAGGAACCGGACGGGCGGGCCTGGACCCTCGCCTCCGTCCGGGGCAAGGTGGTCGTCCTGACCTTCCTCGACGCGGCATGCGACGACATCTGCCCGGTCCTGTCCCAGGAGATCGACCAGGCCGACCAGCAGCTCGGGGCCAGGAGCGCCGGCGTGGCCTTCGTGGTGGTCAACTCCGATCCGCTGGAGACCTCACTGGCTCCGACCCCTCCGGTCCTGACCGAGACGGGACTGGCCGGCCACGCCAACGTGACATTCCTCAACGGGTCGCTCGGCGACCTCGGCGGGGTCTGGAGGCGCTACGGCGTGACGGTCGCCGTCAACACCACCGACCGGTCGATCACCCACACCGACGTCATGGACTTCGTCGATCCGGCCGGCCAGCTCGTGCTCCGGGCCTCGCCGTTCGCCGACGAGAGCTCCCTCGGGACCTACACTCTGCAACCCGGCGTGATCCACACGTTCGCCACGGGGGTGGCCCAATCGGCCGCCGGCCTGCTCAAGGGGGCGTCATGACCGACGAACACGTCGACCAGTCGGGGCCCGAGGACCCGTTCACCATCGGCGCCATCATCGCCGAGACCCCGGAGCGACCGGTCTGGTACAAGCGGACCTGGGTGTTGGCCGGCGCCGCGGTCGCCGCCGTGATCATCGCCTCGGTGGCCGTGGACCTGCCCAGCCACACCACGGCGGCAACCGACACCGCCGACCAGACCACGGTGATGCAGCAGATCAACGATGACATCGCCGGCTGCGCCTACGGCGTGAAGGAGACCTTCACCATCTACCAGGACGAGAAGAAGGGATCACTCACCTCCTCGGACCGGGCCGAGACGCCGTCGATGTTGCGGGACGACCAGACCGCCTGTTCGTTCACCAGTAGCGAGATCTACGACCTGTCCAACGTGGAGGGGACCGGTACCCCGGCGGGCAAGAACGTCGGCGACGTGGTCAACGTGGTCACGCTGTGGGCGACCTCCGACGCCCTGGGCGCCATCGAGGACATCCAGACCCTCCAGGACGACCCGCACCGCCCCGCCACCATCACCGATCTGTCGAAGCGGGAGGGGGCCCTGGCCCGTGACCGGGCGCAGGCCGACGCCGATGTGACCGCGGCTGACCGCATCCTGAGGGCCCACATCCCGATGCCCGCCCTTCCCAACCTGCCCCGCCTCCCCGGTACCAGCTGAGGCCGGTCTACTGGGCGGGCTGTCCGGGACCGAGGGTCCGGCCCCGGATCCGCTCCTGGCGCATCAGGTGGTGCAGTTCGTCGTCGGGATCCTCCTCCGATTGCAACCAGCGGATGAGGTTCCAGTAGACCACCGGGATGAACGCGCACGCCGACACGAACCACATCATCCCCGTGGTCAGCTGCTGGTCGGCGGAGAGGCTGAAGCCGGTCCCTGCGTGGTGGGGATAGGCCGGGTACCACGAGGCGTGCGACAGGCCGACCAGATAGGCGAGGATCCACACCGTCCACATGGACACCGCGGCCAGGGCGACCCGCCCGGGCCGGGGAAGCCTCGGCACCAGCGGGGGCGACTCCACCAGTTCGAGCCAGAGGCCGACACCGACCGCCACCAGGGTGGCCGCTTCGACCAGGACCAGCCACCGATGGCGGGCCAGCGCGTCGACCGCCAGCGGCGTCCGCCACACGACGGCACCGGCCAGGTACAGGCCGCCGAAGAGCGCGGTCCGCACAATCTCGGGGTGACGACGACGGTGACGGGCCAGGCGGTCGACCGGTCCCGAGGCATCGGATCCGGCGAGCGGGCGTCCGTCCTCGTCGAGGTGCTCGGGACCGGACGAGGCCAGACGTAGGAGTGACCACGGGGAGCCGACCACCGCCAGGGCGGGGATGACGATGGCGAAGAAGGAGAACTGGAGGGCCTGGACGAACTCGTAGCGGCGGGCCCACGGGGCCAGCGGGGGGACCAGCCAGACGACCACCAGCACCCCGGCGAGGACGAGTGCCGTCCGGCGGATCGGTCGGTGCGTCTGGGTTACCGGGGGCCGGGACGTTCCTGCCTCGGCCCCGGGAGTCACCGCCCGTTGGTGCGCCGCTGGAAGAAGCCCCAGAGGATGACCAGGAAGAGGGTGCCCAGGGGGATGGCGACGGTCAGGACCTCGGGTCCGATGAAGCTGTCGGTAGCAATGCTCATTGGCGGACCAACCTCACTGTCGCTCGGCTCCAATCGTACTCCGGGGACCCGGCCATGGCGATCTCACTGGTTTCGGATCGGCTCCTGGCGGATCAGATCAGATAGAAGAACACCCAGAACAGGGCGCTGATGACGGCGATGAAGCCGAAGAAGTAGGTGCACGATTCGACGTTGGCCCGGAAGAGCTGGGGCGCCGGACCCATCGCCGTGGCCAGCGAACCCTCCTCGGGGACGAGCCGCTTGAGGCGTATGCAGAGGGCCAGATTGGTCTCCAGCCAGTAGACGCCCGAAAGCAGCAGGATGATGTTCATCACCCCCCAGCCGATGAAGCAGGATGCGTAGCCACTGGACCCGGGGAAGAACGGGAGTTCGGTGAGCTGCCAGATCTGGAGACCGGTGGCCAGCAGCAACCCCGACACGGCCACCCATCCGCTCACCTCCCAGTCGAGCACCGAACCCGCCCGCATCCGCCACTGGCCGTAGATGGCGAGCAGGACCGAGGCCAGGACGACGGCGAAGATGGCCCATCCGATGCCGGTCGGCGCGGTGATCCCGTCGGGCCGCCACAGCTTCCCCGAGTTGTTCGACTTGAGGTAGAAGTAGGCAAAGGCCAGGGAGGCGAACAAGAAGGTGTACATCCCGATGACCAGGCGCCCGCCGGTCCAGTAGGAGCCGACCGCGGCGCGCAGCTCGAACTCGCGCTCCTCCGGGGTCTCGGTGAAGAGGGGCTTGTCGGCGTTGTCGGTGTACAGGGGCACGTCAGCTGTTTCGGTCACCTGCTGTCTCCACTCACTGGGCCGGCGGACGAGGGTCTTCGGCGACGCTGGCCGCCGAGGAGGCACCGGAGGCCACCAGCCCCCCTTCGCCGAGATCGGCGACGGCCGGCGCGTTCTCCTCGCTGTAGTGGTACGGATCGCTGAGCACCACGGGGATGCGCTCGAAGTTGTAGTACGGCACCGGCGTCGGCGTCTGCCACTCGAGGCCCAGGGAGTTCCATGGATTGGCCGGGGCCGGGGTGGGCTTGATGAAGATCGACCACACGAAGTTGGCGATGAAGATGAGGAATGACGCCCCCAGGACGAAGGCGCTCACCGAGGCGAAGTCGTTCAGCGCCTGCAGGTTCTGGGCGTACTCGAATACCCGCCGGGGCTGGCCCAGCAGTCCGATGAGGAACATCGGGAAGAAGGTGAGGTTGAAGAAGATGAACATGAACCAGAAGTGGATCTTCCCGAGCTTCTTGTTCATCGTCTTGCCGGTCATCTTGGGCAGCCAGTAGTAGAGACCGGCGAAGAAGGCGAAGATGAGCCCACCCATGATCGTGTAGTGGAAGTGGGCCAGGACGAAGAAGCTCCCGTGCACGGTCACGTTGACCGGCACATCGGAGAGGAACACACCCGTCACCCCACCGATCAGGAAGTTGAAGAAGACGGCCAGGCAGAACAGCATGGGCACTTCGAACCTGATCTTGGCCTTGTACAGCGTCCCCATCCCGACCAGGAAGATGAACCCGGTCGGGATCGAGATCAACTCGGTGGTCAGCATGAACAACGGACGCATGTCCGGGTTGATCCCGCTCTGGAACAGATGGTGCTGCCAGACGAAGAACGAGAGCAGGGCGACGCCGACCATGCCGGCGGCGGCCACCTTGTAGGCGAACAGTGGTTTTCGGGTGAAGACGGGCAGGAGCTCGGCCACGATGCCGAAACCGGGCAGGGCCATGATGTACACCTCGGGATGGCCGAAGAACCAGAAGAGGTTCTGCCAGAGGAACGAGCTGCCCCCGTGCTGGGTGACGTAGAAGGCGGTCTGGGCCGTCTGGTCGAGGATCCCGAACAGGCCGGCCGCCACCAGTGTGGGCGTGGCCAGGGTGAGCAAGGCACAGGTGGCCAGGATGGCCCACACGAAGATGGGGATCCTGCTCCAGGTCATACCGGGTGCCCGGTAGTTGATGATGGTCACGGCCAGGTTGAAACCGGCGGTCATCATGCCGAGGCCGATGACGGCGAACCCGACCAGGTAGGAGATCATCCCGGTGCCGGCCTGGGTCTGCAGCGGCGCGTACCCGGTCCACCCGGTGGGGAACCCTCCGTAGAACAGGGCGGAGAGGATGACGAAGTAGCCGGCTGAGAACACCCAGAAGCTGAACGCCTCGACGCGGGGGAAGGCGGTGCGCCGCGCCCCGATCATCAGGGGAATGAGCCAGTTGCCCAATGGACCCACGATGACCGAGGTGGCCATCATCATCATGATGGTGCCGTGCTCGCTGACCACGGCGATGTAGGTCCCGGGGCCGAACACGTGGGTGGTCGGTGACAGCAGCTCGGTGCGGATGGCCATGGCCAGGAGGCCGCCGGTGAAGAAGAAGGTGAGCACGCCGATGACGTACTGCAGTCCGACCACCTTGTGGTCGGCGGTGTAGCGGAAATACCTGGTCCAGCTGGTCGACTCGTAGTCGGGCCGCGGTTCCATGCCCACGATCTTGGCCAGCGGGTAGTTGAGGGCTCCGATCCCCAACAGCCAGCCGAGCACTGCGAGGAGCAGCCCGCCGGCCACCGCGGTCGGGTTCGAGCCGCTGTTGGCCACCTGGGGGTAGCCGCTGGCCACCACGTTCCCGAGCCAGTGGCCGAGGAGGTAGCCGAGGACCCCGCCGACGACCGCCGTGCCCAGGTGCTGGCTGAACCAACCCGGGCGGGCCGGCAACCCCTGGAACCCGCCGAGAACGGGCGGGGTCGCGTCGGGATAGACGACTTCGGTGTCTCGTTCGGCGGCAAGCGTCATGGTTGGATCATCACCCCGATGAGGTCGGCTTTGCTGGAGTGGCACCGTAGACCTCTGAATTGCTGTACGGGTCGACGTTGTCCGGATAGAACCCGCCGTCGGCACCGTTGGCGTCGGGGACGTAGGTCCAGGAGAACGGGGGCAGGTTCTTGGTGTTGGCCGCGGTGGCGCGCTCGGTCGCCTTGGCCCAGGCGAAGAAGGTGGCCTTCGGCACCACCGTGCCGTAGTTGAACATGGCCCCGTGCCACAAGCCGCACAGCTCGTTGCACCGCACGGTGACGCTGCCGGTCTGGCGGGTGGTGGCGTAGGCGACGTTGTCCAACTGGGGATTGGCGTCGGCCTTGACGCTCAGCTGGTAGGCCCAGAAGCTGTGGATCACGTCGAGGGACGTCACGTGGAAGGCGATGGTGGTGTTGTCCGGGAGCATCAGGCGCTGGCTCTCGAAACCGCCGAAGGTCGGGTAGCGGTAGGTGAACTTCCACTGCTGGCCGATGACCTGGATGGGCAGAACGGTGGCCGAGGTGGGCGTCCAGATCGGGTTGGGACCCTCGCCACCGCCCGCCCCGTCGTTGGTGATGAGCTCGACCGTCCCGAAGACGAACAGCCCGATCACGATCACCGTGGTGGTGACGATCCAGCCCACCTGGACGCCGAGGTGGCCACGGGCCTGGGCCCCTCCCACCGGATCGGTCGCGCCCTTCCGGGATGCCCGCCACGTGATCAGGCAGTAGGCCAGGTACACCCACACGGCGATGATCACCGGCAGGGCGGCCAGGAACAGGACGTTGAAGTCGAACTGGTTGGAGACGGCGACGTCGGTCATGGCCCCGGGCGGGACGTGGGGGCCGACCAGGTACCAGAAGAGCACGTCGAGCACGGCGGACAGCACCAGCCAGATGACGACCATCCGGGCGATGTGACGGGCCGGCCTGCGGTTCATGGTGATCGGGCCCTCAGCGGCGGCTGACCCTCCGCCCTCACCCTCGGTGCTCACATCGGTCACGACACGACGTCCAGGAAGCCACCCATGTAGCCGACCGTGCTCATCGGCCCGCCGTTGCCGAACAGCCACCCCAGCCCGCAGGGCACGAAGCACTGCCAGGGATACTCACCCGGTCCCGGGGTCCGGAAGGAGGCCTTGATGACGTTCATGGCCGAGCTCGGGTACGAGCACGGGGCCTGGCTGCAGACGTTGGTGGCGCTGGACGGGACGCCGATCAGCGGAACGTTGATCCCGAGGGTGGGGATGGCGAACGTGTGGCCGACCCCGTTGCCGGTATTCGAGTTGTAGCCGTAGATCTTCTTGCCGTTGAGGGTCTCGGTGAGGCCGATCGTCCCCTGGACCAGTCCCCACTGCTGGTTGCGGAGCGGGCTCCCCGAGTCGAATTGCTCGACGGTCAGGTTGATCCGGGTGTGGGCCGGCACCTTCCAGATCGTGGAGTGGATCCACTGACCCTGGGGGTCCTTGACCAGGTACGAGACCCATGTCGGGTGGTTGCCGTATCCGTTACCGATCGACCCCACGGTCTGCACGGTGAGGTCGACCGGGGTACCGGGGGGCTGCGCCGAGGTGAAGTCGACGGTGGAAGGCTGGGGAAGGAGGAAGCCGATGACCGCCCAGACGGCAAATCCGGCGGCCACGACGAAGAGCCCGATCACGATCGAAACCCTTCCCCCAAATGACATTCTGCACTCCCATGTCCTCGAGGGACTGGTCGAGCACGGCGGCTCTCCCGTTCCCACTGCTGTTCACCCCCCGCAGGCAACCAACGCTGCCTTCCCCCGGGTGCTGAACTTCATTTCTGACAGTAAGCCGACCGAACTGGCACGTCAAGCACCTTGTCGGAACCCTGCCGCGGAGCCACTCCCCGTCGCCGGGGAGGCCGGTTCGGACCCGGTCGATCAGGTTCGTCCCGCCGTCCTCGGACCTGACGGCCGGAGATCGGTCGGTCGCGGCCCGGTCGCCCGGTGGGTCAATCGCTCGAGGACCTCGGAGAGCGATCCCTCCTGATCGACCGCCCGTCTGATGATCACGATCAGGGCCGGCACCGCCCAGAAGTCGCCGCACACCCAGAGGATGGCCGCCCCGATCTGCTGGTCGGCGAAGGGCGACAGGGTGACACCGGGGATGTGGGCGTAGACCGGGTACCAACTGGTGGCGCTGAAGATGCTCAAGGCCATGGCCAGCACGAACATGACGATGTTGGTGCTGATCACGGCACCGGCCTGCCAGAACGGAGTGGCCTTGAGCCGGAACGGGTGGGACGGGATGATCTGGAGCCAGAACAGCACGCCGGTGACGAAGAAGCTCCCGTGCATCAGCCAGATGTGGACGGTCTGGTTGTTCTCGGCCAGGTCGAAGAGTACCGGGAAGTGCCAGACGATCATGACCACGTTGAACGAGATGAGGGCGAACCAGGGGCTGACCACCACCCGGCCCACCGGTCGGAGGAACCGCGACCAGCGACCGAGCATGACGAATCGGCCGACCTTCCGGCGGGCACCGACCGGCAGGGCGAACAGCAGCGGGATCCAGGGGGCGCCGAAGACGATCAGGATCGGGGCGTAGAAGGCGATGAGCAGGTGCTCGATCATGTGGACGAAGAAGTAGTCGTCGGCCCAGTAGTCGATGGGCGAGTCGATGGCGATGACCAACACCGCCAGGCCGCCGTAGAAGGCCAGCGAATGAAGCCGGCGACGCCGATTCCGCGCCGGCTCCGACCGGTGGCGGAGACGGGCCAACCCGATCTCGTGGGCGATGACGAGGACGGCCACCACGATGAGGAAGGGATCGAACGACCAATTCCTGGTGATGTAGTCCAAGGTTCCTACTCCTCAGCCGGGCCCGGAGGGTGCCCGGGGCTCACGGTACTCGGCCCGGACCGGGGTGGCCGGGGTCAGCCGGACGATCCGTACTGGATGGGCACGTCCAGAGCCTGGGTGCGATCCCATCCGCCGGCCCGCAGCGTGTAGACGTCGAGCACCGACTGGCGCGGGACCAGGGCGTCGAAGGCGCCGCCGGGAACGGCCACCACCGCCGAGGTGCCCGATGGCGGCGGGGCCAGGTCGTGCCACCCGGAGGCCGGCCGGTCGACCACCGCCACCCGGGTCCTGCCGTCGCCGTCGGAGGTGGTGACCACGAACCCACCGTCGGGGGTGAGACCGGTCGAGGTCATGGCCATCCGCCCGAGGGGGAAGCCCGGGGACACCGTCCAGGTCCGCAGGCCGTCAGTACTCGAGAGGGCGTAGAGCTCGGCCCCGCCGCCGCGGCCGGCACTGACCAACGCCGCCGCCCCGCCGGGGATCGCCTCGAGCCGGATCACCTCGCTCGGCCCCGATTTCGCCCCCGGGAGCCGCGGCCCGACCGGCTCCCAACCGTGGCCGGCCGACTCGAAGATCCCGGGGTGGTCCCCGCCGGTGCAGGCGGCGCCGACGAGCGTGTCGGCGGTCGAGCCGGCACCGGCGGCGGCGGAGGCGACCGCGCTCAACCTCTCGACCCCGCACGAGGAGGTCGAGGGGCCGGCGGCCAACGTCCGCCTCGAGACCACCGGCGTCCACGTCGACAGGTCGCCGGTGCTGGTGACCACCGTCCCGCCACCGCTCTGCAGCAGGGCGAACGGGTGCCCGGTCGTCGATGTCGACAGCGAGTCGGGCACCGGGGCCAGGTGACCGAGGATGAGGCCCGCCGTCCAGCGCTCCCCCCCGTCGGTGCTCGCCGCCAGGGGGGAGAAGTGGAGGTCCTGCGAAGGCCCGAATCCGGCCAGCACCGAGTGGCCGGTCACCGACGCCGCCAATCCACCGTTGCTGGCCACGCCGGGCGGGGTGACCAGGGTCCAGCGGTCAGATCCGTCGGCCAAGGAGAACAACTGCCAGAAGGTGTTGACCGGGTCATCGAGGTGGCCCATGGCCAACGTGGCCCAACCGGCGCTCGAGTCGGACCCCGGGGCCACCGAGGAGCTGGCCAGGGGGATCGGCGGTTGGGTGTCCGGGGACGAAGCGGCGCCCGGCGACGAACAGGACGATGCCGTCAGAGCCAGCAGGGCGACGGCACCGGTGGCGCCGGCCAGTCCGGCGACCCGCGGGAACCGGCTGTCCCCCCGGCGGCGACCGCCGATCACGAGTGGTCGATGCGCTGCACTTGACCGGTCAGCAACGCCGAGAAGGAGGACCGGGACGCCGGGGTGGCGTCGCCCGGATCGGCGTCGAGGATGGCGCGGATGTGGCCGGTGGCGTCGATGACGTAGACGATGTCGCTGTGGGCGATCATCGAACCGGCCGGGGTGGCGGCCACCTGGACCCCGTAGTCGTTCCAGACCTTGTGGAGCTGTTGGTCCGACCCGGTCAGGTAGGTCCAGTTGGGCACGTGGTCGAGTCCCTCCTGTTTGTCGAAGGCGACCATGACCGCGGTGCTGGTGTACAGGGGGTTGGCCACCACGGCGACGAAGTCGACGCCGGCGGCCGCGGCGCCGAGCATCCGGTCGGTCACCCGCAGCTCCTGGGCGATGAGCGGGCAGTCGGAGGTGCAGACCGGGTCGAGGAAGGTGAGCACCACGGTATGACCGGCGAGCGAGCGGAGGGAGACCTTCCGGCCGGCCTGGTCGGTGAGGGCGAACGGCGATGCCGGGGCGTCGACGACATTGGGAGTCCCGTTGGTGGCCTCGGTGACGATGGGATCGGCAGTGGGGTTGGCCGAGGCCACCGCCATCGGAGCGGCGCCGACGAGCACCACCCCGACCGCGCCGATGGCGGCCAGCGATCGCAGGAGGTAGGAGGGGCTGAGACGGTCGAAGAACCCGGTGGGAGCCGGGGCCGCGGTGGCCGGCCGGGCGGGAGCTGGGGACTCGGCCCTGACCGGCACCCGGACCACGGCGACGTAGCCGGCGATGAAGATGAGGGCCATCGGGATCATCGAATTGGGGTCGGTGCCCACGCCACCGAAGAAGCCGAAGTCCTGGACGAGGACCCACGTGGCCAGGCAGAGGACGGCCCCGGCGATGACACCGATCCGGAGGAGGCGGAGTCTGCCGCTCACGAAGCAGGCGCCGATACCGATCAGGGCCACCACGACCACGAAATTGACCGCCCAGCCGTGGGCGGCATCGAAGGATCCGAACGACCGGACCCACGAGCCGAACAACGACGGCTGGGACACCTGGCCCATCTGGGCGACCATGGCGGTCAACGTCCCCGATGTCCCACCCGGGTGGGCCTGGCCCGACCACGAGCCGCGACCGGGCCAGGCCTGGAGGACACCCATCCCGATGAAGAAGGCACCCGTCGCCCGGAGCAGCCACCGGCCGAACTCGGCCTTCTCCCAGCTGGAGTCGCGCAGGGCGACGAGCACGCCGGCCACGACATAGAAGAGGACACCCCCGGGCAGTCCGAAGAGCCAACTGCTGCCGGGAGCGAAGACGCCGCCGAAGGCCTCGCCGAACACCCACACCACCAGGCCCCAGCCGGCGCTCACCGCTCCTGCGCTACGCGACCAGTAGCCCCGGGGGGCGACCAGCAGGAACAATCCGATGCCGACCTGGATCCACACGGTGGCGGCGGCGGCGGAGACCGGGTGGTCGGTCCAGATGGTGGTGCCCACGTTGACCAGGTGCTGCACCCATCCGGGCGACGTGGCCGCCGCCGGCGTGATCACATCGCCGGGGAGGCCCACCGGCATCGAGCTCTGTACCTGGAGCAGCCCGTCGAACAGCCAGAGGACTCCGAAGCCGATGCGAAGCACCCGACGGGCGGCCGGTTCGGGGTACGGCCACGGGTCGGGGACCTTGGCCTCCAAGGTGCCGTCGGCCACCGCCCGCCGGTAGCTCACCGTGCGGATGACGTTCCAGGCCAGAGCCAGCGCCACGGCGACGATGACCACGATCAGGAATTGATGGTCGAGCGCCGAACGGAAGGCGGCCGTGATGGTGGGGTTGTTGTTCTTGAGCCCCTGGCCCATCCCGGTCATGCCACTACCGGTCCTCGTCGGAGTGGGCGGCGTTCCGGGACCACATCGTTCGGTTCAGACGTGCCGGAGCCACGAGGCCAGAGTGTAGGTGCGGTCCCGGCCACTCTTTCGGCGCCCACCCGTGTCCCGGGCCGGCCCCGGATCACCGACCAGGGGTGGTGACGATCAGGACAGAGGCTCGGGGTCCGGGCCGGCCCGTCGGGCTTCGGCCTCGGCTTCGGCCGCCGCCATCGCCCGTTGGTGTTGCTGCCACTTGATGAGCATGTCGACGTGCTCCGGCGCCACCACCTTCGGCTTGGCCGCGGCACGCCTCCTCCGCCGGTTCTGATGCAGGGTCGTCCACCACATGTAGACGGCGAAGACGGCGAACAGCGGCCACTCGAATACATAGGCCCAGCTCAATTCGTTTCCGCCCAGCGCACGCCGCACCTCGAACAGGAAGGCGGCGATACAGAGGGCGAGGGCGGCAACCAGGGTGAGATGGAGTTTGACAGCCTCGGACCCGGTCAGGCGTGTACCCGACCGAACCGGATCAGACGGTTCGGGAGGACCCACCACCCCACCCTATCGACAGCTCCCGATCGACGGCATGGCACCGCCCCCTCCACGACATGCCGTGCACCGCCCCCGGCCACCACTGCTCGCTACTCGCCGAAGAGCAGCCCGTAGTTGGCCCCCCGGCGGAGGTGGTGGCCCCCGTCGACGGCCAGGTTCTCCCCGCTTATCCAGGACGACTCCGGTCCGGCCAGGAAGCGGACGGCGGCGGCGATGTCCTCGACCGTTCCCAGGCGGCTGATCGGCATCTCGGCCAGATAGTCGTCGAGCAGCGGCCCACCGGCGGTGATGGGCGCCATCAGCTCGTCGTCGACGATCCCCGGCTGGACGGTGTTGACCCGGACACCGGTGCCGCCGAGCTCCTCGGCCGCGTACCGGCACAGCATGTCGATGCCGGCCTTCGCCGAACCGTAGGCCCACAGGTACCGGTGGGGGAAGCTCCCGGCGCCGGACGACATGCCGATGATCGAACCCCCAGCGGCCTCACCACCATCGACCCCGCGGCCGACGCCGGTCGCCATCAGCGGCGCCCCGTGCTTGATGCACAGGAAGGTGCCGATGAGATTGAGGTCGACCGTCGCCCTCACCTGGGCCAGGTCGGCATCCCGGATCGGTCCCATGTGCATCGCCCCCCCGGCGTTGGCGAACAGGATGTCGAGCCGGCCCCGTTCGGCCGACGCCGCGGCCACCGCCCCGGCGACCTGCTCCTCGATGGTCACGTCGGCGATCACGTAGCCGGCGGTGCCCGCCGGCCCGCCGGCGGCCGCCGACGCCCGGGCCGACTCCTCGAGCAGGACCGCCGCCGAGCGCAGTCGATCCTCGGTGCGGCCGCAGATGGTGACGTGGGCCCCGTCCTGCACCAGCCGGGTGGCGGCACCGAGCCCGATGCCGCTGCCGCCGCCCGTGACCAGCGCCGACAGCCCGACGATCCCGACTTGCCCGTTCGATCCACCGCTCATCGCTCGATCTCCTCCGGTCCGGTGCGAGGGCACCCGGCACCCGCGTCCGGGACGGGACGTGGTACAGAGTGACCGGCTGAAAGCCGCATGCTAGGACGACGAGGAGTGGTTCGATGAGCCCGAGGCAATTCAATCTGGCCGATCTGTTCGAGATCGTCGTCGACGCCGTCCCCGACAGACTGGCACTGGTCGGCGGGGAGCGACGTCTCACCTACCGGCAGCTCGACGAGCGGGCCAACCGGTTTGCCCACTTCCTGCGTGACCGGGGCATCGACGCCGGTGCCCACGTGGGCATCCTGGCCTACAACCGCGCCGAATGGGCCGAGGCGATGATCGGCTGCTACAAGGCCCGCACCGTCCCGGTCAACCTCAACTACCGCTACGTGGCCTCCGAACTGGCGTACGTCATCGAGAACGCCGACCTCGAGGCGCTCGTGTTCGAACGTGCCCTCTCAGCCCTGGTGACCGCGTCCCTCGAGACGTCGACCCCGTCGAGGTCCCTCGTCCTGGTGGCCGTCGAGGACGGCACCCCTCCGGACCGAACGCCGACCTCGGCGGTCGAGTACGAAGCCGCCTTGGCCTCGGCCGGGCCCGAGCGCGAGTTCGCTCCCCGCTCCCCCGACGACGTCTATGCGCTCTACACCGGAGGTACTACCGGGATGCCCAAGGGGGTGATCTGGCGCCAGGAGGACATCTTCTTCGCGGCCATGGGCGGAGGCGGCTGGGGGGCGGCCCCCATCGGGACGGCCGACGAACTGGCCGATCGGATCGACAGGGACGACGACCGCAGAGTCGTCATGCTGGTGATGGCCCCGTTGATGCACGGCAATGCCCAGTGGGTCATGTGGAACGCGTTCATGATGGGCGGCACCGCCGTGCTCTACACGGATCACCGCTACGACCCGGACCACCTGTGGCGACTGATCGGCGACGAGGGCGTGGTGTCGGTGGGTCTGGTCGGCGACGCCATGGCTCGTCCGCTGGCCGATGCGCTGGCCTCGGCGCCTGCGGGGACCTACGACACGTCGACACTCGCCGCGATCGGCTCGGGTGGCGCCATGCTGTCGGCCACGGTCAAGCGGGAACTGCAGGAACGGTTGCCCGGCATCATGATCATGGACAGGTTCGGGTCGAGTGAGAGCGGGGCCCAGGGGGCGGTCGAGGAGGGTGCCTCCGGACCACGGTTCCAGATGGGCGGCGACACCTCGGTGCTCGACGACGAATTGAACCCCCTGCGCCCGGGGGACGGGAAGATCGGCCGGCTGGCCCGTACCGGGAGGATCCCGGTCGGTTACTACAAGGACAGGGAGAAGACCGAGGCGACCTTTCCCGTGGATGCCCGCGGCGTGCGGTGGTCGATCCCCGGAGACCTGGCCTCGGTGGAGCGTGATGGCACTATCACCGTCCACGGACGGGGCTCGGCGTCCATCAATTCCGGTGGCGAGAAGATCTTCCCCGAGGAGGTGGAAGCGGCCGTCAAGACCCACCCGGGGATCTTCGACGCCATCGTGGTCGGGCTCCCCGACGAGCGGTTCGGCGAGCGGGTGGCGCTCGTCGTCCGGCCACGGACCCCGGATGCCGCGCCGGGACTCGAGGACGTCCAGGCCCACTGCCGCGATCTCATCGCCGGCTACAAGATTCCCCGCCAGATGCTGGTGGTGGACGAGATCCCCCTGACCGCCGCGGGGAAGCCTGACGCCAAGGCGGCCAAGGCCCTCTTCGTCAGCTGACCAGCCGATCGGCCGACCGACCCGCGTCGGGGCCGGCCAGCGAGAGGCGGGCGTCGACCACCAGGCCGACGGTCGAGGCCACCCGGGCGGCGGCGGCCGACAAGATGTCGGCGTCGATCTCCACCGTGCCGTGCAGCCCCGCATCGGGCCACAGGCCGAGGACGCGGGCCGGCACCGGTCGGGAAGGCGAACGAAGCCCGGCCGACAGGGCGAGGAAGGCCAGCTCCTCCGCCCACGAAGGACCCGGACTGCCGCCGGACGTCGAGACCAGGGCCACCGGTTGATGGAGCCGGCCCAAATCGTCGGGGCGTCGCCCACGGCGGGCCCCTTCCCGGTCGGCTCCCCAGGTGTGGTCGGCATCCAGCGCCACCCGCAACTCGGAACGGCCCCTCAACCGCACCGGCCGAGATGCCGGGCAGCTCCATTGATCGTCCACCCCGCCGACCTGCGGAAGCGAGGTGAGTTCTCTCCAATCGAGCGCCGTCCACAGTGACGTTGCCCAGCTGACCGCCTCGGCCCGCACCGTGGCGCGTGCGCCGTCGGCCAGACCGGCGAACCACGGCTCCCAGTGGAAGGTGCGCCAGCCAGTTCGCTCCCAGGCGGCGACCGCCTCGGCGGCCACCGGGCCAGCCGCCTCCACCGGGTTGCGAAACCGCCCGGTGACGCAGGTTTCGACGATGGCCAGCCCGAGGGATCGACGGACGAACAGTGGCCTCCAGGCGAACGCCTCCTCCGGCCGGGCCAACGTTTCGGGACAGGTCCGGGCCTGGCGCAGCAGGGGAAGGGTCACCTGGACCTGATCTCCGGGCGGAAGGCGGTCGACGATCGGTCGGACCCCCGAGACCAGCCGCTCCCGTATCCGGAGGCGGGAGCCGCCATCAACCGGAGAAGGAGGGGGTGCAGGTGAGTTGCCGGGTCAGTTCGGTGACCTGCATCACGGCTGGACCGGGCCCATCGCCCCTTGCCGGAGCACACGGGTCCCGGCCAGCGTCCGTCGGCTGGCTGCCACCAACAGGTCCTCGGTGACCGGGTCGACGTCCAGCTCGCCAGTCCTCGTGTAGTAGGTGGCCACCACGAAGGGGGGTGCCGGGCTCCGAAGGGCTTCGATCAGCGCGTAGAAGTGGAGGTCGGCTCGGTGCTCGATCCGTCGGAGTCCCGACTTGACCTCGACGATGGCCACCGAGGAGCGGTCCTCGGCCGGCCGACCGACGGCCAGGTCGACCCGGGCCGACAACTCGACGGCACCGCCGGCCAGGCCGACCCGCAGTGCCTCTTGCGTACGCGGCAACCAGGCCGGCTCCAGGGCCGGCCAGCGCCGGACCAGGCCGTCGGCCTGGCGCTCGACTTCCGCCCGCAAGCCGTCTCGCTCGGGCGGTGGCATCCGCTCGATCCACGAGACCAGCTCCTCCTGACGGTCGTCGACGGACAGCGCGGCCAGACCGTCCCCCATGGGATCGCCGATCGACCCGACCGTGACCAGCTGTCGGAACAGCACGTCGATGAGGGCGCCGCAGGCCATGGCCATGGTCGGCGCCCGCGTCCCGAATCCGGTGTCGACCGGGTGGGCCTCACACGACAGGGCGCGGGTCAAACGATCCTTGGTGACGACGAGCGGACGTTCGCACCTGCTTCCATCGCCGTCGTCGGCCCGGGAGCGGTCACGCTTCGGCGAAGCGCCCAGGAGTCCCTGCTCCAGACCTTCCCGAAGCCTCACCGACAGCTCGGGATCGGCTTTGGGACGGGGCCTCCCGGTGATCCGCAGGCGCTCGAGCAGGCCGGCGCCGGCCAGCGGCTCCCACTCGTCGGGCCCACCTGGAACGGCCCCGATGCACGTGCGGCGGTCGACGACCGGTCGGGCCCGGCCGGCCTCGGATAGGCGGGACGGCGTGCCCTCGCCTCTGACCCGCCCGCCTCTGGCCCGGCCACCCCCAGCCGGGCCGCCTGGCAGCCGCCCGCCCGAGTCCTCTCGAGCCGGGATCAGCTGCGCCCGGTCCTCGTCCATCACCAACATGGGTCCCAGTGTGGCCTGGGGGTGTCACAAGCAACGGGGGCATCGGTCGGGACACGACGAGGTCGAGCGCGACGGGATACCGCCGCCGGCGGGGAGGTATCCGGCCATGGCACCGGTAGCCTCTCGGTACGATGCCTGACGCTGCGATCACCTCGTTCGCCATCGTCTTCGGGCTGTTCGTCGTGGTCACCGCCGTCCTGTTGG
The DNA here is from genome assembly GCA_963837805.1 of uncultured Acidimicrobiaceae bacterium. GTDB lineage: Bacteria > Actinomycetota > Acidimicrobiia > Acidimicrobiales > RAAP-2 > Bog-756. The sequence goes on from CAWIOU010000035.1 coordinate 144,411, forward strand.
TTCTGGCCGTCCGGTTCACGCTCCAACGAGCGAGGGTGGCCAGGGAGCGGTGGCTGGACGACAGCGTCGACGATCCCGAACCGGGGGCCGACGAGGACGATGACGACCGCGAGCTGACCGCGCTGGTGCTGGGCGGGGGCGGTACCCGTGGGGCCGTCCAGATCGGGATGCTCCAGGTGCTCACCGAGCACGGCTTCGTGCCCGACCGGGTCTACGGCTCCTCGGTGGGCGCCGTCAACGGTGTCGCCTTCGCCGGCGACCCGACACGGTCCGGGGTCGAGCGGATGACGGAGATCTGGCGAGGACTCACCCGCGACGACGTGTACCCCCAGGGGCGTCTACACGGGCCCTGGCTCTACTTCCAACAGCGGGATTCGGTCTACCCCAACACCGGGTTGCGGAAAGTCGTCGAGGCCGGCATCGACTTCGATCGGCTCGAGGACGCGGTGATTCCTGTCGAGGTCGTGGCCACCTCGCTGACCGACGGCCAGGAGCGGTGGTTCACCTACGGATCGGCCATGGACGCGGTCCTGGCCTCGACGGCGGTCCCGGCCATCTTCCCTCCGGTGGAGATCGACGGCGAGCGATTCATCGACGGCGGCGTGGTCAACAACGTCCCGGTGAGACGGGCCATCGAGTCGGGAGCCACCCGAATCGTCGTGCTCCTGTGCGGCTCACCCGTCTACATGGCGGCGTCGCCCCGGCGGCCGGTGGAAGCAATGCTGAACGCACTGTTCATCTCCATCCACTCCCGCTTCGCCCGGGAGATGGCACAGCTGCCCCCGGGGGTGGAGGTCATCGTCTGCACCGGGAGCGCCGAGGGCACCCGGGACTTCGACGATTTCTCCACCACCGAGTCGCTCATCGAGCAAGGCCGCGACGAGGCCTCGGAAGTGGTGCGCCGCTACGGGCTCGGTGTTCCGGGTACCTTCACCGGGGCCACCGGACCGGGCCGGCCCGATCTGGCTCCGGGCTCGACGGTCGGCACGGTCAGTCCACCCCCACCCTCGGTCCCGACGGCCGGTCCGGTCGACCGCGACGGGGTGGATCGGTCGTCGGTGGGCACCGAGGCGGCCATCGGCGCCGAACCGTTGCCCTCGGTCCATCCCGAACCGGGGACGTAGCGGCGGACGACTCGGGCAGGTACGCCGGCGATCACGCAGTGATCCGGGAACCTGCCCCGGACGACCGCTCCGGCACCGACCACGACGTTCTTCCCGAGCACGGTTCCCGGCAGGATGACCACGCCCGTTCCCAACCAGCTCCCCCGGCCGATCAGGACCGGGACGTCGCTGGGCCACTGGGCATGCACAACCTGGTCCGGGTCCTCGTAGCCGTGGTTCTGGTCGGTGATGTACACGTAGGGCCCGGTGTGGACGTCGTCTCCGATCTCCAATTGGAAGTGGCCGACAATGTGGCTGCCGCGGCCGATCATGCACCGGTCGCCGATACGCACGACGGGGTCGGTGACCATCTTCTGTCCGGGCACCATGCCGGCGGAGATGCTCACATGGGGTCCGATCAGGGTGTCGCGACCCAGGTGTATCCACTGCTCGCCGAAGAGTGCCCCCGGCGGAAAGGCGAGACAGGTGCCGGAGCCGAAGGCGCCGAACCGGGAGGCCACACGGTCACCGGGTCCGATGGCGCCTCGCCGGGCCGTCCAGCTCCATCCGGCGTTGATCAACGAACTGAGCCAGCGGCGGCGCACGGGACCATCGGCGGGCGTGAGCCCCGGGTGCCTCGGACCCGGTGATGACTCCGGAGCCGTGGCTTCGGCAATAAACCGGGCGCGTTCGGGACCGTCGCCCGGTGGTGAACTGGCTTCGGTCACCTCCCGACGCTATCTGATCCCCGTCACCGTGAGCGATCGAGCGGGATCCGCCGGTCGGCCGGAAACGGACGGAACTACGGCGTCTCCACAGAGACGGGTTCTCATAGAGTGGCACCATGTCCGGTGGCGACCCGACGGTCACGAATGACCGGGAGACGCTCGGTCGGGCCGGATTCGCGACCGGGTCCGACGTCTACGAACGGGCGCGACCGGGGTACCCGGAGGACGCCGTCGCCCATCTCGAGGCCACGACGGAAATCGCCAGCGGGTCGAGGGTGCTCGACCTCGCCGCCGGGACGGGCAAGCTGACCCGCCAGCTGCGGGCCGACGGCGCCGACTGCGTGGCCGTCGAGCCCTCTGCTTCGATGTGCGAGGTCTTCCGGCGGGTGGTCCCCGGGGTACCGGTGATCGGTGGGAACGCCGAGATGATCCCCGTGGCCACGGCGACGATGGACGCCGTCGTCGTCGCCCAGGCGTTCCACTGGTTCGACCCGCCGAGGGCGCTCCCCGAGATCGTCCGTGTCCTGCGACCGCGCCGATGGCTGGCCCTCATTTGGAACGAACGCGACGAGTCCGATCCGATGATGGCCGAACTGGTCCGGATCAGCCGGTGGGATCTGTGCCAGCCCTATCCGATGGGGACGGACTTCGGGACGATCATCGACGACAGCAGGCTGTTCGGGCCGGTCGAGCGGACCAAGTTCACCTTCGTCCAGTACCTCGACCTCGACACCTTCGTCGAACAGGTCGCCTCCCGCAGCTACGTCCGGGTGTTGCCCGATGACCAACAGCGGTCACTGCTCGACGAGGTGGAGGCCTTCGGGGCCACGCTGGGCGAGCCGATCGCCATGCCCTACGTCACCGACCTGTTCTGCGCCCGGGTGTCCCGCTGACAGACCGAGGTCGGGAGCCCGTCCCGGCGTCCATCGGCGCCGGTCCCCTGCCCGAGTTCCTACCCCGGCTTGCCAAGACGGGCCGGCAGGGTGGAGCCTCTGGGCCCGGGCCCATGTCGTCGTGCACCCGACGATCCGAACAACCCGCCCGACCACGGGGAGGACAACGCCGATGATCAAGCTGACCTGTCTGCTGAAACGAAGGGAGGGGATGACCCCGGCGGAGTTCCAGGCCCACTGGAAGGAACATCACGCCCCGTTGATCGCCAACGGTCGTTGCGGCACCCACGTCATCCGGTACGAGCAGAACCCCCGCCCCCTCGATGACTACCGCGGCGACGACGATCGTTCCGGCTATGACGGCGTCACCGAACAGTGGTTCGCGTCCATGGACGAGTACAACGCCCATACGACCGAGGACGACTCGCCCCAGATGTTCGCCGACCTCCCCAAATTCCTCGACACCGATCACCTCGACTTCGTCCTCACCGAGGAGCCCCGGGTCATCATCGACGGCACCGTCGACTGGAGCGCATGAGCATGGCGCCCCGGCCGTCGGCCCCCGGTGCCGGTGGGCGGTGACCGGGCTTCGTCGACGGTCGTAGGGGAGGCACCTCCAGCCCGGGTGCCGTCTCCGGCACCCGCCAGCCGATGACGACGACGCGGGAGCGGATGCTCCACCGGGCCCGGGTCGATCTCACCCGCCGCCATCCCCGGCCGGCCCCGGTCCCCCTCCTCGTGGCCACGGTCCTGTCGGTGGGTGGCTCGCTGGCGGCCGATGCCCTGCTGGTCTGGGCGGCGACGACCCTGGTCCCCTCGACGTGCGGCTACGCCCACTTCCGCTTCTCCGACTACGGCCTGCTGACGTCGATCGGCGTGCTGATCGCCTGCGCCGCGTGGCCGGTCGTGGCCCGCGTCTCGTGGGACCCCCGATGGCTCTTCTTCCGTCTGGCCGTGGTGGTGACCCTGGTGCTCTGGATCCCCGACCTCTACCTGCTGGCCCGGCACCAGCCCGCCCGCGCCGTGGCCGCGCTGATGGTCATGCACCTCGGCATCGCCGTCCTCACCTACAACCTCCTCGTCCGGCTGGCCCCGGCGGACGGGTCGGCACCCGTCGCCCAGGCGCTCCCGACGACAGCCGGCGGCGACCGGTCCGGTCGGACCCCGGGCCGGGCTGGGCCGACAGTCGCGGTGGATGAGGCGGAGCACTGGACGGACCGACTGGCCACCTGTCTCGCCCTCCTGGTCGGCATCGAGCTGATCGTCGGCATCGCCGTGGTCGTCTCGGTGCCGACCGGCCGACCGAGTGGTTGGCTCCCCACCCGAGGACAGACGGTGTACCTCGCCCACGCCGTCGTCGGCCTTCTGCTCGCCCTCGGAGCCGTGCTCTACCTTGTCCGCTCGCGGGATTCGACCCGGATCATCCGGCTGAGCGGCTGGATCGGCTCCGCCGGGGTGGCCGTCGCCGGCGTAGGTGGGCTCCTGGCCGCCGCCCACCCATGGCGGCTGGTGGGCTTCGCCCTGATGTTGCTCGGTTCGGTCGTGGCCGGGTTCGGCTACCTGCTTCCCGCCCTGGACCGGATGACCGAGGCGCCTCACCCCGCGGGCGAGCCCGGTCCCTCGGCCGGGGATGGTTGACACAGGCCCGGTCCGGACATACGATCCACCAAATCGGACAGGGTGTCCGATCATCTGGAGGGTGCATCCGACATGGCCGACACAGCCGTCGACTTCGAAACCATCGGTTTCGACGACATCGATCTGACCAATTCGAAGCCGTTCGCCGACGGGGTACCCCACCACTGGTTCGCCTTCCTGCGGGAGCATGCCCCGGTGTGGTGGCAGGAGGAGTCCGACGGCCCCGGGTTCTGGGCCGTGACCTCCCATGCCGATTGCACCCAGGTGAACCGTGACTACGAGCACTTCTCGTCGGCCAAGAAGGCCACCTTCATCTGGGACCTGCCCGACGACGACCTCGCGCAACAGCAGTTGCTGATGCTCAACATGGACCCACCCCTCCACACCCGGTATCGCCGACTGGTCAACAAGGGGTTCACCCCGAAGATGGTCAACCAGCTCCACGACCGGATCAACGCCGCCGCCGACCTGATCATCGACTCGGTCATCGAACAGGGCACCGCCGACTTCGTCACCGACATGGCCGCCGAGCTCCCGCTGGTCGTCATCGCCGAGCTCCTGGGCGTTCCCCACGAGGACCGGCACCGGATGTTCGACTGGTCGAACCGGATGATCGGAAGCGAGGACCCCGAGTACCAGACGGGAGAGGAGGCCTCTCAGCAGGCGGCGATGGAGCTGTACGCCTACGCATCAGAACTATTCGCGGCCAAGCGGGCAGATCCCCATGACGATCTCATGAGCGTGCTCACCAGTGTCGACATCGACGGCGAACAACTGTCGGAGATGGAGCTCGAGTTGTTCTTCCTGCTCCTCACCGTGGCCGGGAACGAGACCACCCGGAACCTGATCTCGGGCGGGATGGCTGCGTTCTTCGACAACCCCGATCAGTGGCGGCTGCTGCGTGAGGAGCGGTCCCTCCTGCCTTCCGCCGTCGAGGAGATGCTGCGTTACGTCACGCCGGTGATGAACTTCCGGCGCCAGACCACCCAGCCCTTCGAGCTCGGCGGCCAGCTCATCGAAGCAGACAGCAAAGTGGTGTTCTTCCACGTCTCGGCCAACCGCGACGAATCCGTCTTCGTCGATCCGCAGCGGTTCGACATCACCCGCAATCCCAATCCCCATATGGCCTTCGGCGCCGGCGGACCTCACTTCTGCCTGGGCGCCAACCTGGCCCGCATGGAGATCCGGGTCATGTTCGAGCATCTGCTCGACCGGATGCCCGACCTTCGTCTCGATGGGGAGGTCCAGCGCCTCCAGTCACAGTTCATCAACGGGGTCAAGCACATCCCGGTGGCCTTTCCACCGGGAGCCCGCGTGTCGGCCTAGATGCCGGCACGCCGTTCGACCGACAGCCTCAAAGAAGTCATCAGGGACTTCCGACGCGATCAGGTCATCGAGGTGGCACGACGACTGTTCGGCGAGCGCGGCACCACCGATGTCCCGATGGACGAGATCGCGGCCGAGGCCGGCGTGGCCAGATCGACGGTCTACGTCTACTTCGCCAACCGCGATGAGCTGTTGCGGGCCTGCCTCAAGGGCATGCACAACCAGCTGCTGGAGGACATCGCCCAGACGTGGGAGGAGGACGCCGAGCCCGTCCACCGTCTGGAGCGGCTCATCCAGGGCATGCTCGAACGGATCGACGACGACCCCGCCTTCTTCCGCCTGGCGCTGATGACCCAGGGGACGGTCGTCCAGGGGGGCGAGGCGGTGGGGACCGAGCTGGCCCTGATCGGCCTCAACATCGCCCGCTTGATCCACGATCTGTTTGTCGAGGGCGTGGCCTCGGGAATCTTCCGGGACATCGATCCCGACGTGGCCGTCAACCTGGTCGGTCAGCAGATCTACGGTGCCATGGCCGTCCGGGCCGGTGAGACGTTCCCCGAGCCGGCCCCGACGGCCGCGGGGATCATCTGCACCTTCATCCTGCGCGGGCTCACGGCCTGACCCGTCTGCCGCCGGCTCCCCTGCCCGCCGCGTCAGCCGCCGGCTCTCCTGCCCGCTCGCGCGTCAGCCGCCGGCTCTCCTGCCCGCTCGCGCCGTCAGCCGCCGGCGACGGCCGGAACGATCGAGACGGTCTGGCCGTCGGCCACCGGGGTGGTCAATCCGTCGAGAAACCGCACATCCTCGTCGGCGACGAACACGTTGACGAACCGGCGCAGCCCGCCGTTGTCGTCGAAGAGCCGGTCGCCGAAGCCGGCATAGGCACCATCGAGCGCCTTGAGCACCTCGCCGACCGAGGCGCCCTCCACGGTCACCTCGCCGGCACCAGCGGTCAGCGTGCGCAGCTGCGTCGGAATTCGGACATTGACGCTCATCGTGTTCCCCCCTCGGACGCTTCGTTCATCGATCGTCCTCCCTTTCTATCGCCGCGGCAAAGGCCTCGAGCGTAGGAGCGATCGTAGCGGTCGGACCGACCACACCGGCCAGGGCCTCCACCGTCTTCAAGCCGTGCCCGGTCACCATGGCGACCACCCGTTCATCCGAACGGATCACCCCCTGACCGGCCAGCTTGGCCAGCGTGGCGATGGTCACCCCACCCGCCGTCTCGGCGAAGATGCCCTCGGTCCGGGCCAGAAGGCGGATGCCCTCGATGACCTCGTCGTCGGTGACCGACGCGCAGGACCCGCCGGACCGGCGGATGGTGTCGAGGGCGTACCAACCGTCGGCGGGATTGCCGATGGCCAGGGACTTGGCGATCGTGTCCGGCTTGACCGGTCGGATGGCGTCCGTCCCTTCCGCGAACGCCGTGGCCACCGGCGAGCAACCGGCGGCCTGGGCCCCGGAAATGCGCACCGACGGCTGTTCGTCGAGGATCCCGATCTTCCACAACTCGTCGAAGCCCTTGGCCACCTTGGTCAGCTGACTGCCCGACCCGATGGGCACGACGACATGGTCCGGTGCCCGCCACCCCAGCTGCTCGGCCACCTCGAAGGCCAACGTCTTGGAGCCCTCGGCGTAGTAGGTGCGGACGTTCACATTGACGAAGGCCCAGGTGGGCTGCTCGCTGGTCAGCTCGGCACAAAGCCGGTTGACGTCGTCATAGCTGCCTTCGACGGAGATCACCTTGCCGCCGTAGACCGAGGTCATGGTCACCTTGGCCGTCTCGAGGTCGTGTGGGATGAGGACGACCGACTCCATGCCCGCCCGGGCCGCGTGGGCAGCCACCGAGTTGGCCAGGTTTCCGGTCGACGCGCAGGCGGCGATCTTGAATCCCAACTGGCGGGCCTTGGTCAGCGCCACCGACACCACCCGGTCCTTGAACGAGCCGGTCGGGTTGGCCGTGTCGTCCTTGATCCAGAGTTCTCCCAGGCCCAGCTCGGCGGCGAGCCGGTCGGCCCGGACCAACGGGGTGAAGCCCGCGCCCAGGTCGACCGGTGCCGCGTCGGACACCGGAAGCAGGTCGGCGTACCGCCAGATCGACCGGGGTCCGGAGGCGATGCGCTCCCTGGTCATGGTGGCCGCTACCCGCTCGTAGTCGTAGGACACCTCGAGGGGTCCGAAGCAGAAGTCACACACGTGCAACGCTTCGGCAGGGTAGGCGCGTCCACATTCACGGCAGCGAAGCCCGGATACAAAGTCCACGTCAATCTCCTCATCGCTCGGGCATTGGCACCTGGTGTGCACCCCGCTCTGCCTGGGCAGTGCGGGATGACATGCTGGTTGCCGCGACGTCACTGGGCCCGGTCCCTCAGTCGCTCTGGATGATGCCTTCTATTTTGGTCGACGGGACACCCTGCCGTCAATGCGGGCCCCCGCCGCGGCTCCGGGCTCCGTTCCGGCAGGTTCCCATGGCCCTGCCTCCGGAGCACGGTCTGCGTCCACACGATGGGCCAGGGTGAGCGATGATTGCGGCATGCCGATGGAGTCCGCCCCCGGTCAGAACCGAGTCCGGTACTCACACGCCCAATTCGATCCCGTCGCGCTGGCCGATGCCAAAGGGGGCCGGAACATCTCGGTGTGCATCCCGGCCCGCAACGAGGCGGCCACCGTCGGCCCGGTGGTCCATGCGATCATCTCGGCCCTGACCGGGCCCGCCGGCGGCGTCCCCCTGGTCGACGAGGTCCTGGTCGTCGACGACGGTTCCGTCGACCGGACCGCCGACGTGGCCCGGGACGCGGGAGCCAGCGTCATCGGCTCCGACGCCTCCCATGGGGGGAAGGGGCAGGCCATGCGCACCGGCCTCAAGGCCAGTGAAGGTGACCTCCTCGCCTTCGTCGACGCCGACGTGACCAACTTCGAGCCCCACTTCGTGACCGGACTGCTCGGGCCCCTGCTCGGTGACGAGTCGGTCTCCCTGGTCAAGGGGTTCTATCGGCGCCCGCTGCAGGGAGCCCCCGACGGCGGCGGGCGTGTCACCGAGCTGATGGCCAAGCCGATCATCGATGTGCTCTTCCCCTTTCTGTCTCCCATCGAGCAGCCGCTGGCCGGTGAGACGGCCGCGCCCCGTTCGGTACTGGAGAAGTGCGGTCTGGCCGACGGCTACGCCGTCGAGCTGGCCCTCCTGATCGACGTGGCCACCCTCCTCGGAGTGGGGACCATCGCCCAGGTGGACCTCGGGACCCGGGTGCACCGCAACCGACCCTTGTCCGAGCTCCGGCCCCAGGCCACCGACATCCTGCGCGCCGCCCTGGTCAGGGCCCCCCTGGTCACCCCCGACTGACCACCCGGCGCGCGGCCTACGCCGGGGTGCACACCCGCTCGCGGTCGGACACCGGCCCGAGCGAGTCGGCTTCCTCGGGCACGGGCAGGCGGTCCGGGACCGGTGAGGCCACCGGTTCGAAGGCGCGAGCCCGGGCCCGGCGTCGACCGGGGATGGCCAGTGCGGTCACCGCGCCAACGGCCACGACCACGGCGCCGACGTAGACCGCCGGGGTCATCCCGTTCACATAGTCCTGACCCGAGCGGTAGCCGCCATGGGCGCTGAACACCGCGCCCAGCACGGCGATCCCGAGCACTCCGCCCAACTCCCGGAAGGCGCTGTTGGCCCCGGAGGCCACACCCTCGAGTGACGTGGGCACGACACCGAGCACCAGCGAGGCGAGGGGGACGAAGAACAGGGTCATGCCGATGCCGCAGACCACGAAGGGAACGACCAGATTGGCGTAGGAGACCGACGGTGACGTGATGGTGGCCAGCCACGTCAGGCCCACCGTCTGGAAGACCAGACCGGTCACCACCAGAGGCTTGCCGCCCCAACGTTCCGCCAGCTGGCCGACCACCGGCGCCAGCACCATCACCATCGCCGTCCACGGCAACACCCGGATCCCGGCGGCCAGCGGTGACAGGCCCTGCACGGTCTGGAGGAACTGGGTCAGGAAGAAGATGGACCCGAACATCCCGAAGCTGAACAGCAGGGCGGTGACGTTCACGGTGGCGAAGCCCCGGTTGCGGAACAGGCGGATGTCCAGCATCGGATGGTCCGACCGCAGCTCCCAGGCGATGAAGCCGATGAGGGCCACCGCGCCGACGAAGAAGGAGGCCAGCACCGAGGTGCTCGTCCAGCCGTGTGCATTCCCCCGCACCAGGCCGAGGACGACACCGAACAACCCGGCGCTGACCAGACCGACGCCGACCAGGTCCAGCCGGGCCGGCCGGCCTCTCGACTCGGACAACTTCCACCAGGCCAACGGGATCAGGACGATGCCGACGGGGACGTTCAACCAGAAGATGTACTGCCACGACCATCCGGTGGTGACCGCGCCACCCACCAGCGGCCCGATGGCCACGGCGGCACCCCCGATCGCTCCCCAGAGGCCGAGGGCGGCATTGCGCCGCTCGGGAGTGACCGCGGCACTGAGCAGGGTCAGGGACAACGGCATGATCATGGCTCCCCCGGCGCCCTGGAGGGCCCGGGCCGCCACCAGCACGCCGATGCTCGGAGCCAGGGCGGCGGCGGCCGACGCCGCGGTGAACAGGGCGATCCCCAGGACGAAGATCCGGCGACGGCCGAACCGCTCGCCGATGGCCGCCGCCGACAGGAGGAGGACGGCGAAGGTGAGGGTGTAGGCGTTGACCGTCCACTCGAGGCCGGACAGGCCGGCGTGGAGATGGACCCGGATGACCGGTAGGGCCGTCGAAACCACCAGGTTGTCGAGCCCGGACATGAACAGGGCCATACCGGTGATCACGATGGCCCACACGGCGCGGGACCGGGCCCGGGAAGGATCGGTGGCGCCGTCAGGGGCGGGCCCATCCACCACCGTCCCGGAGACGGCGGAGGAGGCGGCGATGGTGGTGGTGGTGGTGGTGGTGGTGGTGGTGGCGTCGGCCTGGGCCGCGCTCGGCCGCGGGCGGCGGTGCCGGCCGATCCGGGCCCGCCACCGATGGATGAGGCCCCCCGGCCGGACGGTGCGCCACCCGGTTAGTTGTGAGCGATCACTATCTACACGGGGCAAAAAGAGAGGGACGGTGGGCTGGTTCATGCGGGGACCTCCGCGTTCGCGGCCTGGTCGGCACGGTGCTGTGCCTGCAGCGCCTGGGTGGCATCTTTGATGGCTTGGGCCTTCTCGGGCATCTGGCAGAGATTCTGGGCCCAGTGCTCGGGGACGGACAGAAGATCGATGGCGGCCATGACGTTGATCAGCATGCCCATGGCGAAGAAGTCACGCAGCTTGTCGTCCGACAGGCCGGTGCGCTCGTAGACGACCTCGGCCAGCACCTCGAAGGTGCGGCGACAGCTGCGGGCGATGTCCGGGTCGCTCGGGGCGGCGGCAAAGCCGTGCAGCTGGACCTGGAGCAGTTCGGGGTCCTGCATGAGCTCGACGTAGGCGGCACCCATGGCGGCCAGGGCATCCTCGCCCTCGAGGCCCTCGCTGACCGAGGTCAGCTCGCGGATGATCCGGTTCCCGACCAGGTCATACGTGGCCACGAAGAGGTCCTTCTTGGTCCCGAACAGGCGGAACAGGTAGGGCTGGGAGATCCCGGCCCGCCTGGCGATGGCCTCGGTGGAGGTCCCGGCGTAGCCGGCCAGGGCGAATTCGGAGATGGCCGCGGCCAGCACGGCGGTGCGACGCTCGTCGGCGGTCTGTCGGCTCGGAACCATCATGGTGTCTATTGTGAGTGCTCACTCACTAACTTGTCAAGTAGAAATCCTGTCCGCTCGACCACCGCGGCCAACGGGTAGCGTCGATCCATGAGCACCGACCGCTCCCCGAAGGACGGCGATGGGCTCCTGGCCGACACCGTGCTGGTCTCCAACCGGGGCCCGCTCGCCTTCCGGCTCGAGGACGGCCATCCGGTGGCGGCCAACTCGGGAGGGGGCCTGGCCGGGTCGATCCGTCCCATCGTGGCCGGCACCGGCGCCACCTGGGTGGCCTGTGCCCTAGGAGAGGCCGATCGGGCCGCGGCCGCGGCGGGGATGATGCAGGACGACGGCTTCGGGGTCGAGCTCGTGGATCCGGATCCCGACATGTACCGGATGGCCTACAACGTGATCTCGAACGCGACCCTTTGGTTCTGCCATCACCACCTGTTCGACTCCGCCCGCCGGCCCCGGGGGGGCCATCGGTGGATGGAGGCCTGGGAGGCCTACCGCGGACTCAACGATCTCTTCGCCCAGACGGTGGCCAAAGTCGCCCCGGAGGGCGGGCGGGTCCTCGTCCAGGACTACCACCTGGCCCTCATGGGTTCGACCTTGGCCCGGCTCCGCCCCGACCTGCGGACGGCCCATTTCAGTCACACGCCGTTCGCCGACCCATCGGTGCTGCGGATGCTGCCGACGGCGGTGGGGACCGAGCTGCTCACCGCCATGGCCGGATTCGGCGCCTGCGGCTTCCACACCGAGCGGTGGGCGACCGCCTACCGGCAGGGACTCGCGCTCCTGCTTCCCGACGAGGGTCGCTCGGCACAAGCCGGACCGACCTTCGTCTCACCCCTCTCAACCGACCCGGATCGACTGCGCGCCTCGGCGGCCGACCCCTCGGTGGCGGTTGCCCTGTCCCGAATCGAGGAGCAGATCGGTGGGGACGACCGCCAGGTCATCGTGCGGGTCGACCGGATGGAGCTGTCGAAGAACCTGCTGCGCGGGTTCTGGGCCTTCGACGAGCTGCTGGAACGCCAGCCGCAGCGTAGGGAACAAGTGGTCTTCGTCGCCCTGGCCTATCCCACCCGTCAGGGCCTCCCCGAGTATCTCGCCTACCAGAACGAGGTGGAGTCCACGGTGGCCCGCATCAACCAGCGGTGGGGGACGCCCGGATGGACACCGATCGTGCTCGGGGTGGAGGACGACTACCAGCGCTCGCTGGCCGCCCTGTCCCGGTACGACGTTCTGTTGGTCAACCCGGTCCGGGACGGATTGAACCTGGTGGCCAAAGAGGGACCCTTGATCAACACTCGCCACGGGGTGCTGGCTCTCTCTCGCGAAGCGGGGGCCTACGACGAACTGGGGCCGGCCGCGCTGGAGATCAATCCCTTCGACGTGTCGGGCACCGCCGCGGTGCTGGCCGAGGCGCTCGACATGGACGAGGGTCAACGGGCATCCCGGTCCGGCGAGCTCCGCAAACTGATCGTGGGTCGTCGTCCTGTCGACTGGCTCAACGACCAACTCGACGCCGCCCGGTGACTCCGGGCGGGACCGTCACCCGTCAGCCAACCAACCCAGGAGGTCCAGTGCCTCCCGCGGGCCGGACAGCGTGAGGTCGGCCGCCGCCGCCACCTCGGGAGCACTCTCGTCGTCGACCACGGCCACCGAGACGGTTGCCATCCCCGCCGTGCTCAGTGCGGCCAGGGCGGCAAAGGCGGGCAGGTCGCCGAGGTCGTCGCCCAGGTAACAGGCCGCCGAACAGCCCTGGACCAGGCGTCGGACCACCGATCCTTTGTCGACGTCGAGGGCCGGGCGCAGCTCGATCGACATCCGCCCGGGGTGGGACCGGAGCCCGGTCCGCCCCGATTCGGAGGCGACGGCCTCGGTGACCCAGGGTTCGGCTTCCGGCGCCTGACGCCAGTGGACGGTGACGGCCAGACCCTTGCCCTCGACCTCGACACCGGCCGGGGCGGTCGAGACCAGCCGCGCCACTGACCCCTCGACCGCCGACCGCCACCGCTCCGCCTCCGGCTCCCGGACGGTGGCGCCGGCCTCATCCGACCACTCGAGGCCGTAGAGCCCGACGAGCCGGAGACCGGTGGGGATCCCGCCCGGGCCGGCGCCGTCATCGGATGGTCCATGACCGGCCGGGGTCAGTCGGTCGATCAGGAAGGAAACGGGCCGACCCGACACCACGGCCACCACACCGAACCGCCGGGCCAGCCGGGCCAACAGTTCGGCTACCCCTCCGAGAGGGCGGGCCTCGTCGGGGTCGGCCACGATCGGGGACAGCGTCCCGTCGAAGTCCGACACGATGGCCGAACCCGAGGGCTCGAACAGAAGAGGCGCCAAGGCGCGACGAATCTCCGGTGACGGAAGGTGAGCACCACCGGGGCCCGGCTCGTCCCCTGGCTCGCCGATCAAGTGGTGGACGACGTGGTGGTGGCCTTGTCGGCGAGGTCGGGGCCCACCACCACCGCCACCTCCGCCGTCCCGATGGAGCTGATCGGGGCCGCGGTCGTATAGGGGCCGACCGATGTGGCCGGAAGCTGAAGCGAGGAGGCGATGGTATCGGCTTGGGGTTTGAACCCGACCAGGTAGTAGACGTGCGACGTCGTCACCTGGGCCGAGGCGTCGGCCGGGGGTAGGAGTGCCCACCCCGCCGGCTTCAGTTCGGCGCTGACCGCAGCCGCCGCGCCGGTGACCCCCGAGGCATTGGCCACCAGAACGGGAACCTTGCTCGGAGCGATGGTGGTCGTCGTGGTGGTCGGATGAGCGGGCTTGGTCGTCGTGGTCACCGTCGAACCCGCGGTCGGCCCCGAGGCCGCTTTGGTCGGGGTGGGATGCAGCTTGCTCAGGGCGAGAGCGGTGACGGCCACGAAGACAACCAGGACGATGAGCGCGCGCACGACCGGGATCCCACCGTTGCTCCCGCCCGGGCCCCCTGATGGTCGCGAGTCGTGCTCAGAAGGGTTGGCCACTGCACGCCAGCCTGCCAATCCGGGGAGGCAGAAGCAAGCGTTTCCGCATCGGGGCCCGCATGCACGTCGGTGGGCGCCGGGCAGAACGCCCCTGTGTATGTGGAAACAACCGTAGAATGGCAGCGGCACCGGGCAGATCCCGGCACCCGGCCGGTGTGGCGCAGTTGGTAGCGCAGACGACTTGTAATCGTCAGGTCGTGGGTTCGATTCCCACCGCCGGCTCGTTGTGCGATGTCGCGAGACATCGGAGACCGGTGTGTCAAGACATCGTAGACCAGGACATTCCCGGTCACGGCATCCGTTGATAGTCCTTGGACGGGTCAAGGACTAAGTGCCGGAGTGGTGAGCCGTCCAGGCCGACCACTTCGATGTCGAGGCCGTCGATGAGCATGGCCAGGCGCCAGCCGGCATACGCACGACCGATGCCGATGTGGTGAAGGCGACCTTGATGGCGCAGCGTCACCGAACCGGCCGAATCCACTTTGTCGAGGCGCAGGCGCCGATCATTGATCTTGATCATCGGGGCGGTCGGCTCTGCTTTCTCTCGGGCTCCGAAGACCGACCGGGGGGTCCGGCGCCCCACACCTCGGTGGGGTCGGACGTCGTTGTAGTAGGCAACGAAGCGGTCGATGGCGCGCTGGAGTTGCTTCTTGGTCTCGATGCCCTTCTGGGCGGCCACGAACTTCTTGAGCGTCTGGTGGAATCGCTCGACCTTGCCGCAGGTCTGGGGATGGTAGGGACGTGAGTGCTTGGCCGTGATGCCGAGGGCGAACAGCTCTTGTTCAACCACACCTTCGACGCCGAAGTGAGTTCGCGCCGTGAAGATGAGCCCGTTGTCGGTGAGGAACGAGGCCGGATATCCCCAGGTCTCGGCTGATTTGTGCAGGACCCGGACGACGTCGTGGGCTTTGACCACGTCCATGACCCTGCTCGCCACGCACAGCCTCGAGTGGTCGTCGATGATGTTGAGGACCTCGAACACGCAGCCGTTGGGCAGGGGCACATGGGTCATGTCGGCCTGCCAGCGCTCGTTGGGCAGATCGGCCACGAAACGGGTGTAGGAGCTCTTCGGCCGTTTCTTCGGCTGGGGGGTGACAAAACCCCGGGCCCGGAGCACCCGCCAGATGGTGGGGACCGAGGGCGCCTGGGGATGTCGCTGACTCAAATGGAAGTGGATGGTGGCCGCCCCGGCGTCGAAACCGGCGTCAGCCAGCTCCTTGCGCAGGACCACGATCTCGTCCTCGTAGAGGTCGGCGATCCGGGACGGCGAGGACTTCGGACGCCGGCTCCGGGGCTCGAGACCGGCGGGGCCTTCCAGTCGGTAGCGGCGGAGCAGCTTGAACAGCCAACTCGGATTCACGTCGTGGGCCCGGGCCAACTCTTTGATCGGTCTGCCCGTTCGCAGGTGCATTTCGATGAGAAACCGGCCCATGTCCACAAGAGACCCTCCTCAGTAGCGGTCTCCTATGTCTTGACACATCCCCAGGAGAGGCGGTGTCCTATGTCCTGAAATTCACACACCACCGCCGGCTCGTTTCACCGCCGGCTCCTGTCGCGAGACAGATGCACTTCTCTCGCGAGACATCGTAGACGTGCCTGCAGGTTCAGCCGGTGCTGGTGTGCGTAGGGGTGGTCCCGTTGGCCAGGAGTATGTCGAAGCCGTCGGGGATCGACACCAGCCCCGGAGCCGTGCCCGGTACGTCGGTGAGGCCGTACTGCCACACGATGGAGTCGGTGGTCGGATCGATGACCACGACCCTGTCGCGGTAATCGTCGTTGAGCATGACGAGTCCATTGGGCAGTCGCTCGGCCAGCGACGGCTTCTTGAGCGCCGCATCACCGGACGCCACGTCGTAGAGCCAGGTGACCTTGCCCTGACGGGTGAACTCGAGGGCGCGGCCCTCTGCCGGGGGGTCGTAGTCGGTCATCAGGTAGAGGTCCGGGCTGACCTGCTGGGGATCGGAGGGGTAGACGATGTTCGGGACGTGAACCGTCCACACCAGCCGGCCCGACGGCGTGAACTCATCGACGAATGCGCCGTTGATCTCCGATACCAGGACGTCCCCGTTGGCCAACGGGGTGTCCCCGTTGGGATAGGCGATGGAGGTGGGCGGGTCGTGAACGTCGGCACCGTTCCCGATCTGCCCGACGACCTGGTCCTGGGGGGAGATGAACAGGATCCGATTGTTGGATGCATCGGCAACCGTGATGACGCCCGACCTGAGCAGGTAGGCGTCATCGGGCTGGTCGAGGTAACCCGGTGCCGCCCCTGGCTGTCCGGGGTGGCCGTACTGCCAGAGGGTCCGTCCCGACGGATAGCCGATCTCGACGATGGTGTGATTGTCCTCTTGATTGGAGATAATCCCCGTCCCCTTCCTGATGAAGAAGGCATCGTCGGGGAAGTAGAAGCCACCGGGCGGCGGGGGCCTGGTGGCCGACGGGTACAGCCAGGTGATCTGGCGGTCGGGGTTGAGGGCGATCAGCCGGTCGTTTCCCCGGTCGGCGATGAGCAGCGTGCCCGAGTAGGGGGACCCCGCCCCCGGCCGGCCCGCCGGACCTCCGTACAGGCTGAGACGGAGCGAGATCACCGATTGCAGGGAACCGGAGGCCACGCCGGCCTGGTCGGCACCGCCTTGAGCGGCCACCTCGCCGCCGACCATGTACCCCACAGCTCCCTTGGCCGTTCTCACCGTCGTGGAGCCGGCGAATGCGTCGGCCTGGGGCAGCAGGCCGGCGGCGAGGACCTTGCCAGTCGACGGGATGAAGGCGTCGATCTGGGTCAGAGTGGCCCCGCCGGGGACCTGCCCGCCGGCCACATAGATTGTGCCGCCCAGCAGGAAGGCCGATGCACCGTAGAGCGGTTGAGGCAGGTGACCGACCACGATGGCCCGGTGGGTGGCCGGGTCGACCATCTGGATGTCGCCGGTGGCCTCGGTCGCTGATGCGGCGGACCGGACTTGGCCTCCGAACACATAGATCTTCCCGGCGTCGGAGACGACGGCCGGATAGCGGACGGCGACGGGCAGCGTGGCCGCGGTGGTGAACCGGGTGCCGTCAACCGTGGCCAGTACGCCGGGCAGGTAGGTGGTGCCGTCATAACCGCCGACGATGTAAGTGGTGGTGACGGGATGGCCGGAGACCGACCGGGTGATGGCGGCCACGGCCAGGTCCGATCGCGGCCGGGGCAGGTGACCGGCGATCGCACCGGCGCCGGCCGGTGCTCCGGGACCGGAGGGGGTGGGGAACGACTGGACGGTGGCCACCGTGTCGGGCGATCCCCCGCCGAGGACGAAGGTCGAGCGACCGATGACCGTGGCCGCGGCGTCGTGCACCGGGTCGGCCAGCGATCCGGAATCGGTGACCGAGCCGGCGACGGGATCGATGGTGGACACCGACGGGAGGGACGACCCCGATGGGGTGAGGCCCCCGAGGACGGTGATGTCGGTCCCGGTGGTCACGACCGCCTCCCTCGAGATGGGTGTGCCCAACTGCCAGGGCTCGACACCCGCCTCGATCGAATCCGGGCCGCGCCGGGCGGCTTCGGGGTGAGAGACCCCGGATGCTCGCGGCGCGGGACTTGATCCCCCACCCGAAAGGGAGATCACCGTGATGACGATGACCAGGAGGACGACAAGCACGGCGACGGTGGCCGCTCGACGGCGCTGCCTCTGAATCCGTCGTGCTCGCCGGACCCGGCGAGCCGCGTCCTCGTCGGGCACGGGGCTCACGCCGGGCCGGTTTCGTCGGGAAGGGCCTTCGGCCGAACGGCAGGGTCGGTCACTAGCGAGAATGGCTGTCGACTGTGGCTCTCACGCTGGCGATCCGGACCATGCAGTTGTAGGTGACCACGGCAATGGCGAGGTGCATGCAGACGAGCACCCCTACTGCCTTTCCGGGCTCACCCCGGAGGAGGATCCAGACGTCGGGCACGAGGAGCACCACGGTAACAGCAACGGCCAGTCGCAGATATAGCCAACGGGGGTCAGAACAGATCCGGGTCACGATCGGCCACGCCACGCAGGCGATCACCACGCCGATGACCGTCAGCTTGGCGTAGTCCGAGAACTGGAAGTGCACGAAGCCCTTGGTAGATGGGAAGACGGCCGTACCGATGGCCACCAGAGCGGCGTCGGCAGCCAGTGATCCGACCAGCGATGCCACCGTGGCGACGACCACCATCAGAGTCGAGGGAGGCCTGTGCCGGGGCTCCGGATCGAGACGCGCCCAGAGCAGGGCCTGTTCGAGCAAGGTCGACGATGAACTCACGCAGTGCTCCTCGGGGCGATTCGAGCGGGTCCGGAACCCACCGAGTGGATCCAGGACGTTCTGTCCAGCCTAAGCATGCTTCCTGACGGAAACATGAAGGCGAGGACCGATCAAGTCCCCGTCACCGATGACATGGTGATGAAGTCACGTGCCCACCAGGGCTCGAAATACCGACCCGGCGTGCCCACCATGTCCGGGAGCAACTCGGCGCCATTGGCCGGCGTGGCCGCTCCATTCGGTGAACCCGGGGTGTAGCTGGAGAAGTTGACCCAGTCGGTGTTGATGTCGAGCTCCATGGCGCGTACCGCCCCGGCCCGCACGAGCAGGTCGGCCAGGTCGGTGATGTTCAGTCCGGGCCCACCCACATAGACAAGTGCTCCATCGGCCGTCACGCCCAGTCCGGACCGCCAGACATAGACGGCGTTGCCGAGCGTGGCTCCCCACTTGGTGGTGTCGGTCGCATCGAGGCCCGCCACCGGTTGACCATTGTCGACCAGCAGATCAAGGTTCTGTCGGACAGAGACGACGTTTCGGGACATGGACACATCGGTACCCCAGTTGCCGATCGTGGCCGTGCCATTGGCGAAGACGACGAACGACGCCGCTCCGCTCCGAAGCGGAAGTACCGTTCGGCCCTCGGTGTAGTAGCCGCCGTTCGCCGACGACATCAGGAATCCGGCGTTGAAGGCGGCGACCAGGTGGGCGGCGGCGGGGCCCTGAACCGGCGCGGTGTGGGAATAGGGACCGCCGCCGGGGATGATGCTGCCCGAGTACAAGGTGGCCCTGAGGAGCTTGGTGTCCATCCAGGCCACTCCGACCACATAGCCGGTGTGGACGGCGTCGGGTCGCAGGGTGGTCACGTAGACAGCCGGAACACCCCCGACCGGGCGACCTGCCGGTGTCCACTGACCCTCGCCGGGGATGGCTGGGCTGGCGGGCGGCACGATCGGAGGTGGGGGCGGAAGATGAGCGGGGCCGGTGGCCACCGTCGCCGGGAGAGAACGGGGACGGCGGATCGAACCGGCGGGAGGTGCTCCGCCAACCTTGGGCGGGTGATGGGCGTACCACTCGCCCTCGACCCAGTTGACCGTGCTGGCACCACCGTGACTGCGGGCCCATTCGGCGAACCGGGCGGTCACTGAACTTCCCAGTGCCGGATTGGTGAGGGCGCCGCCCAGCGATATGGCCAACCAGATGAGCAGCCCGGTCAGC
This sequence comes from uncultured Acidimicrobiaceae bacterium, assembly GCA_963837805.1. Lineage (GTDB taxonomy): Bacteria > Actinomycetota > Acidimicrobiia > Acidimicrobiales > RAAP-2 > Bog-756. Next base: position 164,256 of record CAWIOU010000035.1, read on the forward strand.
ACTACGACGGCTGCCGCTCTGACCGGATGCCGTCGGACGGTTGCACTTCTTGGCCATCTGAACCACCTCGGGCGAGCGGACCGTCCAAGGTCGACCATGTGGTCACTCATGCGTTCGGGATTCCCATGCCGGCAGGAAAAGGGGTCTCCACCGGTGACTGAGGATCCGGTTCATGGATTCAGCGTAAAGAGCCTTCCTGACGGACACGTGAAGCGATGGTCCCCCCTCGCCGACAACCCAACCCAAGATGAAGGAGACTTGGACGTGCGGGTGCAGTATTAGGAATCGCTCGAGGTCCCGGCCCTTGATCCCTCTACAGGCTGCTCAGTTTCCGTGGTCGGCGGGGGCGTCGAAGTCGGGGCCGGAGGGGGTCCGGCCCGGGCCGGATCGGTGCGATGCGCGACATCAGGGACTTTCGCCCTGGTGGAGGCCGTGCCTCTCCACGAAACCTCCATCCGGGCTCCGCCGGACGGCGCATCGCCGATGGACCATGTCCCTTCGGTGGCTCGAACCACTGAATCGGCAATGGCCAGCCCCAATCCGGTACCGCCCGGTCCGTCGATTCCCCGGTGGAAACGATCGAATACGAACGGCCGCTGGTCCGGCGGTATCCCTGGACCGCTGTCATCCACCTGGAGCACCACTCGGGTGCCCACGGCTCGAACCTTCACGTCGACGGTGCCGCCGGTGCCGGCGAATTTGCAAGCGTTATCGACGAGCACGCCGACAAGTCGATCGATCCAGCTTGCGTCGGCATGGATCTGGGCTGGACCTTTGGTGACTGAAACCTGCATCGATACCTGACCCGCCGCGGCGATCGGTTGAAAACGCTCGGTCGATGAGGCAGCGATGGCCGCGACGTCGGTCTCTTCGTTCGCTGGGACCTGAGTCCGCTCATCGTCTATCCGGGCCAGCCACAGGAGGTCGTCCACGATTCGCCGTAGCCGCTCACTCTCGCCGGCGATCCGGTGGAGCACCGCCTCGTACTCTTCGGAGCTGCGGGATCTGTTGAGAGCCAGCTCAACCTCGGCCTGGATGACAGTGAGCGGTGTCCGCAACTCGTGGGAGGCGTCGGCGGTGAACTCCACTTGGCGCCGGTGAACGAGCTCGAGAGGAGCCGAAGCTCGGAGGCCGATGAGCAAAGACCCGATGAAGACTGCGACCAGGAGCGCTGCTCCGAAGAGGAGCTCGGGCCCGAGGAGTGCGCTTCGAACGCGTCCCAGCTGGGCCAAACTCTCACCGGCGACCAGCCAACCACTGTCCGATCGCACCGACTGGAAGCGGAACGACGTGCCCTTCACGTCGATGGTCGAAGCGCCCGTGCTCCATGTCCGGGACGGCAGTGGGGGTGATCCCGGTGTCAGCGGTATCGCTCGACCGGTATCAATGACCCTCCAGGCGAACCGCGGCGCATCGTCAGGGTCTTGACCGCCGGAGGGTTGTTCCGTTCCCGGCACCTGGAAGCTGGTTTTGGCGGCATCGGCCAGAGTCTGGGTGAGTCGAGCATCCGCCTGGGTGGTGAGCCGATGGACCACGAAGAGGTTGAGAGCAACCACAGCGATCACGTAGCTCGCCATCACGACGGCCGTTGCCACCGTCGCCACCCTGACGGCATGGATCCGGCGTCCGCGCTTGGCGTTCACTACGTCTCCCGTTCGCTCACGAGGCCACCAGCCGGTACCCCACGCCGCGAATGGTCTCGATGTGAGCCCGGCTGTCGTGGAGCTTGGCCCGCAGTCTGCCTACATGTACGTCGATCGTGTTCGATCCGACCGCATCAGCCTCATCGTCCCAGACATGGACAGCCATGGCCCGGCGGGTGACGACAGAGGGCGAGCGGCGAAGAAGGAGCTCGAGTAGTCCCACCTCCGTCGTAGTCAGCGAGATCGGTTCGCCGTCAACGGTGACCTGCCGTAGATCTGGATCCAAGGCCAGATCCGCGCACTCGAGACGCGGACCGATGGCAACCGCTGGTCTTCGCTGGAGCGCCCGTAGCCTGGCCACCAGCTCGCCGAAGTCGAAGGGCTTCACCAGGTAGTCATCAGCTCCGCTGTTCAAACCGGAAATACGGTCGGACATGGCATCGCGCGCCGTCAGCATGAGCACCGGCGTATGGATCCCACGGCGCCGAGCATCGGCGATGACGTCGAGGCCGCTCAAACCCGGCATCCGCCAATCGACGATGGCGACTTCGTAGTCGTAGGCACGGAGGTGGGATGCAGCGGCATCACCGTCCGCCACTGCGTCCACGACGTAGCCGTTCTCACGAAGGCCGCGATCCAGCACGGACCGCAGCGCCGCATCGTCTTCAGCGAGAAGCACCCTCATCTCGTGGACGCCGGGGAGTTCAATCCGTCACCATCGCATCAACGCTACTCACCGATACTGACGGAATGATGAAGCGGCGTTCCGGCATTTCCGCGAACCGGCCGGCGAGTGTCAGGACGTCCGTTTGACCAGCGTGAGGGCCAGACGGGGACAGCTGGACACCGCCCGCCGGGCGTGGTCGAGGAGGTGGTCGGGCACGGCGCCATACTCGATGACCGGAAAGCCCCATGGGTCGAGGCGGATGCGCTCGGGCAGAATTTCCGCGCACACGCCACTGGCGTCACAGGCAGTGGGATCGATGACGAGGACGAAGTGCGAGCGCCTCATCTGACCGGGCGTCGGCGTGCCCCCGGGAGCGGAAGAAACGCCGGGGTCGTGGTGGGGCAGGGCCCATCCCGGAGGTGGAGGCGGATGTGGTCGTCGAACACCCGCGATGCCGAGCGCACGAATCGGGCCACGCCGTCGGGATGGCGGCAGGCACCCCGACCCTCGACCAGAGAGCACAACGCAGAGATCATGGACCCGGGGTCACCGACCGATCTGGGCTGGACGGCGAGCTGCTCCACGGCGGAGGCCAACGCGTCGAGTCCGTTGACACAGGGTCCGCACTGCCCGGCACCTTGCCCCTCGAGATAGCGGACCACCCGGCTCACCTCGACGAGGGGGCACACCTCCGGGGGGAGGAGCACAACCACCCCCGGCCCCAAGGAGGAGCCGAGCGCACGTGCTGATTCCTCGGTCAGGGGCATGGCGAAGGCCTCGCCGGCGGTGATCCAACCCCCGCCGTAGCCGCCGAGGAGCACTCCCTGGACCCGATCCGAGTCGATGGCCCGCAGTCCGAGAGCTTCGCCGAGTGGGATGCCGAGCGGTGCCTCGATGATCCGGGGATCGGACCATCGCCCAGTCACCGTAAGCAGCATCGTGCCCGGTGAGTCCTCCCTGCCGATCCGGCGGAACCAGTCGGCTCCGAACCGGGCGATGAGCGAAACGTGGGCCAGGGACTCGACGTTCTGGACAAGAGTCGGTCGTCCCGCCACGCCGCGCTTCCGGACGGGTCGCAGCGCAGTGAACGACGGGACAGCCGGAGCGGAGCTGTTGATGGCATTCACCACCGCCGATTCCTGTCCAGCAAGGAATCGATCGGACGCTACGACGACGTCGATCGGGCACTGGTCGAGTCTGCGCCGCCGGCGCTCATCGATGGCCCGGGCCACCACGGGCACGGCAGACTCCGGCGCGTGCACGAGAATCTGCGATGCTCCCACGCAGGCGGCCGCCACCGCCGCCCCATCGAGGACGAGATGGGGGAGGTGGTGAAGCAGGAGTCGGTCCTTCCCACTGGCCGGCTCGCCCTCGGCCCCGTTGGCTACGACAACCGGGCTGCGGAGGCCGGACCGCCGAACCGAACGCCACTTGGTTCCGACCGGAAACCATGCACCGCCATGGCCCCGGAGCCCGCTGCGGTCCAGTTCGTCCAAGAAGCTCGCGCCCTTCCAAAAAGGGCACGGTCCCCACTTTTGGAGATGTTCGTCGAGGCTGACCGCCCGGCCGAGATCACCCATCGCGGACAACAGGCGTCCAACCCCCGCCGGAGGAGGCTGAGACGGCCTTCCCGGGCTGGCAATCGGGTCGATGGAGACGTCGACCGGCGAGGCCGTCATCGGTCCCCATCTCCGGTATGCAAGAGGCTCGTCCCGGTCACGGTCCCCGAGAGGGCTCCAGAGTTCTGGTCGACGCGGAGTGACAGGGTCAGGGACAGCGGGTCTGGTGCCCCCACCGAGGCCACGATGGTGCCCTGATCGAGCGACGACACCACGCCGTGGAGGTTGCCAAAGGTCACGGTGCCTGCGGTCATGTCGATGCCCCCACCTTGAGCGGGGGGACCGGTGAGGACCACCAGCAAGGGCGCGTAGGACGATTTCTGCAATTGCAGCGTCAGTCGTACCCGCACGTCTCCTCGCGCATCGGGACCCGAGCTTGATTGCGTGCCGGTGACGCTGTCGGTGAACGGCGCCGAGGGTACTGCTGCCCCCCCGGTGGAAACTGAACCGGACGAAGCGCCGGTCGATCCGCCGGCGCCGGCCGCTCTGCCGGCAAGCTGAGCAAGGAGAGCGGTCGAGGTACCGGAGCGTCGTGACCAGCCCGGTCGGAGCGGTCCCAGGGCGGCAAACACGGCCACCGCCAGGACCACGACGACGGCGGCCACCGCGAGGGCAACCCGCCTCAACGGAGGAAAGGTCCGGCCGGTGGCCAGCCGCCAGGCCACCGCGGCCACGACGGTCGCGGTGCACACGGCATCGATGGCAAGCACGACGGGCAGCGGGGAGTCCGATCCGCTTCCCAATGCGTGGAACAGTGCGATCGGCCAACACAGGTAGGCCAGCCAATGGACGAGACGCCAGGAGGCGTACCCGATGCGACGGCGAAGGGCACTCGACAGCAACACGATGAGGAGGAGGTCGAAGGTCAGAGCGCCGAGACCGATCCAGATCGGGCGGTAGGGGGAAAGAAACGGCAGGAAGGCATCGGCAAAACCGATGGGAACGTAGCCGTCACTGACGGTGGTGACCACGTGCAAGCCCACAAAAGCAACGCAGAAGAGGGACAGATTGCGGTGCACGCTCTGCGAGAGGAATCGGGGCCATCGCGCCGTGGTCCAACCGACCGAGGCCACGACGCCGATGACCAGGGAGGCGGTGAGCAGGATCAGCGCCACCAGCCCGGTTGAGCGGGTCAGATACCACAGCGCCTTGGCGTTGGTTCCGGTCAACTCGATCGCCACCGCGCTCATTGCCCAACCACTGCCCTTCGTTCCGAGGTGGTCGGGCCAGGGTCCACGTCATCGGCGGCCTCCGGCCAGCCGCCAACGGTCGCCGTTCCGCCGTCCCGAGCGACCAGACGAGAGGGCAGACCCGCGTCGTCGAGCCACGCCGGCGCCGACTCACCCATGACCATGGCCGCCGTGGACGCCGTGTTGGCGTCGACGCACGATCCGGCCGCCACCGACACCGTTCTCCAAGGCGTGTCCACGGGAAGACCGGTCGCCGGACTCAGCAGGTGGTGAACGGGGTGACCCTTGAGCGTCCAGTTCCGCTTTCCGATCCCCGATGTGGCCAGGCCCCCTGAAGCGATGGACACCGTGGTTGGCGGCGCAGGGTCTCCGCAGATGTCGGCGATGCCAATGGCGAATCCCTCTTCGGGGGCCTCTCCCCCGATGGCGATGTCTCCACCCAACGAGACCAGTACACCGCACGCCAGCCGTGACGCCACCAGACAGGCGACCCGGTCGGCGGCCCAGGCCTTCGCGGTTGCCCCGAGGTCCAGCACCGAACCGGCGGGCATGGCGACCGTCGAGCGCTCGGCATCTACGGTCACCGACCGCCACCCGGGGACCGGGCCAGGCTCGGGAAGTTCGCTGTTCACATCCGCCGCCATCACCGAAAAATCCCGGTCGTAGCCGAGACGGCACATGGCCGCCCCCACCGTGGGGTCGACAGCTCCGTCAGTCAAGCGAGCTGCCCGCAGGGCCACGCCGACCACCTCGAAGAGGTCGGCGCTGACGCCCACGGGCGAGCCTGCTCCGGCCGCACGATGCAGGCGGTTGATCTCCGAGTCCGATCGGAATCGGCTGGCCACGCGGTCCACTCGGTCCAGAGTCTCGTTGAGCAGTCGGATTGCTTCGACGATCACGCTGGGATCGGTGACTACCAGATCCAACCCGGTCGACCACACCGATGAGCGATACACGGCTAGTTCCATTGGTCAGTCCCGACCCGCTGGACGCCCACTCAAGTCGAACCGCTGACCACCGGAGCCTGCTGCTGGGTTTGGGCCGGTGGGCTGCTGGGTGGCGACAAGCTGGTGTTCGACGGGCTGCTTGCCGGATTGTCGCCTTGTGGAGAGAGGCCCGTCGACGACTCGCTCGGCGAGGACCCCGTGACCGCCGAAGTGGACGTTGACGGGGTGGATGCGTGCCCCGGCACGGCGCGGCTGACGTAGACGCCGATGGCGGCCGCGGCCGCCACTGACCCCACGGCAATGGCGCGAGTGATGGTGCGGACTCGCTCAAGCGCTGCGTCGCGCTGGAGGCGCGCATGGCGGTTGGCGCCCACGTTCGGGCCGACACCGCCCTGGGTTCGATCCTCGGCGTTCACAGTGACGAGGGTAGGGACCGATCATGAAGACGACATGACGGGTTGCTAAGAAATCGCGAAGAAATCTCGGACGCCCGAGGTGGCGAGTGGGGCACGGATCCGAGTTTCGTGGGTCTTTGACACCTCAGGACGAGCATCGGCTCGGTCCGATGAATGGAGTGAGACCCGGCCCCTCCTTCCGCCGCCCGGTTCGTTTCCGGTTCGTTTGATAGCGGCTGACGGCCAGTCTAACCTAGAACGCCGATCGACTTTATTTCCAATAGAACTCGGTCCGGTTCCGAGCGACAATGCGCTTTTCCGAGGAGACACCATGGCCGTCCGCTCTGTTCGATCCATCGACATCGAGCCGCTCACCTATCGCATCGGGGCCGTCATCGAGGGCGTCGATCTCGCCGAGCCGCTCGACGACGAGACGCTGGGCCTCATCCGCAAGACCCTTCTCAACCACCGGGTGGTCTTCTTCCGAGACCAGCGGCTGGACTCGGCCGGGCAGATCTCCTTTGCCCGGCGGCTCGGTCCGCTGACCAATGCCCATCCCACCCTTCCTCCGATGGAGGGCACCCCCGAACTCTTCGACCTCGATTCCAGTGCCGGGTCCTCGGCCAATCACTGGCATACCGATGTCACCTTCATCGAGCGTCCCCCGACGTTCTCGGTTCTCCGCTCGGTGATCATCCCTCCCGTGGGGGGCGACACCCTGTGGGCCAACACTGTCGCCGGGTACAGCGACCTCCGGCCCGACCTGCGTACCCTGGCCGACTCGTTGCGAGCCGTGCACAGCAATGGCAACGACTATGGCCGGCCCGATGTCGCGGCCAAAGACGGTTCGCTCAGCGACGAGCGGCTCGCCCACCTCAAGACCTTCGTCTCCACGGTGTACGAGACCGAGCACCCGGTCGTCCGCATCCACCCTGAGACGGACGAGCCGGCCCTGCTCCTCGGTGGGTTCGCCCAGCGCCTGGTGGGCCACCCCACCAACGAATCCGTCGACATCCTGCGCACCCTGCAGGCCTACGTCACCCGGCCCGAGAACACGGTCCGATGGCGATGGCGGCAGGGAGACGTGGTGGTGTGGGACAACCGAGCGACCCAGCACTACGCGGTGGCCGACTACGCCCCCCAGCGGCGGAGGGTGCAACGCGTGACCACAGCCGGCGACGTGGCGGTCGGGCTCGACGGATCCATCAGCGCAGCCCTGAAGGGTGACGCCAGCAGCTACTACCGCGCCGCCTGACTTCGCGACGTCGGGTGGCAGGCGCCGGCCCGAGAAGGATGGCACCCCCATCAGGCACCGCTGCCGAGTGTGCCGGTCACCGGCCCGGAACGGAAAGAGGGGGCACAGTCGTCTTCGGCACCGTCACCGGTCCTCCACTCCCCGGCGCGCTCGGTGTCGTACTGGACGGGCCAGTGACCGGGGCATTTCCTGACCCCTTAGTGAGATGGAGCAGCACCTCGAGTATCCCCGAGCTCTGCGTGGTCACGAATCCACCGATGCTGGGGTTCGAGATGTTCCAGTCCGCGAACACGATGGGGACGTCGGTGAGGACGTAGATCGTGCTCCCCCGCCGCTCGGCCGAGACCGTGAAGTGCACCGGCTTGCTCACTCCGTGCATGGTGAGGTCACCGGTAGCCGCGAACTTCTTGACCGTCCCGTCAGGCGGGACGGTACCCAACGGGATCGGGCTGGTCAACACCAGCGTCGAGGTGGGGTATTTGCTCACGTCCATGATCCGGCCGTCGAACTGGGCATTGCGTTCGCTCTGATCGCTCACGACGCTCGCCATGTCGACGGTGAACGATCCCTTGGTGACCGATGTCCCGGCAATGGTGATCGAACCCGAGATCCGCCGGGTGCGCCCGACGGCGGTGGCGTGCTGGCCGATCAGTGTCTCCTGAACCCGGTACCCGACGATCGATCCCGGGCCGACAGCCCACGCCCCGTCGAGTGACGCCGCGCTGGTCGATCCACCGGATGCTCCATGCGGCGAGGACGACCCCGCGGCGTTCCCCGGGAGGGAGAGCTTGGCCGGGGCGGGGCCCTCGATGACGTGGATATAGACGAATGGGGCCGCCACCAGCAGCACCACGACGACGACGGCGATGAGCAACCATCGCCTGCCGCGCTTCGATCCGGGCACCGGCATCTCCTTCCGCCACGGGCAGGGCGACGGGTTGGTCGCCCTTGGCGGTCAAGGATGGCAGAACGATCTGTGCACCACCTGTGAATAGTCGGTTCGCCCCGGCAGCCGAGCAATCGTTGGTTGCAACGGGAAGGTCCCGACCGGCCGCCCCGTGTTTCCCCGTCCCGTTGGGGTGATGGCCCGAGGCCCATCCGGCGGGTCGACGGAAACCGGAACTGACCTGCGCTTCTGGCCGGCCATCGGCGTGGCAGCCCGGCGGCCGGCCGACCATCTGCGACACCAGCCACGAGGAGCGAGGACGGTTGGGTGGGCGTTCGGGTGTGAGCGGCACCGGTCGGGGGTAGGGCAATCGACACCTCGCGCACTCGCCGCGAGGAGTGACCAACTAGGTTCTATTGGTGACGGTGCCCCGGATCCCCCGGCTAGCCGTCTCGACATCCCCACGGGGTACCGGAGGAGCAGGTATGACGGATCTGCTGATGACGGCGGGCGACCTGACGATCACCGATCGGTTCGTCGCCACCCGGTCGCTCACCGAATCGCTCGCCTCGCCCCTGTCGGCCGAGGACCAAACGGTCCAGTCCATGCCCGACGTGAGCCCCACCAAGTGGCACCGGGCCCACACCACCTGGTTCTTCGAGACCTTCCTGCTCATACCCGGTCTCGACGGGTACCGACCGTTCCATCCCGACTTCGGGTACCTCTTCAACTCCTACTACGAAGGAGTGGGAGCCGGATATCCGCGGAACGACCGGGGGCTGGTGTCCCGGCCCGGGGTGGAGGAGATCGGGGAGTACCGCGCCTTTGTCGACCTGGCCATGACCGAGCTCCTCGACAGTCCCCGCGGCGAGCCGTCGGCCGCGCTGGTGGAGCTCGGCATCCAGCACGAGCAGCAGCACCAGGAGCTCCTGCTGATGGACATCAAGCACGTCCTGTCGCGCAATCCGCTTCAGCCGGCGTACGACGCCGTGCGGATGCCCAAACCGACGGCGGCGTCCGCTCCGACCTGGACGGAGTATCCGGCAGGGATGCACGAGATCGGGTATGTCGGGCGTGGATTCTGCTTCGACAACGAGCTTCCCCGGCACCGGGCCTATCTCGGTGGCTTCGCCATCGCCGACCAGATGGTCACCTGCGGTGAATGGCTGGCGTTCATCGAGGACGGCGGCTATGACCGACCCGAGCTGTGGTTGTCGGACGGATGGGCCACTGTGCAGGCAGAGAGCTGGGAGTCACCGCTGTACTGGTCCCGGGTCGACGATGGCTGGCAGGAGTTCACCCTCGGCGGTCCGACGCCGGTCAACCCGGCCCAGCCGGTCTGCCACCTGAGCTACTACGAGGCCGACGCCTTTGCCCGCTGGGCCGGCATGCGGCTCCCGACCGAGTCCGAATGGGAGGTGGCCGCCGCCGGTCGTGCGGTGCAGGGCCACTTCCTGGACCAGACCAAGCTGCACCCCATCCCGGTCGCCGCCTCTACCGGCGAACCCACACCGTTCGGCAACGTCTGGCAGTGGACGTCGTCGGCCTACAGCCCGTATCCGGGCTTCGAACCGGCCCCAGGAGCCGTTGGTGAGTACAACGGTAAATTCATGGTCAACCAGTACGTGCTCCGAGGCGGGTCCTGCGCGACCCCGCCGGACCACATCCGGGCTTCGTACCGGAACTTCTTCCCACCGTCTTCCCGCTGGGCCTTCAGTGGCCTGCGGCTGGCCCGGACCTGCTGACCAGGGGCACCCTCCCAACCGACCGGCACTCCCAAGGACCCATCGAACCCATGCCCACTGTGATTCCCCCGACCATGGACATCCATCTGTCCGGCAGCGATCTGCGCGGCGCCATGGAGCGCGATGTCCGCGACGGACTCGGCACCCGGCCCAAGAGCATCCCCCCCGTCTACTTCTACGACGATCGCGGCAGTCGGCTGTTCGACGAGATCACCAGGCTTCCCGAGTACTACCCGACGCGATCCGAGCGATCGATCCTCGATGCCCATGCCCGGGACATCGCCGAGCACTCCAGGGCCGACATGCTGGTCGAACTGGGGGCCGGAACGTGCGAGAAGTCGCGGGTCCTGCTCGATGCCATGCAGTCGACCGGCCGTCTCCGCGGCTTCGTGCCCCTCGACGTGAGCGACACCACCCTGTGGGAGGCGGCCGGTGCTCTCTCCGAGGAGTACCCGGGGGTGGCCGTCAGTGCCGTCGTCGGTGACTTCCACCGCCACCTCGATCAGCTCCCGACCGGCGGGCGGCGACTGTTCGCCTTCCTGGGTGGGACCATCGGAAATCTCGATCCCGGTCAACGCCGGGAGTTCTACATGCAACTCGGCAAGATCATGACCCTGGAGGACCGGCTCCTACTCGGTACCGACCTCGTCAAGGACCGGGCCCGGCTGGTCGACGCCTACGACGACCGGGCCGGGGTGACCGCCGAGTTCAATCGCAACGTGCTGCTCGTGCTCAATCGAGAGCTCGGCGCCGACTTCGACCCGGAGAAATTCGAGCATGTCGCCCGGTGGAACGAAGAAGATCAGCGCATCGAGATGTGGCTGCGGTCGGCCGAGACCCAGACCGTCCGCGTCGCCGATCTCGACCTCGACGTGGAATTCCGGTCGGGCGAGGAGATGTTGACCGAGATCAGCACCAAGTTCTCGCCGGAGGCACTCGAGGCCGAGCTCCGTGAGTGCGGGTTCGTGATCGAGTCGACCTGGGCGTCGGACGGGGGCGAGTTCCAGATGTCACTGGCGCGTCCTTCTTCGTGACGCCGGTCTGACGTTGACGCGGGTCTGCTCCCTCGCCGGGCCTACGCCTGATCGAGGTCCTTGACCGCATCTTCGATGGCGCGGTGGAAGGTGGGATAGGCGTAGATCATGTGCCGCAGTCGGGAGGTCGGCACCTCGGCATGGACGGCCAGGGTGAGCAGGCCGAGTACCTCTCCGCCCCACGGTCCGGCCGAGGTCGCTCCGACCAGCACCTGCCGGTCGGCGTCCTCCACCAACTTGATGAAGCCCTTGTTCCCCGCCTTGTGGATCCATCCCCGCGCCGACGTCGGGACGTCCGACTTCCCCACCCGGACGTCCAGTCCCCGATGGCGGGCTTGGCGTTCGCTGAGACCCACCGACCCGATCTCCGGATCGGTGAAAGTGACCCGTGGCACGGCCCGGTAGTCGGCCGGGACCACATCGTGGCCGAGGACATCATCGACCACGATGGCCGCCTGGTACATCGACATGTGGGTGAAGGCGCCCTTGCCGGTGACGTCGCCCACCGCCCACATGCCTTCGACCCCCTCGACCCTCAGGTGGTCGTCGACGGGAAGGGCCCGGGCCGAATCGTCGAGACCGACCGATGCCACATTGAGCTGGACGAGGTCCGCGCGCCGACCGGTGGCCACCAGCAGGTGCTCGACCACCAGCGGTTCCCCGTCGCCCAGAGCGATGGCGAACCGGCGGCCGTCGTGCCGGACAGACCCGATGGAGGCGCCGGTCCTGACATCGATGCCCTCGGACCCGAAGATCTCGGCCAAGAGCTGACCGGCCTCGGGTTCCTCGGGCCCGACGAGACAGGGGCCGGTCTCCAGCACGGTCACCTCCGAGCCGAAGCGGCTGAACACCTGGGCCAGTTCGACACCGGTGGCACCTCCTCCGAGCACGGCCAGCGACCTCGGCACCTGCTCGGTTTCGACAGCCTCCCGGTTGGTCCAGTAGGGCGTACCGGTCAATCCGGCAACCGGCGGTATCCAGGCCCGCGTCCCGGTGTTGACGACGACGGCGCGCCGGGCCTCGATGACCTCGTCGCCGACCGCCACCCGGTTCGGTCCCTCCAGGCGCCCCCAACCACGGACCAACCGCCCACCCTTGTCCTCGAACCGTTTGACGGCCGCGGTGTCATCCCAGGAGTCGGTGGCCTCGTCGCGGATCCGCTCGGCCACGGGGGCCCAGTCGGGTCTCACCGTGGTGTCACCGGCCATCCCCGGAACCCGACCGGCCTCGGCCAGGAGATCGGCGGCCCTGATCATCATCTTGGAGGGGATGCACCCCCAGTACGGGCACTCACCCCCGACCAGCTCCGCGTCCACGCCGACGACATCGAGCCCCGACTCGGCCAGACGACCGGCCACGTACTCCCCGCCCGGCCCCACGCCCAGCACGATCACGTCAGCTCGCTCGGTCATCCCGGCTCCATTTGATCACGTGAGGGCGGTCGTCGATGGACGGGCCGCCGGCCGATCAGAGTGGCCGACCCCGACCGGCCCTCATCGGCCACTCGGTGCCGCCCGGCTCGGGTTGGATCACCCGCGGTACGGTCGAACGGGAACAGTGACCGGCCCGTCGGGGTTGTCATCGTCATGAAGATACGAGCGACATGGAAGGGTGCCGTCCTGGCCGAGAGCGACCGGACGGTCGTGGTGGAGGGCAACCACTACTTCCCCGTCGAGGACCTGGACGACACGTACTTCCGACCCAGTGACAGCCACACCTTCTGCCCCTGGAAAGGAGAGGCGAGCTACCGGTCGGTGGTCGTGGACGGGATACGCAACGACGACGCCGCCTGGTACTACCAATCACCCGAGGAAGCGGCGGCCGAGATCTCGGATCGGGTGGCGTTCTGGAAGGGCGTGGCCGTCGACGAGGTGGCCTGAGCCATCCGGTCAAGGGGACCGCTGACGGGCCACGTCGAAGCAGGCGATGGCTCCTGCGGTGGAGACGTTGAGGGACGAAAGGGAACCGTGCTGGGGAATGGATGCCAGCACGTCGCAGCGCTTTCTCGTCAACGGGGCCAGTCCGGTCCCCTCCGAGCCCAGCACCAGCCCGACCGGCTGATCCCCGAGCGGCAGGTCGTAGAACGGCTGGCGCGCCTCACCGACCAGACCGACGGTCCACACCCCCATGGCCGACAGACGTGGCAGCACGGCCGGAATGCCGGCCACCAGAGCCATCGGGAGGTACTCGACGGCGCCCGCGGCCGCTTTGGTCACCGTGGGGGAGAGGTGGGCCGACCGATGGCGCGGGAGCACGACACCGGTGACCCCGGCGCACTCCGCGCTCCGCAACAAGGCCCCGAGGTTCTGCGGATCGGTGATGCCATCCAACACCAGCAGGAACGGCACCCGACCTCGGCTGGTCGGTTCGCACAGTGATTCGAGCGGTGTCTCCTCGACCGGCCGGGCCAGTGCCACCACGCCCTGCGCGGCCTCGGTCCGGGCCAGTGAGTCGATGCGACGACGACTGACGTAGTCGACCTTGACCCGGCGGGTGGCGGCCAGGTCCTCGATCTCGTCGAGGATGGTCGCGGCATCCATGCCTTCGGCCATGAAGACGGATCGCACCGACCGCCGGTTGGCTTTGAGCAGTTCCCGCACCGCCTGCCGCCCCTCGACCTGGTCGCCGCCGAGCCCCGGAGGGCCGGAGCCCTGGCGCCCGGCGCTACCCAGTCGATCGGGTCGGCGACCGCCCCGATCCGCAGACCGAACCGGCTGGCCCCGTCCGCCACTACCCCGGCCGGCCTGGGCCGAGGCGCCGGTGCCCCGCCCGGTCCCACCCCGTCCGCCGGAACCGCCCCGTCCGCCGGTACCACCCTTGCCGGCGCTGCCCCGTCCGCCGGCACCACTCCGTCCGCCGCTTCGGGAAGACGCGCTCATCGGGCCGAGTCGTCGGCGGTGTCCCCGGACGAAGCCATCAGGACGATGGCCGTACTGGCGATCCCTTCGGCCCGGCCGAGGGCCCCGAGCCCCTCTGCCCGGGTCGCCTTCACGTTGACCGGCGCACCGAGCGCCGACGTCAGCCGTTCGGCCATCTGGGCGATGAAGGGGGCCAGACGGGGCTGCTCCGCCACCACCGTGCAGTCGGCATTGACCGGCGACCATCCGGCCTGGCGGGCGAGCTCCACCATCCGGGACAGGATCTCCAGGCTGTCCGCCCCCTGCCATTCCGGGTCGGTGTCGGGAGCGTGGCGCCCGAGGTCCCCGAGACCAGCCGCTCCGAGGACCGCATCGGCAATGGCGTGGGCCACGGCGTCGGCGTCGCTGTGCCCCTCGAGTGGCCGCGCCCCATCTCCGGTGACGACCACACCGCCCAGCACCAGCGGCCGCCCGGGGTGATCGCAGAACCGGTGCACGTCGAGTCCCTGTCCGATCCGGATCGACGACGGCCCCCCGTTCATCGGCCGGCCACCCGCAGCAGCGCCTCGGCCAGGGCCAGATCCTCGGACCGGGTCAGCTTCACATTGCGCGGATCCCCCTCCACCGTGTGGACCGTAGCGCCCAGCTCCTCCACGAGCCCGGCGTCGTCGGTGGCCTCACCACACGCCTGATGGGCCCGCCGTAGCGTGACGGCAACGAACGCCTGCGGTGTCTGGACCGCGACCAGGCCATCCCGATCGACGCCGTCGACCACCCTGTCGCCAACCACCCGCTTCAGGGTGTCGGACACCGCCACCACCGGGATGGCCCCCTCGGCCTCGGTGGAACGGAGGACGGCGACGACGGATGCAAACAGCTCATCGGTGGCCAGTGGCCGGGCGGCGTCGTGGACCACGATGATGGCGGCGTCGTCCGGAACCGCCGCCAGTCCGGCCCGCACCGATGCCGCCCTGGTCGCACCACCGGCCACCACCCGGTCGGCACCCGTCGAGGCCGCCTGTGCGTCACCCGCCGGCCGATCGCCCCCGGATCCTCCGGACCCGCCCGAACGGTCCTCTGCGGGGACCACCAGGACCACCCCGTCGGCGACCGAGCGAGCGGCCTCGACCGACCAGGCCGCCACCGGCTTTCCGGCCAGCTCGGCGAACTGCTTGGGGCCGCCGAACCGCTGACCTGTCCCCGCCGCCACCACGATGGCCCAGACGGACCCCGTTCGGCTCAGGGAAGCGCCTCGTTGAGCCGAACCTCGGCGGTCTCCTCATCAACTCCCAGGGCGAAGGTCAGCTCTGACACCAGGATCTGACGAGCCCGGCTGAGCATCCGCTTCTCACCCGCCGAGAGCCCCTTGTCCTTGTCCCGGATGGAGAGGTTCCTGACCACTTCCGCCACCTGGTAGATATCGCCGGACCGGAGCTTCTCGGAATGGTTCTTGTACCGACGGGACCAGTTGGTCGGCATCCGGGCCTCCTTCTTGCGGAGCACCGCGAACACCTCTTCCACTTCCTCGTCGTTGATCACTTCCCGAAGGCCCACACCGTCCGTGTTGTCGGCGGGAACCATCAGGGTCAGATCCCCATAGGCCAGGCGAAGTACCAGGTACTCCTGCTTTTTCCCGAAAGCTTCTTTGGTCTCACGCCGTTCCACGACGGCCGCGCCGTGGTGCGGATAAACGACCTTGTCACCGATGTCGAACACCATGCCTCCTGGCATTGCGTGCTGATCCCGGGCTGGTTGAGCGACATCGGGACCGCGTAGACGAGCAAGCAATTGTACACGGTGGCGGCGCCATCTCCGACCGGGCCGGGCTCGAGGCCGGGCCGGGCAGGACAGGGCCGGGCGTCGGTCGGCCTACTGGTAGCGCTCGAAGATGCTGGCCTCGGCCAGGCGGGCCAATCCGTCCTTGACCGAGTGAGCCCGGGCCTGGCCAACTCCCTCCACCTGTTCGAGTTCCTCCAGGGAGGCCCGCATGATCTGCTGGAGGTTGACGAACCGGTCCACGATCCGCTCGATGATGGTGTCCGAGAACCGGGGCAGCCGGTAGAGCAGCCGGTAGCCTCTGGGCTCGATCCCCGACTCGGTGTCGCTGAAGGACTCGGGGAGGCCGAGGATTCCCGCCACCCGGCCGGCGTCCTGCAGGTCGTCCGAGGTCAGATGGGCCAGCTCATCGACCACCCGACCGACCACCGCGTGCCGGTCGCCGCCCCTGGTCGGTGCCTGCTGGCAGTAGTCCCGCACCACCAGGTGGAGGGCGGGTCCCACCCCGTCGACCAGCTCCGCGGATTGGAGCCCGACCAGCCGGCCGTCGTCGCCCAGCTCGACCAGATAGGCGTCCACCTCCTCGGCGATGCGCAGGAGCATCTCGGCGGCCTGGACCACCCCCACGACATCCCCCACCGAGACGGTGTCCTCGACCTCCAGGACGGAGAGGCCGTTGACAGCGACATCGAAGCGGCTCCGGAACCGCTGCATGGTGGCCAGGGCCTGGTCGGTCCGGTCGTGCAACCAGCCGGTGGGCTGGATGGTGTGCTTGAGGTCGTTCCGGTACACGGCGATGACCGACATGGCCGCCGACACCGACAGGACCGGGACGTTGATCGAGCGGGCCACCCGCTCGGCGGTCCGGTGCCGTGTGCCCGTTTCGGAGGTGGGGATGGCGGCATCGGGCATGAGGTGGACGTTGGCCCGGGCGATCCGGGAGGCGTTGGCGGCCAGGATGATGGCTCCGTCCATCTTGGCCAGCTCGGAGAGACGTTGGGGGCTGAACTCGGCGTCGAGCAGGAATCCGCCGGAACAGATGGAGAGCACGTTGGGACCATCGCCGACCACCACCAGGGCTCCTCGTTTGGCTCGCAGGATCCGGTCGAGTCCGTCGCGGAGGGGTCGGCCGGGCGCCGCCATGGCCAGAGCGTCACTGAGCGGCGAGCTCTGCCGGGTGTTCACAGACGAATGGTACCTGCCGACAGGTCTTCGGGGCCCAGGAGCAGCAGCGCGTCGATCACCCGGTCCACCCGTAACAGCTCGACTCCGGCCGGTCCCTCCGGAGACGAGGCCGGGACCACCACCTGGTCGAATCCCAACCGCGCCAATTCCTCGAGGCGGGGGCGAAGGTTGGTCACCTGGCGGACCTCCCCGGCCAGCCCCACCTCGCCGACCGCGGCGAGGTTGGCGGGCAGCGGCCGGCCGGTGACCGCCGATGCCACGGCCAGGGTCACAGCCAGGTCGGCCGCCGGCTCCGTCACCCGGATCCCACCGGCCACCGATACGAACACGTCCAACGACAGCACGGGCAGCTCGGCCAGGCGGGCCAGGACGGCCAGGGTCATGACCAGGCGACCGCTGTCCAGCCCGACCACCGACCGCTTGGGCTGGGCCTGGGTCATCGGGGTCACCAGGGCCTGGAGCTCGACCACCAGGGTGCGGCGGCCCTGCACGGCCGGAAGCACGACTCCGCCCGGCACCCCGGTGAGCCGGTCACCGAGCAGAAGCCGACCGGGGTCGTCGACCCGGTTGAGACCCTGGTCCCCCATCTCGAACAGCCCGAGCTCACCGGTGGGTCCGAACCGGTGCTTGACCGCCAGGAGCAGCCGGAGCGCGTGGTGCCGGTCCCCCTCGAAGCTCAGCACGGTGTCCACCATGTGCTCGAGCGTCCGGGGACCGGCCAGGGACCCGTCCTTGGTCACATGTCCGACCAGCACGATGGACACCTGCCTCGACTTGGCCAGTCCCACCAACTGGTCGGCACACTCGCGCACCTGCGCGACGCTGCCCGGCACACCGGTGGTCCGCCGCTCGCCGAGGGTCGACGGCCCGATGGACACGGCCTGGATGGAGTCGATCACCACCAGCTCCGGCGCGGACTCGACCACCGCCCTGATCACCGCCCCGATGTCGGTGGCCGACAGGATCAACAGACCCGGCGGGACCGGACCCAGCCGCTCGGCACGCAGCCGAACCTGGTGCGCCGACTCCTCGGCGGACACCAGGAGCACCCGATGACCCGATGCGGCCCGGGCGGCCAGTACCTGGAGGAGGAGGGTCGACTTGCCGATCCCCGGTTCGCCTCCGAGGAGGGTCACCGAGCCCGGTACCAGACCACCGGAGAGGACCCGGTCGAACTCGGCAACACCGGTCGGCAGGGGCGCCGCCTCGGACATGTCGACCGACGACAGGGGGACGGGCATCGACGACAGGTTCAAGTCGTCGACCGCCCGGACCAGCGGGCCGAGGTGGGCCTCTTCGACCAGGGTGTTCCACTCCCCGCATGAGGGACAACGGCCGGCCCATCGGGCGGTCGTCCCTCCACAGTCGATGCAGCGGTGGCGCTTGGCCGTCTTTGCCATGGCCCTGATGGTAGGGATCGGGTGTGCCAACCGGGGTGACCGTCGTGTGGGCCCCGCTCAGATGGCGGTCGAATCGCTACGATCGGGCCATGCTCGACTGGTCGCACGCCATCCAGACCGACAGTTCACGGGTGGCGGACCTGATCGCCGGTGCCGACCTGGACACGACGGTCCCCTCCTGCCCCGACTGGTCCCTTCGCGACCTGATCGTGCACCTGGGCCGGGTGCAGCGCTTCTGGGCCGCCAACGTGCGGGCAGGCCACCCCGACGGACCCACCTCCGGCGAGGGCGACCCGGACCGGCCCGCCGTGGACCCGCCCCCGGACGATGACCTGGCCGGGTGGATGAGAGCGAGCACCGCGGAGCTGCTGGCCGCACTGGAGGAGACCGACGCCGACAGCCCGTGCTGGACCTGGTGGGGGCGTCCACTCACCTCCGGCGCGGTCGCTCGACACCAGGTGCAGGAGGCCACCGTCCACCGTTGGGACGCAGAACAGGCCGCCGGGAACCCGAGCCCGATCGACCCGGCCGTGGCCCACGACGGCGTGGCCGAGTTCCTCGAGATCGTGCTGGGGACGGCGGCAGACCGATTGCTGGGCTCCCTCACCCTCGTATCCGAGGACGGAGACGGCCGGTGGATCGTCGGCGACCAACGCGGCACCAGCACGGTGGTGACGGCCTCGGCGTCGGACCTCGTCCTGACCCTCTACGGGCGGCTACCGCCTTCGGCCGTCCGGGTCGAGGGCGACCCGAAGCTTCTGCAGGATCTTCTCGACCTGGAGGACACCGAGTAGGACGACCTTGTCCCGCCAGCCGAAGGCGGGCGGGCGTACTTCAGTCTGCCGACGAGTCGGCGCCGGCCAGCTCCACCGGAGGAGGTTCGATCCCCTCTATGGCGGTGAAGGTGAGTTGCTGCTCACCCGCCACCAGCGGCGGTGCACCCTTGACGTCGTAGGCCTCCGCGGCCTCGGGAGTGATCGTCTCGACGTCGACGATGATGGTCTCCCCGACCCGGAACTCCTTCCACAGGATGCGTTCGGACAGCGGGTCCTCGATCATCTGCTGGATGGCCCGACGCAGCGGCCTGGCCCCGAGCTGAGGGTCGTAGCCCTTGTCGGCGAGGAGCTGCTTGGCCGGCGGGGTGAGCACCAGGCTCAGCCCCTGGAGCTCCAACTGGTTGGACACCCGCTGGATCATCAGGTCCACGATCTCGACCACCTCGACCTTGGACAGCTCGTGGAAGACCACCACCTCGTCGATGCGGTTGAGGAACTCGGGCCGGAAGTGGGCCTTCAGCGCCTCGTTCACCTTGGACTTCATCCGCTCGTAGGTGACGGCTTCGGAGGTCTTGGCAAAGCCCACCGAGGACTTCCGCAGGTCGGCGGTCCCGAGGTTGGACGTCATGATCAGCACGGTGTTCTTGAAGTCGACCGAGCGACCCTGGGCGTCCGTCAACCGACCGTCCTCGAGAATCTGGAGGAGGGTGTTGAACACGTCGGCGTGCGCCTTCTCGACCTCATCGAAGAGCACCACCGAGAAGGGCTTGCGGCGGACCGCTTCGGTCAGCTGACCACCCTCCTCGTAGCCGACGTAGCCGGGGGGCGAGCCGACCAGGCGGCTCACCGTGTGCTTCTCCATGTACTCGGACATGTCGAGCTGGATGAGCGCGTCCTCGTCGTCGAAGAGGAACTCGGCCAGCGTCTTGGCCAACTCGGTCTTCCCGACTCCCGTGGGACCCAGGAAGATGAACGAGCCGCTCGGCCGCTTGGGATCCTTCAGTCCGGCCCGGGTGCGTCGGATCGACCGGGCCAGCGCGGCGATGGCCGGCTCCTGCCCGATCACCCGCTTGTGCAGTTCGTCCTCCATGCGCAGGAGCTTGGCCGTCTCCTCCTCGGTGAGCCGGTACACGGGAATGCCCGTCCAGTTGGCCAGCACCTCGGCAATGACTTCCTCGTCCACGACGTCGAACAGGTCGACGCCCTCGGCCCGCCACTCGGCCTCCATGGCTTCTTTGCTATCGAGGCGCGACTTCTCCTGCTCGGCAAGCTTCTTCGCCTGATCGAAGGCCTGCTTTTCGATAGCCGCTTCCTTGTCGGCCCGGAGCCGGCTGATCTCCTCTTCGAGCTTCTTGTACGCCGGCGGTGTGGTCATCCGGCGGATGCGCAGCCGACTGCCGGCCTCGTCGATGAGATCGATCGCCTTGTCCGGCAGGTACCGGTCGGCCAGATAACGGTCGGCCAGGTTGGCTGCCGCCACCAGCGCCTGATCCGTGATGGTGACCGCGTGGTGTGACTCGTATCGGTCGCGCAATCCCTTCAGGATTTCGATGGTCAGCGCCACGTTGGGCTGCTCCACCTTGATCGGCTGGAAGCGCCGCTCGAGCGCAGCATCCTTCTCCAGGTGCTTGCGGTACTCGTCGATGGTGGTGGCACCGATCGTCTGCAGTTCACCGCGGGCCAGCATCGGCTTCAGGATGGAAGCGGCATCGATGGCGCCTTCGGCGGCGCCCGCACCGACCAACGTGTGCAATTCGTCGATGAACAGGACGATGTCGCCCCGGGTGCGGATCTCCTTGAGCACCTTCTTGAGCCGCTCCTCGAAATCACCGCGGTACCGGCTGCCGGCGACCAGCGCGCCCAGGTCCAGCGTGTAGAGCTGCTTGCCGGTCAGCGTTTCGGGAACGTCATCAGCCACGATCCGTTGGGCCAGACCCTCGACAATGGCCGTCTTGCCGACGCCCGGCTCTCCGATGAGCACCGGGTTGTTCTTCGTCCGGCGAGAGAGCACCTGCATGACGCGCTCGATCTCTTTTTCGCGGCCGATGACCGGGTCCAGTTTGTGGTCCCGGGCCAGCGCCGTGAGATTGCGACCGAACTGGTCGAGCACGGGCGATCCGGTGGGTGCGTCCGACGACTGCGAGCCGGGTGCGCCGGCGCCGACCGACTCCTTGCCACCCTGGTAGCCCGAGAGCAGCTGGATGACCTGCTGGCGGACCCGGGGAAGGTCCGCGCCCAGACTCTGGAGTACCTGAGCGGCCACGCCTTCGCCCTCACGGACGAGACCGAGGAGCATGTGCTCGGTGCCGATGTAGCTGTGTCCGAGCTGGAGGGCTTCGCGCAACGACAGCTCGAGGACCTTTTTGGCCCGGGGTGTGAACGGAGGGGAGCCGGTCGGAGCGGTTCCGGCCAGGCCGATCGTCTCTTCGACCTTCTCACGGACAGCCTCGAGCGAGACACCAAGCGACTCGAGCGCCTTGGCCGCGACGCCCTCACCCTCGTGGATCAGGCCCAGGAGGATGTGCTCGGTGCCAATGAAGCTGTGGTTCAGAAGGCGCGCTTCCTCCTGTGCGAGCACAAGAACTCGACGAGCCCGGTCTGTAAATCGTTCGAACACTCCACCGCCTCCATCTGCGGTCGGCAACTGATACGAAGTCTACAGGTGCCGATACACCACGCACCCGCACTGTCCCATTTTCCAGGCCCTTTTCTCAGACATCGGCATCCTGGCCTATCGTCTGTAGGAAGTGAACGTCGTAGAGCTCCTTGGGCTTCCCGCACTCGAAGAACAGCTCCAACGCCTCGAGCCCCTGCTGGTCGAGTCCGTGGTCACAGGCGACGGCTTCCTCGACGAGGTCACCACCCATCTCCTGGCCGCGGGCGGAAAGCGGCTCCGACCGGTCCTTGCCCTGGCCACCGCCACATCCGGGGGTGCCGGAGCCACCCGTGACGACCTGTTGGGGGCGGTGGCGGTCGAATTGGTCCATCTGGCCTCCCTGTACCACGACGACGTCATGGACGAGGCAACCGTCAGGCGGAATGTGGAGAGCGTCAACGCCCGGTTCGGGAACCTGGTGGCCATCGTCGCCGGCGACTTCCTGCTGGCCCGGTCGGCCGAGATCGCCGCCGGACTCGGCACCGAAATCGCGGCCCTGCTGGCCGCCACCCTCGGTGAGCTCTGCCAGGGCCAGGTGGCCGAGGTCAACTCGGCCTTCCAGGTGGCCCGGAGCGAGGACAGCTACACCAACGCCATCGCCGGCAAGACGGCGGCCCTCATGGCCACCTCGTGTCGGATCGGAGCGCTCACCGGTGGGCTCCCACGTGGTGACGTCGATGCATTCACGCTGTTCGGCCGCTACTTCGGCATGGTCTTTCAGGTACGAGACGACATCCTCGACGTCGTCGGGACGGAGGCCGAGCTGGGAAAACCGGCTGGACAGGACCTGGCCGAGGGTATCTACACCCTTCCCGTACTGCTGGCCCTGGCCGATCCCGATGCCGGTCCCGAGCTGGGCCCGCTGCTGGGGCAGCCCCTGGGCCAGCCGGAGCGGGACAAGGCCCGCTCCATCGTGGCCGAATCGGGTGCCATCGGGGGCGCCACCAGCGTGGCGAGGCAGTACGCAGACCTGGCGGCCTCGGCGGCGATCGCGGGACCGTCGGCCCAGCTGGCTGACGCCTTTGCCAAGCTGGCCCACTCCCTGGTCGACGACCTGCCCCCCTACTGAGACCGCCCGCGGGCCTCCTGAGCCCGCCCGCGGGCTGCTCCGAAGCCTTGTCCGGCCCGAAGCCCGCTCACCGCCAGTTTCCGGCCGAGGACGGTTCACCCGCCCTCCACGCCCCTTTCAGACCGGCCGGCCGCGCCCGTCAGCCCGGGGTCGTGGTGCGTCGCCGGGGTGGTGGACGTCGTGGGTGCCGTCGACGGGGGGACCGACGTACCGGGAGATGTGGTGGGAGGTGTCGAGCTGGTCGTCGGGGTCGTGGTCGTCGGCGTGGTGGTTGTCGGGATCGTGGCCGCACGGCCCGCGGCCGCCTTGTGCCTGCGGCCGCCTTTGCGCTGCTGGCCGCCTTTGCCGCGGCTGCCTTTGCCGCTTCCCTGGCCGCGGCGGCCGCCCTGGCCTTGGCTAGCCTGGAGGCCCTCGCCTTCGCCCTGGCCTCGACCCTCTTCGCTTTGGTGGCCTTGGTGGTCTTCCGCTCGGCTTGAACCGCCCGAGCCACCGCAGTGCACGCCGGGGCGAGCCCCTTGGCCCCCTGGCCTTCCTTGGCGGCTGACCTGGACATCAGGGCCTGCGCTCTCAGCGCCCTCACGTGCACGATGTCCCTCTTCAGGGCGGCGACACGGGGGGCGTGTCCGACGGCGATGGCCGTTGCCTCCCAGGTCTTGAGCCGGTGCAACCTCTTCTCGAAGCGAGCCCTGACCCGCTTCTGCTGATGCTGCCACCGCCAGAGTCGGGTGCAGTCGCGCCGCACGGCTCGTGCGAGCTCCTTGTGCTTGAGGGTGGCGGTCCGGGAGTGGGTCACCGTCGTGGCGGCCGCTCCGGCCTGATCGGCCAGGCTCACCGTGGAGGCCGAAATCGTGCCCACCGCCACGACCGCGATCACGAGCATCCTGCAGAAATGGCGTAGCAGCCTGGTGATCATTGCTGTGGTGCTCCTCTGCTGGCGCCCTGTGCCTCTGCCCCACCTGAGCTCGCGACGCCGCTAGGGAACCTTACCGCCCACATCATCAGAACGGCCATCGCGATGCCGGCACCTCGAGCCACACCAGATGTGGCATCTGATTTTTCAATTCGGCCCAATTATCGGCTATAGGCCATAATTTCCGGTCGAATTCCTGGACTTATATATCGGCTACATCCGATATATATCGCTTGTAAGCGGCAATCAGGTCGAATTGAGAAAACAAACATCACGGGGAGAGGAGGCCGAAGGGACGGCGGGACGGAGCGGTCGTGACCGGCGCACGGCGAGGGGAGAACCCGGCAGATGTCCTCGAGGACCGCAACAGAGACGTGCCGGTTCCGGAACCGATGAGTAGCGTCCCCGGGGTGGCCGCCGTCATCCCCTCCGACGATGGCGGCCATCGATGACGTCCACCCGGGGAAGCATCCGGCATGCCGTGCGGCTGGGCTCGTCCGCGGACGACATCTGGGCACTGGTCGGAGACCCGGCTCGCCTCGCCGAGTGGTTCCCCGGAATCGAGTCGTGCACGGTCGAAGGTGACACTCGAACCGTCGTCACCCGTTCGGGATTGCCCATGCCGGAGCGCCTGCTGACGGTGGACCCCACCCTGAGGCGCCTGCAGTACCGGATCACGGCACCGATGTTCAGAGAGCACCTGGGCACGATCGATGTCCACGACCTCGGGGACGGATCGAGCCTGGTCGTCTACAGCACCGACGCCGAGCCCGCGGCGCTGGCCCTGGTGATCGGCGGAGCCGCCCGGGCCGCATTGGCCAACCTGGCCGACGGTCTTTTCACCGCCTATCGGTCCCCTACGACACCCCCGACGACACGATGAAAGAGGCTTGGCCATGGGCCGCAACATCCTCCTGATCACCACCGATCAGCAGCGCTACGACACGCTCGGGTGCAACGGAGGCACGTTGGCCCGGACCCCCGTGGTCGACGGCCTGGCCAGTGACGGCATCCGGTTCGAGCGGGCCCACGCACAGTCCGTGGTGTGCATGCCTTCCCGGTCGACCATCCTGACCGGCCAGTACCCGACCACCCACGGCGTCTGGATGAACGGCGTCCCGCTCCCGTTCGATGCACCATCGGTGGCCGAGGTCCTCCGCCAGGCCGGCTACCGCACAGCGCTCGTCGGCAAGGCGCACTTCGAACCGTTCCTCGACCCGTTCCTGCGGTTCCCCGAGAATGCGCTGGCCCGCACCGGGACCGAGCCCGCGGACGGTGCCCACCGCGGTTTCGAGCACTTGGAGATGGCCACCCATGGCGCCGTGGGGCCGCTTCACTATGCACGCTGGCTCATGGCCGAGCATCCCGATGCGGCCAGCGGTTTCTATCCTGCACTCGACGGATCGCTGCAGGTCAACGCAGCCGGTGGCGGCGACACCGGGGCACCCCAGGTGAAGGTCAATCCCATCGATCGGGGGATCTACCACACCGACTGGGTGGCGGATCGGACCATCGCCTGGCTCGACGCCCTCGGGCCCGACGACGACTGGTTCTGTTGGATGAGCTTCCCCGATCCTCATCATCCCTGGGATCCCCCCGAGTCCGAAGTCAGCCGCGTCGACTGGCGTGAGGTCCCCCTCCCCGCCGGCTATCCCGAGCAGCCCGGCGAACGTGAGGCCATCATCGACGGCAAGCCCCGACACTGGCGTCTCTGGTACGACGGCACCCTGGTGTCGAACTACGAGGCTCCGGCCGAATGGGTCCCGGCCACACTCACCGCCGACCAGGTACGCGAGGTCAACGCCCGCAATGCGGTCGAATGCGAGCTCATCGACGACGCCGTGGGACGGGTGCTGAACCGCGTCACCGAGCGAGGCTGGAACGAGGACCTCGATGTGTTCTTCACCACTGACCACGGTGAGCTCCAGGGCGATTTCGGTCTCCTGTTCAAGGGTCCGTACCACGTCGACGCCCTGATGCGACTACCCCTGGTGTGGCGTCCGGCTCCCTCGAAGCCCCAGCCACCGGCGGTGGTGACCAAGCCGGTGGGGCTGGTCGACCTGGCCCCGACATTCTGCGCCATCGCCGGGATCACACCGCCCGAGTGGATGCAGGGGGCGCCCCTTCCCGCCGACGACTCCGACGCCGAGCGGCGCGGGTTCGAGCGGGTGCTGACCGAGTGGGACAGTGACCTGTTCGGTACCAACGTCCATCTCCGGACCATCATGCGGGATCGGTGGGTATGCACCGCGTACCTTCCGGGAACGTCTCATGACGGCACCGAGGGAGAGTTGTACGACCTCGCCGACGACCCCCTCCAGCGAAGGAACCGCTGGGACGATCCGCAGATGCGGCCGCTCCGCGATGATCTGGTGACCGACCTGTGGGACCACCAGCCTCCGCCCCACCGACCGGCGCTGGTCCTCGAAGCTCCGGTCTGAGGCGAGCCCGGCGGGGAGCCCCGGCCGGGACGGCAGGAAGCGAAGCGCTACCGCGCGGACAGCAAGGGCATGTTGCGCTCGAAGATGAGCCTGAGGCCGTGGAGAGTGAGCCAGGGCTCCACGTACTCGATCTCCTCGGAGTACGGGGAGATGAGCTCGGACAGGCCGCCGGTGGCCACCACCGTGCACTCGCCCAGTTCGGCGGCGAACCGTCGGCAGAGGCCGTCGACCTGACCGGCGAACCCGTAGAGGGCGCCCGACTGGATCGACTCCACCGTCGATTTGCCGATCACGCTTCTCGGCTCCACGAGCTCGACCCGACCGAGCGCGGCGGCGTTGGCGAACAGCGCGTCGAGGCTGATGGCCACTCCCGGAGTGATGGCCCCGCCGAGGTACTCACCGGCCGCGGAGATGGCGTCGAAGGTCGTCGCCGTACCCAGGTCGACCACGACGCACGGGCCGCCGAACAGATCGTGGGCACCCACCGCGTTGGCGATTCGGTCGGCACCGACCTCTTTCGGATTGTCGTAGAGAATCGGCATCCCGCTCTTGACACCGGGCTCGAGCACCACCGAGGGAACGACGAACCAGCGCGCCACCATCTGCCGGAGGTTGGCCGTGACCAGCGGGACCGACGACGTCACCGCGATACCGGTGACGGCGTCTTCGATGTCGAGACCGTCGAGGTCGAGCAACTGGGTGAGGAGCAGCGCATGCTCATCGGATGTGCGCTCGGCCACGGTGGACAGCCGCCAGTGGTGGGCGAGCCCGGTCGGTTCGTTGCCGTCACGGGGCCCGGTGGCGGCGAGGGGGACGGTCAGGTCGTCGGCAAACAGCCCGACCACGGTCTCGGTGTTTCCGACATCGATGGCAAGAAGCAATGGTCAGCCTTTCAGCCTTCGCCGCCGGTACCCGGCGGAAGATCGAATCCCAGGTCGAGCACGGGTGCGGAGTGGGTGAGGGCACCCACCGAGATGAGATCGGCACCGGCAGCGGCCAACCGTGGGGCCGACTCCAGGGTCACGCCACCCGACACCTCCACCAACAGCCCGGTGCCCGCCGCCCGAACCCGGGCCACGCATTCGGCCACCAGTTCGGGCGTCATGTTGTCGAGCATGACGACGGTGGCCCGGGCACGGACCGCTTCGTCAACCTGGTCGATCCGGTCGCACTCGACCTCGACCATCCGGCCCGGCCACAACCGGTGGGCCCTGGCCACCGCCTCGGCGATCGTGACGCCACCCAGGTGGTTGTCCTTCACCAGGACGGCGTCGGAGAGGCTGCCCCGGTGATTGTGCCCCCCTCCGGCCCGTACCGCGGCCTTCTCCAACGCCCGCAGCCCCGGGGTGGTCTTGCGGGTGTCCAGCACCCGGGTCGACGGATTGGCCCGACCGACGGCGGTCACGAATCTGCGGGTCAGTGACGCCACCCCGGAGAGGTGGCAGAGGAAGTTCAAGGCGGTGCGCTCCGCGGTCAGGATCGACCGCAGGGGCCCACTGACCTCCGCCACCACGCTCCCCGGCACCACCTCGGTGCCGTCGTCCATCTGCCAGGCCACGACGAGGTCGGGATCGATCTGGGCGAACGTCTCGACCGAGCAGGCGCGCCCGGCGACGACCCCCGGCTCCCGGCTCACGATGGCGACCGCTGCCGTCACCGACGCCGGGACAAGCGCAGCGGTGAGGTCACCCAAGGGCAGCACGTCCTCGGCGATGGCCCGGCTCACGGCCTCGACCACGGCGTGCCGGGGAGGGTCGACCGGGGCGGTCTCGTTCACCGCCTCGCCCACCGCGTGCTTCCCGACGGCCGTGGTCACCGGTCGGAAACGTCCGGATCGGACCGATCGCCGCGCTCAGGATCCGCTGGCGGCATGTCGAGGAGGACGACACCGTCGCCGGTATGGACGATGCGTCGGCGCCACGCTTCGGCGGTCTCGGGAAAATCACTGCGGGCATGGGCACCGCGGGTCTCGCACCGCACCGTGGCCGAGGACAACAGGCTCGTCGAGGCGGTGACCAGATTGGCCAGCTCGCCGTGAGCCCGGTCGGCCGGGACGCCACCCACCTGCCGGGCGATGGCCCGGATTCCGCGGCCGGCGGTCTCGAGCGACTCGGCGCTGCGGACCACCCCGGCCCCGGCGATCATGATCCGCTGCAGCTCCTCCCTCGTCTTCACCGCATCGAGCCACGGCCCGTCCGCGGCCGGGTCCGCCTCGTGGGCGTGCCCCGATCCGGACCCACCATCGGCGGATTTCACCGGCTCCCACCCGCCGCCAATGAACGCCCCCATCGCCCCGGTGGGCGAAGGCCCGTCGGTTCCGGCGGCGATCGCCTCGGCCAGGCGGGCGCCGAACACCATTCCCTCCAGGAGTGAATTGGATGCCAGCCGGTTGGCTCCGTGTACCCCGGTGCAGGCCACCTCGCCCGCCGCCCACAGGCCGGGCAGGGCCGTGGCCCCGGACAGGTCGGTGAGCACACCACCGGACAGGTAATGGGCGGCAGGGGCGATGGGCAGCCAGTCGTGCGCGGGATCGAGTCCGATGGCCATGAGCGAGGCGGCGATGGTCGGGAACCGGGAACCGAAGGCGGCCAATCCGGTGGCGTCCAGCCACAGGCTCTCGACACCCTGCTCCCGCATCCGGTCGGCCATGGCCCGGCTGACCACGTCGCGCGGCGCCAGCTCGTCGACGAACCGGTCACCCCGGGCGTCGCGCAGAAGGGCGCCGTGCCCGCGCAGCGCTTCGGAGAGGAGCGGACGTGGCATCGCCGGATGGTGCAGAGCGGTCGGGTGGAACTGCATGAACTCGACGTCGGCCACCGGCACACCGGCCCGCAGGGCCATGGCCAGACCATCGGCGGTGGCCTCGGCCGGGTTGGTGGTCACGGCGAAGAGCTGGCCGGCACCGCCGGTGGCCAGCACCGTGTGGGTGGCCCGGACCTCGACGACCCGACCGTCGGCGGTGAGCGCCCGCACGCCCCGGCACCGGCCGTGCTCGACGACCAGATCGAGTGCGAACCACTCCTCGAGCACGGCGGCGGCGGTGGCCCGGGTGGCATCGACCAGGGCCCGTTCCACCTCGGCCCCGGTGGCGGCACCGCCGGCGTGCACGACCCGGGCCGTGGAGTGCCCGCCCTCCCGGGCCAGGGCCAGGGCCCCACCGGGCTGCCGGTCGAACACGGCCCCCATGGCGATCAGCTCGTGGACCCGGAACGGGCCCTCATCGACCAGGACCCGGACCGCGTCCGTGTCGCACAGCCCGGCCCCGGCGGCCAGCGTGTCGGCCAGGTGGAGATCGGTCGAGTCCTCGTCACCGCCGAGCACGGCAGCCACACCGCCCTGGGCCCACCGGGTCGCCGACTGGGAGAGCTCCGCCTTCGTGAGCACGCCGACCCTGAGGCCGGCCGGACCCGGTCCGTCCGCCGCCATCCGGGGCCGGGGTTGGTGCCGCCAGGCGGACCGCGGCCGACAGGCCGGCAACGCCGCTGCCGAGGACGAGCACGTCGAGCGGACCGGTCTCTGGCATCCCCGGCCCTGGCACCGGCGCTGGCACCGGTTCAGGCGCCCGGATGACGAAGGGCGGCGACGGGGTCGCCACCCGGGAAGTCGCCGCCGGGATCGAGATTGTCGATGAGCCGGACCGGGCCGACCTCGCCGGCGATGAGCAACCGGAGTGGTCGCGAGGTGGCACAGGTGCATGCCGGCTCGAGATCGTCGGCATGGACGACGGCGGCGTAGTCGAGGACGACCGACGGCTCCCCGGCCACCACCCGGTGCATCTCGTCCTCGATCACCGACGGGTCGTTCTCACCCCGCTCCATCATCGAGGCACCGGCGTGCAGGGCCCGGGACAGGACCAGGGCGGCCCTGCGCTGCTCGGGTGACAGGCGGGCGTTCCGGCTCGACAGGGCCAGGCCGTCGGGCTGGCGGACCGTCTCACAGCCGATGACCTCGGTGGGCAGGCCGCGATCGCTCACCACGCGGCGGACCAGGGCCAGTTGCTGGAAGTCCTTCTCGCCGAAGTAGGCCCGGCACCGGCCGGCGGCGGACAACAGCTTGACGACGACGGTGGCCACCCCGTCGAAATGCCCGGGCCGGGAGGCCCCTTCCCAGCGGGCGGCCAACTCCGGTGCCGGCACCGTGCTGGCGGGAGGCCCGTGCGCCGCACCCACGGGCCCGTCGGGGTACATCTCGCCCACCGAAGGGGCGAAGACGAGGTCACCACCGGCCTCCTCCACCACCCGGAGGTCCGAGTCGAGGGTGCGTGGGTAGAGGGCCAGGTCGGCCGGATCACCGAACTGGGTGGGGTTCACGAAGATGGACACGGCGACCACGTCGCACTCCCGGGCGGCCCGCTCGATGAGGGACCGGTGGCCCTCGTGCAGGGCGCCCATGGTGGGAACCACACCCACCGTTCGGCCGGACGCACGAACCGCGTCCAAGGCCGCCGAGTACCGGTCGACGGTCTCGATCACGGCGACCCGGGCCGGAGCCACCACCCCGGAGCCGTCGACAGCTGCCGGCGGCACCTCGGTGACGGTGCTCATGCCACCCACCCTCCGCCGACGGCGGCCGGCGAGCGGCTCGGCGTCTCGTCCCGGGCCGGCTCGGTTTCGAGGGTGAGCCTCCGGGCCAGGCCGACCATGGCGTCGTAGGCGGCGAGCTCGGTACGTGGTCCGGCCAGCGACGACAGCGCGTTGCGGTGCCGGTTCACGGTGTCCCAGTCCCCACGGGCCGCAGGGCCGGTCAGGGCCCGACGGGGCCCCAGGACGAGGGCATCGTCCAGGGCGGCTCGCATCAGGTCCGAGAAGGCGTCGAGAGGAAGCCCGGCCGAAGCGGCCACCCGCTCCACCTGCCCGATGAGCGCCACCATGTGATTGGCGGCGATGGAGGCCGCCGCGTGATAGGCGGCGCGATCGGGGTCGTCCACCGTCTCCGCCCTCCCACCCAGCGAGGCGACCACGGCCGCGGTCATCGGGTCGCCGGCCACGGCGAAGGTGATCCCCGACCGGAGGCGATCGCGCCCGGTCGCCTCGGTGGGCAGGGGAACCAGCGGATGGACCGAACCCCGGCGGGGATGGGTCTCCAGCACGTCGAGGCCCAGCGAACCCGAGAGGTGGATGACCACCGTGGAATCAACCGGTACGACCGAGGCGGCGACGCCGCGGACCTGGTCGTCGGGGGTGGCGATCACCAGCAGGTCGACGCCGACGGCGGCGTCCTCAACCGGGTCGCCGCGGCCGAGCACCCCCTTCGGCTCGAACTGGCCCGTGGCCACCAGGGCCGCGAGAAGTGAGCGGCCGGCCCGGCCGGGCCCGATAACGCGGAACGTGGTCACGAGTCCCCTTTCGACGTTCCGGCCCCGGATGGGTGCCGTTCGCATCAGAGAATCTGGGTGCTACGCCTCACAGTGTACCCACGACGGCGACCTCGCCACCAGCGTCGGCCAGGGCCGAATCGTCGACCAGGTCCGGGGCCAGCTCCCGGAGAGGGGCCAGGACGAACCTGCGGTCCCGCCAGCGCGGGTGGGGCACGGTCAGCTCGGGGTCGTCGAGCACCACGCCGTCGATCCAGACCACATCGGCGTCGAGGGTCCTCGGGCCCCAGCGGGCCGCCCGCACCCGCCCGGCGGCCGCTTCCAGCCGGCGGCATTCCTCGAGGAGGCCGTAGGGATCGGCACCGGGAGCCAGCGCCAGCTCCACCACCACGTTGAGGAACGGTCCCTGCCCGTCGGGGCCGCCGACCGGCGAGCTCTCGTACACATTGGACACGGCCGTCACCGGCGCCCGGTTCCCGGCCCGCAGCTGGTCGACGGCCCGCCGGAGGTGGGTCCACCGGTCGCCGAGGTTCGATCCGAGGGACAGAAACGCCCGCTCGGACAGTGGGGGGCCGGTGGCGGTCACGGCCGGCGGGTGATCCGGACACCCACCGTGGCGATGTCCATGGCCAGCGGAGGCTGGAGCTTTCGGAGATGCACGGTCACCGCGGTGATCCGGGGGTCCGACGCCAAGGTGGCGTCGGCCACCGCGCCGGCCAGGGCCTCGAGGAGTTGGAAGGAGGACCGACCCGAGACGATCCCGGCGGCCGTCTCGGCCACACCGGCGTAGTCGACGGTGTCCGCCAGCACATCGGACTGGCCGGCCGGGGCCAGGTCCACGGTCAGGTCGAGGTCGATCTCGAAGGGCTGGGCCCGACTCTTCTCTTCGGGCAGCACCCCGTGGGTGCCGATGGCCCGCAGCCCTCGCAATTGAATCCGGTCGCCACCGTCTCCGTCCCCGTCGACGGCGGTCACCGAGCTCCCCGGCCGGACGTCACCCGCCGCCGGATGGATCGTCGATCGCTCCCGGATGGACAGCGGCCGGCGAGAGCTCGCTGGCGAACGCCACCAGCTCCCGTCCGCTCGGACCCATCGGATGGCCGGTCATGTGCTCGAGCACGGTGATGGCCTGCGGCCCGCTCGGCAGCCGGTCCGACCACAGGAGGTAACCGGCCACCACGCCGGCCACCCGATCGCCCAGCTCTTCCTGGTGGAGGAGGATCCGCTCCCCACCGGTCAGGTAGCCGTGCAGCTCGCGGTAGACGTCGCCGAGCACCCCGCGGGCATCACCCGAGGACGGCAGGGGGAAGTGCACGCTGGCCATCGAGCGCTCCTCGTAGGCCTGCAGATTGTGGGACGACGGCAGCAGCGAGATCACCCGCGTGAACCCCTGGACCTGCAGCCAGATGATCTCCTCCTGGCGCCGCACCTTGCGGTGGTTGGGGGCGAAGCCGCCCGGCCGCTCGCTCATGGCCATGCGGTCCTTGATCACCCAGGTGAAGTTACGAGGCGGGATCCCCGCCGCCCACTTTCCTTTCACGCTCCGACCTCCGGATCTCCTGCGTTCGTCGCGGGACGGGAGCCACCCGACCCGCCTTCCTGTGCTGCGGCCCCCAACTCCCCGGCCCCCGAATCCCCGACCCCGAACCCCACCCGCCCCACCAGCACGGCGGCCTGGACGGTGGCGGCCACGTCGTGGACCCGGACCATACGGACTCCCTGGGCCATGGCCCAGGTGGCCGTGGCCAACGACCCCGGAAGCCGCTCGCCGACCGGGACGGACGAGCCGCCCGACGACGCCAACGAGGCCAGGAAGCTCTTGCGGCTCGTCCCGACCATGACCGGATAGCCGGTGGCCACCAGATCGCCCAACGAGGCCAGCAGCGCCAGGTTGTGATCGATGGTCTTGCCGAAGCCGATGCCGGGATCGATCCAGACCTCGGCCACGCCGTCGGCCCGGGCCCGGGCGGCCCGCTCGACCAGCATGCCGGAGACCTCCTCGACCACGTCGTCGTAGCGGGGGTGGGCCTGCATGGTGGCCGGGCTTCCCTGCCGGTGCATGGCCACCCACCCGACCCGGCGCCGCGCCGCCACCGGCCAGAGGGAGGCGGACACGTCGTTGATCATCGACGCCCCGGCCTGCACGGCGGCGTCGGCCACGGCGTCCTTGGTGGTGTCGATCGAGACCCTGACCTGGCCGGCGAGCGCCTCGATCACCGGGATCACCCGCCGGAGCTCCTCGGCGGTGGAGACCGGTTCGGCTCCCGGCCGGGTCGATTCACCACCGACATCGACGATGTCAGCCCCTTCGTCCACCATCTCATGTGCTCTCATGATCGCCCGCTCACTTTCGAACCATCTCCCGCCATCTGAGAACGAGTCGGGGGTGACATTGAGGATCCCCATTACCAAAGGACGGTCCTCCGGGGTCGAACTGGGCATGACGACACAGAGTAAACCAGCCTGCCGGGGACCGCGCCCGGCGATCCCGGCCGGTTCAGCGGCCGCGGACGAACTGCATGGCCTCCATCCGGGTGGCCGCATCGTTGCGGAAGAGGCCCCGGACGGCGGAGGTCACGGTCGACGTCCCCGATTTCTTGACGCCCCGCATGGACATGCACAGGTGCTCGGCGTCGACCACGACCAGCACCCCCCTCGGGGCCAGGGCCTTTTCGATGGCATCGGCGATCTCGGTGGTCATCCGCTCCTGGACCTGCAGGCGCTTGGCGAAGCCGTCGACCAGCCGGGCCAGCTTGGACAGCCCGGTGATCCGGCCGTCGTCCCCCGGGATGTAGGCCACGTGGGCCTTCCCGATGAACGGCACCAGATGGTGCTCGCAGAGGGAGGCGAAGGGAATGTCGCGGACCATGACCATCTCGTCGTGATCGGCGGCGAAGGTCACCTCGAGGTGGTCGCCGGGGTTCTCGCCGAAACCGGCGAACAACTCCTCGTACATGTTGGCCACCCGGGCCGGCGTCTTGACCAGACCGTCGCGGGTCGGGTCTTCACCCAGGGCGAACAACAGCTCGGTGATGGCCCGCTCGATGCGGGCGGTGTCGACGGTCACTCCGGACGCACGGCCCTACGGCGATACGTCGGTGTGGGCGTGGATAGCCCGGAGGTTGCGCAGGCGCTCGTCGACATCAAGGCCATATCCCACCACGAACTCGGCCGGAATGTGAAACCCGACGTAGCGGAGGTCGATCTCGGTGCGCTGCTGACCGTCCTTCACCAGCAGCGCACACACCTCCAGACTGGCCGGTCGTCGGGCCAGCAGGTAGCGCTGCAGGTAGTTGAGCGTCAACCCGCTGTCGACGATGTCCTCGACGACCAGGACATGGCGGTCGAGCAGGTCGACGTCGAGATCCTTGACGATACGGACCACCCCCGAGGTGCGGGTGGCACTGCCGTAGGAGGACACGGCCATGAAGTCGACCTCGACGGGGAGGTCGATGGCCCGGGACAGGTCGCTCATGAACATGAACGCGCCCTTGAGCACCCCGACCAGGAGTGGGGGACGTCCGGTGTAGTCGGCGGTGATCCGCTCCCCCAGTTCCACGATCCGGTTCTGGAGGTCGTGCTCCGAGACGATCACCCGGCCGACGTCGGGAGCATCCTCGAGGTCGGACTGGAGCCGACCGGAGGCCGCGGCCGCCTCGTCTCCCTGAGCGATCACCGGCCCGACTGTATCGGAGCCCCGTACCCGTCGGCCGCGGCGCCAGTGGTCGGGTCGGTGAGCGAGAGGCGGCCGTTCCGCCGTCGCACCGCCCGACCGCCGGGGACCTCGGTCCCCCGTCGCTCCTTCCTGGCCACCTCGATGACGCGGTCGACCGCGTCGAGCGGCGGCGGGTAGGGACCTTCGCCGGTGAGCCACCCGCGCACCGCCCGGCGTCCCACGGCCACCGGCGCCGCGGCCAGGGCGGCGGCGTCCTCGGGTTCGATCAGCGATGCCACCGCGTCGAGGATGTCGGCGTCCCCGTCGAGCAGGGCGGCCTGCCGGGCCAGGACGGGCACGATGTCGCGCCCGGCGATGGCCGAGCAGAGGGGCAGCAGCTCGTGGCGGACGCGGTTCCGGACGAACCGGGGATCGTCGTTGGACGGGTCCTCGAGCGGGGCCAGGCCGAGCAGCTCGCACAGGGCCACCGTCTCCGATCGCCGCAGTGCCAGCAACGGGTGCCCGGGACCGGCCCGCATGCCGGCCAGACCGTGGACGCCGGCGCCCCGGAGCAGGTTGGCCAGTACCGTCTCGGCCTGGTCGTCGGCGGTGTGGCCGGTGGCCGCGTCAGGGCCGAGGACCGACTTCCGGGCGGCCCGGGCCCGGGCCTCGAGGTTGGGGCCGTCGCCGACCACCACCTGGACCGAGCGGAACGAGGCCCCGAACCGCCGGGCGGCGTCGGCCACCGCGTCGGCCTCGGCGGCAGATCCGGGCCGCAGGCCATGGTCGACATGGGCGGCGGTCACCCGGCACCCGGCGGCCACGGCCAGGACCAGCAGGGAGAGCGAGTCGGCGCCCCCGGAGACCCCGCACACCAGCGCCGAGCCGGCGTCGGGGAACCGGCAACGGTCGAGGAGCGTCCCGATCAGGGAACCGGCCGCCGGGCCGATGGATTCAGTTGGAGAGGGCGGGGCTGGCACCGACACGCGAGATCCATTCCGACGGATTGCGGATCTCGACCAGCGAGGGCAGCCACTCCGGTCCCCGCCAAGCCCGGTCGAGCAGCTCGGGGCCGCCCGATCCCTCGACTTCGGCGATGAACCGCTCGCCCTCCTCGTACTGGCGGAGCTTGGCCTCGATGCCGATGAGCTGCTGGAGCAGGCGGGCGAGACCGCGGGTCTGCTTGCGCCGCTGGCGGAGGACCTCGGAGAACTTGGCCGCGCTGGGGATGGCGGCGGCGCCGGCCCGGTCCATGGTCACGTCGCCGTGCCCCTCGAGCAGGCTCATCAGGGCCTGGATCCGGTGGAGCCCCTCGAGCTGTTCGGGGGTGGCCACCAGCCCGAGGGCACCGTTGTCGCGGAGCGGGTTGCGGCCGGCGCGGATCTCGTCGGTCATCCGGCGGAGGGCCTCGGCGAACCGGGAGGGATCGGGTTCGAGCGAACCGATCCCCTCTTCGACCAGGGAGACGAAGTAGTCACGCATCCACGGGATGGCGGTGAACTGGCAGCGGTGGGTCACCTCGTGGAGGGCCAGCCACAGGCGGAACTGACGAGGGTCGAAGCCGTGCAGCTGTTCGAGGGCCACGATGTTCGGCCCCACGAAGTAGACCAGGTCCTGATCCTCGATGGCGTCCTCGGTGAGCAGCAGGTCGTACTGACCGAGCACCCGGGTGGACAACCACCCGAGGACCAGGCCCATCTGGGTGCCGGTGGCCGCCCTCCCCGCGCTGGCCAGCGGGCCGGCCAGACGCTCGGTCACCTTGTTGGTGGCCACCATGCGCGCCGGGTCCAGCTTGTCGAGGTGGGGACCGATGAGACGCTGGAAGCCGGCGACGTTGGCGTGCACCCAACCGGCGCGGTCGGTGACCCGGGCCCGGGCCGGACCCGAGGCCGATCGGAGCCCGGTGGAGACGGCCACCAACTCCTCGGCCTGGGCCGTGAGCTCCTCGAAGTCCTCCTGGAGGAGGTCGGGCCGGTAGGGGGCGGGGAGGTGACTCCGGCTTCCCACCCATCCGGCCACACGTTCGGCGATGTCCCACGCCACGGCTCCGGAACTCGATTCGGCGGCGGATCCGGTGGACTCGACCGGCCCCGGTCCGGCGTCCGCCCCCATGGTCTCCGACTCGCTCACGGTGACCAGTGTAGGTACCGCCGCGTCCCGGTGGGGCCTCGGACCGCGGCGGCGGCGGCCGATCCGCTAATTGGCCTGGCGGCTGGTCTCCGCCTGGAGCGCCTTGGCCACCCGTTCGATCAGGGCGTCGGGCACACGTTCCTTGCACCGGCTGGCGATGACCTTCCGGAGCTCGGTCTCGAATCCGTAGGCGCCGACACAGGGACCGCACAGATCGAGATGACGGGTGATCTCGATCCGCCGCTGTTCGGTGAGCTCGCCGTCGAGGTAGAAGTACAACCGTTCGATGGTCTCGTCGCATCCGACGAACCCCGCGACATCCTCATGCTCGTGATCCGATGACGCTGCCGGATCCTCCGGTACTTCCCGATCTCCCACTGGTCGCGCTCTCCCTACCTTGCCTTGTCCCCTGCTCCGACGAGGCCCCTTGTGCTTCCACGATCGACCAACGCCTTCTGCAGCGCTTTTCTTCCTCGATGGATCCTGCTCATCACGGTTCCGATGGGCACATCGGTGATTTCGGCGATCTCCTTGTAGGAGAAACCCTCGACGTCAGCCAGGAGGACGGCCATCCGGAACGTGTCGGGGAGCGCCTCGATGGCCTCCTTCACGTCGGTGTCGGTGAAACGGTCGAGCGCCTCGTCCTCCGCGCTGCGGCCGAGACCGGCGCTCTGGTCCCCGGCGAGATGGCGGTAGAGGTAGAGGTCCTCGACGTCTTCGACGTCGGCGATCTCCGGCCGCCGCTTCTTGGCCCGGTAGGTGTTGATGTAGGTGTTGGTGAGGATCCGGTAGAGCCAGGCCTTGAGGTTGGTGCCCAGCTCGAAGCTGGCAAAGGCCCGATAAGCCTTGAGAAAGGTCTCCTGCACCAGATCTTCGGCGTCGGACGGATTGCGGGTCATCCGGAGGGCGGCCGTGTACAACGCGGGCATGTACTCCATTGCCAGATCGGAGAACATCGCCTGGTCGGCCATGGAAGAACCCTACAAGCCCCGGAACCGATCCGACACCGCGCCACCCGCGTCCAGACACCGCCACCAGGTGGTCCCCGGCGGTGCCGCCGACCGGCTCTCCTCAGCCGACCTGCACCGGAACACTGGCGTAGCCGGCCACATTGGCCATCTGGACCCGCCGCGCCCCGGCCTCGTCGACGGTGAAGTCGGGCCACCGGCGGATCATCTCCTCCAACGCCAGCCGGCTCTCCATCCGGGCCAGCGCCGCCCCCAGGCAGGTGTGGATCCCGAACCCGAACCCGAGGGCATGGCCGGAGACCCGGGTGATGTCGAACCGGTCCGGATCGGGATACTCCCGCTCGTCGCGGGTGGCCGCTCCGGTCAGCAGCAGGACCGGGTGGCCGGCCGGGATCGTCGTCCCGTGCCACACCGAGTCCTGCACCGAGTAGCGGCCCTGGTACTGCGAGGGCGGCCAGTAGCGGAGGATCTCCTCGACCGCCCCGGGGACGAGGAGAGGGTCGTCGGCCATGGCCCGCCACTGGTCGCGGTGGCGGGCCAGGAGCACGAACGCGTTCCCCACCAGCTTGGTCACCGTCTCGGCACCGGCCCCGCCGAGCAGTGCGGCGAACCCGGCGATCTCGTCGTCGGAGAGCGCGGTGATGGTCCCGTCCTCGCGTTCCAACGTGGCCTGGGTGAGCCGGGTCAACATGTCGTCGCCCGGTTCGAGACGCTTGCCGGAGGCCAGGTGCTGGAAGTAGACGACGGCCTCCAGCATGGCCTCCTGCCCGGCCTGGCTGGGGCCGCTCTCCCCCGGTTCGCGCTCCAAGGTGAGGTCGATCCAATGACGGATCTTCTGGCGGTCGGCCGGGGGCACCCCCAGCATCCGGGAGATGATCTCGACCGGGAAGGGGGCGGCGAAGTCCTCGACGGCATCGAACGAACCGCGCCCGTCCAGCCGATCGGCGTAGCCGCGGATGACCTCGGCCACCATCGGTTCGAGACCCTGGATCGACCGGGGGTGGAACACCTTGCTGACCAGGCTCCGGAGGCGGTGGTGATCGGGCGGGTCCTGCATGATCATCATCCCGAGGCCGGCCACCATGCCGCCGTCGAGCGAGAGGGTGTAGAGGTCGATCCCGTGGCTGCTCGAGAAGGTCCGCCAGTCGTGGCTGGCCGCCAGCACGTCGGCGTGCCGGGTCAGGGCCCAGAATCCGTAGTGCTCGTTGAAGTGCACGGGTGCCTCGTCGCGGAGGACCCGGTACAGCTCGTAGGGGTCGTCGAAGAAGACGTCCGAGAAGGGGTCGAAGACGGCGGTCACGAAGTCGGTCCCGGTCGCCAGAACGTGGCCAGGAGGAGGCCGCCCCCGCCCAGCCCTCCGATGATGGCGATCCACAGGCCGGTCCACCCCCACAACGAGGTCAATCCGGCGGCGTTGTCGATGCTCCATTCCCCCGGTCCCACCGTGGCCAGGAGGAACCCGGACATGGTCAGCACCATCACGTACTCCCAGCCCTCGCCGGGTCGGAAGATGAAGAAGCCGTTCTTGAGGTGGTTGGTCACCCAGGCCACGACCATGACCCCGACGACGCCGGCCCCGCCGAACGGGGTGAGAAGCCCGAGCACGAGGAGGGCGCCGGCCCCGATCTCGGTGATGCTCGCCGTCCAGGCGTGAAACCATCCCGGCTTCATGCCGAGGCTCTCGAACCAGCGGCCGGTACCGGCGATCTTGCCGCCGCCGATGATGTGATTGACCCCGTGGGCGATGAACACGGCCCCGATGGCCACCCGGAACACGAGTAGCGCGAGGTCGAGGGCATGGACGTTGGCCATTTCAGAGGGCTCCAGTTCTCGGTGGGACGGTCATGCGGCCACTAGATCATCACACGATGGCTGCAGAGACCACACTGATTTCGGCATTCGGCATTCGCCCCGGGGCACCAGCAGGCCACCCGGGCCACCCGGGCCGGATTCAGTCCTCGACTTCATCGACCAGGCCCCAGGCCAGCGCGGTCCGGGCGTCGACCGACTGGAGACCGACGGCCAGCAGCATGGTGGCGTGGCGCCCGATGCGCCTGGGCAGGCTGACCGTCCCCCCGGCGCCGGGGACGAGGCCCAGTCGCACCTCGGGGAGGGCGATCCGGGTGTCGCCCCGGGCCACCACCCGATGGGCGAACGCCGCCAGCTCGATACCCGAGCCCACCGTCGAGCCGTGGATGTGGACCGTGGTCCGGTCGGCCACCTCGGCCAGGGCCCGACCGGCGTTGCGTTGGAGGCGCACCAGGTGGGCGGTCACCGGATCGGGACGTGAGCCGAATTCGTCCAGATCACCGCCGCTGCAGAAGGACTCGCCGTTACCTCTCAGGATCACCGTCGTCACCGACGGGTCGGCAGCGGCCACCTCCAGGGCGGCCACCAGGTGGTCGCGCATGGCGGCGTCGAAGGCGTTGAGCACGTGCGGGCGATCGAGCGTGATCGAGAGCACCTGGTCCTGTCGGGAGACACGGACCGGGATGCCGGCCGGCTCCGGCCGCGCCCGGGCCGGATGCCCGGCGCGCCAGCGGGCGAACTCCGGCCCACCCTGGAGGAGCCCGTAGGCCGCCGATTCGGCCACCAGGCCTTCGGGAACCGAACGATGGGGGCCGGTCCGGAGCAGGACGGCCAAGGTGGTGGAGGCCAGGGGGCTGTCGGCTACCGTGGCCAGCACCGCCCCTAGCAGGGCGTCGTCCCGTCCCACCACCACGTCGGCCCAGTCGGGGCGTCGGACCGCCGGGTCGCTGACCACGGCCACCACCACGGCGGCCAGGGTCTGGAGGCGCTCCATCGACCGCCCGGGGAGCGGATCGGGCAGGTCGTCGCCCTCGACCACCAGGGCCGACGGGCCGGAGTCGATGACCAGCCCGTACACCCCACCGGTCTCCAGCAGCTCGGCAAAAGTGGGGCCGGAAAGCCGCAGGGGGTCCATTTCGACGATGGTACCGAGCCGATGGTGGGGACCCCCTCCTCGGGCATACTGGGGCCGACGACCAAAGGAAACCACGGGTGGCTGACGGATTCGACGCTTCGACCGACGGGTCGAGGGCATGGGCCGGGTCGGGGATGATGTACCTGACCGGACGACCCGAGGGGCCGGCGCTGGG
Source organism: uncultured Acidimicrobiaceae bacterium (assembly GCA_963837805.1). Taxonomy (GTDB): domain Bacteria; phylum Actinomycetota; class Acidimicrobiia; order Acidimicrobiales; family RAAP-2; genus Bog-756. Next base: position 205,894 of record CAWIOU010000035.1, read on the forward strand.
TGGACCGGAGGCCCTCGTCCGCCACGGCCGGCATCTGGCCGCCGACATCGCCCGGCGTTCGGGACGGCTGGGCCGGCCGGTGCGGGTGGATCCCCTCGCCCTGATGGTCGAGCGGGCCGCCATCGCCGGCCACCACCGGCGCGGCCAGATCAGCTGCGGCGGGTCCTCCCGCCTCCTGCGGTCGGCCGACGGCTGGATCGCCGCCACGATGGCCCGCCCGACCGACTGGGAGCTGGTTCCGGCGCTCCTCGAGCGGGCCGCCGCGGTACCCGACGGCGCCTGGTCCATGCTCGAAGCCGGCGTGGGCGGGCTCGAGGGCGCCGAGCTCCGGGCCCGGGCCGAGATTCTCGGCCTCCCCCTGGCCGTCCTGGGGGAGCGCCGGCCGCCGGCCGCGGGTACGGCGAGGACCACGGGTGTCCCCGGCACCGCCCCCGGGATCAGCTTGAGGCGCATCCGGCCGGCCCCGCCGCTGTCGTCCCTGGCCGGACTGGTGGTGGCCGATCTGTCCGCCCTGTGGGCCGGGCCGCTGGTGGGCAGGTTGCTGGCCCGGGCCGGAGCCCGGGTCATCAAGATCGAGTCGATCTCCCGCGTCGACGGTGCCCGGGGAGGCGATCCGGGGTTCTACGCGGCCATGAACGCGGACAAGGAGTCGGTGGCCCTCGACTTCGCAGATGCCGACCACAGGCGGCGGCTGGGCGGCATCGTCTCCCGGGCCGACGTGGTGATCTCCGCCTCGAGGCCCCGGGCCCTCGACCAGCTCGGCCTCGACGTGGAGGCCCTGGTCCGCGGAGGCCGACCCCGGGTGTGGCTGATGATCTCCGGGTACGGGAGTGAGGGGTCGGGGTCGGGCCGGGTGGCGTTCGGCGACGACGCCGCGGTGGCCGGCGGCCTGGTGGGCTGGGATGGGTCCACGCCCTGTTTCTGTGGCGATGCCGTCGCCGACCCGCTGACCGGCCTGGCCGCCACGGCCGCCGTGCTGGCCGCCCTCGAGAGCGACGCAGCCTGGGTCGTCGAGGCGTCCATGGCCGACATCGCCGCCGGGATGACCGGTCCGGACCTTCCCGTCGAGGGGCTGCACGCCGCCCCCCCGGGGCCGGTCACCCTCCCTCCGGCCTCCTCGGTCTCCGCCCTCGGTCAGGACACGGCCCGGGTGTTGGCCGAGTTCGGAATGACCGACGCCCGGGGCTCGGCGACCCCCGGACCGGGAGCCCCGGGTTCACGGAGGGCCGCATCCTTCGGTACTCTTCGTACAGGAGATTGAAAAGGGGGATTTCACCATGGATATATCCGAGATGGTCATGGTCAGCGTGGACGACCATGTCGTCGAGCCGCCGAACCTCTTCTCCGGCCGTCTGCCAGCCAAGTATGTGGACCTGGCCCCCAAGTTCATCACCAACGACGACGGGACCAACGCCTGGCTGTACGAGGGCCAGGTACTGCCCAATGTGGCCCTGAACGCCGTGGCCGGTCGCCCCCGCGAGGAGTACGGACTCGAGCCGACCTCGTTCGACCAACTGCGACCCGGCTGCTACGACATCGACGAGCGGGTGAAGGACATGGACGCCAACGGCGTCCTGGGCTCCCTCTGCTTCCCGTCCTTCCCCCAGTTCTGTGGCCAGCTCTTCGCCCGGACCGAGGACAAGGATGTCGCCCTGGCCATGATCCGGGCCTACAACGACTGGCACATCGACGAGTGGTGCGGCACCCACAAGGGGCGCTTCATCCCCTGTCCCCTCCCGGCCATCTGGGATCCCGAGGTGCTGGCCGGCGAGGTCCGGCGGACCGCGGCCAAGGGGGCCCACGCCGTCACCTTCTCGGAGAACCCGTCCAAGCTCGGTTGGCCCAGCATCCACTCGGACTACTGGGATCCGTTCTGGAAGGCGTGCAGCGACGAGTCCGTCGTGGTGTGCATGCACATCGGTTCGTCCTCGGACATCGTGATCACCTCGCCCGATGCTCCGATCGACTGCCTGATCACCCTGACCCCGATGAACATCGTGCAGGCCGCGGCCGACCTGGTGTGGTCGCCGGTGCTCCGCAAATTCCCCGACCTCAAGGTGGCGCTGTCGGAGGGCGGCATCGGCTGGATCCCGTACTTCCTCGAGCGCGTCGATTACAACTACGACCGCCACCATGCCTGGACGGGGCAGGACTTCGGCGACCAGCTCCCGAGCCAGGTGTTCAACCAACACGTGCTCACCTGCTTCATCGACGACCACTTCGGTGTGATCAGTCGCGACTACCTCGACATGGACAACGTGATGTGGGAGTGCGACTACCCCCACTCCGACTCGACCTGGCCGACCGCGCCCGAGACGCTGACCAAGAGCCTGGACGGGGTCTCCGACCACGACATCGATCGCATCACCCATCTGAACGCCATGCGCCACTTTCACTACGACCCCTTCACCGAGCTCGGGGGGAAGGCGAATTGCACGGTCGGCGCGCTGCGCAAGCAGGCGGTGGGACATGACGTGTCCATCCATTCGCAGTTGCGGGACAGCATCGCCAAGAGTGGAACCAGGTCGGTCGACCTCCTCGGCATGGCCAAGAAGTAACGGGGGCCCGCCGCTCCACCTCGGTTCTCCGCTCCGCCCCGCCGCCCCTGGCATCCACCCGTCACTCATCAAGAAAGACTTCCCATGGCCGATGCACTCGCTGGTTTCCGCGTTCTCGAAGTTGCCGCCTGGACGTTCGTCCCGGCCGCCGGTGCCGTCCTGGCCGACTGGGGGGCCGACGTCATCAAGGTCGAGCACCCGCAGATGGGCGACCCGCAGCGGGGACTGGTGTCGATGGGGCTCATCCCCGGTGGCGAAGGGGCGGTCAATTACATCATCGAGCAGCCCAATCGGGGCAAGCGGAGCATCGGCATCGACATCAGCACCGACGATGGGCGTGACCTCCTCTACAAGCTGGCCGAGTCGTCCGACGTCTTCCTCACCAGCTTCCTCCCGGCGGTGCGGCAGCGGCTGAAGATCGACGTCGAGCACATCCGGGCGGTCAACCCGGGCATCGTCTACGCCCACGGCTCGGGCCAGGGTCCGCTCGGCCCCGACCGTGAGAAGGGCGGGTACGACGGCTGTTCCTACTGGGGTCGCGGTGGGGTGGCCAACGCCCTCACGCCGGCCGACAGCGACTATCCCATCGGCGGGAGACCGGCCTTCGGCGACCTGGCCGGGGGCATGTCCATCGCCGGCGGGATCGCCGCCGGCCTCCTGCAGCGGGCCACCACCGGGGTGGCCCCGGTCATCGACGTCTCGCTGCTCGGCCTGGCCATGTGGATGCTCTCCCCCGACATCGTGGCCTCCGGGCTGTACGGCGGGGACCCGATGCCCAAATTCGACCGCAGCACGTCCCCGAACCCACTGGTCGGCAACTACCGGACCAGCGACGGCCGGTTCATCACGCTGATGATGCTCCAGTCCGACCGGTTCTGGCCCGACTTCTGCAACCACATCGGACGTCCCGACCTGATCGAGGATCCGCGCTTCGCCGACGGAGCAGCCCGCTACACCAACAGCAAGGAGTGCGTCGCCATCATCGACGAGGTCTTCGCCTCGAAGACGTACACGGAATGGAAGGAGGCGCTGGCCACGCTGTCAGGGGTCTGGTCCCCGGGCCAGATGCCGAGCGAGCTGGTCGACGACCCCATGGTCGGCGCCAACGGCTACCTGTCCACGGTGGAGCGGGCCGACGGGAACAACTTCGACCTGGTGGTCAACCCGGTCCAGATGGACGAGACCCCCGACCAGCTGACCTCGGCTCCCGAGCACGGCCAGCACACCGAGGAGATCCTCCTCGAGCTCGGGCTCGACTGGGACCAGATCATCGCCCACAAGGAGTCCGGCGCCATTCTCTGACGCGCCCCGATCAGGGGGCCCGGAGCGGCGACGCTACTTGGGGGGAAAGCGGAGGGCCCCGTCCAGGCGGATGTTCTCGCCGTTGAGGTAGGGGTTCACCACGATGCTCTCGACGAGCATGGCGAACTCGTCGGGCTCACCCATCCGTCGCGGGAAGACGATGTTCTCCACCAGCTTGGCCTTCAGTTCCTCGGGCGCGCTCTGCATCAGCGGGGTGCCCATGGTGCCCGGGGCGATGGCACACACCCGGATGCCGACCGGCGCCAGATCCCGGGCCAAAGGAAGGCTCATCCCGAGGACCGCGGCCTTGGACGCGCCGTAGGCCACCTGACCGGTCTGTCCCTCGTAGCCGGCGATCGAGGCGGTGTTGACGACGACCCCACGTTGGCCGAACTCGTCGGGATCGACGGTGGCCATGCGGGCCGCGCTCAGCCTCGTCACGTTGAAGGTGCCCACCGTGTTGAGCTCGATGGTGGCCCGGAACTTCTCGATGTCGAGGGGCTGGTTGTCCCTCGACAGCGTGCGACCTCCCAGTCCACCCCCGGCGACGTTGACGACGACGGCCAGCGGGGCCAGTTCGGACGCCGCTTCGATGGCCGCGCTGACGTCGGCGTCGCTGTTCACGTCCCCGCCGACCGCCGCGCCGGTACCGAGCTCCCCGGCCAGCGCCGTCCCGGCCTCGAGGGCCCGGTCGAAAATCACCACCCGGAGGCCGAGCGCGCTGAGCCGCCGGACCGTGGCGGCTCCGAGACCGCCCGCTCCACCGGTGACGATGGCTGATCGCTGGCTCCACTCCATGGGTGCTCCTTGGTCGAGGTGTCGTTGTCGAGGTTGTCGTTACCTGTCCCTGACGGGCTGAGGCTCCCCGGGAACGTAGCCGACCCCGATGCCGGCGAGGGGCGGATCAGGGCCCGGGGAGCATTCCGCGAGCGGTCGCCACCCGATCACCGGAGGGGTCCGCCGGGGGTTGACAGGGCTAACGTTGTAAGCCACACTAGCTAACACAGTTAGCCCGCCCCACCCGGGCGGCGAGGAGAGGAGGCCGACATGGCCGAGGGTGTGCACTACCGGGAGCCGGGGACGCTGACCAGGAAGCTGATGAACCCGTTCGTGATCCTGGCCATGCGGGTCGGGATCAGCATCTGGGGAAGCCGGATCCTGGAGGTCCGGGGACGCAAGAGCGGGACACCGAGACGGACGCCGGTGAACCTCCTCGAGGTCGACGGGCGCCAGTACCTGGTGTCACCCCGGGGCGAAGGCCAGTGGGTCAGGAATGTCCGGGCCGACAACGGCCGCCTGGCCCTCATCCTCGGCCGCCGCCGGGACGAGCGGGTGGCCCACGAGCTGTCCGACGCCGAGAAGCCGCCGATCCTGCGGGCCTACCTCCGCAGGTGGAAGATGGAGGTGGGGGTGTTCTTCGACGGGGTGACGGCCGACTCGGACGACGAGGACGTCCGCCGGATCGCTCCCGACCATCCCGTCTTCCTGCTCTCGGAGGGGACCGACTGAGATGTCCGCCCGGCCGACGCCGCAGGCCCGCTCACCGAGGGCGATCGAGTTGATCGCCGCCGCCCACCAGTTACTGGAGTCGGAGGGGTACGAAGCGCTGACCATGCGGCGGCTCGCCGACACGGTGGGCATTCGGGCGCCGTCCATCTACAAGCACCTCGACGGCAAGGACGCCCTCGAGGTCGGCCTGGTCGAAGCCGGCCTGTTCGAGACCGGGGAGGCACTGCACCGGGCCGTCGCCGACCCGGGTCCGGACGGGCCCATCGTGGCGCTACTGGCCGCCTACCGATCGGTGGGCGTGACCCATCCCAATCTCTATCGGCTGACCACCTCGTCGGTCTTCCCCCGCGGCGCGCTACTGGCCGGGCTCGAGGACTGGGCGGGCGAGCCCTTCTTCCTGGCCACCGGTGAGCCCTATCTGGCCCAGGCGCTGTGGGCCTTCGCCCACGGCACGATGATCCTCGAGCTCGACGGCCGGTTCGTGCCCGGATCCGATCTCGAGCGGACCTGGCAGGCCGGAGCCGGTGCCTTCGCCGCCCTGCGGGACCCGGATCATCCACCGGCCCAGGAGTGACTTCGGAGTAACCTTCTCGGGTCGCACGCAGTAGCAAAGCGGGGCGACATTGGCGAGTTGCCCGCCCGGACCCCGCGGACGCCTCCTGTTGGTCGACAGCTGGTATCTATGGCGATCGAGCAACGACTGTCCAGTGTGCTCGCAGACTTCGCGCGGACCCTGACGACGGACTTCCCGATTCAGGCCATCCTCGACCACCTGGTCGTCACCATCGTCGATGTGCTCCCGATCGACGCCGCGGGGGTGACCCTGATCGCACCGGGATCGAGTCCGCACTTCATCGCCGCCTCCGACGAATCGGCCCTGTGCTTCGAGGAGCTCCAGACCGAACTGTGGGAGGGGCCGTGCCTGGCCGCCTACGAGACCGGTGAGGCCGTGGCCATCGCCGACCTGGCCCACGACACCGCCTTCCCGAGGTTCGCCGAGCGGGCCAGCGCCGCCGGCCTGGTCGCCGTGTTCACCTTCCCCCTCCGCCAGGAGACCGGCCGGCTCGGAGCGCTCGACCTCTACTGCACCACCCCCGGGGCCCTCACCCAGGAGGCAATGGCCGCCGCCCAGACCCTGGCCGACGTGACCACCGCCTATCTCCTGAACGCACAGGCCCGAGCCGATCTCACCCAGTCCTACGAGGTCGCGCTCGAGAACTCCCTCCACGACTCGCTGACCGGACTGCCCAACCGGGCCCTTCTCGTCCAACGCCTCGACCACGCCATCCGCCGCTCCCGGCGATCGAAGAAGACGGTGGCCATCCTGTTCGCCGATCTCGACCGCTTCAAGGTGGTCAACGACACCCACGGGCACCGGATCGGAGACGAGCTGCTCATCGCGGTGGCCGACCGCATCGGCGGGCTCCTCCGGCCGGGCGACACGCTGGCCCGGCTGGCCGGGGACGAGTTCATCATCCTCTGCGACGACCTCGAGATGCCGTCCCAGGCGGAACTGCTGGCCAACCGGGTGGGCACCGCGCTGGCCCGGCCCTTCCAACTGAGCGAAATCGAGGTGCAGCTCAGCGCCAGCGTGGGCATCGCCTTCGCCGGCCAGGGCTCCGATGTTCCCGAGCAGATCATCCAGGACGCCGAGGCCGCCATGTACCAGGCCAAGCGCAAGGGTGGAGCCAGGTTCGGGACGATCGACCACGGCGAGCAGCATCTGGCCATCCGGAGGGCGGGCCTGACCCGCGATCTGCGGAACGCCCAGGCCCGGGGCGAGCTCTGGCTCAGCTACCAACCGATCGTGGCCACCGGCAGTGGACAGATCATCGGGATCGAGGCCCTGCTGCGCTGGAATCACCCGACGCAGGGGATCATCGCCCCCAGCGTCACCGTCCCGCTCGCCGAACGGTCGGGGCTCATCGTGGGCATCGGGCGTTGGGTGATGGAACAGGCGCTCCTCGACCGCCAAGGTTGGATCCACCACGGCGGGCGGCCGGGTCTGTTCATGTCGGTCAACGTCTCGGTCGATCAACTCATCGCCCCCGGCTTCGTCGACCTCGTCGCCGGAGTGGTCGCCGACACCCACACCGATCCCGCCACGGTGACCCTCGAGGTCACCGAGAGCGTCCTGATCCGGGACAGCGGGAAGGCCCTGCTGGTGCTCGAGGCTCTCAAGGACATCGGCGTGGTCCTGGCCCTGGACGACTTCGGCACCGGGTACTCGTCGCTCAGTTATCTGAAGGAGCTCCCCGTCGACGTGATCAAGATCGATCGCAGCTTCATCGTCGACCTGCAGCGAGAAACCGCCAGCCGGCTCATCGTCGACGCCGTCGTGGGACTGGCCCACGGGCTGGAGATGACCGTCGTGGCCGAGGGGGTGGAGTCGTGCGATCAGCTGGCCGACGTCACCGCCATGGGGGTCGACTGCTATCAGGGCTACCACTTCGCCATGCCCATGTCGGCCGAGGCAGTGACGATCGACCGGCGGTTCCTGGCTCCCGCCGGCCTCAACGGCCTCGGCGTCGGGTGATGCCCTTGATGGGCCCGGATGGACGAAGCCAACCCCCTGGGCGTCCTCCCACCCGCTAGGCAAGCCTGTGTTCCGGGACGGACGGCCGTGGCACGGCGCAGGGATCCGCAGCCCCCGATCCGAGGCGCTCGACCCGATTTCCACCCGCTCGGAGCATCCCATTCACGCCTGAGACCGGACCTATCCGACACCGGCCCTTCGGATGGGTGGAGAACCTGCCGATACCAGGTCGTGGGCAGTGAGCGCAGTGATCGTCGTCAATCCCCCACTACCGCGCCGGGCCTGCTGAGATCACGGGCGCCGTGACCGGCGTGCCCGATAGCGCCCGGTCGCCGACCCCTGACCGGATCCCGGAGCTCCCCGGTCGGCATCACCCGGGACGAGGGCTGTTCCCGCTCAGCATCCGGTCCTCGCTCGTGGTCGTCGTGCTCATCCCGATGGCCATGGCGGTCGGCCTGGCCACGGGCGTCGTGCTGGCCCAGTCGTCGACCCGCAGCCAGGCGCTCAGGACCCAGGGCTCCTCGTTGGTGCTCGACTCCCTCATCCGCGCCCGCGTGGCCGTGTACGACGAATACGTCCCCACGGCAGCGATCCTGGCCGCCACCGAGTACCACATCTCCCCGGCGACGCTCGACTCACTCCTCGGCATCAACTTCCAGGCCGACCTGACCACGGCCCGACGGGCCATCGACGGCCTGGCCGCGTTCAAGCCCGGGGGGCCGTTCGCCACCGACTATTCGGGACTCGTCGCCCTCCGGCGGTCGGCCGACCGGGGCACGGCATCGCCGAAGGAGGTGGAGACCTTCTTCAACGATCTCGGCTCGACGATCGATGCCCGGTGGGGGTCGAAGTTCGACCAGCTGCTGACCTCGAGCGAGGCGTCGGACTCGCCGTCGACCAAGGCCCGGCTGACCGGACTCGGTGCCTCGTTCGCTGCCTTCACCTCCGGCCTCGGTGAGGAGAGCCTGAAGGGAGGCGGGTCGCTGGAGACGGTGCTCACGGCTCCGGCCACTCCCGACGAGGTCCAGAGCCTCATCGTGAGCCATCAGCAGTTCGAATCAGCGGTCGCCGACTTTCCCGCCGCCCTCGGGCCGCATGGCGCCGCCGCGTGGAAGACCCTGATGGCGAGCCGGCCCGACGCCGCCTTCAGGGGTGATGTGCAGCTGGGCATCGCCGCCGGGCTCGGTGGAACTCCCCCTCTGGCCACCGATGCGAGCGGGATCGGTGGTGTCGGGAGGTCCGAAGTTGCCTGGGCCGATTCGCTGACCGACCTGGTGCTGGCCAGCTCCGCCGATCTCCGAGCCGCCACGGCCGCCCAGGCCAGCTCGGCCACGACCACCCTCTACGTCGTCTCCCTCTTCATGCTGTTCCTCGTCCTCACGGCCGTCGGGGCCGTGGTCATCCTGGACCGGGCGGTCCGCCGGCCGCTGGCCCGCATCGTCGACGCCGCCGAATCGGTTCGGGAGGGCGAACTCGAGCTCCCCCAGCTCGAGGAGTCGGGACCCCGGGAGCTGGCGCTGGCCGCGGGGGCGTTCAACGAGATGTCGTCCACCCTCCGGGCCGTGCAGGAGCAGGCCATCGCCCTCTCGCTCGGAGACCTGGACGACCCCGTGCTGAGGCGGTCGCTTCCCGGACGTACCGGGGCGGCACTGCAATCAGCCCTCAACGAGCTCCAGGCGTCGGTGCGGACCAGCAACCGGCAGCGCGAGGCACTGTTCGAGCGGGCTACCCGTGACTCGCTGACCGGGCTGCTCAACCGGGGAGCGGCCCTCGAAGCCCTCGAGCTCGACCTGGCCAGCGTGCATCGGAGCCGCGGCGAGCTCGCCCTCACCGTCCTGTTCATCGACCTCGACGAGCTCAAGAAGATGAACGACTCACTCGGTCACGACGGCGGCGACGCCGCCATTCGGTCGGTGGCCGACGCACTCCGGGCCGCCACCCGGGCCTCGGACGTGGTGGCCCGGTTCGGCGGGGACGAGTTCGTCGTGGGGTGGCTGGGGAACGACGGATCCGATGCGCCGGCGCTCCTCGCCGATCGGATCAGCCGGTATGTGTCCCATTCGGTGGTGGAGAGCGATCAGGGCACGTTCACCATCGGGTGCAGCATCGGGGTGGCCGTCTCCCAGCCCAGCGACCGTTCCGTCGAGACACTGATCGAACGCGCCGACCAGGCCTTGTACGCAGCCAAGTCGAGGGGCCGGGGACAGATCCGATGGTTCAGCCCGGTGTGAGCCCAAGGCCGGCGGATCAGTTCAGATGGTTCTGCCAGTCCGGGGGTACCCGCCCCGCCGGCCCCGGCGTCGGCTGGTCGAGAGGATGGTGGAGCGGTGCGGCCAGGACCGGACCTTCGAAAAACTGCTCCGAGGCGTAGTCCCAGAACCAGTCCTCGCCGGGCTCGAAGCTGCGTATGACGGTATGACCCTCGCTCCGGGCGTGCTTGGTGGCGTGTTGGCTCGGTGAATTGTCGCAGCACCCGATGACGCCGCATTTGGCGCACCGCCTCAGGTGGAGCCACCACCCCCCGGCCTGCAGACACTCCACGCAGCCACTGCCACTCGGGGGGACGGACGGATCGACCTGATCGTCCGGTCCCTCAGGCACTGAAGCCCTTCGCCGCACTCACCCGCGCCGCCAGAACCTCGAGCGCCTCCTGGGCCCCATCGGGGATGTGAGCGGCGGCTTCGCCGTCATCGCCTACGCCATCCATGGCCCGCACCAACAGCGCCATGGCCTGGACCAGTCCTGTCGCGGCATCTCTGACCGCATCCGTCTCCGGGCTCACGATGAACCGCCTTTCTGTCTCGCTCGATGCTCCGGTGTCGGATCATACGGTGACCGGCGAGCGACCCGCTCAGGATCGGGCCTAGAGGACGAGGTGCTCGTAGGACTCGGGATTCTCCATGTTCTCGGCCATGTGCTTCTCCTCCTCCTCGGGTGATTCCTTGGTCCGGAGGAGAAGGGGGGCGACGGCCAGCCCGACCAGCACGCAGCCGGCGGCGATGAGGAGCGCCAAACGGTAGCCGTCGGTCAACGCCCCGATGAGGTCGTGGCCTCCGGCGACGAGGGATTTGGTGCGGTTAGTGGCCACCGTGCTGAGCACGGCCAGACCGACGGCGGCGGCCATCTGCTGGGAGACGTTGACGATGCCCGAGCCCAATCCGGCGTCGGCGTTGGGGATCTCCGACATCCCGATCTGGAGCAACGGCATGAACGACGACCCGGCGCCCAGGCCGAGCAGGAGGAGGGCGAAGAAGACCTGGGGGAAGTAGCCGGGATCACGCCCCGCCGTGGCCAGCAGGAGGAGGCCCAGGGCGGCGGTGAACATACCGGGATAGGCCACTCGCCGGGGGCCGAAGCGATTGACCAGACGGGCGGCGACCCCGGCGGACATGGCCGCCATCCCCACGGTGGCGGGCATGAAGGCCAGGCCGGTCCGCACCGGGCTGTAGCCGAGCACGTGCTCGAAGTAGAGGGCCCCGATGAAGAAGGTCGAGAACATCCCCGTGGCGATGAGCCCCCGGATGACGCTCGAGCCGGTCAGGCTGCGCAGTTTGAGGATCCGCAGCGGCATGATCGGATTCTCGAGCCTGGACTCCAGGACGACGAAGGCACTGAAGAGCACGACGGCGACGGCGATACAGCCCAGGGTCTCCGTGGAGCCCCAGCCCAGGCGTGACGCGGTGACGATGCCGTAGATCCCGATCATCAGGGAGACGGTGACCAGCACCGACCCGACGACGTCGACGCCCTGCCTGATGCCGAGCCCGGCGTTCTCGACGATGAGGGCTCGGCCGAGGAGCAGGGTGGCGATGCCGATGGGCACGTTCACGAAGAAGATCCAGTGCCAGCTCAGCGCCTGGGTCAGTACCCCGCCGGCCAGAAGGCCGATCGAGCCGCCGCCCACGGCCACGAAGACGTAGGCGCTCATCGCCTTGGCCCGTTCCTTGGCGCTCGGGAACTCGGTGACGATGATGGCCACGATGACCGATGACGACAGTGCCCCGCCGATGCCCTGGACGAAGCGGGCCGCCACCAGCATGGCTTGGCTCTCGGCCGACCCGCAGGCGATCGAAGCCAGGGTGAATACGGTCACCCCGGCCAGGAACACCTTCTTGCGGCCGATCAGGTCACCGAGGCGCCCGGCCATGAGGAGGAAGCTCCCGAAGGAGATGAGGTAGGCATCGACCACCCAGGTCAGGTCGGACTGGCTGAAATGCAGGCTGTGCTGGATGTCGGGGAGGGCCACATTGACGATGGAGCCGTCCAGGGCGTTCATCAGCATGGCCAGGCACACCACCACCAGGGCGACCCACCGGCGGCGGTCGCTGGCGGTCGAGGTCGGGGGAATGGTCACTGATGCTGGGATAGTCATGACTTAGGGACTATCCTATAGGGGTGATCGATATGGCGGTAGCGCTAGGCTCGAGATGGTGAAGGCAGCGCTGACTGCCCCGCCCACCACGGGGACGATCGTGCTCCTGACCAGGCTGGCCAGGGTCGTCTACCGGCGCTCCACCGTCGAGCTGGTGGGGATGAACATCAAGAACATGGGCGTGCTGGCCTACCTGCGGGACCATCCCGGTGTGTCGCAGGGGACGATGACCGACGACTTGTCCATCGATTCCAACACGGGCGTCCTCGTGCTCAACGATCTGGAGGACCTCGAGTACGTGGAACGGCGGCGCGACCCGGCCGACCGGCGGCGCCACCTGGTCGACGTCACCCCGGCCGGTCTCGCCGCCCTCGAGCAGGCCGAGTTGGCCCAGGGGACCATCGAGGACGAGATCCTGGGCCGGCTGAGCGAATCGGAACGGGCTACCTTCCGACAGTTACTGGTGAAGGCGTTGGAGGATCATCTCCCGGCGCCGGGCGAGTAGCCACATCCTGCCCGGACAAGGTCCGGACGGGAGCCGGACGAGAGCCCTCAGGTGCTGCGCCCGCCCGGGGCGCCACGCGGATCGAGGAGCTGTTCGCTTCCCCACCGCTCGAGCGCCTCGAAGGCCGGGCGAAGGGCTTCGCCGCTTGCCGTCAACCGGTAGCTCACATTGACGGGCGGCCCGTCATCCACTTCTCGCGTCAGCAGGCCTGCGTCCGCCAGCTCGCACAGGCGCTCGGACAGCATGCGTTCGCTCATCCCCGGTACCAGCCGAACGATCTGGGAGAAGCGAAGCGGGCCGTCGAACAGGGTGACGATGATCAACCCGGTCCATCGCTTCCCGAGGAGCGAGAAGACGTGAGTGATCGCCTCGCAGACCCCCTGCTCCCCCTCCGTCGCCATTGTGACGATGCTACCAATCCCTAGTAGCTTTCTTTAAGTAAGCGACTTGGGCGACCGGGCGTCGCCTCACGACAAGATGCGGAGGACCAGGATGCGTCACTTCGGACTACTGGCCACACGAGCGGTCTTCGGAAGCTATCTCGCCGTCCACGGCGCGCAGAAGCTGTTCGGATCGTTCGGAGGCTACGGGCTCGATGCCACCGGGGCCGGATTCGAATCGATGGGCATGAAGCCGGGGAAGGTCATGGCCGCAGCAGCCGGTGCCAGTGAGTTCGGCGGGGGCATTCTGACGGCTACCGGCATCGCAGAACCATTGGGACCGTTGGTCATCGCCGGCACCATGGTGGTGGCCAGTGCCACCCACCGCAAGAACGGCCCACTCATGCAGAACGGCGGGTTCGAGCTTCCCCTCACCAATCTCGCCGTGGCCGTCGCCCTGCTGAGCTCAGGCCTGGGTCGCTACACGCTCGGTCCACGCCTGCCGAAGTCGTTGGTCAAACTGGCCGTTGTCGGCGGAACGGTGATGGCGGCAGCCTCGCTCTTCCAGCTCCTGACGGCCGAACCGGCGTCGGATTCGCAGGATGACGTGGGTTCTGATGCGGACGGTGGTGCTGAGGCCGACGGAGGTTCCCGAGCAGAGGAGAGCGCGGCTTCGTAAGATGTGCGGTCCAACAGGAAATCCACCACTACACCCAAGGTGAAGCAATGGATGTCGGATCGTTGTTCAGGACTCATCGATCTCTCGGCGCACATCGGCTCGTGGGACTGGCGGACGAACGATGACCGTCGCATTCGCACTGTCCGGCGGCGGGAATCTCGGACCCATGCAGGCCGGAACTGTGCTCGCCCTGATGGAGGGGGGCATCGAACCCGATCTTCTCGTCGGAACCTCCGTCGGGGCACTGAACGCGGCGTTTCTCTCGTCGCGTCCCGGTAGAGACGGGGCCAGGGCCCTCGTCGAGGCGTGGTCGGTTCTGCGACGGTCCGAAGCGATCCATCTGAGCGCGGTCACCGTCCTGGCCGGGTTCGTCGGCCTCAACGACCATCTCATCTCCGATCAGCAGCTGCGCCGCCTGATCCGGCATTGGATCGAGTTCGACCGGATCGAACAAGGTTCGGTCCCGCTCGCCGTGACCGCCACCGATGCTCTCAGCGGCGAGTGCGCCGTCTTCACACGCGGTGACGCCGAGGCGGCACTGGCCGCCAGTTCCGCCATTCCCGGCCTGTTCCCGCCGGTGCAGATCGATGGTCACTGGTTCGTGGACGGAAGCCTGTCGGCCAACCAGCCGGTCCTGCAGGCCCAGGCCCTCGGTGCCGACGACATCTACGTCATCACCACGGCGACAGCGCCTCGGCAACGACCCCCTCGAGGTGCCGTCGCCCTGGCCATGAACTCGGTGTCCCTGGTGACCTCCCGGGTCTCCCGCAATGAGCTGGCCGAGGCCTCCCGACGAGCGGAGCACCGAGGTGGACGGGTGATGGTCGTGCCGTCGTCGGCGCCTCCGGCACCGGGACCGCTCGACTTTCGTCGCAGTGCGTCGCTCGCGGGTGCCGCGTATCAACGAGCGCGTCAATGGCTGGCCGAAGAGGCGCCGGTGGACTCCGGTTCCAATCCGCTCGAGACTGGCGACGAGTATTCGCCGATCCATCGGCTCCCCGCCGATCGGCGGGACACCGCCGACCGGTAGCCCGGGGACCGAATTACCAGCCGACTCGGTGGGTTCGTCTCCGGTCGGGTGCCCATGCCCGGACGCCTGGTTGGGCGGCTCATGCAGACCGGCTCAGGGGCACAGCCGGGTCGAGCAGTTCGGTCGCCAGTCGCAGGACGGCACGCACGTCCGTCGCCGAGTCGGGGTTGTACAGGGGTCCCGCTCCGTCGCCCAACAGGTGGTTCACCAGGGCAACTCCACGGGCGGGGACGGGGAGGGGGGTCGTGAGGGCCAGGACCATCGCTCGCACCTCGTCCTCGGCGGCGATGATGCGTTGACGACACAGGCGGACGCCGGGGTCCCGCATCACCGGTGGCCGGTGAACCTGCACCAGGATTGACTCCCAGCTCCGGGCCAGTGCCCCCCGCACGAGCGGTGACACGAGATGCCCGGCCCGGGCGGCCAGCAGCCCGCTCGACTCAGGGGGGACCCCCGAGGCCAGTTGCCGGTCGAGGCGGGAGGCGGCCAGTCGAGCCAGCAGGCGGCGCCCTGTCCCATTGGTTTGCGAATGCAGCGTCGCCGGATCGCCGGGATCGCTGAACAGCACCAGGGTGGGTCCGGTCCGGTTCCCTCCCCACCGGTCGCGGTCGTGGTCGTTGACCATCCGACGTTGCTGCCGACTGGCCGCGGTTCGATCTTGAGTACTGCAGTCGTGGCCGGCGATGGCGTGGGTCCGATGAAATGACATAACCGCATCATGCGCTCAGCAGGCGAGGAGGGAAAGTGGCATGATCGACATAGTGCGCGATAATCCTGCCAATCCATGGAGGCGCTCCCGACGATCCGGAAGCGAAACCGGGCGCCACCGCGTCGCCGGCCGCAAACCCCACCGTGTCGGGCTCGTGGTCTACGACGGTCTGGCCACGTTCGAACTCGGCGTGGCCTGTGACGTCTTCGGCGGCAACCCGGTCGAGACCGGCGGCGTCCCGTGGTACCAGTTGGCGCTGTGCGGAGCGGCACGCGCTCCAGTCACCGTGGACGTCGGCTTCCAGATGCAGCCGACCTTCGGCCTGGAGAGGCTGCGCCGTGTCGACACGATCGTGGTGCCCCCGACCGATTGCGTGGAGGGGGTTCCGGGCGAGGTGTTCGCCGAGCTCAGGCGGGCACACGCCCGAGGCTGCCGCATCATCTCGCTCTGTACCGGCGCCTTCGTGCTCGCCGAGGCAGGTCTGCTCGACGGCCGGCGGGCGACCACCCACTGGTCGGAGTGTGACGATCTGGCCAGACACTATCCGGGGATCACCGTCGACCCGGGGGTCCTCTACGTCGACGAGGGTGACATCCTGACGGCAGCCGGGAGCGCGGCCAGTATCGATCTCTGCCTCCACGTCGTGCGTCAGGACTTCGGCGCCGAGATCGCCACCCGGCTGGCCCGTGAGATGGTCGTCCCGCCCCAGCGCGACGGAGGCCAGGCCCAGTACATCGATGCGCCGATGCCGGTGCTCGAGCCGTCCAACCTCTTCGCCGACACCCTGGCGTGGGCGCAGGAACATCTGAGCGAACCACTGAGTGTCGACGACCTGGCCACCCGATCGGCGATGAGCCCGCGAACGTTCGCCCGGCGGTTCCTGGCCGTCAACGGAACGACCCCGCACCAGTGGCTGCAGGGACAACGGGTCCGGCTCGCCCAACGGCTCCTCGAAATGAGTGACCTACCGATCGAGGCGGTGGCGCAGAGCAGCGGCTTCTGCACGGCCGGTAATCTCCGGAAACACTTCAGCCGGGCGATGCACACCAGTCCGCAGGCCTATCGCCGGACGTTCCAGGACCGGCACGAAGCCTGACCGGCCGCCAACAACTCGCGGCTAGCGGCGCACCGTCCGCCAACAACGACAGCCCATGGGCATCTCCACGACATCCCCGCCGGCCACGGCGTCGGTGACCGTTCGAATGCGGGCGAGCTCCCGTTCCCGCTGGTCACGACTCATGGTGATCAGGGAGCTGTAGGTGCCGGCCAGTCCGACCAGATCCTCCGGCGTCATGGGCTTCGACCAGGTGATCGTGCAACTCTCGAGATCGACAAAGGGTGAGTGGGGAGGGAGATCGAACTGGTGACGGCTCTGGCGATCCTTCCGATCGCCAGGGGACGGATCGCGGGTACCCAGCAGGTCTGCCACCCAGTCGACCGACCGGTCGGCTCCATTCCAGATGACGCCGAGGACGCCGCCGGGGCGAAGGACCCGGCCGACGTCGGCAATGGTTCGATCAGGATCCATCCAGTGCCAGGCGGACGAAACCATGAGGGCGTCGAGTGTGTCGGATCGGATCGGGAGCTGCTCGGCCCGGCACCGGAGCGCCGACACCTCGGGTGACCGCCGGGTGAGTACCTCGAGCATCCGGGCGTCCGGCTCGAGGGCCACCACCCTCCGAGCGCGCTTGACGAGCACCCGTGTGAGCGCGCCGGTCCCGGCACCGAGGTCAGCTGCGAGCTCGCAGGGCGAGCGCAGGATCCATTCCACGGCCCCAACCGGAGGTCCGGGCCGATAGCGATCGTAGGCTTCGGCCACGGATCCGAACGAGGAGGCCCGCTGCGCAGTTCCCGACGGTGCCATCCGCTGGAGCGTACCGGCCCGCTCCACCGGGCGGGCATCAGCCAGCCGCGGCCAGCCCGATGCCCACGCCCGCGGCGGAATCAGTCGTCACTACGAAGTTCTTCGGGCGTGGCGATCACGTCGACCAGGACTTCGGATCGAAGCAGCGTCAACGTCAAGGGCTGACCGATGGCATCGCCAAGCATCAGTCGCTGCAACGACTTGGCCCCGGTGACAGGCTCACCGTTGGCGCTGACCAAGAGGTCGTTCCGCTCCAATCCGGCCTTTGCCGCCGGTCCTCCCTCTACGACCTGCTCGATGCGCATCCCGGTCTTCTGATCGAGCCGGAGGGCCAAGGTCGGCGGGAGCGGAGCCGGTGTCCCCGCCAATCCCAGATAGGCCCTGCGGACGTAACCCGCGGCCACCAGGGTGGCGACGATCTGCCGGGTGATCTCATTGATGGGAATGGCCAGGCCGACCCCCATGCCGGCAACCGCGGTGTTGATACCCACGACCTGACCCGAAGCGACGACAAGGGCCCCACCCGAGTTTCCCGGGTTCAATGCGGCGTCGGTCTGAATGACATCATCGACGATCCGGGTCGCACTCCCGGATTGGGTCGGCAGCGAGCGCCCCAAGGCACTCACGACGCCAGCGGTGATCGTGCCCGCCAATCCGAGGGGATTGCCGACGGCGACAACCAGTTGCCCCACTCTGAGCTGCGAGGCCTCGCCCAGCACGGCGGGCGCCGGGGTTGGACCATCGGCGCGGATCACGGCCAGGTCAGACAGGGGATCGGTGCCGATCACGCGGAACGGGACGGTGGTGCCGTCGGCGAATGCCACCTGACCGCCCTCTGCCTTTCCGACGACGTGGGCGTTGGTGAGCAGGAAGCCGTCGTTGGTGAACACGACCGCCGAGCCAGCACCGGTGGCGATCCTCCCGTCGCGGCGGCGTTGGGAGACCTGCAAGGCAGCCACCCGGGGGGTCAATTGTTCGGCAACCGACACCACGACCTGGGAGTACGCGTCAAGAGCCGCCACGTCTTCGGACGGCCGAGTGAGGGTATCTGTCATGGGGACTCCTTATTACACAATTACAGCATTACTTATACCGGGATCTGGGTGCTGTCGTGACGCGAGATGGTGGCATCGGCGGCCCGGGCATGGGCCTGTTCACGGTCGCAGGGAGTCAAACGTGGCTCTGAGCTGGAACCCGACGCCCGGGGTGGTGGGCAGAACGAAGGGTTTGGTTGCTGTTGTGGTCACCAGAGCCCGCGGAGATCAGTGTCGACCGCACTGGAGACCGGAACGGTGGCGGCCGGGACGGAGAGATCGATCGCAGTGCGGATGGCTCTGTGGTCCAAGAGCTCATCCACGCTCGGAGGGAGGAAGCGCGTCCGTTGGGCATAGCTGTGCTTGTCCGTCCAGCCGGCCGGATCTCCGTGGTGATAGCGCAACGGCGCATACATATGCAGATGCTTTCGAGCACGGGTCAGTGCCACGTAGAAGAGCCGACGCTCTTCATCCACGCTCTCCTGGTCACCGGTAGCCATATCGGACGGAAAGGCCCCGTCGGCCGCATGGATCAGGTGGACCACGGCCCACTCCCCTCCCTTGGCCGAGTGCACGGTGGAAAGCGTGAGCCAGTCGTCGTCCAGGGTCGGCTTGCCGGCCAAGTCCCCGGTCGAGGCCGGGGGATCGAGGGTGAGATCGGCAATGAAGCCTTCGCTGTCGGCATAGGCGGATGCCAGACCGGCCAGGGCGTCGAGATCGGCGAGTCGCGGCTCCGGATGGTCATAGCGGCGTCGAATCATCGGCTCGAGAGCGTGGCGCAGCGCCTCCACTTGAGCTCCCGGAGGAAGTCCGGATCCACGGCATGCCCCGAGTCCAGCGGCAATCCGACGCAGATCCTCCACCGACCGGCGCACGCTCCGCTCTGCCGTCGGATTCGAACAGAATGCAGCCAGAGGGTTCGGACCACCCCGGTCCGGAGTTCGTACACCGAGGGATTCCACGATCCGGTTCGCTGATCCCGGTCCGACTCCGTCGGCCATCTGCAGAACGCGCATCCATGCCAGTTCGTCCCATGGGTTCCCAACGACGCGGAGGGCGGCGAGCAGGTCGCGAACATGGGCGGCCTCGAGGAACCGGAGCCCGCCGAACTTCACAAACGGGATATTGCGCCGTCCGAGCTCAACCTCGAGTAGATCACTGTGATGAGAGGTGCGGAACAGGACAACCTGGTCCTTCAGCGCGGTTCCCGACTCATGGTGTTCCAGGATGGTGTGGCACACGGCCTCGGCCTGGCTCTGCTGGTCGGGGCAGGTGGCCAGGACGGGACGTACTCCGCCACCGTCCTCGCTCCACAATTGCTTTCGATATCCTTCCCCGGAACCGGCGATCACCGCGTTGGCGAGGTCGAGTATGGGACCGGTTGAACGGTAATTCTGTTCCAGCGTGATCGTCGTGGCGCCGGGAAAGTGGGTGGGAAAGTCCAAGATATTGCGAACCGTGGCGGCCCGAAACGAGTAGATGGCCTGCGCGTCGTCGCCCACCACGGTGAGGCGGGCATCCGTGGTCCGGAGGGCCCGCAGGATGTCCGCCTGAACGACACTCGTATCTTGATACTCGTCAACCAGCACATGATCGAAGCCCGCGGCCAGCACCGGGCCGACATCGCGATCGAGCACCGCGGCACGCCAATGCAACAGCAGGTCTTCGAAGTCCAGGAGGTGTTGCGCTCGCTTGCGTTCGGTATAGGCCGAAAAGATCGCACGCAAACCTTCGATGTCGTCTGCGCACCAAGGGAAGGTGCGGAGCACGGTGTCCTCGAGCGTCACCTGACTACTCACGACGCGGGAGTAGATCGCCGTCACCGTCTCCGTACGGGGAAACCGATGGCGCGCACTGGCGGCGATCGGTGAGCGAACCAGGCCGATCAGGTCGCGGACGTCGCCCGGATCGAGCACGCTGAAACCCTCGGCCAAGCCGAGCGCTGCCCGATACCGGCGCAGGACACGATGGGCAACCGAATGAAATGTCCCCGCCTCCACCCGCCTTGCTGAAGCCGGATCTGCGATCTGTCCCGCCCGCCGAATCAGTTCCGCCGCCGCACGGCGACTGAACGTGACCAGCAGGATCCTCTCGGGCGCCACCCCGTCGTCGAGGAGCCGCGCCAGCCGGCTCACCAGTGTCCGGGTCTTGCCGGTACCGGCACCAGCCACGATCAGCAGGGGGCCACCCTCGTGGTCGACGGCCCTTCGCTGCTCCTCGTTCAGTCCCTTTGCCCACTGCGGGGCCTCGGACGCGATCGTGGTCGTCACAGACTCACTGTAGCCCAGTTACGAACGTATGTTCGATTCGGTCGACACCGATCGACCGGGACGTGCGTTCCAGTGGCCCTGTCCGGGCGCAGCCCGGGGACTGGATGGCGAGACCACTCCCGCCCCGGCATTTTCGTCGGGCGGCATCTTGCTGATGGTTGGCGATCCACGTAGGTTCTCCCTGTGAGCGAGCACGTATATCTGTCCTCTGGCACCACTTGCGGCCTTGCCCGATGCGGGCTGGAGCGATCCTTGTCGGCCGGGCTCGCCGAGGACGAGAAGACCGAGGGTAGGGACGGCCCACCATGACCAATTTGGAGCGCTCGGACGACTTCTCCGGAGCACTTCTTGCCTCCGTGCTCGAACTGCTCGCAGAGCGGAAGGTCAATCGTCCGGGGGTAGCACTGATCCTGTCGCCGGACGATCTCGCCTCTTCCTGGGATCTTGTGGCTGAGTCGGTCGCATTGCCTGATCCTCCAGAGCAACCAGATGCCGGCGAAGAGGTTGCGAGCACGTACTGGTATGAGCAAGCGCTGGGCGACCTCCTCGGCCGAGGTGTTCTCTCGGAGCTCGAAGACCACTCGTTCCGGGTCTCGGATCTCGAGACCTTGTTGCGATCCCGGGGCGCTCACTAACAGGGTCGTCGCACAGCGGCAACGACCTTTCTAAGCAAAATTTAGTTCCACTGCACTGGAGCCTGGGAGGAGAATCGAACTCCTGACCTACGCATTACGAGTGCGTTGCTCTACCGACTGAGCTACCCAGGCGCGGTGGGCCAGGCTATCCGAACGGCGGCGTCGCCCTGGATGACAACCATCCCGGCGGTCGGTGTCGAGCACCCCTGAGCCGGCCCGGCCGGTCCGTCTCGCTCATTCGGTCATCCCCGACAGCTCGACCATCAGCGAGTCCATCAGCAGGGACTCGTTGACGTTGCGCCCGAGCGCCTCCGACGCCCGGTCGATCGCCTCGATTTGCCGCACCGCCCGATGACTCTCGCTGGCCCCGCCCGGCGTGCCGGCCGTAGGGCCGGACTCGGTCACCGCCACCAGGCGGTCACGGAACATCCCGGCCAGGATGGCCAAGCCCAAGCGCAGATCCTCGGTCCGCCATCGCCGCTCCTCCCGTTTGTGCCGGTCCTCGATCTGCCTTCGCCCCTGGACGCCCTTGGCCCCCATCAGCTCTGCCTGCTCGGCCAGGGTGGCGAGCTCTTGGGAGTGCAGTTCACGTAACGGGGCCAAGCCCTCGTCCACCGAGGCCAGCAGTTCGTTCGACATCTCGGCCGCCACCGCACCGGTTCCGTCCAAACGCGAGGGCACCGCCCGCCATTGATCCTGACGGGCTGCGAAGCCGGCGTCGCTGATCAGCAGGAGGGCCCGGTCGAGGCGTCCCCCGGAAGCCCGGGCCACCGACTCGGCGTGGCCACGTTCGACCCCGCGGGCCGCCAACAAGTCGACCACCGCGGCATCGGGAACCGGGTCGAACGGGACCAGCAGGCACCGGCTCACGATGGTGGCCAGGGTCGGCGGGAGGTCGTCGGCCACCAGGATGAACACGGTCGAGGGAGGCGGCTCTTCCACCGTCTTGAGGAGAGCGGGCGCGGCCTTGACGGCCAGATGCACATCGGTGACCACGAGCACCTGACGGGACGATTCGAGGGGTCGCCGTTGGGCCCGGGTCACGATTCCCCGCGCCTCGTCGACATCGAGTGCGGCGCCGGTCCGCTCCACCACCACCAGGTCGGGGTGGGTTCCGGCCAGGACCCGCCGACAGGTGTTGCACTCCCCGCACCCGCCCCGCGGGCAGAGGAGGGCGGCCGCCATACCTCGCGCCGCGGCCAGCTTGCCGGACCCCGGTGGACCGTGCAGCAGGTAGGCGTGGACCGGATGCCGCGCCGCGGCGGTCAACTGGGCCACTGCCCTTGGTTGACCCACCACTCCGTCGAACAGGGCCGGCACGGGCACCGACGAGGGATCAACGGCCTCGGTGATCTCCGGCTCACCCATCCCGGTCACCGCCACCCGGCCCGGGGCCGACGATGTCGCCGACCCCCGACCACACCGCGGCCGCCACCTCGGCCTCCGACCCGGTGCCGTCGACCACCAACCAGGGCGTCGCCGCCTCTGCGACCAGACACCGGTACCCGTCGGCCACCCGTTGCTGGAAGCCGTCGCCCTCGACCTCGAGCCGGTCGCCGAAGCTGCCGCTCCGCCGGTGTGACGCCAACGCAACCGGGACATCGATGAGCACGTTCAGGTCCGGTTCGACTCCTCCGGTGGCCCACCGGATCAACTGGGCCAGCTGGTCGCGTTCGAGGCCCCGCCCCCACCCCTGGTAGGCCATGGTGGAGGCGGAGAACCGATCGGTCACCACCCAGGTTCCGGCATCGAGTGCCGGCATCACCACCTCGGCGAGGTGCTGGGCCCGGTCGGCCGCCATCAGCAGCGCCTCGGACCGCTCGCTGACCGGGGGCTGATCTCCTCCGAGAAGAAGCTGGCGGAGGGCGGATCCCAACCTGGTGGCGCCCGGTTCGAAGGTCAGGATGGCGCCCAGCCGTTCGGCCAGCAGCCGGGCCTGGGTGGACTTGCCGCAACCGTCGATTCCCTCGAGCGCGATCAGGCGACCCCGTCGGCCATCGCCCACCCTCGACTACTGGTCCTCGTCGCCGGAACCGGCCACAGCCTCGGCTGCCGGGGCCTTCTTGGCGGCGGCCGCCTTGGCCGTGGCGGCCTTCTTGGCAGGCGCCTTCTTGGCGGTGGTCTTCTTGGCGGTCGCTTTCTTGGCCGCCGTCTTCTTGGCCGTTGCCTTCTTCTTGGCCGCCTTCTTCTTGGTCGGCGGCCCGGCCGCCCGTCGCTCGGCCAGCAGCTCGGCGGCGCGCTCCACGGTGAGGGACTCGACGTCGTCGCCCCTCCGCAGGGAGGCGTTGGTGGTGCCGTCGGTCACATAGGGACCGAACCGACCGTCCTTGACCACCATGGCCAGGCCGGTGTCGGGATCGGCCCCCATGTCGCGGAGCGGACCCTTGGCATTGCGACCGCCACGGGCCTTGGGCTGCGCGAACAGGGCCAGGGCCTCGTCCACGGTCACCGACAGGATCTGGTCCTCGTTGACCAGGCTGCGGGTGTCGGTGCCCCGTTTCAGATAGGGACCGAACTTGCCGTTGTGGGCGACGATCTCCTCACCGGTCTGCGGATCGGTCCCCACCACCCGGGGGATGCGCAACAGGTCGAGGGCCTGCTCGAAGGTGATCGCCGCAGGCGACATGTACCCGAACAACGACGAGGTGCGGGGCTTCGGGCCACCCTCCACCAACTCGCCGAGCTGCACGTAGGGACCGAACCGCCCGGCCCGGACCTGGACCGGCAGCCCGGTCTCGGGATCCTCGCCGAGGACCCGGTCGGACGACGGCGCCTCGAGCAGGGCCTCGGCCCGTTCGACGGTGAGCTCGTCGGGGGCCAGGTCCTCGGGGACCGACACCCGGTCCTCGCCGCGCTGCAGGTACGGCCCGTACCGGCCCACCCGGGCCACGATGTCCTGGCCGTCGGACCCGACACCGATGGGGATCGAATTGATCTCGCGAGCGTCGATCTCCCCGAGGTAGGTGCTGACCTCCCGCTTGAGGCCGAGGCCCCGCGGGTGGCCGGCGTCGGCCGGCTCGACCGCCTTCCCGTTGCCCGGCGTCGGGGCCCCGTCGCCGTTGACACCGTCGCTCCCGAAGTAGAAGCGGGTCAACCAGGGCAGGGACTCCTCGTCCCCCGAGGCGATGGCGTCGAGGTCGTCCTCCATCGAGGCGGTGAACCCGTAGTCGACCAGGTCGGCGAAGTAGCGCTCCAGCAGCCCGACCACGGCGAAGGCGGTGAACGACGGGACGAGGGCGGTGCCCTTCTTCCACACGTAGCCCCGGTCGAGGATGGTGGCGATCACGCTGGCGTAGGTGGACGGGCGGCCCACGCCCAGTTCCTCCATGGCCTTGACCAGCGACGCCTCGGTGTACCGGGCCGGTGGTTGGGTGGCGTGCGACCCCGGCTCGAGGTCGTCTACCGTCACCTGGTCGCCCTCGGCCATCGGAGGAAGATGGACTTCGCGATCGGCCAACTCGGCCTCGGGATCGTCCTCGCCCTCGACGTAGGCCCGGAGATACCCGGGGAACTGGATGACCTTGCCCGACGCCGAGAACTCGGCCTCCCGGGCCGGTCGGTCGCCCTGGGCCACCGAGGTCCCGACCAGGCGGACCTGGGCGCTGGTGCCGGTGGCGTCGGCCATCTGCGAAGCCACCGTGCGCTTCCAGATCAGGTCGTAGAGGCGGAACTCGTCCCCCGACAAGGAGCGGGCCGCCTCGTCGGGAGTTCGGAAGGACTCGCCGGCCGGCCGGATGGCCTCGTGGGCCTCCTGGGCGTTCTTCACCTTGCGCTCGTAACGCCTCGGCTGGGCCGGGACGTACTCCGCGCCGTACAGGGCGGAGGCCTGGGCCCGGGCCGCCGACAGGGCTTCGCTCGACAGCGTGGTCGAGTCGGTCCGCATGTAGGTGATCCACCCGTCCTCGTAGAGCCGTTGGGCGATCTGCATGGCCCGCTTGGAGCTGAACCGGAGCTTGCGCCCGGCCTCCTGCTGCAGGGTCGAGGTCATGAACGGGGCCGACGGGGACCGGCGGAACGGCTTGTGGGTCATCGACTTCACCGCGAAGGGCACGTCGGCCAGTCCGGCGGCCAACGACCGGGCCTCGGCCTCGGCCAGCACCACCACCGAACCGGGCGAGGTCAGGTTCCCGCTGTCGTCGAAGTCGCGGCCCGAGGCCAGGGCCACGCCGTCCACTCCCACCAGTGAGGCGGTGAACGAGCGGGGCGTCCCCTCCGCCGTCGGGGTCGCCTCGGGCACGGTGAAGTTGGCGTCGATGCCCCACCACCCGGCGGAGCGGAACCCCATGCGGGCCCGCTCCCGCTCGACCACCATCCGGGTGGCCACGCTCTGGACCCGGCCGGCGGACAGCCGCGGCATGATCTTCTTCCACAGGACCGGCGACACTTCGTAGCCGTAGAGCCGGTCGAGGATCCGGCGGGCCTCCTGGGCGTCGACCAGTCGTCGGTCGAGATCCCGCCACTCGTTGACCGCCCGCTCGATGGCCGGGCGGGTGATCTCGTGGAAGACCATCCGCTTGACCGGTACCCGGGGTGCGAGCACCTCGAGGAGATGCCAGGCGATCGACTCGCCCTCGCGGTCCTCGTCCGAGGCCAGATAGACCTCGCTGGCCTGCTTGACCAACTGCTTCAACTTGGCCACCTGCGACTTCTTCTCCGCCGAGACCACGTAGAGCGGCTTGAACCCGTTGTCCACGTCCACGCCCAGGCGGGACCACGCCTCGCCCTTGTAGGCGGCCGGGACCTCGTCGGCCCGGCGGGGCAGGTCCCGGATGTGGCCGATGGAGGACTCCACCACGTAGTCCGAGCCGAGAAGGCCGGCGATCGTCTTGGCCTTGGCCGGCGATTCGACGATGACCAGGGGTTTCGCGCCCGAGCGGGCACGGGTGCCGCCGCCGGCACCGTTGCCGGTTCCGGATTCCTCGTCGAGCGTCTCTGTCAGGTCGGTGGGTGCCATGGCTTTGGCCTCAGGGTGAACGGTGGGGAGAGGAGTTGTCAACCCCGCGGAGCCGCCACCGGGTGCTCAGGAGCTCGGTGGAGGGCGCTTCAGTCGTGTGAAGACTCCATGGCCACCGTAGCGGCCTCGTCGAGGGCCGCCGTTTCGGCGGCCGGAAGGTCACTGTCCATCGACTGGGTCTTGCGCTTGGAGAAGGCGATGGCGATCAGGAGGACTACCAACGACGCCCCGGCGATGCCCAGGCGGGCACCGGTGTGGTGGCGCAGCGAGATGATGGCCGGGAGGATGAGCAGCGAGACCAGGTTCATCACCTTGATCAGCGGGTTGAGGGCCGGGCCGGCGGTGTCCTTGAACGGGTCGCCGATGGTGTCCCCGATGACCGCCGCCTTGTGGGCCTCGGACCCCTTGCCCCCCTCGTGGCCGTCTTCGATGTACTTCTTGGCGTTGTCCCAGGCCCCACCCGAGTTGGACAGGAAGTTGGCCATGAGCTGTCCGGTGAGGATGGCCCCGACCAGGAACGCGCCCAGGGCGAAGTAGTTGATGCCGAAGCCGACGATGACCGGGGAGAGGATGGCCAGCAGGGCCGGGGTGGCCAGCTCCCGCTGGGACGCTGTCGTGCAGATGGCGATGACCTTCCCGTATTCCGGCTTCTCGGTGTAGTCCATGATGCCCGGGTGCTCGCGGAACTGGCGGCGCACCTCTTGGACCACGGTGCCGGCCGACCGACCCACCGCCCGGATGGCCAGGGCCGAGAAGATGAAGGCGATCGAGCCACCGATCAGGATGCCGATGAACGTCGTCGGGTGGGACACGTTGATCGAGGTCTCGGGCAGGTTGAAGAGGGCATTGCCGAGCTGGGGCAGCTTGAGCTGCTCGCCGATGGTCTCGATGAAGGAGGCGAACAGGGCCACCGAGGCGATGACGGCGGAGCCGATGGCCACCCCCTTGGTCACCGCCTTGGTGGTGTTGCCCACCGCGTCGAGGCTGACCATGACCCGCTCGGCCTCGCCGGTGAACTCCCCGGACATCTCGGCCACGCCGGCGGCGTTGTCGGACACCGGGCCGAAGCTGTCCTCCGAGACGATCATCCCGGCCGTGGACAGGAGCCCGATGCCGGTGAGGGCCACCAGGTAGAGGGTCAGTTCGATGTTCCCGCCCCCCAGGCCGATGGAGACGGCGATCGCCAGCACGATGGCGATGATGGCCCACACCGACGACTCGAGGCCGAGGGCCAGACCGGCCAGGGTCAGGGTGGCGGGTCCGGTGCGGGCCGTCTCGGCCACCTCCTTCACCGGGCCACGTTCGGTGGAGGTGAAGTGCTCGGTGATCTGGCTGGCCACCAGCATGAGGATCACGCCGGTCAGTACGGCGTAGAACGCCTTCCAGTAGTGGAGGTAGGCGCCGGCCACGATGGCCGAGCCGCCGATGGTCAGGATGGCCGCCGTCCATACCCCCCGGTTGATGGGGGCCATGGCGTTCTTGTCGTTCTTGCCGGCCCGGACCACGAAGACGCCGATGATGGTGGCCAGGATGCCGATGGCCGGGATGGCGATGGGGAAGATCACCGTCTTGGCCGCGTCCCCGCTCCGGCCGATGGAGCTGAAGGCGGTCACCCCGAGGATGATGGCGGCGATGATGGTGATCACGTAGGACTCGAACAGGTCGGCGGCCATCCCGGCGCAGTCGCCCACGTTGTCGCCGACGTTGTCGGCGATGGTGGCCGCATTGCGGGGGTCGTCCTCGGGGATGCCGGCTTCGACCTTGCCCACCAGGTCGGCGCCCACGTCGGCGGCCTTGGTGAAGATGCCGCCGCCCACCCGCATGAACAGGGCCAGGAGAGAGGCCCCGAAGCCGAAGCCGATGAGTACCGAGGTGGCGGTGTTCTGGAACACCAGCACGATCACCGTGGCCCCGAGCAGGCC
Organism: uncultured Acidimicrobiaceae bacterium; assembly: GCA_963837805.1. GTDB lineage: Bacteria > Actinomycetota > Acidimicrobiia > Acidimicrobiales > RAAP-2 > Bog-756. The sequence continues at coordinate 234,153 of CAWIOU010000035.1, forward strand.
GAGCCCGACGCACAGCAGGCCGGTGATGGCCCCGGTGCGGTAGGCCACCTTGAGGGCGGGAGCCATCTTGCCCTCACGGGCGGCGGCCGCGGTGCGGACGTTGCCCCGCACGGCCAAGCTCATCCCGATGAACCCGGTCAGTCCTGAGCACAGGGCGCCGGCCAGGAAGCAGATAACCCGGTAGATGCCGGCCTGGGCGAAGGTGAGGTCAGTGACGGTGTGGGCGACGCAGCCGGCGTGGAACGACGTGCTGGTCGCCACCCCCACACACGAGTAGGCGACGTGGGTCACCTTGGTGGCGGTGAAGAAGATGAGCACGGCCAGCGGGATGATGATGATCCCGATGGTCTTGAACTGCCGGGCCAGGAAGGCCTCGGCGCCCTCCTGAATGGCCTTGGCGATGTCCTTCATCGTGGCCGTCCCCTGGTCGGCGGCGAGCACTCCGCGCACGAGGAGGAGAGCCACGACGATGGAAGCCACCGCACAGACGAGTGCGAAGTACAGCCAGGTCTTCTCGCTGTTGTGGAGCGAGAAGATCTGGTAACCCCCTTCAGCCAGGAGGTGGGTCATCGGTGAGGCTCCCTTCGGTGTGCTGCTTGGACAGGATCGTCTTGGTCAGAAATCGTTGACAGTCGGCTTCTGCGACCGCGACCCACCGCAGACGTCAAGGACACCGTCCCCCTGCGAGGCCTCGGCCGTGTGGCCGTCCGCCGGGGCGCGCCGTCACGGCACGCCAAACCCGGCAATGGGGCCAGAAGATACTGACAAATTGGGTCATTGGGCAAGGAAGCCAGGCCGGAAGCCGTGCCCGGGCCGATCCTGAGCCCCTTCCGGGGCACCGGTCAGGTCGGCTCCTCACCCGCCTCGGGACCGGCGATGAGCTCGTAGTCGGGGTTGAGGATGGCCTGGCGGCGGGCCCAGTCGCCCACCATCCCCTCGACCACCAGCCGGGCTCCGGGCTGGATGCCGGGGATGCGGCGGCGGCCCTGGAACACGAGGAGCAATTTGCCGGAGTCGTCGGCCAGGATGCACTCGAGGTTGGAGGTACCGGCCCTGGGCTGGACCCGGACCGACTTGATCCGACCGGCCACCCGCACCCGGGTCCGCCACTGGGCCTCGCCGATCGGCGTCGTGCCCCGCCCACGCTCGCCGAACGCGGTCCGGTCGAAGGCCGCTCGGGCCGCGGCCTCACGGTCCGAGGCCCGGTCCGCGGCTCGGGCCGCCCTCGTCGGGCGCGCTGGTGTCTTGAGAGAGGCCGACCCGGTCTGGTCCCGCCGCCACTCCCGCCGACGGGAGAACCAACCCCCGGTGAGCTGATAGGGCACGACGGTGGCGTTGACATGGGCGAGCTGGCCCACGGCGGCGGCAATCTCGTCGGCCGTCCCGTCGTGGAGCAGCCGATGCCATCCGGCGGCGAAACCGCGGCGGGGCAACAGGATGGTCAACTCGGTCTGACCGTCGGCCACCGTCTCGGCCGCCATCTCCAGGGCGGCCCGGGTCAGTCTCCTGTCGTCGCACTCTTCGACGTCGAGAGGGAGCCTGGCCAGGCCCAGGCGACCCCACTCCGACTCGAGATCCGCCGACACCTGGTTGTCCAGGGTGAAGTGCACGGCGCGGAGCTCGTCCGGATGCAGGGTCCTGGCGTACTGCAGCGCCCGGGCGGTGGCCATGTCCAACCGGTCGACCAGCACGATCACCGTGTGCCGGTTGAGCACCGGGGCCTCGGCGGCCTCGGCCGCCCCCACTTCGAGTTGTTGCTCCTCGTCGGCGTACTGGCGGTGGAGGGCGAGGAGGGAGAGGACACCGAGGGGAAGGATGATCAGGATGACCCAGGCCCCCTCGGTGAACTTGGAGACGGCGATGATGATCAGGACCACGAAGGAGAGCACCGAGGCGGTCCCGTTGATGGCCAGCCGGCGCCTCCAGTGGTCCTCGCGGTGGCTGAGGTGGTATTTGGCCATGCCGGCCCCGGCCATGGTGAAGCCGGTGAACACGCCGATGGCGTAGAGCGGGATGAGCTTGTCCACCTTGGCCTGGGTGAGCCACAGCAAGATGATGGAGACAACGGTGAGGACGATGATTCCGGTGGAGAACACCAGTCGGTGGCCCCGTTTTGTCAGCTGGCGGGGCAGATACGAGTCCTCGGCGGCGAAGCTGGCCAGGAAGGGGAACCCGGTGAAGCTGGTGTTGGCGGCCAGGATCAGGATCAGCGTGGTGCCCACCTGGAGCATCCCGTAGAACAGGTTGCCCAGTCCGCTGGTGCCGTAGACGAACTTGGCGATCTGCGAGATGACCGTGGGCGTACCCGACTGGAAGGGCACCGGGTGGGTCACCGAGGCCAGGAGGGACACTCCGAGCACCAGCGAGCCCAGGATCGTCGCCATCAGGACCATGGTGATCCGGGCGTTGCGGGACTCGGGTCGCCGGAAGATGCTCACGCCGTTGGAGATGGCCTCGGTACCGGTGAGGGCCGAACCTCCGGAGGCAAACGCCCGCAGGACCACGAAGATGGTGGCCCCGTAGAGCAGGCCGCTCGCTGGGCTCCCGATGTGGACCGTCGGGTTCCCGACGGTGCCCTGGCCGACGATGGCGTGGGCGTGGAGGCTGCCGTCGACCGCCCGGTAGAGCCCCACGGCCATCAGCGCCACCATGTTGACGATGAAGAAGTAGGTGGGGACGGCGAACACCCGGCCCGCTTCACGGATGCCGCGCAGATTCCCGTAGGCCAGCAGGATCACCAGGGCGATGGCGATCTGGGTGGTGTGGGGCCTCAGCCCGGGGAAGACCGAGGTGATGGCCGACACCCCGGCCGCCACCGACACCGCCACGGTCAGCGTGTAGTCGATGAGCAGGGACATCGCCGCGATCTGGGCGATCGTCCCGCCGAAATTCTCGCGGCTCACGACATAGGCGCCCCCGGCCTTCGTGTAGACCTTGACCACCTCGAGGTACGAGAGGGTGACGAACAGCAGCACGAAGATCACCGCAATGGTCACCGGGATGACCAACGAGTACGCCGCCGCCCCGATGGCGATGACCAGGGGGATGAGCATCTGCTCGGTGGCGTAGGCCGACGAGGAGATGACGTCCGAGGAGAGGACGGCCAAGGCGGTGGGCTTGCCCAGGCGCTCCGACGACTGGCGGTCCGAAGCGATGGGGGGCCCGAGGAGGACGTTCTTCAGGCGGTAGCGCAGCGTCTCGGGGAGGTCCACGCCGCCCGACGGTGTGGCGACAGGGGCTCGCCGGCTCCCGGGGACGACGGTCTTGGCCAACTCGGGTAGGGGCCGTTCGCCCGGCCCGTCCACGGTCGGAGAGACCGGATCCACATCTCCGGTCACCGATGGGTCCACCCCCTCAGTAAATCATGGGCGTAGGGGCGGGCCAGGCACCGGCCACCGGCGGCACGGTGGTCCGAACTCACGCTGGGGCCCGGCGGGGGCGCCGGATCCGGGGGGTGAGTTGTGATCACCCGGCGTTGCGTGTTGCATGGTTCGGGTGCACGTCATCATCGTGGGTTGTGGCCGGGTCGGTTCCGGACTGGGCGTCGGGTTGGTCGAGCAGGGACATTCGGTGGCCATCATCGACCGGAACCCCAAGGCCTTCCGGAGGCTCCCCGCCGACTGGCCCGGGACCACCATCGTGGGTTCGGGCTTCGACCGCGACGACCTCGACCGGGCCCGGGCCAACGAGGCATCGTCCCTGGCTGCGGTCACCAGCGGCGACAACTCGAACATCCTGACGGCTCGGATCGCCCGCGAGACCTACGAGATCCCCAACGTGGTGGCCCGCATCTACGACCCCCGCCGGGCCCAGATCTACCTGCGCCTGGGAATCCCCACCGTGGCCACTGTGTCGTGGACCATCGACCAGGTCCACCGGCGGCTGGTGCCCGGCGAGCTCGAACCCGAGTGGTCGGACCCGACCGGAACCCTGTCCCTGGTCGAGCGCGAGCTGCCCGAAAGGTGGGCAGGCAAGCGTCTGGTCGATCTGTCCAAGCCCGGGGAGGTCACGGTGGTGGCGGTGACCAGGGCCGGCGTCGCCCGCCTCGACTTCGACGATCTGGTCGGCCAGGACGGGGACGTCCTCCATCTGATGGTGTCCGACACCGCCCTGGAGCGGCTCCGCTCCCGGCTCGAGGGCACCCACGCCGCCGTCCCGCCGAAGGCGGGCAACGGCACCGGCGTCGGCATGGGCGCCGACGGCGCGAGGGAACGGGAGCCGTCGTGAAGGTGGCCATCGCCGGAGCGGGCAGTGTGGGGACCGCCATCGCCTCCGATCTCCACGACGGAGGCCACGACGTACTGGTCATCGAGCAGGACCCCGATCTGGTGGCCCGCATCCGGGACGAACTCGACATCACCTGGGTGGTGGCCGACGCCTGCGAGGTCTCCTCGCTCGACGCCGCCGGGTTGTCCACGGTCGACGTGGTGGTCGCCGCCACCGGCGACGACGAGGACAACCTGGTCATCTCCCTGCTGGCCAAACAGGAGTTCGCCGTCCCCCGGGTGGTGGCCCGGGTCAACCACCCGAAGAACCAGTGGCTGTTCAACGAGAGCTGGGGAGTGGACGTGTCGGTGTCCACCCCCCAGTTGCTCACCGCGCTGGTCGAGGAGGCGGTGTCGGTCGGCAGCTTGGTCCGACTGCTCCGTTTCGAAGGCGGGAACGCCCATCTGGTCGAGGTCACCCTGGCCGACGACTCGCCGGCCGCGGGCGTGTCGCTGGCCGACCTCGGCGTACCCCGGGCGGCCACGGTGGTGGCGGTGGTGCGGGACGACCGCCTCATCGTGCCCCGGGGCGACACCCGACTGGCCATCGGCGACGAGGTGCTCGTCCTGGTGACCTCGGATGCCGAGGATGTGGTCCAGCAGTTGTTGGTGGGCCGTTGACATGATGCGGGCCGCGTTCTTCGATCTCGACAAGACGGTGATCGCCAAGGCGTCGATTCCCGCGTTCGGCCGCCCGCTCTACCGGGGCGGTCTGATCAACCGCCGCCTGGTGGCCCGGGCGCTGGTCGGCCAGATCATCTACCTCCACCTCGGGGCCAGCGAGCAGAAGCTGGCCCGGATCCGCGAATCGATGCTCATGTTGACCAAGGGGTGGGAGCACGACCAGATCAAGGAGATCGTGCGCGAGGCCCTCGAAGAGACGGTGGAGCCGATCATCTACGCCGAGGCCCTCGATCTGATCGAAGCCCACCGGGCCGCCGGCTACAAGGTGTACCTGGTCTCGGCATCGCCGGAGGTGATCGTGGCCCCGCTGGCCGAACACCTGGGGGTGGACGGCGCCATCGCCAGCCGCCCGGTGGTCGACGAAGAGGGCCGCTACACCGGGGAGATGGAGTTCTACGCCTACGGCCCGTTCAAGGCCGAAGCCATCCAGGAACTGGCCCGCCGGGAGGGACTCGACCTCGAGGAGTCCTCGGCGTACTCGGATTCCTACACCGACCTGCCCATGCTCGAGGCGGTCGGCCACCCGGTGGCCGTCAATCCCGACCGGGTCCTGGCCAAGGTGGCCCGCCAGCGCGACTGGGAGGTCATGCAGTTCACCAAACCGGTCCGGTTGCGCGACAGAGTGAGCGTTCCCAGTTGGTCGATGACCGCCGCCGCGGCCGGTGTCACCGCCGCCGCCACTGCGGGCGCGCTGGTCGCCTGGCGGCTGGCCCGACGGCCCCAGCGGTAACCGTCTCTGTCAGGCGCCCACTCTGTCGGGCGGCCCCGGGTTGCTCAGGAAGGACGCAGCCGCTTGGCGGCGACGACACCCAGGGCAACGATGATGGCGAGGATCAGAAGCTTCTTCATGAGCAGAGATGGTAACCGGTCCGATCGAGTCCCGCTCCCGGACGGTGGCCGACCCGGCTCGCTCCGCGCGCCGACTCAGACGGTCAGGAGATCCCGTGCCCCGGTGTCCGACGAGGGATGGCGCAACTTCGACATGGCCCGGGCCTCGATCTGACGGATGCGCTCGCGGGTCAGGTTGAAGTGCTCGCCCACCTCTTCGAGGGTGCGGGGCTCGCCCCGGTCGAGACCGAAACGGAGCCGGAGGATCTCGCGCTCACGCTCGTCGAGAGGCGAGAGCAGCCGCCCGATCTCCTCGGGGAGGAGCGAGACAGCGGCCACCTCGAAGGGAGATTCGGCGGAACGGTCCTCGACCACGTCGCCGAGCTCGGCGTCGCCGTCCTCCCGCAGGGGCTCCGACAAGGAGAGCGGTTCGGCCCGGAACCGGAGGGCCTCCACCAACTTGTCCTCGGGCATCTCGACCTCGGCGCCCAGCTCGGCCAGCGTGGCCGGGCGTCCGTACTTGAGCTCGAGGCGGGCCTGCGCCTTCTGCACCCGGGCCAGGGTGTCGCCGGCGTGGACCGGCAGCCGGATGGTCCGGCCCGTGTTGGCGATGCCCCTGGTGATGGCCTGGCGGATCCACCAGGTGGCATAGGTGGAGAACTTGAACCCCTTGCGCCAGTCGAACTTCTCGACGGCATGCATCAGGCCGAGGTTGCCCTCCTGGATGAGGTCGAGCAGGGGCAGGCCCGAGGCCTGGTACTTCTTGGCGATGGACACCACCAACCGGAGGTTGGACTGCACGAAGGTCTGCTGGGCACCCTCACCCTGCAGGGTGGTCCGGCGCAGCTCCCGCTTCTTGGCCGGGGTCAGGCCCTTCGGTGCCGCCGCCAGTTGCGCATCCGCTTCCCGACCGGCTTCGATGGCCTGGGCCAAGCGAACCTCGTCGTCCTTGGTCAACAACGGATACTGGCCGATGTCGGTCAGATACAACCGAACCAGATCTTCGTCGTCTCGCTCGAGGCGCTCCTTTGCCAACTTCACCAGGTCCTTCGTTTTCCCCACGAGGTGGGGGACGGCCGACCCTCGCGCAGGACCACCGACGAAATCGGTGTTCTCTGATTCGGGTCCGGCGTTTTCGGGCGCAACGATTGCTGCTTTCGAAGTTTACCGGACACGTCAAGCCCTCCGAGCGACAGGGCCGGTGGCGAGCGACAATTCCGGGGGTTCAGTCCTCAGGCACGGCGTCGGGAAAAATGACCAGGCCGGAACGGGCGCCGGCCCCGACCACGGCGATCTCGAGGCGCTGAAGGAACTCGTGGACGGCGGCGACGTCGTGGGGCCGGGTCATCAGCCGCTCCACCAGGCGCTCGCCGGCGTGCCAGTCGGCGATCTCGTCGTTGAGCACCAGCTGCAGGGCCCTCGCCACCGGCCCGTCGGTGACCGGGCCCGCCGCCCGCAGGTGGCGCTCGTAGCTGGTCACCAGGCGTGGAAGCAGTACCCGGTAGAGGCCGGCCAGCCTGGGCAGGGCTCCCGGCCGCCCACTGGGCTCCTCCTCGGCCGGGGGCCAGGTCGATCCGGGGGCGGCCGTGGCCGGCGCGTGGCCGTCCAGCACGGCGAACAGCGCCGCACTGGTGGCCGACGGCACGGTCAGCCCGGTGGGGTCGGCCCCGGCATAGACGGGCAGCCGGTCGGCCCACAGGTCGGCGTGCCACGCGTGGCGGAGGCTCTGCCCGTCGAGGTGGACCTGCACGGCGGGCACGGGCATGTCGGTGACCCAGGCTCCGAGCATCCCGTAGAGGGCGTTCTCGATCCACCGGTACTCCCCCACCAGGGCGGCCGTGGCGCCGAGGGCCAGGGGCAGGCCTCCGGCGGCCGGGGCGGCGGCGAGCGGGCCGGCCGGCGGCGGGGGCGCCGGATCGGCTACGAATGGGCTGGTCGGCGGCGGGGGCGCCGGATCGGGGTACTCAGACAATCGCCGGGGTCTCCCCGCGCGGTGCGTCGACCGATGCCGATGAGGCCGCCCCGGCCCGGTAGTGGTTGGTGATGGGCATCCGCCGATCCTTGCCGAACGCCTTGGCCGAGATCCTGACCCCGGGAGGCATCTGCCTGCGCTTGTACTCGGCCCGGTCGACCAGGCCCACCACCCGGCCCACGGCCTCGGGGTCGTACCCGGCGGCGATGAGGTCGTCGGGCGACCGGTCGCCCTCCACATAGCCGGCCACCACCGGGTCGAGGACCGAATAGGGCGGGAGGGACTCGTCGTCGCGCTGGTCGGGGCGCAGTTCGGCCGACGGGGCCTTGGTCAGCACCGGGTCGGGGATCAGATCGAAGCCGGCCTGCCGGTTCTTGTAACGGCACAGGGCGTAGACCAGGGTTTTCGGTACATCCTTGATCACCGCGAAGCCGCCGGCCGAGTCGCCGTACAGGGTCGAGTACCCGGTGGCCATCTCGCTCTTGTTGCCGGTGGTGAGGACGATCCACCCCTTGGCGTTGGACAGGGCCATGAGCAGGACCCCCCGGATCCGGGACTGCAGGTTCTCGTCGGTCAGCCCGGAGGGCTCGCCGGGGATCAGCGGGTCCAAGGCGGTGGCCAGGGCCCGGTGGGGACCCTCGATGGGCGCGGTGGCCAGGTCCATCCCCAGGTTGGCGGCCAGGGTCACCGCGTCGGCCACCGAGCCCTCGCTGGAGTAGCGGGACGGCATGGTCACCCCGTGCACGTGCTCCCGGCCCAGGGCGTCGACGGCGATGGCCGCCACCAGGGACGAGTCGATGCCCCCGGAGAGCCCGATCACCGCGTCGGTGAACCCGTTCTTCCCCACGTAGTCGCGGGTCCCGAGCACCAGCGCCTGGTAGACCTCGGCCTCGGGGTCGAGCACGGCGGCCACCGGAGCCTGGGCCGGGGCTCCCGCCGGCCGGCGGGAGGCGGTGCTCACCACCACCCCGCCGGGGGTGGCCTCCCGAGGCTCGACGGGGGCCACCGGGCCCACGTCCACATCCGCCACCAGCACCTCCTCGACGAATTGGCCGGCCGAGGCCACCACCGTGCCCCCGGACCCCATCACCAGGGAGGCCCCGTCGAACACCAGTTCGTCCTGACCCCCGACCTGGTTCACGTAGACGACGGGGCAGCCCGTCTCGGCCACCCGCTCGCCCAGCACGGCCAGGCGCTCCTCCCGGCGGCCACGCGAGTAGGGGGAGGCGTTGAGGTTGACCAGCAGGCGGGCGCCGGCAGCGGCCTGGCTGACCATCGGACCCCGGGGGAACCACATGTCCTCACAGACGGTGATCCCGACCGGCACGCCGGCCACCACGAAGGGGGGCGTGGGGCCGTCGCCGGGGACGAACCACCGCTGCTCGTCGAAGACCCCGTAGTTGGGCAGGAGCCGCTTGTGGTAGCGGCCCAGCACCCGGCCCCCGGCACACAGGGCGGCGGTGTTGAAGAGGCGTCCGGCCGGGTCGGTGTCGACGTAGCCGATCACCGCCGCGCAATTTCCGCCGGCGGCGGCGATCCGGGCGAAGACGGCCTGGTTGTCGGCGACGAAGGCCGGCCGGCCGAGCAGGTCCTCGGGGGGGTACCCGGTGACGGTCAGCTCCGGGAACACGGCCAGGTCGGCCCCGGCTCGCTCGGCCTCGTCGAGGGCTTCGGCGATCCGGCGGGCGTTCCCGTCGAGGTCGCCGACCACGGTGTTGATCTGGCACGCGGCCACGCGCACGGCAGGCATGCCGTCAGCCTACCGGCGGCGCTGCCTGGCCTTTCCTGTTCCGGCCCGGCCGGTACGGCAGACGGACCCTCCGGTACGCTCGGCCCCGGGGTAGCCGGTACCCTCAGTTCATGCTCCGTTTACAGACGGGTAACGGAGGAGAAATGGCCCGCTGCGATAGTGGATTGTCCCTCCAGCCAGCGGCACGGCGCCAGCTCGGCCCGTGTGCACTGAAGCAGCAAGAGCAATCGAGCAGCACAGCACCCAGCAGCAGAGCAACCGAGCAATAGAGGAGTTCATGTGCCTTACCAAGCTGAATACATCTGGATCGACGGGACCGAGCCATCGCCGCTGCTTCGGAGCAAGACCAAGGTCATCAAGGACGGTGAGGACCCGGGGATCTGGGGATTCGACGGATCGAGCACCAACCAGGCGCTGGGTCACGACTCGGACTGCGTCCTGCGGCCGGTGTTCATGGTCTCGGACCCACTGAGGGGTCCGGACGACAAGTTGGTCATGTGCGAGGTCGAGCTCACCGATTTCAGCCCGCACCCGACCAATACCCGCGCCCATCTGCGCGAGGTGGTCGAGAAGTACGGCGACCAGGAGCCCATGTTCGGGATCGAACAGGAATACACCTTCTTCAAGGACGGGCGGCCGCTCGGCTGGCCGGCCATCGGCTACCCGGCACCTCAGGGCCCTTACTACTGCGGCGTGGGCGGCGACAAGATGCCCGGCCGCGAGATCGTCGAACTGCATACGGCGGCCTGCATCGACGCCGGCATCGGCATCGAGGGCACCAACGCCGAGGTGATGATGGGCCAGTGGGAGTTCCAGGTGGGCGTGCTCTCGCCGCTCGACGTCTCCGATCACCTGTGGGTGGCCCGGTGGCTGCTCTTCCGGATCGCCGAGGACTTCGGTGTCTATGCCACGCTCGAGCCCAAGCCCATCCTGGGTGACTGGAACGGCGCCGGCGCCCACACCAACTTCTCCACCAAGGCCATGCGCGAAGACGGCGGCTGGGACGCCATCATCGCCGGGTGCGAGGCCATCGGGAAGAAGATCGACGAGCACATCGCCGTCTACGGCGTGGGCATCGAGGGCCGCCTGACCGGCGCCCACGAGACCGCCCACTTCACCAAGTTCAGCTACGGCACGTCGGACCGCGGCGCCTCGATCCGCATCCCGTGGGCGGTGGCCAAGGCCAAGAAGGGCTGGCTCGAGGACCGTCGCCCCAACGCCAACATGGACCCCTACCAGGTCACCGCGGTGCTGGTCGAAACGGTCTGCGGGGACGCGGCGGGCGGCTGACCGGCAGGCGGGTCCGAGCCCGGCCGACCCCCCCAGGCCACCTCGATCCGACCCGCCGGCCTCGGCGGCGACGAACAGAGCCGGGTCCTCACGGGTCCGGCTCTGTTCGCACCTCCCGTCGGCAATCGACTGACACCCTCCAGGCCTGCGACAATGTCACCATCAGCCCCGACGATCCCCCCGCAGCGACCCCGGCACTCCCGGAGGTGGACGACCCCATGAGGAGTCAAGAGGAGTACGTCCTCCGGACCGTGGAGGAGCGCGGCATCAGGTTCGTCCAGCTCTGGTTCACCGATGTCCTGGGCACGCCGAAGACCTTCAGCATCACACCGGCCGAGCTGGAGAACGCTCTCGACGAGGGGATGACCTTCGACGGGTCGGCCATCGACGGCTTCAGCCGGGTCCAGGAGAGCGACGTGCTGGCCCGGCCCGACGCCAACACCTTCCAGCTGCTGCCCTGGCACGGGCACGGGCAGCCGGGCCCGGACGACACCGAGGTCCAGGTGGCCAGGGTGTTCTGCGACATCGTCAACCTGGACGGGGCCCCGTTCCAGGGCTGTCCCCGCCACGTCCTGCGGCGGACCCTCGACCGGGCCAGCGAACGCGGGTTCACCTTCTTCGCCGCCCCCGAGATCGAGTACTTCTACTTCGCCGACGCCGATCCGTCCCACCCTCCGGTGGCCCTCGACTCGGGCTCCTACTTCGAGCTCACCGTGGCCGACCGGGCCAGCGACATCCGCCAGCGCACCGTCCTCACCCTCGAGGAGATGGGCATCCCGGTCGAGCACGCCCAGCACGAGGACGCCCCCAGCCAGCACGAGATCGATCTGCGGTACACCGACGCCATGACCATGGCCGACACCGTCATGACCGTGCGGCTGGTGGTGAAGGAGATGGCCCGCCAACAGGGCGTGTTCGCCAGCTTCATGCCCAAGCCGCTGGCCGGCGTGCAGGGCTCGGGCATGCACACCCACATGTCCCTCTTCCGGGGGGACACCAACGCGTTCGTCGACCTCGAACGGGCCGGCGGGCTCTCGGAGGTGGCGGAGGGGTTCATCGCCGGCCTCCTGCGCCACGCCCCCGAGATCACCGCGGTGACCAACCAGTGGGTCAACTCCTACAAGCGACTGGTCTCCGGCTACGAGGCCCCCATCCACGTCTCCTGGGCCCACAACAACCGCTCGGCCCTGGTCCGGGTGCCCGTGGTCAAGCAGGGCAAATACGAGTCCACCCGGGTCGAGTACCGGTCGCCCGACAGCGCCTGCAACCCCTACCTGGCCTTCGCCGTCATCCTGGCCGCCGGGCTCGAGGGGATCGAGCAGGGCTACGACCTGCCCCCCGAGGCCGACGCCAACCTGTTCGCGGTCAGCGCCGAGGAACTGGCCAACAAGGGCATCCTGCACCTGCCGGGCAGCCTCAACGAGGCCCTCGGGCTGATGGAGTCGTCCGAGCTCCTGGCCGAGACCCTCGGCGACCACGTCTTCGAATGGTTCATCCGCAACAAGCGGGCCGAATGGGCCGAGTACAAGGCCCACGTCACCCAATTCGAGCTCGACCGCTACCTGCCCCTGCTCTAATCGGGGACCCGGTACCGACCGCATCCTCGACAGGAAGGGGGGAAGACCGTCATCGAACCGCTGCTGTGCTTCCCGTCCCCGCCGCCCGAGCGCGGTGACCGCCGTGCTCGACCGCGCCGGCTACCCCTGGCACGGCATCGAGAAGCCCGAGGCCGCCGAGCTGGAGGAGCCCGAGGACGGGTGGTCGGGTGCGGTGATCTGCAGCGGGGACGACCCCATCGGCGCCTTCCTGCTCTGCCGCCACCTGCGCAAGCGGGAGGTGCCCCTGGCTCCGGTCATCGTGGTCGTGCCCGTCGAGCAGCTGGGTGAGCTCGAGCTGCGGGAGGACCTGTTCGACGACCTGTGCCTGGAGCCGGTCAACCCCGACGAGCTCGGAGCCCGCCTGGCCCACCTGTTCTGGCGCACCGGGCGGGGGCTGCGGCCGGACCTGCTCGAACACGGACCGCTGGTCCTCAACCTGGAGACCTATCAGGCCGCGGTGGCCGGCAAGGTCCTCGACCTCACCTACATGGAGTACGAGCTGTTGCGGTTCCTCGCCGCCCGGCCGGGCAAGGTCTTCACCCGGGAGACGTTGCTCAGCCGGGTCTGGGGCTACGAGTACTACGGCGGGGCCCGGACCGTGGACGTCCACGTGCGCCGCCTGCGGGCCAAGCTGGGCGAGGAGCACGCCCATCTGATCCAGACGGTGCGCTCGGTCGGCTACCGGTTCGGCCAGACCAGCTGGACGCCCTGACCGCTCACCGATCGGTCACCCGCCGGTCGGGGTCGGCAGGTAGGCCCACAACTCGACCTCGACGGCGGCGCCGGCCGGGAGGGCGGCCACCGCCACCATCGAGCGGGCCGGGCGGTGGGTGCCGAAGAAGGCCACGTAGGCCTCGTTGACCGCCGAGAACTGGTGCGGGTCGGTGACGAACACCGTCGTCTTGACCACGTCCTCGGGGGTGGCGCCATTGGCCCGGAGCAGTTGCTCGGCATTGGCCAGGGCCTGGGACAACTGGGCCGGCGAGCCCCCGTCCACCAGTACGGGAGGGCTGTCGTCGACGTCCCCGGAGTCGGAGGGGGCCGGAGGCGGCTGGTACATGCCGAGTTGGCCCGAGCAGATGAGCCAGGGGCCGGCCCGGACGATCGGGGTGTACGGACCGCTCGGACCGATGGGCGTGCTCATGCTTCCTCCTTACCGGGGACCGGGGGCGACAGGGGACGAGGGAGGCCGGCCGGTGCCGGTCCGGGAACGCTCGCTCCCGGTGGGCCAGCGGGGTGGGAGCCCGTCGGCCAGCCAGCGGGCGGCGGCCACCGCCGCGAACACGGCGTCCGAGCCGTTGACCGGGGGGCGGTCGCCGTCGGCGCCGACGACGACGGTCACCGGCGGCATGTCCCGGGCCGGAAGGATCCCGAACGACCGCATGGTCAGGTCGTGGACCACCCCGGCCGGCGTCCACGGCGATGCCCTCGCTCCCCACCCAGCCCAGAGCCTGGTGGGCGGCGCCCAGGGCGTAGGACCGGAGCACCACCTCGTCGAGCACCTCGCCCGCCTCCACCACCACCTCGATCGAGCCGTCGGCCCGACAGCGGGCCGTGGCCCGGCCCCCGGCCGGGCCGGTCACCCCGACAGGCGCGTCGACGACCCTCCGGCCGTCGGCGCTCCCCGCCATCCGGGCGCAGGCGGCCAGGACGGCGGCCTCGGCCCACACCGCGGCCCGCAGGTCGGAGGAGACGGCGGGACCGTGGAGCGGCACCGGTTCGAGGACCAGACCGGGGGCCACCGACGCCACGTCGGCCACCGCCCGGGCCCACCCGTCCCCGGGCAACCCGTCGAGGGGGACGGCGACCCGGAGGACACCGGACCCGTCGGCGTTGATCCCGGCGGCCACCGGTGGTCGTTTGGGTCCGCGGCGCACCACGTCCTCGCGCGACCAGACGACCCGCACCGGGCGACCGTTGGCGTCGGCCAGCCGGCGGGCGTCGGCGGCCACCGGTGAGTGCAGCTTCCCGCCGAAGGCCCCGCCGTTGCCGACGGGCGAGGCCGGTTGGCCGCCGGGGGCGCACCACGAGGCGTCCGGCTCCACGTAGGCCGGCTCCACCCAGGTGGTCTGCAGGGTGAGGTCCCAGCGGCCGGGGGGCACGCCGACCGGGTGGTCGAGCGCCAGGCTGGTCTTGCGCCCCTGCACCTTGCCGGCCAGGGCCCGGGCGGCGCCCACCGATTCGGCCAGGGCGTAGCCGCCCATGCCGTCGGGCACGGCGACCAGGGCGTCGGCCGGGCCGGTGTCGTCGGCGAAGCCGGCCCGGCCGAGGACGGTGCTGGGGCCGACCGTCTGGGGAACCCCTCCTTCGAGCGTGGCCCGGATGGCGGCCCGGGCCAGGTCGCGGTCCCCTTCCGGGGCGGGTGAGCCGTCGAGGACCAGGGCGGCGGCCTCCTCGATGGTCTGCCAACCGGTGCACCGGCAGAGATGGGCCAGCAGGGCCCGGTCGATGCGGTCGACCGAGGGAACGGAATCAGAACCATCCGACCCGAGGGCGGCCAGTCGCATCACGATCCCCGGGGTGCAGAAGCCGCACTGGCTGCCGCCGGTGGCCACCAGGGCGGCGGCCCACCGCTCCCGATCGGCGTCGGGCAGGCCGTCGAGGGTGGTGATGTGCGCGTCCCTGGAGCCGCCGGACCGGCGTGACACAGGCCACCCGGGGGGAGCCGTCCACCCAGACCGTGCAGCACCCGCACTGGCCCTGGGGGCTGCAGCCGTCCTTTACCGAGCGGAGTCCGAGCTCCTCACGGAGGACATCGAGAAGCGACGATCCGTCGTCGGCCACCTCGACATCGGTGCCGTCGACACGGAGCCGGATCAGCGGCTCAGCTGAACGAGGAGCCGCAGCCGCAGGTGCGAGAGGCGTTGGGGTTGGTCACGTGGAACCCGGCACCCTGGAGCCCGTCGCTGTAGTCGAGGGTCGAACCCTTCAGCAGATCGGCGCTGGTGGGGTCGACGACGACCTTGACGGTGCCGAACTCGCGGATGATGTCGTCCTCGGCCATGTCGGCGTCGAAGAACATCTCGTAGCTGAATCCCGAGCAGCCACCCGGCCGGACCGCCACCCGGAGGGCCAGGCCGTCGATCTCCTCCTGAGCCAGCAGCTCGGCGACCTTGGTCGCGGCGAAATCGGTCAGCGTCACCGGATTCGGCTTCTTCCCGATGCTGACGGACTGCATGGTGGCACTCATCGGCGCTCCTCCTGGATCACGACTAGCGGTCAACCGAAGCCGACCGCGGCCGACTACCTGGACAAAGCGTACCCGCGTCCTGCCCACGGCGATACATCAGCGCGGGTGGGCGGCCCGGTCCGACCGGTAGAATTCCGGAAGTGACCAGGCCCGATACCTCCGAGCTTGCCGGTTCCACCCTCCAACCCCCGACCGAGGAGCAGGTGCGCGCTGCGTTGCGGGGGGTGGTCGACCCCGAACTGGGGGCCGACATCGTCGAACTGGGCATGGTCACCGGTATCGCCATCGCCGGGGACGGCGGGGTGGAGGTGGAGGTGGCGCTCACCGTGGCCGGCTGCCCCCTGCGCACCCAGATCCAGAGTGACGTGGAGACCCACGTCGGTGCCCTGGACGGCGTGAGCTCGGTGTCGGTCCGCACCGGGGTCATGGAGGCGGCCCAGCGGAAGGCGGTCATGGAGCGGGCCCGCCTCCTGGCCCGGGACCCGGCGCCGGACACCGACATCCCCGACTCGGCCCGGGTCATCGCCGTGGCCTCGGGCAAGGGCGGGGTGGGCAAGAGCTCGGTCACCGTCAACCTGGCCGTGGCCCTGGCCCGCCGGGGCCTGACCGTCGGCCTCCTCGACGCCGACATCTGGGGGTTCTCGGTCCCCCGGCTGCTCGGGATGCAGGGCGAGGTCGAGGCCCGGGACAAGAAGATGGTGCCCCTCGAGCGGCGCATCGGGGACGGCGTCCTCCGGGTGCTGTCGATGGGCTTCCTGGCCGACGAGGACAGCGCCATCATGTGGCGCGGCCTGATCCTCAACCGGGCCGTCCAGCAGTTCCTCGAGGATGTCCACTGGGGCGATCTCGACTACCTGTTGATCGACATGCCGCCGGGCACCGGCGACATCCAGATGGGTCTGGCCCGGATGCTCCCCCGCACCGAGGTCATCGTGGTGACCACCCCGCCGGTGGCCGCGCAGAAGGTGGCGGCCCGCACGGCCGACATGGCCCGCAAGGGATACCTGCGGGTGGCCGGGGTCATCGAGAACATGAGCGACTTCGTGTGCGAGCACGGCACCTCCTATGCCCTCTTCGGATCGGGGGGCGGGGCCCGCCTGGCCGCCGACGTCGGTGTCCCCCTCATCGGCCAGATCCCGCTCCACCCCTCGGTGGCCGCCGGTGGCGACGCCGGCACCCCGGTGGCCCTCGACGAGGGCCAGCCCCTGGCCGAGGTGTTCGACCGCATCGCCGACGCCGTCATCACCACCATCGCCCCGGTGGTGGCCATGGACGGGTGCAGTGTGCGGCTGCTCGACCGGGTCGAGGCGGCCGTGCGGGAAGGCACCGTCTGAGTCGATCAGACGTGGGGGGAACGGCTCAGGCCATTCCCGCCTTCGGGCCCCAGACGGTGCGGACGACATCGAGCACGCCCCGGTCGACCTCCGGACCCGACGCCAACCGGTCCTCCAACGCCTCCTCGTAGCCCGGGTCGCCCGGACGCAGGACGAGGACATGGCCGTCCTCGATGAGGACGATGGGTAGCACGGTGGGCACGTCGGTGACCCCGCTCGCCCAGGCCATCACCTCGCCGGTCGACCGGAAGGCCTCGATGCTCCGCAGGTTGGCGATGGTGGGGGGCAGCAGTTCGATGTCGCCGGCGGCCTCGCGGGCCAGCGCCTCGGCCGGCCGTACCCAGATGGTGGCGATGGTCTCCCCATCGTCGTGACTGGCCACCTGGCCCGGAGGGGCCACGGTGATGAAGAAGCGGGTGTCATAGCGCCGGGGAGCCAGCTCGGGGGTGATCCAGTGGCTGATGTAGTGCATGGAGTCGGCGGCCAGGACCAGACCCTCCTCGTCGCAGATGTCGAGGAGACCGGCGCGTTGCTCGTTGACGGCATCCCGGTGGGCGGCGAAGCGCCTCGAACGTTCGGCGTCGGACGTGTCGAGCAGCGGTCCGCGCCCGGCGGCGCCGTGGTCGACCGGTCGGGCCACCAGGACACCGGCCTCCTCGAAGCACTCCCGCAGTGCGGCCACCCAGAAGGCCAGGCCGCCCGACTCGATCCCGAGGATGGCGCTGGCCTCTTCGTCGGTCCGTCCCTGGCACAGGGCCGCAGCCGCGGTCCCCGGTCCTCGGGATCCACCGACCCACCGGGGAAGACGTAGACGCCGGCCACGAACTCCGACGCCAGGTTGCGACGGAGCATGCACACCTCGACGGCCGGACCTCCGTGCCCGTCGTCGGCGTCACGGACGAGCATCACCGTGGCGGCGTCGCGAAGGGTCACACTCATGGGCTCAGGCTACCGCCCGCCCGGGCGGC
Source organism: uncultured Acidimicrobiaceae bacterium (assembly GCA_963837805.1). Taxonomy (GTDB): domain Bacteria; phylum Actinomycetota; class Acidimicrobiia; order Acidimicrobiales; family RAAP-2; genus Bog-756. The sequence continues at coordinate 252,032 of CAWIOU010000035.1, forward strand.
CTCCGAGGGTCAGGCGCCGTCGGCCGCCCGCGGCGCCGTGCCGTCGGACGCCGACGGCGTCGTGCCGTCGGACGCCGATCGGGGTGTCAGCGCGCCCGAGTCGACCAGGGCGCTGATGGCCAGCTCGCGGAAGGCCCGGGGGTCGGCGATGAGCCAGGCGTGGGCGCCCTCGATGACCACGCCTTCGACGCCGGCCGCGTGGCGGAGCTCGTCGAACGCCGACCGGGACACCAGACGGTCGCGGTCCGACCAGGCCACCGACACCGGGATGCCCCGCTCGGCGATGATCCGGACCTCGCGGACCAGATCGGCACGGCGGATGACCTCGCCGGTCCGGAACATGCCCAGGGGATTGCCCAGGAGATTGGGGATGAAGTCCTCGAGGAGGGTCGGCAGCAGGCGGACCAGGTGGGGCGAGTGGAGGAGGTCGGTCCCGAAATGGCGCCCCCAGTCCCACACCGGACGCTGCATGGTGGTGCGGACCTCATTGGGGAGGAGGACCCAGGTCGGGCTGCCGATGGCGTTGACCAGCAACAGGGCCGACACCCGGGCGGGCTGGTCGTAGACGAAGGCGGTGGCCACGCCACCCCCGAAGGAGTGTCCGGCCACGAGAGCCACCTCGGGCTCGACCCACCCCGTCCAGGAAGTGCCCCACCCATTGCGGCGTAGCCGGCGAACGTGCGCCGTTCGGGGTCCAGCTCGCGGGTCCCGCCGAACCCGGGGAGGCACGGGGCGTAGACGCGGCACCCGGCCGAGGCCATAGCCTCGATGGGGGCCCGGTAGGCCTTGGGCCGCAGTCCCCAGCCGTGCATGAACAGGGCCGCAGGCCCACTTCCGACCACCCCGTAGCGCACGGGGTGCCCGTCCACCTCCACCGATCTCCAGGCCATCCGGGAGGCGGGCGCCCCTCCCACCGGATGGATCAACCCTTCGTCCCGACCTGATCCTGGAGGCCGGCCCGATCCGTGAGGCTTGCCCCGGGAATCAGATGCTTCCGACCTGGCACCTTCCAACATGGCCAGCTCAGTGTAGACAGGAAAGCCGTCCTGTAGCCTGATACCTGCGCCGCCGGACCGCTCGTCGGGCGGGCCCGCCACCGCGGCGGGCCGAATCCAGACGCGTGGCCCGACCAGTTACGCTCACTGCGGCACGCATACGAAATCGGGGAATTGCCCAAGATGGCTAACGACCAGAAGAAGAAACCTGTCACCGGGGGGAACACGCCGAAGCCTCCGGCCCGCTCGGGCGGGACACCGAACCAGAGCGCCAAGGAGCGGAGCAAGGCCCAGAGCCGGCCCGTGTCGGGCAAGGCGCCGGCCGGCAAGTCCGGTCAGGCCACCGGGGCCCGGGCCAAGTCGGGCGGAGCTGTTGGGGCCGGCGGGAACAAGCCCCGCCCCGGCGCCAGGCCGGCGCCCGGGCCGCAACCGAGGCGGTTCTCGGGCGCCATGATGGCGTGGGGCGCCGTCGGACTGGTCATCGTGGTGGTGGCCGTGCTGGTCGTGGTCAAAGTGGCCACCGGGAACTCGGCCGGGGCCACCTCCTATACGCCGGTGACGCCGGCGCCGGCCTCGGTGGTCAAGGACGTGACCTCCATCCCGGCATCGGTCTACGACAAGGTGGGGGTGACCTTCCCGGCGGCGGCCCAGCCGGTGTCACCGCCGACCAAGCTCAAGAACCAGCCCCCCCTGAGCATCGGGGGCAAGTCGCCGGCCATGCTCTACTACGGGGCCGAATACTGCCCCTACTGCGCGGCAGAACGGTGGGGCATGGTCGCCGCCCTGTCCCGGTTCGGGACGTGGCACAACCTCAAGATCACCGCCTCGTCGCACACCGACGTCTACAACACGACCCACACCTTCAGCTTCCACGGGGCCACCCTCACCAGCCCGTACCTGACCTTCGCCTCGGTCGAGCAGTACAGCAACGTCCCGGTGTCGGGTGGCGGCTACACCACGCTCGAGAACCCGACCAAGGAGGAGCAGAACGTGATCAACAACGGTCAGAAATCCCTCCCGGGCTCGACCCCGGGCCAGATCGGGTTCCCCTTCATCAACATCGGCAATGTGGCCCTGATCTCCGGAGCCACCTACAACCCGGGCATCCTGGCCGGCCTCAGCTGGACCGATATCGCCAACGGCCTCGACGATCCCACCAACCCGGTGACCCAGGCCATCGTGGGCACGGCCAACTACATCTCGGCCGCCGTCTGCGCCAGCACCAAGAACGCACCGGCCTCGGTGTGCACGAGCCCAGGGGTCATGGCCGCCGCCAAGTCCCTGTAGGCCAGCCGACCCCGACCCGAGGAGCCCGCCCGTGCGCACGCTGCGATGGCAACCCGTCGCCACCCTGCTCCTGAGCCTCTTCGGCCTCGGGGTGTCCATCTACCTGACCATCACCCACTTCAGCCCGCACGCCCTGGTGTGCGTTTCGAACGGCACTTTCAACTGCGAGAAGGTGACCACCAGCGCCCAGTCGGAGATCTTCGGTATCCCGGTGGCCATGCTCGGGCTCTTCTACTTCGTCCCCATGATCGTCCTGTGCCTCCCCGTGGCCTGGCGCTCGACCGACCGCCGGGTCCACCTGGCCCGGCTCATCCTCTCGATCGTCGGAGTGGGCACGATCCTCTACCTGCTCATCGCCGAGCTGTTCATCATCAAGGCGATCTGCCTGTGGTGTTCGTCGGTGCACCTGGTCACCTTCATCCTGTTCGTGATCATCGTGACCGCATCCCCGCTGGTGCTCGACCCCGAGTCCGATTCGAGGATGGCCGAAGGGTACGACGAGTCGTACGAAGGGGCGTAGTCGCATCCGTCGCCGGGCCACGCCGTGACCGATCGGGCGGCCGATGAGGGCTCGGGGACGCCGGAGTCGGCACAGGCACAACCGGTGATCACCGGAGTCGACCGGTCACCGGACAGGGTGCAGCCCGGTCCCGAGCAGCAACAGGATGGCCTGAACCGCACCGCCCGCTTCGCCTGGGGGGCGGTGGCCGTCATCCTGGTCGGCGTGGTCGGGCTGATCGTCTACGCATTGGCCGGCACCTCGACGTCACCGGGGGTGGTGCACCGGGTCCAGACCTCGAGTTCGGTGATCGCCCAGGTGGGCAAGGTGCCGGTGTCGGTGTTCGACTCGGTCGGCGTGACGTCCAGCCGCCCGCTGGTGGTGCCGACGGTACTGTCCCACCAGCCCCCGCTGGAGTCGGCGGGCAAGCCCGAGGTCCTCTTCGTCGGGGCCGACTACTGCCCGTTCTGCGCCGCCGAGCGGTGGCCGCTCATCGTGGCGCTGGCCCGGTTCGGGCACTTCACCACCCTCCACAACATGCAGTCCGCCATGCTCTCGGTGTTCCCGGGGATCCAGAGCTTCAGCTTCGTGGGCACCCGGTACTCGAGCAGGTACGTGACCTTCTCCGGCGTCGAGCTCTACTCCGACTCCATCGACTCCGACGGCGCCTACACGCCCATCGCCACCCTCACCGCCTCGCAGGCGGCAGTCATGAACCGCTACGGCTCGGGTACCGGACCGGGCGGACGGACCAGCGCCTTCCCCTTCGTCGACATCGGCAACCAACTGGTGACGTCGACGGCCGGGTTCAGCCCCGCTCTGATCCTGGGCCACTCGCAGTCGGCCATCGCCGGTTCCCTGAGCCCACCCCTCGACGCCGCCGGTCAGGCCATTCTGGCCTCGGCCAACTACCTGACGGCAGGCATCTGCCGGGCCACCGCGCAGCGGCCGGCCGCAGTGTGCTCCAGCAACGCGGTGCAGGCCGCCGACAACGCCCTCGGGGCCGGCTGAGCATCGGGGCCCCGGTACCGCCCGGGACCCGTCCGGATGGGAGCGGGCACCAATGCCCGGCTACGGCCGAGGCCGGGTCAGCCGACCCGGCGATCCGTCAACTGCTTGCGTTCCATCTCGTTCAGGCCGCCCCAGATCCCGTGTGGCTCGTGGATGCGGATGGCGTAGTCGAGGCACTCGACACGCACCACGCACGAGCGGCAGATCGACTTGGCCCGATCCTCCCGCTGAAGTTTCTCGTCCTTACGTTCGGCGTGGGCCGGCGGAAAGAAAATCTCCGCCTGGGGTCCACGACACGACGCCTTGAGTTGCCATGTATCAAGCGCCTGCTGCTCCACTTTGCCCAACTCCCCCTTCACACCTTCCTCCGTCAGCGAAAGTACTCGCCCCGGTTGGCGGAAACAAGGGGTCTGACCAGCATTTGTCACCAAGCCCGTCCAACGCGCCGGCGACGGAGCCCCGGCGAGGGTGGAAGTGGGTGATCGACGGTCCTCATGGAGCGGTGAGGGCCGAAGCGGACACTACGCTCCTCTACGTCATGGACGTCGCCGCCTTCTGTCGCCAGAGCCGGGTCCTGATCGTGGCCGGAAAAGGTGGCGTCGGCAAGACCACCATGACCGCGGCACTGGCGCATCTGGCCGCTCAGGCTGGGCTTTCGGTACTGGTGGTCGAGCTCGAAGGACGCCCCGGGGTGGCCAACGCGTTCGGGAGCCCGGTCCCCCTGGACTACGCCGGCGCGGTGCTCAAGGCGGCCGGTGCGTCCCCGATGGGCGACGCCGACGAGGACTCGGCCCGACCCATCCCACCGGGGACGGTGAGGGCCCGGACCATCACCCCGGACGACGCTCTCCTTGAGTACCTGGCCGACCACGGTCTGCGGCGGGTATCCAAGCGGCTCATGTCCTCGGGGATCATCGACCTGGTGGCCGGGGCGATCCCCGGCATCCGGGACGTGCTCGTCCTGGGCAAGGTCAAACAGCTCGAGCGCAGCCGCATCGCCGACCTGATCCTGGTCGATGCCCCGGCCACCGGGCACACCATGACCTTCCTCTCGTCAGCCGGGGGGTTGCTCGACGCCGCCCGCAGCGGACCCATCCGCGCCCAGGCCGCCGACGTCGTCGAACTGCTGTCCGATCCGTCACGCTGCCAGGTGGCCCTGGTCACCCTGCCCGAGGAGATGCCGGTCAACGAGGCCGTCGAGGCCGCGTACCAGCTCGAGGACAAAGTGGGCATCGCCCTCGGGCCGGTGATCGTCAACGGCTGTTATCCGCCGATGGCCGGATTGACCACGGCCGCGGCCCAGGCCGCCGAAGAAGCGGGGGTCGACCTCAGCCCCCGGATGGTGGCCGCCCTCGACCAGGCGCGGCGGTTCCGGCTCACCCGCCAGGAGCTCCAGGACGAGCAGCTCGAACGGCTGGCCCACGATCTTCCCCTCCCTCAACTGCGGGCACCGTTCCTGTTCACCGCGGCCATCGGCCCCGAGGAGCTCGATACGCTCAGCCAGGCCCTCGGCGCCGGGGTGGGTCTGCTCCACGACCCGTCCGGAGTGTCGTCATGACCGCGGGGACGGCTCTCGACGACGTCGCCCTCGAGCGATCGATCGTCATCTGCTGCGGCTCGGGGGGGGTGGGCAAGACGACCACGGCGGCCGCCTTCGCCCTCCAGGCGGCCCGGTTGGGGCGCCGGGCCTGCGTGGTGACCATCGATCCGGCCCGCCGACTGGCCAACTCGCTCGGGCTCGACACCCTCACCAACCGGCCGACACGGATCGAGGGGGACTGGCCCGGTGAGCTCCATGCCCTCATGCTCGATCCCAAGGGGACCTTCGACGATCTGATCCAGCGGTACTCGGACAGCGCCGAGCAGGTGGAGGACATCAAGGTCAACCGGATCTACCGGAACCTCACCGGCTCCCTGTCGGGCACCCAGGAGTACATGGCCATGGAGAAGCTCTACGAGCTGGTCGAGGAGGGGTCGTTCGATCTGGTGGTGGTGGACACCCCTCCGACCCGCAACGCCCTCGACTTCCTCGACGCCCCGCGCCGGCTGACCCGCTTTCTGGAGAACCGTGTCTTCCAGGCCCTGATGAAGCCCACCCGCGCCGGGCTCAAGTTCATGGGGGTGGCGGCCCAGGCCCTGCTGCGCACCATCTCGAGGGTGGCCGGCGCCGACATCGTCCACGACGCGGTGGCCTTCTTCCAGGCCTTCGAGGGGATGGAGGAGGGGTTCAGAACCCGGGCCGCCCGGGTGAGGGAGCTGCTGACCCACGCCGACACCGCCTTCATCCTGGTGGCGTCGCCCCGCCCCGACTCCGTCGACGAGGCCGTCCATTTCGCCGGCAAGCTGGCCGAGTCGGACATGTCGGTCACCGCGCTGGTGGTCAACCGGGTGCAGCCCCGGTTCGCCGACGACGCCGACCTGGCCTCACTGCCGGCGGTGGCGGCCACTCCGGCCACGCCGCTGGCCCAGTTGATCGACAACCTCCGCGGCTACACCGACGCCTCGGACCGCGAGGAGGAGGCCTTCGGCGAGCTCGTGTCGAAGGTCTCCCCGGCCCCGGTGTACCGGGTCCCCCTCCTGAACTCCGACGTGCACGATTTGGCCGGGTTGGCCACCATCGCCGACCTCCTGTTCGAGGGGCCGCGGGCCGAGACGATCGGTGCCGACCGGGAGCGCTAGCCTGATGGAGGTGCACACCATCCTTGTGGCCAGCGATGCTCCGTCGGTGCGAGCCGAGGTGGCGGCCATCGCGGCAACGCCCGACATCACCATCCGGGAGGCCCGCTCCGGGCCGGCGGTGATGGCCGAGGTGGCCGAGTCGCTCCCCGATCTGGTGGTGGTCGACCTGCAGATGGGGAACATGGGCGGGATGGCGGTGTGCCTCGAGCTCAGGCTGGAGGCTTCCTACGGCAAGCTCGAGCACGTGCCGGTGCTCATGCTGCTCGACCGGCGCCCCGACGTATTTCTGGCCCGGAGGTCCGGGGCCGAGGGATGGGTGGTCAAGCCGCTCGATCCGATCCGTCTGCGGCGGGCGATCACCTCCCTGCTCGCCGGGGGGACCTACTACGACGAGTCCTACCAACCTCTCTCTGTCGTGTCCACGCCCGTACCTGCCGGCGCCTGAAGGCGCCGGCCCAACAGACAGCGTCACCACCGTGTCCGTGTTCCGACGCCACAAGCAAGAGACACCCCCGTCGAGCCGGGAAGGCCGGAGCGCTCGCCGCCCCGAGAACAGTGGGTCCAGCGAGTCGGGTGTCAACGGTCGGCCTCCGGAAGGTGGCGCCGACGCCCAGGAACAGTTCATCATCGACGCGCTCCACGACCTGCACGACACGGTGGTGCGCGAGGTGATGACCCCCAGAGTGGACGTGGTCGCCCTGTCGATCCCCCTGACCGTCGATGCCATCACCCAGGCGGTGCGCGAGTCCGGCCACAGTTGTTTCCCCGTCTACGGCGACAATCTCGACGACCTGATCGGAGTGCTGTTCGTCAACGACCTGTTCCGGGCGGGCTGGAAGGTGAGCGGCGCCGACGGAGGCGCGGACAGCGCCGGGGCCCGGGCTGGGGCAACCGGAGCGCCGGCATCCGAACCGGCCTCCGACGGAGTCAGCGTGGGGCCGGCTCCGGGACCGATCGACATCTCCCGTCGGCTCCGTCAGCCGTTTCTGGTTCCGGAATCTCGGCTGGTCCTCGACGTCCTGGCCCAGATGCGGCAACAGCGACGGGCCTTCGCCGTCGTCGTCGATGAGCACGGCGGGGTCGAGGGGGTGCTGACCGTGAAGGACCTGCTCGGGGCCCTGGTGGGCGACCTGCCCGATGAATTCGACCCCGACGACGAACCGGACGTGGTCAGGGTGGATGGCAATCGGTGGCTGGTGGACGGGCGGATGAGCGTCGACGACGTGCGGGACCGCCTGGACATCAACATCCCCGAAGGCGAGTACGTCACCGTCGGCGGGTTCCTGTTCGACGCCTTCGGCCACATCCCGGACGAGGGGGAGTCGCTGGACGTGGACGGCTGGGAGCTCCGGGTCAGCGAGATGGACAAACGGCGGATCGCCAAGGTGGTGGCCAAACGACCGGACCGGCCGCTTCCGTCCGAGTCGCCGACCGAGGGCCCGGGGAACGAGCGCACCACGGTCGGGTAGCATCACCGTGGTCAGGAACCGGGCGCCGTACCGGTTCCGCACGACGGGCTGTGGCGCAGCTTGGTTAGCGCGCTGCGTTCGGGACGCAGAGGTCCCCGGTTCAAATCCGGGCAGCCCGACCAGAGAAGGTGCAGGTAGGTCCTGGTTCACGCCTTCAGTACCTAAGGTTGCAACGCTTCTGTCGAGATTTTGTCGAGATCTCCAGATCCCATGGTCATGGATCTCATGGCTACGGAGAACTGTCTTTCAAGCGTGTCAGCCGCGGCTCGGTCAGCCTCGGACGTTGCCTGCGGTTGGCACCTACGCTACGGGTGATGAGTTCCGAGCCTCAATCCGCCACTCCTGGGCAGCGCAACTCCGTCCAGTTCCTTCTTGGGACGTATGAGATGCCCTGGGACACGAACATCTCGGCCAATACCGTGGAGGTGGTTATCGATGGAGTGCCCCTCTCGGAGCGTGTCTTCGCCGTGGCTGGGAAGGGGATGCCCATGTTGTTAGGTGACGGCGTGTCCTCCGACCTGAGCATTTGGGGACCCAATCCCTCGGGCCAGTCTGAGGCACCGGAAGGGTTCACTCCCGTGCTTACCTGCGGCTGCACGGTGTATGGGTGCGGAGGCACCTACGCATCCATCAGATTCACGGATGACACAGTCGTGTGGACGGACTTTCGCAAACAGTCAACAGACGAGCCTATCGATGTGGGGCCATTCGTCTTCGATCGAGAGCAGTATGAGCGGGCGAGAAGCGACTTCGCCGCCAACCGTGCCATCTAGCCGCCAGATCGTTACCTCCGGGCTCAGCCGGGCGTCATCGACCGAAGCTGACCAGGCAAATCCGGGCGTGTGGAAAACCTACGGGGCGGCGGTCCGCAGAATCGGATATCCGACTCGATCGTGGGTGCACTCCAGCCTTATGGCTGACCCCTCGTCTACCTGGATCATGAGTGGATCTGATTTCGTTGTGACCCTGTATTTCGTCTGAACGGAGTGGGAGCCCGGAGAGCCTCGATAGGTTCCGGTCCGTCTCTGTCGAAGTTTGCCGACCACCTGTCCGTCGATTTCAATGGTCATCGCCTCGAAGAAGCGCCAGCCCCTTTGCATTCGTGTGATGAGCACCGTGCCGTCGCCCTTGGGCATAAACCCATCTTCTCATGACACGGTCAAGGGTGACCTCGAACACCTCAAGGGCCTCTACCCATTCTCCAAGCCCGCTGCCTTCGGGTCGGACCGCATGTGGAGAGTCGCCACGACCAACCGGGCCTCGTTCTGAAGCACCCGGTCCTTTGGTCCGGAGAAGCAGAAGGACAGGTTGAACTCGCCCTGGCTCTCGCCGTCGTTGACCGTGACGCCACGAAAGCTCGTGGCCCCAACCCCCAGGCAATCTTCGCCGCCGTTGTCGTTTGCGACCCATCGAGCCTGCCGCCCGTTGATCGTGATCGGTTGACCAGGACCAAGTCCCTGCGAAGAAGGACCGGGGCCGTATCCACCGGTGCCTAAGGTCATAAGCACACTGTTCTTCTGAAATGTGCCGACTTCCCTCCAGATACATGCCCCGCCGCTGCCGCCAGGTCCATTGTTGAAGGTGCACCACTGCGGGTTGAGAGGGAAGTTGGCCACGAAACTCCATATGTCGTAGTAATGAAATCCTCGACCTGGAAGTCGCTGTGTCCATGAAGGGGGGTGAGTCACAGTGACCAACAGGCCATCTGCTCGATATACGCTCTTAACCCACGACGACGGTAGATCGCTCGGCTGATTGAACGTTGGCCCGGTCGGCGCTTGTGGCAACCTTTCGGAACTAGCGCCGGGTCCCCCGCTCCGACCGCTTCCATGGTCCCCTGCAACCGAATACAGGACACCGGCGACCACCACTGCGCAGCCGACGATGACCATGATGCCGAGTTGCCAGCGCTTCCTTCTTCGGCGCTGGGCTTCTTTGAAGAGTGCTTCAGCCTGTTCGTCGGCACTGGCAAGTGTGCTCTCATCGAGGACTGTCACGGTGCTATCTCCGACATCACGGAAGGCCCTCGATCATCTGGACGATCTCCTCACGCCGGTAGCCCTGGGTCCGGCAGTAGTCCACCAACTCTCGAACCCGTTTGACTACCGCACTCTGTTGGGGCGTTCCCGTGACCGTGATGCCATTTCCCCGACCGAACTCGACAAGTCCCTCGTCCCTCAGGATGTGCATGGCCCTGAGCACGGTGTTCTTGTTCACCCCAAGGATGGCTGCGATGTCTTTGGCCAGAGGCAGACGCTCTCCTGGCCGGGCTTCACCTTCGGCAATGGCTCGACGGATCTCAGCCGCCACCTGGTCGTGAAGGGCGACGGGTTCTGAGCGGTCGATGTTGACATAAATCATGGTCCTAGTCATAGTAGTCCTATGAGGTTACGATTGCTAGGGCCGCCGTGACGGTCGTCGACACCCCCCGTGTTGAGCCGAAGGTCGGTGAGGCCGAGCTTCTGTTCGAGGAGGCTCGGCACCGACGCCGACGACGCTGGCTGGTAACAGGAGCAGTCGTTGTCGCTGTGGTCGTGAGTGCTGTCCTTGCAGTCACGACGCTCGCCCCGGCATCACCATCGCCCAGTTCATCACCACGAACGCCTTCGCTTCCTACGGGCCCGATCACAGATACGGGCGTCGTCCCACAGATTGCCTGGGCCGACTATTACGGACAACTCCACATTGGAGACCTCGCCGGGCTGACCCAGCGTGTGGTGGCCCAGGCGGACGCCGACCCCACGGCCTCGCTTGTCTCGTTGGATCACACCATCTTCTGGGTCCGGTCAATGTTGCCAAACAAGAACCAGACCGTTGATCCGATTCCCAATCCTATGGTGCAGGGATTCGATACGACGACTGGACGCACGTTCACGGTCGCATCGGGTACGCAGGTCTTCGGCTCTCTCGATGACACCTTCATGTACGTCGAGACCAACAACGGTCATCTCGCTGAGTATTGGTCCAATGGCGCTTCGAAAGACAGGAACCTGCAACTACCCAAGGGTTGGGTCCTAACTGATCCCAGTCTGCTCGGCGATCCGACTCCGGTCGTGGCCAATGGGATTCTGGTGGAATCGGTGTTGGCGCAGAATGGGCTTCCAGTCCACGTCTGCTCAGATTCTGTTGGCGCTCTCTGCCCAGCGACGACGAGATTGCAGCCGTTGACCAGGAAGCCTCTCACTTTGGCTATCTGGAATCCCACGAGTGGGCATGTGCGAGTCATGGGGAGAGTGTGGAAGGTGATCGGGTCCTACACCAAGCCGGGTGCTCGAAACAGCCTGGTTGCCTGGGCACCGGCAAGCTGCGAGAAGGTCGAGAACTGCCCGCTCCACATCACCGACACGTCGACTCTGTCCACACGGCTGGTACACAGCCCGCTCGGCCATGGTTTCGACTGGGGCGGCGGCTTCTCCCCGGACGGGACCCAACTCGCTGTGTTTGCCCAAACCGATCATTGGAACTTGAGTCCGACGACCCAGCTTGCTCTTGTCACCCGTTCCGGCTCGATCAGAGTGGTCCCCGGTGCGGTCATCAACATTGGAGATGCCCTGGCCTGGGCCGAATGGTATTTCGACAGCAGCCATCTCATTGTTGGCGGCGTGAGTTCGCCGGATGGAATCCCGAACGACAATCACTACGTCGTGGATACGCAGACGAGGACCGTGGTGCCGTTTCGATTCCTCACGGATGGGAATCGAGATGTCAACTTCACTGTCGTGCCGGTCTCGTAACGAGCAACCCCAGTGCTCTATGTCAGACGAGGCCCGGGGACTGATATGTGAGTACTCCGGTCCTTCGTCACCTCTCGGCTTTTCCTTACCAACACATGGGCGGTAATCTTGGATTGTTCATCAAGAGAGGTTCTCAGGGACTCGGCCTGAACCTCGCCAACCAGCCCCACGGGCAACGGTGGCCCCGCCGAGAATCGATGAGGAGATGAGATGCCAGACATTGACGGTTCCGTTGATACGCCTAAAGGTCGGAAGGTGTTCGTAGAGCGCAGGCCCTGTGAGGCTTCGGATGACTTCGCCTTGCGAGCGATGGCCATGCTGCGTTGGGCCGGAGATCCTGTTGCGGATGAGGATCAGGGCCGCTCGGAGTCAGGTCAAGACGGAAACGACTGACTCCGGGACTTGGTGGAGTCAACATGTCGAATCATGCCTTCACAAGCCTACGAGAGGCCCCTCAGGGTCGTTCTAACGGGCGCAAATATGTGGCGAGATGGATTGCAACCGGCTGATTTGAGTTCACGCAAAGTCCCTGGTCAGCCAGCCGATTGGTTTGAAGCCGTCGAATCAACGAAATCGGAGTACACAACCCCATTCTGGGAGACCTGTTCGGTCCATCGTTGGCCATCCCAATAGCGATACTGGAACCGAGACAATGGATCTGCAAACCAACCTGGGGGCGGCAAGGCAGCAGCGGATGGTGCTCCACTAGGCCCACTGACGGCGGGAAGATTCTGGATTGCGAGAACCAGAGACTCGTACACGTCTCGCTTCACTCGGATCAACTCCGGGCCGATCTGGACTCGCACATGTCCCCTTCCTTCGAGATGCTCGTCAAATGCACCGAGTGCGTCACGAGGTGCTACGAAGAGCACCTGAGTCGGCTGTCCGTTCGCCATGCTCTCGTGCATGACAAGCACGCCGAAGGGCGTGATGGCGATCCCTCGCAGAGGTCGGATCAGGTAGTAGACGACGAGGATTAGCAACACTCCCGGAATGAGGAAGCGCCCGAGGACGATTTGAACCGCAATGAACGCCACGACATATGCAATCCCGAGGCAGAGGAGAGTCTTCGTACCTCGGGTATGTCCCTTCCCGCTTCCGTAGGCAACGACTTCCATCGATGGGCCGACCAACTTTCGGGCGCTGGCCAGCTTCTTCCGTTTGCTGTGAGTCCAATCCCGTGCCATTCCTACTGATCGGCGTGGTGTTTGGGCGGCTTGAGTTGTCAAATCCCTTGATCCGAGGTGCTCTGTAGGTGGAGGAACGTAGCTGCGTCTGATCGAAGCAGCCGAATACGTGGGATGATCTGATGAGGACCGAACAGAGGGAGCATGCGTTGACGGCGAAACGTATTGAAACACCAACCTCTGCTCACCGTGCTTCCGCCCGTGGACCCCTCATCTATACGCCAGACCGAGTCTGCGAAGAACAGGGCTGTACGACACGCCTGTCCGTCTACAACGGTGCCGAACTCTGCTCACTTCACAGGTTGCCGGGCAGCAAGAGCAGTCATTATCCAAGACGAACTGCCTAGCCCCAGCCACACGACGGCGATATCTACGTCAACCTGGACTTGATCGAACTGGCCCTCAGCGGTCAATGGCGTAGGTGATCACTACTGAGCACGACGTAGAGACCTCTCCTGCCTCAACCGGGAGGGATGCGGCCGCCGTCACCCCGGCGCTCATTGCTCGGGCAGCCTCTATGGGGCGACCGTTGCGACCGATCTCCTCGATTGAAAGGATTGCCCCGAGGGAGACGTTGGCCGCCTGAGCAAGCTCCCTCGCCTTCGTCTGGGCGTTGAGGACTGCCAGTCTTCGGGCTTCCTGCTGAAGGGGTGCCGGATTGCTCACAACGAGTTGCATCGACTGAATCTGAAGGGCGTCTCCTACAGCCGTAGCGAGGGCAGCGACAGCGTCGCCAACGTCGTCCAGGGCGCTGACCACGACCTCCATTCGATAACTGGCGATCCGAGCCGTCACCTTCTGTTTGGATTGATCATAGAAATCTTGAACGGCGAGATTGGTCGTGCGGAAATCACCGTGGTCGATACCGGCCTCAACCAATGCGGAAATCGCTTGTTCGGCAGCCTCGGCACAGTGGTCCAGGGCGAGGGCCGCAGTGTCGGCGGTGGCATTCAGCGCTAGGTGAATGACACATTGGTCAGGAACGCCAACGGCCACTCCCGTTCCGACGACGACAATCGAGGGTTCGTCAGCCACCACCTCACGCTATCTCTCGGGTGAAGCCGATTCAGGCTGTATCGGCGGTCTCCTCCGATTTCCCTTGCTGCGATCTGAGATGCTTTGTATGTGGACGAGTCGTCAGATCCCCAATGGAGCGAGACGGTCGATTCGGCAGAATGGATAGCTGACCGACTCTCCGACTTCGGGACAACGGTCTCTTCAATCGTTCCTTCGGTTTTCGAGGCGTATGCCCGAATCCTCCATCCCGCCGAAACGCCACGAAATGGGGACGGCAGGCTGGTGCGGTGGAGAGAGGCAGCTGCGTGGAGCGGACTGCCCCTCCGATCCGAATCGCAGTTTCACTCGATTGCGCTATCGATGGTTGATCCAGAGTCGCCAGCGCCTTGGAGTGGACAAGGACCCGAACAGGGCACGCTCTATCCGCCTGATGCCGAGATCCTGGCCGGACTCCTGCGGCAGTGGACTTCAACTCCTGAACAATGCTGGTTTGGTCTCTGGGACGGCTACGGCTGGGAGAACATTCGACAGTTGGTTGCCCTTGGGGAAGTCCCACAGACCATCCCCGATCCCATTCCCGAGTCAGTTCGGAGCGGTCCCCGTGTCCGACTCCCCCACCGGAACTACCTGCTCTATTCCGGGCCGGTTGAAGCCGCCATGGCATCGGTGCATCTTGCAGACCGAGGCCAGATTCCGAACCTGTGGTGGCCGGACGACAAAGCCTGGTTCGTAGCTAGCGAGATCGACCTGGCTTGGACCTATGTCGGCGGATCGGTGGGCATGGTCGAAGCGCTCGTCTCCGATGGTCGCATTGAGGCTCTCCCGGTTGAGGCAACTGATGTCTACTGGTTTGTGGAGGATTGGTTACAGGAGATGGTGGACGAGGCTGTAAACGAGCTTCTGATGAGCGGAACGACGACAATCAGCACATTTCGAGGGTCAGTGAGTGCCTCGTATCAAGCTCCGAGACGACTGAGATCCGGCGAACTGAGGGTCAGCAGGGTCTACCCGGACGGAAGTGGCTTTGGTACGACACCGATTCGTACTCACGATCCTGAGGCGATTCGCCAGAGTCTCTCGTTTCAACTCACCGGTGAAGTCATCCAACTGGTCGGCGGGTGAGAAAGGCTCGGTCGTCGGTCAGTCCTGAATCAGATTTGAAATGGGTCGACTGCGTCGGCGAAACATGACTGCCACCGCTGTCACGCCGAGAAGGCCACCTATACGTGGAACCCAAACCTCGTCCCATGGTTGCCCGGGCGGGGAACAGGAGTGGGCAGGGGGACTATAGGAGCAGCTACTACTACTAAGGACCTCGTGGGGAAAGAAGCGAAGGCTGATGAATAGGAAGATCACCAGCCCGACCAATAGAGCGACCACAGCCAGTCCGGTCACCAGAGCAGCACGCCCCGTTCGTCGCACCCAGATCCGCAACGGAAGTCGCATCCGCCACCGGGCCCGCATCCCGCCGACAATGAGATTCAGCGCCAGGAGGAACGGAAGGCGGGCAGCTCCTTCGGGCAACACATCGAGAGTGGTCCCGACGATCTCGTCACCCCGTTCGGAGCGGTCCCGAAGCGGCCATGCCCGCAAGAGGATGCGTATTTGGCGCTCGACGCTCATGCCAGTGCCCCTCGGACGCCTCGCCCCAGACGTTTAGCAGCGGCTCGTAATGTGGCGGCACGCTGGTCAGCCTCGTTCCGAACAGCCGAGAGCCCACTCCCGGTAATGCCGTAGTAGCGACGGAGTCGCCCGTCCACTACCTCGGTGCCTGTGGGTTCGATCAAACCCTGCTCGGTCAGGCGGTCGAGCGTGCCGTACAGGGTGCCGGGTCCCAGATTGATCCGACCGCCCGAGAGCTGCTTTACCTCGCCAATGATCCCGTAGCCGTGGAGATTCTGGTCGGCCAAGGCTGCAAGGGTGAGGAACGTGGCCTCTCGCATCGGCTTGGTCATATGGACCACTATGTATCTCCTAACGATATATATCAAGGGGCGAGTAGATCCGGCCAGCGGGGAAGCAAAGATGGATTCAGTCCTCGATGGCGTAGCTGAATCCTTCGTTCCTACTTCGATGATCTGGAGAGCCTCAGCAATCGTCTCAGCCATTTGCAGTTCCTGTGGGTGGTGGGCTGAAACACCTTTGTGCTGGCACGGGCGATGACGCAGTCCAGACTAGGTAAGGCGCTCCATGGGCCAATGTCAGACGGTCGTCTGGTCTATGGCGGATACAGTGCCGGTTCCTGTGTAGCTGCCCCCGATCTCGAAGGTATTCACCTGATAGACGACCCCGAAGTTATTCCTGACGGCTATTCGGAAAGAATCGCTCCGCTGACCCTCCAGCTCGTGCCCGGGCGGATCGTTTCTCACTGGCGGTCGGAGCACCCTGAGAGCGCCGATGCCGAAAAGGCCGTTGACTATCTCCGTCAATCAGGCTTGGAGTTCCGAACGTTGCGTGACGGGGAGGCTTTGATAGTCGCAAATGGGGAGTCTCGTGTCGCTTGACAAGGTGCCGACAGAGACGGTGACCGCTGTCAACGGAACCCAGAAGGTCGTCACCAAAAGACCGTCGAGAGGCCAGCATCCCGCTGACCATCACCTGAACGACCGCTCGGCGAAGACGGGGATTCTGGGTTTCGAGTCGGGGTCGTCCGGCGGGCTTCGGAGGTCTTGGAGCAGACTGGCGTCGTGATGGACTGGGGGGAGTTCACGGTGGTCGAAGCAACCGACTCGGACATCGATGCGCTACTCAGTCTGCGCGACGACGCCGCCCGGTGGCTCCTCGCCCGAGGGATCGACCAGTGGCAACCGGGCGAGATCCCCTATTCGTGGGAGCGGGGTGATGAGTACTTCGTCTTTGTTCTCTGGCACGGAGAGGACCGGGTAGGGACGGTCACCATCTTGTGGGACGACCCTGTGATCTGGGGCGATCAGCCTGTCCCAGCCGGTTACGTCCATAACCTCATCGTGACCAGGTCCTTTGGCGGACAAGGCTTGGGTGTCGGGCTTCTTCAGTGGGCTGAGAATTACGTGGCCGAGTCTGGCAGGAGCTTGGCCAGGCTCGACTGTGGCGCTCGGAGCCGCAAGCTGCGCGACCTGTACGAGTCGGTGGGTTATCGCTGGGTGCGGGACCAGCAATACGCCTGGCTGGATCCCGACCTGGCGCTCGCGCTCTACGAGAAGGATCTACGTGATGATCGCCCTACTTGATTCCGACGGAAAGGTCGCCAATGCCCGAGGGAATGCGGAGCGCCCACTCGCGCGTCACGGGGGTCACGGGCGTCCGCCTGACCCGGTGACAGTGGCGCGCTTCGCCGATTGGGCACCGAACACGACCGTGCCGGACTAGGTGATGGCCACCCCGGATGGACCGGTACCCACGGTCACCGCCTTTGCCACGACGTTGGTGGCGATCTTGATGACGCTCACTGAGTTGGAGCTGTAGTTGGATACATAGGCGTCAGCACCATCGGAGGTGATAGCCACACCCGATGGGGATTTGCCGACGGTTACTGTTCTCACCACTGCGTTGGTAGCGACCTTGATGACGCTCACCGTGCCGGCACCGTTGTTGGTCACGTAGGCATCGGCACCGCTGGGGGTGATGGCCACCCGGTATGGATCAGCGCCCACAGTTACCGTCTTGACCACAGTGTTCGTGGCAGTCTTGATGACACTCACTTTGCCGGAGTTGAAATCCGTCACATAGGTGTCGGCGCCACTCGGGGTGACGGCCACTCCGGTGGGGCCGCTACCCACTGCCACTGTCTTGATCACCTTGTTGGTACTGGTCTTGATCACGCTCACCGTGCCGGCATAGTTGGCCACATAGGCGTCGGCGCCATTGGGAGTGATGGCCACCCCAATCGGTCCGCTGCCCACCATCACCGTCTTGACCGCGGCATTGGTGGCGGTGCTGATGACACTCACCGTATTGGAGAACTGGTTCGTGACATAGGCGTCGGCGCCGTTCGGGGTAATGGCCACTCCGGTCGGGCCGCTTCCCACGGTCACGGTCTTGACCAGAGCGCCGGTGGCGCCCTTGAGAACAGTCACCGTCCCTGAATGCAGATTCGTCACGTACACTTCACTGCCATTGGGGGTGCTGGCCACTCCCCATTCAGAGTTGCCCGCCGCGACTGTCTTCACAACCGCGTTGGTGGCGGTGTTGATGACACTCACCTTCCCGGTGTAGTAGTTCGCCACATAGGCATACTTAATCGTGGAAGCGGTCGCCGGTGTCGTCGGAAGAACGACGAGCAAGGCGAGCCCGGCAACGGCCATCAACCCAACCTTGGACTTACTCAGCCACCTGGCAACGAACGAATTCCCTACCGCCATCGTGATCTCCCCCGCTTATCGCCTGCTCTCGCTTACGGGACGGTACGCCTCGTTGGACGACAAGGCAAATGGTTTCGCGCACCTCTCGCTGGTGGCGTGCTCGCCTGTAGACGATCGTCTCGCCCTCGAGGTTTGACGGCAATGCGCCACTTGGCGCCGCTGGTGAATTCGCACATTGGACGGATGGGTGCCTGCACGCAATGATGCAGTCGCTGGCGGACAACGAGTCTCGCCGGTAAAAAGGGGACTGAGCGCGATGTTAAAGGTTGTAGGTGCCGGGGTTGGTCGTACGGGTACGCATTCATTGAAGATCGCCCTCGAACAGTTGCTGGGCGGCCCGTGTCATCACATGATCGAGATCCTCGGAGATCCGACCCAGGCTCCAGGCTGGATCGACGCCATTGAAGGGCGCCCCGTTGACTGGAAAACGATGCCTGCAGGCTATGTCTCTCTTGTCGACTGGCCTGGGTGTTCATTCTGGCCCGAACTGTCGGCCGCCAACCCGGAATCGCTCGTGTTGCTCTCTGTACGGGATCCGGAGTCTTGGTATCGCAGCGCCTCGAACACAATCTTTCAGTCTTTCGACAAGGTACCTCCGGAGCTCGTGCCTTGGATGGGCGCAGTCGTTCGGCTGCTCCACGATCGTTTCAGCGATCAGTTCGAAAACCCCACCGCCATGATGGACGCCTATGAGCGGCACAACGAAGCGGTTCGGCAAAGTGTCCCGGCCGGTCGCCTGCTGGAATGGTCCCCGGTGGACGGGTGGGATCCCATCTGCGACCGGTTGGGCCTCGACGTGCCGAGTGAGCCATTCCCGGTCACGAATACGACTGACGAGTTCCGCGCAATGGTTGGGATGCCAGCACTCCGTTGAGTTGAGGTCCGACGAATGTTCCACCGGTCAGGGGGACGATACGCCGTCGTCCCTGCGACAACCAAACGACTCAGCATCGTCACACCTCCAACGCCCCATTGAAGGCTAACGAGCAGGACCGTAAAAGTGCCGTGAAAGATGTACGGGAAGGAGCGGCCTGTGCCGTGTTCCCGAGGGCGCGTGGTTGCCGGCCGTCCTTGATCCGAGCGGTCCCCGGTGTCAGGCCCCATTCATTGGGCTGCCACCTGGTTCACGATTGGCTGGTAAGTCCGGCACGGCTCGTTGCGCAGACTCGGGCACGCTGGCAGAGCCGTGGGTACCTGCACCTGCGGAATGACCGGGAGGATCAGGCTCGACGGCATCGAGGCGGAGAATGCGATCGATACGGTCGCCGCCCCTTGGGGAACCGTTTGACCGAAAGACCACACGGGCTGGGTGCCGTTGGGGGCAGAAATCGTCACACGAATGCGTGATCCGGCCCGGTAGGCGTGACCTTCGTAGTACAGCGGAATGGCGACTTCGACGAACTTGCCGGCCGGCATGGGCGCAGCGTCGGCCTTCGTGAAGCTGGGGATCGGGTCGAGCGAGGTGCTCGGCGTATCGAATTCGTTGTCGGAGCCGGTGGACAGCTTGCGCTCGCTGGCTCGAATCCAGCCGTTCTGGACGAACGTCTCGTCCCCATCCGGACGGACCTCGCTGACGGTTGCTTGAAGATCCACATCAGAGGTCGAGGAACGTACCCAGACGTACACCGCGCCGCCACCGATCACTGTGGTGTTCTTCACCAACGGGGCCGACACATAGGAGACCGCGGAGCCGGCCGGGTACTGCTCCCAGTTCCATTGCCATTGTGAGGCGTTACCCCAGAGGCCGCCGCTTCCCGTGTTGCTCCCGAAGTCGGTGAGTGGGAGGGTACTGGCGTTCGAGGTATACGAGTTGAAGCCCTCGTTGGCAGGTGGCTGGTCGGTGAGCGTGCCTTGTGGGCCGAGGTACCAGGTCTGAGCAGTCGTTCCCGGAATGGGGAACGCCGAGAAGTCCTTCTCGAAGCCGGGGTAGGGATCGCCCGCACTCGACGTTCCGGTGGGCGAGGACCCGGCGCCGTTGTCGAAGAGCACTCGGATCTCCGGCAATTTGTCAAACGCGGTGAGAGCGGAGCTGTATGTCGGGATCGCCTGGATCGGGTCGAGGGGCAAGGTGATCGGATCGGTATCCGGTAGCCCCATGGCGTCCTGGTAGATGACCGGGGCTGCAGCCCGGATTACCGCCGAATCCACGATGGGCGCCTGGTGCGCGACGAACAGCTCGAGAAAGTCGTACCACCGGTTGAAGGTGGCCGGATCGAGGGAGTCGATGTGGGCGCCATTGGTGAAGGTGAACCACTTCTTGGTGGTCCCGGTGAAATGCGAGACCAGCGCCGGACAATGCCCGCCCGTTTGCTCGTCCTCCCACTGGCAGGCCAGAAAGACCGGCACCTTGATCTTGTTGACGAACGTATCCGGGTCCAAGGGGTTGGCCACTGCCGGGTTGTAGTACGAGTTGGAAGTGACCTCGGACAGCAGGTTGGTCGCTTCACCGTGAAGATCTTGGTTGGCGGCACACGTCGTGTCGCCGTTCTGGATCTGCTGATACGCCCACGGCTGTCCGCTAGTGGGCCCGGCCGGCTTGGCGTCCTCTTGGCGCTGCTCCGCCCAGGCCACCGCGAAGCCTGTGTTGAGGATGCCACCAGGGAACAGCGTCGACGCCGTCGCATCGATGGTCGACAGCGGCGAGATCGCCTCGAG
Organism: uncultured Acidimicrobiaceae bacterium; assembly: GCA_963837805.1. Classification (GTDB taxonomy): domain Bacteria; phylum Actinomycetota; class Acidimicrobiia; order Acidimicrobiales; family RAAP-2; genus Bog-756. The sequence continues at coordinate 272,905 of CAWIOU010000035.1, forward strand.
GGCGGGCGGATCGAGTTGCGATACGAACAACTGGCTGATCGCGCCGTAGGAGATACCCATCATCCCGACCTTGTGGTCCAGGACCCACGGTTGGTTGGCAATCGTCTGGATGACGTCATACCCGTCGAGATTCTGCAGCGGCTCGAAGAAGTTGAACGCCCCGCCCGAGCAGCCGGTGCCACGCATGTTGACGTCGACCACCGCGAAGCCCATGAGATTGGCGAGAATGGCGATCCCATTCTCTGGTCCGGCAGGATCCGCGTACCCGTAGCCCGAATATTCGATAAGTGTCGGGTACGGCGGAAGGTAGTCGGTGGGACCGTTCGGCACTGGAGTGCCAGCGGGCAATCCGGGCTCGCCGGCCGGGTCAGTCGGCGGATGTACATCGATGGCGAGCTTCGTCCCGTCACGGGTCGTGAGGTACTGATATCCGTTGTCCGAGATCTTTTGGTTGTAGATGCTCGGATCCCAAGGAGCGGCTGCATTGCTGTGCACAACGAGGGGTGCCGACTCCTTCCCGTCCGAGCTCAGGCGCACCCGGTAGCCGCTCCCGGGCGGCACGTTGCGAAACAAGAGGCCACCGAGCGAATCCGCTTTCTGGGTAGCGAGCTTCTTGCCGTTGGATGTGATGAGCGACGCCTGGGCGGAGGATGCCAGACCGGTCGCATAGACCTGTTCGGCGCTGCCGACGGCGTGAATCGTGGGCGTCGACGCCTCGGTGGAGGCGACCGGAATGATGCTGACGACAAGCCAGACACTGATTGTGGTGGCAACGATGAGCGCCGTGCGCCCTGCTGCGGTGCCCTTTGTGGACCGGGTGGCGCGCGAAAAGATCATGGCGCCTCCCTACCCAAGCCCGGCGTCTCTAAACCTCACCGAGGACGGGGCGCGAATCAGGGCTGTCACATCGCTCACCGGACCTACCCGTCGAACGGCTCCCAGAACATTGACGGGTTAGGAGATCTCCGGATGCGAGCTACAGAAACGACGATCGGCAGCGTGGAGGAATCTCGCTCGATGAGTGTCCACGTCCCGGTGGCCAAGACTGAGCAAGCGTTGTTCGCTGGCACACAGCTCCCGATAATGACGACCCTCGGTCGGCGTCAAACCGGCGCTGCTGCGCAGGACGCCGAGGGTGTCCAGGCGACGGCGGACGATATCGATCTCTGTCTGGTGGGGAGCCAACATAGGATCTATTATACCAGTAATTCACTTCTACTAATGTCGATGGCGAGTCGACCCCTCGGGCAGGCGTTTTCAGCGTTTCGCCGCTGATAGAGAGAGGATTCGACCACCGGGCCGGAGCCGATGCTCCAGTCGCTGCCAATGCCCACGCCCGTGCGTCCATAACATGGCTCCGTGGGCGGCACGGACTTGCAGTTCGAGACGGTGGAGGCTGCCGACCTGAAGGCGCCGACGGTTGTCTTCGTTCACGGGGCAATGAGCCGAGGCAGTCACTTCCGTTCTTCGACGGAGTGGCTGTCGGATTTCACGACTGTGATGTACGACCGTCGAGGCTACGCCGGGTCCAGGCTCGTGGGCACCGGAAATGAGACCTACGAAGACCACGCCTCCGACCTTGTCGGGTTGATCGAGGCCAACTCGAACGGCGCCGCCGTGGTGATCGGCCACAGCCACGGGGCCGGGATCGCGTTACTGCCAGCAATCCGGCGGCCCGACCTCGTACGCACGGTTGGCCTTTGGGAACCTCTTCTGGGATGGCTGCCATGGTGGGACCCCTACCCGCGAACGATGGCAGCCCGTGTGGCGGCGATGTCCGACCCCGTGGAGATTGCCAAGGACACGCTCTTCCACTTTGGTATTGCTTGGGACAGCGTCAGCGCCGAGGTGCGAACGAAGCTCATCGACCAGAGTCCCGCCTACCGTGCCGACATGCGGGCTTCGTTGCGTGCCCCGTTCGATCTGGCGGATCTGGCCGTCCCCGTGATCGTTGGCATTGGTTCGCACGGAATGGACGTCGCTTGCGGTCCCGCACCTCGGCTGGCGTCAGAACTCGGCACCGACCTGATCGAACTCGACACCGGCCATGACATCCAACGGGAGGACCCCCAGTTGCTGGCCCTTTTCGTACGAGAGGCAGTCAACGCCGGGAAGAGAGGGTAAAGCGCTCTACGGGATCCCGGTTTGCATGCTGGGGATTCAGCCCCGGCGAGGTGACCACTTCCACCGGCGCACGGCCACGATGGCCCCCACGACGCCCCAGATGGCGACGATGAACAGGTCGTGCCAGGCCCAGGGCGATGCACCTCGCTGGGTGTCGAAGGGAGCGAAGACGGCGTTGATGAAGTGACGTACAGGGAAGTACGACGAGAACTGGGACAGACCCGAGCCGGGTTTGAGCGGGAACCACAGTCCCGAGAGGAACAACAGGACGAAGAAGATGATGCTGACGATCGGACCGGCCGCGTCCTGGTTCGGCACGAGCGTGCTCATGGCCAGTCCCAGCGCGGAGAAGGAGAGCATGCCTACGACGACGGCCACCACGAAGGCACCCAGGTTGTCCGGAAAGTGCACGCTGAACCCGAATCTCCCGACGACCAGGAGGATGACCACCTCGACCGTGGCGACGATCATGGAGCTGAGGACGATGGCGCTGAGCAGTGCCCACGTGGGCAGTGGACTGAGTCTGAGCCGCTTGAGAAGGCCCATCTCGCGCCGGTTGACCAGGGTGATGGCCAAGATGTTGAAGCAGGCTGCCATCACGCCGTAGGCGGCGAACCCAGGCACGTAGTACTGAACCAGCCGGATGTTGCCGTAGAAGGAGATACGCGAACTCCCCGCTGAGGCTCCCAGCAGAATGAGGAAGACCACCGAGAATCCCACGGTAAAGGCAGCCCCGACGGGATTGAGCCAGAAGGACAGCTGTTCGTAGCGGACCTGCCGGCCCACCAACTTGACGTCACTCACTCCCTCGAAGGACCCGCTGACCGGACCGGCGTTCACTGCTCGTCCCTCGTCAGCTTGAGATAGATGTCCTCCAAGGTGACTCGGGCGACCGAGAGCCCGGGGAGCCGAAGGCCCTGGTCGAGAGCCCAGCCGGTGAGGGCATGCAGCACAGGGAGTTCATCGGCGGTCTGGATCTCCACCAACCCGTCCGACTCGGCGTGAACGGCGACGGGAAGATCACCCGCCGAGATCCCGTCGGGCAGGGCGAAGCGGATGGTCACGGCACCAGAGTCCCGTCCGCCCAGCGACGTCGGGGTCCCGGTGGCCACGATCTGAGCGTTGTTGAGGACCGCCACCTGATCCGCCAACGCCTCCACCTCGTCCATGTAGTGGGTGGTCAGCAGCACCGTCGTCCCCTCGGCTACCAGTCTGCGGATCAGCTCCCAGGAATCTCGACGACCAGCCGGATCGAGCCCGGTGGTGGGCTCGTCGAGGAAGAGCAGCTCGGGATGGCCAACAATGCCGAGGCCGACATCGAGCCGGCGCTGTTGGCCCCCCGAAAGTGTCTTCACCCGTGCATCGGCCTTCTCGGCGAGGCCGACCAGAGCGATGACTTCGTCGACCGGACGGGGCGACGGGTAGTACCCGGCGTTGCGGGTCAGGACCTGGCGAACCGAGTAGAAGGGCTCGACCGCCAGCTCTTGGAGGACGACGCCGATGCGGGTCCGCAACCAACGCTGCGTCTGCCGGTTGGCGGGGTCGACACCCAGGACCTCCACCTGTCCGGCACTTCGGTCCCGGAAGCCCTCCAGGATCTCGATGATGGTGGTCTTGCCCGCCCCGTTCGGGCCGAGCAGGGCAAAGACCTGGCCCTGACTGACCTCGAAGCTGACATCGCTCACGGCCCGTTTGTCGCCGTAGGTTTTGGTGAGGTTGCGCACGCGTATCGCTGTCACGCCGTTCCTCTCCTCACGTCGTCACGGTCACCCTAGACCGCCAGGATCGGCGGGCGGCCCCGGTTCGTTCACGATGACGGAGGTGCGTTGTGTCCATCGTTTTAACCGCCGCCAACGGAGCCCGACCGAACCTCCTCTTCGGTCGGATGTCACCGACACGGATTCCAGCGGGGGCGAGGCGCCAGGGCGGCGGCGATGGCATCGTGGCCGGTGACCATGTTGTAGATGCCGCTCTGCTCGGAGGGAATGGTGTCCCAGGTCCAGGTGACCCATCCGCTGAACTGGAACCCGTGGACGTGACAGCTGAGCTGTTGCCACGAGACGAGGGCGGCGGCAGCAGTGGTGGGGGTCGGAGCTTCGGATCCGTACTCACCGAACTCCCCCATGATGATCGGCTTGGTGATGGTCGAACCAGCGACTCCGAAGCTCTTCACCTGATCGACCAATGAACCGAAGATGGGGTAGGTGTGGAGATCCACAAAATCGACCTTGCTCTTGGAACCCAAGGACAACTCCGGCCTCGATATTCTGTCCGACGGGAATCGGACGAGCGCGAACGGAGCGAAGAAACCTACTGAGACGAGGGTCTTCGGGAGCACGGCGTGGATGGTTCCGCTGAGCTGGTTCTCCCAATGAAGGAGGTTGTCGTCGATCAGCTCGGTACGCGACGATGGGTCTGCCATGTTGTAGGGCTGGATCTGACCATCGGTCTGCGCGAACCCGCTGGTCAGGTTGAGCGGCCACTGATTCGATCGGAAGACCACTTCGCCGGTCAGCTCGAAGGAGAAGATGTTGCTCAGATTCGCACCGGCGCTGCTCAGTCCGGTGATCACATCGGAGACGTAACGCTTCTGAGCCGTCAGGAAGTTGGCATCGATGTAGGTCAGGTTCGTATTGTGATATTTGGGCGACGTCTTGGCGGAGTAGGTGGGTCCGCTCGGCAAGTACCCACCCCGTTGAGGCAGGGACATCAGGTCGATCGATACCCGGATGCCGTCGGCGCGTGCGATATTGACGAAACTGGCCAGGTTGGCCAGATAGGTCAGATCGAGTCCATTCCCTGATGGGTTCCCGATCTCAACAGGGTTCAACCCGACAGAGACCTCGTTGTAGCCGTATCCCTGCATTTCGGAGAGAGCCTGCGCGGCGCGATGGGGGTTGTAGGCATCGAGACCGGAGCCGACATCGAAGTCTGAGCTCATACAGATGGTGTATCGGCGACTCAATTTCACCGTAGCCAGGCGGACGTAGTGTGCTCCACGGGGTACGAACCGTGCCTTGGTGACGGTATTGACGAAGGACCCGCCGCCCTTCGACGGGACCACGGCAATGGAATCGACGGGAGCGGGATTGGTGGCCGGGATGGGGAAGGTGTACGTCCCCGCCGTCTGAGGAGCCTTGCTACAAGGGTGTTCGATGGTCGGCGCGGGAGCAGGCTTGGGCGGAGTGGCCATTCCCACGGCGAAGGCCAGCACGGCCAGGGCGGCCACGATGCGACCCTCGGTCTGACTAATCGACATTGATCGGCTCCAGGTCACTGACGATGGGGTACCGAAGCACCTGACGAATGTTCAACCGTGTGCCCAAAGCATCGTACATTGTGCAATCCGATTCGAGGATCATCGGCACCGAACGAATCGGCCTGGTGAACCCGGGAGCGCTACCCGGTCGATCCCGAAATCCCCATCGGCCGCGGATGCGACGCCCGAACGGTGACGAAGTAGTCATCGATCACCCCAGATCCTGTCAGTGCCTGGTCCATCTGCAGCAGCACGTCGACAAACTCCCAGCCCGTTTTCGTCTCGTACAACGCGTCGTGGGCGAGGCCCCACCACAACGTATAGGCCAACGCTCCACCGTGATGGACGACGGATACCTCGGCGAAGTAGCGCCGGAGGGTGGAAAGAATCTCCGAGGAGTGCACGGCTTCCGTCGGATCGGCTGCGATCACCGCCTCAGGATCGGGAAGGAGCAACTCCTCCCGCCCGGAGCGGAGCGAAGGGTCGAGGGCCCGGTAGAGGCGGCTGGCGATCTCCCGTTCGGCCGGACCGGTGGCGAAACGGTCGGGACCGACGTATTCGTAGGCGACCAGTGCGCCCCCCGGTACCAACGCACGAGCGACCGATGCCACCACCGTGTCGAGTTCGTCGAGATGATGGAGTGAGTCCATGCACGTGGCCACGTCGTACTGGCCCTCACCGAGGTCGTACGCGTCGATATCGCCGGTCACCGTGGTCACACGATCTCGAACACGCAACTTCTCGGCTTTTTGCAGTGCTTGTTCCAATGCCCCGGAGGACACGTCCACCAGATCGAACCTACCGACGGATCCTGCCTCCAGCAGGCCCAGCTCCAGCCATCCCGCACCGGCTCCGATCCCGACTCCACGCGGACGAGGTATCCCACCCAACGCCACGTCGCCCACCCAGGCCTCGATCGAGCGGTCGCCCCGGGCCCGTCGGTGGTACTGCTTGACCGTCGGATGGGCGAGCCACTCAGCACGATTCGTATTCTTCCCGTCGACCAGGTACCGGTCGACGTAGGCATCCCAATGGTCTGCTGCTTTGGCCAGGTCGTCGTTCGGCACCAGCCCAAGTTAGACGCACGTTCGCAGGAGTGGCAGTCACCGTGACCGCCACCGGATGCGGCCCGGACGTGGCGCGCGTAGAGCAATGTCATTGCATCCGAGTACGTGAACACGAGCGTGACACCGGTGGGGTCATCTGACGGCTTACCCTTCAGAGATGGTGGTAGTTCCGGCCAGCACGCACCACACGTTGAGTGGAAGCAGCCTCGCCCTGGTACTCGTCGGGATCGTGGCCGCGCTGGTCGCATCAGCAGTGCAAGCCCGTCCGGCGACATACCCCGGACCGGCGCGACCTGCTGGCGGATGCCCTGTGGGCCCTGGCCGCCTTCCTCCTCATCTTGGGTGTTGTGCCCAGCGGCTGGTATCTGCTGGCCTTTCTCGTCCTGCTCCTGGCCATCTGTCTTCGGGCCGCCTGGTATTTCAGAGGAAAGAGACGGCGCGGCAGGAAGGGCGCCTCTGACCGGCCTGTCCGACGGAAGGCACCTCGCCACTACCTGCCCCAGGGGCTACGTAGCTCCAGAGCCGCCAAGACCCTCGGCGAGTGGTTCCGGGTACTCACCGGAGATCGTCCGGCCGACGGACCGGGCGGGCGGGCGGAGCTGGAGGACATCCTGGGGCCGATGCCGCCGGACGAGGATGGCACTGTTCCTCCGCCCTAGTTGATCGATCGTCAAGGGGCCCGCCGCTGCCTCCGGTCGAGGAAGACCCGTCGCCCAGTTCAAGGGGGCATTGGAGAATGTGATCGCGGGCACAAGAACTGAGGTGGGTGAGGTTGCTGGCCAAGCGGGTCGAGGGTCGGGTCCTCGAGATTCTCGCAACTGGACCCAAACTTCAGACACGGGAGGACGAGAACTTCTCCCCGCAAAGTGATCCCTCTGGATCTCGGCCATCGAGAACGGGTGTCCGGTATCGTCGCCGGACTGAGTTGGGGGTAGGATCCGTTCGGCGGAAATTGTGGGTTCGTCGGCGGATCCCAGCTTGGCGCCTTGAAGTTCTGCATCAGAGCAAGAGACGGCGTACGGCTGAGGCGGTGGTGAGTCTGGATGTTGGCGGAACGGAGGACAACAATGCAGTACTTGTGAGGGGCATTCAATGTGGGGGGCCAAAGCCCAATACGGAGGTGCCCAAATGAGGAACCCATCACGTGGCTGGTTCCATTTCGCGGATAGTGACAGTTGCATTGGTGGCGGCCACGGCGGGTGCGGGGGCCGTGGTCGCCCCGGTGGCAGCCGGAGCTGTTGTGCACCCGGCCGCCGTCCCGTGCCAGGGCCACCCAGAGGAGTCAAGGCCACCCCCGGCAACAGAGCAGCAGTTGTCAAGTGGACAGCTCCGGCTGACAACGGCGGGCGTCCGATCACCGGCTATGTGGCGACGGCATCCCCGGGGTCCGAAACCTGCACAACGACAGGTGCAACGACCTGTACGGTTCACGGCCTGGTCAACGGCCACACCTACAGCATCTCGGTCAAAGCCAGCAATAAGAAGGGCTTCGGTGCACCCTCGGCCGCCGTCACGGTGAAGCCCGGTCTTCCGCTTGCCCCGACCCACGTGAAGGCAACTCCGGGCAATGGCTTTGCAGCGATCTCCTGGACTGCCCCCGCAAACAACGGCAGCCGTATCACCAAGTACACCGTAACCACGACGCCGAGCTTCAAGCGATGCACGACGTCGGGTACCAGGACCTGCACCGTGACCGGGCTGACCAATGGAACGACCTACAGATTCAAGGTGACTGCCACCAACGCATTCGGCACCGGAGCGCCATCGGCAGCTTCGGCACCGGCGACCCCACCCGTCGTACGGACCATTTCCGGTAGGCACGGGTCCCAAAGGCATCTCCTCGGACGGCGCTCACGTTTGGGTTACGAATGCCTCGAGCGGATCGGTCACCGAGCTCAATGCCTCCAATGGATCGGTGGCCCATTCGTCCATCTCTGTAGGCAGTGACCCGGAAGGGATCGCTTCGGATGGCACCCACGTCTGGGTGGCAAGCACTTCGCTCGGCTCGGTCGTCGAGCTCAATGCCTCCGATGGGTCCAACGTGCGGACCACTCCGGTGGGGTCTGGTCCTGAAGGGATCTCATCGGATGGCACCTACGTCTGGGTGACAAATAGCGGCAGCGACTCGGTGAGTGAACTGAGCGCCTCCAATGGTGCTCTCCTACGGACCATCACCGTGGGAACCAATCCCGGATCTGTCTCCTTGGACAGTACCCACGTCTGGCTGACGAACGATGCAGATGGTACGGCCACTGAGCTGAACGCTTCCACGGGTGCATTTATTGAGACCATCGCCGTCGGCACCAATCCCGATGCCATCTCCTCCGATGGCACCGATGTCTGGGTGGCGAACAAGGGCAGCAACTCGGTCACCGAACTGAATGCCTCCACCGGATCAATCATCCAGACCGTCGCCGTGGGTGCCTCGCCCGACGCCATCTTCTCGGACGGTACCGACGTCTGGGTAGCAAATGGCGGCAGCAACTCGGTGACCGAGCTCAGTGCCTCGACAGGGGCAACCATTGAGAACATTCCAGTCGGCGTGACGCCCGTCGCTCTCTCTTCGGATGGCACCCATGTCTGGGTAGCGAACAGCGGGAGCAACTCGGTGACCGAGATAGCTCCGTAGGTCGAGATTACGACCCGGGTGCCGTTGAGGTCGGTGGCCCAGATGCGGCGGGCGGAGCCTACGTCCGCGGTCGATGGCCTCACGATGCCCGGGCGGTGGAGGCGATGCCTACGATCGGCGCCTCCGGTGGTTGACCGGGCTCCGAGCCGAGGAACGGTGCGTCACCGAAGCTGAACACGCCGCCGTCGGATGCTGCCGTCCAATACCCGGTGCCATCGGGATTGGCCGCCATACCGATCATCGGCGCGTTCAGTGGCTTTCCGCCCATCGAGCCGTGGAATTGCGCATCGCCGAAGCTGAAGATGCCGCCATCCGAGGCCACCTCCCAGTAACCGTGCCCATCGGGGGTCGGGGTCATCCCCACAATCGGCTGGTTGAGATGCTGGCCACCCATCGAGCCGTAGAAGTGGGCGTCGCCGAAGCTGAAGATGCCGCCGTCTGCCGCCACCTCCCAGTAACCCTGCCCATCGGGGGTGGCGGCCATCCCGACGATGGGCTGGTTGAGATGGAAGCCACCCATCGACCCGAAGTAGGGCGCGCCGCACAATGCGAAGATGCCCCCGTCGGAGGCCACGAGCCACCCACCCACCGCGGCACCGGCGACACCGACTACCGGGTTGTTGAGCCCGAAGACGACGGTGTCTCCGCATCCGCCGGTGGGCATGGCCACCGTGCCCTGGTGATTCAGGTCACCGATGTATCCGGTGATGGGCTGTCCCGGTGGGCCGACGGAGGAGGCCATCCAGTACCCCTCACCGGTCGAAGCCGCGGCGATGGCGATGCACGAATAATTGTGCGTCGTCCCTCCGACGCAGATGTCACTGCCTGTCGCCCCCGGGCTCGGGAAGGACGGGACCTTGAAGCCGAACGAGACCCCGTAGCCGGACACCAACCAGTATCCCGGACCGCCGATCACCCGGGGGGCTGCGCTCGCCGCCCTCGCACCGCCCACGAGCCCGATGGCGACGATGGCCAGCGATGCGCCGACGATGGCCACCCGTCGCATGGACTTCCGTCGACTCATGGCACCTCGGTTCTCGCAGAACTGAACTGGTACCCCTCGACCGACCGAGTATCGCGGGATCAGCCAGGCCTGTCCAGTGCCTCGGCCAGCGGACGATGGGGCGATCGACGGCTCCACCGTCCACCGCTACCGTCAACCGAGCGACCCATCCAGCCACCGCTGCCAGTGCCCTCTGACCGCATCAGGGTCGTCGACACTTCCGAACATGTGGATCGACATGCCGACCGGTTGCCCGAACGCGTTCCGGCCGAAGAATCGGTAGAGCGCATTCGAGGTGCGGATGCCGAGGAAGTTGGGCTCCGCGTAGTCCACCACTCCCGAGATCGGGCTGAGTCCCTCCGGTGCCAGGCTCACCTCGGTGCCGGCGGCCACTCCGGGGTCGAGCCCGAGAGCCTCCTTCAGCCGATCGAATCCGTCCTTCTCGGTCGAACGGGCCGGGCCCTGCAGGCCTCCGGGGACGTCGCCGATATAGGCCGCCGGTTGCCCATCGAAGAACTCCAGATACTGCCCGAGCGTATGGAGGTAGAAGTCGGTGTGCTGCTGGACAGCGTCGTACTGGGCATCCCAGTCGTCCATGAAAATCCCGCTGTGGACGTAACGCAGGACGCTCGTGCCGTCTCCCCGCCCCTCGATCCGGTACTCGAGAGCGTTGAACCATTCGCCCTGCTCCATGCGAATACCGAGGTGGTGGGGAGGGTCCCATGCGGTGGCGATGTCGCTGATGGAGGGAACCGGGCTGGGAAACTGCCAGGCCGACAGGCCCTCAGGGGTCGACACCGCCTCCCACACCCTGTCCGGGTCGGCCGGCAGGACCAGCTCTCGCTTGCATTCGGAATTCCTTCGGCATCGTTGAAGCTCCTTTCGTGCTTACGGCGTGGAACGGGCCCTGACCGGTCCGGAGTCGGACTCGGGTCGGGTGATCATCGGGTGCAGCCCGACAACGACTCGGTGTTTGCGTCCGCCCTCCGCCGAGCCATGGTGGTACTTGGCCACGAGGGACTCGACGGCGCCCGAGAGCTCGGCGGCGAACGAGGCCCGGTCGGAGGCGGAGGCGAACTCGACCTCGGCGTCGATGGCGAACGTGGCCAATGGTTGACCGGCACGGGTCGATCGGGCCATGAGCTCGCCGACCTCGCCGACGGTCCGTGACCCCAGAGCCACGAGCCAGTAGGCGGACAGCTGGTCCGGGGCCCGACCGGGGTCGGGAGCGACCGCGGACAGCGCCAGCGGCGAAATGACGTAGGCGGCAGCGGTGGCCAGCATGACCCGCTCCGTCATGTTTCCCTTCCGTCGCTCCTCGACCAATTCGATCAGGCCCCTACTCTCGAGCGCCCGCAGGTGATAGTTGACCTTCTGACGGGTCAGGCCGAGGGTCGGAGCCAAGGAGGAGGCCGAACCGGGTTCAGCCAGTTCGGCGAGGAGACGCGCCCGGACGGGTTCGAGGGCTGACTCGGCCACATCGGGATCGTCGATGACGGCGACATCTTGCATGTGATCAGTTTCTCACGGACAATTTAATTTGTCAAGACAGTATTTATTGTCTTAAGTGTCCGACCCGTCGTCGGGTCGCCGATACCACCCCGGGCCAGGGTGTGGCCGCGGACCGAACCCCGAACTGGAGCACCTGGGCCCACTACTTTGAGTCGGACTGCATCCGAATCAGGAGGCGCCATGACCTATTGCCTGGCTTTGCGGCTCCACGAGGGGCTGGTCTTCCTGGCCGACACCCGGACCAACGCCGGCGTCGACAACGTCAGCACCTACCGGAAACTCCACCTCATCCAACCGGCTCGCGAGAAGGTCTTCGTCATCGAGTCCGCCGGGAGCCTCGCCACCACCCAACAGGTGCTCGACCGGATCGGGAAGAGACCTGGAGCGCCGACGCCGGCGAGAGCCTGGCCAAGGTCGACCACCTCTTCGAAGCGGCCCTGTACCTGGGGCGTCTGAGCCGCGAAGTGGCCGCCGAACACCGTGAGGCCATGACCGAAGCGGGTGCCGACGGAACGGCGACGTTCATCCTGGGAGGTCAGGTCGGCCCAGCCGGCCGACACCCTCCTCGTCTATCCGGAGGGCAACTACATCCGCGCTTCCGACGAGCGTCCGTTCCTCCAGATCGGGGAGAGCAAGTACGGCAAGTTCATGCTCGAACTGGCCACCGAGGCCAAGGTCGACATCGATACGGCGACCTCGATCGCCCTCGGGTCGATGATGAGCACCGCGCGGGCGAACCTCTCCGTGGGGCCCCCCTATGACGGCTGCATCTACCTCAACGACTCCTTCGCTCCGATCCAATTCCGCCTCGAGAGTGACTCCCCGCTGTTGGCGAAGCTGCGAGAAGCGTGGGAAGGCCTGATGCTCGAGGCCGTCACCGAGATCCAGCGGATCTCCCGCGGCGATCCGACGATCAATGTGCCGATCATGGGAGCGGCGTCGCAGCTAGCGGGAGCTGCGACGGCACCGGCTTGGAGGCGAAGATGTTGAGTCCGAGCTTCTCGGAGACATACCGAGTCACCCGCTGCCCCCGGACGCTGTTGCCCGCCTCGTCGAGTGGGGGCGAGAAGGTCCCGAGCCCGCCCTTGCCCGGGGAGATGGTCACGATCCCCCCGCTGACACCGCTCTTGCCGGGGAGCCCGACCTCGAACAGCCAGTCGCCGGAGTGCTCATAGAGGCCGGCGGTGGCCATGGCGGCCAGCACGTGCTTGCAGTGGAATGGCTCGATGACCTGTTGGCCGGTCATCGGATTCACTCCCCCGTCGGCCAGCGTGGCCCCCATCACGGCCAGGTCGGCCGCGCTCACCAGGAGCGAGCACTGCCGGGTATAGAGGTCGGTGGTCTGGTCGGGATCGGCGTAGAGCCGGCCGTAGCTCTCCAGGAGATGGGCGATGCCCTGGTTCCGCAGGTTGGTGGCGGACTCCGACGCGTACACCTCGGAGTCGAGCTCGAGCTGTCGCCCGGCGAACCGCGACAGTCCCTCCCGGATGAACTCCCACCGTTCCTGCTTGGTGGCCCCGGGCACCAGACTGGTGGTGGCCATGGCCCCGGCGTTGACCATCGGGTTCATGGTGCGCTCGTCGTTCAGCTCGATGGCCATGACCGAGTTGAAGGCCAGCCCGGTGGCGTTGACGCCGAGCAGCCGGTGGGCCTCGTCGTGGCCGATGGCATCGCATACCAGGGCGAAGACGAACGCCTTCGAGATGCTCTGGATCGAGAACCGGTGATCGGAATCCCCGACCGAGAAGCTCCGGCCACCTACGCCGAAGATGCTCACTCCGAACAGCGAGGGATCGGCGTTGGCCAGGGCCGGGATGTAGTCGGCGACGGCACCCTCGTCGAGCGAACGGTACAGGTCATGGACCTCGGCGAGGAGCAATTGGACGACCTCGGGGACGGGCAGCTCACCGGTGGACACGGCCGAAGTCGTCGTCGTCTCGTGAAACGGGAGCGGGATGTGCACGGTGTCGTTCCTTCCTCGCTCGGACCCTCCGCGGTCCGGACTGAAGCGAAGGCTAGGCCAGGCGACCTGCGTTCTAAGCTCCGTTCAACGACCCGTCCCGTTCGCGGCCCCGGCCACGGGCGGCGAGAAGAACAGAGCGGAGGCCCCGCCATGAGCAACGTGACCAAACCGGTGGTCGTCCTGTTCGATGTGGACGAGACCCTCGTCCACACCGGCGGGTCGGGAGCACGCAGCTGGAACGCGGCGTTCGAGAAGCTCTACGGCGTCCCGGCCGACATCGGGGCGCACACATCGGCCGGGGAGACCGATCCGGCACGTGGCCCGGGCGACGTTCACCGGGGTGCTCGGTCGTGACCCGAGCGACGAGGAGCTCGACCTGCTCTACGGCCAGTATCTGCTGCACCTGGCCGACGACATCCTGGTGGCCGAGCAGTACCGGGTGCTGCCGGGTGCGGAACGGACGCTGGTCGCCCTGGGTGAAGCCGGGGTGCTCCTCGGTCTCGTCTCGGGGGCCATGGAGGGCGCGGCCCGCACCAAACTGGTGCCGGCCAACCTCAACCGGTTCTTCATCTTCGGCGCCTACGGCTCGGACTCACCCGAGCGGCCGGAACTGACCCGGCTGGCCATCGAGAAGGCGGCGAAGCTCCACCGCGGGCTCACCCCGTCCCAGGTCTTCGTGGTCGGCGACACCCCGCGCGACCTGGAGGCCGCCCGGACGGCCGGGGCCGTGTCCGTCGGGGTGGCCACCGGGCACTATTCGGTGGACGAGCTCGGAGCGGCGGGCGGTGATCACGTACTCGAGTCGCTCGAGCACCCGTTCCCCGGGCTGTGATTCGGACCAACCCCCGGGGTTCGATGGCGGCACTCCGAAGATCAGTCGTGGATGTGATCGGCGACGACGCTGGCCAGTGCGGCCGGGCACTCCCAGGCCCCGGCCGCATGGTCCTGGAACCCCATGAAGTGCACGACCAGGCACGTGGCCGCGGCATCGATCGTCGACCAGGACGTCCCGGCTTCAGCGGTGGCCACCTCACTCATCAGGGCGGGCACGGCGTCATTTTCGACTTCGGCGTTGGCCATCTCATGGGCCACCAGAGCGAGCGTCGGGGAGCCGCTGAAGACGGTGCGGGCGGCGCCTGCCGCACCGGACGTGCAACCGGTGCCCACGTTGCCCGGGATGGCGCCGCATTCAGTTGCGGTATCCCCCATGGTCCATGACCAGGTCGGCCCGGGCTGGATCCCGGTGGCTCCGACCGCGCTGACCAGCTTGGCGACGGCGGAAGCTTCGGACGCCGAGGTGGCCGGCGCCGTCACCGGTGGGGCCGACACTGCACTCGGCGTCCCTGACGTCGCCGGGCCGGCCGCGGCAGGGGTCGATGCCGATGTCGCCGCCGCGGTTCGGGCAGGGGATGTCGGTGTTGTCACCGCCGGGAGGGTCGACGCAGTGGTCACCGGCGAGGCGGCCACCGGGGCGACCGAGTAAGCGGTGGCGTGCGACCCGGCGGCTCCCGCCGTCCAGACACTGCCGGAGAGCCAGGCGGGAGCACCGGCGCGGGCGACAGCGACGCGGACGGGAACGGGGGATCCCGATTCGGTCCCGATGAGCGCCGCGCCGCCGGCCAGACCCAGCACCACGACGGCGGCCAGCCCGACCGAAACCGCCAGCTTGGTGGAACGGATCCCGAATTCAACCATGTGTTGAAGTGTAGGATCCTCAACACAGTGTTGTCAACACATAGTTGAAATCCCTGCCCAAGCGGGGTAAGGTGAGCAGATGTCGAATCCACAGTCGATCGCCGACCGCGTCGTCGAGAGTGGGCGCCGAGAGGCCACCGCCGACGCGTCAGCTGAGCCGGAAGGTTCGCTGGCGGCACTCCGCTATGCCGATCTCCTCCGACGGTCGGCGGAGCGGCTGGGCCAGGCCTCGGCCGAGTCGGCTCGGCGACAGGGGGCCAGCTGGCGGGAGATCGGCGAGGCTGTCGGCGGCATCACCCCGCAGGGTGCGGAGCACCGCTTCAGTCCGGCGGCCAAGGAGCGAAGGTCGAAAGCGTCGAAGGTGGAGTGGGCGTCGAAGGAACGCCGGAAGGTGTGACCGGGCTGCGCACGAGCCACGGTCGAAGCCATCGCCGGCCGAAACAAGCCGACGCCGTCGGGAATCGCTGTCCGCGGATCAGCCCCGGACGGTGAACCCGCCAGCCGTCGGCTTCGGCGCGGGCACGACCGCCACCAACGAGGTGTAGACGACCACGTTGGACAGGTAGTGGCCGGTCTGGTGGTCGAAGGTCCCGCCACACGTCACCAGTTGGAGGGCACTGGACCCGTGCGAGGCGTAGACACGGTCGGCGGGGAACTGCGACTTCGAGTACATGACCACTGCGTTGACGACGAACCGGGCAGTGATGCCGTCGGCCAGATCGACATCCACCTCGTCGCCGGCCGCCAAGGTGCGCAGCTGGAAGAAGACGCCCGGGCCGGTGTAGTTGTCGACGTGGCCCAGAATGACCGCCGATCCCAGCTGCCCGGGCGTCGGGCCGAGGCGGAACCAACCCACCTGCACGATGTCGGAGGGGACCTGGACCGACCCGTCGGCGGTGAGGCCGAGTGTGGACACCGCGGTCGACAGTCCGATGGCGGGGATCCGCAGGGTGACAGGGACCGAGCGCGACGTGGTCAGCGCGGTGAGCATCGGAGGTGTTCTCGGTAGCGGCGTCCGGGCCGCCGACCGCTGGGCGGCAGCGGAGGGCACCGGGGCCGGGAGCGGGTGGTCGCTGCCGCGGACCCCGACGACGAGGACGCCGGTGCCGACGAGGAGCAGCGCCGCCCCGCCGGCCCACCACAGGTTCGGCCTACGTCGCCGGGGTGACGAGAAGACCGACCTCATGCCGACCGGTCGGTCCTCACCCGTCGGGGAGAAGACGGTGCCGGCGGAATCCGAGGATGATGGCCACGAGCGCTCCGGCCATGATCGCCGCACCGAGCACGATGAGCTCCCGGTCACTGGAATGGGCCGCTCCGCCCAGGCCGGTGTGCGGGAACCCGGATGGGACGACCCCGGTCCCGCCGGCGCCGGTGCCGGTGGTGCCACCGGTTCCGGTCGTCCCTCCCGTGCCGGTCGTTGTGCCCGAGGTACCGGAAGTTCCCGCCGCGGTGCCACCCGAGCCGCCGGGCGAGGTGGTGCCGGTGGTACCCGAGCCGCCGGGCAAGGTGCCGGTGGTGCCGGGCAGGGTCGTCGCGGTGGTACCGGGCGCCGTGGTCGGGGTGGTGCCGGGCGAGGTGGTTGTGGTCGTCGTGGTGGGTGAGACCAGCCCCGTCTTGCACGTCGAGGGGAGGGTGATCGTGTTGGCGTCGAGGGTCACGGCGGCGTTGAGGGCCAGGACACGACCCTGGACCGTCGCCGTCGAGTTGAGCGTTGCCGATTGATTGGCCATGATCGTGCCCACAAAGGTGCTCCCGGTGCCCAGGGTCGCCGAGCTGCCGACCTGCCAGAAGACGTTGCAGGCTTGGGCCCCGTTCTCGAGTCTGACCACGCTGTTCGACGCGGTGACCAGGGTGGAGGATGCCTGGAAGATGAACACCGAGTCGTAGCTACCCCCTCCGTTGAGCACCAGGGGGCCGGCCGCGGTGATGTTGGCCGTGGATGCCCCGCCGAAGGCGTAGACACCGGCCGTCAGGGTCTTGCCACCGAGCTGGTTGTCACCGGTGGTGTAGGTGGTGGTGGCTCCGTCGCCGGCGGCGGTGTTGTAGGCGGTGGTCAGGTCGTGGGTGGCCAGGGTGAGAAGGCCCGGATTGTCGCCGGCGATGCCACCGGGGCCGGTGGTGTCGGGGGCATAGATGGTCCCGGAGACCTCGGCCGGGGTCAATCCGGTGATCTTGGTGCCGGCCGCCGGACTGAGACCGACGTCACCGATGATGGTGGAGGTGGGGACGTCGGTGACGGCGGTGTGGGCCAGGACGGCGAACGGGGCCGCCGTCCCCAACTGGACGGTCTGGGCGGCCGACGCCGCCGTCGGGAACGCCGTTCCGACGAGGAACACGATGGCCGCCACCGTGGTACCGGCGAGTGAGGCCTGCTTGAAGCGCCTGTGCTGCCTGACGGTACGCCCACCGGGCGCCTGGCCGCGATGGCGCGGGAAATGGACGGGGGACGTCGAGGACGAGACGGATCGCATTGCGAGCTCCTAGATGCACGCCCCGAAATAGATAACCGAATGTCACGGACGTCCGGGGGTACCTAAGTGATTGTACTCTAGCAATCTAACACTGGCAATACATTTCAGTATCCCTCTGTTAGCTTCTCCCCCGTGACCGAATGGAATTTTCTCACCAGCCACGGCCGGGCGCTCCTGTGCATCGCCGAGGACCCGGATGTGCGGCTCCGGGATATCGCCGGCACCATCGGCGTCACCGAGCGCAGCGCGTACAGCATCGTGAACGATCTGGCCGAGGCCGGCTACATCGTGAAGGAGCGGGATGGGCGCCGCAACCGCTACGAGATCCAGAACCACCTGCCCGTCCCCGATGTTCCCGACCGGGAGCGGGCCATCGGTGAGGTCCTGAGCGTCCTGACCGGTCGGGACCTGACGCCGAAGATCAACCGCCGAACCCGGCGCTGAGAGCAGCGGCCCGATCAGTCGGTGCGCACCGGTCGCCGCTGGGTGCAGTCGGCCACGGCCTGGGCCAGTGCCTCCGACTCGGCCACCTCCAAGGTGGCAAAGGCGATCCGTATGCCCGGTGGCGACGAGATCCGGAAGCGGTCTCCGGGGCTGACCGCCCAGCCCTGCTCGAGCAGTCCGGACACCACCGCCTGCTCGTCGTCCACCGGCACCCAGGTGGTGAGCCCGGACGTGCCGGTCGAGTACAGGCCGTGGGCGGCGAGGGCCTCGGACAGCGCCGCTCGACGATCGGCGTAGACGAGGGCCGAGTGGTCGAGCAGTCGGGTCACCTTCGGCGACCCCCACAACTCGGCCACCGCATCCTGCAGCAGGTAGCTGACCCAGCCGGCTCCCAACGCCTGACGACCCTCGACCCGGCTCACGGTCGTCGTGTCCCCGGCCAGGACGGCGAGTCGCAGGTCGGGGCTCAGCCACTTGGACACCGACCGGATGGTGGCCCAGCGCTCCCTTCCCCGGGCCACCGTCGTTCCCGACACCCCTGAGGCCGGGCCGGCATGGTCGTCCTCGATGACCAGGACGTCGGGATGGTGGGCCAGCACCGTTCGCAACTCGGCGGCGCGTGACCCGTCCCACGCCGTGCCCGTCGGATTCTGGGCCCGAGGGGTCAGCAGCACCCCGTCAGCACCGCGCTCGAGCGCAACCGCCAGCCGGTCGGGGCGGATCCCCCGCTCGTCGAGGCCCGCCGGGACCACTTCCATGCCCAGGGCGACTAGGAGGTCGAGTGCCGCCGTATACCCGGGGTCCTCGACGATGACCCGGTCGCCGGGGTGGAGCCACGCCCCGAGTACCCGTTCGACCCCGTCGAGGGCTCCGCCGACGACGGCCAACGAACTCCCGTCGATTCCGTCGGCCTCCAGCGCCCGGCCGGCCACCTCCGCCAGTGGCGGCGACACCGCGGACGTCCCGTATCCCCGGGTGTGGGCCGGCAGGCGGGGGATCGGCGGCAGCAGGGCGGGGTCCGGGCCCCCCGAGCGCAGATCCCGGATCCCGGCCGGGACGGCCATGGGCAGGCGTGGGGACACGGGAGGCTGTCGACGCACCCGGGTCCCCCGCCGTCCCGAACCGATCAGGACCCCACGGCGCTGGAGCTCCCGATAGGCGTTGGCCACCGTCGACGGGCTGACCCCGAGGTCGGTGGCCAGGCCCCTCACTGTGGGCAACCCGTCCCCGGGCCCGAGATCACCGCGGCGGACGGCATCCTCGACGCTGCGGGCGATCTCCCTGGCGGTGTCGCCGACGAGACGATATTGTACTGCATGATTCACATTACGTACTGTAACAAACGTGGTGGGAGGTGAGGGGACCGATGGCCGAAGACAGCCCGGAACCGACCGCCGCCCCCGAAGCTCCGACCACCAGGACCAAGGTCCGACGTCTGGCCGAGCGTGGGCGGTACGACCGTGCCGCGGTCGACGCCATCCTCGACGAGGGATTCGTCTGCCACGTGGGTTGGGCGGGCGAGCACGGACCCGTGGTCATCCCCACCGCCTACGGTCGGATCGGCGACCACCTCTACCTCCATGGGGCGCCGGCCAATGCGACCCTCCGGCATGCCGCGCCGGGCGTACCCGTCTGCGTGACGGTGACGCTGGTCGACGGGCTGGTCCTGGCCCGTTCGGCGTTCCACCACTCGATCAACTACCGGTCGGTGGTGATCTTCGGGACCGGAACCGAGGTGACCGCCGACGCGGAGAAGCAAGCCGCGCTGGCCGCCGTGGTCGAGCACATCGTGCCCGGCCGGGGCGCCGATGCCCGGCCACCGACCGCCTCCGAGCTGCGGGCCACCCGGGTGGTCCGGGTCCCGCTCGACGAGGCATCGGCCAAGGTCCGCACGGGCGGTCCGAAGGACGATCCCGAAGACCTCGACCTGCCCATCTGGGCGGGCCAGGTCCCGCTTCGGATCGTCCCGGGCGCCCCCGTCGATGACGACCGCCACCCGCCTCCGATCGCCCCCCCCGGGTACGCAATCGACTACACCCGTCCCACCATCGCTCCGGCCGGCGACATCGCTCCGGTCGGGTGACCGGCCCTCCGTAGACTCCCTCCATGACGCTCGAGTTGACCGTGGTCGATTCCTTCACCGACCGTCCCTTCACCGGCAACCCGGCCGCGGTGGCCGTGGTGGACGGGTTCCCGGCCGACGCCGACATGCAAGCGGTGGCCGCGGAGATGAACCTGGCCGAGACGGCCTTCGTGGCCCGACGGGGCGACGGCGACCACGACCTGCGCTGGTTCACCCCGTCGGTCGAGGTCGACCTGTGCGGCCACGCCACATTGGCGGCGGCCCACGTCCTCGGCGGGTCGGGGCGCTTCCACACCAGGAGCGGCGTCCTGGCCTGCACCCCCGGTCCCGCCGGCCTGATCGAGATGGACTTCCCGGCCACGCCCTCGGCGGCGGCCGACCCGCCGTCCGATCTCACCATCGGCGGAGTCACCTGGTTCGGCCGTGGTCGTTTCGACGTCCTCATCGAGCTGTCCGACGCCGACCGGGTGCGCAGCTTCGAGCCCGACCTGGCCGAGCTGGCCGCCCTCGGTGGCCGGGCCGTCGTCATCACCGCCCCGGGTGACAGGAACGGCATCGACTGCGTGAGCCGGGTCTTCGGCCCCAATGTCGGCATCCCCGAGGATCCGGTGACCGGGTCGGCCCACTGCACGCTGGCCGTCCATTGGGGCGAACGTCTCGGCCGGGCCCGGCTGGTCGGCTACCAGGCCTCGCCCCGGGGTGGGACCGTCCACATGCACGGCCAGGGCGACCGGGTGATCCTCGGCGGGCAGACGGTCACCGTCTCCACGGTCCAGATGGTCGTCTGACGTCCCTCCCGGAGTGGACGAACGGCTCCGACCGCCCGGAACGTAGGATCCGTCGAAAGGTCGACAGGAGGAACCGTCATGGACATGGAGTATCGGCGACTGGGTGGGTCCGGCCTCAAGGTGAGCGTGCTCTCCTTCGGCTCCTGGGTGACCTTCGGGCCCCAACTGGCCGGCAACCTGGCCGAGGACTGTCTGGCTGCGGCCTACGACGCCGGGGTCAACTTCTTCGACAACGCCGAGGCCTACTCCGCCGGCGAGTCCGAGCGCATCATGGGCGAGGCCATCGCCGCACTGGGCTGGCCCCGTCATAGCTACGTCCTTTCGACCAAACTCTTCTGGGGCCTCCATCAGAGCGTCAACATGCGCAACACCCTCAACCGCAAGTACCTGATGCAGGCCATCGACGGCTCGCTGGACCGGCTCGGCCTCGACTTCGTGGATCTCGTGTACTGCCACCGCCCCGATCCGCAGACCCCCATCGAGGAGACGGTGTGGGCCCTCTCCGACATCATCTCGAGCGGGAAAGCCCTCTACTGGGGAACGTCGGAGTGGCCGGCCGAAGCCATCCGTGAGGCGTGGGACATCGCCGACCGGCACAACCTGCACAAGCCGGTGGTGGAACAGCCCCAGTACAACCTCCTCTGGCGGGACCGGGTGGAGAAGGAGTACGCCCCTCTCTACGACGGGATCGGGCTCGGGCTGACCACGTGGAGCCCGCTTGCCTCGGGCCTGCTGACCGGCAAGTACCTCGACGGCGTCCCCGACGGTTCGCGGGCCACGCTCCCCGGCTACGAGTGGCTGGCCAAGATGCTCACCGACCCCGAACAGAACCAGAAGGTGCGGGGGCTGGAATCGATGGCCAAGGAACTCGACTGCACCCTGGCCCAGCTGGCCATCGCCTGGTGCGCGAAGAATCCGCATGTGTCCTCGGTGATCACCGGCGCCAGCCGGGTGGAGCAGGTCCACGAGAACCTCGCCGCCCTCGACGTGCTCCCGAAGCTGACCGACGACGTGCTCGCCGGCATCGACGCCGCCACCGGCTGAGGGCGGGCCTCAGCCGGGGTCGCCGGCGCCGCCGGCATCCAACGAGCGGGCTCGGCGCCGGCGATCACCGCGCCCCCCGGCCGAGGCCACGGAGGCCGAGCCGGCCTGCCGGGCCAGCTCGAGCGAGCGGCGATACACCCGTTGGGCCACGTAGATGGAGAATGCCGCGGCCGGGATCTCGATGAAGACGGCGAGCAGGAGGGCCTCGAAGAACTGGCCCCGGCCGCCCGACGTGGTCACATCGAACCAGGCGTCGACGATCAGCAGGGTGGCCGTGGCCGTGGCCGGAAACTGGACCCGCTGATCCTGCCGGAAGGCCATGTAGGCAGTCCGGGAGATGGCGAATACCAACAGCACGTCGAACCCGACCCAGGCCGCCCGGTAGTGCAGATCGAACTGACGCTTGGGCAGCGTCACGGCCAGGAATCCGATCCAGGGCAACAGGATGACGGCCGCCCCGGCGTAGAGCCAGGCCAGCCGCCGGGCCCGCCGGTGGCCGATGGCGGCTGCCTCGCGGGCCGATTCATCCGCCGGTGGCCGGTGGGAACCGTCGTCGCTCACATCCGGAAGCCTATTGGTGCCGGGCCGGGAACGGTCAGGGCGAGGTGCGGGCCCGGCGGGAGTCATCGAGGAAGGAACTGCGCTGCAGCGCGGCCGCCTCCAGCGCCTCCTGGGTGGCCACACCCACCACCGTCGGGATCCGGTGCCAGGCGCCGTCGGGTGCGAGCGCCCACGACTGCCGGTCGTCGGCCAGGTTGAGGTCGAGGATCTCTTCGAGCTGATCGACGGCGTCAGGGTCGGCCACCGGGATCATCGCTTCGACCCGACGGTCGAGGTTCCGCCTCCGCAGGTCGGCGGATCCGATGTAGTAGCTGGCCGGGCGCCCGGCCCCCCCGAAGCGAAGAATCCGCGAGTGTTCGAGGAAGCGGCCGACGATGGACCGGACCCGGATGGTCTCCGACAGGCCCGGGACTCCCGGGCGCAGGCAACAGATCCCGCGGATGATCAGGTCGATGGACACACCGGCCTGCGATGCCCGGTAGAGGGCATCGATCACGGCCACGTCGTCGAGTCCGTTGACCTTGATCACGATCCGACCGTCGGGTCCCGCCTTGGCTTCTTCGTCGATGCACTCCACGACCCGGTCGCGGATCCCGCCCGGTGAGGTGACCAGCTCCTGATAGTGCGGCGGCTGGCTGAACCCGGTGATGTAATTGAAGAACCGGGTGACGTCGGCGCCGAGCGCCGGCCTCGATGAGAGCACGCCGAGGTCTTCGTACATTCGGGCCGTCTTGGGGTTGTAGTTGCCGGTGCCCACGTGGCAGTACAGGCGGACCGCATCCCCGTCCTGGCGCACCACCAGGGTCGTCTTGGCGTGGGTCTTGAGCCCCATCAGTCCGTAGATCACGTGGGCGCCCGCCTCTTCGAGAGCGCGGGCCCAACCGATGTTGGCCTCCTCGTCGAAGCGGGCGGTGACCTCGACCAGCACGGCCACCTGCTTGCCGTGCTCGGCGGCCCGCACCAGGGCGGCCACCACCGGACTGTCACCCGAGGTGCGGTAGAGGCACTGTTTGATGGCCAGGACATGAGGGTCGTCGGCCGCCTCGTTCATCATCTCCTCGACCGAGGCCGAGAACGAGTCGTACGGGTGGTGCACGAGCACGTCCTGACGATCGAGCACCGAAAAGATGCTGGCATCCTCCTCGCGTTCCACCGTGGCGAAGGCCTGGGGAATGAGCGGAGTCCACGGCGGGTCGTGCAGCTCGGGACGGTCGAGGGCGTGGATGGCCCACAGGCATTCGAGTCCCAGCGGGCCGGCGAAGCGGTAGACGTCGTCGCCGTCGAGGCCGAGCTCCTCGGTGAGACGCTCCACCGGCCCCTCCGAGGTCCGCGAGTCGATCTCGAGCCGGACGACGGGGAGGAAGCGGCGACGGCGCAGCTCCTCCTGGAGGGCGAGGAGCAGATCATCGGCGGCGTCGTCGTCGAGGGCGAGGTCGGCGTCCCGGGTGACCCGGAAGATGCAGGGCTCGCCGACGTCCATGCCCGGGAACAGTTCGTGGATGAACGCCACCAGGGTCTGCTCGAGGGGGATGAACCGTTCGCCGCCGGGGAGGGGCAGGAGGCGGGCGACGTTGGGCGGCACCTTGACCCGGGCGAACCGGGAGGTGTCATCGGTGCGGTTGCGGACCTCGACACCCACGTTGAGGGACAGATTGGAGATGTAGGGGAAGGGATGGCTGGGGTCGACGGTGAGCGGGGTGACCACCGGGAGGATCAACCGATCGAACACCTCATGGAGATACGAGCGGTCGGCCTCGTCCAACGCCTCCCAATCGCAGAGCTCGATGCCCTCGCGCTTGAGGGCCGGTCCCAGCTGCTCCAACAGCAGTGTCTCCTGCCGGCGGACCATCCGCTCCAACGAGTCGCGGACGTCGCGCAGCAGCTTCTCCGGTGTGCTGCCGTTGAGGGCCAGGCTCTTGATGCCTGCGACCACCTGACGCCGCAATCCGGCCACTTGGACCTGGAAGAATTCGTCGATCCGCTCGCTGAACAGGACCAGGAACTTGACCCGCTCGAGCAGCGGGACATCCTCGTCGGCCACCAGATCGAGCAACCGGTCGTTGAAGTCGAGGTCAGAGAGCTGACGAGCGAAGTAGCGGGGATCGGAATCGTGCCTGAACTCCTCGTTCAGCCCCCGCACGGTCTCGATGCTCATTGTCCAACGATAGCAATCAGGCCCGGTCGGCCCTCCGGTGCCTGCTCGCACCCGTCGGGCGCCGGGAGGGGAGCGGCGGCCGGCAGGGTGCCCGGGTCGTGAGGGCTGCCCGGCTGGAGGAGACGGTCGGGGTCACCGGGAAACGAGCCGATGGCCTCCGGTGAGCGACAATGGGCATCCCGCCGGGCTGGTGACGAAAGGCGCACACCGTGACTGATGACCGAACCATCGATGTCATTGTCGAGATACCGAAGGGGAGCAGGAACAAGTACGAGTACGACCACGAACGCAACCTGATCCGGCTCGACAGGCGTCTCTTCTCGGCGACCTTCTATCCGGCCGACTACGGGTTCGTCCCCGACACCCTGGCCGAGGACGGCGACCCGCTCGATGTCCTGGTCCTGCTGGACGAGCCCACATTCCCCGGCTGTCTGGTCGAATCCCGCCCGGTGGGGGTCTTCTGGATGTCCGACGAGAAGGGACCAGACGCCAAGATCATCTCCGTGGCGGTCGGCGACCCGATGTGGGAGTCGATCAGGGACCTCGATGGGCTCCCGCCGCTGTTGACGCGGGAGATCGCCCACTTCTTCGACGTCTACAAGGACCTCGAGCCCGACAAGCTGACCAAGGTGGGAGGGTTCGACGGCGTCGAGGCGGCGTGGGAGGAGATCGCCCGGTCCTTCGAGCGGGCCAGGGCGGCCGACAGCTGAACGCCGAGCGGGCGGCCGATTGCTACTGGAGGGCCTGACGGGTCAGGACCTCCTGAAGGGACGGGCCGCGGGCCGGCGGGTTCAGCCGAGAACTTGCGCCTTGGCGGCGGCGAATTCCTCGTCGGTCAGGGCACCGGAGTCGTGGAGCGAGGCCAGCTGGGTCAACCGCGAGATGGCGTCGTCGCCCGCCGGTGCGGGTGCCGGTGCCGGGGCGGGGCCGGGGCCGGGGCGGGGGCGGGCTCGGCTTGGGCCCCCTGAGCCTGCATGGCCCTGTTGGTCCCGGCCTTGGCGCCCATGTAGGCAACACCTCCGACGGCGGCAGCCCGGAGAAGCGGGCGTCTGCGAACGAAAGGCATCTCAGCGCTCCTCAGCTCTCGTCGGCATCGAGCTCGATGCCGAGCGCGAATGCGATCTCTGCGGCGGCCGACACGATCCGGACGTTGCCCACCGTGGGATTGAGGGCCACCAGGAGGCCCAGGATCTCCTCGGGAGAGACGCCGGCCTCGAGGGCGAAGGCCACCTGGAAGACGTAGGAGGCGGGGGCGGCGTCGGCGGCGATCAGGGCGGCGATGTTGCAGAGCGAATAGGTCTTCGGATCGAGGCCGGATGCTTCCAGGTTGTCGAGACGGGCCTGGAACAGTCCCTCGAGGGCACTGGCATCGTGCTGGGCCACGCCGATCAGGACGTCGCTGGTACCGGTTGAGACAGCCATGGTCATTTCCTCCACTTGTGATCCGGATCGGTTCGTCACGGCAACCGACGCAACGACGAGAAGGGCTTCTGGCCCCGTTGCTTCACCATATCCCCCATTCGGAATGAGCGGCAGGGGTCGTGCGGCATTGCTCCGACGAGGTGAGGCGAGCCGTATAGGCTGAGATCGCGTCAGTTGGACCGGCGGCGAAGCGGCCGGTGGGTGTCCCGGGCCCCGAGCCATCGGGAGGGTGCGGAATCCGTCGCCTGCCGATCGGACCAACCGATACGGGGATGTAGCTCAGTTGGCTAGAGCACCTGCTTTGCAAGCAGGGGGTCACGGGTTCGAGTCCCGTCATCTCCACTTTTATCCGCCCTGCATCTGCAGACAGTCAATAGCGGATGAATTCCGAGCGATGTTACTCTGCCTGGCGGACTTCTTTCTCGTTGAGTTGGCGAATGAACATGATGCTCAATCGATCGCCCACTACGTCAAGCGACGGGAGGGACGGGGTGCACACAGTGCAAGCAGCTGGTCGGACGGTGTGGCAACGAGCAAGAGTTGCGTGCGCAGTGGCGGTGATGGCGGGATCGGCGCTCGTCACCGCGAGTGTCACCACCACCATTCCGGCGTCAGCCGTCACGGCGTCGCCGACGCCCACCTGGAGCCGGTTGTCTCCTGCGCCGAACCCCCCCGCCCGCGCCGGCGCCTCGATGGCCTATGACCCGGCCACTGGGAACATGGTCCTCTTCGGGGGTTTCAGCAGCAGCGACAGCGCCCTCGGGGATACCTGGACCTGGAACGGCATGACATGGAGTCAGGCGTCCCCGGCAACGAACCCCTCTGCCCGCATCAGCGCCTCCATGGCCTATGACCCGGCCACCGGGAACGTGGTCCTCTTTGGGGGCCGCGCCGACAACTTCGATCCCCTCGGGGATACCTGGACCTGGAACGGCACAACGTGGCATCAGGCGTCCCCGACGACGAGCCCTCCCGCCCGCTTCGCCGCCTCGATGGCCTATGACCCGGCCACCGGGAGCGTGGTCCTCTTCGGGGGCCGCGCCAACGGCAATCCCCTCGGGGATACGTGGACATGGAACGGTAGCAACTGGACCGAGGCGTCGCCGGCGACGAGCCCCTCCGCCCGCATCGCCCCCTCGATGGCCTATGACCCGGCCACTGGGAACATGGTCCTCTTCGGAGGCGGCGACAGCAACTTCGATCCCCTCGGAGATACCTGGACCTGGAACGGCACGACGTGGCATCAGGCGTCCCCGGCGACGAGCCCCTCGGCCCGCAACGCCCCCTCGATGGCCTATGACCCGGCCACTGGGAGCATGGTCCTCTTCGGGGGGGCCGACAACCTCTTCCATCCGTTCGGAGATACCTGGACATGGGACGGCACCAACTGGACCGAGGCGTCCCCGGCGACGAGCCCCACTGCCCGCTACGCGGCCTCGACGGCTTATGACCCGGCCACCGCAAACATGGTCCTCTTCGGGGGCGAAGGCGGCAACGCTGGCACGGTGTTCGGGGACACCTGGACCTGGGGGTATCCGGCGGGCGTCGCCCATGCGACCGAGGGATACCGGATCGTGGCGTCCGACGGCGGTGTCTTCGCCTTTGGCAACGCCCGGTTCTACGGCAGCACCGGGGCACAGCATCTCAACCAGCCCATCGTCGGCATGGCGTCGACGCCCGGGGGCAATGGCTACTGGCTGGTGGCGTCCGACGGCGGCGTCTTCGCCTTTGGCAACGCCCGGTTCTACGGGAGCACCGGGTCGCAGGTGCTGAACGAGCCCGTGTCGGGATGGCGTCGACGCCCGGGGGCAACGGCTACTGGCTGGTGGCGTCCGACGGCGGCGTCTTCGCCTTTGGCAACGCCCGGTTCTACGGCAGCACCGGGTCGCAGCATCTCAACATGCCTGTCGTCGGCATGGCCTCGACGCCCGGGGGCAACGGCTACTGGCTGGTGGCGTCCGACGGCGGCGTCTTCGCCTTTGGCAACGCCCGGTTCCACGGCAGCACCGGGTCGCAGGCGCTGAACGAGCCCGTCGTCGGCATGGCGTCGACGCCCGGGGGCAACGGCTACTGGCTGGTGGGGTCCGACGGCGGTGTCTTCGCCTTTGGCAACGCCCGGTTCTACGGGAGCACCGGGTCGCAGGTGCTGAACAAGCCCGTCGTCGGCATGGCGTCGACGCCCGGGGGCAACGGCTACTGGCTGGTGGCGTCCGACGGCGGCGTCTTCGCCTTTGGCAACGCCCGGTTCTACGGCAGCACCGGGTCACAGGCGCTGAACAAGCCAGTCGTCGGCATGGCCGCCACCGCGTAGGCCGGGGGCTAACTCTCGTTCAGCGCCGGCGATGCCGCCGGGTTCGAAAGATCCTGCGAACCCCTCGAGGATTCGGACACACTCAGTCGGCGGCGAGTTGGCGCTCTTTCCTGGATGTCGGATCGTGCGGTAGCTCCCTGGTGGAGGCGAGCGCGATGAGGGCAAGCAGACCTGCCGCCAGGAGCCCGGCCTTGAGCGAGCGGAGCTGCGCAGCCTCGTAGTCCTCCACCAGCGCGGTCGTGGACGCGGTGTCCAGTCCCGCCTCGGTGGCCGCGTGCTGGACCTCGTCGGCCGAAACGAAGTTGGTGTTGTTTCCGGCGGCCACGCTTACCTGGGCCGCCACTTCCGAACTGATGCGGGTGTCCTTCTCGATGTTGGAGATGAACGTGCTGGTCAGACCGATGAGCACGATCGCACCGATGAGGGCCACTCCGAGTGAGGAGCCGAGCTGCTGTCCGGTGTACTGCAAGCCTCCGGCCTCGCTGCGTCCCGACTCCTCGACCGAGGATTGGACCACATTGCCCAACTGGGAGACCATCAGGCCCATTCCGATCCCGAGCACGCCCATACCCAAGGCGAAGCCGGCGTTCGACAGGGTGGGCTTGATCGTGGACAGCAGTACCAGGGTCCCGGCCAGGGTCACGATCAGCCCGGCTTGGACGATGGAACGCACGGCGAATCGATTGGAGAGTCGCGATCCGATCGCCGAGGTGAGGAACATCGTGATCGAGACGGGCAGCATCTTGATCCCCGTCTCGAGAGCGCTGAGGCCCAGAACCAGCTGCAGGTAGAGGGGGATCACGAAGAAGACGCCCATCAGGATCAGGTTCTGCGAGAAGAGCCCGATCAGTCCGGACCGCACCGTCGGGACCCGGGCCAGAGACAGATGGACGAGCGGGTCCCGGTGCACCGCCTCACGATGCCGCTGCCAGGTAACGAACCCCCAAATCAGAACACCCCCTGCGGCCATGACGAAGAGCGTCAGCGAGAATCCGAAGACGGTGATCGGTGAGTTCTTGGGTTTCACCCATCCCCAGGTGCTCGACTGGAGGACCCCGAAGACGAAGACGCCAAGGCCGGCAGCCGAGAGCACCGAGCCGACGTAGTCGAGCTTCGGCGCCGGTCCCGGACGGGGGGCATCGCCGACCTTCGGGGTCATGATCAGGATGAAGGCGACGAGGACCACCTCGCCCACGAATACGATCCGCCAGGTGACATTCGTCGTTGCCCAACCTCCGAGGATCGGGCCGATGGCGATTCCGGCGCCCGCCACGCCGCCGATGACCGCGTAGGCGACCTTCCGGCGGGCACCCTCGAAGTTGCCCGCTATCAGCGCGGCGAGGGCGGGAAGGACCAGCGCGGCGCCGATCCCCTCGAGGACCGACCAGCCGAGGGCCAGCACGAATACCGATTGCGCGACCGCCGTCAGGGCCGATCCGCAGGCATAGATGATCAGACCGATCACGAAAGCTTTGCGCCGCCCGATCATGTCTCCGACCTTGGCCCCGGTCATCATGAGCATGGCCATGACCAGGCAGTAGAGAGTGATGACGGCCTGGATGGTCGTCACCGTGGTGTTGAAGTCCTTGACCAGCGAACTGATCGAGACGTTCATCACCGACTGGTCGAGCACCATCACGAACTGCGCCGTGGCCAGCGCCACCAGCGCAAGCCACCCCTTCTTCGCTGATGGACTACTCGCCGTCGAGGTCGTCGTCGTGTCCGTCACCCTCATTCTCCTCCGAAGCAATGGCCGCCCGAGCTACTCACCCGGTGTCTGGGAGTGAGGTCAACGGGCACAGGCTTTCACTGCCGTCACCGCACTGCAATCTTTGCCCGAAGGGCGCCATGGTTGCGCTGGGTCCCTAGAGGCCTCCACGTTTGATCCCGACGGTCCCGCCCTCGGTGTATCGGATCGGTGGATCGATCGTATCGACGAGGAACATCTCCCGGTCCCCGCCATCCCAGGCCTCGCGGAGGCCCGGGGCGCCCAGATCAAAATCGGGACGGATTTGCTGCAGGACGGCCCGGAGATCCACGTGCAGTTCGTTCATCGTCGGTCGGCCCCAGTACCAGTAGCCGTTGTACATGCTGAAGATCTTCAGTCCCGGCTCCAGGACGAAGGTGTGGGGAATCATGGGATTGTGAGGGTCGGTGAACTCCTCGATGTCGAGGTCGTGTTGCACGGTTCGCTCCGGGTCACCCAGAAAGGGCCACGAAGCGCCCAGTGAGTCGCGGAACTCGTTGAGGTTGAGGGGGTTGTCCGTGGAGATGACGACGAGCCGCGTGTAGGCGACGCGGAACTCCGGGTAACTCTCCACCAGATTCCTGAGGAATCGGTGTTCCTTGGGATCGTACGATCCCCGCGACAGATGGAGGACCATCGGATTGCCGCCCTGGAGCTCAGAGAGTTTTCGCAGGACTCCCGCCTGGTCTTCGAGTTGGTAGTCGGGAAAGGTGGCTCCGACAACGATGTCTTTTCGCACGTTCGCGTCCTCCTCGATCCTTCGGCTGTCTGGGTTCGCCTACTCGCCGATCCCGTAGAGAAAATCGTCCACTGTCTTCCAGCTGTCCTCGGCATTCCCGTCGGCGGGGTGCCAAGCCACGACGACGGCCACCCCGTCCGGGTCGCGGCCCACGACTGCGGTCCAATCGCTGTGGTCGCGCCGGTTGAGGAGGACGTTCCGAGCCTCCAACTCGTGGGCGATCCGCTCGAGTTGATCGGCTGACTCGACGGCGAGTAGGTAGG
The DNA here is from genome assembly GCA_963837805.1 of uncultured Acidimicrobiaceae bacterium. Taxonomy (GTDB): domain Bacteria; phylum Actinomycetota; class Acidimicrobiia; order Acidimicrobiales; family RAAP-2; genus Bog-756. Next base: position 304,188 of record CAWIOU010000035.1, read on the forward strand.
CTCGCAGACCGATGTGGCGACCACCGCTGAGGGGACTGCTCCCGATCGCCCGCAACACGATGACCTGCTCTCCGTTGCTGCCGGGAGCACTGGCCGCCGCCAATTGGTCCTCCTGGGACAGGAGCGTGAAGCCGAGTACCTCCCGATAGAACTCAATCGACCGGTCGAGGTCAGCCACGTTCATCACGACGCCCTGAAAGTTCATCCGTTGCTCCAAGTCCTCATCGGGTGGAGGTACCCAGCGAATCCCCCACACCCACGCTGCATTCTTTCTTCCAATCGCTCGACCTGCAGAGGTGTCAATGCCGGCGCCATGCCGGCCTCGGCTACAAGAGGGAGACCAGCTCGGTCACGATCTCGGCCGCAGATTGTGGCTGCCTGGCCAGAGCGACACTCTGTCCGGCCCACAACGAAAGCGCTTCGATATCACCGGAGGTACCGACCATCGGTGCCGCCGGCTCGTACCGGAGAATGGCTTCGCCGGACGCGAAGTGGGCGATGACATCGCCTTCCCCGGGTCGACTTCCCGGTGGGGGTCGTCCCGCCGCCTCCCACGCTTCGGCCGTCGAGTTGTGGAGGGCGCGGTGCGAGGCGTCCGGCCACCCGACCTCGTACAGGTTGGCGTACCACTCCGCATCGGTCTCGACCGCGCCGATCAGGCGCCGGCGATATTCCTCGTGGACCGGCATCTCCCGGGCCAACAGAAACCGGGTGCCCAGCCACGCCGCTTGCGCGCCCAGTGCAAACACGGCGGCCACGCCGCGAGCGTCCCCGATCCCACCCGCCGCGATTACCGGCACCGGTGCCACTGCGTCCACGACGGCGGGCACCAAGGGGAGGGTCGCCACCGGACTGCGCACGTGTCCGCCGGCCTCCCAACCCTGCGCCACCACCACATCAACGCCGCTGCCGACAGCTCGCCGCGCCTCTTCAGCGCTGCCGACGGTGTGCAGGACGACTCCGTTGGCCTCGTGGACCTGCTCCACGTAGCCGGCGGGATCTCCCCAGAACAGCGACACGATCCGCATGCCGGCCTCAAGGGCCTCGTCGAGCCGGCGATGTTGATCGGAGTTGAGAATCAGATTGCCGCCGAACGGGCGGTCGGTGAGGGCTACCGTCTCCCGGACCACCTCCCCGGCGGGAGTGGACCAGGTCAGCGCCACCATGCCGAGCCCACCGGCATTCGAGACGGCGGCCGCCAATTCGGGGACCGCCGACATCGGCGCCTGGACGATCGGCTGCTCGATCCCGAGCAGGTCGCAGACCGGCGTTCGCACCCCTACCGCCTACCCGTTCGACCCGGTCTCCTGCACCTGACTCGGCATGGACCGGTCCGGCCCGCACACCCGTCGTTGCCCATTCAGCTATGACTCATAGGAAGTTGGCTTCGACTCGGGAGCGCGCTTGTTCCATCCATGAAAGTTCGAGTAATCGCCCGCGTCCCAGGCCTCGCGCAGCCCCGGTTTGCTCAGGTCCCAGTCGGGTCGGATCTCGCTCGACGCCGCACACAAGTCGTGCCACAGGTCGTAGAACGACGGCCGTCCCCAGAACCAGTACCCGTTGTAGATGCTGTGCACCACCAGTCCCGGTTTGAGCACCAGGGTGTGGGGGATCATCGGGTCGTGCTCGGGGTCGGTGTACTCCTTGATGTCGAGGTCCTTCTGAACCGTCCGGCCGGGATCGGAAAGGAAGGTCCATTGGGCGCCGACTGAGGCGCGGAACTCCTGCGTCGTGTGGTGGTCGTCGGTCGAGATCGTGACGATCTGGGTGTAGCCGACGGCGACCTTCGGATAGTTGGCTGCCAGCTCCAGGTGCTGCTGGTGCTCCTTCGGACAGTAATTGCCCCGCGCCAGGGTCAGGACCAGCGGGTCGTCGCCCTGGAGGTCGCTGAGTTTGCGCACGGTGTCGGTGTGATCCGGCAGGGCGAAGTCGGGGAAGGTGCTGCCGGGTCTGATGTCGGATCGCATGGATCATCGCCTCTTTCTTCGCCCAGGGCGCGCCCACGTCGCCTCGGAGTTGAGCCCGTCCTGCCCGGCAACGGGCGGGTTCGTCGTCACAACAGTATCCCTGGCGGCCCCCACCCGCCCTCCGCCTCACCGTCAATGCGGGGGGACGTCCTCATTTGTTCCGCGGGTCGTCGGCCGGGTCGATGTAGTCGAGACCGAGCGGACCGATGGCCGACTCCTGGGTGACGTACGCGCCGGACTTTGCCCAGTGGAAGTGAGGGGTCCCTCCGGGGAGCACGACGACCGCGCCGGGCGGATACGCCTCCAGTCGTTCGTCGTCAAACCGGCGCCCGAGCCCGGCTTCCAGTCGACGTCCTCGGGAAGGACCGATCTGAAGGTGGCCTGGTCTGGTTCGTGGATCCCCACCATTGGTGGACCTCCCGACTCGGTATGGGACTGACCCAACGCGGCCACAATTCGAAACCGTGACGGTCGCGGCACACGTGCGGAGCACTCTTCGGGTGAGGAGGGCTGCCGCCTGGACCCTAGCGTGGTGGTTGATGCCGCGCCGTCGGCGTGGCCGGCCCCCGGTTGAGTCAGTAGCGTCGAAGCGCACACCCGACGCCTCACCCGAACTGCCAGACACCGATCCCCCCGAACCATACGGGTGAAGGACCTACTATGAGCACGACCCCTCTCGCCGACTATGCCCTCCTTTCGGACCGCCACAGCGCCGCGCTGGTGAGCCGGGACGGCTCCATCGACTGGCTGTGCTTCCCACGCTTCGACAGCCCGTCGATCTTCGGTCGCCTCCTCGGCGACGACGCCGGTCACTGGTCGATCCGGGCCACCGATGCCACACAGACAACTCGCCGCTACCTGGACCGCACCATGGTGTTGGAGACCACCTTCTGCACCCCGACGGGCACGGTCGTCATCACCGACGCCCTGGCCATGGGCGACGGCAACCGGGGCCATGAGCTCGGCCGGGGGGCACCCCATCTTCTGCTCCGACGGGCGACGTGCACCGAAGGGGAGGTCGAGCTGTCCCTCGAGTACGTCCCGCGCCCCGAGTACGGGCTGGTCCATCCGCTGCTCGATCAGGTCGAGGGTGGGGTGAGGGCATTCGGGGGCGCCGACGTGCTGGTCCTCTCCTCTCCTCTGTCCCCGACCATCGATCAGTCGGGGGTCTCCGGTCAGCTCCAGCTCCACCGCGGCGAGAGCGCAGGCTTCGCCCTGCATCACCGGAAGCGGGCCGAGACGGGATCGGTCAAGGTCTGGAGCCAATCCGAGATCGAGGGGCGACTCGAAGACACCGTGTCGGCATGGGAGTCGTGGTCGGACCTCCACCAGGCCTACGTGGGTCCGTGGCGGGACCTGGTGCACCACAGCGGACGGGTGCTCCAGTCGCTCTCCTTCGCACCCACCGGCGCGATCTGTGCGGCGGCGACCACCTCGCTTCCCGAGGTGGTGGGCGGCTCCCGAAACTGGGACTACCGCTACGCCTGGGTCCGGGACGCCTCCTTCACCATCCAGGCCCTCTGGGTGGCAGCCTGCCCCGACGAGGCCAATGAGTTCTTCGACTACATGACCTCGGCGGCGGCCGGCTCGCTCGACCGTGGCGGCGACCTGCAGATCATGTTCGGCATCGGCGGCGAGCGGGACCTGAGCGAGCGGGAGCTGCCCCACCTGGAGGGCTGGCGGCAGTCGGCCCCGGTTCGGGTGGGCAACGGTGCCTGGAACCAGCGCCAGCTCGACGTCTACGGCGAACTTCTCGGCGCCGTGTACCGCCTCTCGGACCACCTCTTCGACGACGCCTCCCGACGGGTCGGGCCGGAGGCCGACCCTGAAAAATGGGGCGCGCCCCCCGATCTGGCACCGGCCACACGACGGTTCTTCGTCCAGCTGGCCGACACCGCGGCCCGGCGATGGCAGGAGCAGGACCAGGGGATCTGGGAGATCCGGGGTGAGCCGCGTGACTTCTTGTACTCCAAGCTGATGTGCTGGGTGGCCCTCGACCGCGCGGTGGCCCTCGCCGACCGACTCCAGGTCTCCGACCGGGTCGAGCCGTGGAAGCAGACCCAGGCCCAGATCGCTGACGCCATCCTGACCCGAGGCTGGAGCGACCGGGCCGGGGCCTTCACCCAGTCGTTCGGCTCGGACGAGCTCGACGCGTCCAATCTGATGCTGCCCCTGGTCGGCTTCCTTCCCGCCGACGACCCCGGGGTGCTGGCCACGATCAAGGCGACCGAGGAGCGCCTGACCGATGAACGGGGTCTCGTCTACCGCTACCGTGCCCACGACGGGCTCGAGGGCGAAGAGGGCACCTTTCTCCTGTGCACCTTCTGGCTGGCCCAAGCCCTGGCCGAGTCCGGACAGACGGATCGGGCCCGCACCGTCTTCGAGCGGGCGGCGGCCTTCGTCAACGACGTCGGATTGCTGGCCGAGGAGGTCGATCCCGACAGCGGAGAGCTCCTGGGCAACTTCCCCCAGGCCTTCAGCCACATCGGACTGGTCAACGCGGCCTGGGCCATCTCCGAGGCCGAACTCCGGCAGAACACGACGGCGGAACATGACCCGGGCACGTCGGGTCCGTCGGATCGAACTCCGGCGTGATGGCGGCCCTGGACTTCGGTGCCGAGCGGCGCGAGAGTTGGTCCGCGGCCGGCTCCCCCCTGGGCGAGTCGATGGCGATCGGCCCTGACGGAGAGGAACCGCGGTCGTGGACATGAAGCTCGAAGTGGTGGTGGTGCCGGTGTCCGACGTGGACCGGGCCAAGGATTTCTACCAGTCGCTGGGGTGGCGCCTGGACGCCGATTTCTCCGGTGACGGCGGCTTCCGGGTGGTGCAGCTGACCCCGCCGGGGTCGGCGTGCTCGATCATCCTCGGCAGTGGGGTCACCTCGGCGGCGCCGGGCTCCGCCGAAGGCCTGCAGCTCGTGGTCACCGACATCGAGGCGGCCCGGGCCGAGGTGCTCGACCGCGGCGTCGAGGTGAGCGAGGTGTTCCATGACGCCGGGGGGGTGTTCCATCACGCCGGCACCGAGGCCCGCACTCCGGGTCCGGCTCCCGAGCACAAGACCTACGGGTCGTTCGCCTCGTTCCGTGATCCCGACGGTAACGCCTGGTTTCTCCAAGAGGTGACGAAGCGCCTTCCGGGGCGGTGACCGCACCGAGGACCGATTCCCCCCGGGTCGGCCACGCTCAACCAGCAGGAGGTACTCCGATGCCAGCCACGTACGATTCCGCCACCGATCTGGCCGGCGCTCTCCGTCGGGCCGAGAATGCTCACGGCCGCCACGAACAGGAGATCGGGCACGCCGACCCGGACTGGCCGGACTGGTATGCGCAGTTCATGGTGGACGAGCAGTCCAAGGGTCCGGCCGCATCCGGGGCGACCGCGTGAGCAGCTACGACGTCATCGTCCTGGGCGCCGGCTCACCCGGCGAGCACTGCGCCGGCGAGTTGGCCGACGGCGGGCTGCGGGTCGCCGTCGTCGAGCGCCAGCTGGCCGGCGGCGAGTGTTCCTACTGGGCGTGCATCCCTTCCAAGACGCTGTTGCGCCCCGGGGAGGCGGCCCAGGAGGCACGTGAGGCGGCGGCCCGCGCCGAGGTGGATGTCGAGGCCGCGCTGGCCTATCGCGATTTCATGGTCTCGGACTACTCCGATGCCAGCCAGGCGCGCTGGCTGGCCGACAAAGGTATCGACCTGCTGCGCGGCACTGGCCGGCTGGCCGGGGTGGGCGTGGTCGAAGTGGACGGTGTTCCCCACACCGCGGAGCATGTGGTCGTGGCCACCGGCTCGGATCCGGTGGTGCCACCGGTCCCGGGCCTGGCCGACATGGAGGGGGTCTGGTCCAACCGCGAGGTGACCGGGATGAAGGCCGTGCCCCGGCGCCTGCTGATCCTGGGTGGTGGGCCGGTCGGTGCCGAGATGGCTCAGGCCGTCCGCCGTCTGGGCGGCGAGGTGGCCCTGGTCGAAGGGGCGGCCCATGTGCTCGCCCGTGAGCCCGCCCCGCTGGGTGAGGCCCTGGGCGAGGTGCTACGCGGTGACGGAGTCGAACTGATGTTGGGGATCCAGGCGTCCGCCGCCCGCCGCGACGGCGAGGACTACGTGCTGGTCCTCGATGACGGCCGCGAGGTACGCGGCGACCACCTGCTCCTCGCCACCGGCCGGCGCCCCCGGGTGGAGGGGATCGGCCTCGACACCGTCGGCGTCCAGGCTGACCGGCACGGCATCCCGGTCGACGCCCACCTGCGGGTCGCCGACCGTCTGTGGGCCATCGGCGACGTCAACGGCGTGCGGCTGCTGACCCATGTAGGGAAGTACCAGGGCGAAGTCGTCGCCGCCAACATCCTCGGCGAAACCCGCGAGGCCCACTACGAGGCCATTCCCGACGTCATCTACACCGACCCCCAAGCGGCCTCGGTGGGCGCCACCGAAGCCCCCTTCCGCGCCACCACCCCCCTCTCCGAAGTGGCCAAGACGGCGACGTACACCCACGACTACGCGCAGTCGAAGGGCTTCCTGACCCTCCTCAGCGACGGCGACGTGTTGACCGGTGCCTACGCCCTGGGCCCCGAGGCCGGCGAGTGGCTGCAGCAGGCGACGCTGGCCATCCGGGCGAAGGTGCCACTCGAGGTGCTGCGGGACACCATCCAGCCGTTTCCCACCTTCTCGGAGATCTACGTCGCCGCTCTCAAGGCGCTCCACCAGCAGATCGGGGCCGGGGCGTAGACCCTCACGATGGAGTATCTCGTCACCATGACCACCCACGTTCCGGATGGGACATCGGAGGAGGCCGTCGCAGAGATCCGCACCCGGGAGGCGGCACGGTCGGCCCAGCTGGCGACTGAAGGCCACCTTCTTCGTCTCTGGCGCCCGCCGCTGCAACCGGGCGAATGGCGCAGCCTGGGCCTCTTCTCGGCCGACGACGCTGTCGAACTCGAGCACGTCCTCACCTCGATGCCGCTGCGGGTGTGGCGCAGCGACGAGGTCACTCCGCTCTCGCCCCACCCGAATGACCCGGCTCGGCAGGCCGGTCAGCCGGAAGCCACCGCGCCCGGACGCGGGGGCACCGAGTTCCTGACCACGGTCACCGTGGCCGTTCCGGCCGGCACCGCGTCCGAGATCGTCGGTACTGCGAAGCGCGGCCAAGCAGATCGCGAGCGGGAGCTCGCCAGGCAGGGATACCTGGAGCGACTGTGGACGCGGCCCGGCCACGACGGCGCCTTGGGCCTGTGGCAGGCTCCGGACCCGGCGGCCATGGACGAGATCCTGGCGTCGCTGCCGTTGTCACCCTGGATGAACGTGCACACCACGCCGCTCACCCGACACCCCAGTGATCCGCAGCCCGCCGGCGGCTGACGGTGGGAGCGGCCATGAGCGGACAGGACCCGAAGGTCGCCATCATCACGGGAGGTTCCCAAGGCATCGGCGCCGGCCTCGTCGCCGAGTACCGGCAACGGGGATGGGCGGTCGTGGCCACGTCCCGGACCATCCAGCCAGATGGGGACCCAGCCGTGCTCACCGTTGCCGGTGATATCGCGGAAGCCGGCACCACCGAGCGGATCATCAGCGGGGCGCTCCACCACTTCGGCCGTATCGACACGCTGGTCAACAACGCCGGGGTGTACATCTCCAAGCCCTTCACCGACTACAGCACCGACGACTATGCCGCCGTGGTCGGCGTCAATCTCACCGGATTCTTTACGCTCACCCAGCGCGTCATCGCCGAAATGCTGAAGCGGGGAGGCGGCCACGTCGTTAACATCACCACCACCCTGGCCGACTACGCCAACTCGAGTGCGCCCTCGGTACTGACCTCGTTGACCAAAGGGGGGCTGGCCTCGGCCACCAGGTCACTGGCCATCGAGTACGCCTCACGCGGCATCCGGGTGAACGCCGTCTCGCCCGGCGTCATCCAGACCCATCCGGAGGAGAGCTACACCGGACTCGGCGCCCAACTCCCCCCGGTGGGACACGTCGGCCAGGTCCGCGACATCGTCAATGGCATCCTCTTCCTGGAGTCGTCGCCGTTCATCACCGGCGAGATCCTGCACATCGACGGTGGCCAGATCGCCGGTCACTGACCGCTCGACGAGCCCCGGTGCCCGGGGCCGCCGGTCGGTTACCATGCGCTCCTGATGAGCCGCCCCCCCGCATCGGTCGCGGCGGCCGGCCGGACCGTGCTGGACGCCCTGCCCGTCGGCGTGGCGCGGACGCTCCGCAGTTGGCTCGGACGTCCGGGCCCGAGACCGGTCCGGCTCGACGACCTCGACGCTGAGCTGGCCAGGGTGGCGGAGGCCTTCGCCACCTCGGAGGACGAAGCCAGGTCCCTCCTCGCCTCGTTCCGGCTCGAACCCCCGGCCGGCCGCCCCGACGACCCATTCTCCGACGGGTACCGGACCTGGACCTGGGATCTGTATCGACAGATCTCGGGGCGGTCCGCCTACACGACCGACAATGAGGCGTCACCGTTCGACCTCGAGCGGGCCGTCACCCGCCCCTTTCCGTTCGAAACGGGCTCGGCCACCGTCGTCGGTGGGGACCTGATGGCGCGGGGCCATGCCCTGCGCTGCATCGGTGAGGGCACCGCCGGATTGGTTCCTCCGGGTCGCATCGTCGAATTCGGCCCGGGTTGGGGGAACCTCACCGGCGACCTGGTGTCCACCGGCTTCCGGGTCACCGCGGTGGAGATCGATGACCAGTTCTGCGAACTGATCGAGCGGCGGTGCGCGTTTCCCACGCTTCTGACCGTGGTGAAAGAGGACATGCTGACCTTCACCACCCAGGAGCCCTTCGATGCCGCCGTCTTCTTCGAGAGCTTCCATCACTGTGCCGACCATCTGGCCATGCTCCGGAACCTCCATCACATCGTCCGCCCCGGGGGGGCGGTCTTCTTCGCCAGCGAGCCGGTCCAGAGCATGGAGTATCCCTGGGGTCCGCGACTCGACGGCCTGTCGCTCTGGTCGACCCGGACCTATGGCTGGTTGGAGCTCGGATTCGACTCCGACTACTTCACCAGCGCGCTGAGCCGTACGGGATGGCGGGCCCAACGACGACAGGTCGCCAACCACCCCGACGAGGCCGACGTCATCGTGGCCTTCGCCGACCCCTCCTGGCGGCCTTGAGGCCGAGGTTGATCGACCACTGAGGGCCAGCCGTCACGTGGTGAGGAAGCGGGCCACCTCGATGTCGGCCAACCGGTTGGCCTCTCCGTCGCCGTTCACCGCCCTGAGGAAGTCGTCCCGTTCGAGGGCGTACAGGGTGAGATCCTCGAGCGCTCGCACCGTGGCCTGCCGGGGCACGTCACGCAGCAGGGCGATCTCGCCGAAGCCGTCGCCGGGCCCGAGGTGGTTGACCACCGCGCCCCGGGCGGTGACCTCCACCGTCCCCTGCCCGATCATGTAATAGAGATCCCCATCCGCACCCTCTTCGATGACCAGCTCGCCGGCGGCCACCTGCAGTTCGGTGAGCGATCGGGCCAGCTGCTCCCGGATCCTCTCGGGTAGGGGGGCGAGGATGGGGTTGACGGCGATGAGCGGGAGAGCCGGCGGTGCCAGGGTGGTGGCATCGATACGGGTGAGCCCGGGGAGACCGAGCACGGCCAGGAGCGTCACCACCGCACCCAGCGCCCCCAGTCCTCCTCGCAAGCCGATCGTCGAGATGAGGAGGGGCATCAACAGGGCGCCGAGGGCCATGCCCGCGATGAGCGCACTCTCGAGGGCGCCGAAGACCCGTCCCATGACCTCCTCCGGCGCCAGCCGCTGGAGCACGGTGAAGGCGTTGATGTCAACCAGGGAGTTTCCGATCCCGATCAGTGCCATCACGATGACGGCGCTGGCCAGCGTGGGCCAGGCCGCCACCAGGAGGAGTGGCGCGGCCCACAGGGTCACCCCGACGCCGAAGTCGAAGGAGAGGCGTTGCCGTTGGGCCAGCACCAGGGCCAGTCCGCCACCGACGATGCCGCCGATGCCGGTCACGGCATAGAGCAGCCCGGTCCCCGAATGACCGAGGTGGAGCATCTGCAAGGCAATGGCCACCGTGAACACCATGCTGGCTCCGGCGATGACCGTCTGGGCGAAGAAGAGGCCGACGAGGAGACGGAGGTCCCGGTGGCCGCCGATGAAACGGAAGCCGGCCGTCAGCTCGGCCCACATGTCGGTGTCCTCGTCTTCCGGCTCCGGGAGCGCGGAAGCGGACGACATCCGAAGGCCGGCGACGAGGCCGGCCGACCAGACGAAGGTGAGGGCGTCGAGGAAGAAGACCGATTGGAGATCGGTCACCGCCAACAGGAGGGCGGCCAACGCCGGTCCGGCGAAGAAGCCGATGCTCTCGATGGTGCTCGAGGTGGCGTTGGCCGCGGTGAGCTCGGCGGGATCCCGGGCCAATACCGGAAGGAGGGCCGCCTGGGCCGGCCGAAAGGCCGTCCCGGCGATGGCAGCGGCGACGGACAGGGTGTACACCGAGATGGGCGGACCCCCGGTGGCCACTTCCACCCCGGCCACCCCGACCAGGAGACAGCGCACCAGGTCGGCGCCGATCATCACCTGCTTCTTGGGGAGTCGGTCGGCCAGCGAGCTCAGCAGCGGACCCGTGGTCGCCATGGCCAGGTAGCGCACCACGCTGTACACACCGACCGCCGTCGGCCCGCCGTGCCCGTAGGCGTAGAGGGAGATGGCCACGGCATAGGCCCAGTCACCGATGATGGAGCCGGCGAAGGCCAGGTTGACCCGACGGAGCCCGGGATTGGCGAAGACCCGGCGCAACGACGCCCCTGACTCCCTGACCATCCCGCCGACCCGACTCACGGCTCCCCGCGGCGATCGGTGGCGACGGCAACCCCTCCGGCGAGGCAAGTTTCTTTTTCCAATTCGGCACAATTATCGGCTACAGGCGATAATTCAAGACAATCGGTATCGGCTAGAGCCGCCGACAATTTGGCCAATTCAGAAAATGCGACATGGTCAGGCCGGCGGGCCACCGACTCGTGGCGTCGCCACCGCCAGAGGGACGATGCCCCACCCCGCTCCTGACCACTGCGCCCACCGTGGAGATGGCCAGGTTCTCCCATGCCGCCCTTTCCTTCGCCGGCCCGTACGATAACCGCGGCCAGGGGAGCAGAGCCGAGCTCAGGCTCCGAGGTGCTCGAGCCCCCGTGAAATGATGAGGTGATGGAGGCCGCGCCGAGCAGCACCGCCATGATGGCCGCGGTCGGCCGGGGTCGGCACCGGCTGGAGGATCCTCCCCCGTGGGTCCTTGACGACGCCTTGGCCTTGGAGCTCGTCGGTCCGGTCTGGCGGGACATGGCCAAGCGGAGCTCGCAGCTCTCCGAAGGACTCAACGCCGAGATCCGGGCGAGCTTGGTGGTCCGGTCCCGCTATGCCGAGGATCAGCTCGCCTGGGGATCGTTCGCCCAGTACGTGATGTTGGGAGCCGGCCTGGATTCGTTCGCATGGCGGCGTTCCGCCGTCCACGACCCGGTGTCCGTGTTCGAAGTGGATCATCCGTCGTCCCAAAGCTGGAAACGGCAACGGATTGCCGAGCTCGGGCTCTCCGTACCCGACCAGCACGTGTTCGTGGCCATCGACTTCGAGTCGCAGTCGTTGCGGGACGGACTCGACAGTTCGGGATTCGACTGGACGCAGCCGTCTCTGTTCTCGTGGTTGGGCGTGACCATGTACCTGACCGACGAAGCCGTCAGGTCCACGTTGCGGACCGTCTCCACCTGCGTCTCGGGCTCGCAGGTCGTCTTCGAGTACTCCGTTCCGAAATCCCTCCTCGACGATCTCGGGCGGGAATTCAGGGAGCACTTCGTGCCGGTGGCGAAGGATATCGGCGAGGCACTCCATTCCCGATGGTCACCGTCCGACATCGAGTTGTTCGTCAGCGAATGCGGACTGGAGACAGTGGACCATCCCAGCCGCGACGACCTGATCGAGCGCTATTTCGCCGGCCGGGACGACGGCCTGCGGCCTTGGTCCTGCTCGCGGCTGTTGACCGCGCAGGTGCCCTGAGCGCCGGCCGTTGGGGCGTGGCGGTTATGCGTTGCCCCCGGTGGCTTCGAGAAGAAACCGGTCCAGCTCCCGAACGAGCCGGTGAGGCGTGGCGTCAATGGCTTCATGCCCGACGTCGGGCAGGACGACCAGCTCGGATAGGGGGATCGCCGCCTGGGTCTCGACCGTGATGTCATGGGCCCATGTGGGACTCCGCTCGCCCAGGAGCAGGAGCACCGGGACGCTGACCTCGGAGGCCAGCGCCGGCACATCGACAGCCAGCAGGGCCTCGCCCTCTCGAGGAAGAGTGTCGGCCAGGACCTTGAGGATGTCATAGGCCGGTGGTGTGTTCTTCAATTCGTCGACCTCCGCAGAGGAGAGACCGATGATCTCCATGAGAAAACTCACCATGGCCCGCCCGGGCCTCCCCTCGGCCACCATCGATGACATGCGGTCCACCCAATCGGGTGACACCGTCTGAGAGCCCGGGGGCTCATAGACGGCGATCCGCCCGAATGGCGCGCCGGCTGCTCCCGCTCCAAGGGCGCAGGTTGCACCGAAGCTGTGGCCGAACACCGCCACCGGTACGCCGGCCTCGTCGGCGAGGACGGTGGCGACGGCGCCGACGTCGCCGAACTCGTCCTCGATGCGGTACCCGACCCCATCGCCACTCGAGCCCCTCCCGCGCCGGTCCATCGCCGTCACGGTCCATCTCGGCGTCAACAGGTCCCAGACCGGGTCCCATCGCTCGATCTGGCCGACGCCCCCGTGCACCAGCAGGAGCGGCGGTCCCTCACCAGCCGAGAGTGCGCCGATCCTGACACCCGTGGCCGCCACGACCGAGCGTCGCACACCGTTCATCCATCGTCCCCCCTGGACTCGGGGCCGGGGCCGAGTCCGCACTGAGCTCTGCGCCGGCCGTGCTCGGACGACGTCGACGCCGAGCCTAGGTTGCGGCCCTCATAAACTCTGGCCGTGATCGCCGACCGACTCGAGGAGCTGGGAATCGTACTTCCGCCGGTCTCCCCGCCAGCCGGCAACTATCTGGGCTGCGTCGTCCAGGATGATCTGGTCTACGTCGGAGGTCATGGTCCCCTCGACGGAACGAAGGTCATCCGCGGAAAGGTGGGCTCCGATCTGACACTCGAAGAGGGACGGGATGCGGCCCGGATGACCGCCCTCTCGATCCTGGCCACGCTGCAATCCGAGCTCGGCGATCTCGACCGCATCGATCGCATCGTCAAGGTCTTCGGTATGGTCAATGTCGGGCCCGGTTTCAACCAGACGCCGGCGGTCATCGACGGATGCTCGGACTTGCTGGTCGACGTTTTCGGTGAGCCCGGCCGCCATACCCGCAGCGCGGTGGGGCTGGCCGAACTGCCCTTCGACATCGCCGTCGAGATCGAGTTGACCGCCCATCTCCGCTCCCACTGACCGTTGGACGACTACGAGTCCGGTCCGGTCTCCACCGCAGGTGGGGTGAACTCGGGGTCCGTTTCGAAGAACTGATTGACGAGCGCATCCAGCCCGACACCGAAGAGCGTCCACTCCTGCTCGGTGTCACCATCGCCCGACGGCAGCACGATCGGGGCAATGGAACCGTCGACATGCTCCCGCAACGAACACCCTTCGCTCATTGCGGTGACGGCCATGGTGAATTGCCGAACCGTCATCGGCCGACGAGGCCGGAACCCGAGGTATTCCATCAACCACCGGTAGATGCCCTCCCAGAACGACGTGACCGACTCATAGCCCTCGGCCAGGGCAAGGCCGATACGCTCGCGCTGATCGATATCCGAGGTCGTGGTGGCAATGGTCAGGACGCTGATCCACAAGGACCAGTTCTGTGAGTCGGCGATCGCACTGCTGCTCGCCCCTCCTCCGATCCGGCAGAGTTCCCGTCGGGCGCCCAGGCGGGCCTCAGGTGACCCGAGGTCGACCCGGCTGAGCACCTCGCTCACCGCCTGGAGGGTCCGATCGACCTCCGGCCGGGTTTCATCGCGGGCGATGGCCATGAGCACATCGGCCTGGAACTCGGCCTGGTTCCGCCAGATCCGGCCGATGACCGAGGCATTGGTCAACCGTCGTCCGGTCTGTGTCTCCACCCGGTCGAAGATCCGCCTGAAGGTCAGATTGCTGGTTCCGGTTTCGATGCCCTCCTCTTGGACAACCTCCCGTGCCGCGTCGAGAAGCGTGTCCCGCAAGGTCTCCCGTGACTGGCGCTCGGCGCGGCGCTCCTTCCAGGGGGCGGAGTCCTCATCCTCGGCGATTGAACGGTCCGTCGTGGTCACACGGCAATCCTGTGCCCTGGTCCGAGACATGTCCAGTCACCACGGACCATCTGATAGCAGCACTCCCGGGTCAGCGCAGCGAGTGCGGCTTCTGCCCCCCGGGGCCGGCCGAATCAAGCACTCCCGGTAGCCGGGGTTCCTCCCGGAACGTCCCGCCCGAAGCCTCGATTCAGGCGATCCTCTTGCGGACCCACCACAGTGAGACCGCACCGAGGACACAGGCGGCACCGAGGTAGACGGCCAGCTCGTACCACTGGAGGGGCCAGTAGTGACTGCCGGGCTGGAACGTCACCACGTCATGGAACGAGGTGCCGACCTTGGCGATGCACTCCTGCAGAGTCTTGGCCGCCCCGGCTGGGGCGGGAACGGCACGGACCGGTCCACCCGAACCGACCGGCGGCGGTCCCCCCTGGTTCGCCACCAAGGTCGGGCAGGCGCGGGCGAGCTCGGCGGGGGTGAGGGCGTGGCCTGCCTTGTCGACGATGGCCGTCGAGTAGACCCATGCGTTGGGGAGGTTCGGAGCTCCGGCGAAGAGATTGAACGGGCCTCCGTTCATGCTGCCGTACCCCTGGATGGTCTGGGGACCGAGCGGATAGCCGCGAACGGTCGGCGACAGCAACCGGGGTACGACGTAGTGGTTCACGAGCAACCTGGCGGCCACGAAGGTCACCAGCGTCGTGGCCATGGCCGGCACGGTCCGACGGAGTACCACCCCGGCGGTGACGCCCAACGCGAAGGCGAAGAGCGCGAAGCCCATGGGGACGAGGGCCCGCTGGTCGAACGAGGTGAAGACGCTCATGTTCACCCGATCGACGGGACTGGACCACCAGCTGGCCATCAGGCTGACGAGCCCGGCGACGGCCATCGTGGACAGCCCGACCATGGCTAGCTTGACGGCCAACCAACGAGTTCGGGTGACGCTCTGCGTCCATGCCAGTCTGTAGGTTCCGGCCTCGAGCTCGCGGGCCACCAGCGGCGCCCCCCAGAAGACCCCGAGGATCCCCGGCACCACGACGACGAGTGCGTCGACGCCGATCTGGATCCCGCGGTAGGTCCGCAAGAAGAACGTCGTCGCCGCGGAACAGTCTCCGTGTGCTTGGCAACGGCCGACAGTGGCGTCGTAGACGTGCACCAGGTGGGGTCCGGTCACGGCGAGGAGCACCGCCATCACCAGCAGGCCGCCGAGTGCGATGACGGCCTGCAGGCGGAATTGGATCGTCGCGAACCGGATCACCGGACCACCTCCAAGCCTGCCGGAGCAGGGCGCGCTCCCCCGCGCCCGGCCCATGTAGGCGAGCACGACGTCTTCCAGGGTGACCGGCACCGACGTCCACTCCGGGTCGAGGATCGGGGCGCACGTTCGGACCAGCATCGTGCTCTGCCGTTCCGTCCCGCTCTCCTCGATGATCTCCTGGTCCGGGGGCGGCCCTCCGGGCCTGCGGGGACCGGAGATGCGTCGGTGCTCCGCCAGCAGGCCGGCGACGTCGCCGGCCAGCTGCACCTGTGACGCGACCAGGATGACGAGGTGATCGCAGACCCGCTCCAGGTCGGCGACGAGATGCGAGGACAGTACGACGGTGACCCCGTGCTCGGCCACGACCTCCATGAGCACCTGGAGGAATTCGCGCCTGGCCAGTGGGTCCAGACTGGCAACGGGTTCGTCGAGAAGCAGGAGATCGGGCCGCTTGGCGATGGCGAGGGTGAGGGCCAGTTGGGCCCGCTGGCCCCCGGACAGGGACCCGACGCGCTGACCCGGGTCGAGGTCGAGTCGCTCGATGCGTGCCGCGGCCACCGCCTCGTCCCAGGTGGGATTCAGCAGCGCCCCCATGCGGAGGTGTTGGGCCACGGTCAGCCGGGCATAGGTGGGCGTGTCCTGAGCGACGAACCCGACGCGGGCCAGTTGCAGAGGATCGGCGGCCGGGGCGCGGCCGAGCACGGTGAGCGAGCCCGACGTCGGGGTCAACAGCCCGACGGCCAGATGCAGGAGCGTCGTCTTCCCCGCCCCGTTCGGTCCGACCAGGCCGACGACCTTTCCTTCGGGAATGGACAGGGAGCAGTCCCGGAGCGCCCATCGGCGCCGGTATCGTTTACCCAGTCCCTCGGTCTCGAGGACGGCGGTCATGCCACTCCCTCGGCGAAGGCGTTGCGGAACGTCGTCCGGTAGATGGCCTCGATGTCGTCGGGCCCCAGCCCGGCAGCTCGGGCCGACCGGATCCAGTCGGCCAGAGATGCGAAGAGCCGGGCCTGGGTAGCCGGATCGGAGCGGGGAAGGGTGCCGATCACGAATGTCCCCTGCCCGGGCCGGGCCCGCACCAGACCTTCGCGTTCGAGATCGCGGTAGGCCTTGTGGACCGTGTTGGGGTTGATGGCCAGCCTGCCCACCACCTGCTGGGCGGTCGGAAGTTGATCCCCGGGCTCGAGGAGCCCGAGACGCAGAGCCTGATGGACCTGCTGGACCAGTTGGAGATAGGTGGCGACGCCCGACGCCGGGTCCAGTTGGAACTCAATCACTTACCCTCATTCCACTAAGTAGTTAGTGGAATGATAGAGAGTTCCCCGACCCGGCGCAAGGGGTGTCACCCACGGGACCGTGGACCCGAGATGCGGGGCGTGTACCTTCGTCGCATCCGTCACCGTCACCGCCGAAACAGGGGGAAAGAGCATGACCATCCGAGTCATCCAGTGGGCCACCGGAGGTGTCGGGCGGGCGGCCATCGCCGGCGTGCTGGCCCATCCCGATCTGGAGCTGGTCGGATGCTGGGTGCACAGCGCCGACAAGGCGGGCCGCGATGTCGGCGAACTGTGCGGGGGGCGACCGCTGGGCGTCGTGGCCACCAACGACATCGATGAGCTGATCGCCCTCGACGCCGACTGCGTGATCTATTCACCTTTCATGGCCGACCCGGCGGTGGTGGCCCGACTGCTGGAGTCGGGCAAGAACGTGGTGACACCGTTGAATTGGTTCTTTCCCGGGGGGCGGGACGAGTCCCGTATCGAGGCCGCCTGCGCGGCGGGCCGGGCCACCGTCCACGGCACCGGCATTCATCCCGGGGGCATCACCGAGCGCTTCCCCCTCATGGTGTCGGCGCTGTCCCAGTCCATCACCCATGTCCGGGCCGAGGAGTTCTCCGACATCCGCTCCTACGGGGCGCCGGCCGTCGTGGGTGACATCATGCTCTTCGGGAAGACCCCCGAAGAGGCGGCCTCGAGCATGATGCCGGCCATCCTGGGCGACGGGTTCGGCCAGTCGATCGCCATGGTCGGCCACGCCCTCGGGTTCGGGTTGGACCCCGATCTGACCATCGACCACCAGGTGGCCGTGGCCACCGCTCCCATCGACTCGCCGATCGGCCCCATCCAACCTGGGCGCATCGCGGCCCAGAAGTTCTGCTGGCAGGCCACCGTCCGGGGCGAGCCGGTGATCACCGTGCGGACCAACTGGTTCATGGGCCAGGACCATCTCGATCCGGCGTGGTCGTTCGGCCCCGAGGGCGAGCGGTTCGAGGTCGAGGTGACTGGTGATCCGACGGCCAGGGTCACCTTCCACGGCTGGCACCCCGAATCCATCTCCGCCGGTCTGGTCCGCAACCCGGGGGTGGTGGCCACGGCCACCCACTGTGTGAGCGCGGTTCCCGATGTGGTTGCCGCCGAGCCGGGCATCAAGAGCTACCTCGACCTGCCGCCGTACTCGGGCCGGGCCGCCGCCCACCTCCGCTGAGAGGACAGGACCCGCACCCATGAGCCTCCTCGATCGATTCCTGCTCACCGACAAGGTCGCCGTCGTCACCGGTGCCGGACGAGGTATCGGTCGGGGCATCGCCCTCGGCTTCGCCGAGGCCGGTGCCGACATCGTGGCCGCCGCCCGTACCCGCTCGGATCTCGATTCGACGGTGTCCGAGGTCGAGGACCGCGGCCGGCGGGCCTTGGCGGTCGTCACCGACGTGATGCTCACCGAGGATCACGAACGTCTGATCGAAGCCACCATCGAGGAGTTCGGCAAGGTCGACATCCTTGTCAACAACGCCGGCGGCACCTATCCGGCGGCCGCCCTGCGCACCTCGGAGGCCTTCTTCGAGACGGCGTTGCGCTTCAACGTCACCCAGGCCTTCCTCCTCACCAAGCTCGTGGCCCCGCGGATGGTGGAGACGGCCGGCGGCGGCGCGGTGGTGAACATCTCGTCCCGGTCGAGCGACATGGTCCAGCCGTCGTTCGTGGCCTACGGCGCGGCCAAGGCCGCCCTCAACATGGTGACCAGGAACATGGCTCCCGAACTGGCGCCCAAGGTCAGAGTCAACGCCATCTCGGTGGGCGGTGTGGCCACCGACTCCCTCGACGTCGTCCTCACCGACGAGACCCTCCGCCACCAGTTCATCTCGGGGACGCCGATGGGCCGGCCCGGCACCGTCGAGGACATCGCCGCCTGCGCCCTCTACCTGGCCTCGCCGGCATCGGGATGGGTCACGGGCAAGATCTTCCAGGTGGACGGCGGGACCGACTCGCCGGCCATCACCGTGCCGGCCCCACCGCTGTAACCGGCGTGCCCCAACGGGGCCGCCCGGTACCCTGGATGCCTCGTGGCCGTGCTCGTCGATCTCCAGGACATCGCCGTGCGCCGCTCCCACCGGGTCCTGTTCGAGGGACTCTCGCTCACCATCTCGGACGGGGACCGGGCCGGCGTGGTGGGCATCAACGGCTCGGGAAAGTCCACGCTGCTGCGGATCGTGGCCGGCGTCGGCCTCCCCGACGAGGGACAGGTACGACGGGGACGGGGGTCGCGGGTGGGCTTCCTCGAGCAGGTGCCCGAGTTGCCCCCGGGGACGGTGACCGATGCGGTGGGCCGGGGATGGGAAGCCGAATCGGCCCTCGACCGACTGGGCATGACGGCGGCGGCCGGTGCCGACGTGACCACCCTGTCGGGGGGTCAGGCCAAGCGCGTGGCCCTGGCCCGGGTCCTGGCCCACCCGGCCGAGCTCCTGGTACTCGACGAGCCCACCAACCACCTCGACCTGGGGGCGGTCTCCTGGCTCGAACAGCAGCTCCTATCCTTCCGTGGCGGGCTCGTCCTGGTGACCCACGACCGTCACCTGCTCGACCGGGTCACCACCCGGATGGTCGAGCTCGACCGGGGACACTCGTTTACCCACGAAGGGGGATACGCCTCCTACCTGGCGGCGAGGGCGGACCGGGAAGAGCAGGCGGCAACCGCGGAGGCCACCCGCCGGAACCTGGCCCGGCGGGAGCTGGCCTGGCTCCGGCGCGGCGCCCAGGCCCGTTCCCGCAAGCCCCAGGCCCGGGTCGACGCCGCCGTCAGACTCATCGGGGACCGGCCCGAGGCCCCGGCCCGGGCGACCGATCTCGAGCTCACCGCGGTCACCCCCCGCCTCGGCGACAAGGTCATCGAGTGCGTCGACGTCGGGTTCCGTTACGGCGACGGGCCGGTGGTGCTGTCGGGTGTCGATCTCGTGCTCGGCCGGCGTGAGCGCCTCGGGATCGTCGGTGCCAACGGGACCGGGAAGTCGACCCTGGTCGACCTGCTGGCCGGCCGTCGCCCGCCCACTACCGGGAGCGTGGAAGTCGGGCCCACCGTGGTCACCGGCTACTACGACCAGCAAGGGATCGAGCTCGATCCCCAGGCGCGCGTCCAGGACCTGGTCGCCGGCCCCCACCGCTCCCCCGGATCGCTGGCCGACGTGGAGTTGATGAAGCGCTTCTGGTTCGCCGGGGAACTGACCTTCGCCCCGGTCGGCACCCTGTCGGGTGGGGAGCGGCGGCGTCTGCAGCTCCTGCTGGTCATCGCCGGCCGTCCCAACGTGCTCTTCCTCGACGAGCCGACCAACGACCTCGATCTGGACACGCTGCGGATCCTCGAGGAGTTCGTCGAGGACTGGCCCGGCGCCCTGGTGACGGTCAGCCACGACCGGACCTTCCTCGAACGGACCACCGAGCGGCTGGTCACGGTGGAACCCGGTGGCGCGGTCTCCGAGGTCCGGGGAGGTATCGACGGCTGGCTGGCCCGGACCGGGCACAACGCCCCCCGTCGATCCGGCTCGCTCCCGTCCACCACGATCGCCCCACCGGGCGACCGGCGGAAGGCCCGACCCGGTGCCGGCCCGGGGTCGGCACCCCTCGGGCGAGTGCTGCGGGAGGCCGAAAAGCGCATGACCCGCCTCCAGCGGGACCGCGACAAGGTCACCGAGGCGCTGGCCGACACCTCCGACCACCGGGAGATGGCCCGATTGGGTGACCAGCTGGCCGAGGCCCAGGTCGCGCTGCACGAGGCCGAGGAGCGTTGGCTCGCCCTCGCCGAAGAGGCAGAATCAAGGGATTGACCGTGACGGTCGGCCGTGGCCGGGCGCCCCGGATGTCGAACCCTCCACAGGTCCATCACCGATGTCGTCGAGCAACCGAGGAGCCGTTCCATGGCCATCAGCACCATCAACCCAACCACCGGCCAGGTCCTGAAGACCTTCACCGAGCTCACCGGGGATGAGATCGACGGCATCCTGGCCAACGCCGCGGCCACCTTCCGGACCTACCGCCGCACCTCCTTCGCCGAGCGGTCGGCCTGGATGACCCGGGCCGCCGACCTGCTCGACGACGACGTCGACGAGACGGCGGAGATGATGACCACCGAGATGGGCAAGACACTGGTTTCCGCCCGCCAGGAAGTGCTCAAATGTGCCCGGGCCTGCCGCTATTTCGCCGAACGGGCGGAGGGGTTCCTGGCCGACGAACCGGCCGACGCCGACGCCGTCGGGGCGACCTCGGCGTACGCCCGCTACGAACCGCTCGGGCCCGTCCTCGCCGTCATGCCCTGGAACTTCCCCCTCTGGCAGGTCATGCGCTTCGCCGCACCGGCCCTGATGGCCGGCAACGTCGGGCTGCTCAAGCATGCCTCCAACGTCCCCCAGACGGCCCTCTACCTCCAAGGGCTGTTCAGCCGGGCCGGCTTCCCTGACGGAGCCTTCCAGACCCTGCTCATCGGGTCGAAGAAGGTCGAGGCGGTCATCCGCGATCCGCGGGTGGTGGCGGTGACCCTCACCGGTTCGGGCCCGGCCGGTTCGTCGGTGGCCGCCATCGCCGGCGACGTAGTGAAGAAGTCGGTGCTCGAGCTGGGCGGCAGCGATCCGTTCCTCGTCATGCCGTCGGCCCCTCTGGACAAGGCGGCCGAGGTGGCGACCTTCGCCCGCTGCCTCAACAACGGCCAGTCCTGCATCGCGGCCAAGCGGTTCATCGTCCACGCCGACGTGGCCGACGAGTTCGAGCGTCTGTTCGTCGACCGGATGGCCTCGCGGGTGGTCGGCGATCCCATGGACGAGAAGACCGACATCGGCCCGCTGGCCACCGAGCAGCAGCTGGCCGACATCGTCGGGTTGGTCGATGATGCCGTCGCCCACGGCGCCGACGTCCTGTGCGGGGGAAAGGCTCCCGGCGGAGCGGGTTGGTACTACCCGCCCACCGTACTCAGCGGGATCACCCCGGCGATGCGGGTGCACACCGAGGAGGTCTTCGGGCCGGTGGCCACCCTTTACCGGGTCGGCAGCGTCGAGGAGGCCGTCGAGCTGGCCAACGGCACCGACTTCGGGCTCGGGGCCAACGCATGGACGAACGACGAGTCCGAGGGCCAGCGTCTGATCAGCGAACTCGAGGCGGGCATGGTGTTCATCAACGGCAACGTGACCTCGTTCCCCGAGCTCCCGTTCGGGGGGATCAAGACGTCCGGGTACGGGCGCGAGCTCACCGCCCACGGGATCCGGGAGTTCTGCAATCTCAAGTCGGTGTGGGTCAAGGACACGCCCGGCTGAGCCGGGGTCCTCTCGACCCCCGGGGGCACGCCCTACCGCGACTCGTCCCTGCGGGTCCAGCTGCCGGGGACGAATCCGTCGAGGAATTCGCGTCGATGGACGAATTTCCATCGGCCGCCGGTCACCCCGTAGGTATCGAGATAGCGGCCCCAGTGGTCGAGACCCTCCGCACTCAGGACCTGGTAGTAACAACGCGAGGACGCCTCGTCGGGCCCGGCCACGTCGATCTGCTGCGTGCTCGTGTGATGACGTACCAGCACCGGCCCCGGCCCGCGGCGGGCCCGCGCCGCAGCACCGGTGAAGATGGAGCGGATCTCGTCGTGACCTCGATAGGGCGTTCCGTCGAGCTCCATGACGGCGTCATCGGCGAAGCACTCCAGTACCTGGTCGAACCGACCGGAGTCGGCATCGGCGTTGTAGCGGGCCACCAGGTCACGGATGCTCTCCCGGGCCACCAGCTCCCACAATTCCACGAATCAATTCCCCGGGATCACGAGCCGCTCATGCCCACAATGGGTCGGTTGAGGTGGATCGAACCGGTGGAGCCGTAGAAGTGGGCGTTGCCGAAGGAGAAGATGCCGCCGTCGGCGGCCACCAGCCAGTAGCCCTTCCCGCCCGGGGCCGGGGCCATGCCCACGATGGGTTGGTTGAGACGGATGTTGCCGGTCGAGCCGTAGAAGTGGGCGTCGCCGAAGGAGAAGATGCCCCCGTCGGCGGCCACCAGCCAGTAGCCCCGGCCGTCGGGAGCCGAGGCCATGCCCACGATGGGCTGGTTGAGATGGATGTTGCCGGTCGAGCCGTAGAAGTGGGCGTCGCCGAAGGAGAAGATCCCGCCATCGGCGGCCACCAGCCAGTAGCCCCGGCCGCCCGGCGCCGAGGCCATACCCACGATGGGCTGGTTGAGATGGATGTTGCCGGTCGAGCCGTAGAAGGTCGCATCCCCGAAGGAGAAGATGCCCCCGTCGGCGGCCACCAGCCAGTAGCCCCGGCCGCCCGGGGCCGAGGCCATGCCCACGATGGGCTGGTTGAGATGGATGTTGCCGGTCGAACCGTAGAAGTGGGCGTCGCCGAAGGAGAAGATGCCGCCGTCCCTGGCCACCGTCCAGTAGCCGCCGCCGTCACTGGTGCCGGCCATGCCCACCACCGGTTGGTTGAGGACGATCCCACCGGTCGAGCCGCAGAAGGGGAGGTTGCCGAAGTTGAAGATGCCGCCGTCACTGGCGGCGAGCCGGTAGCCGGCGGGTGTTCCGGACGGACGGTGACAGGGGACCTCGATGTTGGTGCCCAGGTTGATCGGGGCCACGAAGAGCCGCCGCACCCCCCCGCACGAGTAGTTGGTGCATGAACTCGGCCACCCGGCATAGCCCAGCCACCAGTTCCCGTGGGCATCGGTGAACAGCGACCCTCCGCCCGGGCCGGCCACGGTCCCGTAGGAGCCCAGGAAGGGTCCGGAGGCCGGCTGACTGCAGGGGCCCAACGGCCCCGAGCAGGTGGTCAGCGCCTGGGCGTAGCTGGCCGACTCGAAGTTCCCCACCGAGAACAGCAGCGAATAGATGCCGTTGCTCGACACCATCTGGGGGTCGTCGAAGGTGGTCTCCCAGGGCAGCGCGGCCTGGTCCACGGTGAGCAGGGCGGTCGGAGACCCGGCGAAGGTCGTGCCGCTGGCCCCCAGCTGCACCGACCAGACCTGGGACGGCTCCGAGGAACTGCCGTCGTTCGACTTCCACAACAGGTAGGCCGCCCCGGTGGCCGGATCGACGAACGGGCTCGGGTCGAGCACACCTCCCCCGAACCCGCAGAAGAGCGGCCCGGAGGAGGAGTCGGTGAACACCGGGGCCGGGCTCAGCGAGGGGGCGGTGGCCACGGACAGGCAGCTGCTCCCGCTGTCGGCCGGGTGGGGGTTCTGCGAGGCGTCGTAGAACATGACCCAGTGACCGCCGTAGAAGAACACCCCGGGCGACGTCTGGGTGTTGGTCGTCTCCCACGCCGGGGTGGTGGGCAGCGCCGTCGACCCGAACGAGGTTCCGGTGTACGAGCGCCAACCCGACGCCGGGTTGCCGGTGGTGTCGATGAGCGCCTGCAGGTGGTTCCCGAGAGCGGTGCCGGTGGTGAAGGCGTAGTAGGTGCCGCCCGAGCGGACGATGTCGGGATCGGGTGCATCGCCGGCATAGGCCGGGGTCTGACTGGCCGTGATGGTCACGTGGCTCCGCACCGCTCGCGGCGATGGTGCGGCTCCCGCCGCGGTGATGGCGGTCACGCCGGTGACGCCGAGAAGGACGACACCGGCCACCACCATGGCGCGCTTGGCGTTCACTGACGTTCTCACGAGGGCCTCCTCTTCGGGCACGGGACGGGAGTCGCACAACGTCTCACCCCGGACGATCGACTGTAACCTCGTCACCATGGACGAGGAAGACTTCGCGGTTGCAGACCGACTCAAGATGGATGATCTCCTCACCAGATATGCCACCGCCATCGACAATCGCGACTGGGCCCTGCTCGACACCGTGTTCACCGCCGATGCGCACCTCGACTACCGGTCCGCGGGTGGCCTCCAAGGAACCTATCCCGTCGTCCGCCAATGGCTCTCCGAAGTACTGCCCATATTCGACGTGACCCAACACCTCGTTGTCAATCGTGAATTCGAGCGCGACAACGACGACGCCCGGGCCCGGTCGTGTTTCTTGAACCCCAACCGATTGCAGGTCGACGGCAGGACCTGGCTCTTCACCGTCGGAGGGCAGTATCACGACCGCATGGTGCGGACGGCGGCCGGGTGGCGGATCGCAGAGCGAGTCGAGATCACACTTTGGTGGGACAACCCCATGCCCGGGCTTCCCGACGTCCCCTATCCGCTGACCGGTCCCGTTCCGTCCGGCACCGAATGAGCCGGCGGCGGATGCCGGCTCGGCGCTCTGCCGCCGGCTCCTCGCTCGTTGGGGCGTTCCCCCGGCGTTGGTAATAGATTGCCCCCATGGACACCCTCGAACTGGCCGACACCATCGCCGAGCCCATGGGCACGGTGGGTATGAGCTTCTACTTCTCGCCCCAGGCCATCGCCCAGGGCGAAGGGATCGAACTCGATGTGGTGACCTTCTACGCCGGCGGACGGGGAGGGGTCCTCGGTGACATCGACGCCGTCGAGGTGGACCGGATCTTCTACTTCTTCAAGAGCGGCCTCATCGCTTCGATGGTCGAGAAGGCCCGGGTGGGTGCCGATCGGGAGGAGACGGTGACCACCCATATGAAGGCGGCCGACGACTACGCCGACGCCACATTCGGCGGCATCCCCGAAGAGGTCCTGCGCGCCTTCTCGGCGGCGGCCCGGACCCTGGCCGACTCGCTCCCCGCCGGGAAATGGCCGATCGTCGACGGGTATCTCGCCCTCCAGGTGCCGAAGGACGCCATCCACGAGGCCTACTACTGGTCGATCGTCCTCCGGGAGCTGCGGGGAGGTGTGCACACCGACGCGGTGGTCAACGCCGGTCTGAGCGGCGCCGAGGCGTGCCAGCTCGATCACGGGGGAACCTATTTCGGTCTCCACGGATACAGCGACGATGACCGTGCCGCGGAGACCGAGGAGTTGGTGGCCCGGCGGCTGGCTGTCGAAGTCGAGACCTCCGACGGAATGGCGGTTCTCCTGGAGGCGCTCGACGGGCCCCAGCGCCAGGCACTGGCGGCCGGAGCCGTCGCCATGCACGAGGCGGTGGCCGCCCCGGTGGCCGTCGGCTAGCCGACCCGACGGGCGGTCGCGGTGACCTCACCACCCAGCACGCTGGTCCTCCTCCACGGATTCGCCTCCACCTTCGAGCACAGTTGGGAGCAGTCCGGATGGGTGGACATCCTGGCCGATTTCGACTGTACGGCCGCCCCGATCGATCTCCCGGGCCACGGATCGTCGCCTCCGGAGACCGATCCGGCCGCTTACTCCACCATGGTGGAGGATGTCTTCTCCACACTCCCCCGGCCGACCGATGCCGTCGGCTTCTCGGCCGGGGCCGAACTGCTGATACGGATGGCGGTTGCCCACCCCGACGGGTTCGAGAGAATGGCGCTGCTCGGGCTGGGGGACAACATCTTCGAGACATCCGATCCCAGTGCGCTGGCCACCGCCCTCGAGGCGGACGCCGAACCCGAGGACATCCAGGCCCGCTTGTTCTATCGGTTGGCGGCCTCGACGGGGAATGATCCGAAGTCCCTGGCCGCCTTCCTCCGTCGGCCAAGAGAGCCGATCAGCGAAGGCGACCTTTCGGCGATCTCCTGTCCGGTCCTGGTCGTCCTGGGCGAGCGGGACATGACCACGTCGGCCGAACGGTTGGTCGGCGCGCTGCCGTCGGCCTCCTTCGTCTCCATACCCGGCGTGGACCACTTCGCCACGCTCTCGGACTTCGGGGCCATCGATGCCACCATGAAGTTCTTCGGGCTCGGGTGAGCGGTCCGCTCAGGAATGAGCGCTCTGTTCAGGACGGCGGAGCAAAGAACTCGAGGGCGATGTTGTCCGGATCGCGGAAGGAGAGTCCCGACCCGTAGGGTGCCTCGACGATCCCGCCGTGGGGGATGCCGAGCTCGTTCAGCCGCCCCTCCCACTGCTCGAGCTCACCGTGGTCGGCGCAGGCGAACGCCAGATGGTCCAGACCCAGTCGGCGTTCGTTGAACGGTGCGCTGTCGGCAGGGTCGGGGAACTGGTGGAGTCCGACCAGGGTCTGGCCCCCCAGCAGCCAGACCACATGCCGGAACGGGCCGGTGTCCTCGTCGAGCACGGGTTTGGAGCCGAAGAGCCGTTCGTACCACGGGACGCTGTCGGAGAGATCGCTCACGGTCAGGGCGACGTGGGTGATGGTCGGGAATTCGGGCATGGGCTCTCCTCCTTCGACGGGTGGTCTCAGGTTAGAGCGAGACGCTCCCGTCGTTCAGATCCCGCCGGGTCGGCAGGTCCCGACCGGCCACCGCACCCCACCCGGGGCGCCGTCGCCCGGGTGCGGGTGGCGTCGCCCGCCGTTAGTGTGGGCTCCGATCGGACCGCGGCGCGGCCAGCGGACCCGACAGCCACTCCGGGGCTGCGCGCTGCGGAGGAAGGGAGTCACCATGCCTTCGCGACCAACCGTCACCGTGCTCGGAGCGGGCGCCCTCGGCGCGGCGATGGCCGTACGCCTCGGTGAGACCGGGTTCGATGTCCGACTGTGGAACCGCACCCCCGAACGCGCCCACTCCGCCGCCGCCCAGGCCTCCGGCGTCACGGCCGTCGACTCGTTGGGCGAGGCCGTTGCCGGGGCGCCGACCGTCATCACCGTGCTCCGCGACGGGGACGCCGTCGCCCAGGTGATGGACGAGGCCATCAAGGACGTGGGCCGCGATGCCGTCTGGGTGCAGGCCAGCACCATCGGCCCCGAGCACGCCCGGGCGTTGGCCGATCTGGCCGGCGAGCACAACGTCGCCTTTCTCGACGCCCCCGTTTCAGGAAGCACCGCCCCCGCCCGGCAGGGGAAACTCGTCTGGCTGGTGGCCGGTGACGACAAGGCCCTCGCCCTGGCGGGTCCGGTGCTCGACGCCCTCGGCTCCTCGGTGCTCCACGTCGGCACCGGTGTCGAGGGCAGCTCGCTCAAGCTGGTGGTCAACGCCTGGATGACGGCCGCGACCGTGGCCATGAGCGACGTGCTCGCCCTGTGCGATTCGCTGGACATCGGCCACGCCATCTTCGCCGAGGCCCTCGAAGCCGGACCGCTGGCCATGCCCTACGCGCTGCAGAAGATGCGGCTCATGGACGAGCACTCCTTCGAGCCGGGGTTCGCGGTGCAGCTGGCCCTCAAGGATGTGGACCTGGCCCGTCAATCCGCCGGCCTCAGCCCGCTGCTCGAGGTCGTCCGCGACCGCCTCGGGCGCACCGTGGCCGCCGGGCACGGAGACGACGACCTGGCCGCGGTCGACGTCCTGCGAGGATCGGATTGATGTCGACGTCCCGGTGTGCCGGCGGGCCCCGGTGGGTAGGTTGGGGGCCATGGCCAAGGCGGTGAGGTTCGACCGGTACGGGGACCGCGATGTCCTGTACATCGCCGACGTGGACGTCCCCCATCCACCGGCGGGCGAGGTCGTGGTGGAGGTGCGGGCCGCGGGGATCAACCCCGGCGAGGCCTCCATCCGCAAGGGACTCCTGGACTCGAGTTTCCCGGCCACATTCCCCTCGGGCGAGGGCTCCGACTTCGCCGGGGTGGTGACCGAGATCGGAACCGGCGTCAGTTCCTTCGCCGTCGGTGACGAGGTGCTCGGTTGGACCGACCGGCGGGCCAGCCATGCCCAGTACGTCGTCGGCCCCGAGGACCACCTGGTGCCCAAGCCGGCCGTTCTCTCCTGGGAGGTGGCCGGCTCCTTGTTCGTCGTCGGCGTCACCGCCTTTGCCGCCGTCCGCGCCGTCGGTGCCGGCCCCGGCGACACGGTGGTGGTCTCGGCTGCGGCCGGCGGCGTCGGCTCGATCACCGTGCAGCTCGTTCAGGTGCGGGGTGCGGCGGCGGTCGGAATCGCCTCGGAGACCAACCACGATTGGCTCCGCTCGGTCGGCGTCACGCCGGTGGCCTACGGCGACGGGCTGGCCGACCGGATCCGCGCCGTGGCCCCGGACGGTGTCGACGCCTTCATCGACACCTTCGGCGAGGAGTACGTGCGGTTGGCCGTCGAGCTCGGGGTCGCGCCGGAACGCATCGACACGATCATCGCCTGGCAGACGGCATCCGAAGTGGGGGCCAAGGCCGAGGGGAGCGGGACGGCGTCGAACGCCGAGGTGCTGGCCGAGATGGCCGAGCACGTGGCCTCCGGTCGGATCACCGTCCCCATCGCGGCGACCTATCGGCTCGATCAGGTCCGCGAGGCTTACGAGGAGCTCGAGAAACGCCACACCCGGGGCAAGATCGTCCTGATCCCATAGGCGTCGCACCCGGTCGCTACGTCGTCTTCTCCCACACCGAGATGTGCTTCCCGCTGTCGTTGGTGAACGGCTCCCGGTGCCAGCCGCCCCAGCGCTCGCGCAACTCCAGGCCGGCGATCCGCGCCATCAGGTCGAGCT
Source organism: uncultured Acidimicrobiaceae bacterium (assembly GCA_963837805.1). Classification (GTDB taxonomy): domain Bacteria; phylum Actinomycetota; class Acidimicrobiia; order Acidimicrobiales; family RAAP-2; genus Bog-756. Next base: position 333,281 of record CAWIOU010000035.1, read on the forward strand.
CCGACGGCCATACATAGCGATAGGGCATGGAGAAGACTCCGCCTCTGCCCTCGGCCACGAAGTAGTGGTGCGACACCCCTCGCTGGGTGGCGACGTCCAACTCGTCGAATCCGAGGTGCGTCGGCGTGACGGTGAATGCCCGAACCCGCTCGCCGGGCGGAAGCCGTCGCAGCGGCGGGATCTCCACTTCGATCACGAAGCAGCCGCCGGGTTCGAGATGCCGGGAGGCGTTGCGGAAGCATTCGACCTGCTCGTCCTGCGTCGTCACGTTCTGGATCGTGTTGTAGACCAGGTAGACGAGTCCAAAGGATCCGTCCACGACGGTCGAGGTGAAGTCGCCGATCGCCACGGTGATGGCTTCCGCGCCGGGCTTGGCCTCCAGTTGCGCCACCATGGCCGGGGACAGATCGATGCCGGAGACGGGAACACCCCGTTGGCTGAGCGGCAACCCGATGCGACCGGTGCCGATGGCCAGCTCGAGGGCGCTCCCTTGGCCGGCCAGGTCGGCAAGGAACTCCACGACCGGGTCGACAGCCGCCGGGGCGGATATCACCGTGTCGAGGTCGTACCCGGCGGCGACCGCCCCGTCGAAGTGGTTCTCCGGCACTGCGCCATTGTGCCAGGAGATTCTCGTGACCGGGCCGCCCGCCCGGCGACGTCGACGTTGTGGACGAGGCCGGCAGCAGGGACAGCCCGCGCTGGCGGCCCCGACCCGGTGTGGGCAGACTGGCGTGATGGACCCCGTCGTCCGAACGATTCGGCCGGACGAGGCCTCGGCATTCCGGCGCTCGGTGATGGTGCCGTTCCTCGAACCGTTCGCCGGCGATCCCGACCAGGTGACCGACCACGAGTTGTGGGCGACCAAGGTCGAGCTCGATCGGGCGTGGGTGGTGGACACCGGCGACCGGCTGGCCGGCAACGCGTGCATCTACAGCCTGGACGTCACCCTTCCCGCGGCGCCCGGACAGGCCTGCCCGACGATTGCGATGGCCGGGGTCAGCGCCGTCGGGGTCCACCCCACCCACCGGCGCCAGGGCCTCCTGAGCCGGTTGATGGCCGCCATGCACGAGGACGCCCGCCAGCGGGGCGAAGCGATCGCCGGGCTCGAGGCCTCCGAATCGATCATCTACGGGAGGTTCGGATACGGGTTGGCCGCCAACCTGGCCGAATACGCCATCGACAGCCGGGCCTCGGCGTTCGCCGTCCCGGTGCCTCCCCTCGGGCTCGCGCTCGTCGACAAGGACGAGGCCACCAAGCTCCTGCCCGAGCTCTTCGACCGGCAGCGCCGGACCCGGGCCGGCGAGGTCGACCGCAGCCCGGCCTACTGGAACCAGCTCCTGGCCGACCTCCCGCACCACCGGGAAGGCGGCTCGGCCCGGTTCCACGCGGTGGCCGACGACGGCTACGTCCTCTACCGGTCCGGGCCGGAAGCCAACGTCTTCCAGGGCGAGCGGGTCAGGATCACTGTTGAGGAACTGCGGGGCACGACCCCTGAGGTCGAAGCCGCGCTCTGGCGCTTCGTGCTCGACCTCGACCTGGTCGGCCAGGTCAACGTCAAGCGCAGTCCGGTGGACGAACCCATCCGTTGGCGCCTGGCCGATCCCCGCCAGTTGCGGACGGTGGCCGTCGAGGACCGGCTCTACGTCAGGATCCTCGACACCGCCGCCGCCTTCGAGGCCCGCGGCTACCAGGGTGAGGGTCGACTGGTCCTCGACGTCCTCCCACCGTCGTCATCCGAGGGTGAGTCCGACCCCGCGCCGGGACGCTGGGTGCTCGAGGCCGGCACCGACGGAGCGACGTGCCGCCGGGCCCGGGGCGAGGACGCCGATATCCGACTCGGCCTCCCCGCCCTCGGATCGCTGTACATGGGAGGTTTCCCGGCCTCACTCCTGGCCGCCGGTGGTCGCATCGAGGAACTGCGGGCCGGCAGCCTGGCCGTGGCCGACGCCCTGCTCGCCACCCGGCCGGCCCCGAGGAGCGGCACCGGGTTCTGAGCGGGCCGGCCCGGGCGGGCCGTATTAGGGTCGACCCACCATGAAATTCTCGGTGACCTACCCCCTGATCACCCATCCCGCCAGTCCCGAGCTCATGAGCCGGGAGGCCATCACCCGGTTCGCCCGCACCGCGGAAGCATCGGGCTTCGACGGCATCGGTTTCACCGACCACCCGGCGCCGACCGAGAAGTGGTTGAACGCCGGGGGCCACGACGCGTTGGACCCGTTCGTGGCCCTCACCTTCTGCGCCGCGGTCACCGAACGCATCCGTTTGATCCCGAACATCGTGGTGCTCCCCTACCGCCATCCCCTCATCGTGGCCAAGACGGTGTCCACCATCTCGATGTTGTCCGAAGAGCGCTTCACCTTGGCCGTGGCCACCGGCTATCTGCGGGGCGAGTACCGGGGCCTGGGTATCGATTTCGAACAGCGCAACGCCCTGTTCGACCAGGCCATCGAGGTCCTGCGCGGGATGTGGACCCAGGACGACTTCTTCTTCGAGGGCATCGGCATCGACGCCAAAGGGTTGACCGCCAATCCCAAGCCCCGGACCGCACCGCCGATCTGGATCGGCGGGAACAGTCGGATGTCCCGGCGCCGGGTGGCCCGGTACGGCGACGGCTGGACGCCGTTCCCGGCGCCGAGGACCCTGTCGACGACCACCAAGACGCCGGCCCTCGAATCGGTCGACGATCTGGCCGTCATGCTCGACGAGCTCTGGCAGTTCGTCGACGAGGAGGGCCGTGACCGATCGGACATCGATGTCGCCTTCGGCACACCGGTCGGCGGTCGGCTCGACGGCGACTTCGACGCCGACGCCCACATGGCCGCGCTGGACGACCTGGCCAAGCTGGGGGTGACCTGGGCCGGCGTGTCGGTCCCGAGCGGCTCGCTGTCCCAGTCCCTCGAGGGCCTGGAGCGCTACGGGGCCTCCGTCATCGCCCCCACCCGGTCCTGATCCAACCGTTCGTCACCAACGGGGCTGAAGCAGGCGTGGTTCAGACCGGGGCGGTGGCTCCCTGGTACCGGAGTCCGTCGAGGGCCATGTCGAGAAGGCGGTCCAATTGCTCCGGCTCGGCGGTCTGGATCTTGGCGATGCCCACGACCAACTGGATGACGTCGGCGATGTCGGTGTCGGACCGAACCAGATGGGCCTGCTGGGCCCGCTCGAGCAGCGGCTGACCACCGGCGTACAGGCTCGCCCGGCAGGACTTGAAGACGTCGGCGTTGCGTTCACTGGAGGCCAGCAGTTCCTCGGCCAGTGCCTGCTTGGTGGCCAGGTAGTCCACGAACCGGTGGATCCAGGCCACGAGGGCCTCCCAGGGAGGCTCGCCGGCCAGGTCGAGGGCCGATTGGCTCAGGGCGTCGACCTCCTCGAGGTAGACGGCCATGATCAGGTCCTGTCGGGTCGGGAAATGCCGGTAGAGGGTGCCGATCCCCACCCCGGCCCGGCGGGCGATGTCCTCGAGGGAGGCCGACTTGCCGTCGTCGGTGAAAGCGGCCCGGGCGGCGGCGATCAGTTTGTCGTAGTTCCTCCGGGCGTCACTCCGCTTCGGGCGGTGGGCGAGCAATTCGGTGGCGGCATCGGGGCTGGTCATTGGCGAATTTTCTTCAAGAGTTGCAAAATGGAGGCTACCTCCGTATAGTAACGGAGTCAACCTCCACTTACTTGTGGAGGACCCCTCCACTTTATCACCAGCTCCACCTCACCGAACGGAAGTTCCAACTGATGACCTCCACCCTGACCCAACGCGCCCCGACACCTCCCTCCGAGCCCGGCCCGACCCGCCATCCGACGGTGGTCCTCGGCATCATCCTGTCCACCTACCTGATGATCATCCTCGACGCCACCATCGTCATCACCGCCCTGCCCGACATCCACCGGGCGCTGCACTTCTCCTCCACCGGCCTCTCCTGGGTACAGAACGCCTACACCCTGACCTTCGGCGGACTGCTCCTGCTCGGCGCCCGGGCCGGCGACATCCTCGGCCGACGCAAGGTCTTCGTGGCCGGCATCGCCCTGTTCACCTTCGCCTCCCTGATGGGAGGCCTGGCCCAGTCCTCCACCTGGCTGCTGGCCGCCCGGGCCGTGCAGGGGATCGGCGCCGCCATCGCCGCGCCGTCCACCCTCGCCCTCCTCCAGATCAGCTTCCGCGAGGGCCCGGAGCGGACCCGGGCCGTCGGTGCCTACAGCGCGGTGGCCGGCGGCGGAGGCAGCATCGGCCTCGTCCTGGGCGGCATGTTGACCACCTGGATCTCGTGGCGGTGGGGACTGTTCATCAACGTGCCCATCGGCATCGTCCTGATCGGTCTGGCCCCGCGCTACCTGCCCGAGACCGAGCGTCGACCCGGTCGGTTCGATCTCACCGGGGCGATCACCTCGACCCTGGGGATGACCACCCTGGTCTACGGGTTCGTGCGGGCGGCCTCCGCCGGTTGGGGCAATCCGGTCACCGTCGCCTCGTTCGTGGCCAGCGCGGCACTGCTCTCCGCCTTCGTGGCCACCGAGCTGCGGGCCGAGCAGCCGATCACACCGCTCCACCTCTTCGCCAACCGCGAGCGGACCGGTTCCTATGTCGCCCGCATGCTGGTGGTCAGCGGCATGTTCGCCATGTTCTTCTTCATGACCCAGTTCTTCCAGGGGGTCATGGGCTACAGCCCACTGCTGTCGGGCCTCGCCTTCCTCCCGGTGACCGCGGTGATGTTCGCCGCCGCCCGGATCATGCCCAGGTTGGTGACCCGCATCGGGACGATCCGGTTGCTGGCCGGCGGTGTCTTCGTGGCCTTCGTGGGCATGGCCTGGTTGAGCCGGCTCTCGGCCGACACCCCGTTCTTCCCGTCCATCGTCGTGCCCATGGCCCTGCTCGGCATCGGCATCGGATCGGCTCTCGTCCCCCTGACCACGGCCGGGATCGCCGGGGTGCAGCCGAAGGACGCCGGTGCCGCCTCGGGCCTGGTCAACGTGGCCCAGCAGCTCGGCGGATCGCTCGGCCTCGGCATTCTGGTCACGGTGTTCGCGGCGGCCAGCCGCACCGCCGCCCACCACCCGACGGGTGGGGGCTCGATCCGCACGGCCGCCCAGCACGACCTGGCCTACGCCGTGTCCCGGTCCCTCACCGGGTCGGCCATCTTCCTGGCCCTGGGCTTGGCGGTGATCCTGCTGGTCATGCGGACCCCCGCACCGGCCCCCGCGGTCGAGACGCATCCGCTCGAGTCGGCGGAGGAGGACGGGTTCGCCGAGGCGTTCGACATGGCGTTGGACTGACGGGCGGTCAGTCCTTCAGCTCGACGATGACCTCGACGTACGGTTCGGCCCCGACGTTGCGGGCTGCCTCGACACCCCCGCGGGCCACCTCGACCACGGCCCCCGGGATGACGTCGGCCTCGAGGTAGTCGCGGAACGGACCCTCGGTGTCGGGTTCGGGGACCACGGCGATCCGGTCCCCGGCCACTTGGATGAGCAGGTGGTCGAGGGGATGGCGGTGGACCGCGCCTTGCTCCCCGGGAGCCAGGCGGACCTCCCACACCCGAACCCGGTCGGTCTCGAACAACATCCGGGTGCCGATCGGTCCGAGCTGACGCTCCATGGTCACGACGACCCCTCGGCCACTCCGGCGCCGCGCAGGCAGAACCGCACGGTGTGAGCGACGGTCTCCGGCGAGGGCCGGGTGCGTTGGATCAGATGGGCATGGAGCAGTCCGAACACCAGTCGGTAGATGGCCTCGGCGTCGGCGCCGGTGGTCTCGCTGGGCGTTCCGGCCGGAGCCAGCGAGGCCAGGGGTTCGGCCAACAGACCGACCAGCAGGTCCACCGACTCCCGCTGCTCGTCGGGGAACAGCTCGGACAGACGGTCTTCGTTGGCCAGGAACGGACGGGTCCGGTCGGCGGAGCGCCGGGTCGACGCCTGGGCCAGCACCCCCTCGATCCAGGCCCGGACCCGGGAGGCCGGAGTCGGTTCGGTGGCCATGCGGGCAGAGAGGTAGTCGACCAGGGTGCGGCGCCCATCGTCCAGCAGTACCAGGAACAACTCGTCCTTCGAGCGGAACAGCCGGTAGAAGGCCTGGGTGGAAAGACCGGTGTGGGCCAGGATGTCCCGCAACGACGGATCGACACTGCCGGTCCGTTCGATGAGGTCGTAGGTGGCCTCCACGATGCGGCGCATCTCCTGGGTGTACTCGGCGTGCCGGTCGGCCACCGAACGTTCCACCGCCCTGCGGGCCAGCGTCTCGGTGAGTGGCGACATCGGGCTCCTCGCGGCCGGGTGGACCGGCAACGGTTCTCGCTGCCGCCCGGCCTTCCTACTCTAAGATCAGTGTTCTCACGTGGCAAGAACGGTGGAGTGACTGGACGATGCGAGCGGACGACCTGCTGATCGGCGACGTGTTCGCCACCGCGGCGGCGTCGGTGCCCGACCGCACCGCTGTCAGCCTGGGAGCCCGCTCGCTCACCTTCGGTACCCTCGACGCCCGGGCCAACCAGATGGCCCGGGCCCTCGAGTCACTCGGCATGCGACGCCGCTCCCGGGTGGCGCTGTGGTCGGTGACCACCCTCGACGCCACCCCCCTCTTCGCCGCCGTGGCCAAGCTGGGCGCGGTCTTCATACCGGTCAACGGGCTCCTGGGCGGAGGTGAGGCCGCCGACATCTTCGCCGTCTGCCATCCCGACCTGGTGGTCACCGACACCAGCCCGGAGATGCCGGTCGGCGTCGCCGCCCACACCACACTCCACGAGCTGGGCGAGCTGGCCCACGACCAGGCCGACGACCCGTACGAGGGCGATCCGGTGGCCGAAGGCGACCCCCACGTCGTCTTCTTCACCAGCGGGAGCACCGGCCGGCCCAAGGGGGCGATCCTCTCCCACCGGACCAACCATCTGCGATCGAACCCGGGGGCCCTGCCCGAGCGACGTGGGGCCATGGTGTGCCCCTATCCGCTCTTCCACATGGGGGCCTGGACCATCGCCCTCCAGCAGTGGCAGGCCCGTGACGCCGTCGTCCTGCTCGAATCGGCCGGGGCCGAGGAGATTTGCGCGGCAGTGGACCGCCACGGCGCCACCCGCCTGAACGCCATCCCCGCCGTCTGGCAGCGGATCGTCGACCACGCCGGGCCGACGGGGGCGGCCCAGCTGGCCACCCTCCGGTTCGCCGATACCGGGACCTCGGCCACACCGCCCGAGCTCCTGGCCGCCATCGGGGCGATGCTCCCCGCCGCCCAGCTCCGGGTGTTCTACGGCTCCACCGAGGCCGGAGGGGTGACCTGTCTCGAACACCGCGACATCGGGCGGAAGCCGGGCAGCTGCGGGGTGGCCGTCCCCGGGGTGCGGGTGCGGCGGGACGGGGACGGCGAGCTCTGGGTCCGGAGCCCGTTCCTGTTCGATGGCTACCTCGACGACCCGGACGCCACCGCCGCGTGCCTGGTCGACGGCTGGTACCGCACCGGCGACGTCGCCGACCGGGACGACGACGGGTTCTTCCGCATCACCGGTCGCACCGGTGACCTGGTCCGCACCGGTGGGGAAGCGGTCATGCCCACCGAGGTCGAGGCCGTGCTCGCCGCCCATCCCTCCGTCGACCAGGTGGCGGTGGTCGGCCTCCCCGGCTCGGCCTGGGGTGAGGTGGTGTGCGCGGTGGTCGTGGTGAGGCCCGGTCGGGAGGCACCGACGGTGGACGAACTGCGGGCGCTGTGCGCTGGACGGCTGGCCACCTTCAAACACCCGCGGGAGGTGCGGGTAGTCGACGCCCTGCCCCGGACCCCCTCGACCGGTCAGGTCCAGCGGCGCCTGCTGGTCGACCGCCTCCGGGTCGGCTGACACCGTCGGCCCACAACAGTTGAGAACAGTGTTCTGACTGATTAGGATCGCTGCTCTGTGGACCGCGAGCTGATCATGACCGGTATCGGGGGGCAGGGGGTACAGCTGGCCGCAGCCGTGGTGGCCCGGGCGGCCCTGCTCGAGGGACGCGACGTCCAGGTCTTCGGGAGTTACGGCGGCATGATGCGGGGCGGGGCCACCGAGTCGACCGTGGTGGTCTCCGACGGGTCGGTCGAGTCCCCGCCCACCGTGGCCTCGACCTGGTCCGCCGTCCTCATGCACCACGAGCACGCCGCGCCGGTGCTGGGCCGTCTCGAACCGCACGGTGTGCTGTTCGTCAACACCAGCGTGGTCGACCGGCCCGACGTGGCCCGCGGATGCACGGTGATCGAGGTCCCGGCCAACGACATCGCCCTCACCCTCGGGAGCGCCATGGCCGCCTCGATGGTCATGGTCGGGGCCTACGCCGCGGCCACCGGACTGGTCGGGTTGGCATCTCTGTCAGCCGCTTCCCGGGCATCGCTGCCGTCCTACCGGACCCAGCATGCAGCTCTCAACGACGAGGCCCTGCGGGCCGGATTCGGGTCGGTCACGCTCACCGTCCCGGCGTGGCCCCAGCCGGTGGTAACGGCATGAGCTCCCCTCCGGTGGTGAGCCGGGGCACACTGGTCATCGACGTGGAGGCGTGCAAGGGATGCGACCTCTGCGTCGACAGCTGTCCGCCCGGCGTGCTGGTGATGACCGAGCACGAGACCAACAGCCGGGGCTACCGCTACCCCCGGCTGCTTCCCGGGTGCACCGGATGCCGGGCCTGTTCGCAGATCTGTCCCGACTTCGTCTTCCAGGTCTACAAGTACGAGACGCCGCGGACCCAGGCCGGCGGTCAGGCGTGACCACGGCCACCACGGACCGGCGGCTGCTGGCCGGCAGCGAGGCCATCGCCGAGGCCATGATCGCCGCCGGGTGCCGCTTCTTCGCCGGCTACCCGATGACCCCGTTCACCGAAGTCCTCGAGCACATGGCCCGTCTTCTCCCCGGCGTGGGCGGCGTGTGCATGAACGCGGAGAGCGAACTCGAGGCGGTGGGCATGGCCTGGGGTGCCGCGGCCACCGGCACGCCCGCGGCCACCGGTTCGACCGGGCAGGGACTGTCCCTGATGCAGGAGTCGTTGGCCGAGATCACCTTGGCCCGCCTGCCCCTGGTCGTCCTCGACATGGCCCGGGCCCAGGGCGACTACTACCAGGCCACCCGCGGAGGTGGTCATGGCGACTACCGCCACCTGGTGCTGGCCCCGGTGGACTCGGCTGAGGCCGTGGACCTGATGATGCTGGCCTTCGACCTGGCCGAGCGCTGGCGCAACCCGGTGCTGGTCATGGGGGACTACTACCTGGCCCATACCGCCCGGTCGGTGGTCATCCCCTCTCCGGTCGAGCGGTCCGTCCCCGAGTGGGCGCTCGACGGATCGAGCGGCGGTTCGGGACGGGCCAAACTGGTCTCGTTCCTCGGCAGCGCCAAGCAGCGCGACGACGTCGGCTACGACCTGTCGGTCCACTACGCGGCCTGTGCCGCCCATACCGCGGCCATGGCCGCCCAGGTCGAGCCGCTGGCCGAGTCGGTCGGCACCGAGGACGCCGACGTCGTGGTGGTGGCCTTCGGCACCCCGGCCCGCTACGTGCAGGCCGCCGTGCGCCAGCTCCGGGCCGACGGGGTACGGGTCGGCTACGTCCGACCGATCACCCTGTTCCCCTTCCCGTCCGACACCGTGGCCCGGGCGGCGGAGGGGACGAAGGCAGTGGCCGTCTACGAGAACAACCAGGGGCAGATGATCGACGACGTGCGCCTGGCCGTGCTGGGCCGGGCGCCGGTGCACTTCATCGGGGGGCTCAGCCTGGACAGCTCCGGCTTCGGCATCGCCCCCGATCTCGACGTCTCGGTGATGCGTCAGCGGATCGAACAAGTGGTGGCGATGTGACCGAGTTCGTGCCCACCGACCGGCCGCCATCGGATCCCGCCCACCTGGTCGGCGATTTCGTCCCCGCCCTCATCGACGTGGGTGCCCACCATCTCTGCCCGGGGTGCGGCGAGCCGGTGGCCATGCGCTGCGCGCTGGAGGCGATCGATGAGCTCGGTCTCGTGTCGCGGGCCATCGCCGTCTTCGGCATCGGCTGCTACACCGCCTTCTCCAACAACCTCGACGTGGAAGTGCTCCAGGCCCTGCACGGACGGGCACCCTCGGTGGCTACCGGGGTCAAGCGGACCCGGCCCGAGTCGATCGTGTTCACCGTGCAGGGTGACGGCGACATGGTGAGCGAGGGCCTCCAAGAGGTCCTGCACACCGCGGCCCGGGGTGAGAACGTGACCTGCATCATGCTCAACAACGGGGTGTTCGGAGAGACCGGTGGCCACATGTCGGCAGCCACCGTCGTCGGACAGCGGACCAAGACCAGTCTCGAGGGTCGTGACCCGGCCCGCCACGGCCGACCCATCCTGTTGAGCTCGCTGTTGGCCCAGATCGACGGCGCCGCCTTCGTGGCCCGCGGACTGGTCAACAACGCCGGCAACGTGGCCCGGACCAAGAAGATGCTGCTGCGCGCCCTCGACGTGCAGGCGCGCCGAGCCGGGTTCTCGTTCGTCGAGATCCTCACCATGTGCCCGACCGGCTGGTTCGTCGAAACCGACGAGGCTCCGGCCTACCTCGGCGACAACCTGGCCACCGTGCACACCCCCGGGGTCCTGAAGGACGTCGTGGAGCAGTGAGCGAACCCGTGGGCGACGGACCGCCGAAGGGGGGAACCGTGGCCGTGTACGGCGGGCGGTTCGGCGAGTTCGTGGTCCAGGCGCTACAGGGCGCACTCCCCGAGGTCCGGGTGGTGGCGGCCGGGAGCCCGGAGGCCGAGGCCGAGGCCGATGTCCTGGTCACCCTGCTCGACGACGCCCCCACCCTGGCCGGTGCTCTCGGGCCGCGGATCCGTTGGGTCCACATCCTCGGGGCCGGCGCCGACGGGTTCCCCTTCGACGCCCTCGACGACCGCCTGCTCACCTGCTCGCGGGGGGCCGGCGGTCCGGCCATCGCCGAATTCGTGCTGGCCACCATGTTGGCCTTCGAGAAGCAGCTGCCCGGGTCGTGGATCACCCAACCGGCGGCCGCGTGGAACACCGCCCAGCTCGGCGGGCTCGAGGGGCGCACCCTCGGCATCATCGGACTCGGGGCCATCGGCTCCGAGGTGGCCCGACGGGCCCTGGCCTTCTCGATGGAAGTGATCGGCACCCGGCGGCAGCCGGGCCCAGCGCCGGTCGACGGGGTCGCCCTCTGCCCCGACCTCCTCACCCTGCTCGGCCGGTCCGACCACCTGGTGGTGGCGGCGCCGGCCACCCCGGCCACCCGCCATCTCCTCGACGAGGCCGCCTTCGCCGCCGTCAAGCCCGGCGTCCACCTGGTCAACGTGGCCCGTGGCTCGCTGGTGGACCAGGACGCCCTGATCCGGGCCCTCGACGACGGTCGGGTGGCCATGGCTTCGCTCGACGTGGTCGACCCCGAGCCGCTCCCCGACGGCCACCCCCTCTACCGGCATCCGTCGGTCCGGCTGTCCCCGCACATCTCGTGGTCGTCACCGCGCACCGCGGTCCGGACCATCACCTGTTTCACCGAGAACCTGGCCCGCTACCGGGAGGGCCGTCAGCTGCTCGGGACCGTCGACAAGGAGGCCGGCTACTGATGGGACCCGACGACCTGGTGCTGTGCTCGGGCACGCTGCCCCGGCAGGTGACCTTCGCCGAGCGCCTGGCCGCGGCATCGGCCGCCGGCTTCGCCGCCGTTTCGCTGTGGGGCCGTGACTACGCCGGCGCCCGGGCCGAGGGATGGAGCGACGCCGACCTCCGCTCGATGCTCGACGACCACGGACTGGCCGTGGCCGAGCTCGACCCGGCCTGGTGGTGGCTGCCGGGGGCGGCCGACATCCATATCGACCCGCGGCACGACAGTGAGGACGTCTTCCGCTTCGGCGAGGCCGAGTTGTTCGCGGTGGCCGACGCGGTGGGTGGACGCTCGGTCAACGCCGTCGACGTCTTCGGCGGGACCTGGACGGTGGACGATGCCGCCGAAGCCTTCGCCGGGCTGTGTGCCCGGGCGGCCGAGCACGGACTCCTGGTCCACATCGAGTGGCTCCCCTGGTCGAAGATCCCCGACCTGGCCACGGCGTTGGACGTCGTGGCCAGGGCCGGTGCGCCCAACGGCGGGATCAATGTCGACGCCTGGCACCTGGTGCGATCGGGCACCGATCTGGCCGACCTGGCCGTCGTTCCCGGCGAGCTGATCCTCGGGATCCAGCTCGACGACGGCCCCGCCGCCGCCGAGGACAACCTGGTGGAGGCCACCCTCCACCACCGGGCCCTCCCCGGCGAGGGCGAGTTCGACCTGGTCGGGCTGATCCGGACGCTGGCCGACACCGGGACCACCGCCCCGCTCGGGGTGGAGGTGTTCAGCGACGAGCTCCAGTCCCGCCCGGCCGACGAGGCCGCGCTGCTCGCCGCCCGGGCCACTCGCACCGTGCTGGACGCGGCCCGATGACCGGCGTTGTCGTGTTCGGCACCGGGTTCGGTTGCGTCACCCACGTGCCCGCCCTGCGGGCGGCCGGGTTCGAGGTGGTGGCCCTGGTCGGCCGCGACCCGGACAGGACGGCGGCGCGGGCCGCCATGTTCGACATACCCCGGGCCCTCACCTCGGTGGAGGAGGCCATCGGCCTCGACGGCGTTGACGCCGTGACCGTCGCCACGCCGCCCCACACCCACGCGCCCATCGCCCTGGCCGCCATCGCCGCCGGCAAGCACGTGCTGTGCGAGAAGCCCTTCGCCCGCCACGCCGCCGAGGGACGGACCGTGTTGGCGGCGGCCGAGGAGGCGGGCATCGTCCACCTCCTCGGATGCGAGTTCCGTTGGGACACGGGCCAGGCACTGCTGGCCCGGGCCGTGCAGGGGGGCGAGATCGGCGAGCCCCGGATGGCCACGGTCCTCCTCCACGTCCCGTTGCTGGCCGACCCCTCGGCCGAGGTCCCCGAGTGGTGGGCCGATGCCGACCAGGGCGGCGGCTGGATGGCCGCCCACGGATCACAGATCATCGACCAGGTCCGGATGACGCTGGGCGAATTCGAATCGGTGAGCGCCTCGCTGCCCCATATCGCCGAGCGGGCGATGAGCGCCGACGACGCCTTCCTGGTCCACTTCAGGATGCGCTCGGGCGCGGTCGGTGTGCTCCAGAGCACCTCGGGGGACTGGGGCCCTCCCATCGTGATCACCCGGGTGGTGGGGTCGGGAGGGACGGCGTGGATCGAGGGGGTGGGTGCCATCGTGAAGGTGGCCGACGGCAGCGGGACCCGCACCCTGCCCGTCCCCGACGACCTGCCCACCGGGAGCGGCCCTCCCCTCCCCGACGGTCTGGTCACCACCGCCTACGGGCGGATGATCTCCCACGGCATGGACTTCGCCCCCTACACCCGGCTGGCCGAGGTGTTCCGGTGCCGCATCGAGGGCCGGCCCGATCCGGTCGGTCCGGCGGCCGGTACCTTCGTCGACGGGGTGCGGGACATCGCCGTGCTCGATGCCATCCGCCGTTCGTCCACCGAGGGCATCACCGTGACGGTGGAGGACGGGCTCCCCTGATCGGTCCGGACGGCTGTGACAGACTCCGGACGTGAGCGACAAGCCCGCTTTTCGTCTCGCCCGACACTCCTGTGCACCTGGGTCTGGGGGCCACCGTCATCCCCCAGGAATCCTTCACCGGCGAACCGGCCTGGTACGAGCGCTACGCCATCCGGAACCAGGCCGACGGGGCCGAGGGACGGCTGGTCACCATCCACACCTTCAGCGGGCCGTGGGACTCGTGGGAGGTGCACCCGCACGGGGAGGAGCTGGTGCTGTGCACCGAGGGGGCCATCACGCTCCACCAGGAGATCGACGGCCGGGTCCACCAGGTCACCATCCGGTCCGGGGAAGCGGTCATCAACCCGCCCGGTGTGTGGCACACCGCCGATGTCTCCGGTTCGGCCACGGTGGTGTTCATCACCGCGGGCATGGGGACCGAGGTCAGACCCCGTTCGCCGAGCTGAACACGCCGCCCCTCCCACCGGAGGCCGGCCGGCGGCCGATCAGAGCGCTCCCCGCCTGATCACCCGGGGCCGGGTGAAGGCGGTCATGCCCTCGAGTCCGAGCTCGGTCCCGAGCCCCGAGTCGCCCCATCCGCCCATGGGCGCCAGGTGGTCCATGGCCCCCATCCCGTGGGCATTGGTCCACACCGTTCCGGCGTCCAGTCGCCGGGCCGCCGACTCGGTCAGTTGGTCGTCCGCGCTCCACACCGAGGCGCACAGGCCGAAGTTGGTGGCGTTGGCGGCATCGATGGCCTGATCGAAGTCCGCGTAGGGAAGGAGGGGGAGGGCGGGGGCGAATTGCTCGTCGACCACCAGGGTGGCCGCGGGATCGGGTGACACGACGAGGGCCGGCGACACCGTCCAGCCGCCGTCGGGATCCACCACCCGGGCCGGACGGACCACCTCGGTCGCCTCCGGCGCGGCGTCGGCGATCATGGCCTCGACCCGGTCGCGGGCCGCCGCCGTGTGCACCGGTCCCATGGTCACCTCGGGCTCGAGACCGTCGCCGACCACGGTGCGGGACAGCGTCTCCACCAGCGCATCCCGCCAGCCGTCCAACCGGTCGGCGGGAACGTAGAGGCGTTTGATGGCCATACACACCTGTCCGGAGGTGGTGAAGGCGGCCTCGACCAGACGGCCGGCCAGCTCCTCGGACGGTTCGAGGTCGGGCCCGACGATGGCGGGGTCGTTCCCACCCAGCTCGAGGACGGCCGGTCGCAGATGAGCGGCGCAGCCGGCCAGCACCGACCGACCGGCGGCGACGCCGCCGGTGAACGAGACCATGTCGATCCCGGGATGGGCGACGAGGGCCACCCCGAGCTCGGGGGTCGGGCCGTTGACTGCGTTCAGCACCCCCGGGGGGAGTCCGTCGGCAATGGCCGCGGCCAGTTGAAGCACGGCACCGGGACAGGTGGGCGGGGTCTTCACCACCACCGTGTTGCCGGCCAGGAGGGCGGGCAGGATCTTGTTGCCCATCACCGCCGACGGCCAGTTGAAGGGGAGGATGGCGGCCACCACGCCGTGGGGCACCCGTTCGACCACCGAGTTGCCTGCGGGCCGCGGCTCGAGCGAGGCGGCCACCAGGGGGGAGAGGGCGCCCACCATCCCCGCGGTGGTGGCCACGTCGAACAGGGACTCCATGAGGACCTTGCCGTGTTCACGGGTCAGGAGGGCGCTGGTGGCGTCCAGATCGATCGAGGTCATGGCCGCGTCGCAGGCCCCCTGGAGCGTGGCCAACCGATCCTCGTAGGGAAGCGCGGCCCAGGTCGGCTGGGCGGCTCGGGCCCCGGCCACGGCCTGTTCCAGTTGAGCGGCGGACGCGATCGGCGCCATCAGCACGGTCTGCTCGGGGCGGGCGGGATTGACGACGGGATAGGAGCCGTCCTCCCCGGCCAGACGCCTTCCGCCGATGGTCAGAGCCACGGTGTCCTCGGGTTTCATGACCTGCACCCTACGGGCTGGGCGACGGGGCGAGGGCGGCTCCGACCATGGCCGAGGCGAACCGGAACGCACCCGACGAGTAGACGTCACACTCTTCGAGATAGCCGACGAGGGTGGTATTGCCGGTCGGGCAGAAGTGGACGCCGTCCGGGGAGCGCACGATGTTGGTGCCGGCCGGCCCGGTACAGGGCTCGAACGACAGGCACGGGAGGGTCCGGGTGAACTTCCCGTCGGCCAGCACCGCCTGGCCGGCGTCGTCGTAGGTGACACCGTTGCTGCCGGCGGCGACGGATCGGTAGTTGCGGTTGAGGGTGGTGACGTTCCGGCTCTCGCTGGATGACTCGTCGAGGGGCAGGCCCACCAGGATGACCCTGGCTCCGATCGATTGGAAGATGGTGATGGCGGCACGGGCATCGCGCTCGTACTTGGCGAAGTAGGCCGCGGTCCCCAGTTGGTACCCCGCCATGCACGGAGTGAAGGCGTCCCCCGAGAATGCGAGCACGGCCACGGTCGGATGCCAGCTGCGGGCATCGGCGGCCATGGTGGGCAGGTCGTCGCAGATGGCGATACCCGGGAACGTGCGGATGAGGACCGGAGCTCCGGCCGCTCCGGCCAGGTAGGCGAACTCCTGTCCGGACTCGGACGCCAACGAATCCCCGTAGAGGGCGATCCGCGGTGGCCCGGGGGGCGGGAGCTCGGGCACCGATCCGTAGAACCCGGCGTCCCCGAAGCCGAAGATGCCACCGTCCGAGGCCACCAGCCAATAGCCGCGGCCGCCGGCTGCCGGGGCCATGCCCACCACCGGTCGGTTGAGAGCGAGGGAACCGGTCGAGCCGTAGAAGTGGGCGTCGCCGAAGGCGAAGAGGCCGCCGTCGGATGCGACCAGCCAGTAGCCGTGGCCGTCGGGAGTGGCGGCCATGCCCACCACCGGTCGGTTGAGAGCGAGGGAACCGGTCGAGCCGTAGAAGTGGGCGTCGCCGAAGGCGAAGAGGCCGCCGTCCGAGGCCACCAGCCAGTAGCCGTGGCCGTCGGGAGTGGCGGCCATGCCCACCACCGGTCGGTTGAGAGCGAGGGAACCGGTCGAGCCGTAGAAGTGGGCGTCGCCGAAGGCGAAGATGCCGCCGTCCGAGGCCACCAGCCAGTAGCCGTGGCCGTCGGTTGTGGCGGCCATGCCCACCACCGGTCGGTTGAGGGCGAGGGAACCGGTCGAGCCGTAGAAGTGGGCGTCGCCGAAAGCGAAGATGCCGCCGTCGGATGCGACCAGCCAGTAGCCGTGGCCGTCGGTTGTGGCGGCCATGCCCACCACCGGTCGGTTGAGACCGAGGGAACCGGTCGAGCCGTAGAAGTGGGCGTCGCCGAAGGCGAAGAGGCCACCGTCCGAGGCGACCAGCCAGTAGCCGTGGCCGTCGGGAGTGGCGGCCATGCCCACCACCGGTCGGTTGACCGCCAGCGCCGCGGCCCGGTGCACCGGCCCGGTCCCCACCAGCAGCGCGGTCAGCAGACAGAGCGCGGCCGTCCCTGTGACGAGCCGCTCGACCCGACTACGGCCCATCGCCACCGCCGTCGAGTCGGTGGAACCAGAGTCGCCAGGGCGTCTTGTGGCGCTGCCACACCTCCGGCCCCTTCTCGTACGGAGGTCCGGTGTGGCGGCGGTGCGAGGCCGACTCCTCGTCGACCTCGTAGATGGCCAGGAAGCGCGGTGCCCCCTGATAGGGAGCCCGCACCTCGCGCACCAGCTCGTAGCGTTCGGCACGGAGGGCGTGACGGCGTTCGGCCACTTCGGTCAGGTGCACATTGGTATAGAAGTCGTTGAAGACGGCCAGCTCGTCGTCGGTCAACCCGGGCGGAGGGTTGACGCCGAGCAGGTAGATGGCAAAGGCGGTGACTTGGCGGGGCCCCGTCTCGGTGATTCGCCGGTACCGCACCGACCATGTCTGCCGGAGGCCCTCGAAGCCATCGCCATCCGGCGGATCCTTTGTTGGCCCGCCCTCGTCGGCAACGTCGTCGACGGTCAGGAACCGGGGAGGTCGGAAGCCTCGGGCGGCGACGGCCAGGAGCTCGTAGCGGGCCCCGGCGCCCGGGTCGGTCGACGCCGACCCCACGAAGGCGTCGGCGGCCCCGGGATCGGCGCGGGATCCACCGCGGACGTCCCATCCGGCGAACGAGGTCAGACCGGGCCGGCCGGCGTCAGCGGACATGAATCGGAGGCTACCGGGCGACGGCGGGCCGGTCCCGGTCGACCATCCGGCTACCCGGTCACCGCCGGGCTGGCTGTCGATCCGAGAACGGGTCGTCGCATCAGCGACACGCTCGTGATCAGAACCACCAGCAGGAACCCGACGAAAGCCCCGAAGCCGACCGCATTCCACCCCTTCCCGTGATAGGTGCTGAATGTCAGGGCCACCCACACGACCACGGCGTTGAGGGCGGCGACGATCAGGCTCAGCCAACCGAGCCAGACGGGGCCGGGCAGCTCCCGGCGAAGGAACGAAAGACCCAACGCCAGCAGGAAGACCGCCGTCATGATCGAACTGGCCGCGAAGAGGACGATGTTCAGATCCCCGAGCATCCGCACCACGCCCGGGTCGGTCAGGCCCAACGGTTGGGCGTCCATGTAGGCGAGCAGGGCAATGGGCAGTGCCGCCAGTGCCGACACCACCGCCACGGCGATCCCTGCGCCGAACACCATCGGGGCCAGCGAGCCAGAGTGGCCCCCGCCTTCGTCGAACAGGGTGCGGAGCACGCCGACGAACCACAGGAACACGCCTGCCGCCAACAGACCGAACAGCATTCCGACTTGGAGCGCCACCCGGTGGCCGTGGACCCACGCCATGGTGGTGGCGGCCGGGCTGTCGTTCCGGGGCTGCTGCGGATAGAGGAATCCCGACAACAGGCTGAGGATCACATAGACCAGGCCGGTCGCGGCGCCGACCCGGCCCACTGCCCGATGATTCATTCCCCACCTCCCGTTGGCCGTGGCCCGCACTCCCCCGAACCGACGGCTCAGCGTAGCGGCGCCGTCCCGGGCGGACCCGACCGGCGAACGGCCCGGCCGCCGGTCTTGACAACGCCGGGCGTGTGCTTATACTTAGGCATATACCTAAGTATCAACCGGACCCACTGGATCGGATCTTCCGGGCGCTGAGCGACCCGACCCGACGGGGAATGGTCGAGCGTCTGGCCCGGGGCCCCGCCTCGGTGTCGGACATTGCCCGGCCGCTCACCTGGTCGCTGCCCACCGTGGTGCAGCACCTCGGCGTACTGGAGGCCGCCGGAATCGTCAGCTCGACCAAGGTCGGACGGGTGCGCACGTACCAGTTGGCCACCGGTGCGCTCGCCCCTGCCGCCGAGTGGATCGGCGGGCAGCGACTGCCCGCCGAACGGCGCCTCGATCGACTCGAAACCCACCTGGCCCATCAAACCGACAAGGAGAAATGACATGACCGACACCATCGAACGCAGTCAGACCCACGCCACCTTCGTGATCGAACGGTCCATGCCCGCCCCGGTAGCCAGAGTGTGGCGGGCGCTCTCGGACAACGACGAGCGGGACCGGTGGTTCGGCGGTGGGGACGCCTTCGAGGCCCACGAGCAGGCCCACGACTTCCGTGTCGGAGGTCGGGCCGTCGAAACCGGCAAGTGGCACGATGGGCCGACCACGGAGTTCCGTTCCGTCTACACCGACATCGTCGATCAGGTCCGGATCGTCTTCACCTACGACATGTGGCTCGCCGAACGACACATCTCGACCTCGGTCACGACCATCGCGCTGGAGCCCGACGGGGCCGGGACACGGCTGACCTACACCGAACAAGGTGTCCACTTCGACGGCCTCGACACGGTGGAGGGCCGGGAGGAGGGCTCGAAGGGGTTGCTCGACCAACTCGTGGCGGTCGTCACCGGGGACGGCTGAGGGGAGCCTGGGCACCGGCGGCCAGCTCGGAACCGGCGAGCCGATTCAAGATACCGGCGGCAGATGTCGACAATTGCAGCCATGGACGCCAGTCGTGCCGATGAGGTGGAGTCGCTGCCTGAGCTGCCCTTGGTCTACGAATCGCCCAAGGATCGGCTCCACCGTTTGGCGGCCGAGGCCAGTTGTGCCTCGGGCACGCACCGGCCCTACAAGACGGTTGTCTGGAGTCGGCAGCTGACCAAGTGTCTCGACTGTCAGGCCCGTCTGCCCGATGACTACGAGGCCGGACGACTACCGGTGTGAACACGGGGTGGGCGGGTTCGTGCCCGGCCCCACCGCCGGGGCCGGGCAATCCGGGTAATCCCTCAAGTTCGGTCACCGACGCGCCGACACAGAGTCACCAGGCCTGTCGAGCAGGGCTTCCGCCGCCCAAATCTCCAGGCCACCGTGGTGCGCCGATCCGATCCCAATGTTGGATCGGCGCGGGGGGAGGACCGGTAGAATGCGTATATCTGCCGGAGCTGCGGCATCCGGCTCTTGCGCCAGCCACCCTGCCCCTTTGGGCTGGCGCGTTCCGGAGGCACAAAGTCCGCTCGGCTCGCCCCTAGCTCTCCTGGGCGGCCCGGAGCCGCTTGGTGAGGGTCTGCAGGAGGTTCCAGGCGATGGTGGCGTTGTGCTGCACCAGCGGGCGGAACTCCCAGAAGGTCAAGCCGTAGCAGACGACATCGTTGCTGGCGGTCACCGTTGCTGACCGCGCCCCCTCGTCGATCAGTGCGGTCTCACCGAAGTAGTCACCTCGCGACAGCGTGGCCACCTGCTTGCCGTTGATCGAAACAGTGGCATCCCCGGAGTCGATGACGTAGAAGGCGGCGGCGCCGACACCCTCCTTGGTGATGGTCTCACCGGCCGCGAACCGGCGCTCCTTGAACATCTCGGCGATGCGTGCCGTGTCGCCCGGGCTCAGCCCGGTGAAGAACGGCACCTGCTCGAGCACTTGCGGGGAGCCCTGCGGGATCTGGGCGGTCGGCCGCGTCGTCGATCCGGCCCGGGTCACGGCCCGGCACTGGAGCAGGAAGAGATTCCCGTCGGCATAAGCCCATTCGATGTCGCAGGCCATCCCGTAGGCCTCCTCGCACTTACCGGCCAAGGCATTGAGTTGGGCGAGCTGGTCGTCGTCGAGGCAGAGTGACTCGATGAGATGGGTGGCCACCTCCTCGTCGACGGTGCCGCCGTCGGCCACCGAGCGGATGGCGATCTTCTTCACTCCGGCCGTCCGCTCGAGCACCTCCCCCGACCGGTCCAGGCGGTAGGTGTCGGGGATCACCCGACCGGAGACCACCACCTCGCCGAGTCCCCAGCTGGCCTCGATCATCCGCTCGTCGGCCCCGTTGACCGGGTTCTGGGTGAACATCACGCCGGCCGTCTCGGGCGCCAGGAGCGACTGCACGACGACCCCGACGCTCGGGCGGTTGAACAGTCCGACCCGCTTCCGGTAGGTGATCACCGAGTCGGAATTGGCCGACCACCAGATCTGCCGGATGGCCGAGCTCAGGTCGTCGATGGACGGGACGTTGAGCAGGGTCAGGTGCTGGCCGGCAAAACTGGCGTCGGCACCGTCCTCGTCCACCGCCGACGAGCGGACGGCCAGCGGGCCGGCCAGTGGTCGGGCCGCGTCGACGACCATGTCGATGGCCGACGAATGGCCGGCGGCCACCTCTTCGACGATGTCACCGGAGAGGGCGATGCCCGGAGGGACCGAGAGACCGGCCCGTGTCGCTTCTCCCAG
This sequence comes from uncultured Acidimicrobiaceae bacterium, assembly GCA_963837805.1. Taxonomy (GTDB): domain Bacteria; phylum Actinomycetota; class Acidimicrobiia; order Acidimicrobiales; family RAAP-2; genus Bog-756. Next base: position 354,362 of record CAWIOU010000035.1, read on the forward strand.
TCCGACCGCCTTGGCCCCGAAGACCGCCTCCTCGTGGGCCTCCCCGAACGGGACGACGGCCTTCACCCGCTGACCGTCACTTCACCGGCGTCACCGTCGACCCGCACGATGGTGCCGTCGGGGATGCGGTCGGTCGCGTCACGGGTTCCCACCACGCCGGGGATGCCGTACTCACGGGCCACGATGGCGGAATGGGAGAGCAGGCCCCCGCTGTCGGTCACGATGGCCCCCAGGAGCGGGAGCAGGATGTTGAAGGCCTCGGTCGTCGACTCCGTCACCAGCACGTCCCCCTCGACGATGCGGTCGAACTCGGTCGGACCCGAGACCCGCCGCGCCGGTCCCTCGTAGACGCCACCGCTGGCCGCCAGACCGCGGAGGAGGTTCTCCTCGTGGGGCGCCTCCGAGCTCCCGAACAGCGCTCCCATGGCGATTCCGGTGGCCCGCATGACCCGTCCGGCGCCGGGGGGCAGACCCGACGGGTCCGGAGGCGGGGTCGGTGCCGGCCCCAGCACCGGGGGCGCATCCTTGGCGCTGTACGAGGTCCGGTAGCCGAGCCGCTCGGCCAGCTCATCCGAGGACGGTCCGCCGGCGTCGGACAGCAGCGAGCACATCTCGTCGAACCCGGCGTCGATCAGGTACTCGGGGTCGGCCAACTTCCCCCGTTCGGCCAGCCGTCGACCGGCGGCCAGGACGGCCCGCCGCATGATCCCCGACGCCCAGATGTCGCTGAAGACGCCCCGCTCGTCGCGGATCCGGTACATCAGACGGGCTTCGCCGAGGAGCTCGTCGAATGCGGCCCGGTGCTGCTCGGGCACCTGGTCGCGGATCTCGACGATGCGGCTGTCCACGTCGGCTGAACCGTCGGACCTCCCGGCGACGGACAGGCGGATGGCCCGGAGGAGTGCGTCCGGCAACTCCAGGGCATAGCGGCCCGAGATGTCGAAGCCGTCGAGGAGCCGGTACCCGACCAGATCCAGATACTCGTTCAACTTCTGACTGACCTCATTGTCGAGGGCCCGCAACTGATCGAGCACCTCGGCGGGATCGCCGTCCGAATCGAGTATCCGGCGGGCATCGGCATCCCCCGCGAAGGCGGCGATCAACCCTTCGAGCTGTGCCGAGGCTCCTGCCGACACCGGTGCCGCCCCCTGCATCATGCTCAACACCTCCGCCGGAGGAACGCCGGTCCACTCCCCGAGATGGGCCAGGAGGTCGCCCACACAGATCATCGCCGCCCCGGTGAACCGCATGTGCTGGTAGATCATCTGGGAGTGGTGGTCTCGGCAGTTGATCAGGTAGACGACCATGTCGGCGTCGGAGAGCCCGTCGGGATCGACGGCCTGCAACTCCCGGTGGGTCTTGACGGCGGCCGGCTTGGCCACCTCGTCCCACTCGCGGAGCTGATCCCGCCACACCTTCCCCGCCCAGACCTCATCGGCCCGCTGGAACCGCACCGGAACCTGGTCGTCGGCGACGATGACCGGCTGGCTGTAGGCGATCCCATTGACGTAGGCCATCTGGATGGCCTCGAGCAGCATGCCGTAGTAGGCCGTGAACTCGGCGACGCCGCGCCGGAAGGGCTCGGGGTGCATCTCCGCCCAGTACCGGGTGGCCGGCCGGGGAAAGTGAACGGGATCCTGCGCCCAGGTCCCCGGTCCCGGGGGGTCGAACCGAGCTTGCGAGGGTGTCGCCATGGAGAGGCCCCTTCCGTCGTCATTGTCGCCGCCGTTCGGCGTCGGCCAGTTTCACCGCAAAGACCGGTCACGGCAAGTGTGACGTGTGCTCGTCCCCGAACCCGTTCCCGCCGCTGCCGCCGCTCAGGAGTCAGCGGCGGGGGACGCGGCGGCCACGGTGTCGCCGGCCGTGGCCCCCGGCGGCCCATCGCCGGGCGGGTGCCCCTTGGCCCATTGCAGGGCGACCTCGTAGACGAGCAGCAGCGCGCCGATGATCAGGAAGCTCCACCAGGAGATGCTGACGATGAGCAAGAGTATGGCGGCGACGACGGCACCGACCAGTTGGAGGCCGTCGGCATGCGAGCCCACCCAGGCCAGGGACCGGGTCCGCCGCTCGCCGCTCACCGCTCCCACCGCCAGGCGCCAACCCCGGGCCACGAATCGGCGCAGGGCCACGGCCCAGGGGTAGGGCCCGGTCAGGAGGGCCACCACCAGGATGACGAGGGCGATGCCGAGGAGCCAGGCGGTCAGGACGAAGAAGCCGTGCATGAGGTGGTCCAGGACCGTCCGCGCCACCTCGTGGTTGTTGGCGTAGTTGGCCAGGGCATTCTGCTCGTGGATGACCACACGTCGCAGCACGATGAGCAGCAGCGAGGTGCCGACCAGGAATTGGACCAGGGTCCGGCGCCGGGAGACCGACAGCCAGAGGGTGAAGGCGATCACCGCCAGGGTGAGCAGCGGCAGGAGGATGCTCAGCCGGTCGAAGGCCTTGACCCCACGCTGGGCGACGGCCAGGTTTTTCGACCGCACCAGGGTGATCTGGCCGTAGTTGGACGGCAACTTCACGCCGAGCGCCTTGGAGAGTCTGTCGATGGCCTCCTTGGGGGGCTCGGCCGACGTGATGGTCGGCAAGGTGACCTTCCGGCCGGTGAGGTTGGAGGCCAGGCCCGACACCGAGCCGAGGGCGTTGTTGATCACCGGAACCGTGTTGAGGACGATGTAGCCCTTGGCGGTGGAGACGGTCGGCGTCTGCTTGCCCCGCAGCACATCCACGACCGTCTCGTGGGTATTGGTGAGCGTGTTGATCCAGACGGTCTGGAACCGCTCGGATCCGAGGACCTTGGCCACCTGATCGGACACGTAGCCCTCGGTCGCATTGGTGATCGGCCCAGCGGCGAAGCTGACTCTCGGGGGGAGCGCGGCACGCAGCCGGGCTTGGAGGTGCAGTTCGTCGAACAGCTGGTCGGTGGCCCGGACGGCAACCGCCGAGTCCACACCGGGGAGCTGAAAGACCGGGCCGACGGTGCCCACGAACGTCTCGGTGTTGAGGATCGTCCGATGGGTCCACACCACGGTGGTGGACACCAGCACCAAGAGGCAGGACAAGGCGACCAGGACGCCGACGATCCCGCGACGCAACCGTCGCTTCCGGGGAGTTGTGAGCTCCTCGACCTCGTGAGCCAGCTCGTCCCGCTCGGCCCGCAATCGCTCGACCTCCGCCGCGCTCGGATCGTCGATGGGTGCGGGCCCGGCACCGGGGTCGGTATCGCTCATTCCGCTCCGACCCTACGCCACTCCGGTGCCACAATCGATGGACCTTGGGGCGACCGTCCGATCCGGGGCCGTGATCATCGACGGCGGGCCGGGTCCCCGCTGGCTACGGAGCGGGTGAGGCCGTGGTCACACCTCATTGATCCGCTTGGCCAGGGCGGCGAACCGGATCCGGGTGGCGTGGTCCAGCAACGGCATCAATTCGGATTGGCTTCGGAGCAGCTCCCTCGCCGGCCGGAACCGGTCGAGCCTGCCGTTGGCGATCCGTCGGGTGGCGAACAGGAGGTCGATTCGTCTGGTGATGCGGGCGAAATCGAGGGACAGATCGTCCACCCCGATCGGTGCTTCCATCAGATCCTGGGCGTAGGCACGGTTGACGAGCTGCAGATAGAAGTCGGGCTCGAAGAGGTCTTCGATGTCGGCGTCGGGTATGCCGGTGATCTCGGAGAGGATCACCAGTGATCCGTTCCTCAACTGTCCGTTCTCGACGAGACGCCGCACCGGCCCACTGTCCCGGGTGCGGGCGTCGACCAGGACGGCCAGCTTCGACGAATTGGGCGCGGCCAGCGCCAGGAACGTACACAGTGTTCCGGCTCCTCCCACCGGCACGCGCACCCAGTCGTTGTCGATGGTCGGCATCCCCCGCTCGTACAGGTCGGCGTTGAGCAGGTCCAAGAAGATGAGATCGCTGGGATTCTCGACCAGCAGTGTCTTCTCGTCACTGAACAGCTCCTGGCCGAGGGTGTAGCCGAGGGCGGCCCGCAGCGGGAACACCGTCTCCTCGTCGACACAGAACACGTCGGCGGAGATCTTGGTGCCCTCGTCGGTCACGTCCATGACCGTGCGGGCCCGCTCCAGGCGCTCCGGATCGATCATGAAGGGCGAGTGGGTCGTGTAGAGGACCTGATGCTCGGGCGCCAACCGGTCCTCCATGAAGCGCAGGAGGTCGCGCTGGGCCGTGGCGTGCAGGGCGAGGGCAGGTTCGTCGAGGAGGAGGATCAGATCGCCCTCCTTGGCCGCCTCCAGCTCGGAGAAGTAGGCCAGGAACGAGAAGAACCAGACGAAGCCCCTCGACCGTTCGTCGAAGGGAACGGTGACCCGGTGACGGTGGTTGGCCACACGGACATGGAAGATCGGCCCCCGGTCGAGGGGAGGCTCGGCTCCCGGCTCGGGCGCGGTGACCTTGAGGTCGACGGACAGATCGCTGTTCTGCGACCAGTACCGGAAGATCTCGTCGCTGATGCTGTTGGCGGCGTTCTCGAGCTCCCGGATCAGCCGCTCGTGATTGCTCTCGTCGTCGAAGTCCTCCGGGTCGCCCCGGATGAGGGACAGCAGGGCCAGCAGGGAGCGGGTCCCGCGATCGATTTCGCCGCCCTGGTCGCGGCTCTCGATGAGCTCGGGGATCGAGACCTTTCCGGGCATGGTGCTGTAGTCGTCGAAGTACACGAATTTCGGCATCATGGCTCGCAGGTGGGCCTCGATGAGATGGACGGACACCGACTGGGACGGCCACGCTCTGATGCGATCGAGGAGCGCCGTCGAGCGGGAGTTCGGGTCGGGGAGAGCGGCCAGGACCTCGATCAGCTGACGGAGCGAGGGCGCAGCCCGGACCTCGGCGGCGGCCTCGGGCGGCAGATCGAGATCCGAGGTGAGGTGCCGGACGGTGACCGCCTCGTCGATCTTGAGGTTCTCGAACGTGAGACCGGTGGAGCGGTAGCCCCTCCATACCTGGAACGTGCGACTGGTCAGGGCATCGGCACCGAGGTCCGACTCGATGATCTCGAGCTCTTCGTCGGCCAGCTCGAACTCGGCCGTGCACACCCGGATGGCGTCGTCGGATTCCTTGCGCTTGCGGGTCAGGCGGCTGGGAAAGTCCAGGATCTCCAGATACTCGGCCGGCTCGATGGGGTTGAGCTTGAACAGGGCCTGCAGAAAGGCGGTCTTCCCGGATTCGTTCTTGCCGACCAGGGACGTGATCTCAGGCTCCACCTCGATCCAGCCCGAATCCTCGATGCTGCGGTAGTTCTCGATCCTGACCCTGCTCAACCTCATCCGGCCCTCCTGCCCGAAGCCACTCCAGCCCTCTACTCATCGGTCCGATCGGCACGGTTCTTGACCCCCGGTGGTGAGAAGGGCGGTCAAGGCCTGCGAGCTGGGTATTTAGGGACGGACAAGGAGGCTCGGGCTCCGCCCGGAGGGGGACGGAGCCCCCGCTGGGCCCCGGCCCGGCCGCCACGGCAGCTCAGACGTCGGTGACCGACGTCTCGGTGATCCCGAGGGCCCGGAGGGTTCGTCCTAGCCCCAGAAATGCGCTGAGGCAGATGGTGAGGTCGAGGATCTCCGGATCGGAGAAGCATTGACGGAGCCGGACGAAGAAGGCGTCGTCGATACTCTGATGATCGGTGGCGAAGCGCTCGGCGTACTCCACCGCCAACTGCTCCTGGGGATTGAGGCCGGCATCGTCGTCGGTCCCACCGACCTGGCCGTAGAAGTCCTCCGTCAATCCCTGGGACTTGACGCTGTCGGCCCGGAAGGCCAGGCACACCGTGCAGTCGTTCAACTGGGCGATCCGCATGCGGGCCGCTTCCCGAACCCGGACCGGCAGGATGCTCCGGTTGTAGGCGGCATCCACCAAGGCCATGGCTGCCGCTCCCAGCTCGGGTTGGAGCGACCAGATCTGCACGGCGTCACCACCCCGGCCGGGCGGAACCTCGATGCGAGCCATGCCGAGATGCTATTCCACGGCGAACGTTCGATCTCCCGCGGCGCGTGCCTCCCATCCCCGGTCGACGGTCCAAGGGATACAGTCACCGCTGTGAACCGACACGACACCCCCACCCCGGAGATCAGCTTCCCCGAAGGCTTCCTGTGGGGCACCGCCACCGCCGCCCATCAGATCGAGGGCGGCAACGTCAACAACGACTGGTGGGCCTGGGAGCACAACCCGGATTCCGGCTGCGCCGAGTCGAGTGCCGACGCCTGCAACTCGCTGTTCCGGTGGCCGGAGGACGTCGAACTGGTGGCGGCCATGGGCCTCGGTGCCTATCGGTTCTCCCTCGAATGGAGCCGGATCGAGCCCGCCGAAGGCGAATTCTCCATCGCCGCCCTTGACCACTACCGCCGCATCTGCGCCGCCTGTCTCGAGCAGGGGATCGCCCCGGTGGTGACCTTCCACCACTTCACCACCCCGACGTGGCTCACCGCCCGGGGCGGGTGGGAGGCCCTGGACGCGCCCGACCTGTTCTCCCGCTTCGTGGCCCGGGTGGGGGCGCACTTCGGTGACCTCATCGGCTGGGCGTGCACGATCAACGAGATCAACCTCATCGGCGTCATGGGCTACGCCCTCGGGTCCTCGCCTCCGGGGGTGAAGGACGACTTCGTCCGTCACCTGGCCGTCAACGACGCCATGGTGCGGGCCCACCGCCAGGCGGTCGACGCCCTGCGTTCGGGACCGGGCGAGTTCCCGGTGGGCCTTACCCTGTCCATGGACGAGATGGTGGCCGACCCGGGTGGGGAGGATGTGCTCGAAGCCGCCCAGGAGATCCTCGAGGACCGGTTCATGCGGGCCTGCGAGGGCGACGACTTCATCGGCGTCCAGTGCTATTCGCGGGTTCATTTCGGACCGGAGGGTCAGGCGCCCAACGAGCCCGGCGTGCCCCTCACCCAGATGGGATACGAGTACTGGCCGCAGGGGGTCGAGCACTGCGCCCGACGGGCCGCGGCCATCGCCGGGGTGCCGGTGCTGTTGACGGAGAGCGGGATCGCCACCGACGACGACCGCGAGCGGATCGTCTACCTCGCCGAAGTGCTGCGCGGCGTACGGCGGGCCCTCGATGACGGAGTGGACATCCGCGGCTACTTCGTCTGGAGCCTCCTCGACAACTTCGAGTGGTCCCTCGGCTTCCGCCCCAAGTTCGGATTGCACAGCGTCGACCCGCGGACCTTCGCCCGCCGGGCCAAGCCCAGCGCGGCGTGGTACGGAGCGGTGGCCCGAGCCAACGCCCTGGTGGCACCGCCGGACTGAGCTCCGCTGTAGCGTCGGCGCCATGCCGCTCGTGGCGGGGGTCGATTCGTCCACGCAGTCGACCAAGGTCGAGCTGCGCGACCTGGCCGACGGACGGGTGGTCGGCTCGGGGCGGGCCGGCCACGCCGCCACCTCGCCACCCCGGAGCGAACAGGCACCCGAGGGCTGGTGGGCCGCCCTGGTCGACGCCATGGCCGAGGCCCTGGTCACCGCCGCCGGGAAGGTCCGGTCGACCGATGTGGTCGCCGTCAGCGTGGCCGCCCAGCAGCACGGGATGGTCGTCCTCGACGGTAACGGGACGGTACTCCGGCCGGCCAAGCTGTGGAACGATACGGAATCGGCCGAGGATGCCGACCGGCTCGTGGCCCGGCTGGGTGCCCACCGGTGGGTCGATGGCTGTGGCAGCGTGCCCGTGGCCGCCTTCACCATCGCCAAGCTCGCCTGGCTGGCCCGATGCGAACCCGATGTCGCCGCCCGGATCGGCCACCTGCTCCTCCCCCACGACTGGCTGACCTTCCGCCTGACCGGACGGTTCGTCACCGACCGGGGCGATGCCTCCGGAACCGGATACTGGTCCCCGACCGAGGGCACCTATCGGATCGACCTCCTCGAACTGGCCGGTACCGGGGCGGACTGGTCGGGCGCCCTGCCCACCGTGCTCGGCCCGTGGGAGGAGGCCGGCACCCTCACCGCCCCGGCGGCGGCCGAGCTCGGGTTGCCGGCCGGCACGCCGGTGGCCGCCGGTACCGGGGACAACATGGCCGGAGCCCTCGGCGTCGCCCTGCGTCCCGGCGAGGTCGCCGTCTCGATCGGCACGTCGGGGACGGTGTTCGCCACCAGTGAGCGGCCGGTCCGGGATCCGACCGGGGCCGTCGCCGGCTTTGCCGACGCCACCGGCCACTACCTTCCCCTGGTGTGCACGCTCAACGCGGCACTGGTGACCGAGGCCATGGGCCGGCTGCTCGCCGTCGACCACTCGGGTCTCGACGATCTGGCCCTGGCCGCGCCCTCCGGCAGCGGCGGTCTGGTCCTCGTGCCCTACCTGGCCGGTGAAAGGACCCCCAACCGGCCCGAAGCCACCGGATCGCTGCTGGGCATCCGGCCCGACGTCTCCCGCCAGCTGCTGGCCCGGGCCGCTTTCGAAGGTGTGGTGTGCAGCCTGCTCGAGGGCCTGGACGCCCTCGACGGGGCCGGGGTCCCCATCGACGCCGGACGCCTGGTCCTGCTCGGCGGCGGGGCCGGCTCGGCGGCGTACCGCCAGGTGCTGGCCACACTGTCCTGTCGACCGGTCACCGTCCCCACCGACGGGGAGATCGTCACCGCCGGGGCCGCCCTCCAAGCCGCCGTGCTGGTCACCGGATCCGATCCGGCGGCGGTGGCCGACGCCTGGGACCTCGGGAGGGGCGAGGTCACTCCGCCGGGTCCGGAGACAGCCGGGTCCGAGGAGATCCGCCACCGATTCGCCGCCGCCCGGGGTTGAGCCGGGCGGACCCGCCGTGTCGGCCGGATCTCGCCGGCCCGGCGTCGGTAGTCTCGTCGGCACCGCACCCGGTCGATCGATCCACCGTGCCGAAGGAGTCACCCCGATGGCAGCAGCCTTTGAACCAACCCCCGAAGACCATTTCACCTTCGGCCTGTGGACCGTCGGGAATCCGGGGCGGGATCCGTTCGGGCACGAGACCCGGCCGCCTCTCGATGCTGTCGACGCCGTCCGCCGGCTGGCCGGCCTCGGCGCCTACGGGGTCAGCTTCCACGACAACGACCTGGTGCCCTGGGGTGCGTCGGCCACCGAACGCGAGGCCATCGTCAAGCGTTTCCGGCAGGCGCTCGACGAGACCGGCCTCACGGTGCCCATGGCCACCACCAACCTGTTCTCCCGTCCCATCTTCAAGGAGGGGGCCTTCACCGCCAACGACCCCGCCGTGCGCCGGATGGCGGTGGCCAAGACGTTCGACGCCATCGATCTGGGCGCCGAACTGGGGGCGACCACCTTCGTGATGTGGGGTGGCCGCGAGGGTGTCGAAGCCGATGCCGCCAAGGACGTCCGGGGCGCCCTCGACCGATATGCCGAGGCCGTCAACCTCTGCTGCGCCTACGTGCGGGAGCGGCGCTACGACATGAGGTTCGCCCTCGAACCGAAGCCCAACGAGCCCCGGGGCGACATCCTGCTGCCCACTGTCGGCCACGCCCTGGCCTTCATCAACGAGCTGGAGTGGCCCGACATGGTCGGCCTCAACCCGGAGTTCGCCCACGAGACGATGAGCGGGCTGTCCTTCTCCCACGCGGTGGCCCAGACCCTGTGGCACGGCAAGCTCTTCCACATCGATCTCAACGCCCAGCGCATCGGGAAGTACGACCAGGACTTCCGGTTCGGCTCCGAGGGGATCCGCGACGCCTTCTATACGGTGATGGTGCTCGAGGACGCCGGGTGGGACGGCATGCACCACTTCGACGCCCACCCCTACCGGACCGAGGACCCCGACGGCGTCTGGGACTTCGCCGCCGGCTGCATCCGGACCTACCTCATCCTGCGGGAGAAGGTGCGCCGCTTCCATGCCGATGCCGACATCGCCGAGGCGCTGTCCACGGCTCGGCGGTCGGACATCTCCGAGCCCACCTCCCCCGACGGGACCGGTGCCGATGCCCTGGCCGCGCTGCGTTCGGCGGCCGCCGGCTACCCCGAGGAGTCGATGGCCACCGCCGGCTACGGGCACGAGCGCCTGGACCAGCTGGTCACCGAACTGCTCCTCGGGGTGCGATGACCGGCGCCCGCGGATTCGCGGCACCTCGGGGGCGTTCAGCGGGGCCGGTAAGGTGCCGGGCATGACCCGACTCGGCTATCAGATCCCGAACTTCACCTATCCGGGGACGGCCGCCGCCGACATCTTCCCGACCGTCGTGCGTCAGGCCCGGGAGGCGGAGGCGTCCGGCTTCGACACGGTCCTGGCCATGGACCACTTCTATCAGCTCCCCATGCTCGGGCCCCCGGAGAACGCCATGCTCGAGTGCTACACACTCCTGTCAGCCCTGGCCCAGCACACCGACCGGGTCCGGCTGTCGGCACTGGTCACCGGCAACACCTACCGGAACCCGGCCCTGCTGGCCAAGGAGCTCACCACGCTCGACCACGTCTCCGGCGGCCGGGCCCAGCTGGGCATCGGCGCCGGTTGGTTCGAGCTCGAGCACGACAGTCTCGGGTTCGAGTTCGGTACCTTCACCGACCGCTTCGAGCGGCTCGAGGAGGCGCTCCAGATCGTGAAGGGGATGCTGGCCGGAGAGAGGCCGACCTTCCGGGGTCGGTGGTACCGCGTGACCGATGCCATCAACTCGCCGGCCCCGCTGTCGAAGATCCCGGTGCTGATCGGCGGGGCCGGGGAGAAGAAGACCCTGCGCCTGGTGGCGAAGTACGCCGACGAGTCCAATCTCATCTGCGCCCCCAACGAGGTGCCGCGCAAGTTGGAGGTCCTGGCCGAGCACTGCGAGGCGCTCGGGCGCGACCGCGCCGAGCTGGTGGTCACGTTGCAGACCAACGTCTGCGTCGCCCCCACCCACGAACAGGCCGAGGCCGACGCCGATGGGTTTCTGGCCGCCCGGGGCATCGACGTGAGCTCGCTGACCGACGAGCAGCTGGCCCAGATCAGGTCGGCGGTCGTGCTGGGCGATCCCGACGAGATCGGCGAGATCTTCGCCGGCCGCCTGGTGGACGGCGTCGACGGCTTCACGGTCAACGCCGTGGCCAATGGGCACATCGAGGGTCGGGTGGCCCTCCTCGGCGAGGTGCTCACCAAGGTGATCGCCGGCTGATGGTGCCTTCGGGCTGAACCGACCCCGCGTCGACGAAAGGGACAGCATGGGAAGCCTGCCCTCGGCAGCGGGGATCGACCTCGGTGACCTCAAGGTGACCCGCTACGGCGTGGCCGACGGGATCGCCACCATCACATTGCATCGGCCCGAACGACTCAACGCCTGGACCGGGCGGATGCACACCGAGTACCGCTCCCTCCTTTCCCGGGCCACCGACGACGCCGCGGTGCGGGTGATCGTGGTGACCGGCGCCGGGCGCGGATTCTGCGCCGGGGCCGACACCAGGGCGCTCGAAGGCCATGTGGCCCGGGGAAGCTACGACGCCGGCGTGGACGACGATCTGGCCCGGCCCGGGTGGGGCGTCCGGCCCGAGTTCGACGCCGACTTCGCCTATCACTTCGGCATCCCCAAGCCGATCATCGCCGCCGTCAACGGTCCCGCGGCCGGGGTCGGGCTCGTCCTGGCCTGCTACTGCGACCTCCGATTTGCCGCCCAAGGAGCCAAGCTGACCACATCACACGGTCGGCTGGGGCTGCCGGCCGAGTACGGACTGTCGTGGCTCCTCCCCCGGCTCATCGGAGTGACACGGGCCGCCGACCTGCTCCTGTCCAGCCGGGTGGTGCTGGCCGAGGAGGCCGAGTCGATGGGTCTGATCAATCGGGTCGTCGGTGGGTCCGAGCTGATGGACACCGTGTACGACTACGCCCGCGGGTTGGCCACCGGAATCGCGCCGTCCTCGCTGGCGTCGACGAAGTTCCAGCTCTATCGCGATCTCCACGGTGACGTGGCCTCGTCGGTCATCGACGCCGCCGAGCGGTTGGAGCAGATGATGACGGGCGCCGACTACGTGGAAGGGGTGGCCGCACTCACCGAGCACCGTCCCCCGAACTTCGCTGATCCAATGAACACGGTGGCTCCCGAGGACCGGGGGTAGCGCCGGCGACAGGACGGGCTCGTTACTCCGGGGCGGCGAACTCCAGGAGCTGCGGGGCCAGACGGGGCCAGTGCTCGAACAGATGCCCGTGGCCATTCCGGGCCGCCTCACCCCGCTCGTTCCATTCGTCGTCGCCCCACGGGGGTTCGACCAGGCGGGCGCCGGGGATGAGGCCGGCCACCCGTTCGGAGGTCTCCCGGGTGTGATGGGCGTCGGTCGTCCCGCTCCGGAAGACGAGGGTGGGCAGGTCGAGCTCGGCGCACAGCTCGTCGGGCAGTCCGGGCACGGTGGCCCCTTCGTGAGGGCAGTAGGCCGACATCCACACCTCGAGGGTCCCGATGAATGCTTGGGGGTCGAGGTCGAGGAACCGCTGCCGGTTGCCCGGATTGCGCTCGAGCACCTCGCTCCATTCGGGGAGCTCGACGACCGCCTCCATCCCCCCGCTCCAGGCCGCCCGGATCGACTCCCCGCAGTAGTGCACGGCCAGGAGCATCAGGCCGTAGACCCCGCCGGAGATCCACACCATGGCCAGGTTGGAGGCCACCGCCGGATGGCGGGCCGCGGTCAACAGCGACACCCGGGCCCCACCGGACCCGCCGAAGATCACGGCGGGCGCCAGGTCCAATGTCTCCAGCAGACCGGCCAACACGTCGGCCTGCATCTCGGACTCCGACGGCCCCCGGAAGCAGACGTCGGAACCACCGGTGTTGGGCCGGTCCCAGATGAGCACCTGCTTGCGGTTGGCGGCCAATTCGAGGGCCAGCTCCCGGACACCTGGTGCATCCATGCCGAAGCGGCCACCGGGCGTCAGCACGAATGGTTGCCCCTCACCGATGAGCTCGTAGGCGATGGTCGTCCCGGCGATCGTGCAGGTTGCCACGGCGGATCCTTTCGGGGCTGGCGGCCGGGGTCAGATTAGTTGGTTGCCCGTTACCGGGATGGCCGCTACCGTCACAAGCAGGCGACCGCGTTCGCGACTGTTGTCACAGAGAGGAATACGCATGGCTCTTCCGCTCGACCAGGTCAAGGTTGTCGACGCCGACACCCACTTCACCGAACCCCACGACCTGTGGACCAGTCGGGCACCGGCCGAGTGGAAGGACCGGGTACCCCATGTCACCCCGGTCGACGGTGAGGCGTCCTGGGTGGTCGACGGCGAGGTCCTCGGACGGGCCGGAGCCGGCGGTGTCATCGACCGCGACGGCGTCAAGGGCCGATCCTTCGAGGGGCTCTACGAATGGGGGATCGACCAGGCTCATCCGGGCTCGTACGACCCCGTGGCCAGACTCCAACTCCTCGACGAAGTGGGCATCTTCGCCCAGATCATCTTCCCGGGAGTCGTCGGTCTGGGTGGTCAGAAACTGGCCGAGGTGGTCGAAGAGGCGCGGCTGCGAACCTTGTGCACCGAGATCTTCAACGACTTCAATGCCGAGCTCCAGTCCGGGTCGGGCAACCGGCTCCTCCCCATGGCCATCCTTCCGATGTGGGACATCGAGGCGAGCGTGCGGGAGGCCCGTCGGGCCCACAGCCTCGGTCTGCGCGGGGTCAACATGACGTCGGACACCCAGGATCTGGGCACCCCGGACCTGGCCAGCCGCCAGTGGGACCCCCTGTGGGAGGTGTGCTGCGAGCTCAGTCTCCCGGTCCACTTCCACATCGGCGCCAGTCTCACCACGATGAACTACTTCGGAACCTATCCGTGGCCGTCCCACGACGATGACACCAAGCTGGCCATCGGGGGGACGCTCCTCTTCATCGGCAACGCCCGGGTGGTGGTCAACATCATCTGCTCGGGAATGCTCGAGCGGTTCCCCGAGCTCAAGGTCGTCTCGGTGGAGAGCGGCGCCGGATGGATCCCGTTCATCCTGGAGGCACTCGACTACGAGATGTCCGAGAACGCCCCGTTGGCCCGGGCCGCTCTCCCTCTGACTCCGACCGAGTACTTCCGGCGGCAGATCTATGCCACGACGTGGTTCGAGCGGACCAACCTCCCCGCCGTCGTGGCCGCGGTGGGCGAGGACAACATCATGTTCGAGACCGACTACCCGCACCCGACCTGCCTCTACCCCGACCCGCTGAAGACCGCGGCCGAAACCATGCGGGAGTTGAGCACCACGGCCCAGCGCAAGATCCTCGGGGAGAACGCGGCCAAGCTCTACCGGCTCTAGCCTTCCTCGCTCCGTCGCGCGCACGACAGAAGCACCCGCGGGACGTCTCGTACGCGGCCCACGACCGGTACCCTTGCCCATTGAGGGTGGCCGCGGGGGCCGCACCTACCAGGCGTAGGCCTCGGGAGCCGAACCGGGGCCTGGGAATATCTTGTCCAGCTTCCCGAGCACCTCGGCGTCGAGCTCGATGTCGATCGAGCGCAGGCTCCCCTCGAACTGCCCCATGGTGCGCGGCCCGATGATCGGTGCCGTCACCACCGGGTTGGACAACAGCCAGGCCAGGGCGACATCGGCCGGCCGTTCGCCGAGCTCGGAGCAGACCTTCTCCCAGGCGTCGAGCGTGGACCGCAACCAGTCGTTGGCTGCCCGCATCCCGTCGTCGGCCCGCCGGCCCTCGGTGGCCTCGGCGATCGAGCCGGCCAGCAGCCCACCCCCGAGCGGACTCCAGGGGAGGATGCCGATGCCGTAGGCCTCGCAGGCCGGGACGACCTCGAGCTCGATGGCGCGGGTCTTGAGGTTGTAGAGGCTCTGCTCGGAGACGAGGCCGAACGTGCTCCGTCGCTTGGCGGCCTCGTTGGCGGCGACGATGTTCCAGGCGGCGAAGTTGGAGCTGCCCACATAGATCACCTTCCCCTGGGCCACCAACAGGTCCATCGCCTGCCAGATCTCCTCCCAGGGCGTGTTCCGGTCGACGTGGTGCATCTGGTACAGGTCGATGTGGTCGGTCTGCAGACGTCTGAGACTGGCGTCACAGGCATCCCGAATGTGGCGCGCCGACAGTTTCGAGTCGTTGGGCCAGTCGCCGGCCACATTGCCGTAGACCTTGGTGGCCAGGACCACCTTCTCCCTTCGGCCCCCGCCCTGCTTGAACCACCGGCCGAGGATCTGCTCGGTCTCGCCACCTCCGTAGCCATTGGCCGAATCGAAGAAATTGATTCCCGCATCCAAGGCCCGGTCCATGATGGCGAAGCTGTCGGCCTCCCCGGTCTGCGAACCGAAGTTCATGGTGCCGAGGCAGAGGGGGCTGACCTGCAGCCCGGATCGTCCGAGGTAGCGATAGTTCATAGGGGGACCTTAGGCCTTCCGAAACCGTGCGGCCCGGCCCCGTCAGAATCCGCCCACCGGCAGCACCAGCGCCGACGGGTGGGCCGGGTCGTGGAGGACCTCCTGGTCGGCCGGGCACAGACGGGTGGCATCGGCGAGCCGGTCGCCGCTCCCCGTGTTGCGGGCGAACAGCGGATGGGCGCCGCTCGAGACCTGCAGGCGCACCCGGTGGCCACGCCGGAACGTGTTGGCCGTGGGCCACAGGTCGACCCGCAGGAAGAACGAACCGTCCCGGGCCCGGGTCACATCGGTCGGACCCAGGCGCACGATCCCGTCACAGAGGTTCTTGGATCTGCCCTGCGGTGTCACGTCGCACAGCCGTACGAAGAAGTCGGTGTGCTCGAGGCTCGAGCGCAGATGCAGATCGGTCCGCACCGGGCCGATCACGGTGAGGTCCCCGGCCAACGGGTCACTCGTGTAGGTCAGCACGTCCGACCGGGCCTCCCGCCGGCGTTGGTCCTTCGGTCCGGCGTTGCCGCCGAGGAGTGACGGCCCGCCGATACCGGGTGTGGGGTCGGCCGGGTCGTAGCGGTAGCGGTCGGGGGAGGACGCAACGGGTGGATGGGGGCCGAGCCCGCCCTCGGGGTGCAGGTACCAGGGTTGGGGAACGGTCGGTGGCGGCCAGTCGTCCAGTTCCACCCAGCGCCGGGAGCCCATGACGAAGACCCGCACCGGGTGCCGCCGGCCCCGGCCGGTCTGGCCGGCCACGTGGATGTCGAACCATTCGAGACCGTCGCGGAGGCTGGCGGCCAGACCGCCCGGACTCACGTGGGACCAAGGGCCGACGCAGAGGCGCACCTCACGGCCCGCGTCGCGCAGGGCCCGGTAGTCGGCGATCTGGCCGGGTAGGAAGAGGTCGTACCAACCACCGACCAGGCTGGCCGGCGCGGTGCCCTCCAGTCGACGGCCGAAGATCACCGGCTCCCACCAGGGGTCGCCGGGCTCCTCGTGCACCAGCCAGTCACCGAAGAAGTCCACGTGCTGTCCGACGGCGGCCAGGTCGGCGTCCCGCAGGGGCAGGACCCGGGCCCCCTTGTGCACCGCCCGCCGGGTGGCCACCTGGGACCTGAGCACCCGCAGGGGGGAGAGCTCCTGGTGGGACACCTGATGGATCCAGGCCAGGCCGGTCTCGAGGGCGAAAGACCCACCGGGATAGGTGACGGTGCCGGGGAAGTCCGACGCCGTCACCTCGAGGGCCATGGCCCGGAGGTACGCCGGTGCCTCCTCACTCACCGCCCACTGGGTCAAGCCCAGATAGCTCGGGCCGAAGGTGGCCAGGCGGCCGTCGAACCACGGTTGACCGGCCACCCAGTCCAGCGTGGCCCGTCCGTCGGCCCGCTCGTTGCGGAACGGATCGAACCGGCCCTCCGACCCGAAGGTCCCCCGCACACTCTGGATGACCATCTGGTACCCACGCTCGGCGAAGAGCCGGCCGACCATGCCCATCTGGCGCCGCCCGTAGGGGGTGCGGATCAGCACGGTGGGCACCTCCGCCAGCGGGCCGCTCGGGAACCAGCGGTCGGCCAGAAGAACGGCGCCGTCGTCCATCTTGGCCGGGAGGCTCCGTTCGACCGACACCTGGTCGGTCCGGGCGGGCGCCAGCCCGGCCACTCTCCCCAGGACCTTGCTCGACAGTGTCACCGCCCCCAGTCTGCCCGGTTCCCGCCCGTCCCGCCCGGGCCGGGGCACGGCCGGTCCCGCCGTTACCGCTCCCGCATGAGGCGGTCGAATTGCTCCCAGCTCATGCGCACTGGAATCTTGGCGCTCATCGGCGCCCAATCGATGGTGCCCTTGCTGATGCGGAGCTCACCCAGCTTCTCGCCGTCGCTCCGGACTTCGAAGACCACGTCGGCGTGCAGCACCACCTTGGTGGTGGGAATGCTCATCTCTACGTCGTGCGTCGGCACCGGATCCCTCCTCGGTCGCGCTCCCCGTGCCCCTGCACACTACGCACGCCCTCGAGACCGTCGAGGGGGGCATCCACCTCCACCCGTCGTCCCCGGAACGCATGGGCACCCGCCCGAAGGTGCTCCGGGAGAAGACCGGACTCGCTACCCTGGACCGCGGGGCCGATGGGCGCCGTCGGTGCCTCAGGACCGACCCGGAAGGAGCGGCGTGACCGACTACGTGAAGGATCCAAAGGCCGTCGCCCAGCTCGAGCCCCGTCAGTACGCGGTCACCCAGGAAGGGGCCACCGAACCGGCCTTCGACAACGAGTACTGGGACCACAAGCAAGCCGGTCTCTACGTCGACGTCGTCTCCGGCGAGCCATTGTTCGCATCGACCAAGAAGTACGACAGCGGCTGCGGGTGGCCGAGCTTCACCGCGCCGATCGAGGCCGACAATGTCGTCGAGGACGAGGACCGGAGCCTGGGCATGGTCAGGATCGAGGTCCGCTCACGCCACGGGGACAGCCACCTCGGGCACGTCTTCGAGGACGGGCCGGCCGAAGAGGGCGGACTGCGCTACTGCATCAACTCCGCCGCCCTGCGGTTCGTCCCCTACGACGAGCTGGAGGCGGAGGGGTACGGCAAGTACACGACGTTGTTCGACAACCCGCCGACAAGGCAGGAGGAATCCACATGAGCACCACTGAGAAGGCCATCCTCGCCGGAGGTTGTTTCTGGGGGATGCAGGACCTGATCCGGAGGCACCCGGGCGTGCTGTCCACCCGGGTCGGATACACCGGAGGCACCGTCCCGAACGCCACCTACGGCAATCACGAAGGGCACGCCGAAGCGATCGAGATCACCTTCGACCCGGCCGAAACCTCCTACCGCGACCTCCTCGAGCTCTTCTTCCAGATCCACGATCCGACGACGCTGAACCGTCAGGGGAACGACCGGGGAACCAGCTACCGGTCGGCCATCTTCTACCTCGACGACGAACAGCGCCGGGTGGCCGAGGACACCATCGCCGACGTCGAGGCCTCCGGCCTGTGGCCGGGGAAGGTGGTCACCGAAGTGACCCCGGCCGGGCCCTTCTGGGAAGCCGAGCCCGAGCACCAGGACTATCTCGAACGGTACCCGCAGGGCTACACCTGCCACTTCCCGCGACCGGGCTGGGTGCTTCCCCACCGCAAGGACAGCGTCGCCCACTGAACCGGCGTCGGCGGTCCGACCCCGGCGCATGATGGCGGAAGCCAAAGACCACCGACATCACCGGGCGGGGCCGGCCTGCGCCATCTCCTCGCGGCCGACGGCAGACAGGGTCGCCAGCGCGGTGAGCCACGGGTAGGGCGGCTCGGGGGCGACTGACCTACAGCAGCTCGAGGACCCGTTCGGGTGGTCTGGCGATGACGGCCCGTTCGCCGAGCACGAAGATCGGGCGCTCCAACAGAATGGGGTGCCGGGCGATCGCCTCCAGGAGCTGTTCGTCCGAGGCGTCGTCCAGCCCGCCTTCGGCGTAGACCGGTTCGCCGGTGCGCATCATGGCCCGGGGGTCGTCGATGCCGAGCCGTTGCATGAGCCGGATCAGCTCGTCGACGGTGGGCGCGGACTGGAGGTAGCGCACCAGGTCGACATCGATGCCGTGCTCCTTGAGCAGCGCGTCCGCCGTCCGGCACTTCGAACACGAGGGATTGAAGTACAGGGCGGGCTCTGCTTCCACTCCCCCATCCTACGATCCCCCGCTCAGGTCGGATCGTCGAGATCGGGGGGATGGGCGGCGATCCAGGCGGTGGACGACCGCGGGACGACGTGCTGGGAGAGGGCTGCCTTGTGGGCGGCCACCTGGCTCGGGGTCTGGGCGAAATTGAACGACCCGAGATAGTTGTAGGCGTTCTTGTCCGTGGCGTTGAGTGGCGGCACACCGAGCACATGCTCGGTGAAGGCGAGGAGGCTGGCCCAGGTGGCCACGTTGTGATCGGTATGTCCCTTGATCACCCACGGCGAGATCAGGATCATCGGCACCCGGATGCCCAGGCCGCTGGGCGGCGCCACCGCGTCGTAGAAGCACCCGCAGTCGTCCCACGAGAGGAAGATGGCGGTCGACTGCCACTGGGGACCGTTCTCGATGGCCGAGACGACCTTGCCGATCCAGTTGTCCCCGGTGGCCATGGAGGTCCCGTTGTGCTGGGAGGTCGAGCCGCTCGGACCGGTGGCCGGCATGAGCAGCGAGAAGTTGGGCAGCGTCCCGTTCTTGGCGTTGGTGATGACGCTGGCCGTGGGCACCATGCTCTTGGCCTCGTTGGTGTACAGGCAGTCGGCAAAGGTCGGACAGGTGTCCCAGATGTAGTTGCCGTCCGACTTGGCGGCGCCGTAGATCTTGAAGGTCTCGCCCGCCTTCTTGAGGCTGTCCAGGATGGTCGGCACCCAGTGGGCCGGGCTGTTCCGCACCGCCACCGGCTCCTTGCTGACCTCGGGGCTGCCCTTGGGTGCCGGGACGCACGAGGGCTCCATCATGAACGGCGCCATGCCGGTCGCCGACCAGGGAGCGGTATCTCCCGAGTCGCATCCCCATCCCGGCCCGTTGCCCCGACGGGTTGTCGCCGGAGAACCCGTCGAGGTCGTTGGCGGTGACCAGCGCCAGGTGCTCACCCCAGCTGGGAACGGGGCCCGGCTCGAAGGTCATGTCGCTGATGGCAAAGGTTTTGGCCAGCGAGATGACGTTCTGCACGGAGGGGTTCGGTCCCCCGCCCGACAAGGTCGGCTCGTAGACCGAGTAACAAGCGTACTTCGGGCCGCTGCACCCGCTGACCTTGTCGAACCCGTCCATCTTGCCGCCGTCGATGGCCGTGGTCTGGCCCTTGATGCTGTGGTCGACGCTCGGGACCACGTCGGGGGCGGCGGACAGCGGGATGGTCTGGCCGGTCGACAGGGTGCCGGTGGTCGTCCCCGTGCACCGCCCGTGCTGGACGCAGAAGGCGCCGAGGATGTTGTTGAAACTGTGGTTCTCCTGCATGAAGATGACCACGTGCTTGATCGGCGTGGGAAAGGTGACGGCCGATGCCCCCGCCGGTTGCGAACTCGGACCCGGACTCAGGCCCGAGGCCGACACCGCGGCGATGGTCCCGACACCCAAGACGATGGCGGCCGATAGGGCCAGGCGGTGTCGCATCTCGTCCTCCCCTGCTGGTGGCGCGCGGGAATGAGAAGTCGGGCCGGGAGCCCGGGAGCGTAGCCACTCACGATGACCCGCAACAGACCGAACTGTCGCTCCTCACGTCCAAACGTCAGGCCGTCCGACCGCGTTACAGGTCCGGGTCCCCCGGACGCACGTCCCGAGCGTTCCCATCGGGAGGACGGCGCTTGGTCTCACCCCGGTCGGACCGACGCCAGCCGGGCCCGCACCTCCTCCGTCAAGCCCTCGATGACCAGGGCGCGGATACGACCGTCCCGAGTTTCGAAGGTGTCGACCACCGTGCTGTCCGTGCCGGCGATGTGCAGATCGATCTCCACCACCAGCCGGGCGCCGTCGATGCGGAAGGGACCGGGACGGGGAAGCAGATCCCCGTACCGGAACGCCCCCTCGTCGTAGAAGCGGACGATGGCGTCGGTCCCCCGGTAGATCGTGCCTTGCGCGTCCAGCACGGCATCGGGGGCGAAGAGGCGGCCGAGAGCGGCGGCGTCCCGCATGGTGATGGCCAGGAAGTAGTCGGCGGCCACCGCGGCCGGTCCGCTCCATCGTGACGGCAGCCCGTAGATGCGCCGGGCGTTGGCCCCGAGGATGCGCGCCTGGGCGTCGACTCCCAGCGGCTCCATGGTGCGACGGAGGGCCGCCACCGCCCCGGGGAAGGTGGCGTCGTGGTGGGGATAGTCGGATCCCCAGACCACCCGGTCCTGGCCGATGAAGGGCAACAGAGCGGGCAGGGTGGCCTCGTCGACCTCGAAACTGATGGCGCACTGGCGGGCGAAGTACTCGCTGGGGCGCATCGGCATCTCCGGGCAGAACCCGCCGAAGTTCTCGAACTGCTCATCGAGACGTTCGAGCCAGAAGGGCACCCAGCCGCCGCCCGATTCCAGGAACACGAATTGCAGGTCAGGATGACGTTCGAGGATCCCGAAGGCCATGAGCTGGGCGCAGGCCAGCATCTCCTCGAAGGAGTGCGAGACGGCGTGCAGGATCAGGGGATTGAAGGGCCGGTCCGAGCCCAGGGTGGGCACGATCACCGAACTCCCTTCGTGGATGGCGATCGGCACCCCGAGCTCCTCGGCGATGCTCCACACCGGCTCGTAGGCGGTGTCCGACAGTGAGCGTCCCAGGCACGGATTGGGTCGGACGAATGCCGCCTTGAATCCGAGCTGGTCGACCGCTCTCCGCAACTCCCGCGCTGCCGCCTCCGGGTCCTGGAGGGAAACCATGGCCGCACCGAACAGCCGGTCCGGATCGGCGGCGCAGTAGCTGGACAGCCAGTCGTTGTAGGCGGTGGACACCATGGTGGCCGTGACCGGATCGGTGAGGGCCCAGAAGTAGAGCCCGATCGAGGGGTAGAGCACCGCCTGATCGATGCCTTCGAGATCCATGTCGACCAGACGAGCGACCGGGTCGGAACCTCCCGGCCGGGCCTCGGCCAGGGAGGTGTACCGCGACGGGTCGGCAAAGGTGGCGCCGGGGGTGGCCAGCGTTCCCAGGGGAACGGCGAGGATCTCCCGGTCGCCCACCACCACGTGCTCGTAACCGGAGGCATCGGAGTGGATGCGGGGCCGGTGGGCCTCGGGGAGGTGCGTCCAGGCCTCGAGCGGCTCGACCACATGGCCGTCGGCATCGATCACCGGCGTGGGAACGTGCACGCTGTCGCTCATGCCCCACCCCGGAGTACCGCCACTGTGGCTCCCTTGCTCGTTCCGTCCGTGCCTGTCGCCGACGCTAATCCCACAATGCCGGCCCGGGATCGACGCCGCCGGACCGTCCCGAAAATCACAACCGTGTAATCGCCGGCGGCCGCTCGTGCCCACCACGGAAGGACATTCCGGCTCCCCGGTGTCGCCGCGTCCCCGTCCCGAAGTTGGCGGTGCGCCGCGACGAAAAGTGTGGTCAGATTGACGTGGAGGGAAGCACATGACCTTGCGTAGGAGACCGCCCGGGAACTGAAAGGCGGAGTCGCCATGGAACAGCAGGCGGCAGTGAACGTCATCGATGCCGATCAAGCCGGAGCGTCGGAATCGGCGGGACCGCGGCCGGTCGGCAAGCACGCCCCCGGGCCTCCGGCGGGCATCCGCAACGTCGCCCTGGTCGGCCACAACGGCTCGGGGAAGACCTCACTGGCCGAGGCGCTGCTGTTCGCCACCGGGGCCATCCCCCGGCGGGGGAAGGTCGATGACGGCTCCACGGTGAGCGACTTCGAGCCCGAGGAGATCAAGTACCGGATGTCGCTCTCGCTCGCCCTGATCCCGTGCACGGTGGGCGATGTGAAGCTCAACATCATCGACACCCCCGGCTATGCCGACTTCTTCAGCGAGGTGAGGGCGGCCTGCTCGGTGGTGGACTCGGTGGTCGTGGTGGTGAGCGCGGTGGAGGGCATCGAGGCGCAGACCGAGGCCGTCTGGGACCTGGCCGCCGAGTTGGGTCTGCCCCGCCTGATCTTCGTCAACAAGCTCGATCGTGACCGGTCCAACTTCGACCGCACCCTGCACGATCTCCAGGATCGCTTCGGGGAGGGGATGGTGCCGTTGGAGCTGCCGGTGGCCGGCGATTCCGGCCTCCAGGGGATAGCCGATCTCCTCACGGACACCGTGATCAGCTACGAGAGCGGGACGCCGCGGTCAGGTCCGGTCCCGAGCGACCTGTACGCCACCGAACACGAGGTCCGTGAGCAACTGGTGGAGGGGATCGTGGTCGGTGACGACGAGCTCATGGAGCGCTATCTCGACGGAGACGACCTGTCGAGCGCCGAGATCGAAGGAACGCTCGCCGCCGAGGTGGCCGAGGGAAAGGTGTTTCCGGTGGTGTGCGGCTCGGCCGCCACGGGGGTCGGCGTCGACCGCCTCGCCTCACTGTTGGCCGAGATCGCCCCGGCTCCGGAATCACGACCGCCGATCGAGGTCCTGGCCGGCGATTCGGTCCAGGAGATCCGCTGCGACCCGGGTGGCCAGCCCCTGGCCCGTGTGTTCAAGACCATTTCCGATCCCTACGTGGGAAAGATATCCCTCCTGCGTGTCCTGTCGGGAACCATCCGGACCGACAGTGTGCTCATCAATTCCCGCACCCACAGCGACGAGCGACTGCACGGGCTGGAGCAGCTGCGGGGCAAGGAGGCCCACACCGCCAGCGAGGTTCGGGCCGGGGACATCGTGGCCGCACCCAAGCTGGCCGACGTCCTCACCGGCGACACGCTGGCGCCCAAGGGGGTGCCGGTGGCCGTCCCACCCCCGCCCGTCGAGCCGGTGGCCCTGTCCATCGCCATCAGGCCCAAGTCCGAAGGCGACGAGGACAAGCTCATGATCGGGCTCCACCGGCTCCAGGAGGAGGATCCGGCCCTCGTCGTCGAGCGGGTCGACGAGACCCACCAGACCATCCTCTCGGGAACGGGCGAGACCCACCTGGCCATGGCCGTCGAGCGCCTGGCCCGGAAGTTCGGGGTCGAGATCGTCAGCGAGGACGTGCTCGTCCCCTACCGGGAGACGATCACCAGGTCGACCGAGGCGGAGGGCAAGTACAAGAAGCAGACCGGCGGCCACGGCCAATTCGGGGTGGTGTCGATCCGCCTCGAGCCCCTCGAGCGGGGCCAAGGGTTCGAATTCGTCAATCAGGTCGTCGGCGGGGCCATCCCGCGGCAGTACATCCCGGCCGTCGAGCGGGGGATCATCGAGGCCATGGGGCACGGAGGGGTTCACGGCTTTCCGGTGGTCGACGTGCGGGCCACGTGTCTCGATGGCAAACACCACGCCGTCGATTCATCGGAGATGAGTTTCAAGATGGCCGGGTCGCTGGCCTTCAAGGAGGCCATGGCCAAGGCCGGGCCGGTGCTGCTCGAACCTGTCTCGCTCCTCGAGGTGACCGTGCCGGCCTCCATGCAGGGTCATGTGCTCGGGGACCTGAACTCGCGTCGGGGACGGGTACAGGGCACCGACGCCCTGGGCACCGACGCCCAAAGGATCACCGCCCTCGTCCCTCGGGCCGAGATCCGTCGCTACGCGGTGGATCTGCGATCGCTCACCGCGGGGCGGGGCCGGTTCCGGGCCGAGCACGATCACTACGACGTGTTGCCGACCAACCTGGTTGACCGGGTGACCAAAGTCGCTGCCGGGTGAGCCCGGCGAGTGTCCATGAGTGAGGCGGCGCCCGGCCCCGGGTCGGCCAAGAGCCTGCCCCTGATCCTGGCCCGCGAGTTGGCCTCGAATCTGGCCACGCCCATGTTCCTGCTCGATGCCCGTGGTGTGCTGGTGTACTTCAACGAGGCGGCGGCGCGGCTCATCGGGAAGGAATTCACCGACCTCGGGGAGATCCCGGCCGACCAGTTCGGCGAGTCCCTGCAGCTGGCCCGGCCCGACGGGCGACGCCTCGGCCTGCGCGAATCCCCGGCCGGAATCGCCTTCTTCCAGCGGCGCCCGGCCCACAAGACGCTGATGGCCACCTCCTACGACGGGGTGCGCCGCCAGTACGAGGCCACCGCCTACCCGCTCTTCGGGTCGGAGGGAGAGATGCACGGCGTCTTCGCCGTCTTCTGGCAGGACCCGGCAGGGGCCCGCACCAGCTGATGCAGGCGCGGGTGTGGGGATGCCGGGGATCGATCGCCGCCCCCGGGCCCGAGACGGTCAAGTACGGGGGCAACACGTCGTGCGTCGAGGTCCGCCTGGCCAGCGGGCACGTACTCATCCTCGACGCCGGGACCGGTATCCGACCCCTGGGTGTCGTGATGCAGAAGGATCTTGCCACCGAGGTGAACATCCTGCTCACCCATCTCCATCTCGATCATCTGCAGGGCCTCGGGTTCTTCCGCCCGCTGTTCGTCCCCGGGCTCGACATCCACGTCTGGGGTCCGACCTCGCCGGTGCAGCACCTGTCCGAGCGCATCGCCATGTTCCTGTCCCCGCCCCTCTTCCCCCTCCGTCTCGAGGACATCCCCTCGCACCTCACCTTCCACGATGCCACCGACGAGTTGATCACCATCGGCTCGGCCACGATCCGATCGGCCAAGGTCACCCACCAGGGCCCGACGCTGGGTTATCGGATCGAGGAGAACGGCCGTGTGCTCGTCTACATCCCCGATCACGAGCCGGCCCTGGGCACCGATCTCTCGTCCATCCCCGAGACCTGGATGAGCGGACACGTCATCGCCGACGGCGCCGACGTTCTCCTCCACGATGCCCAGTACCGTGACGAGGAGTACGACGCCCACATCGGCTGGGGTCACTCGAGCGTCGACGCCACCATCCAGTTCGCCCAGAAGGCAGACGTGGGCAATCTCATCCTCTTCCACCACGATCCGTACCACACCGACCCGGAGCTCGAGGTGCTGCTCGAGGAGGCCCGGGCGAAATGGCCCGGCATGGAGGACCGGGTCAACCTGGCCTTCGAAGGCATGACCATCACGCTCGACGGCACATCCCCGGTCCATGTCGAGCAGGCGGTCTGAGCTGGCCGGGAAGCTTCGATCCGTGTGCCGTTCACTGCGGTGCGTAGGGGGTTGCGCGCCAGAAGCGAGGTAGCGGTCGCATTTCCGCCGTTTCGTGGTTGAATTCCGGAGTCGGGTCGTGGGCAAATGGACGGTGGACCGTGAGACGGCACCGCGGAGCGGAAGGTTTCAGGCTGATGGGCGGAGCAAGCAAGAAGAGCCTTCGGGCTGTCCTGGCCGGGGCACTGTTGTTCGGCGGGTCCCTGGCCGCCACGGTGATCGGCGGTGCGACCCCGGCGTGGGCGCAGAGCTCGGTCACCTTGTACGTGGCCTCGGGGGGAACCGGCGACTGTACGAGCCAGGTCAATGCCTGTGGCTCACTGGCCACCGCCCTCTCCACCGGCACGAGCAACTCGAACTCCGGTGACGACGTCACCATCAATGTCGGAGCCGGCACCTTCGACGAGAACGACATCTTCGACGCCGCGGGGCTCAATTCGTTGACCATCACCGGGGCCGGGGCGTCGTCCACCATCCTGGACGGGACCGAGTCCGGCAACGTCCTGATCATTGCCGGCGGCACGGCGAACATCAGCGGGGTCACCGTCGAGAACGGCAGCAACGGCGACGACGGAGCGGGCATCGACAGCTGCGACGCCAACGTGGGTTGCGTGGTCACCATCTCCGACTCGACCTTCTCCGAGGACAATGCCCCCGCGTGGGGTGGCGCCATCGACAACGGTGACAATGGGGGAAACGGCACGCTGACGGTGACCGACTCGACCTTCACCGACGACACGGCCGGCGCCAACGGCGGGGGCGCCATCGACAACGGTGCCAATGGCGGCGGCGGCACCGTCACCGTGTCCGGATCGACCTTCACCGACGACTCGGCGGCGCCCAGCGGGAGGGGTGGCGCTATCGACAACGCCGATGACAACGGCGGCGGCACGGTGACCGTCTCCGGCTCGACCTTCACTGGCAACTCGGCCGGCGGGGGCGGGGGTGCGATCGCCAACGGAAGCGACGGCGGCGACGGCAACCTGACCGTCTCCAACTCGACCTTCTCGGGCAACTCGGCCACCGACGGTGGGGCGATCGACAACGCCGACGCCTCCGGCAGCGGTACGACCGCTGTCTCCGATTCGACATTCTCGGGCAACACCGCGTCGAGTGACGGTGGGGCCGTCGACAACGCCGACAACTCCGCCCACGGTTCAACCACGGTCACCAGTTCGACCTTCTCGGGCAACGGCGCCGGCGGGAGCGGTGGAAGCGTGGACAATCCCGGGAACGGCGACAGCGGACCCGCCTCGTTCGGGGCCAGCATCCTGGTCGGGGCGACGTCCGGCGGGGAGTGCGGCGGAGCAGTGACCGACCTCGGCTACAACATCGACGACGGCAACACCTGTAACTTCAGTGGCCCGTCGCTCTCCAACACCACGGCCGATCTCGACTCCTCCGGCCTCCAGAACAACGGGGGCCCGACCCAGACCATCGCCCTCGAGCCTGGGAGTCCCGCCATCAGCCTGGTGACCAACGCGCCGCAGTGTCCGGCCACCGATCAGCGGGGTGCGGCGAGGCCCACATCCGGCACGTGTGACGCCGGTGCCTACGACACCAACGGAACCCCGTTCGACCCCTCCGTCTCATCGGTCACCATCACCGGTGGCCTGATCACCCCCACGGTGACCATCTCCGGATCCGGATTCGGCAACCAGGCGGATCTGGGCGCTGCGGCACCGGCCACCGCCTGCTCGAATACCAACACCGGCTCGGACTACGACAACTTCTCCTTCTCCGATGTGACCGCCGGGTGGCTGGCCGGTGGGGGCAGCAACTGCATCGGGGTGTCGGTCTCGTCCTACTCGAGCACCCAGATCGTGGTCACGTTCGGCAACGGATACGGCAACGGCGCCAGCCCCGATGAATACGGCGCCCTCGGCTACGGCGACAGCCTTCAGGTGAACGTGCTCGGCACCACCTTCAGCGGCTCGGTCCCCGCCTACTCCCCGGCCCCGACCATCTCCTCGGTCGCCATCACCGGGAGCCTCGCCACCCCGACGGTGACCGTCACCGGTTCCGGATTCGGCACCGAAGACGACCTCGGTTCACCGGTGCCCGCCTACTGCGGCAATACCGGCTTCGACTATGACAACAACTTCTATCTCCTCGACGGGTGGGGGGCAGGTGAGGGCTCCGGACCGTTCGGGGACTGCACCGGGGTGTCCATCACGTCGTACTCGAATACCCAGGTCACCTTCACCTTCGGGAATGGCTACGGGACCGGCAACAACCAGTACGGCGTCCTGTCCCCCGGCGACAGCTTCCAAATGAACGTGCTCGGCACCACCTTCAACGGCACCGTCCCGTACCCGGCCAGCCCCACCATCGGGGGAGTGACCTTCGGGGGCGATCCCAGCAACCCGACGGTCACCATGTCGGGGTCCGGATTCGGCACCTCGGGCGACCTCGGCACGCCGGGCACCCCCGGTTGCGGCGGATCGGGCTCTGACTACGGCAACCTCTTCTACTTCTCCGACACCACCGGCTCGTGGCAGGCCGGACAGGGAACCGACTGCACCGGGTTGGTCATCTCGTCGTACTCGAGCACCCAGATCGTGTTCACCTTCGGTGACCAGTACTCCGTGTTCGGCCCGATCGCCAACGGCGACAGCTTCTCGATGACGTTGTTCGGGGTCACCTTCAACGGCACCGCCTCGCTCGGGACGGGCTACACCTGCACCGTCTCCGGCATGTCGGGGACCACCAGCTTCCCCGTGGTGGAGTCCGAATCCCCGGCCCCGCCGGCCAGCATCGACGCCGGGGGGACCTTCCAGACCGCCCCGGCAGCCCGGGTGACCATCCCGGCCACGGTGGTCAACCACTTCCGCAACCTCGGAGCCACCTCCCTCACCATCGCCTCCCAGTCGACCGGTCTCGACGGACGGACCTCGGTCGGTGGTCCGCTGAGCGGGGCGGTCAATCCCAATGTGGAGACGGCCTCGGCCTCCAACCTGCCCCAGAGCGACTCCGCCCTGACGGCCGGGGTGCCCTACTCCTACAGCACCGCCTACAACCCGGTCACCTTCCAGACCGGCCCGGGGCACGGAACGGTCTTCATCACCCCCGGGCAGATCAGCGCCGAGGTCACCTTCGTGATCCACGGGACTGCCACCCCCGAGGACATCAACTGCTCCCCGCCGTCGGGAGTGGCCGCCCTGGGCTCGACCACCGTCGATCCGCCGCCGGCCACACCCACCTTCCAGATCCCGGGGTCCACCCCGCCTCTCCAGAACCAGGTCAGTTCGGGCACCGACGGCGGCTGGGGGGCCACGGTGGCCAACACCTCGACGGCCTCGGTCACCGGGCTCACCGCCAGCGTGCGGGTGACCGACGGGGGGGCACCGGTCACCTTCGATCTCACCGGGATGGCCGCCTCGGGGACCAACTGCTCGAACGCCGGATCGGGCAAGCTCAGCTGCGTGATCGGGACCCTGGCCGAGGGTGACTCGGACACCCTCGACGTGCTGGTCAACACCACCGGCCTGGCCGGCTCGGTGGCCATCACCGGCTCGGCCACCGTCTCCTCGACCAATGCCGGGTCCCACGCCACCACCCTGTCGACCATCAGGGTGGTGGTCGTCCAGGGAGGCAACGGGACCAAGGCGGTGGCCACCCCCGGGACGGCCCTGCTCAGCAGCAAGAAGTCACTCAAGCAGGCCAAGGCCAAGGTCTCGTTGACCCTGCCCAAAGCCAGGATCACCAGGACGGCGAGTGCCGGAGCCTTCGGACCCTCGGCCGGGACCGCCACCGTCAGCCCCCCGCCGGTGGCGGTCACCCTCGAGTCGCTCGCCCCCTCGGCGGAGCCCGCCCTGTGCCCACCCACCGGGACCTCCAAGTGCGAGGGCAACATCGTCCAGGCCTTCGGCAACTTCTCGGCCTACACCTCCAAGCTCCACCCCATCGTGGCCGTGGTCCAGTTCTTCTACGGCATCCACGTGCCGACAGGATCGGTCTACTTCCTCAAGCCCAACGGCAAGACCGTCAAGAAGCTGTCCACCTGCAAGAAGACCTCGACCGGCTTCACCACCCCGTGTGTGTTCGGCAAAGAGCAGGTCCTCGGCTCGGCCGCCCACGACACCGTCTACGCCCAGGACACCGTCTACTTCACCGGCAACGACCCGGCCATGGGGCGGCGGTGAGCACGGTCCTCTGAGTATGGTGGGCGACCGTCATGTTCTATATCATCATCTTCTCCATCCTGGCCGTCGTCCTCGTGGTCGGAGGCATCGCCGGCATGTCGCGCCGCCGGAAGGCTCTCGAACATGAGGAACCTCATCACGTGAACACCAGTGCCAGCCGGCGGAACCGCAAGCAGCAGCGGGCACAGTCGCGCAACGCCCGGCGCAAACGGCACTGATAGGCGGCCTCGGCGGCGACGCCACCCGGGCGCCTGCGAGTCGGACGCCGGTCAGGTCATCTCACAGCCCGGCGGCCACCGGCCCCATCAGGAACAGGAAGTTGTCGGCGTAGAACTGCTGGCGCACGTCCTCACCGGCGTCGCCCAGTGAGGCCTCGAAGCGTTCGAGTGGCCGTCGGCCCCCCTCCACATGGGGATAGTCCGACGAGAACATGACCAGATCGGCTCCGTCCTGGTCGATGATCCAACCCACGTCCTCGGTGGGATAGGGGGTGAACCGGATCTGTCGGTGGACGTACTCGGAGGGCCGCAGGTCGAGGGCACGGAGCCGGTCCTCGTGGCGGGCGAAGGCCTCGAAGGCCGACTCCATCTGGCGCAGCCATGAGGGCACCCAGATCGCCCCCTGCTCGATGACGCCGATCCGCAACTGCGGGAACCGCTGGAGCACACCGTCGAAGATGAGGGTGACCAGCGTCTGGGCCGGCGGTCCGGGGATGGCCATGTAGTCGACCGAGCGGAAGTTCTCGTCGCCCCCGTGGAAGTCGGGAGGTACGGGGAGCCCGTTCACGAAGTAGTGGGGATCGAGCAGATCCCCGGTCCCGCCGACGTGGAGGACGACGGGCACCCCCGCCTCCTCGGCCCGGGCCCACACGCCGAACAGATCGGTGTGGCTGGGCGAGTACGCAGGAGGGCACCCCGAGGCCACCAGCAGCGCGGCGGCGCCGTCGGCCAGGGCCTGCTCGGTGATCTCGACGGCCCGGGCCGGGTCGGCCAGGGGCACGTAGCAGGCAGGGAGGAGGCGGCGGTCGACCGAGCAGAACTCGAGCATGCCCCGGTTGTGGGCCCGGGCGGCGGCGTAGGCCAGGTCGAGGTCGCCGCCGTGCTCGAGGTCGTGCAGGCGACCGTTGTGGAAGGTGTTGAACAGCAGCTGACTTCGGAAGCCCAGGAGATCGAGGGCCCGGGGCCGGTCCTCGGCGATGAACGAGCCGGTGGCGGCGAAGTTCTTGCGCGCCATGATCTCGGCGTCCTCGACGGCCCGGTACTCGGTGGAGGCGTGGCGCTCCCGCAGGCGGTCGAAGGTGGCCAGCAGATCCGCCCGCTGCTCGGCGGGACTCCCGGTCTGGCGCAACTCGTTGCCGCCGGCGTAGGTCAGGACGGGCAGGGCATCACGGTAGCGGGCCTCGGCGTGGTCCCGGAGCCAGGTGGGGGTCTCCATGATGTGTGCGTCGGCGTCGTGGATGATCCGACCTGTGGCGTACGGCATGGCCTCCACCCTTCGCGTTGCGAACACCCGCGGCCCAAGAGTACCGCCCCGCTCGAACGGTCTCCGATCCTCAGTCGAAGACCACCTCGAGTTGGCGCGGGCCCCTGACCTGTCCCCCGGCCCACAGCACGTCGGCCCCGTCGGCCAGATGGAAGACCGGCACCCGGGCCAGCCACTCCTCGAGGGCGACCCGCAATTCCATCCGGGCCAGATTGGATCCGGCACATCGGTGGATACCCGTGCCGAAGGCCACGTGTCGGTTGTGCTCGCGATCGAGGAGCACCTCGTCGGCTCTCGGGAAGACCGCGGGGTCCCGGTTGGCCGCCGGGAAGTTGAGCAGGAGCTTGTCGCCCTGCTTCATCGGACATCCGTTGACGTCGATGTCCTTGGCCACCAGGCGGGCCATGGTCACCGGCGAATAGGCCCGGAGAAGCTCTTCGACCGCCGTATCCATCAGCGAGGGATCGGCGACGAGCCGATCCCTGTCGTCGTCGTGGGTGGCCAGGTGCCAGAGCGAGGCGCCGATCGCACTCCAGGTGGTGTCGATACCGGCGATCGCGGTCAGCATGGCCATGCCCAGGATGACCATGTCATCGACCGGATCGCCGTCCACGTCGGTATGCAGGAGGTAGGTCAGCAGGTCGTCCCCGTCGGAGTCGCGTCGCTCGTTGATCCGGTCCCAGAGGTAGTACCCGATGCCGAACATCCCCCGCTGGACCCGGTCGGGGTCGTCGGCGAACTCCAGGGCGTCCCGGACCCACCCGGTGAATTTGTCGGACAGCTCCTCGGGGATGCCGAGGATCGAGCCGATCACCCGTACCGGAATCTGCTGGGCATAGCCCGAGGCGGCGTCGGCCCGGCCGGCGATCAGGTGCGTGTCGATCAGCGATCGGCACAAAGCCCTCGTCATGGGCTCGTAGGACTCCACCCGGGCGTGCGAGAACCACGGCAGGAGCAGCCGGCGTGTCCAGGTGTGCAGCGGTGGATCGGAGGTGATCGGGGGGAGGCCGTAGGTGAGGATGGGAGTTTCGGGTTCTTCCAGTGCGTCGATGACACTGGTGTTGGCGGAGCTGAAATGTTCGATGTCCCTGGCCATGCCGGTGACGTCGGCGTAGGTGGTCGGAAGCCAGGCCCGTCCCCGACGGTCGGTCCGGGCGATCGGGCACGTTTGGCGCAACTCGTCCCAGCGGGGGAAGGGATCGAGCACATACGACTCATCGAGGACGTCGAAATCCGAGGTCCAGTCACCAACCGGCTCAGTTCTTGCCATTTGCCGCCCCCGACATCCAGGTAGGTATGCAGCTGCACCACCAGTATGCCGAGTCGGCCGTGGTTCCGCCGAGCGAGCATGCCAGGCGTGGCCGGCGCCCGGGTGCGAGCGCCTCAGTCCGAGGTGGGCAACCCCACGACGGCGTCGAAACCGGCCCTGGCGGCCAACGCACGAAACCCCCGCGTCACACGATCCCCCGCCCGCAGCCGTCAGTCGGACAGCTGCCCGACGAGGACCTCCAGGTCACCGAGCGACCGGAGGGTGTCGTTGAGGTGGGTGCAGGTGGAGGTTCCGGTGAACTCCCGCCGAACCCGGGTCCGGAGCTCGGCGATGGGCATGCCCGACAACCGCTCGGCGCTGGCCACCGCCCCTGGGCACTCCATCCACGGGAGCACGCGGGCCTCAGCCGAGATGTCGAGGACCAGGCCGGCGACGGGGTCGAATCCGCCGACGGCCGAGTACTCGTGGATGACCCACTCGGCTCCATCCTGGTCCATGTGGCTGTCCCGGAAGTGGGCGTCGAAGCGGTGCGCCTCCCCGGGGCCGCCGGGGCCGACCACGTCGAGCCGGCGGCGACGGCGCATGGCGTGGGGAGGAAGCGGCGACAGATCGTGCCAGGCCAGCGGATCATCCTGCCGCTCGAGCGCCGGGGCCGGCGGTCCCGTCGATACCGGGATCTCGCCCTTCGAGCGGACGGTCACCATCAGGGTGGCGTCGTGGGCCCACCCGGCGCAGAGGTCGTCCTGGGAGGCCAACATCCGGGCCAGGCCCGACGAGTCCCCGGCATCGCCCCCGGCCCGCGGTGGCGGGCGGTCGAGGGCGCCGGACCGCTGCGCCGAGTAACCCGAGACCAGGACGGCCCCCGGCAGGTCGTCCAACAACAGATGGAGCAGGGTGCCCGCCTCGCGCTCACCGGGGCACGCCGCATTGACCCGGGCCCGGAACCCGGGTCCGACCGCGCCCCGACCAGCTGTTCGAGGCCGGCGAGCGTCGGAGACGAGGCGATCGAGAGAACCTGCCAGTTCGAGCTGTCGACCCGCAGCGAAAGATCGACCTGGTCGATCACCACCGAGGTGGCGTCCGAGGTCGTCCGGATGTCGCGCCCCCGGGCCGTGACCACCAGATCACCTCGGAATCCGTCCGGTCGCGCCGTGTCGATGGAGGACGTCCGACGGACCGAGCCGGGCCGCCGTTCGATAGTGGCAGACACCGGATGGCGGGGACCGCTGGCTTCGGGGAGGAACAACATCAGTGTCGACGATAGCGGTGCGACTCCTCGCTCCCGGCGCTCGGCGAACACGTCGACCATCCGATGTGAGCCTCGAGATTCCGGAGCCCAGCCGTTCTATTGACGCCCTGGTGGGGCGTGCCTAGGCTCGCTGTCAACTCAGACCGAGTTCGGGGAGGGGGACGTATGACTGATGTGATCGATCGCGTCCACGGTCAGGCTGGCGGCGGGACGGAGGAAGAGCCGGTTCCTTCGTGGTTATCGGAACCGGCGTCTCGATCGGGTCAACACCGCCTCGGCCCGATTCAGGTCTTCGTGGCCATCCTGCTGGGCAGCAATGCCGTGTTGCTCATGGCCAATGTCAGTCACCTCTCGGGGTGGCGCGCCGGAGTGGCGATTGCCGTCGCCTGGGTGGAGATCGGCCTCGGGGTCGCCTGTGTGGCGCGGGCCGTCCGGCCGGTCGTGGGTCTTGCCGCGGCAACCAGCCTGCTCAGCATCGGGCTCTGGCTGAGCATGCACACGGTGTCATCGGTACCCCACTCGGTCATGTGGGTCGGTGTCGGACTGGCCGTGGCCGCCCTGGCCACCAGCCTGGCCCTATTGATCAATGGATCATGGGGGGGCGGTTGGTCGTCGTCGACGCTGGTGCTCGCCTCCGTGATTCCGGTCGGGGTGGTCATCGCCACCACCACCGCCCTCCTTGTGGCCCCCAACACGTCCGCCGCCCATGCCCCGACGGCGCCGCCCCCGCAGTCGTTTGCGTCGGCCTCGGCGGCCCTGGCCCAGAAGACCACCGTCGAGGTGCCGGGCGAGAACTCGAAGCTGTTCCAGCAGATTCTGGCCGGCAATTCCTCGGAACAGAAGGAGCTCAAGCCCTTTGTTCCGCTCGGTCCCGCCGACCAGGCCGTCATGACCGGGCAGCTTTCGCAGGCGCTCCAAGCGGCGGAGAAATTCCCGACCGTGGCCTCGGCCAAGGCGGCGGGCATGATTCTCGCCGGTGGGATGGCCCCCGGGGTGGGCGCCCACTATCAGGTGATCGGGGCCAGCGATCTCACCTCACTGGACGGCACCTTCGATCCGTCCAAACCGGCGTCGTGGATCTATGCCAGCACGGCGAACAACGCACCGGTGGTGGGGGTCATGTACGAGTCCCTCACCGCCCAGCCGCCGGCCGGCTTCATCGGGCCCAACGATCATTGGCACCGCCACTCCAACGTCTGCGTGCAGTTCACGGCGGGCAAGATCGCCGTCCCGTTCGCCGCCGATCAGAACGTCACCCCGCAGGAATGCTCTGACGTCCACGGTGTCTTCATGAAGAAGACGGTGTGGATGGTGCATGCATGGGTGGTGCCGGGTTGGGAGAGCCCCCAGGGCGTGTTCTCCCACGACAACCTCCACGTCTACTGCCCGGGCAACACCGACCTGGTCGACGCCATCGGCGCCTGTATCCGTCAACAGTGACCCATTGACAGCTCCAGATCGTCGGCGACCGAACCTCGGCCGCATACGAATTCGGCGGGTCGTCCTCGGAGTTTGCCTGACCCCGGTTGGCCTGTTGCTGTGGGCCGTTCCTGCGGGCGCCCACGCCGCCGTGGTGTCCAGCTCCCCCGCCCAAGGGCAGCGACTGGCCCATCCGCCGAGAGCGGTCACCATCACCTTCGATCAACCGGTGAAACCCGATGACGGCGGAGTGGTCGTTCTGGACTCGAGCGGCCAGGACGTGGACGAGGGGGGCTCCACCCACCCCGCTCCCGACACCCTGCAGGCGACGCTCTCACCCGCCCTCCCGAGCGGAGCGTATGTGGCCAACTACACCGTGACCTCGGTCGACGGCCACATCGTCAGTGGGGGAATCGTCTTTCTGGTCGGGAACGCCCGGCCCGGTTCGATCGGATCGTTGACCAGAACACCCACGTCGGCCGCCACCTGGTATGACCGCGGCGGCCAGTTCCTGACCTACGTCGGCGTTCTCGCCGCCGGCGGCTTGGCCTTCTTCCTGGCCTTTCTGTTTCCCGGCGGGTCGGAACGGCGACGGCTCACCCGCTGGTGCATGGTGGCCATGGGCATCGGCATCGTCGGCATGATCGTCACCGCCGGCGCCCAGGCCGACCTGGCCGGCGGAGGGATCGGGGCGCTCTCCCACTGGAGTGTCGACGACCAGGCGGTGGGAGGAAAGTTCGGGCTGCAGTGCCTCCTCCAGCTGGCGGGGCTGGCTGCCTGTGCGGCGTCACTGCGATTGCGGGATCAGACCGCCCGCCAGGCCACGGCCTTCTACGGTCTGCTGGTCTCCGCCGGTGGTTTCGTGGCCTTCGGCCACGCCCTTGTCTCTCCCGAACGCTGGCTGTCGACGCCGGCCGATGTGGTCCATGCCGTCTTTGCCGCCATGTGGTTCGGCGGACTCATCGGCCTGGTGGTGGTGATGCACGACCGGGTCGGGACGGCACGCCGGGCGGGAGAGATGGGTCGAACCGATCCGGTCGCCGTCGTCTCCGATGTGGCGGTCACCCGCCGAGCGGCGACGTCGCAGGGAGGAATCACCGCGGTGTTGGAGCGGCCGCCGCGGTCGACGGGCGCCGGTCACGGAAATCACGATGACAGTGTTCTCGCCGGCACCATCGGGCTGGTCGAGCGGTTCTCGACCATGGCCGGGGTCTCGATTGCCCTGGTGCTGGTGGCGGGAACCATGTTGGCCATCGCCGAGGTCGGCTCGGTGGCCAACCTCTTCGAGTCGGGCTACGGCCAGATCTTGTTGGTCAAGATCGCACTGGTCGGCCTGCTGATCATCGTCGCCGCCTACAACCGGTTGTTTCTGGTCCCGTGGTTGTCCTCGGCGGCCTCCCGTTTCGACCCGGGACAGCCTGGCCGCCGGCTGGCGGCGCCTCCTGGCCACCGTCCGGCTGGAAGCCATCGCTGCCGTCGCCATCCTGGGGGTCACCGCCGTCCTGGCCAACGGGGTTCCGGCCAACGGCGCCACACCGGCCCAGCCGGTGCCGTTGGCCCGCACGGTGCCCTTCGACGGCGGTCATCTCACCTTCCGGATCACCCCCAATCAGGCGCTGGTGAACAACATCACCGTGCAGTTCACCGGGCAGAACGGCAAACCGACCGACATGGCGGAGAGTGTGTCGCTGTACCTGAACCTGCCGGCGGAGAACGTCGGGCCCATCGAGACCGACATGAAGAAGGTCGGAGTCGGTCAGTTCGTACTGCTCAACAGTCCGAACCCTCCCATCGTCGGAACCTGGCAGATCACCCTCCAGATCCAGGTGTCGGAGTTCAGCCAGCCCGATGTCAGCTTCGTGGACAAGGTCCAGTGACTGTCTGTGTCGGTTCATCACCATTGAGGAGATCGCTTCCCGTCATGCGCACCAAGCTCGGCTGCTCCGCCCTCGTCGTCGCCGGCCTCATCGCCCTCTGGGCCGGTGTCGCCGGAGCCCACGTCACGCTGAGCCCATCCTCGCTTCCTCAGGGGACCGACGACGCCATCTTGACCTTCCGCGTACCCAACGAGTCGTCGACGGCCAGTGTGATCGGCCTGCGCATCCAGTTCCCGCTGGCCCATCCCATCGTGGTCCTCAATCCGGAGGCCGGTTCGGGGTGGACGGTGGCCGTGCACTCGACCACGCTTCCCAAGCCGATCACCACCGATGACGGGACATTCACGACCACCGTGTCGGAGATCGACTGGAGCGGAGGGTCCATTCCCGTCGGGCAGTTCGGCGAATTCAACGTCTTGGCTCAAGGTCTGCCCACGGGAACGTCGCTGCTCATCTTCAAGGCCGTCCAGCTCTACAGCGACGGGTCCACCGTGAACTGGATCCAGGTCCCGACGAAGGCCGCGCCCGACCCCGAGCACCCGGCCCCCTCCCTGGTGCTCACGGCACCCGGTAAGGGATCACCGGCGCCGGCCAGTCCGGTGTCGTCCCCGGCCGCGGTCACCACCGGCAGCCCAGCACCATCGAGCGCCGACAACGGCCTGGCTATCGCCGCGCTGATCCTGGCCGCATTCGCGGCGCTGGCCGCCATACTGGCCATCTGGCTGGGGCGGCCACGCTTCTCGCCGGCTTCAGCCGATCCGGGAAGACCGCCAGCGTCGAGCGGGTCCCCACCCGATGCATCGTGAAGTGCGATCCCGACTCGCACGTCGGCGGCCGGAACTGCGCGCCTCTTTCCTGCTACCTTCGTCGGGACCAAGATGGATGGGGCAATCGGTGGTGCGGTCCGGATCAGCCATTGCTCACGAGAGGGGATCCTGAATGAACAAGCGCAAGATGAGCCGGAGGGCGGTCGTCGCCGGGGTGGCACTCCTGGGAGTGGGCACCTTGTTGGTGCAGTATGCACCGTTCGCCTCGGCGTCCAAGCCGAGTGCCGCTCGACCGTCAGCACTGCCGGCGGTCCGCCACGTGTTCGTGATCATGCTCGAGAACAACGGCTACGCGGCCACGTTCGGATCACCGACCAAGGACCCCTATCTGGCCAAGACCTTGCCGAGCAAGGGTGCGCTCCTCAAGAAGTACTACGGGATCGGGCACTACTCCAACGACAACTATGCCGCGTTCATCTCCGGTCAGCCGCCCAACTCTGACAACCAGCTCGACTGTCTCGGCTCCGGGTTTTCCAACTTCCCGTCCGGAGACGGACAGACCGGCGGAATCCAGCAGGGCAAGGGGTGCGTCTTCCCCGCCGCGGTGACAACACTGTCCAATCAGCTGACGGCGAAGGGGTTCACCTGGAAGGGCTATCAGGAGGACATGGGCAACGATCCGACACGGGACGGTGGGCTCACCTGTGGCCATCCCAAGTTGGGGGCCAAGGACCCGACCACCGCCGCCGAGAAGAGCGACGGGTACACCACCCGGCACAATCCCTTCATGTACTTCCACTCGATCATCGACAACACCACCACGTGCAAGAAGGATGTGGTCCCCATGGGGAGCACGACGGGAAAGATGCCGACCGGCACACCGAAAGGGGCAACCGGTCTGGCCACCGATCTCAAGTCGGTGACCACCACCCCGAACTTCAGCTTCATCACCCCCAATCTGTGCGACGACGGTCACGACTATCCCTGCAAGAACACGACCGGCGCCGGTCAGGGCGGGGGCTCGTCCGTCGGTGATATCAACAAGTGGCTCAGCACCTGGGTGCCGATCATCCAGGCCTCGGCCGCCTACAAGGACAACGGCCTCATCGAGATCACGTTCGACGAAGCCGAGGAGCCCAAGCTGGACACGACGGCCTGCTGTGGCGAGACCAAGGGACCGGCCGCCGATAGCGGTGGCAATGGGATCAGCGGTCCCGGGGGCGGCGTGGTGGGTGCAGTACTCCTTTCCCCGTTCATCAACGCGGGGACCGTGGTGACCAAGAGCCTCAACCACTACTCCTCCTTGGCCTCGATCGAGGATCTCTTCGGGTTGGCCCGACTGGGTGAAGCCAAGACGGTCACCTCGACCTTCGACACCGGCGTCTTCAAGTAGCGAACGACCCCGGGTCGCCGGCGCACGCAGGTCGGTGCGCCGGCGACCCGGGACGCTCGCCGCGCACAGCTCATCGGGGCCGAGGTTCCTGCTCCTGAGCCCGCAACGGGCCAAGGAGATCGGCGGAAACACCCGCCGGTTCCGGCCAGATGAGGTCGGTGAGATGACCGACCACGGCGGCGCGGCTCATGGTGCGATGTTCGAGCCAACGGTCGGTGGCGGCACGGACCATCCCGACGATGCCGAAGCCCCAGATCTCCGCGGCGCCGGACTCGACACCGGCTTGCTCCATGAGGTCGGCGATCACGCCGGTGGCGTGGAGGCCGACGATGGTGACGTAGTCCTCCAGATCCCGATGCCGGGTGACAAACCGGTACAACTCCGGACGGGATTCGATGCCACCGACATAGGCATCGATGCCGGCCGCCAGCTTGGCCCGAGGCGACGGCGCGGCGTCAATGGCGATGGTCGTCTCGTTCACCACCTGTTCGGCCGCGGTACGTCCCACCTCGAGGAACAGGTCTCCCCTGTCCTTGAAGTAGCGGTAGAAGACCGGCTTGGCGATGCCCGACGCCTTCGAGATGTCGTCCATTCCGACATCGGCACCGAGCTCGGACACCACGGCCATGGCGGCGGCGATGAGTTCCCGGCGCCGGGTCTCCCGGTGGGCCTTCCAGCGCTCGCTCCGGCCGTCCCGTCGCGACGAACCGGAGGTCCGACGGCTCGACCGATCGGTGGTGGTGATGCCCTTGCCCATCGCTCTCCTCAACTCGATCACATGTCGCCGTCCGACGCCGCCGTCGGCAGCGTTTCGATCGTGGCTGCCGCCACCGGCAGCCTTTCGACCGTGGACTTCCCGGACAGCACCGTCACCGGCCAGTCTGGCCCACCTCTTGGCACGAACCAGGCTTGCATGTTATATGTTACTCGTAGTAACATATAAATATCAACTCACCGCCCGGAGCCGCCATGCGTGTCCCTACCACCCTGCCCAGGCCGGGGAGCCATCCCGAGTCCGACCCATCGGCGAACGACGCCGGCGCCACCCGCGCCGGCCGTGCCGCCAAGTTGGCCCGGAGCGCGATCACCCGGATGACCACCCCACTCCTGCCGGATGACTACCTCCATCTGGTGAATCCACTGTGGTCGGCCCGCGAGCTGCGGGGAGAGATCGTCGAGGTGGTCCCTGAGACCCGCGACACCGCCACCCTGACCATCAAGCCCGGCTGGGGTTGGAACTTCAACTACCAGGCGGGCCAGTACGTCGGGATCGGCGTGCATCTCGACGGCAAGTGGCACTGGCGCTCCTACTCCATCAGCTCCTCCCCGGCCGACGGCCGGCCGAGAGGCCGCCGCGGCCAGCTGACGATCACCGTCAAGGCCATGCCCGAAGGCTTTCTCTCGCAGCACCTGGTCCGCGGTCTCGAGCCCGGCACCATCGTTCGCCTGGCCCTGCCCCAGGGCGAGTTCGTGCTGCCCGATCCCCCGCCGGCCAAAATCCTGTTCTGGACCGGGGGGAGTGGCATCACACCGGTGATGTCCATGCTGCGCACCCTGGACTGCCGGGGCACCATGCCCGACGTGGTCCACATCCACTCCGCCCCGACGATGGACACGGCTATCTACCGCCGAGAGCGGCTCGCCCTTTCGGCGCGACACGGTGGGCTCCGGCTGATCGAGAACTTCGACGACCAGCACGGCATCCTCGATGCCGGCCGTCTGGCCGACGTCTGCCCCGATTGGAAGACCCGCGAGGCCTGGGTCTGTGGTCCCGCTCCGATGCTGGCCGCGGCGGAGAACCACTGGGAGGAGGCCGGACTCTCAGAACGGCTCCACCTCGAGCGGTTCTCCGCCGAACGCACCACGTCGGCCGAAGGCGGCCGGGTCACGTTCGCCGCGTCAGGAAAGACGGCGGATGTCGACGGCGCCACCACCCTGCTCGAAGCCGGAGAGGCCGTCGGCATCCAGATGCCGTTCGGCTGTCGCATGGGGATCTGCCACTCCTGCATCGTTCCGTTGAACGAGGGCGTGGTGAAGGACCTGCGGACCGGGGTAGAGCACCACCCGTACACCAACGTGCAGACCTGCATCACCGCCGCCGCCGGTGATTGCCT
The DNA here is from genome assembly GCA_963837805.1 of uncultured Acidimicrobiaceae bacterium. Lineage (GTDB taxonomy): Bacteria > Actinomycetota > Acidimicrobiia > Acidimicrobiales > RAAP-2 > Bog-756. The sequence goes on from CAWIOU010000035.1 coordinate 395,891, forward strand.
ACTCGAGATCTAAGGAGGAACACAGATGGCTATTGCCGACGTCGCCACATTTGCCCATCTCAGTGACGCCGACGTTGAAGCGCTCGGCCGGGAGTTCGACGCCATTCGTCGCGATATCGAGGAGTCCCTGGGTGCCGAGGATGCCGCCTACATCGAACGGATGATCTCCATTCAACGGCGGCTCATGGTGGCTGCCCGGGTGACTCTGTTGGCCAGCGGGTTCCCTCCGGCCTGGGTGGTCGGGACCACCATGCTGGCCGCCGGGAAGATCCTCGAGAACATGGAGATCGGACACAACGTCCTCCATGGGCAGTGGGACTGGATGAACGATCCGGAGATCCACTCGGGCACCTGGGAGTGGGACAACACCTGCCCGGCGGATCAGTGGAAGCACTCGCACAACTTCGTCCATCACACCTTCACCAATGTCATCGGCAAGGACAATGATGTGGGGTACGGCATCCTGCGGATGACCAGTGACCAGAAGTGGCATCCGGCCAATCTGGGACAGCCCGTCTACAACGCCCTCTTGGCCTTGCTCTTCGAATGGGGGGTCGCCCTGCACGATCTCGACATCGTGGCCATCCGCCAGCGCCGGAAGGACCCGCACGAGCTGAAGTCCCAGCTCAAGGGGATATGGCGCAAGGTGCGTGGCCAGGTGGTCAAGGACTACATCGTCTTCCCGCTGTTGTCCGGTCCCAATGTGGTGACCACCCTGGCGGCCAACGTGACGGCCAATCTGGCCCGCAACCTGTGGTCCTACACGATCATCTTCTGCGGGCATTTCCCGGACGGCGCCGAAACCTTCACCGAGGAGGAGCTCGAGGGCGAGACCAAGGCCGAGTGGTACCTGCGCCAGCTCCTCGGTTCGGCCAACTTCGAGGGAAGCCGGCTCCTGCAGGTGATGGCCGGCAGTTTGGGCTATCAGATCGAGCACCACCTCTTCCCCGACCTCCCGAGCAACCGCTACCCCGAAATCGCCCAACGTGTCCGGGCCCTGTGCGAAACCTACGACCTCCCCTATACGACCGGGCCTCTCTACCGACAGTACGGGCAGACACTGGGAACGATTCTCAGGCTCAGCCTGCCGACCACGTCGACCGGCCCGGTCCCCTCGACGCCACGTCCTCGCCGAGCCGAATCTCAGGAACTCGGCCACCCCCTCGGACCTCCGACGGCCGAGGCGGCCGTGGCCTGAGCCGTCGCCGTCCCGGGCGGCAACTGGTGGGTACCGCCCGGTCCCCGGTCGTCATTCATGTTGAGTACTGAGCACCATCGATCACCCCCCACCGCGAGCCCATCTCGCCGTGTCACCGTTCTCCTCTTCGGAGTCTTGCTGGTTTAAGAGCGGCCCCCCGGGGGTAAATCCCGGCTCAGAAAGGGGGGGAAACCATGGCCCCGCGTCTCGACGAAGGCAGCGGCATGGGGGTGGTCGGAGACGACAAGCGTGGTCTTTGGGACGCTGACGTGTCCGGGTGGGGTATCGGGGGGATGCGGAACGCGGGGGGCAAGGTCGTGGCCGCGCTGGGTGTCCTCGGCGACATCTTCGCCATGCTCTGCGACGCGGTGTGGTCGACGGCCAGCGCCATCGTCCACCGTCGATTCTCGTGGTCGGAGTTCGCCGAACAGAGCTGGTTCCTGGCCTCGGTGACGATTCTCCCCACCATCCTGATCGCCATCCCCTTCGGCCTGGTCCTGGTGCTGGAGGTGGGCGGGCTGGCCGTCCAGATCGGCGCCAATACCGTCGTCGGCGCGGTGGATGCCATCGGCATCGTCCGGGAGGCGGCGCCGGTGATCACGGCGATCATCCTGTCCGGGGCGGGTGGCTCCGCCATCTGCTCCGACCTCGGATCACGCACCATGCGCGACGAGATTTCGGCCATGTGGGTCATGGCCGTGGATCCGATCGAACGGCTGGTGGCACCCCGGGTACTGGCCACCGTGGTCGTGGCCCTGTTGCTCAACGGCGTCGTGGCCTTCGCCGGCATCCTGAGCGGCTACCTGGCCGCCGTGTTCATCCTCCACACCAGCGCCGGCGGGTTCCTCAACTCGTTCAGCGCCTTCGCCCAGCCGGCCGATGCCATCGAGTCGATGTTCAAAGCCGGCCTCTTCGGGTTGCTCGCCGCCGTCGTGGCCTCCCACCAGGGCTTGAACGCCAAGAGGGGGCCGGCCGGTGTCGGCGAAGCCGTCAATCGATCGGTGGTCATCACCGGCATCGGCCTGTTCATCCTCAACCTCCTGGTGACCGACGTGTTCCTGGCCATCGTCCCCCCGAGGATCCTCTAGTGGGACCCCGATGAGCGGTCTGCCGCTGGCCGGAAAGCCGTCGGGGCGACGGGCCATGGGAGCAGCGGCCGGTTGGGTGGCGTTCCACTCGGTCAATGTCGGATACCGCGTCCGCAACCAGTTCGTGTGGCTCGGTGAGCTGTTGGTCTTCATCGTCAAGATGATCCGCGCCGTGCCCACGGTCCTGCGTTACCACCGCCGGGAGCTGTGGCGACTGATCGCCGAGGTGACCTTCGGCGGGGGGATCCTGGCCATTGCCGCCAGCACCATCTTCGTCTCCGCCCTTCTGGCCTCGGTGGTCGGAGTCCAGCTCGGGATCGAAGGCCTGCAGGGACTCAACATCATCGGCCTGGCCCCTCTGGCCGGCCTGCTCTCCGCCTTCGCCAACACCCGGGAGTTGGCTCCGCTGCTCGCCGGCTACGGGTTGGCCGCCCAGATGGGCTGCAAGTTCACCGCCCAGCTCGGGGCCATGCGGGTGAACGAGGAGATCGACGCCCTGGAGGTCATGTCGGTACCCTCGCTCCCCTACCTGGTCACCACCAGGCTCCTCGCCGCCCTGGTCGCTGTCGTCCCGCTGTACCTGTTGGCCCTGTCCGGTGCCTATCTGGCCACCCAGTTCGCCGTACTCACCATCGCCCATCAGGGCACCGGGACCTACCTGCACTACTTCTACCTCTTCCTCAACCGGCGCGACGTCATCTACTCCGTGCTGAAGGTTGTCGTCTTCGCCATCCTCGTCACGATCATCCACTGCTACTACGGGATGACCGCGTCCGGTGGACCCGAAGGTGTCGGCCGGGCCACCGGGCGGGCCATCCGGACCAGCACCGTGGCCATCGCCATCTCCGACATGTTGATGACGCTCCTGTTCTGGGGAGTGTCGGTCCCGCTGAAGGTGACCGGTTGAGCCTCGCCGCCCCCCCTGCTCCGGGGCAGGACACGATCGCCGCCGAAGTCGCCGAGCATCCCCGCAGCTGGACGACCCATCTGGTGGCGCTGGGACTGGTGCTGGTGGCGTTCCTGGTTGCCGTCGTGGTCTTCGTGCTGGAGTCGTTCGGTGGCGCCTTCTCCACCTACGCGGTGGCGGAGGCGCAGCTGCCGGCGGCGTCCACCGCCGTGGCCCTCGGCGCCCCGGTCGAATACCGCAACGTGACCGTCGGTACCGTCGCCAGCCAGGGGAAGTCCGCCCCCGGAGGGCTGGTCGTCCTGACCCTGCACATGCAACGCTCGATGCTCCACGTCATCCCGGCCGGGGTGCGGGCGACCGAGACCCCGGTCTCCTTCTTCGGGGATCCCTATGTCGAGCTGATCGCCCCGGCCAATCCGGGAGCGGCCCGACTTCGTCCCGGGGCCACGATTTCCGCCCTGTACGTCGGCCAGACCGGCTCCTTGCAGGCCACACTCGGAAGCCTCGACAACCTGCTCATCAGGCTCCAGCCCGGCGAGCTCGACGCCGCCCTGACCGCCCTGGCCAGCGGCCTGCAGGGCAATGGAACGTCGCTGGGACACAATCTGGTCCGGGCCAACACCTACTTCCAACAGATGCTGCCGCTGTGGCCCACCGTCGTCTCCAACCTGAACACGCTGGTTCCGGTGGCCAACCAGTTCGCGGCCTCCACCCCTGACATCCTCCAGATCCTGGCCAACCAGACGACCACCGCCGGGACGATCAACGACCAGGCCTCAGGCGTCCGCCGGGCCCTCGATGGCGGCGAGGTCCTGGCCGGCCAGACGGCCTCGCTGCTGACCGCCATCCAGCAGCCCTTCGACGTCCTGTCCGCCGACTCCGGACCCTTCCTGACCGCCATCTCCCAGAACCCCCGGGAGATCTCCCAGCTCCTCTCCGGGCTCGACGCCTGGGCCAATGCGTGGACGGCGGCCGAGTCGTCGGGCCCCTATCTGCAGCTGTCCCAGACCGAGGTCGTCGCCAATCCGGCCGACCTCGGGCTGGCCGTTCTCGGTGGACCCCAGGCCGCCGCCTACCTCTCGGCCGGGCTGGGGCCGGGTTTCGTGAACCCGCCCACCTACACCTCGGCCGGGACCATGACCACCGACGAGGCCCGGTCGCCGTCCGTCGGCTTGTTGTCGACGACGCCGGCGCCGACCCCGGTGGTGGCCGAACCGGCCCAGAGCCGGGCCATCTCGCAGATCGTGGCGGCGGTGAGCGGTGCGCCCCCCTCCTCGCCCGCCGTCTCGACGCTGTTGCTCTCGCCCGTCCTCGAGGGCCTGGTGACCCGATCATGAGATCACACCACCGCCATCCGGGGCTCACCGGCACCGTGGTCAAGGTCGTCGTCTTCGCCGTCGTGTCGGTCATCCTCACCTCGATCGTCATCTCGACACTGCTCGACGTGAACACCCAGGCCGCAACCGGGTACGTGGCCCAGTTCTCCAACGCCTCGGAGCTGCAGGCCGGTGACACGGTCCGGATCGCCGGTGTCGAGGTCGGGAAGGTCAGCGCGGTGACCTTGCAGCAGAACCACGCCGACGTCTCCTTCAGCGTCGACACCTCGCAGCACCTGACCACGACCACGTTGGCCGCCATCCACTTCGAAAACCTGCTGGGCCAGCGGTTCCTCGCCATCCTCCCCGGTGCCAACGGCGGCAAGCCCCTCCCGCCCGGAGGAGTCATCCCCCTCGCCCACACCACGCCGGCCATCAATCTGACGGCAGTGTTCGACGGCTTCCAGCCTCTGTTCTCCGCCCTTTCGCCGGGCCAGGTGAACCAGCTGGCCGGATCGATCATCGACGTATTCCAGGGCGAGTCGGGGACCGTCTCCAACATCGTGGCCCAGACGGCGACATTGACCAACAACCTGGCCGACCGGCAGCAGGTGATCGACACCCTCCTCACCAGCCTGTCCAAGCTGCTCGACACGGTCGGGGTCCACGACACCCAGCTGGGTCAGCTCATCGGTAATTTCGACTCGTTGATGACGGGTCTGGCCGGGTCGCGGACCCAGCTCGGGTCGGCCATCGACAACCTGGCCACGGCGGAGAGCACCACCAGCGGCCTGCTCAACGAGGCCCAGCCCACCCTCAACCAGGACATCCAGACCCTCAACGGTGCCGTCCAGTCGTTGTCCGCCAACCAGCAAGGGCTCGACGGCGTCCTCCAGGGGTTCCCCGGCCTGGTCGGCACCCTCACCAAGATCCAGAGCTCCGGCAGCTGGATCAACGTCTACCTGTGCAACCTCACCATCAACGTCTCCGGTCAGCTGGACGTGTCGCTCGTTCCCGGCGTGAGCCCCACCAACCTCTACCCGAATCCGGTCAAACTGCCCTCGGGACCGATCGGTGACCAGGCCGACCACACGGCGAGCTGCTCGTGAAACGCTTCCGCGAGCGCGACCGAGCCCTGACCGGTCTGGTGGGGGTCGTGGTCGTCACCGTCCTCGTGGTGGGAGCGCTGAACTTCCCGAGCCTTCCGCTCATCCACGACAACGCCACCTACCAGGCCGATTTCGTCAATGCCGGGGGTCTCCAGACCGGGGACGTCGTCACCGTCGACGGCGTGAAGGTGGGATCCATCACCGCCATGGCTCTCGAAGGGGACCAGGTGCGGATCACCTTCACCGCGTCGGGTACCACCCTGGGGTCGGGCTCCTCGGCGGCCGCCGAGGTCCTCAGCCCCGTCGGCACCGAGTACCTGCAGGTCTCGCCGTCGGGCTCCGGCTCCCTCCAGGGTCCGATCCCGCTGTCCCGGACCAGCGTTCCCTACAACCTGGTGACGGCGCTGTCGGGACTCGGATCCGAGATCCGCCAGTACAACATCCCCCAGCTCGAGAAGGCGCTCGGGGTCGGGAGCGCAGACTTCAACGGAACAAATCTCAAGGCGACGACCAGCGCCTTCCAGGGTCTCGCCGACATCTCGCGGGTGATCGGCAACGAGGGGCCGGCCCTGGCCACGATCGTCTCGCAGGGGGCAAAGCTCAGCGGCGTCCTCTCGCAGCGGAGCCAACAGCTCTTCAACCTCTTCGGTCAGAGCGACCTGGTGCTGTCCGTCCTGCAGCAGCGGCGAGCGGCCATCAACCAGCTCCTCACGGCCACCGGGGCGCTGAGCGCGCAGATCACGTCGCTCCTGTCGGTCAACCGGCCGGCGCTGACCACGCTGCTTCAGAACCTCCAGTCGGTGTCGGCGGTGCTGGCCAAGGACAGCAACGACTTCGGACAGGCGCTCCCCGTCCTCGCCGCCTTCAGCCGGTACTCGGCCAACGCCAGCGGCTCGGGGGCCTTCGTCGACGTGTCGGTACCCACCATGCTCATTCCCGACAACCTCTCGGTCCAGTGCTCGGCGCCCGGGGCCGAACCGAGCCGCAACCCTCAAGTGGGGTGCCGGCCATGACCCCGGGCATCTACGGGCTGGGGATTGCCAGACGGCCCTCGTTCCTCCGCCGGCTCCCGCTCCGCAAGATCGTGACGGTGGTGACCGCGGCGCTGGTGGCCCTGGTCGTCGCCGGCCTCGTCGTCCTGGTGGTCACCGGACCCTCCACCATGACGATCTCGGCCCGCTTCGCCACCGCCCCCGGCCTCTTCACCGGCAACGCGGTCGACGTCCTCGGCATGCCGGTCGGCAGCGTCACCAGGATCACGCCCGGGCCCACCTACGTGACGGTGACCATGCAGGTGCCCAGTTCCACGCCCGTCCCGGCCCATGCCGAGGCGATGATCATGGCTTCCGAGGTGGTCAACGACCGGTTCGTGCAACTCAACCCCGGGTACAGCGGGGGACCCCGGATGGCGGACAATGCCGTCATCCCCCTGTCGCGCACGGCGGTGCCCATCTCCGTCGACGAGATCGTCGACAGCCTCGACCAGCTGGCCAAAGCCCTCGGGCCCAACGGCGCCAACGCCCACGGTGCCTTGTCCGCATTCGTCGCCAGTTCCGCCCACGCCTTCGGCGGCAACGGCACCGCCCTGCACTCGACCCTGACGTCGCTCGGCCAGGCCCTGAACGCTCTCTCGTCCAAGAGCCCCCAGCTGACCGCGCTCTTCGACAACCTGGGAAACCTGAGCCACGTCGCCTCCCGGTACACGGGCACCTACCAGGCGTTCGCCAACAACCTGGCCGCGGTGAGCACCGACCTGGCCGGAGACGACAGCGACATCGGTTCCACCCTGGCCAACCTCCAGAAGGCGCTCGGGGCGCTGGCCCAGTTCACGGCGACCAACTCCACCGCCCTCGGGAGCAGCGTCACCAATCTCGACGCCTTCGCCGGTGCCGTGGCCGCCAAACAGCAGGCGCTGGCCCAGGCCCTCCAGGCGCTGCCCATCGCGCTCGGCAACATCTCCCAGGCCGTCGATCCGAACGCGGCGGGGGGCACGGCGTTGCGGGCCCGATTCGACGCCACCGGTGACTCGGCCGGCTACTCCCAGTCGGTGTGCGGCAACCCGCTGCTCCGACTCCTGCTCCTCTCGATCGACCGATCCCAGGACAAGGACCCGGCCGTCGACCTCGACTGCGGGGTGAACGGCCTGCTGGCCGGACTCCCCACCCCTCCGGGTGCCTCGGCGGGGCCCAACCTGTCACTCGGTGCGTTGGTGGGAGGTCAGCCATGAGGTTCGGCCTCACCGCCCTCCTGAGGGCCGCCCCCACCACCCACGCCGGGCGGGGCGAGCCCCACGTCGGGCGGGTCCGGACCGGACGCCGGGCCTGGCGATCGGCCGGCGTGGCGCTGGCGCTGGTCGGCGCCGTCGCCATGAGCAGCTGTGCCAGCCTGCAGTCCCTCCCCAAGGTCAGCGGCCTCGACGCGCCCACCTATCCCGTCTACGCCGTGTTCGCCAACGTCCTCAATCTGCCCGATCAGGCCCAGGTCCGGGTGGGGGCACAAGTCGTCGGGCAGGTGGGATCGATATCCACCCGCGACTACCAGGCCGACTTGACCCTGGACATCAAGACGTCGGTCCGGCTGCCGGTAGGGACGATCGCCCAGGTCCGCTTCGACGATCCGCTGGGCGACGAGTACATCCTCCTCCAGCCCCCGTCGACCCCGCCGGCCACCACCGCCGACGACAGCAGTCGGTTCCTGGCCCCGGGAGCCCACATACCCGACAGTTCGACCAGCACCGCCCCCAGCGTCGAGGACACCTTCGGGGCCCTCTCGCTGGTCCTCAACGGCGGGGGGATCAACCAGCTGCAAACCATCATCGGGCAGCTGAACGACACCTTCAACGGAAACCAGACGCCGATCCGCTCCTTCCTGACCACCATCGACGACGGTGTGAGCTCCCTCGCCGGCGGCCGAGCCGCCATCGACGACGCCCTGGCCTCCATCTCGAACCTGAGCGGCAAACTGAACGGCGGGGCGCCGACCATCGCCAACGGCATCGACTCCCTGGCCCCGGCCGTCGGCGTGCTGGCCAGCGAGAACCGGCAGATCTCCGGGTTGCTGACCCAGCTGTCCACCCTGGGCGCGGTCGGCACCCGGATCGCCCAGGAGAGCGGGCAGAACGCCGTCAACGACGCGCACGACCTGCTGCCGGTCGTGCAGCAGCTCAACTCGGTCTCGGCGCAGCTCGCCCCCGACCTGAAGGCGGTGGCCAGCTTCGAGGCCGAGACCCCCAAGATCGCCCCCGGTGACTACCTGCAGGTGAATGCCATCGTCAACGTGCTCCTGCCTCCCGGGGGCTTCGAGCCGACCCCACTGGGCGCGGAGATGACCGACACCCGGACGGCAACGCCTTCCGGGTCCCCGCCGTTGCAGGGAGGCCAGGCCGTGTCCGGTCTCCTGACCGCGAGTCTGTCGTGACCGAGGATCCATGAAGCAGAACCTCCTGCCACGAATGATCGCCCTGGCCATCGTCATCGTCGTCGGCATCTACTACATCGCCTTCGACGTCATGCAGTACCACGTCACGTCCCAGCCGTTCCCGGTGACCGTCCTGGTGCCGAGCGCCGGCGGTCTGTACACGGGCGCGGACGTGACCTACCGGGGGGTGCAGGTGGGGACGGTCACGGCGCTCGACCTCGACCCGCGGGACGTGGCCGTCAAATTGGCGATACGGGCGGGCGAGCACATTCCCGACAACGGACCGGTCCTGGTCAAGGAGCTGTCGGCGCTGGGCGAGCAGTACCTCGACCTGCAGCCGGTCACCGACGCGGGACCCGACCTGCACCCCGGTACCGTCATCCCCGCCGACCGGGTGTCCCTGCCCACACCGATCGGTAATGCACTGGTGGACCTGAACACCATGCTCCAGAGCGTCAACCCACAAGATCTGGTCACCGACGAGAACTTCTTGGCCAGCGCCTTCGTCGGCACCGGACCGGATCTGCAGACGATCATCGTGACCGGCCAGCGTCTGTCCAACGCGCTGATCGCCGCCCAACCGGAGACCGTGAACCTGGTCGTCGACGGTCAGGCCGACCTGCAGACGCTGGAGGCGACCGACGGCGATCTGGCCACCTTCTCCCAGGGCCTGGCTTCGTTGACCGGTCAGTTGCGCCACTCGGACGGCGACGTCCGGGCACTGATCCGCACCAGCCAGTCCGCCGAGCAACAGCTGAACCCCTTCCTGGCCGCCGACAACGCCCACATCAGCGCCCTCATCTCGAGCCTGGCCACCGACGCCCAGGTGTCCGACGAGCACGACCAGGACGTCCAAGCCGTCTTCGAGCTCCTCCCCGTCGTCTCCGGTGACCTGGCCTCGGTGGTGGGAGGCGGACACGTGCACGGGGAGCTCGACTTCAACACCGCCGACCCGGTGTGCGCCTACATCCCGGGAAGCCTGATCCCCGGGCCGACCCAAGCGGTGGCCAGCCCGAACCTGACCAATACGTGCACCAGCTCGGCGCCGGGCCTGCTCCCGCGCGGCGCCAACAGCAGTCCGACCTTCTCGGGTGGCTGAGCCCGATCAGCACTGATCCACCCGCACCCCGGGCTGAGGTTTTGGACTCCACCGGGCCGGGTATACGCAACTCAGACGTTTGTTCGGCAGCTGCCAACAGCGTGTCGAAAGAAGAGGGGCCGGAAGGGGGGAGGGTGCAGACAGAGCCCGAGAGGGCACGCCTGGGAAGCCGGGCCAGATCGCGACGGCACGCACGGACCGCGGTCTGCGTGGGTGCCGTGATTCTCGTGGCCGTCGGATCCCTCTTCGTGTGGCGGGGTCAGGGGGTGGGCACGGGGCAACGGGCCCTGGCCCGGTCGCTGACGTCGAGCATCAGGCCCCCCGGCACCGCATCGGCGGGGACCGAGGCGTCGAAGCGGGTCAGGTTGGTCTCCTCCGACCTTCCCGCCGACTGCATGCCCAATCCGGTCGGGCCTCCGATCGCTCCCTACGAGCTGGGGCTGGTGGGAACGGCCACCGACGGGGCGCTGAACACCGGGTCGGTCACCGTTTCCGGCATCAACGCCAAGTTCTGCGGAATCGTCACCCTGGTCACCGGGACGCCGCCCTGCGGGGCCACGGGGAGCGTCAACTCGCCGCCGGACGGCCAGCGGTTCGGTGGCCCGCTGTCGGCGGTGCTCACGCTGGTGCCGAAGATGACCCCGACCATCGGGTTCGTCGCCAACCCGGGAACCATCACCGGCGGTTTCAGTTGCACGTCATCCCAGAACGGGCTGGCCGTCGCTTTCGACGCCCACGTGAGCGGGACCACCGCGCCGTTGTTCGGGGTGTCGTGCAACATCGCGGTGAGCATCCCGCTGACCGGTGCGGTGACCGGACCGCTCACCGCCACCGCCGCCACCCTGAAGAGCACTGGCGTGGGCCCACCCACGGTGCAGCCCTCGCCCACCTGCCCGGCCCCGGTGGCCGCCAACGTCGAGCAGATCGCCGGCGTGCCGCCGTCGGCGGGAACCAGCAGCGCCACGTTGCCGGTGGTGGCTTCGCTCTACCAACCGGGGCCCTAGACCACGCCCCGAGGCCAAAGACCGCACGAGATCGCACGACCAACAGACAACCAACAAAAGGAGGATCACCCCACCATGTCACACCTGATGAGAACACCCAGAAACGATCCAAACGAAGGAGGCCCAACCATGTCAAAACTGACCAAGACAATCGTCGTCCTCGTGGGGACGGCGGCGCTCCTATTCGGCGTCGCCACGGCTGCCTATGCATCCTTGCCCGCGGGAACGGTCGTCACCGGGAAACTGAAGACCGGAACCCACATGGTCTTCAAGGGGGACATCGATTCGGTCCCGATCACGGTCACCTGCACCAGCTTCGTGATCAAGGGCAAGGTCCCGAGCCCGGCGTCCTCCACCATGAAGGCTTCGGCTCCACCGGCCATCACCGGATGTAAGGACTCGTCGGGTGGGACGGACACCATCAAGACCACAGGGACCTGGTCGGTCTCGTTCACGAAGACGACGATGACGCTCAACGTCCCGAAGGCAGGAGCCACGTTCAAGTCGAGCATCCTGTCCTCGTGCACCATCACCGCGGCTCCGACCGCAGCAGTGAAGGTGACCGGCGTCTACAACGACAAGAACACCGACACGGTCACCAACGCTTCCATCCCGACCAAGGGGACCGGGTGCACCAGCACCACGGCGAAGACAACGGCCACCGTCGTGCTGAGCCCGGCTCCCGGAGCACCTCCGTGGTAAATCCTCCACGGGTCGCGTGATCCGAGCACCGTTGATGCGCTCGCGACACGCGAATCGTCGTACCACGGGTGGGCGGTGCCCAGCGCACCGTCCACCCGTGGGGCGCGACACGGACAGCCGCACCGCGGCGATGAAGCGGGCCCGATGAAGCGAAGGGCGGGCCTGTGGTGGGCCGCGTTGGCTCTGGCGGTCGTGGCCGTCGCCGTCCCCGCCGGGATAGGGCTGGCATCGTCGGGAACGCAGGCCGCACCGGCCCGTCGGGCCGGTCCCGCGACGATCCATTCCGTACCATCGCACCGATCACCCGAGCCGTCCCGGGTCAAGGCCGTTCTGGCCGACCTCATGCGGACGGCGACCGCCGGCCGGTTGACGGCGTCGACCACCGCTCCGGGTATGCCGGCCTGCGCCCCGCCACCGGTTCCCACCGCCACCAATCCGCCCGGTCGTCCGTACGGCGTTCCCTTCCTGGCCGCCATCACCGACGGCCAGGTGCTGGCCGGCTACAACCAGTGGAGCGCCAACCATCTCGCCTGGACGGTGGGCAAGAGGAAATTCGCTCTCGACCCGTGGGGGTCGAAGATCTTCGATATCACCGGATGGGTGACGGGCTTGCTCCAACTTCCGAGTCTGACGGCCGAGATCCCCCCGCAGGACGTCGTGTTCTGCGACAACGGAGGCGCCAGCTGCCTTTCTGCCTCCTGGCCGGCCGGCCAATGCATCCAGATCCAGGCCCAGTACGGCCCGTCGCCGGCCAGCTTCGTACCCCCACCCGCCCTCGGGAGCTATCACCCCGAAGGCGTCACCTGCAGCAACTACTCGACGCCGACCTTCGCCTGCTTTCCCTACGTGGTGAGTCTGGCCCCCTCCGGAACCACCACCCTCTCCGTCAGCGGGGTCGAACCCGATGGCGCGCTCGATCTCTCGGTGAAGACGGCCGCGGTGACCACAGTCAGCGAGGTCCCGCCACCGCCCTCGACGACCACCTTCACCTGCAAGACCGTCCCCGCCACCGTCACGCTCTCGACGCAGACCACCCCGCTGCCGGCCACGGCACCCGGACCACCGGTCGCCCCCAACACCGACGAGCGGTCGCTCCAGAGCCCCCCGGCGCCTGTGACCGGCCCCCTGACCTCCGCCACCAGCAAAGTGGCCAGCAACGATTTCGGCATACCCGCCTTCTTCCCGAGTGCCAGCGGCAGCCCGTGCTCCATCTTTCTGGCGTACAGCCTCAATACCTACGCCGGTGGCTGGAATTCGGTCTTCAACCAGCAGGACACGGGCAACTACTACCTGAACGGGGGGACCAACCCGATCGCGGCCGAGCCGGGTTGGGCGCAGTTCACTGCCAATACGACGGTCGTCAGCCTGGGCCTCCCCGTCGGACCCCCTCCGGGCGGCTTCTGATGGACATGAAACCGAGGCGCCCGGGAGCCGGACGACACAAGACCAGGAGTTGGCCACAATGGGGACGGTGACCACCAAGAAGAAGAAGTCGGCAGCCGCGGTCGAGACCGTGCCCGTCGGCGACGCCGTCATCTCGATCCAGGGGGTCTCCAAACGGTTCGGAAGCCACATGGTCCTCGAGGACATCACCTTCGATGTGCCGAGGGGCGAAACGTCGGCCATCCTCGGACCTTCGGGAACCGGGAAGTCGGTACTGCTCAAGGTGATCATCGGGCTCCTGCGGCCCGAGACCGGCCAGGTCTACATCGACGGTGAGCCCATCGTCGGCGTCCGCGAGAAGGAGGTCCTGCGGATCCGGAGGAAGATCGGAGTGCTCTTCCAGGACGGAGCCCTCTTCGGTTCCATGAATCTCTTCGACAACATTGCCTTCCCCCTGATCGAGCACACGAGCAAGACGGACAAGGAGATCCGGAACATCGTCCTGGCCAAGTCCGAGCTCGTCGGCCTGGTCAATCACCTCCACAAACTTCCCGGAGAGGTCTCCGGGGGTATGCGCAAGCGGGCAGGCCTGGCCCGGGCCCTGGTCCTCGAGCCACAGATCCTCTTCTTCGACGAGCCGGACTCGGGCCTCGACCCGGTCAGAGTGGCCTACCTCGACGGCCTGATCAACAGTGTGCACGACGAGACCGGGGCGACCTTCTTCATCATCAGCCACAACATCGAGTCGGTGAAGAGAACCGCCCACCATCTCGGTCTGCTGTTCCGCAGCAAGTTGGTCGGCTTCGGGTCCAAAGAGGAGATGATGTCCTCGAAGGTCCCCGTCATCGAGCAGTTCCTGGCTGGTCGGCCCGAGGGCCCGATCAGCATGGACGAGATGGCCGATGCCGTGGAGGGCGAGGATGATCCCGACGCCTCCCCACCCGCTCCGCTCGATAGTCCTCCGCCGGTGCTGCCGCTGGCCACCATCACCACTCGTACCGTCGGTCCCGACGGACGTTCCGAACATCCCGACACGACGGCCGCCGGCTGCGGGTCGGTCAATCAAGGGGGTGCCCTGTGAAACCGGACGACCAAGCGAACAACGGGTCGGTCGCCACCATGGTCGGAGTGGCTGTCACGCCGCCCACGGCTGCCGAACCTCTGAAGGGGGGAAACTCCTCGAAGAAGGCGACCAAGAAGGCCAAGGCGAAAGCGGCGAAGACGAACGGTTCCACCAAGGACCGGTTGGCTCCGGCCTCCCCCGGCCGGGTGGACGGGCCGGGCCCGATGCTGTCCACCATCGTCGCCATCCCCGCCGAGGCTGCCGGCCGAACGACGGGCGAGCGGGAGGATCAACGGGTGGGCCAAGGAGACGAGGACCCCGGGCTGATGAGCATCGGGGACCGATCGGCCCCAGGCACCGAGGAGCCGGTCACCACGGCCACCGAGGCTCCTGACCGCGAGGCCGGACTCTCGGAGGAAGCAGGGGAACCGGACCAACCGGCGACGGCGCCATCGGCGAAGCGCCGATGGATGCGCTCGAACACCGCCCTCGCCGGTGGATGCCTCCTCGTCGCCGCTCTCACCGTGGCGTTGGTCCTGAGCCTGCTGGCGTTGACCAATCAGGACGCCCAGGCCGGCGCGCGGACGAGCGCACTGACCGCGGCCCGGACCTACGCCGTCCAACTGGCGAGCTACGACTACCGCAATCTCGACCGGAACTTCGCCATCGTGGCCGGCGAGTCGACGCCCTCATTCCGGCGCAGCTTCACCGAGTCGAGCGACGCCCTCAAGGCCACCCTGGCCAAGTACAAGGCCACCGCCGGTGCCACCGTGGTGTCCGCGGGGCTGGTGTCGTCCGGGACGTCCCAGGCCGAGGCCCTGGTCTTCCTCACCCAGAAGATCGCCAACGCCACCCAGAGCAAGCCGACCACCGATCGGAGCCAGGTGCAGATCAGCCTGGTGAAGTCAGGGGGACGGTGGCTGATCAACCAGGTCACCCTGCTCTGACGGTGACGAAATCCTTCCGTCGAGTCCTGGGCGTCGATGTTTGACCGATGGGCCCGGCGGGTAAAAGCAACCCGTCGGTTGTCGTTGGGGACTGACCTGCGTACGCCGATAATTAGCAGCCGGGAACAGGGGGATGAGCGATGCTCTGGACGAATGATGGTCACCGGTCCACATCGGGCGGTCGGAAGGCGAGTCGGAGGTCGCGCTGGGCGATGTTGCTGGCCGCAACCCTCCCGCTCATCAGCGTCTGCCTCCTCGTCGGATTCAGGCCCGGCCCCGCCGGCGCCACGTCCAACACGCTCCCCGCGTCGCTGAAGCCGTTCGCCAACTGCCCGGTCGACGTCAAAGGGGTGGCGACCTGCCTGTTCTCGTCGACCACCAGCACGACGTTCACCATCGGCTCGACCACGGTCACCTCGACCACTCCGACCACGATCTCCCTGGGCCTCAGGTACACGAGCACGGGTCAGCCCGTCGTCGTGCTGCCCACCAACGGCACCCAGGCGCTGCAGTCCCCGGCCATCCCGCTTCCGGGTGGATTGACCGGCATTCCGGGATTGGACGGAGGAGCGCTCGCCGTCACCGTCACCCCCCAGCTGGTCGGGAAGGTCAATCTGAACCTGGGCAACCTGCTCAATGGCAAGGCCCCGGGCTTGACCCTGCCGATCGACGTGCTGGTGAGTACCCCGTCGGGTGCCCTCGGGCCCGACTGTACGATCGCCGACGCCGCTAGTCCGATCACCCTCCACCTGACCACCGGCAAGACGAACCCGCCCCCTCCTAACACATCGATCAGCGGAAAGACGGGGAAGACATCGAGCACGGCCCAGGGCTTGATCACCATCGCCGGCATGACCCTGGTCGACAACTCGTTCGCCGTACCCGGGACGGACAACTGCGGGCCGGGTGGCATCCTGGACGAGATCCTCGACCTCGACAAGGGGCTCCCCTCCGCGGCCGGATCGAACACGGCCAGCCTGTCCGGGTCGTCGCGCACCGCCCCGGCGGCGCTGATCCGCAAGTACGTCCACTGACTGTCCCCGTCTGGTCCCCACCGGGAGCGGGTCATCAGGCCCAGTTAAGGTCGGGGCATGAGTCGCGAGGTGGTGACGGGCTACTGCTGGCCGCAATCGGTGTCCCCGGGTGGCCGGGTCGGTCTGCACCTGTCGTCGTCCGCCGGGCGGCCGGTGCGCGTCGAGGTGGCGCGGGTCGGAGGGAAACGGGAGGTCGTCTTCAGTTCTGCCGCGGTGGCGGCCGACCACCACGAGACCCCTGAGGACGCCGCCTCGGCCGGGTGCGGCTGGCCTGTCGCCCTGACGCTGGACGTCGACCCGACGTGGCGGTCGGGCTACTACGAGGTCGTCATGGACATCGTCGTCGGTGAGAAGGTGCGGCGTGACTACGCCTTCTTCGTCGTGCGTCCGCCCCCGGGCACCGGCATCGTGCTGGCGCTGGCCACCAATACCTGGCACGCCTACAACGACTTCGGCGGATCGAACCTGTACACCGGCGGGACCCACGTCGCCATGCAGCGGCCGATGTCGGCGGGCTATCTGACCAAGCCGCCGGGCAAGGGCCGGCGGGTGACCGGCACGGGCGCACCCGACCCGCAGAACGCCACCCACGTCGGATACATCCAGATCAACCATCTGTCCGGTTATGCCGGTTCGGCGGGTTGGCCCGACTGGGAGATGCCGTTCATCCAATGGGCCGAGGGCGAGGGGTTCGAGATCGGTGTGTGCACCAATGCCGATCTCGAAGAGCACCCCGAGGTGTTGGACGGGGCCAGGCTGTATCTGTCCGTGGGCCACGACGAGTACTGGTCCCGGGGCATGCGCGACACCGTCGAGGGCTTCATCGCCGGCGGCGGCAATGCGGCGTTCTTGTCGGGCAACACGTCGCTGTGGCAAGTGCGCATTGAGGGCGACGATCACGACGTGATGGTCGGCTACAAGGGGTTCTTCAAGAATGACCCGCGGTTGGGAACCGACAACGAGCCGGAGGTGACCACGTTCTGGTCCGACGTCATCGTCGGTCGTCCCGAGAACACCATGACCGGCGTCTCGTTCACCCGCGGGGGGTATCACCGGATCGGCCGCAACGTGACGGCCGGGCTCGGGGGCTACACCGTGCACCGTGCCGGCCACTGGATCTTCGACGGCACCGGTCTGGGCTACGGGGACGTGCTCGGTGCCGGTGCCACCGTCGTGGGCTACGAGTGCGACGGGTGCGTGTTCACCTACCGCGACGGGCTGCCCTACCCGACCGGCGAGGACGGCACGCCGTCGACCTTCGAGATCCTGGGTACCTGCCCGACCCAGCACTTCACCCGGGAGACCGCACCCCGGCCCCCCAAGCCGGGCGAGCCGAGTGAGTTGGAGTACATCGCCTCCCGGGTGTTCGGGACCCGGGAGCCCGAGGCCATGGAACGCATCCGTCACGGCCACGCCGTGCTGGGTGCTTACACCAACAGGGCGGGAGCCACCGTCATCACGTCGGGGTCGACCGACTGGGCGCACGGGCTGGCCGGGCGGGACCCGCAGATCGAGCAGATCACCCGGAACGTGCTCAGTCGTCTGGGGAACAGCTGATGACGGAAATCATGAACCCGGCCTTCATCGACCCCTCGTGCGAGCCGCGGGCCATCACCTTCGAGAACCCGACCGGGGCCCGTGGGGCCGGCGGGAGAGCCGCCGATGGGCGCAAGGGCGCCCCTAGCCGGGTGATCGGCGCCGGCGAGCGGGTGGTCCTGGCCGACATCGAGGGTCCCGGGGTGCTCCGCCACCTGTGGATGACCGTGCTGCCGGCGCCTCCGGAGCGGCTCCGGGCCATCTGGATCGAGGTGTTCTACAACGGCGCCGTCGAGCCCAGCGTCTCGGTGCCCCTGCTCGACTTCTTCTGCCTGCCCCACGGACGGGCCGCTCCGTTCGCCTCGGCCCTGGTGGCCGTCAACGAGGGACGGGGGTTCAACTGCACGATCCCCATGCCCTTCGACCAGCACCTCCGACTCGAGCTCGAGAACGGATCCGACGCGCCGACCGTCCTCTACTACCAGGCGGACTACACCCTGGAGCCGGCCGTTCCCGCCTCGAGCGGTTACCTCCACGTGTCGTTCCACCGGGAGAACCCGACCCGGCTCAAGTCGGACCTGGTCATCACCGAGGGTTTGTCGGGCCCGGGGCGCTTCCTCGGCTGCGGCCTGGGCATTCGGGTCCTCGACGAAGGCATCTGGTACGGGGAGGGCGAGGTCAAGATGTTCCTCGACGGAGACGGTGCCCACCCCACCATCTGCGGCACCGGGCTCGAGGACTATGTGGGCAGCGCCTGGGGCATGGGCCGCCACGCGGCTCCCTACGGCGGGTGCACCCTCGATGTCCGGTCCCCCGAGGCCGCCGGCCCGCTCTCGCAGCCCGACTTCGTGGGCATGTACCGCTGGCACCTCCCCGATCCGGTCATGTACTCCTCCGACCTGAAGGTGACCGTGCAGCAGATCGGAGCGGTGCTGTTCCCTGCCGGACACGAGGCCGAGATGACGGCCATCGAGGACAGCGGACGGCTGGCCGGCAACGGCTGGCAGCGCATCGGTGACGCCTTCACCTTCGGCATCGTCGAGCGGGTGGACGACGTCTGCGCCACGGCCTTCGTCTACTGCCGTGAACCCCAGACGGTGAGCCGGGTCGACCTGGCCGGTGCGGTGGCCGACATAGGGCGCCTGAGCTACGAGACGTCGGATCCGATGGAAGGGGCGGGCCTCCCGGTGGCGTGACGCGTCGGTTACCTACTGGAAGACCACGTAGCAGTTCTTGCCCTTGGCCTTGGCCGCATACAGGGCGATGTCAGCGTCCCGAAGCAGTTCCGCGGCCGAGTGGCGGCCGCCGGTGGCGATACCGATACTGGCCGTCAGGATGACCGACTCCTCGGTTCCCTCGCCCAGGTCGAACGGCAGGCGAAGGGCCTCGAGGAGCCGGCGGGCGATGGATTCGGGGCCTTCGGACATGCTGTCACCGTCGACCAGGACGATGAACTCGTCACCTCCCAGTCGACCGATGTCATCGCTCTCGCGCATCACCGCGGCCAGGCGCTCGGCCACCGCCTTGAGCACGTGGTCCCCCGCTCCGTGACCGAGCGAGTCGTTGACCTCCTTGAAGCCGTCGAGGTCGATGAACAGCGCTCCTCCCAGCACATCGCCCCGGCGGGTGCGGGCCAGCATCCGGTCGATGCGGTCGATGATGAGCGCCCGATTGGGGAGGCCGGTGAGCGTGTCATGGACGGCCTGGTAGCGGATCTGGTCGACCAGCCGGGCGTTGTTGATGGCAATCGCCGCCTGCGCGGCCAGGCCCTTCAGGCGCTCGGCCAGCCGGGGGGTGATGGACAGCCGTTCCGGGTCCGAGGCCACGCTGGCCACGATGAAACCGATGGTGGCACCGTCAATGGCGATCGGCGCCGACACCGTGGCCACGTGATTCAGCGAGGTGTGGGTGCGCTCCACCAGGCCGTATTCCGAGTTCACGCCCACGTCCCGGGCGGTGAAGACCTGCCCGGCCAGGGTGGCGGCAATCCCTTCCGAATAGCCGAAGGAGGACATCACCCGGAACTTCCGGTCGGCCGAGTCGGCCACGCCCCCATCGTCCAACAGCAGGGTGACCCGGTCGCAGTCGATGACATTGGGAACCGCTCGGACCACCTTCGAGGCCATCTCCTCGGTGCTCACGATCTCGGCCAACGATGTGGACAGCAGCAGGAGGGCCTGAGCCGACATGGCCTGATGCCGGGCCTCCTCGAGGGCGTCGGCGGCATCCAGGGCGGCGGCGGCCAGCCGGGCATGGGTCTCGAGGGTGTTGCGCAACGGGGAGGTGAACAGACTGCCGTGCTCGCCGATGGCCAGGACACCGTAGTGACGACGAACAGAGGTCACCTCCGCGGCGGCCACGTCCTTGCTCCGAGGGCCGCCCTCGAGAAGATCGTCGGCCATCTCCTCCGCTTCCGCGTCGGAGATGCCGATGGAGTAGATCTTCCGGTCGTGACCGGCCCGGGGTTCGAGGGCGAGGATGGCGCCGCTGGCGATGACCGTGGCCATGGTCGAAGCGACGATCCCCTGGAGGACATCCTCGTAGCGCTCGTTGGAGGCGAGGTCGGTGATCATGTCCTGGAGCTGTTCGAGCCGCGACTCGAGCTGTTGGGCCCGAACTTCGAAGTACTCGGCCCGGGCGGCAACTTCGTCGATCTCGGCCCAGCGCATTCGGAAGAGACAGGCGCGGTCGCCGCGACACTGGCACTCCTCCTCGATGACCTCACCCTCGGGGAGGCCGAAGAACAGGGGGACCATGGCATACTGCTGAGCGACGAATCCGCAGAACTCGGGGAACGGCTCGAATCCCTCGACGAACCACTCGCGGATGGTCCATTCGTTCGGTCCGACCTCGGCGGTTTCGTACCTCCGGATCGGCACCAGCGGATTGGTCCCGGTGTTGGCGGCCAGGATCGCAGCAGGAGAGCCGAAGGCCTGGATGGTCCCCGCCAGTTCCGATTCCAGGTTGACCCTGGGGGTCGGCCACTTCGCGTCCACCCCGGAACGCGAATCGAGGGTGCGCTTGGCCTCCTGCAGGAGACGTTTGAACTCGTCAAAGGAGCACCACGACGAGGAGGCGCTGAGATCCTCGAGGCTGCGGGTCTCGCCCGCTCTGGCCAGGACACCACGAATGGCCTCGGACGAGAGCTCAGCAGCCAGGGTCTCGATCAACATCGTGACGTAGAGCCCCGACACATGGTGTGCCGCCGCCGTGCCTGTCTCCATCATCGGATCATCGACCTGTTCAGAGCCCTGCTTTAACCTCCTTCGCCGGTGACTTCCCCGTCGGGCTCGAGAAGCGCCTCCGGCGCCAGGCCCGCGATGATGACCGAACTCGCATCCTCGGGCCGGAAATCGTCCACACGCTCTCCACCAGGAACGACTTCGTATGCTCGTCGGCATCGTCAGGGCAATTTTGACGGCTGCGTCGAGATAGCCCCGATGGCGACGACTCGAGGGACATGGGCGCCCACGAGAAGGCAGCCGAGTCAATGGCGGTAGGCGGCGACCTCGCTGCGGGTGAGGCTGATCAGATTGCCGAGGGCGATATTGACGTCGACCAGGTGGAGGCCCCAGGTGGGGCCGATCGTCTGTCCGACGATCGGCCTCCGATCCCCCGCATGGATGGGGGCGCTCACCTGTAACCAGGTGGCCCCGCCCTGGGACAGGCACTGGCCCGTATAGAGATCCGGCTCGGTCACCCACGGGGTGGGAAGCACCGGAGGCACGAGACCGGACAGTCCACCCAGTCCTTTGGCCAACGAGCTGGTCGGGAAGTAGGGAGCCAGGGGGGTGACCCCACCGGAGGGGTTGGCGGGATTGACGCACAGAACCTGCAGCCCGGCCTCCGACGTGTTGCCGGACAGTCGGCTGACTCCGGAACCCGGCCGGCCGAACAGCGAATTGGCTGGCGGGGCCTGGTCGAAGCTCGAATAGGCGATGACGCATCCTGTCTGCGTACTGGTCGTACAGGCCGGAACGTGCTGGAAACTGCCCCCGACGGTCCCGCCCACCGGGACCGTGACATTCCCGCCCAGGATGACGGCCGACACCAGGTGCCGGCGCAGGGCCGGGTTGTCGTCGATCTGGTTCTGCAGGAGCTTGATGACCATCGAAGCGCCCTGCGAATGGCCGATGAGGATGAAGCCGCGACCGTGGTTGTAGTGGGCCAGGTAGTCCTCCCAGGCCGTCTGCACCGACCCATAGGCAGCGCGGAGGTCGGACGCCGTGATGGCCCCGGGGTCGGTCAGTGCATGCAGGGTCAACTGAGGGTAGATGGGTGCGTACACCTGGCACACCTGCGAGAAACGGGAGGCCTGGATTCGGGCCACCGCCGTCTCAGCCGGGTCGATGCGGAGGTTGGCCACGACCCCCGACTGCCGGCTGACCGTCGGGTAGACATAGAAGCAGTCGGCCGCGGGATGGGCGGCCGACGAGGCGTGCTCCACGCTGGTGGGACCTGACTGGGGAATCACCGTGGTGGTCAGATCCCCGGAGCACGGATCGTCGGACAATCCCGGTCGACAGAGCCACTCGACGCCCCGGGCGTCCGTTCTCGATTGTGCGGCCCCGTTGGCCACTGCGGCCCGAACCGCCTGGGTCGGCACCGTGGTTGTCGGGGAGGTGGTCGACGCACTACACGCCGCGCCCAGTGCCGCCAGGCCGCACGCGACCGCTGTCGCCAGCGATCGACCGTGGGTCGTGGTCGGCGCTCGTCGGCGATACTCCAGCATTCAGGTCCCTCCGTGAAGTCCGGATCCGGACGTACCGACCCAGCGATGCCCGCAGCGGGGAACAGTATGCACCGACCCGTCGCCCCCCGGCGGTACACCCGATGGACGACGGAGGGAAGCCGGGGTGGAGGCACCCGTCCCGAGCGGTGGCCGAGATTGAAATCACCGGTACGGGCTCAAACTTCCGCCCTGGAGCCTCGGCTTCAGGACCTGAGCACCCCCCGACATCCCGGATCACCCAAAGTGAGCGAGGATGCAGATGGAACCAGATTTGGTATCATGGAGGGATGGATGCCGCCGTACTGCTTCAGGAGGCCCGTCGCAGGAGTGGGCTCTCCCGGAGGAAGCTCGCCCAACGTGGGGGTACCTCGGCGTCGACGTTGTCCGCCTATGAGTCGGGAACCTCGGTCCCCTCCGTTGCCACATTGGAGCGCCTGCTCCGGGCCGCAGGTTTCGAGGCCGAGGCCCATCTGAGACCGGTTCCTCCGACGGACGAGCGGGAGCTGGCGGCGAAGATCGAGGCCTTGTTCTCCTTCGTGGACACCCTGCCCCGACGGCAACGGGGACCGCTGAGGTATCCCGTCTTTGCCGCCACGAGGACGACCGCTCGATGAGGCCGATCCTCGATGCCATCGTCGAGCTCCACGACGGGCTCGACGCGGCTGGGATCCACCACGCCTTCGGCGGGGCCTTCGCCCTGCTGTGGTGCACAGGTGAGCCCAGAACGACGATCGACATCGATCTCAATATCTTTGTTCCCCCCACCGAGACACAGCGGGTTCTCGACGCCCTGCCCGAGGAGATCAAGGCCACCGATGAAGAAGTGTCCAAGCTGATGACCGATGGGCAGTGCCGGTTGATGTTCGACGGTATCCCCGTCGACATCTTTTTGGACACAACCCCCTTCCACGACGATCTCCACCTGCACGTCAAAGAGCATCAGTTGGCCGACAGGAGGCTTCCATTCCTCGGTTGCAATGACCTTGCCGTGTTCAAGGCCTACTTCAATCGGCGGAAGGACTGGGCCGACATCGAGGAGATGCTCCGAGCGGGGCGGCTCGACATCCCGTACGTGACCGGCGTCCTGAGCGAGTATCTCGGACCCGACGACGAACGCGTCCGCGAACTACTCGCTATCCGCGACGAACTCGCCGGTTGAGTCGGGTCTGAACCTCAACCCTCGAGGCTGAGGGCAGGCTGCAATTGCGCTGCGGCGACAATCAGGGGTCGGGGGTCAACGAACGTTGGCTGGAGGTGAACGGACTCGAATCGTCGACCCTCCATGGCGAACGTCCTTCCGCCGACACCCCGGTCGCTCGCGTTGTTCCTACTAAATGCCCATTTCGGCCGCGTCAGGATCGTCGCCCCGCGGCCCGCCCAGCTGAGTGGGGAAGCTCTGGTCCTACCGGCCGAGCCCCAAGCCGGTGACGGCTCGCGACGGCGACGTCTCCCGTTTTTCTGCAGGCACGAAATCGACAGGGGCGTGAGAAGCGAGATCTTCTTCCAGTCAGAACCGTCTCCAGGGCTTGGGTGATTGGTCCAGACCGTGCCCGTAGTCTGTGCTCGTGCGAACCAATGCAGTCCACGACGTCGTCGTGATCGGAGCCGGTGCGGCGGGCGTGAGCGCAGCGATCGAGTGTTTCGACATCCAGCTCGACGTCGTTGTGCTCGAAGCCGCGAGCAGGGTCGGGGGTCAGATCGACCAGATCCCCCACACCGTGCGCAACGTGGCGCCGGCAATGGACGGCAACGACGCACTGGTCGAAGCACTGGCGCGCCACGCTTCAACCCTCGGTGACCGCCTGCGGCTCGACCAGACGGTAACCCGACTTGATCTTGCGTCTGGGCAGGTCGACGCGGGCACGCATCGGTACCGATCCCGGAGTGTGCTGGTGGCCACGGGATCGCGCCGGCGCGAGCTCGGGAATGCACCCGATGGATCATTCGGAGGGGACGTCACCTACCTGGTCGAGCCTCATCTGGCGCGGTTTGCCAGCCAGCCGACGGCGGTTATCGGCGGTGGGGACAGCGCCGCGCTCGACGCGCTGGAACTCGCCGCGGCTGGGTCGTCGGTGACACTTATTTACCGCTCGCCCGACCTCACCGCGAGACGGGATGTCGTCGAACGGGTCCGGGCGGAGGTTCGCATCACCGAGATGGCCGGGTGGGCGCTCCAAATGCTCGTCGGTTCTGACCACCTCGATGGGATCGATGTATCGAACAGTGACACCGGCGAGCAACGGCGGCTCGACGTCCGTGGCGTCGTTCTGAAGCTGGGGCGCGAGCAACGCGTCGACCTAGTGCGCAACCAATTGGACCTCGGCCCTCATGGCGGGATCGTGGTCAACGCCGATCTTCGCACTTCGGAACCGCGGACATTTGCTGCCGGGGATGTCGTCGAAGGCGCCTATGAGCGCATCGCAACGGCAATTGGCCAGGGATCGCTCGCCGCCCGCTCCATCCTCGCTTATCTCGAGTCCTCCCCATGAAGGTCTCTCGCCTCCCTACGGCGGCGACGATCCTCGACGCTCTACTGGACCGACCGGCACGAGAGGACAGGCAGCCAGCCGTCCAGGAACTGGCCTCGATGATGGATCCGATTCTCGCCCTCCACCGCAGCAACGTCTTGCAGTGGGCTCGCGAAGACGATGCCCGCGAGGACCAGGCGGACGACGCCGTGATCGCCTCTGCGAAGCGAGACATTGACCAACTGAACACCTCCCGTCACGGTTTCATCGAAGAAATCGACCGCGCCTTTCTGCGCGCTATCAATCCACGTGAAGGTGCACCGTTTGTGACCGAGAGCCCGGGCATGGCGATCGACCGCTTGTCGGTGCTTGTGATCCGACTCGCCTCGACCGAGGCCAGAACTCCTTCGGGAACAGCAGATACCGAGCTCTACGCTGACCGGCTTCCTCGATTGCGGATGCAACTCTCTTCGCTTGAAGAGGCAATCGCCACTTTGTTCGACGATCTGACTAAGGGTTCTCGGCGGTTCCTGGCGTACGAGAGCCTGAAACTGTATGGGCAGGAAGGCTCCGGACCAGTTTGCTGACGGTGCGCAATGACACCCGGTGGAGCTCGTAACCACCGCGATTGAAACCGACAACAAGTTGGTCCCCCACGACCGCCGTATGAGCGATGCCCAACGGGTTTGGGCTCAGTGCACTGGTGAGCTGGGTGGTCACCGGTGCACCAGGGGGCAGCGCGTGCAAATCACCTCGGCGACCCACGCCACAGGGTACGCCGTTCGCCACGACCAGTGCCATGCCCCCGCTTCCCCAGGCAAGGTCGGCGCCGAATCGGGCGGACACCACGACGGTTCCACTGGCTAGGTCGAGCTCGGCAAGCCCCCCGCCACCCAGACTCTCCCAGTCGTAGTCGTCAACACGGGCACCGCCCAGGGCGCTCCCCGCAGCCCAGAGGGAGGACCCGCTTGTCACCAGCACGGCGGAGAGGAAATCGACTGCGGTCTCCCACCGGATCGCACCGAGCCGGCCGTGATCCGCTTCCACCAGCCGGACCCGGCCCTCGCCGCCGAGTGCCACCCAGCCAGTGCCCTCTGGCGTCGAACCTGCAGCAAGAGCGGTGACGAAGCCGAAGGATCCTTGTGCTGTGCTCGCGTCGAGTCGGTGGCCTGACGAGGCGATGGGTTGGGTCACCAGCACACCGCCGCGGCGTTCACCTCGGGGCCGTGAAGTTACCAAGCGATTTCCCAGACCAACAATCCTCTCGACGTCAGCGATAAAGTCGAGCCGGCGGTCCTCGTTGAGATATGGCACCATCACGGGCCCTGTTTGGTGGGATCGTGGCGGCGCAAAGATCCGCACCGAGCCGAGATGGTTGACAACAGCAATCTGGCCCGTGTCGGCGAGGTCGAGGATGGCATGGATGTCCAGATCGAACTGGGACGTCTCGTCATCGTCTGGGAACAAGGTGTCCCCAAACACGGCTAGCGGGCGCAGCGAGGCATCGGCAAAAACGACGTTGCGGCCTAGGTTGTTCCAGGCGCAATGATTGCCGAGCGAAGCGAGCCGACCGATGCCGGCGGGCTGAGAATTCGCCACCCGACTTAGGGGGAGCGAATCCATCAACAGAGCTCACTAAGCACTCTCAGCACCGAACTGGGCTCAATCGCGGCCAGACAGGCGGAATGCGCGGGACATACACGTGGCGACGGGTCCATCGCGGTTAGGTTTACGCGCTGGTTGTAGGCGTACTCTTTCTCTGCCAGCCGGCACGCGGGATCACATACCGATCCGGCAACCAGGCGGGTGTGGTCCCAGTCCCGGAAGTAGATAGCCGGGAGTCGGGAGAGGGTGACGGTGGGTGTACTCTGTTGGGCCGCGATATGCGTCAGACCGGTGTCGACGCCAACAACAGCGCGACATGCACTGAGCGCGTCGACCGCGTCTCCCGGCGTCGGTGCCACGAGTCTGGCGAGTCCTTGATCCACTAGGGGGTTGCTTCCTTCGTCACGAGTGATGACGGCGACACCGAGGCCTCGGCGTCCGAGCGCGGCGCCAAGCTCGACCCAGCGCTCGGGGGCCCACCGCTTCGCCGTCCCGTCGGCGTCGACGACGAACAGGACCAGACCCTCGGCGTCAGGTCGCTCCCGAGACTCGAGGGGGAACGGTGCTGAGAAGTCGCCGACGACCCCAAGATCGGCCCCTATGCGGGCGATGATCTCATTGATCGGCAGCGTGCCGTAAGCGGCCGCAAATTCTGGCGACCCCCACCAGTAGTCGCGCTGCAGGGGATGGTCGCGCAGGTCCACGAGCACCTCGGGCGGCCCAATTGCGAGGTCACCCTCGGCGACCGTCCCGGCGAGACCGCTGACGCGTCCGGCGAGAGCAGCTTGGCCATCCGACCGGGTAACCAGCCAGGTTTCCGTGGCCGAGCACTTGTCGGCGTTCACGGCGGCCTGCACTATCGGGAGAGAGATCACGAGATCACCCAGGCCGAACGACACCGGAGCGATGAATCGCCGGCGTCCGGTGGTCATAGGGTGGCGTAGTCAGTGGTGTCGGCAAGGCCCAACCCATTGAAGGCGAGTTGACGCTCGGCGCACTTGTTGCAGCGGCCACAGTGGCGTTCCGAGCGCGGTGCGATGCAGGAGAAGGTGAGGTCAAGTGGAAGCTCTCGACCGACCTCAAGGACTTCCTGCTTGGAGCGACCGGCGAATGGAGTGACCACCGATAGCGGGCAACGAAGCGCACGTCCGGCTAACGCCGAGAATCCAGTGAAGAATTCGCGGTCGGCGTCGGGAAAGGGGTTGGCAGCCAGAGTGCCGAGGGCGATGGTCGGAATCCCGTTGAGCGCGCACCACACACTCGATTTCGCGAGCAACAGAAGATTACGCCCGGGAAGGTAGACGGCTTCGTCGGGTGATCCGTCGTCCGGAACGCTTTGTCCGGTCATGCTCCAGTGGGCCCCATAGATATCGGCAACCGGCAGGTCGAGCGTGATCAGGGGTTTAACGTCCGAGTTCGGCAACGATGCGAGGAACCGTTCGAGATGGCGGGCCTCAACGTTCTCCCACGCCAGTCCGAAACGAACATAGATAGGGGTCACCTCGCTCCCCTCACTCGCCAGGTGTGCAACCAGAATCGCGCTGTCGAGGCCGCCGCTGGCCAAGACGGCGACCGCATCTGCCACGACCACAACGTTTACCGTTCGCCTCGGTAGACACACCCAGAGTTGCACGTCTCCCGGACAACCACCTGTGAGATCTCTGGCAAGGCAATGGCCAGTCGCTCCCAGATCCACCGAGCCAGCACCTCACTCGTGGGATTCTCAAGCCCGACGATCTCGTTCAGGTAGTAGTGATCGAGCTCCCCGAGTAGGGGCGCCATCGCGTCACTGATGTCGCGAAAATCGCGAACCCAGCCAAGTTCCGCGTCGACTGGGCCAGTGAGGTGAACCGATACCTGAAAAGAGTGCCCGTGTAAGCGGGCACATTTGTGTCCGGGTTCGACGTTCGGCAGCCGATGGGCGGCCTCGAACATGAAATCCTTGAAGATCTCCACGGTGAGACCCTAATGTCCGGCCCCCGTCGGGGTCGACCGACCACTTGGTGCGGAGGCGGGCCGCTGAGCCCCGGAGCTGTCCGGAGGGTGAGCCGGCGGGCCGACAACCGGGTCTTCTGCCTTCCCGGCAATGGGTGCCGTCGCCGCAACCGTGCCACATGCCCTGTACCCGGCCGATGTCCGACGTCCGAGAGGCCGGTTTCCTGCACGCTGCTACGGAGAGCGCTCGACGTCAGCCGTCGAGGCTGAGGACCCACCAGCTCCGTCGGCTCGATCGCTGAGGGCGGCCCAGGTTCGCCGGCCTCGGCCCTTGGCAGGTCGAACGAACCGCGATGCAGGTAGGAGACCTGATCCCTCGAGATGCCTCCACGGGCCCCGACCTCCGGCAGTTCGTCTGTTGCAGACCTGACATCAGATAGTCATGAAAGTGAAAGCGACCCTGACGGTTGCGTCTGGAACTCGGGTGCTAAGTGTTGGTGGGCAGCTCCGCTGACCGAATTCCTACCCCGCGTCGCCCGTGAGAGGCCGGCGTCTCCGAGCCGGCCATTCTCGCTGGTATCCCTATGACCCAACAAGGAACGCGCTGTGAAACATCCGCACGTCACGGCAGATTGCTCGTCGCTCACACTGACAAGAGCTGGGCGGGGGCCGACGCGTTGGCCTGGGGACCGACGCCCGTTGGCACAGAAGCCGGCGTTGGGATGGAAGCCACAGTGGCTGGCCGCCGGCGCCGTGGCTGGACCGGCCATCTTCACATCAGGGTGGCTCGTCCTGGGATTCTTCAGCCCGGGCTTCTACCGAGTCGGCGGCGACCGAATTGCCCCCTACTCGCCGTTGAGCCAGTCGATCAGCGGCTTGGGCGTCGGTCCGACGGCTCCCTTGATGAACATGTCTTTTGTCCTCGGCGGGATCCTGACGCTGATCGGACTGTCCGGTGTCGCCGGCTCGCTCCACCGGGAGCCGGGAGATCTTCCCTATCGCACCCTGTTCGTCCTCCTCGGTCTGCCGGCCCTTGGCGCCGTCATTGACGGCGTATTCACGCTGCGGCACAACGTGGAGCACTCCTTGGGATTCGCACTGGCCCTCACTTCCATCGCCGGGTTGCCGGTGTGCGGGTCAGTTCTCCGACGAACCAACCGGTGGAGGGGTTTTGGCGCATTTCTCATCGGCGGCGGACCTCTCACCCTGGCGTTGACGGTTGCGTTTGTCCTTACCTTTCATCCCACGACCAAGGGGATCGAGGCCGGATTCGGGGGTCTGAGTGAACGGATCCTCGTGAGTGAGATCATGGCTTGGTACGTCGCACTGGCTTGGCGTACCCTCGCTTCGTCTGGCCCTGGTGACGGACATCCACCAATCGCTGTCCTGATGCACGAATTCCCGAAGCGGGGGGCCGGATCGGCTTCTGACGAGACCATCGACCGGAGACGGCCGATCGGGTTTCCGGTCGGCATCGGGGGCCGGTCGAGCGTCAACGTCCCGCCGTCGTTGCGGACGGCCCGCGGCCCACCCCGTCCACGACTGCGGAACGGAGTTGCTCGGTATGGAGAAATCGTCCGTCGCGCCCTTGACGTGACCAGCGGTGAATCATTGCCCGCCTTCGCCGCAGGAGGGACCGTGCGTCAAAATCCGGAATCGGCGACGATCGATGCATTGAGGTGCTGAGCGGCCATACCGCCCTTGTCGGTGGCCAAGCCCAGAGCGACGACCTTGCCCTGAGGGGTGGTGATCCACAGGCCGTCGCCGTCAACGGTGCCGCACATGGCAGTGGCCGGGGTGGCGACGGAGAGCCCGGCGGCCCTCCCGAACTGTCGAGCGTCGCCGTAGGCCAAGGTGGCACCGTCGGCCAACAGGATCCAATAGCCCTTTCCGCTGGGCGATCGCAGTGCCCCGACCGCCGCCGACCTCTGGGGCCCCGGCTGTCCGTAGAACGAGACATCGCCGAAGGGGAAGACACGTCCGAGCGCGGTGACAATCCAGTAGCCGGAACCAGTGGGGCCAGGAACGATTGCCGTGGTCGCACCTGTGCAGCGACCCGAGCCAGGACATGAGCCCACAAACCTGGCGTCGCCGAAGGCGAACACCCCACCGTCCGCCGCCACCAGCAGATAGCCGCGGTCATTCGACGATGCAACCATTCCGACGATCGGTGACGCGAGGCGAGGTCCCGAGGTCGGTGATCCCTCGGGTGCGATACCGAGGCCGGGTATGGAGCCGAAGAACCCGGCGTTGCCGAAGGCGAACACCCCACCATCAGCACCGACCAACCAGTAACCCCTGTGGTCGGTGGTGGCGGCCATCCCCACGATGGGTTGATTGAGGTGCACGCCCCCGGTTGATCCCAGGAACGGGGCCGAGCCGAAGCTGAAGACTCCGCCGTCGGCGCCGACCAGCCAATATCCCTGCGGTACCGGGGGCGGCGGGGGCGGCGGGGTTACGATCAGAGTAAATCGTTGCACGGCGTCGGGTCCGTTGCCGTTGGTGGCGGTCACGATGATCGGGAAGTGGCCTGGGGTCTTCGGCGTGCCGGACAGCAACCCGGTGGCGTCCTGGAACGTCACCCCTTCGGGAAGCGTCCCAGTGAACGCGAACGTGGGGTCGGGGACACCAGCGGCTGTCACCTCGAACGAACTTGAGACGCCCGCCGCGAAGGTCGCCGATGGAGCCGAGGTGATCTCGGGTGCTTGACCCTGGACGGAACCGGCGGCGCAGGAATCAGTCGAGGGTGTGGTGACACCGCGTTGGTCGGTCGTGGGGCACAACGGAGTCGCTTGGCCATCAACCTGTACGGTCGTGTTGCTCGGGATCACACCGACAACGGGAGAACCGCCCAAGGGCATGATGGTCATCGTCGGTCCGCCGTTGGCCGCCAGGGGGCCGAGGCCGACAAGACTGGCGGCGGCCACCCGGTCGCCGACGGCGGTCAAGCTACAGGAGTCGATCACTTCGTCGGACAGGTTGTAGCCAGCGGAGGTGACCGGGCCGGCACAGGTGGCGACGCCGGAGACTCCCTTCAGGATCGATGCCGCCATCGTCGTCTCAGTCCCCCAGATGGTCGCCCCCGAAGTTGCGCTGTTGCCGACAAAGGTAGAAGCCACCACATCGAGGGTGCCGGTCGCGTAGATGGCTCCACCCAGGTTGTTGTTCCCGCCACTCGACGTGTTGTCGGAGAACGTGCTGTCCGTGACCAGCACCTTGCCGCCGTATCCAGCATCGATCGCCCCGCCTGGTCCGCTCGTCGAGTTGCCGGCGAAGGTGCTGCCGGTGACGGTGATCGGGTCGCCATTGGAGATGATGGCACCGCCGCCGTCCGGTCCGCAGCTGTCGCAGGCGTCGGAATTGCTGAGGAACGAACTGTCGATGACGCTCAGGGTTCCCTTCTCGGCGACGTCGACAGCGCCACCAACGTTCCTCGGCCCGGATGAATTCGAGGAAAAGGCGTCGTGGTCGAGTGTCAGGTCAACAGCTTCACCTGTCCACACGGCTCCGCCATCCAAGGCTTGCCCCCTGGTAAAAGTCGTCGTGGCCACGGCGACAACCTCCACCGCCGGGCATGAAGTGCCGAAGAATTGGCACTGCCGGGAGACGTTCGTCCATGGGGTCACGAAATAGAGGGCTGATCCATCGTTGTTGTCCGAACTGCCGACGATGGTTACGCCGTTCCCGACAATGGAAAGCGACAGCCCGGGGGTCCCCTGAACGTTGATGCGGGAGGCCAGTGTGATCGTTCCGACGCCTGGACTCACACAGATCGTCCCCCCTGTGCCCTGCGCGTCGGTCATCGCTTCTCGAAGTGAACCGGTGCCGCTGTCAGAATTCGAGCTCACGGTGAAGTGGGTGGCATCGGGAGCCGGGCATGAACCGGAGGCGCCAACGGCGGGAGCCCCCATCACAAATCCGGCACCTACCCAGACTCCCGCCCCGACGATAAGGGCAGCGGCGAGACTGCGACCACATCTTCGAACGTCCATAGCTCCCAATCTTCTGCCGACGACGCTGACAGAGCCGAATGTCAGACGCTGCCGTCCACACAGTCTCAGCGAGTCCAGGTACCGAGTCAACGACCCTCCAACGGGTTGACTGGGTGTGATCTATCGGCATCAAAGTCAGCCGCAGCGGAGATGCCGGGCACTGTCGTTGGCACTCGACGTTGGGATCCGGTGCTCAGCCAATCAGCTGAGGTCGCAGCGCAGAGAACCTCAGCGCTCGAGGCTGAGGACGGGTCGCAGCGATCGGCTTCCATCGCTCTTCACGCGACTCGATCATCCCGGCAATCCGCACTCCGTGCTGAGGAAATCCCAGCTCAACGGCTCTGGATCAGGTGTTTGGCGCCTACACGGTCAAATCTTCCGAGCCGCCCGACCGGCCGTGCCGACGTGCTCCCACATATTTTCCAAACTCGTGTGCATCAAACACGATCCAGTGGGTAGGGGTTGATGGTTCACCATCCGACAGTGGCTGACGTCCTCCAATCGCGGAGGCGGGGGCAAGTGTCGGGTCCATGAGATGGCGGGCCATCCAGTGGTCGGCCGCAGACAAGGGAGGAACCGCATGCGCCGGTGGATCATCGCTACGGCAATTGTGGCCACGGAAGTCGCAATCTCCGTGGGTATCTTGGCGTCCGGAACATCCACCACCGCTTCGAGTACATCAGTTACTCCCCGGCATGCGGTCGACGGCGTTCTTGTGCCGGTCGATCGCGGTACCACCCTGCCCCGGCACGGCGGCACAGTCGACAGCGTCAACTGGTCCGGATATGCAGTCACTCCCTCGCGCCACGACATCACCGCAGTGAAGACAACCTTCGTCGTGCCGACGGCAGGAGCGGTCCCGCCAGGGTTCGCGGCCACCTGGGGTGGCATCGGGGGCTACAGCACTACCGACCTCATCCAAGCCGGCATCTCGGAGAACTCCAGTCCGGACAATCCCGCCGTGGGCGATCAGTACGCCGCCTGGTATGAGCTGCTCCCCGCCTCCGAGACCAATCTCACCCACTGCACCGGAAACTCCAGCTGTCCCGTGTCCCCGGGGAACAAGGTGACGGTCTCCATCGTGAAGGCCGGAACGAACAGATGGAAGACCTCGGTGGCCGACCCGACCGAGCACTGGACCTGGACGAAGACCGTGAGCTACAAATCGTCGGAGTCGTCGGCCGAGTGGATCCTCGAGGCACCCACCGTCGGCGCCCAAAGCACCCTGGCCGACGTGGGGACGGTCTCGTTCGGGCCGACGTCGACCTATGTCGCTGGCGGCCATACCTACACCATCGCCAAGGGTTCACCGACGAAGCTCATTCTCTCGCCCGGCGGCGTCAACGAGGCGACACCATCCGCACTCGGCCCGAACGGGCAGTCCTTCAACGATTGTGCCTACGCCCAGACTTGCGCGAAGCCCTAGCGGGGTCGGCGGGAGAGAACCCTGAGGTGCTGGGCGTAGCCACTGGGCACCATCCTTCCGAGCTCGGGGTGATGATTGCCTGGCCAAAGGCAGATCATCGCGAAGACCAGTGAGGCCGGTTCGGCAGCTCCGGTCTGTCCGAGCTGGCCGATCCTCCCGAAAATCAGTCGGGATCAGGACAGTGTCGACAACTCGGCGTTGACCAGGCGCTCCACCTTGGCGTAGCCGCAGGCAGCGGCGCACTCCCGCCGGACGTAGGTCAGTCGGAACCGTGCTGCAACCAATCGGCATCCGCCTGATCGAGCGATACCGTTGACGTCAGCCCTCGCTTACGGGAATGTCCGCCCAAGCTGCGACCCTCGACCCGCTCGTTGATCTCAAGGACGCGCGGTCGGGACTTTGTGACCCTCTTCCTGAGGGCGACCCCCCCTTCTGTCTCGAACGCTCGCTTCAGATTGAGCATCGCTATTCCGTGTGTCCGGGGCGCGGCTTCCACCACAGCGGCGCCGACCTCGTAGGCGTTCCCGGCGTCCACGCAAGCACCGAGGAGGAAATCCGTATCCTCCTCGTCCTCCGTGGCGGCCAGCGCCACCATGGCATTCACCATCACGTCGAGCGCGTCGGTGGCGGCACCCGATCCGCCGATGGCTAGTGCCGACCCGACGGCATCCGGGTAGTCCAAGTCCTCCGTTGATGGTTGCTCAGCCTGAAGAGTCTTGACCGCCTCGGCGGCAGAACCGACAGCTTCGTGTGCGGATCTGATGATTTGTCGCGCGGAGGCATCGTCGCCCTCATTGAGAGCGACCCCCACGTCCTCCACGGTGGAGTGAGCACGATCCAACTTCCACCGGAGGTGCATCGACTTCTCTCGCCAGTTATAGAGATGCTGGTGATCCATCGTCATGACTGTTCCTCCCTGCCATCGTGCCGAAGCGGGCGACGGTCTCTCGGACGCTGTACGTGAGTCCGAAGGCTTGATCGCCCCGCACCATGAAGACATACCCGGTCCGGGCTTACACCGAACCTCAAGGTGGGTCCGCTTTGTCAGGCGCTCCCAGAAATGTGGCAGTCGGTGTTTTAGTGCTCATCCGCCGCCGACCCAACAAGGGGAAACAAGTTGGCTTCTACGAAGTGCGGCGGATGAGCATCAGGGAAATACCCAGGGATTTCCAAAACAAACGTTTAGTAGGGCTGTTTTGAGGGTAAATATTGGGAGAAGTCGAATGGCTTCGCTTAACTCGCAAAGGGGGAACCCCAAATGAAACCCGCACTCAATCTTCCAGCTCGGATCCTGGTCTGTGCTGCCCTGGCCGGGTCGGCCTCACTGGCTGCAGTGGTCATTCCAGGGGGCATTGCCTCCGCGTCGCCCCTCACGTTGTCTTGCACGACTCTGACCGGGACCACAACCGCCACCGCTACCTCGTCCACAGAGCATCTCTCCGGGTGCTCAGGTACGGCCAAGACGTTGACTGGGACCACGGGCACGGCCGCGGTCAAGACCAACCTGGCGACGAAAACAGGGACCGCTACCGTCACCTGGGCCACGCATAAGACTTCGACCGAGTCTTACAAGTTCACTGAGCTCACTGGAGCAAAGAACCTGTGCAAGGCAAAGACCGGCTACTCGAAGGTCGCTGAGGCTAAAGAGACAGGCTCGGTCACCGGTGGCACGGCCACAGCCATGAAGGGTGGAGCCGTCACTGCAAACGCTTGTGCGTACTTCAAGGGAAGCAATCACACCACCATCTATATCTTCAACAACGGCCCCGTCAAGATGTGACATAACCACCAAGCAATCCGAGATTCAATTGTAGAGAAGGTCCCCGGCATCGTCCGGGGGCCTTCTTTATCGTCGCCTGGGTGTTCCTAGGAATCCCATGTTTTGCGGTAGCGGGCACAGTGGGTATCGATGGTGCTGTCAGATCGTTGAGAGTGAGATCCCCCGTTCGACCCGGCTATGCGCGCCAATCCTTGCCCCGCCAAGGGCGGATTGGCGCGCACCTTCCACTCGTTGTGGAAAACACTGAACCTGCCCGTCCTCCCGGAATAACCAAACCTCAAATGGATGAGATAAGGACGATCAGCTGAGCAGCTTTGCTTTCTGAGCCTGAAACTCGGCGTCAGTGAGCGCGCCCTTCTCTTTGAGGTCAGCTAGTTTCGCAAGCTCATCCACGCTGCTCGAAGAACCGGCAGCCTGCCGAACCTGAGCGCCGAGAGCATCATTGCGGCGCTTAGCCTGTGCGGCCGCTCTCTCTTGCATCTTCCCACCACGGGCAATCAGGTAGATCAGGATGCCCAGGAAGGGGACGACGATCACGAAGATGGTCCAAAGCGCCTTTGCCCCCCGCCCAGATCGTCACTCCGGAAAATATCCCCGAATATCGCAATCAGGATCCAGATCCAGATAATGAACAAGAAGATCTCGAGCATCGTCCAGAACAGATCGGCCAGTGGATACGTGTACGCCAGCATCAATACAGCTCCTTCGTGTCGTGGTTACTCAAACAAGCATCTCCTTCGGGCGCATCCGTGACCGCGCCCGAAGGTCTGTCGAACCGTTCCACCGCTTTCATGGGCCCAGGTTATGCGAAGATCCGAATTCCCTGCTCGATGTATGGAATCCGGCTTGCACGCTATCTCCTGAACGTCCAACAACCTGATGTTCGGGGTTACATCGAGCACCGGATTAACGGCGGTTTCGACTGTGGCGTGCCAGCACTGGCCGCTCGCACGAGCCATCCCAGGCACCGCCGGATTCCTAAGGAGGACGACGTTACCCCACTGGAAGAATCAAAACCTCGTTTGCAGCCGGTCTATCCGAGGTAGGAGACCTCGGTAGCCGCACATGTCGACACTCCATTGACCTCTTGGATGCTTCAGGGCCTCGGCCCCCCTGCGCTGAGGTTCGCCAGTCGGTGATCTCAACCGATTGAGGGAGGACAAACTGATCGGACCGCGGCCGATCGAGTTGGGAACAATGAGGCAAGGTGACCATCGTGCGGCCCCGATGGGCCTAGGGGCGCACGGACAGATGAGGCCCCCGTTCTCAAGCTCCCTCGTCATCACCGGGCCAGGTCCACCGGGGAACCTCGCGCAGTGGATGAAGCTGGTCCTCGGTCTCGGCATGCGAGTTCTGCATGGCGACCCGCGAGCCAAAATCTACGTGCGATCGGATCGCCTCACGGAACTCTTCATTGTCAGGAAGGTCCGTGGCGTCGAGCGCCGCCATGTAAAGCTCGACGAACCTCTTCCGCTGCTCCTCGGTGATCCGAAGGCCCCGGTGAACTTCGATGAGGTGTGCGAAGCCGAGCTCTCGGCTGAAGCGGTCGGGTCCACCGAAGGACTCAGCGGTGAAGGCGGTCAGGTGATCGACATGCTCAGGCTTCCCGGCACCGAAGAGTGGCTGGAGCAGGGGATCTTGGAGGACGCTGGTGTAGAAGCTGTCCTCGAGCCGGTGAAGTGCCTCCTCGCCGCCGGCGAATTCGTAGAGCGACGGCATGGCCCAATCGTACGGAGCAGGGTCCCAGTCGTCCAGACCACGAGGTTCCAGATTGGGTCGCTGCGCCGCACCTGGTCCCGGTTATCTTGGGCACCCGGCAATTTCCAGCAATGGAATCACGACCAGCAGCTTCCATGGGTCTCAGCCCATGGGCGGGAAACGGGACACCAACGCTTCGTCATGCCATCATCAGTTTCGCGTGTCAACATTCCTCGACGACTGGGCCGCCTGCGGCTCTGCCCGTTCTAGCGAGGTGCAATCGATGAGTGAGATGCCAAACGACCCAAGTCTGTCTCAGGCGAATAGCAGAAGCCCTCGTACAAGGAGTTCGCCACGGGCAGCCTGGTTCGCTACCGCCCTTCTCCTCGTGGCCACGGCCATTCTCGCCCTGATGGCCTGGTCGGTTCGATCGCTGTGGCAACGGAGTGGTCCCATCAGTTCAGCACAGTACGAAGCACAGCATGCGTGGTCAGACACCCTGGGTGGTGGTCACACCCTGGCAAACCTTCCTGCCAATGAAGTGCTCGTCGTTACTGGGATCACCGGCGTTGCCAGGACGGCAACGCCGGCGCACTGTGGTCTGTCCGGTATGTCCGGTATGTCCGGTACCAACAAAGTGACCTATCGGTGGC
This sequence comes from uncultured Acidimicrobiaceae bacterium, assembly GCA_963837805.1. GTDB lineage: Bacteria > Actinomycetota > Acidimicrobiia > Acidimicrobiales > RAAP-2 > Bog-756. Next base: position 433,983 of record CAWIOU010000035.1, read on the forward strand.
AACTTGGCACTCAATCCACATCCCCACCGGTCGTCGGGATCCGGTGGCCCATGGAAACCGCCCATGCAATCCTTTTGGTTTGCGATCAGCCCACCACTGGGGTGACGGTGTCGGGCTACCTCACGCCCAGTTGACGGGAGCTGAGTCCGATCCATCTCGCACCCGCTCCCACATTCTTTGAATCCGGTGGGACACGGGTCGAGCGGCCATAGGCCCGGAGGTCTAGTGTTTCAGCCGGGTGATCGTAATGAAAAGCCTGGGTCGCAATCCGGATAGGCGGTGGCCATGGTGAAGTGCATCGCTGGTCGGATCGGGATGGCAGCATCGGCCGTGCTCCTTCTCACTACCGTCTTGGTCCTGCCCACCGAGGCAACGACGCCACCGCCGTTGACGGGCGTTCGATCGGTGACCAGTAGCAGTGCCAGCACATGCAGCGTCCTCACATCCGGCAAGGTCGACTGCTGGGGGAACGGCCACTCGGGCCAGCTCGGCAACGGGACGTTCTATACCACTGGCGACGAAGGCTCGGCCGTCCCGGTGGCCGTCAAAGGAGTGGGCGGAGCCGGCACCCTGGGTGGGGTGGCCAGCCTCACCGGTGCCACCGACGACGGCATTTATTGCGCCCTCCTCACATCCGGCAAGGTCGACTGCTGGGGGCATGGTTACTCCGGCGAACTCGGTGACGGGACGCTGCACACCACTGGCAAAGAAGGCTCGGCCGTCCCGGTGGCCGTCAAGGGAGTGGGTGGCGCGGGCACCCTGGGTGGGGTGGCCGGCCTCGTCAGCGACAGCACCGGTTACTGCGCCCTCCTCACATCCGGCGAGGTCGACTGCTGGGGGTCTGAGGCCAATGGTGATCTCGGCAACGGGAGCAGCAGCGGAGAATCGGCTGTCCCGGTCGCCGTCACAGGACTGCGGGGAGAGGGCACCCTCGCTGGGGTGGCCAGACTCACCAGTGACGATTCCGGCTACTGCGCTCTCCTCACATCCCGCAAGGTCGACTGCTGGGGATATGGGGGGAATGGTGAGCTCGGCAACGGGGGCTTCTATTCGGACGGCGGCTCGGACGTCCCGGTGGCCGTCGTGAGCGGAGCGGGCACCCTGGGTGGGGTGGCCCGCCTCACCAGCGAGACCCTGCTCGCCAACAACGATGGCGGCTATTGCGCCCTGCTTGTCTCGGGCAAGGTCGAATGTTGGGGCGGTGGTTCCTTCGGCGAGCTCGGCAACGGAACCTTCTACACCACCGGCCATCGCGGCTCCGCCGTCCCGGTGGCCGTCAAGGCGGTGGGCGGAGCGGGCACCCTGGGTGCGGTGGCCAGCATCACCAACGACGGCGGCGGCTACTGCGCTCGCCTGACATCCGCCAAGGTCGACTGCTGGGGGTCAGGGGCTGATGGTGATCTCGGCAACGGGACCATGAACGGAGAATCGGCTGTCCCAGTCGCCGTGAAAGGACTAGGGGGAGCGGGCACACTGGGGGGTGTGGCGAGCCTCACCAGCGACAATGCTGGCGGTGGTTCTGTTACTGGGTACTGCGCCCGGCTCACTTCCGACAAGGTGGACTGCTGGGGGCGTGGCTTCTTCGGGGAGCTGGGCAACGGGATGGCCTACAACACTCCCCCTTATGGTTCCGCTGTCCCGGTGAACGTCAAGGGAGTGGACGGAGCGGGCACCCTGGGTGGGGTGGCCAACCTCTCCACTGGCAGCGCCGGGTTCTACTGCGCCCGCCTCACTTCCAAAGAGGTCGACTGCTGGGGGGCGGGCCCCTACGGTGAGCTCGGAAACGGGACCTTTTACACCAACGGCAACGAAGGCTCGGCTGTCCCGGTCGCTGTTCTCCCGTAGCTAGCCCCTCCGTCCGGCCTGGCCACCTATCCGGGCCCGCAGAAGAGCCCGTCTGAAGCCGAGCGCTCGGCGAGGCGCGATCGGAAGACGCTCGTCAGATCCCGCGAGATCTGCAGCAGCTGCTCCTGCTGATCGACCGTCAGGTCACCGAAGGCCACTCCCACCTCGGCCTGATGCTGTTGCCAGTCGACCGCCTGATGCTTGAGTCCATCCTTGGTGATGGTGACCAACGTGCTCCTGCCGTCGTTCGGGTGAGGGTGGCGTTCGACCAGGCCGTCCTTTTCGAGAGCATCAACCAGAGCAGTAACCCGCCGGGGGGTTACCGCCAACGAGTCAGCCAGTTCCCGCATCGTCTGGTTGTCGATGCACGTCAGGGCCGTGAGCAGGCGCAACCGGGCGTAGCTCACCGAATCCATCGGCAAGCAGGCAGCAACCCACCGAACCCAGGCCGGCCCAAGATCGGTGAACGCCTCCACCAGTTGGATTCGTCGTTCTTCTGCTGACATCCTTGCCACGTTGTACCCCACGCGCAGTGTAGACCTCGTAAACATAGATCGGAGTCTGCGGACCAGATGGTCACCGCCGGAGCGAGTCACGACCACTGGCTGCTCTGACCTCGTGTCAACACTCACGATTTTTGCTTGACTACTGTACACCGCTACTATATCGTCACTTCCGTCAGCGTTCGAAGGTCCTACCTTCACCGTGAAACCAAGGCCCTCGTGAAGAGCGCACCTGGTGGACCTGCGCTATCGATCCGACCGCTGTTGGGAGGTAGTCACGTGATGCAAAGAAGTTGGAAGCATCCCGAATGGGGAGGAAACTCCCAGCCGCTAGTACGGAGTATCTCGTGACCACGTTGATGACGTTGGAGCATGGGGATGTCAACGAGGTCCCCGTTGATGTGGCTAACCATGAACGGCGGTGGTGGATTCTCGGTGTGCTGGGGATTGCTCAGTTGATGGTCATTCTCGACGGCACCATCGTGAACATTGCCTTGCCTACGGCTCAGCACGATCTGCACTTCTCCAATGCCGATCGTCAGTGGATTGTCACCGCGTATTCGCTTGCCTTCGGAAGTCTGCTCCTCCTTGGTGGCCGAAATTGGCGACATGATCGGACGCAAGCGGGCGCTTGTCATTGGACTGGTCGGCTTCGCCGCGGCGTCAGCCATCGGCGGTGCCTCGGTCAACTTCGCGATGTTGGTCATTGCCCGCACCATCCAGGGCGCGTTCGGGGCCCTACTCGCCCCCTCAGTGCTGGCTCTCCTCACCACCACGTTCACCGATCCGGGGGAGCGAGGACGGGCCTTTGGGATCTATGGCGCCATCGCCGGCGCCGGTGGCGCGCTCGGACTCCTCCTCGGGGGCATCCTCACCTCCTACGCGTCGTGGCGATGGACGCTGTTCGTCAACCTCGTGTTCGCTGCTACTGCCATCACCGGCGCCGTGCTCTGGTTGAAGCGCGACGCGGGTGCTGATCACGATCCGTTGGACCTTCCCGGCCTGTTCCTGGTGGCCGGCGGGCTGTTCTCGCTCGTCTTCGGGTTCTCGCACGCCGAGACCACAGCGTGGAGCAATCCCTTCACGATTGGGTTCCTTGTCGCGGGGGTGGTCCTGCTCACTGTGTTCTCTTATGTCGAGACAAGAGCGAGGTACCCGCTGCTCCCGCCACGGGTCGTGCTCAACCGAACGAGGGGCGGATCCGCCTTAGCCATGTTGTTCGCCAGCGTCGGTATCTTCGGTGTGTTCTTGTTCTTGACCTATTACTTGCAAGGTACGTTGGGGTTCAGCCCGGTGAAAAGCGGCGTGGCGTTCCTCCCTCTGGTGGTCGCGTTGGCCGGCACGGCCCAAGTGTCCAACCAGATCCTCCTACCGCGGTTCGGACCCAAGCCCATCGTTCCGATCGGCTTGCTCGTGTGTGCTGCGGCTCTGTTCGGGCTCCACCTGGTCGGGCTCCATTCGTCCTACGTCAGCCACGTACTCCCCTATCTTCTCGTGTTGGGAATCGGGTTCGGACTGAGCGTCGCCCCGGCTTTCAGCACGGGTACGCTTGGGTTGGCACCGCGGGACGCCGGCGTGGGATCGGCCACACTCAACACCGCGCAGCAGGTTGGGGGATCCATCGGCACCGCGCTGCTCAATACGTTGGCTGCCGGTGCGGCCACGTCCTACTTGGTAGGTCGGGCACTCACCCGGGCCAATTTCCGGGCCGCCTTGCTTCATAGCTATACGACGGCGTTCCTGTGGTCGGCCTCGATCTTTGTGGTCGGAGCAGTCGTTGCCGGTGTGGTGTTGCAGCGCGGCAACCTGACGACTCTGGCGTCCGAGGACCAAGTGGCGGCGGTCCAGGCTGAATCCGGGGAAGCGTCTCGAGTCCATGTATGCCGTGTACGGGTAGCTTGTCGGTAGCGGCGTCGGATCGTTTCAGTCAACGGCTACACAGGAATCGCGATGGTGGGACGATGAATGCGGAGGTCCATCCGAACCAATCGGATCGGCCTGAACCCGTTCCGGTTCGTCACCTGCATTTCTTGTTGTCCCGCCGCGTCGAGATCATGGCCAGTGTGCTTCTGGTGAGCGCTGCGGCCCTTGTCCCGTGGACAGTGTTTCTGGGGTTGTCCCTTCCCGGAAAATACGATGCCGGACACTGGAGCCTCCTGTGGACGGGCTTTGATGTTGTGCTCCTCTCGGTCCTCGCCTATGCCGGCTGGGCAGCGTGGTTCCGCCGCCAGATTCTGGCCACAACGGCGATCGTTGCTGGGACCCTGCTCCTTTGCGATGCATGGTTCGACATCATCACGTCGGTTGGCAACAGTGACGAATGGCTTTCCTTACTTACCGGATTCGGGGCCGAGATCCCGCTGGCGGTGTTTTTCCTGTGGCTCTATCGGCACATCATCCTCAGGACCCTCGAGACACTCCATCTGCGGCTGGACGAAGGCCCACCGCCTCGCCGACTTCGAGATGCCCAGATCCTGTACCTTTGCCGACCTGACGAAAAGGCGCCGTGCCAGATCGAACCCCGATCGCTGCATGAGTCGATCTGAATCGATCTTCGTTCGACCGTCACCCCGGAGTCATGGAGAAGAATGTTTTGCGGCTGTCAGCGAGACGGTGACCGCACTGCAGAACAGCAGTGATCCGGCATCGACGAGCACCGGAAGCCATCACACGATGCTCTCTCTAAGCGACCGAGTGACCACGGACAATGACCATGGGTAAGCCCGAACCACGCATGGGCGACGTGGCATCGCATGCAGGAACTGGGTTGCTCTGGACATTGACGCCCGATGGGAACACAGTGTGACCTGGGCGGCGGAACGCGCCCGGCGGAAGCGACGGTCAGCTCTTGTGGACCAGATCTCCGCGGAACATGACCCGCACCCATGCAAAGATGATGATGCACTCGCGATAAGGCAGTTGTCGGTGCAGAAGAATGCACCTTTAGGTTTGGGGGATTGAGCCAATGATCGGTGCCAGCAAAGGTTTCCGGGCGGCGGTAGCCACCGCGGCCCTGATCGGCGGACTCACGGCCGTAACGACCGCGGGGATCACCTCACTGGTGGCTGCGTCGGCGTCGGCTGACACTCCGCTGTGCGGTACGAGTGGAATCTTTACCACCAATGCCGGCACGGAAACCTGCACCTATAGCGCGGCCGGTGAGGATACGTTCAATGTCCCCTCCGGCGTCTCGACTCTGAATATCACCGTCGTCGGCGCCAACGGTGAAGCGGGTCTCCCCGGCGGTGCCGGCGGGAACGGGGCCAGCGCCAGTGCTTCGGTGCCCGTGCCGAATGGAGTAACCACCCTCTACGCGGAGGTCGACACCGATGCCGGCGATGGCGGGTTGGCTCCGGCGTCCGGTGGCAACGGCGGCGGCTCATCCGACGTCCGGACCGAGCCGGCCTCCGCTGGCGGGCTCACCGCCGGTGCCGGGGATCCGAGGCTCATCGTCGCCGGCGGCGGCGGGGGCGGCGGCGGCGGCGGGGGCGGCAACAGCTTCTACGGGATCGGCGGCGCCGGTGGTATCGCGGGCGGCGCCGGCAGTGGGGCCGGTGACGGAGCCTGTACGCAGTCGCCCGGCACCCCCGGGGGGATCGGTAGCGGTGGGGGCGCGGCGTGCGGCAACGGAACCGCGGGCCAGGCCGGCACCGGCGGCTCCGGCGGAATCGGCACTCCATTCGGCGGCGGCGGTGACGGAGGAGGAGGCGGCGGCGGCGGCTACGTAGGCGGAGGAGGCGGGGGTGGGGATCCTGCCGGAACCAGTGGCGGAGGAGGCGGGGGTTCGAGCTTCGGCCCGCCGGGGGTGTTGGTGACCTCTTCGGGTGGGGCGCCCTCTGTCAGCATCTCGTTCGATGAGACGCCGTTCACATGCAGCGTCTCGGGATTCGGCTCGAGGACCTTCCCGGTGCTCGTGTCAGAGTCTCCGGCGCCACCGGCGAGCATCGACGCCGGGGGGACCTTCCAGACCGCCCCGGCCGCCCGGGTGACCGTTCCGGCGTCGGTGATCAACCACTTCATCGGATTGGGGGCCTCCTCGCTCACTGTCGCCTCCCAAACGACCGCACTCGACGGTCGGACCTCGGTCGGCGGCGGGCTGAGCGGGGCGGTCAGTCCCAACACCGAGGCCGACTCCGCCACAAATCTTCCCGTCAGTGACCCCGCACTCGTGGCGGACACCCCGTTCTCCTACAGCACCACCTACAACCCGGTCACCTGGCAGACCGGTCCCGGGACCGGCAGGGTCTACTTCACCCCCGGGACCATCAGTGCCGAGATGACCTTCGTACTCCACGGGATACCCACGTCGGAGTCCATCTCGTGCACGCCCCCGTCCGGAGTGGCAGCCCTCGGCTCGACCACGGTGAACCCACCTCCGCCCACCCCCACCTTCCAGGTGCCGGGCTCCACCCCACCGCTCCAGAACCAGGTCACCGCCGGGACCGACGGCGGGTGGGGAGCCACCATCGCCAACACATCGACTGCTACGGTTACCGGTCTTTCGGCCACGGTGAGCGTGACCGACCATGGGTCGGCGCTTTCCTACGACCTGGCCGGCATGGCGGCGTCGGGGACCAACTGCTCGCCAGCCGGATCCGGCAAGGTCACCTGTCCGCTCGGGAACCTGGTCGCCGGGGCCTCGCACTCCCTCGACGTGTTGGTCAAAACCGCCGGCCTGCTCACCGGCGTGGCCATCACCGGATCGACCTCGATCTCTTCCTCCAATGCCTCCAGCCATGCCACCTCGCTGGGGTCGATCGGGGTCATCGTGATCCAGAGCGGGAAGAGCGCCAAGGCGGTGCTCGCCCCCGGAATCGCGGTGGTCAGCACCAAAAAGCCGTTGAAGACGGCCAAGGCCTCAATCACCGTCACCCTGCCCACCACGAAGATCCCGAAGCCGGCGGCCGGACAGGCCGAGGCCCTGGCCGGCACCTCGACCAACCCGCCACCGGTGGCCGTGACCCTCGAATCGCTGGTCCCGTCGACCGAACCGGCCCTGTGCCCGCCGACCGGGACCATCAAGTGCGAAGGCAACATCATCCAGGCGGTGGGCAACTTCTCGGCCTACACCAACAAGAAAGCGCCCATCGTGGCCGTCCTCAAGTTCTTCTACGGCCTGAAGGTCCCCCTCGGCACGGTCAGCATGCTCAAGCCCAACGGGGTCAAGGTGGTCAAGCTGCCGCGCTGCACGAAGAGCGTTACCGGGTACAACACCCCCTGTGTCGAGGGCCCCGAGCAGATCCTTGGATCGGCCTCCCATAACACCCTCTACGCCCAGGACACCGTCTACTTCACCGGTGCCGACCCGGCCATGGGGCGGCGCTCCTGAACCGGCCCGGCGCCGACACTCGCCGCTGCCGCTGGCCAGAGCGGTCCTACTCCCGAACTTCGGTCATCTCACCTTGTGCCCATAAGGCCCCGGAAGCTTGATCCGCTCAACAGCATCGACGCGATGATCCCAAGGGGGAGGACTCCCCAATACCCGAGCGGGTGGCCGAGATTGCCGAAGAAGAGCATCAGCAACCACGTGGCAGGAAACGTAGCGACGAGAAATACGAAGACGGCAAACAGGACGGCTCTGATCATTGTGGTCACTCCTCACGACGTAGGGCCCGACGCGAGGTTGAAGAGTACCCTCACTTCATTCTGCAGGCACGGGCCGATCGAGCTGGACCCGCCGTCCGGGCAGATCAGGGGCTCCATGGCAAGCCCGAGCGGCCCGGTCCCAAGCCTCCGATCCTCTGGACGATGTCGAGGGCGTCGAAGTGAGGCGACGACTCCCGAGAAAAGGCACTAGCGGAGGCCGTCGTGCACCTGATGACCGGCGAAGGCCGGACCGAGGGTCATCGAGAGGTGGGCAGAACCAATTTCCGCAAGAGTCTCTGCCCGTCCGCCGGGAACGGGATGCACCCGACCTGGGGCGGTTCACCACCGTCACAATTGGCCATAGGGTTGCGCGAGCTGGGCCCGTCGAGCTCGCTCTCCGCCGGGCGAGCTCCGGGCCCGGCGATTGCCACAAGGAGCGGGCGGGCGCGCCAAAACCCACCGGCGGGAGAGTGATTGGCGCAAAACATCAGGTCGAGATGTCGGGATGGGGTACCACTCCCAACCTGATGCCGTTTGTATACCCACCGTTGATCGGGTCAAACACGAGAGGGGACCGGCGGAGCCCGGAGTGGAGATGTGTGAGGGCCGTCCCGGCTCCCGCGCCCGGCTCGTTGTCAGAACACCAGCTCCACCTCAGACCGGCGCACCTGGCGCACCCGCAGCCGGAGCTCTTCGCTGGGCTCGAATGTCTTGAGCAGCAGGGCGGCTCAAGTACTGGATCCGGGGCGCCGATAGAGCGACAGGGGAGGGCCGCCCGCTTTTCGAGGAGAATCCGTGACCGTCGGCGACTATTTCATTCGGTGCGACCGTTACGGGTGTCCCACGGTGGAAAAGCTCGACGCGCCCATCGAGAGTGTTTGCGGCTCGGCCGATTGGACCATTGAGGTTCGGCGCTGGTTCGGAGCGCGGGGCTGGCGGACGGCCGATGCCGGCGACGGGAGGCGGCGGGCCGATCTCTGCCCGCAACATTCCCTGCCTCGCGAATCGCCCGGTCAAGCTCGATAACCAACACGCCGATAAACGATGGTCGGGCCCGGCCTGGCGCTAGCGCCCCGGGTCCGATGCTTGCGCTGTTGGGCAACCTCGGGTTGTCAGGTCCTTTTCGTTGGTTGCTCTCACAACCTGGCAACCCGAGGTCTCAACTGAGAAAGAGAAACGCCGCCACGCTGGGACTGGGGAGACCATGACGTGACGGCGTTCCTGCCCCTAGCGGCCACGGGTGCCCGAGGGAGTGGGCTCCGAAACCATCCCCTGTCTATCGCTCCGACTGTGACGGAATGTTTACCGCCTGGTGAACCTTTCATGGCAACTCCAGAGCGTCGGGTCAGAGGCGATTATCCCTGCCTACCACCCTTGGGACCGGAAGCTGGATTAGACGGATGATCTTCTGTCCGGTGCTTCCACTCGGTCGACTTCCTGGCGACACGGCACCGTGGGGCGAGGCAGACTGTCACAGTCATGGAGCCCCCAGAGACCAACTATGTAACCGTCGGAGATGCGGACGTCGCCTACCAGGTCGTGGGTGACGGCCCTCGGGACGTTCTCATCCTCAGCTCCCTCGGGGGTCATGTCGACCTCATCTGGCAGATACCCCAGGGGGCGAAGTACCTCACCGAGATGAGCGCCTTCAGTCGCGTCCTTCACATGGACCGCAGAGGATCGGGAGCCTCCGATGCTGTGCCTATGAACGCCATCCCGACGTGGGAAGCGTTGGCGGAGGACATCACCGCGGTGCTCGATTCAGCCGGGTCCAAAACGGCGACTGTGCTGGGGGTCAACGAGGTGGGCCCGATCCTCATCTTGTTTGCGGCGATGCACCCAGAGCGTGTGAGCTCCCTCGTTCTCATCAACACAGCAGCGCGATACATGGAGGCGGATGACTACCCGATCGGTGTAGCGCCAGCCACGCTGGATGCGATCATCGAAGTCGTGGCGACAAGCTGGGGAAGTGAGGGGTTCGTCGGCGCCATCAGTCCGGGATCGACCGATGATCGAGAGTTCCTCAAGTCGGTAGCTCGGATGCATCGGGCAGCCGCGACGCCTCGGACCGCCGCCGCCCAGATGCGGTACTTCCTCAGCAGTATGGATGTGCGTCCATTTTTGGAGTTGGTGCAAGTCCCCACGCTGGTGCTCCAGGCCACAGACAGCCCCTTCATTCCCCTTGTTCACGGGAGGTACCTCGCCGAACACATTCCGGGAGCGACATTGATCGAGATGCCGGGGGCGGATCTCAATCCCCCGTACGGCCCCGACCTGGTTTCGGACATCGCCGAGTTCCTGACCGGTGAGCGTCCGTCGAGCGACGTCGATCGGGTCCTGGCGACGATCCTGCTCACGGACATTGTGGGCTCCACCGAGCGAGCCGCATCACTCGGAGACGAGCGTTGGCGTGCCCTCCTCGATGCTCACGATCGTGTCGTGCGCGAACAGCTTGCTCGGGTAGGAGGCCGAGAGATCAAACAGACCGGAGACGGATTCCTCATCTCGTTCGACGGGCCGGGCCGTGGCATCCGCTGCGCGACAGCCATCGCTGAGGCCGCGCAGGAGCTCGGGATAGAGGTCAGGGCAGGACTCCATACCGGCGAATGTGAGCGGAGGGGTGACGATCTCGGTGGATTGGCCGTTCACATTGCTGCCCGGGTCAACGCGCTGGCAGCACCCAGCGAGGTTCTTGTCACCTCGACCGTAAAGGACCTCGTTGTCGGGTCGGGGATCCGGTTCGCGGAGCAGGGGGAGCACACGCTCCGGGGCGTGCCTGGTCCCTGGAAACTGTTCGCCGTAGCCGAGTGACGGTCCAAGCCATTTGGGGAAGCCAATCACCACGATGGCTCCTGGTGCTTCAGCGACCTGTGGGGTAGCGATCGACGGCTCGCACGTCTGGGTGGCGAATCGTTCGGGCGACTCGGGGACCAGGTCAGCCCGACAGTAGGTACGGCTCACCGCTTTGGCTGCCCGGTATCGAAAAGACGGGGCACGCATTGGCTCCGCGTGGTGTCGAGTGTTGGCGGCACACCCGTTCAGATCTTCTTGAACCCGGGACGACAGTCCGCACCTCAGCCGGCTGAGCTGAGGACGATGGACTTGCGGCTCAGCTAGTCGAGCTCAGGTGGGTGAGCCAAGGCGTTGCCGCATGCCTCCGGATGCGTGCAGAGGCCGCGTTGTGGGCCTGCCTGACCATGCTGAAGACTCGGACGACGGACAATTTTCGCCGCACCTATCACCCATCCGCCTTGAGAACCTGGCCTGAGAGTCGGCTCGCTAACTTCAAGCGCGGGTGCCCACCACCAGTGCGTGCGCGGCTCCGGCACTCACTGCAGCCACCCCACTGAGCACCTTGCTCGTACTCAACTGGTTGGCTGTTGGGCTTTCGCCGAAATCATGGATATTCCCGCACACCCACAGCCTCCTGTGGGTCCCGACGAACAACGAGTAGGTGCCACCCGCCGCGACCTGAGCCACCGACGTCTGCCCCGGCACCCTGGTCGGAACGTCGACGTTGTTGCTTTTCCCGAGCCCACACTGACCGTCGAGGTTGGCTCCCCAACACCAGGCCTGACCCGATCCGTCGATCGCAAGAATTTGTCCGTTATACCTCTGATCGCCCCCCAGGCTGATCGTCTTGAAGGACACGGTCTGCCTGATCGGCCTCGGAGAAACGATGTAGCGGCCAGAAATGCCACAGCCGCACTGGCCCTGCGCGTTGTTGCCCCACATGTATACCTTGCCGTTGACGAGCATTCCTCCGATGTCGCTCCCACTGTCGAGGAGCACCCCGACGGCGGTCCCCCTGGTCAAGGCGGTGAGATGGGGATTGAGCGTGGGCACCCTGGAGTGGCCAAGGCCCGCCAGCGGCCCGACTCCCCACACGTAGACCTTCCCTGTGCATGTAAGCGCGAACTGATGGTCGGCACCTGCGGCCACCTGGACCACGCCGAGGCCATCGAGAGCGGTTACCTTGGCGGCCGCCTGGCCATCGTTCCACCTCCACACCGTTGAATCGGGGCAGCGGCCCGACACGATTGGGGTTGGAGACGAGATGGCGAGGAAATACCGGTCGGCATCGGCGGTGGCAACGACGTGCGAGAGGTGAGGGACGGCGTAAGCGTCCGCTCCTAGAGTGTTTCCTCCAAATTCGAGCACGTGGCCAAATGGTTCAATGAGTAGGGAATCGTTGTTGCCAGCATCAATGCCCGTCTCTCCAGTGAGCTTGGTCAGAGCCGGTCCGCGGTGGCCCCCCCAGACGGCCCAAACGTAGGTCGCAGACGCTCGTGATGTCAGCCCCACTGATACTCCCGCTCCTACGGTAGCAACTGGCAACGACAGCCCAGCTAAGACAGCCACACAGACGACAAATATCTTGAATCGGGGGTAGTCAGCGCTCATTACGTCTCCTTTGGTGAGATGGCAACCTTGGCATCAGTGGGCGCCCGAAGCGGGTACATCAGGTCCTCGCCGACATCCACCACCACAGGTGACGCACCTCTGCCCTCAGTCCGTACCCCGCGTGCTTCGCCGATACCCAAACATGCCCGGCGTAAACCCAGCCTGTCCCGCGCTCGCGCCGCAGTGGTTCATCCGTAAGGAACCCGGAGTACGGGCGGCCTCAGCCCGTTATGAGATCGAGTCGTTGGTCTAAGCCGACTGAGGGAAAGGTAGCTTAAAGAGTTCTCAGCCGCCGAGGGGACTCTCAGCCTTCTTTGGGTACTCCCCGACTGAGCTGAGACACCGCGCTTGGCGACATCCATGCTATGCGTGTCAAATGGTGTTTATGGGAGCGAACCGCTACGACCCGACATTCCGCCGGCCATCAGAACAGCGGAACGCCGCCACGCAGGGACCCAGGAAGATCACGTCGTGACGGCGTCCCTGCCCCTGGCCAGACTTCGAATCTGCCGACGACGGGCAAGCAGGGTTCCCGGTCACCACCACGACCGAGTACTCCGCCGAACTGGGTCCGTCGAGTGGGGATGCGACTCTCATCCCCACTCCGGGCCAGGCACGTATTGGCCGATGCAGAGCTACGGTGGTCGTTGAGAGAAGGGCGGAGATCATCACCGTGGTCGAGAACGTCATCTTTTGCGACCGTTACGGGTGCCATGTCTCGGAGGAGCTCGACGTGCCGCTTAACAGCTTCCTCGCGTCACCAGATGGAACCTACGAGGTGCGTCGTTGGTTCGCAGCTCTCGGGTGGAGGTCCCTGGACGCTGGCCACCAAAAAAGGATGGCCGACGTATGTCCTCGACACGTCGAGGTGCAAAAGGTCAAGGTCGGCTCCGAGGAGCGCAAAGGCCTCCGGACGAACCGGAGGTCAATCGCGTGTCAATCCAAGGCGGGCTGTCGACGGGTTGAGCGACGCCGAACGCCACTCAGGTTGACTAGTCCGAAATGGTGACCGAGAGAATGGTCGAAACTCTCTGCTGCAATTCGGGGACCAGTTCCTCTTCGAACCAGGCGTTCTTCTTCAGCCAGATGTTGTTTCGTGGGCTCGGGTGAGGAATCGGGACCATCGATGGCCAGTAGTCCCTCCACGCCTTCACGGTTTCGGTCACAGAGCGGCCAGAAGCGGGCAGGTGGTACTCCTGTGCATATCGGCCGATCAAAAGCGTGAGTTGCACACCTTCAAGATGGTGCAAGATCTCTTCCCGCCACGCGGGGGCGCATTCCGGTCGAGGCGGGAGGTCACCCGACGAACCAGTGCCTGGGAAACAGAACCCCATTGGCAAAATCGCGACGCTAGCGGGGTCGTAAAAGGACTGGCGTCCGATCCCCATCCACGCCCTCAACCGGTCTCCACTCGCATCCTGGAACGCGATCCCTGAGTCATGCACCTTACGACCAGGCGCCTGACCGGCAACCAGGATCTTCGCCTTCGGGTCGAGTTGGACAATGGGCCGCGGACCGAGCGGCAGATCATCTGCGCAGAGCGTGCAGCTTCGAACATCGACCAGTAACGACGAGAACCGTTGCATCGATCGCTCACGTCCTTGGAACCAAGCTACCAGGCGGACAGACATGTCTCAGTGGATGAGGGACCACCCTACGCCACGTCGGTTCTCAGTGCAGCGGCCCGTGTCCTAGATCACCGGATGAGAGCAAAGGACCAGGGATCCGGCCCGGGGTGTCTCCCGGCGAACGAAGGGTGGTCCAATGCGAATCACCATCTTGGGAATGGGCAACATGGGTCGGGCCCTCGCGGGCAGGGCGATCGAAACTGGTCATCAGACGACCATTTGGAATCGCACCCCTGGTCGGGTCGCCTCCCTTGTGGCCAGCGGTGCTATCGAGGCTGACAACTCCACGGTGGCGGCGGCGGGCGCCCATCCTGCTGAGGGTAACGGGGCTTGCACCGCAGCCTGTTGAGCTGAGGACGCGGCTCGCCCGTCTCAGCCGACCCTGAAGCGGTTCGGCCCTTGCGATTTCGGTGGGCGCGAACGGCACCTATGTGGCAGTGGGCGGTTGGGAGCTCAGGGATGCTCACTGCCCGTCGGCTTAGTGTGGGGCTAGGTGAATGACACCGACGCTGTGGAGTCCGTCCAGGATGAGCTGAACGGCCAGCGCGGCCAAAAGGATTCCGAAGACCTTCTCTGTTACGAGCATACGGCTCTCATCGAGATGGTCGCTGACTCGGTTCGCCCAACGGAAAACGGCGACATCCAAGGCGAGTACGACGCCCAGCAGGACCAAGACCATGGCGAACACGGCCACCCCGTCCGCCTCGGCTGAAAGAGTAACCAATGTCACGATGCCGGCTGGGTTGAGTAGGTAGGGGACGGCAAGCGGGAAGGTGGCAACTCGGAGCGGATCACGTCCCTTTATGGCCTGACTGTCCTGAGGTTGGGTTGTTCCGAGCACCATGGTGGTGGCGATGATGACCAGGATGATGCCGCCGGCAACCGAGAGGGATCCAGTGGAGAAGTGCAGCAGTCGTGCCAGGAACTCACCGAGTCCGATAAGTAGGAGGGACACGACGCCGGCAGTAGTGAGCATCTTGCGGACGACGAGGGCCTTGGTCTTTCCGTCGAGGTTCGCGGTGATCTCCAAGAACGGCACCAGGGCGATTTTCGGTCCGACCCCGATCAAAAGCAGCAAGAACGTGTCGATCACCCAATAGATGTCAATCGAGTTGTAGTTCATGGGTCCGACTTCTTATCGTGGTTCATCATCGCCGGCGTCCGACCCGGCTTCGTCGCTCGCCGCACCGGAAGGCCGAGGCCCACACCTCCATAATCCTGCCGACGCTACTCGCCGGCTAGGGGCAATGAGGAGTACCGGCGCCGCCCGTATGATTGTGTGCGATGACCTCCTCAAGCCAGGACAGCCGCGATCTGGTGGTCATCGGCGGAGGTCCGGCGGGAGTGGTCGCGGCGTTGCGTGCCGCTCGGCTCGGAGCCCGAACTGAGTTGATCACGAGTGCTGGGCTGGGCGGAATGGCCGCAGCCGACGGGCCCGTCCCGGTCCGAACCCTCGCTCACGCGGCGCGGCTGATCCGCGATGCCCGGCAACTGCCCCGCTACGGCATCACCGCCGGTGAACCTGCCCTCGACTACCCGCGGCTGGTCGATCGCGTCCGGGAGGTCACCGACGACGTGCGGGCTAACTCAGTGCTGGGCGAAGAGCTCCAGCAGTCTGGGGTGGCTGTCCACGAGCACGCCGGGGCCGTCCGCTTCATCGACCCGCACCTGATCGAGAGCGCTCATGGACAGCGACTTCGCTCGGAGAAGTTCATCATCTGCACCGGGGGCATGGCCCGACGCCTTGATCTGCCCGGCTCCGCTTTGACCTCCACCCACAGCAACGCCTGGGGTTTCTCGGCGGCTCCGCCGTCCATGCTGGTGATCGGCGCGGGCGCGACCGGAGTGCAGGTCGCTTCGATCTTCAATGCCTTCGGCTCACAAGTGACGCTCTTCGAGGCCGCACCTCGGATGCTAATGAGCGAAGACGACGACATCGCCTCGGCCGTCAGCGCGGCTTTGCAAGCGTTGGGAATCCGGGTCATCGAAGACGCCGGGACCATCCAGCGTTTCGAGCCCTGCCCCACGGGCGTCCGCCTCATCTACACCAAGCTTGACATTCAGGAACATATCGAGGCGACGGTGGCGGTGGTCGCGGCCGGATGGGTCGCCAACACCGCCGGACTCGACCTGGCCTCCGCCGGGGTTGAGAACGACCATCGGGGTTATGTCCAGGTGGACTCCGAGCTCCGCACGACCGCGCCCCACATCTTCGCCGCCGGCGACATCACCGGGCATCTCATGGTCGTCCACGAGGCCGTCCGCGAAGGCTATCTTGCCGCTACGAACGCCGTGCTCGGCGGCACCACCGTGCTGCCCGCCGAAGTGAGCCCTATCGGTAGCTTCACTGACCCTGAGTACGCCTCGGTCGGAGTTAGCGAGGCGGCCGCTAGAAACAGCAACCGCGACATAATCGTCGCGACCGAGCGGTTCGGTTCCCTGGCCCGACCGATCATCGATGGGCGCCCCACCGGCTTTTGCAAACTGGTCGTCGACCGAGAGCTCCACACCATCCTGGGCTGCCACATTGTGGGCGAGCGCGCCGGCGAACTGGCCCAACTGGCGGCGGTGGCCATGGCCTCGGGGATGAGAGTCGAGCAGCTCGCCTTGGTCCCGTTCTCGTTCCCCACCTATGCCAACGCCATCGGGCGCGCCGCGGTCAGAGCCGCTCGGATCCTCGAAGCGCCCAGCCGATGGACCGAAGACGACCTTCCCTTCCAAGCCGACATCGGTTGAGCCATACCAGGCCTCTTGCCTCGACTTTTTGATCAGCCATGCCAACCGGGCGACCTTCGGTAGTGCACTCAGTCAAATCGACGCCGGAAGAACCTCAAGTCCCCGTGGACGGCCCTCGGGATTCGATCCGATTTAGGCTTGTCCTGTGAACTCAGCCGATCCCCATGGGGACGAAACGGCGAACCTTCGCGACAGCGCACACTGGAGGTTGGCCGTCTGGGGACTCCGGTTGGCAGGGTGCGGCCTGTTAGTCGTCGTCGCCGGCCTCATCAGTCAGGTGTGGTCGACAAGTGATGGGCTGACAATCCTGGCGGTCGGCGTGGCCAGCTAGTTGGTTGGCGTCGTGGTCGCCTTCACCGGATTCATCCCGGCCTTTAAAGCGCTTCCAACGCCACGACCCTCCTTCTGGCGGCTTAGGTGGGCGCTCATGCGTGACGCTTTTCACGCCCGGTCGTAGAACCGGACCAACACGTCGATATCAACCCTCGCTAACCGGCATTTGTTCACGGGGCAGGAACGGAAACTTTCCCCGTCACCGGATCATTGGGTCACATTTTGTTCCGCCAGGCGTCAAGTGCTAACTATCGGGACCGACACCCGATAAGGCTTTACTCGGACGAAAGTCCACAGACTCGGCCTGCTCGGCTGAGGGTCGGCTGCGATAGCTCAGCCACTCGAGCTGAGCTCATCGGATTCTCAGCCCGTCGAGCTGAGGATGAGGGGATCTGAGCCGACGAGCTCAGGTGGCTGCCGGACCATTTGAGGGGCCTTATCCAGCCAAGCTGTTGACACGGTCGGACCCAGCCCGATGTGCTGAGGATGGGGACTGCCGAACCTCAGTCGATTGAGCTGAAGAATCAGCTCGCCCGTCTCAGCCGACCCTGAGGCGGTTAGGCCTTGCGATTTCGGCGGGCGCTCGCGAAAGTTGATGCGCCCGGAACGGCACTCTCGGAGGCATGCCTCACTTAACATTTGCACCGTCAAAGTGGGACACCACTTTCGATCAATGAGACGGCACTGACAACGAGCTCGACCACCTCACCGGCATTCGGGATGAGGTGGTCGAGCAAGCTGCGATGTATGCCAATGACTCACATTGATATGCAGCGACTTACATGACGTCTCGCCTTATGGTGAATCTGGTGCCAGCAGTGGCGAACGCCACTCCGTAGGCGACGAAGAGCACTGCCCCTCCCCACATCGGTAGCAGTCCATTTCGGGAAACTCCGTCAAGAGCGGCAGCGGCGGCGCCGGGCGTCCATCTGCCGATCTCGTGGGCCAAGTCGATGAGAAGGCTCTCAGCGACCAACGCCCACCCGAGGGCGACGCCTACAGCTGCCATCTGGTTTCGGATAAGTGATCCCACGCCCACTCCGACAACCGCGTAGATGACAGTTGCGGCGATGCCGCCAAGCAGCACCCCGCCGACATTGTGACTGAGGATGTGAGGGTGGATATGTTTGCTCGCCAGCCACGGGACGGATACTGCCAGCGTGAGCACGGCCGCGGCTATGGCGATTCCGGCTCCGGCGAGGGCTGCCGCGACAATCTTGGCGCCGACCACCCTCCCACGCTTGGGAGACACGAGAAACGTTGAGGTCACCGTGCCGTGGCGAAACTCCCCGGCCATGATCAAGATGCCGATGATCAGGACGGTGAGGACGCCCGACGATCCTGCTGACATGACGGCGCGTATTCCTTCGCCGGTGTTCAATGCCGGACCGCCGTTGGGCTTCCCGGCGGTCACTATGGGGCCCATCACGCTGATGGGTACGACTGCTAGCGCAGCGAGCGCCAATCCATAGATCATCCGAGTTGTGCGCAGCTTCAATAGCTCGGCGCGAATGAGGTTCTTCATCGTGACACTCCTTCAATGGTTGGGTTCAAGGTCGGGGTCGTAAGTTCGAGGAAGCACTCCTCGAGGTCGAAGTGCTGGGCGGTCATCTCGAAGATCACGACACCGGCACCGGCGGCAGCTATGCCAACGGCCTCTGTCGTCGCCTCGAAGGCGACGACCGTTTCCGGGGTCTGTATCTCCGCAGCGATGCCCTTCCCCCCGAGGGCCTGGCGGAGCGCCTCCGCTTGCGGCGTTCGCACCCAGACGCCCGGCTTCTTGCGACCGGCCAGATCAGCGAGTGAGGACTGGGTGACCAGGCGACCCTTGGCCACGATGACGACGTCATCGACGGTTTGGGCAATCTCGGCCAGCAGGTGGCTGGATACGAGTACGGTGCGACCTTGGTCGGCGTAGCTTCGCAGGAAGTTTCGCAACCAGTGCACGCCCTCAGGATCGAGGCCGTTCGCCGGTTCGTCGAGGATGAGGAGTTCCGGCTCCCCCAAAAGCGCAGCAGCCAAACCGAGGCGCTGACGCATGCCGAGCGAGAATCCCTTCACCCGGCGGTCACCGACGCTGGCGAGTCCCACCTCGTCAAGCACCTCATCGACGCGGGTGCCAGCGAGGCCGGCGGCGGTGCACAGCACGCGGAGGTGGTCCCGCGCCCGTCGCCCGGGATGGAAGCTGGTGGATTCGAGCACCGCCCCTACATGGCGGAACGGATCCACGAGTTCCCGATAGGGCTTGCCATTGATCGTCGAGCTACCTGCGGTTGGCTCGATGAGGCCGAGCAGCATTCGCAAGGTAGTGGTCTTGCCCGCGCCGTTTGGTCCGAGGAACCCCGTGACGCTGCCTTGTGCAACCTCGAAGCTGAGATTGTCGACAGCGACGACATTTCCGAATCGTTTGGTCAGGCCGTTTATCTGGATGGATGTCATGACGCCACTGTGCGCTGGTGGCGTCGCAATTGCGTCGCCGTTGAGAGAGATTCGCCCCTCCGTCCTCAGACAGGGATGGATCCATCCGATCTCTGTCTCATGGGGGAGGAGGCGGAGACCCCCGGCGAATACGATTGACCCATGGGAACTGCGCTCGACCTGGCCAAACGCACTCAGGCGTTGGATCGGCGCTACCCGCTTGCGGCCGACACCCTGCTGGCCGTCGCCCTGGCCGCGGCGGCCTTCGTCTCACTCGCGGCCACCTATGACGAGCTACCCGCGACTGGTTCCCCATTTAGCCATGGATGGACCGTGGCCGTCGTGGTCTCGATGCTCGCCCTCACCCTCCCGTTGGCATGGCGACGACGGTTTCCGTTCTCTGTGGCCGTCGTGGTCGTTGTCGCCTTCCTGGTCGCCCGGGTCGTCGTTCACGTGCCCGAGGCACAGGTCTCGCTGCTCGTGGGATGGTTGCTGATCTACAGCGTCGCCGCCCACGGCCAACGACGATTTCGGACGCCCGTCCTTATTCTTTGCTACATCGCCATTGCGGCCGAGCTCGTACGCGAGTACTTCTTCGCTAGCTATTCGAGCGGGTACGGGCCTCTGCTCGCGCGTTTCTTCCTTCTCTTCTACAACATGCTCGTGCTCGCCCTGCCCTGGCTTCTCGGTGCAGCCATATGGTCGTTGCGAGATCGTCAACGGAAGCTGGCCGATCAGACCATCGAACTCCAAGCCGAGCGCGAGGAGAACGCCAGTCAAGCAGTGTTCGCGGAACGGGTCCGGATCGCCCGCGAACTGCACGATGTGGTGGCTCACCACGTGAGCGTGATCGGCGTACAGGCGGCCGCAGCGCGACGGGTGATGGATCGCCAACCGGCTCAGGCAGCCGAGGCACTGAGTTCGATCGAAGGCTCTAGCCGGCGGGCCGTCACCGAGCTTCATCGCCTCCTCGGGTTTCTTCGCCGCGCCGGTGACACCGACGAGCTTTTTCCCCAGCCGGGCCTCGCCCAACTCGGCGACCTGATCGCCGAGGCCGGCCAAGGCGAGCTCATCGTGGATCTGACGATCCAAGGCGAAGCGCGGCTTCTTTCTCCGACCCTCGAAGTGTCAGCGTATCGGGTTATTCAAGAGGCGCTGACCAACACCCGTAAGCACTCGAGAGCAACAACAGCAAACATTCGGCTCCACTACGGGCTGGAAGAACTTGAAGTGGAGGTATTCGACGACGGACCGGAACGGGATGCAGAACAAGCGGGCGGCCAGGTCGGCCATGGGCTGATCGGGATGCGCGAACGTGCGGCGCTCCACGGTGGACACCTCCGTGCTGGCCCTCGAGCCGGAGGCGGCTTCGCAGTGCATGCGTCCTTCCCGCTGAACAGTGATGCCGCATGAGCGTCAGGGTCGTGCTGGTAGACGATCAGGCATTGATCCGAACGGGCTTCAAGATGATCCTCGAATCCGAAGACGACATCGAGGTCGTCGGTGAAGCAAGCGATGGTGAACAAGCGATTTCCATGACGCGTTCGGTTCGACCCGACGTCGTGCTCATGGACGTCCAGATGCCGACAATGGACGGTCTCGAGGCCACCGGCCGCATCGTGCGCGATGCAAATATCCCGAGTCGGATCGTCATCCTCACCACTTTCGAGCGCGACGATTACGTCTTCGAAGCACTTCGTGCTGGGGCGAGTGGGTTCCTTCTCAAGAATGCCCCTTCCGAGGAGCTCGTGCATGCGGTGCGCGTCGTCGCTGCCGGCGATGCCCTTCTGGCACCGTCGGTCACCCGTAAGGTCATTGAAGGGTTCATTCGCCGACCGGCACATCACAGCAACGAAGTTGAGCTTCGGCGTCTCACCGAGCGAGAAACTGAGATCTTACGGCTGCTCGCCACCGGAAAAAGTAACTCCGAGCTGGCCGCTCATCTCTTCGTTGGGGAGGGAACCATCAAGACCCATGTGTCGAGTGTGCTCACCAAGTTGGGGATACGTGACCGAATGCAAGCAGTCATCTTCGCCTACGAGAGTGGGCTGATCGAACCGGGCCGGCAATGAGGATGATCATCCGCCGGTTCGCCAGGTGGTGACGGGCCGGGCGCCGACGACGGCTCAGGGGCCGCCCCCAGATCGGCCGGTAACGCACGCACTTTTCAGAGCCCCGACGGATGGCTGCTTGTCCGGCGCGAGTGTTTGTAATGGTTCCGTCAGATTGCCCGCCCGAACAGGCTGAGATCCGCCGGACTGACCGGTTCTGCTGTCCAATGGGTGCCCCATAATGTTCGGGCGCTAGGGTTCCTCACCTGCCACCGAACACCGGCTCGGCGGCGGTTATCGACCTGGGTGTGCTTGCCCGTCGCTAACCGACCATGAACGGCACGTTCGGGCATGTGGATAGCTGCCCACGAGTACCTCGTCAGCTCACCCACGACGAATTTCGAACCACTACGGACGGCCTCACTGATCGAATGAGGATCGCGCGATCCCGGTGGTGGGCTAACTGGCCATACCAACGATGGGAGCGGCAAGGGATTGCCCTCCGCTCGAACCATCGAACTCCGCGTCACCGAATGTGAAGATTCCGCCATCGGAGCCGACCAGGCGATACCCGATGCCGTCGGTCGCTTTGGCCATGGCGACGATTGGTTGGTTGAGTTGCTTCCCCCCCATTGAGCCGAGAAACGGTGCATTGCCCTGCGCGAAGAGGCCGCCGTCTGAGGATACCTCCCAGTAGCCCCCGCCATCCGGGGTAGAGGCCATACCGACAACAGGTGCATTGAGGTGCAGTGCTCCAGTGGATCCATGAAAAGGAGAACTGAAGGAGAAGATTCCACCATCACTCGCCACCAACCAGTATCCGCCGGTCGTCGGATCAGCGGCTATGCCCACGACCGGTCGATTGAGAGGACTGCCCCCCATCGAACCATGGAAGTGGGCATCGCCGAAGGCGAACACTCCCCCGTCCCGGGCGACTTCCCAGTAGCCACGACCATCGGCCGTCGAAGCGAGGCCAACGATCGGTTGATTCAGATGATTGCCCCCCATTGAGCCATAGAACTTGGCGTCGCCGAAGGCGAACACTCCCCCGTCCCGGGCGACTTCCCAGTAGCCGTCACCATCGGGTGTCGAAACAATGCCAACGACAGGTCCGCTCAGGCTCGCTCCGGCCGTCGATCCAAAGGACTGGGCGGTGCCGAATGGGAAGACTGCTCCGTTGGATCCCACCAACCAGTAGCCCTGGCTGACGATGTTCAGGGTTCGGGCGGAGGAGACCGAGCTTTTGGAAGTGACCGTCGCCCTGGTAGTTGGCGGTGAGCGCATAGTCGCCGGGGGGCACCTGGGCATTGCCGAGGGCACGGCAACTCCCTGCTGTTGTATTCGGGCCTATTGCCTTCAGGTCATTTATCGTGCAAACCGTGGTCCCACCGCTTTGCACTACGACCGCTCCGGTCGGTGCGCCAGTTGTTCGAGGTCACGGAAGCCGAAATGCTCATGGTCTTCTCTTTGCCGTAGGTGGCAGATGAGGGGTGAAACGGTCAACCGGGTCGAGGTTGTGGCGGGGAAGACAAGCAGTGGAACGGTGGTGGACGCCGCGGTGAAATTGCTATCACCCGGGTAGGACACCGTAACGGTGTACGGAGTCGGAGACGCCGGGAGCGTGGTAGCCGAGTCGATGAAGCATGGATTGCCACCTCCATTGGAGGCAGAACACGAGTTCGGGGCAATCAGGCTGATCCCGCCCGCAGTGATGGTGAAGACACCGGTCGGATTCCCACCCCCTCCGCCGCCGGCGCCAACGATGAAGAAGTTGCCGCTCTCCGCGCCAAAGAAGGCGTAGCCAGGAACCGGAAAGACGCTCATCCGCGTCTTGACCGCGTGACGTTGAAAGCGTGGGACGGTGAAGACGAGCCGAGAAAGGTGTTGTCGCCGCCGTAAACGGCCGTGAGCACATGGCGACCGGCTTCGAGTTGGTTGTAGTTGAGGTAACAACTGCCATCTGATTGTCCACCACCCATTCCATTGAGGAACGCCGTGCAAAGAAGGGACCCCGGGCCTGGTGCTCCGGCGTAGAGGTTGACACTGTTAGACGGGCTCAGGTTGACCCCCGCTGCGGCTGAGACCGAGACATTCAGCGAGTTCTGCCCCTCGTCGCCATATTGAACCGAAGCTCCGGGAGCGGGGGAGGTGATGGTCGTGGTCGTCGCGCCCTTGCCGACCGTTTGATTCAGTGACCCGGAGCCCGAGCTGTAGGTCGAGTCGCCTTGAAAGAAGGCCGTGATGGGGTGGGTTCCAACTGATAGCTGAGAGACGCCCTCATCGCAGGTTGCCGTGTAGGTTCCGATCATGGGTGTTGACGAGAGCGGCTGAAGACCGCAGCCATTTACATCGTTTCCATTATCTTGAAACTCGATGGAATCGGGGTTGACTAGGCTCCTCGAATCCGACGTAACCAGTGTGGCCGTGTAGGTGACATCCTGGCCGAAGGAGGAGGGGTTGGCCGACGCTGTCACGGTGATCGTGACGGGAATACCTCCTGGCAGGGCCGAGGCCACCGCACTCCATCCCAATGTGGCCAAAGGCACCAATACTGCGGCCGCCGCCATGGCCCAGATGGGCAACTCTCCTTCCGGCTGAACATCGAAACCGCCTCGCTGCGCTTAGATCCCTCACATGCAGCGCCCGTCAACGTACCATCGCCGATTCTGGCTTCATGGGACCCTTAGCCGTGCTGAGAAGTCGATCGTGTGACTCCGAGACCGACCAACCGTCGATGGTGGGTTGGATGGGGCTCGCCAGGTGGATTTGAGGGCCTCGTGAGCCGAGGGAATCGGCTGGACAGGGACGGCCGGAGGTCACAGACAGCGACACAGCCCACTACCGACCGACACCCGACTTCGACTAGAGCTGACGGCCAGTGTCCCAACATCGAGGTATGCCGTCGTCCGGGGTGGTCTGGCAGCATCGGCCCATGCTCGCGATTGTTGCCTCGCCCGGAACGGCACATGCGGGCGTGTGGATAACCCGTGTTACAAGACGTCGGGGCACCTGGACGACATCGACCGCTGCCGCAACGTCTGCCTTCATTCATGCAAGACAACACGCACCTACGATTTCTTCAGGACGCACCTAAGGGATTTCCTCGGCCAAGGAGTTATCCGATATAGCAGCGGGGCTGGGCATCGGTGGGGCTGCTCTCGCATCCTTCTGTCGCCT
Organism: uncultured Acidimicrobiaceae bacterium; assembly: GCA_963837805.1. GTDB lineage: Bacteria > Actinomycetota > Acidimicrobiia > Acidimicrobiales > RAAP-2 > Bog-756. Next base: position 458,664 of record CAWIOU010000035.1, read on the forward strand.
CCCAAAGCCCGTACCGGAATTGCCCAGTGACATTCAACACCTCGTGATTGCAGGTTTACCGAGCGTTGGTTTGGGTAAAGGTTCCCCCGGGGGCGAATAGTTCGTCCCGGTAGCAAATGAGTAGGGGGATGTACATGCGTAGATTTACAGTAGCAATTGCCCTGGTCGCAGCGTTGGCTGTGCCGAGTGCAGCCGTCGTCGGTTTGTCCGGGACCGCAGGGGCAACGGTTCTTGGGACCAGCTGCGCCAAACTGACTGGAAATGCAGCCACGACTGTCACCATCAGCACTTGCACTCCGAAGGAAGCCACCTACGCGAGTGCCAGCGGTAAGTCCACGTCGCTATTGAACGGTGGGACGATCACCTGGAGTACGAGCAAGAAGACGACCGTCATCGCAAAGCCCACGGTCACGAGCGTGAAGCCGGACAAGTGTGCGTCGGGATCCGCGGAGGAAAAGGCCGTTGGCAAGATCACCGGTGGCACCGCAACGTATACGAAGAAGGGTGAGACTTTCACAGCCTTTGTCTGTGTAAGTAAAACTGGGGCGCTCTCGCTTGCTCCGGGAACCAAGGCCACCTTCTAGTCACCAGCAACAAAGAGGTGCCTACGCGGCTTTTCGCGTATGGGGACCAAAAAAATGTATCGATTCGACCACGGTCCCTTCTTGGTGAGGGACCGTGGTCTTTTCGTGGGATACGGCGCCGCCCGCTGCTTAGTCAATCCATCCGGAACGTTGACGATGCGAGCCGCCAGCTAGCCTCGGCGCGACCATGGAGGTTAGCGTTAGAGTCCCGGCGTGGGACGAACGTCCGTTCCTTGGGCGGGCGGTTGGCCGGGCGGCTTACCCCTGTCCCATGACACCGGGTCAGGGGGGCCTTCTTTCAATCGAATCTCGGGTTGCTTGGTGGTTACCTCACATTTGACGTAGCCGTCGTTAAAGACATAGATGGTGGTGTGATTGGATCCCTTGAAATATGCACAAGCGTTCGCAGGGACGGCTCCACCCTTCATGGCTGTGGCCGTGCTCCCGTGACCGAGCCTGTCTCTTTGGTCTTAACTACGTTTGCTTTGGAACTTCCTGGGTATCTTTCTCCCGCTCATCCGCCGCCATTTCGTGCGAGCCAACTTGTTACCCCCTGTTTGGGTCCGGCGGCGGATGAGCACATATCCGAGGTCCAACAGGGCCCGACCACCTGATATGAACCGGTTGACACCGGCGGAGCACCGTTCTGGACAGCCCTGAAAGGGACTACGACTCTGTGCGGAACTCGATCTGTGCCCCAGGTTCATTGAGAATGTCGGTGAACAGAGTCACGCACTCCTCACAGATTGCGATGCCCTCTGGACCTGCAATCAGACGGACCTGGCTTTTGGGTTTGCCGCAGAAGGAGCACGCCATGTCGATGTCATCCACTCACGCAAGCCTACCGCCGACGATTCAGTCAGCGTCCCCGAACACCGGCTCGGCGGCGGTTATCGACCTGGGTGTGCTTGCCCGTCGCTAACCGACCATGAACGGCACGTTCGGGCATGTGGATAGCTGCCCACGAGTACCTCGTCAGCTCACCCACGACGAATTTCGAACCACTACGGACGGCCTCACTGATCGAATGAGGATTCGCGCGATCCCAGTGGTGGGCTAACTGGCCATACCAACGATGGGAGCGGCAAGGGATTGCCCTCCGCTCGAACCATCGAACTCCGCGTCACCGAATGTGAAGATTCCGCCATCGGAGCCGACCAGGCGATACCCGATGCCGTCGGTCGCTTTGGCCATGGCGACGATTGGTTGGTTGAGTTGCTGCCCCCCCATTGAGCCGAGAAACGGTGCATTGCCCTCCGCGAAGAGGCCGCCGTCTGAGGATACCTCCCAGTAGCCCGCGCCATCCGGGGTAGAGGCCATACCGACAACCGGTGCATTGAGGTGCAGTCCTCCAGTGGATCCATGAAAAGGAGAACTGAAGGAGAAGATTCCACCATCACTTGCCACCAACCAGTATCCGCCGGTCGTCGGATCAGCGGCTATGCCCACGACCGGTCGATTGAGAGGACTGCCCCCCATCGAACCATGGAAGTGAGCATCGCCGAAGGCGAACACTCCCCCGTCCCGGGCGACTTCCCAGTAGCCACGACCGTCGGCCGTCGAAGCGATGCCAACGATCGGTTGATTCAGGTGGTTGCCCCCCATTGAGCCATAGAACTTGGCGTCGCCGAAGGCGAACACTCCCCGTCCCGGGCGACTTCCCAGTAGCCGTCACCATCGGGTGTCGAAACAATGCCAACGACAGGTCCGCTCAGGCTCGCTCCGGCCGTCGATCCAAAGGACTGGGCGGTGCCGAATGGGAAGACTGCTCCGTTGGATCCCACCAACCAGTAGCCCTGGCTGACGATGTTCAGAGTCCACGCGGAGGAGACCGAGCTTTGGAAGTCACCGTCGCCCTGGTAGTCGGCGGTGAGCGCATAGTCGCCGGGGGGCAACTGGGCATTGCCGAGGGCACGGCAACTCCCTGCTGTTGCATTCGGGCCTGTTGCCTTCAGGTCATTTATCGTGCACACCGTGGTCCCACCGCTTTGCACATCGACCGGTCCGGTCGGTGCGCCAGTTGTTCCCGAGGTCACGGAAGCCGAGACGCTCACGGTCCTCTCTTTGCCGTAGGTGGCAGATGAGGGTGAAACGGTCAACCGGGTCGAGGTTGTGGCGGGGAAGACAAGCAGTGGAACGGTGGTGGACGCCGCGGTGAAATTGCTATCACCCGGGTAGGACACCGTAACGGTGTACGGAGTCGGAGACGCCGGGAGCGCGGTAGCCGAGTCGATGAAGCATGGATTGCCACCTCCATTGGAGGCAGAACACGAGTTCGGGGCAATCAGGCTGATCCCGCCCGCCGTGATGGTGAAGACACCGGTCGGATTCCCACCCCCTCCGCCGCCGGCGCCAACGATGAAGAAGTTGCCGCTCTCCGCGCCATAGAAGGCATAGCCCGGAACCGGAAAGACGCTCATCCGCGTCGTGACCCGCGTGACGTTGAAAGCCTGGGACGGTGACGACGAACCGAGAAAGGTGTTGTCGCCGCCGTAAACGGCCGTGAGCACATGGCGACCGGCTTCGAGTTGGTTGTAGTTGAGGTAACAACTGCCATCTGATTGTCCACCACCCATTCCATTGAGGAACGCCGTGCAAAGAAGGGACCCCGGGCCTGGTGCTCCGGCGTAGAGATTGACACTGTTAGACGGGCTCAGGTTGACCCCCGCTGCGGCTGAGACCGAGACATTCAGCGAGTTCTGCCCCTCGTCGCCATATTGAACCGAAGCTCCGGGAGCGGGGGAGGTGATGGTCGTGGTCGTCGCGCCCTTGCCGACCGTTTGATTCAGTGACCCGGAGCCCGAGCTGTAGGTCGAGTCGCCTTGAAAGAAAGCCGTGATGGGGTGGGATCCAACTGATAGCTGAGAGACGCCCTCATCGCAGGTTGCCGTGTAGGTTCCGATCACGGGTGTTGACGAGAGCGGCTGAAGACCGCACCCATTTACATCGTTTCCATTATCTTGAAACTCGATGGAATCGGGGTTGACTAGGCTCCTCGAATCCGACGTAACCAGTGTGGCCGTGTAGGTGACATCCTGGCCGAAGGAGGAGGGGTTAGCCGACGCTGTCACGGTAATCGTGACGGGAATACCTCCTGGCAGGGCCGAGGCCACCGCGCTCCATCCCAATGTGGCCCAAGGCATCAATACTGCGGCCGCCGCCATGGCCCAGATGGGCAACTCTCTCTTCCGGCTGAACATCGAAACCGCCTCGCTGCGCTTAGATCCCTCACATGCAGCGCCCGTCAACGTACCATCGCCGATTCTGGCTTCATGGGACCCTTAGCCGCGCTGAGAAGTCGATCGCGTGACTCCGAGACCGACCAACCGTCGATGGTGGGTTGGATGGGGCTCGCCAGGTGGATTTGAGGGCCTCGTGAGCCGAGGAATCGGCTGGACGGGGACGGCCGGAGGTCACAGACAGCGACACAGCCCACTACCAGGCCCCAACCCTCCGTCGGCTGGCAGACTCACCTATGTGCACAGCACCCACCCGACCGGGAGGAGAGAGCAAGGCGGAGGGGCGGGGGCTTCGATCAGGCCTGGACCCGCTGGGTATTGAACCCCTTTGTGAAAAGCCAGATCGGCAGGATCAACTCGAAGAGACCGCCTGGGACAAGTGCAAGCATCCCTGCGCCATGGGTCACGTTGATCAGGTTGAACATGGTCAAGATGCTTCCCACCAAGAAGACCGGGTAGCCGATGAGCCCCAGCATGGACAGGTTCCTTGGCACGATCCTCGATGCCAGTAAGGCAGACGATAGGACGAGCCCCGCGGCACCAGAAACCGCGTAGACAGCGAGCACATACCCATTCCACTGCGTGTGGCTTGCCAGGAAGTACACGCCCACCACCAGAAGTGTGAGGCACTCCGTCGCCCTCAGGGCGAAGTACGCCCGCGAACGGATCGGTGTACACGGCGAGAGGACCCGCTGCATCGCAGCACCGTTTGCGGCGACTGAGATGCCACAGAAGCCTAGAAGGAACGCCCGACAACGAGGGCATGGTGCGCGGTCGTGCTCGAAAGGTACGAGCGGATGAGAGCGTTACCAATGGCGAAGGTGAAGGTGGCAGCGAGGAAGCACAGTCCGACAAGGACCGCTTGTCTTCTTGGTCGACTCGGCGGCCGGCACAGCCTGCTCCAGGCTTTGACCGGTCACGATCGTGAATGACTTGGCGCTTGTCCTTATCATCGGACGATCAGTGCAGGCTCAGGGTGCTCCGTCTCCTCCAGGTGCGCCGCCTCCTCCAGGTGCGCCGCCTCCGGCACATCCACCGCCGGAGCGGCCGTTCCCCGGGAGGCGGCCCGCTCGGTCCAGATGTCGAGCACGAGCAGGCTGAGGTTCGACACGACCGCCGCACCGATGATCGTCGTGATCAACGCCATGAGACCGCTGGTCACGTGGAAACCGAGTGCGGCTCCGACCACCGCACCGACAGCCGCGGCACCGATGCCCTTGGCCCGCATCGCCTTTGGCGTGTCGGTGCGGACCCAGCCGGCGTAGACCCCGAGCCAGATCGGCACCGCGACCGAGACCACTGACAGCAGCTGGTCGGGGAGCGCCCGACTCGGCCAGAACCGCAGTACCAGCAGTTCGCCGAGGAACCATCCGCCGAGTCCGAACACGATCGGACCGGCCGAACGGATCCATGCGCCCGTCTTGCGGCCGGTACCGCCTCGGCGGCGGATCCGGATCGCCAACACCACGAGCCAGATCACTGCCAACAAGGCGAAGCCGACCATAAACCCAAGGATGTCCGTGGCAATCGCGGCCTGCGATTGCGGTGTGGCGAAGCTGACCACGTTCGGGGTGTAGCCGGACGTGTCGACCTGGCCGGTGGCGTAGAACGTGGTCAGTAGCTGCGTGCTGGCTTTCGGCTCGTAGGCGTCGAAGTCGTCCACGTGTCCCAGCCCGGACAGGATGACCTGATGCCCGTTGGAAAGGTGCGGCAGCAGCTCCTTCGTGGCGTTCTGGGCCGGCGTTTCGAAGTCGAGCGTCCCGCCGATGAGCAGCGTCGGGACGCTCGAGTTCTGCACGCTGGTGTACTGGCTCTCGCCCGGGTTGGCCGGCCAGGCGTGAGCCATGCCTCCGGACCCCCACAAGAACTCCCCGAGGGGATTGCCGATGATCGAGCCCCGGTCCGCGCCGGAGCTGAAGTAGCGATCGACGGGCTGCGCGTCGGCCATCCCGATGCTTGCCAGCTCGCCCCAGGTGAACGACTGGGGGAGGACGACACCGGACAGCCACGAGAGCAACCACAGGCCGCTCGGATCGCCATGCGCGGCGGAGATCCACGAGTTGAGGGTCAACGGCCCGGACAGTATCGAACCGCCGTTCGAGTTCGCCTCCGTGAGCCCGAGGAACGTCCCGACCAGGGCGTTGCCCGGCTTGATGGGCAGGGATAACCAACTGCTCGGCATGTGTGCCGCCGTGTGCTTCATGCTGGCGGCGAGGTTGCCGGTGCGGGCGCGGCAGGCAGCCTGCTTCGCGCACAGCGCCGAGTAACGCTCGATCCCCTGATCGATCTCGGCTCCGCTGTAAATGTAGTGCCCGGGCGGGTTGACCCCGATCATCACCGAGCGGTCGACACTGTTCGGGTACCGCCACTGGTAGATCATCGCCAGACGGGTCCCGGCGCTCTCGCTGAGCAGGTCGATGCGGTGGTAGCCGAGGGCGACGCGAGCGGCCTCGATGTCGTCGGCCTGCTCGGCCAGCGTGTAGCCGGCGAGGTCTACGCCGCTTCGCTCAAGTCGCTTGGCGCACGAGGCGAAGGCCTGGGAGTACGCGCTCAGCGACGCTTTGCCCAGGTAGTCTGCGGAGTCCTCCAGCGCCGCCGTCACCTCGGGGCAGTTCAGCACCGAAGAGCCGTCGACGCCGCGGTAGCCGACCATGACGACATCGTGCTGGGCGGTCAGGCGGCTCGCTTGGGGGAACGTCATGTTGGTTATACCCGGGCCGCCGTTGAGATGGAAGATCGGCGCCAGGGGGTGGGATGAGCGAGCCAGGACCCGGGTCACCGGCAGCGCGATCAGCCGCGACTTCGAGGTCGCTCGGTTCTCCGGCACGACCAACGTGCCACAGTCCGCGGGCATCGCACCCTGCTCGGTCGCGTACGTGCACGCGTGCATGGTCAGCTGGCCGGCGTGCGCCCCCTGCGGGACCGAGACCGTTTCCGGGCTGGACGAGATTCGCAGGTAGGTAAGTCCCATCAATAGGACGATGATCATCAGCAGGGCAGCGATTCGTGCCCAGGTGAATACCCGTCGTCTTTTGGCCGGCGGTACTGGTTGGGCGACGGCCACGGTCTTGCCGTAGCGATTGGTCGGGTGGTTTTCCTCGGTCATCGTTCTTCCTTTCGTCGACCCCCGTTGTGCCATGTAGCGAACCTAAGGTGTTATCGCGAGATCGGCATCGTCCAGAGGCTGGATTGCGGCTCCTACCATCCGACGATTTCGACTCCTACTTAGGTAGGAGGCGGGAACGGAGGGGGCGGAGTACGTTCAGTGCGTGAGCCGAATCGAACATCTCGTCCGCACGTACTGGTTCGACCTGCTGATCGCGCTGCTGGCGATCGCGGCCATCCTTGACGTGGTGCTGGGACAGCGGCTCGTCCGGAGCTCCGACAACGACGCTGTGGTTCTGCCTTCCCGCGCTCGCCATCCTGGTGCTCCCCTGTTTCGCGCGGCGATGGTTTCCGTTTGCCGGACCGGCGGCGTACTGGCTTTTGGCCGCGGGAATCTCCTTCGTCGATCCGCTGCTGATCCCGTACCCTGAGTCCCTCTTCCTGATGGGGCTGGTGGCCGCATTCCTGCTCGGGAACCTTCGGGACGTCCGGCGGGCCAGCCTCGGACTGGCGATCGTGGTCGGCGCTGCGGCGACTCTCATCTACAACATCCCCGGGCACTCGGTCAACCAGCTCGTCTTCATTCCCGTCGACTTCGCCGTCGCCTGGGTTGCAGGCTTTGCCGTCCGGGCGCGGGCCGAGCAGGCCGAGGTGGCGGAGTCGCATGCGACACAGGCCGAGCATGAGCGGGATGCAGCGACGCGCGTCGCCGTGGCCGAGGAGCGGGCACGGATCGCGCGCGAACTGCACGACATCGTCGCGCACGCCGTCAGCGTGATGGTGCTGCAAGTCGGCGCTGTCAGGCACCAGCTCCCCGACGCGATGGCCGAGGATCGCGATGCGCTCAGGAGTGTCGAGCAGGCCGGCCGCGGCGCTCTGGCGGAGATGCGCCGTCTGCTCAGTGTGATGCGCCGTGACGGCGACGGCCTCGAGCTCGCGCCTCAGCCCGGCCTTGACGGCCTCGACTCGTTGATCAAGGAGATCGGGCGCGCCGGGCTGCCCGTCGAGCTGCACCTCGCCGGGGAGCGTTTCCCGCTCCCGCCGGGGATCGACCTCTCCGCGTATCGGATTGTGCAGGAGGGTCTCACCAACGCGCTCAAGCACGCCCGCGCCAGCCACGCGGAGGTCACCGTCCGGTATGCGCCGGACGAGGTAAGGATCGAAGTACACGACAACGGCACCAGCGCGACGCCGAGCGACGGCTACGGTCACGGACTGATCGGCATCCGCGAGCGCGTCAGACTCTATGACGGCGAGATGACAGCAGGCACAGCAAACGGCGGCGGGTTCACGCTCAGCACCCGCCTCCCACTCACCCAAGAACGGCCATGACGATCCGAGTCCTCATCGCCGACGACCAGTCCATGGTTCACGCCGGCTTCCGAATGCTGCTCGCCGGCGAACAAGACATGGAGGTCGTCGCCGAAGCAAGCAACGGACTGGAAGCGGTGGCCATGGCAGCGCAGTTTGACCCGACCGTGATCCTGATGGACATCCGCATGCCAGAGCTCGATGGGCTCCGGGCCACCCGCCGGATCCTTGCCACCGACAACACTGCGCGGATCCTGATCCTCACCACCTTTGGACTCGACGAATACATTTACGAAGCGCTCAGCGCCGGGGCGAGCGGATTTGTGCTCAAAGACGACCCCCCCGAACAGCTGATCGAGGCGGTCCGCACCGTCGCCGCCGGTGACGCGCTCCTCTCACCCGCGATCACCAAACGCGTGATCAACCAATTCACCCGCATCCCTCGCCACGAGCCGCCGAAAGAACTCGACCAGCTCACCGCACGCGAGCAAGACATCCTCCGGCTCATCGCCCGCGGCCTGTCCAACGCAGAGATCGGCGCGGAGCTCTACATCAGCGAGACGACCGTCAAGACCCACGTCACGCACATCCTTCAGAAACTCGGCCTCCGCGACCGCGTCCAAGTCGTCGTGCTCGCATACCAGACCGGGCTCATACCGGGGGCCACGCCCACCTAAGCCTCACAGGGGGCCCTATCCGCTCCGCATCGGAGGTATCACATGTCAACCGCCACCGACGTCTGGATCGATGTCCATGATGAGCGAGAGTCCTTGTTGACACTGCTGAAGACACTCACTCCGGTTGAGTGGAATACGCAGTCCCTATGCGCTGAATGGCGGGTGCGGGACGTGGTTGGTCACCTGGTCAGCGAGACCACTATGTCAATCCCAAAGCTGATTGTGGGTACGGTCGGATCAGGGTTCCGGGTTAACAAGTTCATTGCCACCGATGCCCGTCGCAGGGGCAACTTGGCAGAGCCAGAACTGATCGATGCCTTCAAGGCTGTCGTGCCCACACGTACCCACTTGCCTGGGCTCTCGTCGATGTCGATGCTCGGAGGAATCGTCATCCACTCGCTCGACATCCGGCATCCGCTGCACCGAGACCACTCGCTCCCGCAGAGCCGCATGATGCTGGTGGCCTCGGATGTCCTGCCCAGTCGTTTCTTTGTCGGCCACAAGCTCTTCGCTGGCCTTCGAGTGACGGCGACCGATGCTGATTGGTCGTCCGGGGAGGGCAAGGAGGTCAATGGACCTATCGAGGCATTGGTCCTTGCCATGAGCGGGAGGGTCGCTGGCCTCGACGAGCTGCAAGGGGACGGAATGGCCTCGGTGCGCGAGCGGGCGGAGACCGTCTAGAACAAGAGGAGACTGAGTCGGGTGTCGGCTGAGGTGCCTCACAACACCAATGATGTTGTTGCGCTTCCGTGAGGGTCCACCGCTGAACGGCTGGTCCTTTGTAATTTCGGAAGCACCGGGGCCCTCGGCCTGACTTCAGATCACGTGGATGCGATCCTGCATCCGCATCCGTCGGTCGGAGCTCCGGACCAACAGAGTCGATTCGCCGTTGTGGGCCCCCTATCACCGGGTCATTGGGATACCTCTGGGGTGCAACTGACGCTTCCGGGCGTGAGACAACAGCAGCCCGAGTCGATTAAGAGGGGGGTCGACTCGACGGCGGTCATTTCACTAGAGCTGGGCTCTTCGGGAGTGGGAGCAAGGCGATCACTCATTCGCTGCACCGATCCAGCACTCCAGAAGCCGTACGAGACAAGACAAAATCCGAAGAGCTGCAGGCCGTATGTGGTCGGTATGTCGATGCCGAGCCTGCCGTCGTAGGGATTGCTGATCGCCTGGTGAGCCCAGAGATAAGTAACTGACACAAGGCCTACTGCGAAAGCGAGGTTGGCGGCTGCGAAGAGCCTGAGAGCTTTGGTGAGACTGCTACCCGAAGCCGGTCTTGTTTCAAGCCACCTAAATAACGACCATGTGGCCCAAGCGAGGAGGCCATAGCCAACCGTGTACCCGGCACCGAAGAAGTCTTCGTAGCCTACGTTTTGCTGTCCAGAGTGATAGTAAAACGACAGGATCTGGCCACCGAAGGCGACGGCCACGATCACATATCCAGCGGCGACTAGAAATCTCTGCCTTTTCAGGGTTGTTGCCATGGTCAAGCGTATAGGGCCGGACCCAGCTGTGCTCTGTCCCACGGCGGCGGATCGGTGGGATGGGCTCAACGGGCAATCTTGATCACGAAAGCCCGCAATAGGCTTGCAATCATGCATGAGGGTGGGACTGTCCGAGAGGCGATCGAGCATCACCATGCGGAATCAGGTATCGCTGCGGACGGCGGTGTGTCCGATCGATGGGTCGTTATCAGGCTGGGTCGTATTCCGATGCCCTTTCTCAATACATCAGCTCGGCGGAAGGCTCTCAAGCTTCACGACGTGAACCACCTCGTCGCCGGTGTCGGCACTGGAAACGTCGGAGAAGCGGAAATCAGTGCGTGGGAGCTTGCCAGTGGAGGCTGCGGGCAATATCTCGCTGCATGGGCTCTGGATCTCGCTGGGATGCTGCTCGGTATGGTGTGGCCAATCCATGTCATTCGGGCCTTTGCCGCTGGACGAAGTATGTGCAACGCCTATTCCTTGGAGGTGGACGATGTCCTGGATATGGACCTCATGGAACTGCCACGGGTTCTGACCCGACGTGAGAAGAGCGGTCCATTGTCGGTCGTCGGATCGGTGGCTCTGTTCATCGGCTACCTGATACTCGCCATTCCCATTGGAGCGGCGTTCCTCTTCATGGTGATCCTTTCGCTGCCCATCTGGGCGCTCACAAAGGATGAGGTCACGGGCACTTGATCTCAGGAGCGTACGTCCGGGGTTTGGTCCCGATTGGCATCACTTCCAAGAATGTCCGCTACACAGCCACGAATCCTATGCAGTCGCCCCCGAGAGCACTGTCGAAATAGGTATTGAACTAGTGGGTCTTACAAGTACGACCGGATGACCCCATTTGCTCCAGGTGACTGTTTCGGTTGCCCCGCTGTTGGACGCCTGAAGTCTCACCGGCAAGATCGTTCCGATTTGAGTGACGTAAAGGGTGGCAGGGTCCTTCGTCGCTGCCGTGGATCTTTGGACGAAACCGTGGAGGGGGGTGAGATTCGTGCCGTCGATCACGGCCGTCGGACCTTTCGAGAATGGTCCCACAATGAAGTTGGCGAAGTCCGATTTCAAAGTGACGGCAGCACTGACCGCAGAGTAGTTCTGGTCGATTGGCCGAATCGAGATCCATCTTCCGGCCAGACCTGCTGGGTTGGATATTTGGAGACCGAAATACTGAGTGAGTGCTGTCGCATCTCCACTGATGTACGCCATCCCGTTCAAGACCAGCACCGTGGATCGGGCCCCATCGCTATCGATGACTTGCCGTCCGTCTTTGGTCCCTATGTCATTGTCCATCTTGAGCACATGTCCCGAACCAGTCGCTGAGTCGACTTCATGTACCCACCTTGCAGTGGTGGCATTCTTCAGCGCCAAAGCGGCAAGAGCCCCTGGCGACATCGTCGTACTGGCATTGCTCGACCCAGCACATGAAGCCACCAAGCCGCCAAAAAGCACAAGAGAGCACAATCCGGTCAGAGAATGGGTCAGATTGAAGGGACGGCGAGTGAACATGCTATGGATATCGGTCAGCGTGCAGGCTGCCTTGATGGGCAATCGACGGCGGCACCCTTTCGCACAACGCCGGGTCAGAGGCGCTTATCCCTGCCTCAGGGACACTCGGGGCAGCCGCACTGGTCCGACGCACCCGATTGTCGGAAGTGAGAGGCTATGGGCATGGGTAGACGCTTGAAGGGCGTTCTGGCGGCAGTGGTGATTTGTGCAGGGCTGGCGGGCTGCGGCGGGAATGCACCTGGTGCTTTATCGTCGGCGACAACGACGACCGGCACTTGCTCCAAGGTCACACCTACCAACAAGTGCCCTCCGGGTCAGCAGGTCGGAGTAAATGGCTTTATTACCAATACGGTGTGGCATCGGTCCGTTGGCATTCCCGCATCGAACTTTCAGGTGATCGTGACCACAAGTGGCCCCTGCTGGGTTCGGGCCACCCATGGAACAGCTGCATTTTTCGCTGATGTTCTAGCTGCTGGCCAAACACGCACGTTTTCAGCGAGGAACGGAAAGATATCTGTGACCCTCGGGTCGGTTCAGGTCAAGGTGAGGGCGAAGATAGACGGCAAGAGAGTTCCGATCTGGCGGTACACGCCGACCGATGCCCCGATGTCACTGAACTTCCACTCGATCTCGTAATCGGCACACTCACCCGAGGTACCTCTGACCATCGGTTGGCGGCGCACCCGGGGCCGAAGTGGACAATGATCTGAACATGGAGGACGAGGGCGGTGGCGACCATGTCGGGGTGCCCGGCTGGTTCAGCTCCAAGCCCGTTTACATCGGCTGGAAGGAAGCGGGTCCATTCTGGTTCCCGGGCCTACCGTTGGCGATCATCTTTGTGATCGCCTTGATCTTGACTAGCGGTTGGATACGAGGACTATTTGCCGTGCTGGCTGTAATGAGCATTGGGCTTCTGATTCTGCGGCTGGTGGTCTTGGTCCGAACCCGCTCCCATTGAATCGACCCTCCTGCCCCACATCGATGCTCCTATGGGTTGTCAAGAGCGAATTGTGAGCGAGGGAGGGCGGCAAACACCTCCCGGGCGACGTAGCGCTTGAGGCACCGGATCGCCTCCTTTTTGGTCCGACCTTCCTTCATCCGGCGCTCGATGTAGTGCTTGGTCTTCGGGTCGTTTACCATCCGGGTAAAGACGATGTGCCACAGGGCCGAGTTGGCCTGGCGGTCCCCGCTTCGGTTGAGCCGATGGCGCTCCTGCTTGCCGCTCGAGGCATCGAGGGGCGAGGTCCCGCAGAGCTTGGCGAAGGTCGATTCGCTCTTCAGGCGTTCGGGATTGTCACCGGCAGCTACCAGAATGGCCGAAGCCACGTCGGTTCCCACTCCGTCGATCGCGTTGAGTTCTGGTGCGGTAGCTGCGACGAGGTTCTTCAACAGGTGGTCGATCTCTTTCACCTCCTCTTCGAGGGAAAGGGCCCGGCGGGCCAGAGTGCGCAAAGTGAGCTTGGTCACCGTCGTCACTCGTCCGTCCGGTGTGGCGATAGGCGCTGGCCAGGGTGAGGACTTTGTAGATGGAGAGGTCCCGCAGGTCGGCCCGTAGCTCCTCGGGCGCAGTCGAGATGAGGCTGCGCATCTGGTTGATGGCCTGGGTCCTGCTACCTCTGGCCGAGCGCCGGGCCACCCGCAACACTCGCATGGCCTCGACGTTTCCGTCCCTGGTCTTGGCCGACCCGGTGGCGTCGCCCCCCTGGGCGGCTCGGGCTGCAGCCACCGCGTCGTGGGGGTCGGACTTTCCCGTGCGCCGGCGGCGCTGGCGGTTGGGCCGGTCGACTTCGACGACAGCGACCTGGTGATCCAAGAGGTGTCGGGTGAGTCCCGCTCCATAGCTACCCGTGCCTTCGACGCCGACGAGCTCGAGGTTCCCGAAACTCTCGAACCAGCCCAACAGTTCCCGGTAACCCGAGGCTGTGGCCGGAAAGCTCTGAACCCCGAGCTGGGCTCCTCGTTCATCGAGGGCAGCCGCCACGTGGGTGTCGAGGTGCGTGTCGACCCCTCCGGTGATTCGGCGCGCGATAGTGGTCATCGTCATCTGTTCCTTTCGCTTGGTTGGATGACACGGCACCAGCAAGACGATGGACAGGACAGCGATGGGCCTGTGCGGCAGGCTCCTATGAGGTCACTCCGTCCGACCGGTTGGTGTCGGGTGAGTGTCCGAGCCAGGCCGACGAATCGTTTTCCAGGACAGTCCGAAAGGACGTCAGCCGGTATCAATGGAGTCAGACCTGGCTCGGGCATTCACCCACACGCTGACCAATTCTCGCTCCGAGATGGTGGACCGTCAGCGGGCTACATCAATCCTCGCTGCCGGATCAGTGGGTCACATTTGATGCCGCCTGGCGTCAAGTGCTAGCTATCGCGACCGCACCCGATAAGGCTTTGCTCGGACGAGAGTCCACAGACTCAGCCCACTTAGCTGAGGTTCACCAGTCGGCGGTTTCGGCCGACTGAGCTGAGAACGGGATTGAGTGTCCTCAGCTCATGCAGCTGAGAACGCTCTACAGTCCCAGCATCCAAGCGTCTTGAGTCCCGTCTTCCAGAGCTGCAAGAGAGGGGTGGCTCGGCAAGGAGTTCGTTTCGTAATTTGCCTCTGGCCCCCTGGCTGGAAAAGCCCGCTTTTTAGTCGGTCATTCCATCCACCTCCAATCGGATCCGCTCAGAATGTATGCCGTTTCTCGCCTCTCGTAGCGTCTCGAAATGTCTCATCAGCCTGTCGAATTTCGCGCCCCAGTTGGGCCCGGTAGCGCATGTCCTTGTCCGCATCCTCGCTATTAAGTGAATAGGCGGATGCCAATAGTCTGGACTGATTGATACGGAAACTCTCCCTTCTCTTCTCTTGAAACAGCGCCGCAGCGTCAGCTTCTGCGATAGCACCATTGATGACCATCTCAAGTTGTAGCTCGCTTGCCTCTGCGATGCGTTCAATTCGTCCGCGTAGGTCAGTCGTCGACGTTTCTGCAAGAGGTTGGTAGCTCGGCTCGAGATCGGGCCCAACTTGCGCGGCGCCGACACGGCCAATGGCGAGGGTGACCGCGACCAGAGCGCCAGCCTCCACACAACGATTAATCATCACTCGCTCGTCGGAATGCACAGCTTCTAACGCAGTTCGCACTTCTTCCCGCGTCGTACCCACTCCAGATTCGCTCGTCCTCTGGAAGGGACTCGAACGTCTCCTCGAGTGTCCGACGGGACCGAAACCCAGCCCCGTCGATTTGGCTCTCAATAAGCCGGGTGTGGTACTGGATCTGACGATACTGCTGCCACACATTGTGACAAAGCAGGTTGATGATGACATTCTCGAAAGGGGCTCCCGGTTGAAGGGATGCGCACGCGGCATCCAAAAGTGCGATCCAATCCTCGAGCTTCTCGTCGCCGACAATGGGCCTGCGGGAAAGGATTCCGTGGTTCGTGGCGTTCTGAGACGCCACCCGTTTTCCCGCAACCGTCTTCGGTCCGCCGCTTCCCCGTCGCTTCTTGTTGCCGGCGATGTCCCGGACAACAGCTTCGGGCATATTCGGCTTAGAGTCCGCTCTCGAACAACCTTCCGACCGGTCCTCTGATTCGTTTTGGGATGTCATTTTCGGTACCTCCACAGCTCGTCGTTAGCTCGTGCCATTCGCACTCGCACTTCGTGGCCGTGGTAAGTACCCGTATCCGTCGGCCATTGTCGCACATGCCGGTGGGACCAGTTCGGCAATTGCGAGAACCCCCTGGTGGAGCGGCAATTACTGGACCATCCCATCACCTAGGAGGTCTGAGCCCCGAGACTGGCGGCGGGGATTCTGCGCAGCAGCGGCATCCAGAGGTTGATCGAACTCAAGAGAAGGAAGGCACAGATATGGAGCTACCCAACAACGGCGGAAGTCTCGACGCACGCGAGCTTAATGCTCTCCGAACCCGTGGCCTAAGAGGAGGGAGTCATGTCGAACGGGACCACATACCGAGGGCAGGCGTCGGTGGCCAGATCGGCGCTGAAGAACGGCGGCAGGGAGTAAACCCATTGGATACGGAAGCGATGAGACAGATTGAGATAGGTAATCTCGCTGCCCTACAAGTCTTGCTTCTCGCTGACGTCGATCGACCTCGCCTGGTGCTGGCATCGGGCAAGGTGGTACTCGATCCGATGTCTGGTGAGCCGCTGGTCGATCGAAGCGTCAGACTCCCTGTAGTGGACCGATTACTTCGCGTGACGAAACAACGTGCGGCTCTCCGCGGACTCGATATGCCTCGTAGGCGCGAGGCTGAGGTCGTTACTCCAGAAATGATCGACGGCGAGATTCGGCGATTGAAGGAGCGAGCAGACAGGAAAGAAGCGGAATTGGTACAGATGGGCATTGAAGTACCCCCGCGGGAGTGAAAGGCCGAACGGTCCACAAGGTCTCCGGATCTCCCCTCTGCGGGCTCAGCCGAAGATAGGACCACGACCACTCAGCTAGTCGAGCTGAGGACGATGGACTTGCAGCTCAGCCAACCTCTACCTAACGAAACGCGCGCCGCTCGAGGCCAGGGAGCTTGCTCACGCAAGAGGTGACAGAATTGGCCATGGACCCCGTCAGGGAGTGGTGGCAGGAGACGATGCCTATTATAAAGGCGCTCCTAGTCGCCGGCCTACTCGCCATCGATGTCCAAGGCACCGACGAGGTCCCGGTCAGCGAAGTCGCCGCTCACATCAAGGACACCACGGATGAAGCCAGGTGCTGGCTCGCCGGCCATCCCTGCCCCGATGAGTCGATTGGTATGGCGCTGGGCGAACAGGTAGGGCGCTATGCCGTCATTGCTGAGCGATATGAGGGCCGACTGCTCGCGGGGATGAGTCCGGTAGTCCTCCGTGCGGGCGCGGCCGAGATCGGCCTTGAGCTCGCCACATGCGTCAACGACTTGCAGAAGCGGGTCGACAACCTCTAACGCACGATGGCCCCGGGTCTGTTCATGAGTAAAACCACCCGTACTCGCCACGAGCGTACTGCTGGGTGTCCCGAAATACACCGGATTTGCCCGCACTGCAGGCATGATCGGAGAACCGCTCTCGGCAACTAAAGTTCAGTTTGCTGAGTCCGTTGAGCAAAGGTTTCCGCCGCCCGAGCTCCGGGCACAGCTCCCTGGCCCCCTTCGGGGGGCGAGGGGCACAGGGGAGTTGCCCCTCAGGCGCTCCACGGGTCCAGGGTACGACAGTGGGCGAATTCCCTGCTGCCAGCCCCCCCGCTGGACTGCTATTCCGGTCCTGGATACCATTTTCCTGGTATCACCACTGGCCTCAATCGGCTCGTTGGCGGGGAAATACGCCCCGACCTGAAAGACGCTGCCCGTCCGCTTCTGGCAGAAATCGCAGTGGCAAATTGCCACCATCATCGGATCGCTCTCGACGGAGATGTGGAGCCGACCACACACGCACACTCGGCAGTTACAGCCATGGACTCCATCGTGGCACAGAGGTTCTCCGCGAACCGTCCGCGTGCTGATCGCAATGGGCGCCCGTTCGGCGATCTCTTCCACGTTGGCAACGGTCATCCCCACCCGCTTTCTTAGGAGGAGTTGGTCAGTTGTTCCGACGGCTCGTCGTAACTACTACCACCGGTAGTACAATGCGCGCAACTGGATCTCCGGCGGTGCTCGACCTGAGGCACCCGAACCAACCAGCCCTCTTGATGAACCCGGCCGCCACGTCACGAGCCAGTACCTATGGGTGATCCTGTCGGACTACCGAACCACAGTCGAGTTGGGCTGAGGAAGCAGCTTGCTCTTCTCAGCCCGTCCTGAGGCGGTTCGGCCCTTGCGATTTCGCCGGGTGCTCGCGAAAGTTGATGCGCCATGATCGGCACATCGGGGTCGCTGCGTCGGTCGCTCAGAGCGAGTCGTGGGCGTTGGGTAGCGATGACGTCTGCCACGTGACTCCCACGCACATTTCGTCGGATGATCCATCGCCGAACGTGACGAAATGTGGAGGCGCCTTACGGAGGATCGGTAACTCTTGTGCCAGTTCGGGGTCGTAGCTGCAGTTGATCTGTATTTGCTCGCCGCGACTCACCGGGATGGGCGTCACGTTGTAGGCCTTTTGGTAGTGGAAGTTGTAGTTCGGGACATTCAGGATGGTCTTGGCTTGAGGCGTCCCCGGATTGAGCACCATCGTGAACCCGACCCCCAACAGGTGCATGTGTGGCTGGATCCTGTCGATGTAACCGTTCGATCCGACCCGCCATGTGCACGTGGCCGTGTCACCGGTGTGTGGGTCCTCCGGGTTTTCACCACATACCTGGTCGATGCCCTTGGCCATCTCAACGCCGCCGGAGCCGAAGCGCTGGTTCAGATAGTTGAGGGATGCCTGATAGTTGCACAGCGGCCCAGTCACACCGGCCGGGCATGGGATGTTCGGCGGGGCGATCAGGTATTGGGATTGCATCGGCAACAGCGGCGTGGACATCGGCACCGTGTGGAGCATGAGTCCGTTCGTCACCGGCCTGTCGCCCACCAGCAGGTTGTAGTGCACCTGCTCGATCACCAGACTCCCCTTGGGCAGCGGGATCCCCGTACCTTTGGGGAGCACGTCTTCGCCGTGCCCAGGCGCCCACACGCTCAGGAAGGGGGTGCTCATGAAAGCGGCGAGCGACGCACTGGGCAGCGCTGGCGCGCCGAAGCACGTCCATCCCTTGCCGCTGGTGGCCGTATTGGCGGCGACGGCCTGAGCCGTCATGGACGGGGGCACAAGGGCGAGCACGGCGTGGTGGACCTCGGGACTGCCCGGTTTGAACTGGCTCGAGATCACGTACGAGTTCTGGGTGATGTGCGGATTGACCAAGCTGCAGTGGTAGTCGTCGGTCGCCCCCACGGCCGCCTGGGGCGTGTACTTCGGTGACGCCACCGACACGGTGGAAACAGGCGTTTGCGACGACGGGTTCGCCTCGGTCGACCCCGAGGTGGCCGTCAGCGCCACCGCACCGAGCGCGCCCGAAATGAGCACCACGCCGATAGCCACGATCATGGCCCGCGGCATACCCATGAAGCCAGCCGAGCGGCGCCGCTTCGGCGGGACGGGCCCTCGTGACGCCCCGTCGTCCGCTCGGTCAGCAGAGTGGCTGGCGACGTGCTTGATGAGATCGGTCATGGTCTCCCGTCCCCGTCCTGGCACCGACTCGGCATGTCACCCCACCCCGAGTGTGTCTGGTGCGAAGGCTAACCCACGCCCGGACAGAATGCACTGGTTGCGGGGGACCCGACCAGGGAGCCGTAGGAGGCTGCGCCCACGGTCGTCAGAGTCGACGGTGCCGACCACGGCCGCGATGGCACCGGCCACGCCACCGATCACCACGCCGAGCGTTCCACCGCTGCCGGGAAGCTTGGGAGTCGTTAACACGAACCGAGCCTGACGTGCGTGTCCCCGATCACCGGGTGGATGAGACAGTTCCGACGAACCGGAGAGAATCGCAGAGAGAAGACTCTTCTTCGGCCGCGTGGCCTTCGAGTTCGGCCCGGTCTCGCCTTGACTGCAAAGGAGGAACTCTTCCTCCATACCGAGGTACGGTTGACGCGGCCTGAAGACGTGCCGCTGGCTACGGAATCTTGGGGGGTATTGAATGACACACTCTTTACGCGGGCCATGCCGAGTCACTCTGACTGCGTTGGTTATGACACTTGGAATAACGGGTGCAGGATGCGCCGGTCAGAATTCGATCGTGTCGGCGCCCGCCTCTGGGGAGACCTCGACCCAAGGCGACGCACCCAATGGTGGACAACCAGCTCAGCTCAGCGGCCCCATCGAGCCCGCTGACGCCGCGTATCTAATCGCTGGAGCCTGGGGACCCTCCCTCAAGGCCGCCGGTTATGAGCAGCGCGAGTATTTCGCGTCGGGGACGGCGTACTCCTACCACGCGACCGGACCCGAGAACAACGCGGGAACGTGGAAGGTCGCTCCCGCTACCAGCGCGCATTACCGCACTCGAATCGTGGTGCGCATGCCGACAAACCCATCGCGGTTCAACGGGACAGTGGTCGTGGAATGGCTGAACGTCAGCGGAGGCGGGGATGGCGCTGTCGACTCGGTGTACTTGTCACCAGAGTTGGAACGAGCGGGGTTTGCCTGGGTGGGTGTCTCAGCGCAGCAGGTGGGAATCGACAACCTGCGCCAAAAGGACCCGGCGCGCTATGGCTCACTGATGGATCCGGGGGACCAGTACTCCTACGACATCTACACCCAGGCCGCTCGAGCCCTGCTCGTCGGTGGCCACGCGAACCCCCTGGCCCCACTGCACCCCAAGCGGCTGTTGGCGGTGGGTGAGTCCCAGTCGGCGCTCTACCTGACCACCTACATCGACGCCATTCAGCCCCTCTACCATGTGTTCGACGGCTTCTTAGTGCACAGTAGGGCCGGCGGAGCAGTGGGGATCCCAGGTGCATCACCGAGCGGCAGCTTCGGTGGCGGCGTCCACATCCGCACCGACATCGGCGTCCCGGTGCTCACGATGATCACCGAAACCGATGAGACTTTCGGGGGGTACTACCAGGCTCGTCAGCCCGACACGCGCTTCATCAGGCTCTGGGACGTCGCAGGCGCCTCTCACGCAGACTCCTACATCGTCACGGCTCAGGAGCTCAAATCTCTTGGCTGCACCTCGGTCGACGAGGCACCAAGTCATTTCATCTTTGAAGCCGCTCTCTCCGCCATCAATACCTGGATGGTCACCGGTTCGCCGCCGTCGTCGGCGCCTCGTATGGAGATCCAGGTCGTTGACGGCACGCCTACGGTGCAGACCAACACCAGCGGAACGGCGATCGGTGGCATCCAGGGTCCCTGGGAACGGGTGCCGATTGCGGCCTATTCGAACACCACACCCCCTGGGACGGCCGGTTTCTGCGTCCTGTTCGGGTCGACTCGTCCCTTCAGCGGAGCGCAGCTCAAATCCCTGTATGGGACCAAGTCGTCTTACCTGAAGGCATACACGACGGCGACGGACGAGGACATCAAGGCGGGATACATCCTTCCGGCCGACAAGGCTCACGTGCTCGCCTTCGCCAAACAGGTCCAGTTCTAAAGGCCGGGCGTTGACTGATAGCCACGCCATAACGGGGTTTCCCTAGGCTTTCCGTACGCTGCTGACACTGACACTGCCCCCGAACTCCTGCGTCCCCAACCGGTCAACGCAACACCTGGCTGATTGGCGAACAATTGAGTTCGACGATCAGGAGGTGTGGGAATGGCACGGTTCTCGGCTGAGGACAGGGAGACGATCTGGGATATGCGAGAGGCGGGAGTGCCCGTCAAGCGCATCGCCAAGCATCTGGACCGGCAGAACTCGTCGCTGCGGAGATTTATCGCCGACCACGGGGGGACAAGGCCAACGGCTCGTGAACGCTCCGAGCTGCGGCTGTCGTGGGGGGAAAATCGCAGCGACGAGGTGCGGTAGATGCTGGCGATGCGCTGACAGTGCCTCCGCACAGATCGTCTCAGCGAAGCCTCGTACACTCTGCGTGAACTAATGCGCAACAGCAGGTGGCGTGACCGGTGGCGGAGGACGCAGGAGCAGGGGCGGTGTAGTGGCACTGCGGTGGCGGGGGAAACCCGTTATGAACGTGTCGTAAACGCCGGTAGAACTGGACTGTTGGCGAAGGCGAGCACGTGAGCTTGTGGGTGTACCCCGCGAGTAAAGAACAGGTCCAGTTCTAAAGGCCGGGCGTTGACTGATAGCCACGCCATAACGGGGTTTCCCTAGGCTTTCCGTACGCTGCTGACACTGACACTGCCCCCGAACTCCTGCGTCCCCAACCGGTCAACGCAACACCTGGCTGATTGGCGAACAATTGAGTTCGACGATCAGGAGGTGTGGGAATGGCACGGTTCTCGGCTGAGGACAGGGAGACGATCTGGGATATGCGAGAGGCGGGAGTGCCCGTCAAGCGCATCGCCAAGCATCTGGACCGGCAGAACTCGTCGCTGCGGAGATTTATCGCCGACCACGGGGGGACAAGGCCAACGGCTCGTGAACGCTCCGAGCTGCGGCTGTCGTTGGCGGAACGGGAGGAGATCTCGAGAGGGTTGGCCGCCGGCCTGTCCATCCGGGCCATCGCCGCAGGGTTAGAGCGGTCACCGTCGACCGTCTGTCGTGAGGTCAATGCCAACGGTGGCCGACGCAAGTACCGGGCCTTGCTGGCCGACAAGGCCGCCCTGAAGCGGGCCCTGCGTCCCAAGCGGACCAAGATCGCTCAGTGCCGACGGATGCGCTCGACGGTCGAACGGAAGCTCGAGGCCCTGTGGTCACCGCAGCAGATCGCTTCGTGGTTGGCTGAGACCTACCCCGACAACCCGGAGATGCAGGTGTCCCACGAGACCATCTACCAGTCCCTCTTCGTCCAGGGCCGTGGTGCGCTGCGGAAAGAGCTGCATACGTGCCTGAGAACGGGCAGAGCCATGCGGAGGGCCAAGGCCTACACCAAGGGTGGGGTCGGCCAGGGCCAGATCCGGGACATGGTGATGATCTCGGAACGCCCCGCCGAGGTGGAGGACCGAGCGGTGCCCGGACACTGGGAAGGTGATCTCATCTTCGGGAAGAAGATGACCGCCATCGGCACCCTGGTCGAGCGGCACAGCCGCTACGTCATCCTCTTGAAGCTCCCCAACGGCCACGGCGCCGAGTCGGTCCGGAAAGCCATGACCAAGCGGATCCTCACCCTCCCCGCCCAGCTCCGGCGGTCGGTGACTTGGGATCAAGGCAAGGAGATGGCCGAACACGTGCAGTTCACCGTCGACACCGGCGTGCAGGTCTACTTCTGCGATCCGAAGAGCCCGTGGCAGCGCGGAAGCAATGAGAACACCAACGGACTGCTCCGTCAGTACTTGCCCAAGTCCGCTGATCTGTCCCAGTGCTCCCAGCGAGAACTCGATGCCATCGCTCGCTCCCTCAACACTCGCCCTCGACAGACCCTCGAATGGATGACACCATCAAAGGCGTTCGCTGACGCCGTTGCGTTGACCGGTTGAGGACACACCGGATCAGAGAGGCACATTTTGTTCGGCCTGAGGTCAAGTGCTAACTCTCGCGGCCGACACCCGATAAGGCTTTGCCAAGCTCGACGAAGTCCACACACCTCAGCCCATCCAGCTGAGGGCAACGAGGCTTGCACCCCAGCTGTTGAGCTGAGGAAGCGGCTCCCCGTCTCAACCGACCCTGAGGCTATGCGCGGTCGTTCAGGTCGACTACCGGGTCGAGGTCACCGGCGAGGGCCGCATCCCACATGGTGTGCAAGTGTCCGATCAGTGGTTCTCCGGCGCCCCCTACCAGCAGGCGGGAGCCAGCTTCATAGCCGCGCTGACATGCCTCGGTGGCCGGGTAGTCCTCGCCGCCCAGAATCGTGACGTTGGCATCCATTACGGCTTCGCAAGTGCTTCGATTGGCCTCGTCCATGGCCCCCGGACAGCCTTCGATGAGGTGGACGATTGACTGCCCTGGTGTCCGACCCGGCGAAATCCGGTGCAAGGACCCGCCACCGCCTGGATGGTCGACCATCACCGTCGACGGAAAGATGCAGGTGACCATGATTGTGTCGAGTCGATCGGGCCACTGTTCCTCGGGGACGTCAGCCATGGCCTCGATGCCTTTGAAGGGCACGGCCATGCGGCAATGCGGTCCGAAAGTGTCGACTGCGCAGTAGTCGGTGAGGAACGGCAGCAGGCTCTCCCGGTGTAGTGAGGGCACGTGGTAGGCCTCCACGTTCAGGTCAATGCTGAGTTTCCAGTTCGCTGCGTTGTGAAAGGTCCGCTCGCTGCCGCTCCTGTAACGGTCATAGCCCAACCACGAGTACTCGTCACCCAGAGGATCAAGGAAGCCTTCCACCTCGACGTCGGATTGGAGGCCGACCAGGACCAGCCCGCACTGCTCGGCCACTGGCAGCGGCTGCAAGCCGGCGCTCTCGGGGTCAAACCCGGGGAATCGGTCGCGCTGGGGAATGCCTCGAAGCGCGCCGTCGAGTCCATAACTCCAGGCGTGATACGGGCAGGTGAGGCGACGAGTGTTGTCAGCTCCGTCGCACAGGGTCATCCCGCGGTGGGAACAGGCGTTAAGGAAGGCCCGCAACACTTCGTCCTCCCCGCGGGTCACTACCACGGGTACACCAGCCACGACCCGCGCCACGATGTCGCCAGGCTCGGCCACGTCTCCCGACCAGGCGATCACCTGCGGCATTCGCCGGAAGAGGATGTCTTTCTCAACCTCGAAGCGCGCCAGGTCGACAAAGATCGATCCGTCACCAACATAGGTACCCTCGCCCAGATCAGTGGCGCCGGCGATCGTGTTGGAAATCATCCGCCGCCCGAGTGCAGTCATCTGTGGGGATGCCACGCTCAGGACACCATCGATTCGCATGCACTGCCGCGAACCAATCGCCCTGGTCGGCGGCCGGTCTCGATCCCGTGCTCGAATGTGGCTACCCCCGATTTGATGGTGGCCACATAGCCTCTGGCCTGCTGCACAAGTCGTGATCCACCGGCAGGCAGGTCGTAGACGACCTGCGGTGGCTCCAACTGCAGTGCCTTGTAGTCGATGAGGTTGAGGTCAGCCAGCATCCCTGGCTGGATAGTGCCCCTGTCAGCGAGGCCGTAGAGGCGGGCGGTGTCGTGGCTCTGCTTCCTGACCACCAGTTCGAGGGGCAACGTGTCGCCGCGACTGCGGTCGCGGGTCCAGTGGGTAAGCATGAATGTCGGGATCGAGGCATCGCAAATCACCCCACAGTGGGCTCCGCCGTCGCCCAGCCCGCAGGCCGAACGGGGGTGCAGCAGCATCTCGCGCGCTGGTTCGAGGTCACCGTCGGAGTAGTTGAGGATCGGAACGTAGAACAGCGCTTTGCCGTCCCCGGCGATAAGTGCGTCGTAGACCATCTCCAGCGGTGGGCGGTGAGCGGCCGCTGCACGTGCGGCCAGCGAGTGCTCGGGGGCGGGCTCGTAGTCGGGCGGGTCGCCGAGGAGAAAGGTGGTGGTGTAAGCCTGGTCAAGCCGATCGGCTGTCTCCTCATCGGGCTCCCAACCGAGGATCGCCTGACGGATCTCGTCGGTGCGCAGGGCAGCCAGCAGGTCACCGTGGGAGAGGTCCATGGATTTGAGCTCTTGGTAGGCAGGAACGACATCGAGCATGCAGTACGTCGTCTCAAGCCCCGATAGCAGTCCGGTTGCCCGGCCGGCAACCTGAGGCCACAGATCGGCACCGTCGTCGACAGCGTCGAGCGACGCTGCCATCAACCCTCGCCAGAGGTTCGGGTCGGCGTCCACCTGGATCATGGCAAACGACACCGGCCGACCGATCTTCGCTGATAGGCGACGCATCCAGTCGATCTCCCTGGCCGGCTGGTCGATGTCCTCGCCGGCCGCCCCGGCCGGTGCAAGCTCGAACACGCCGGCACCGACATCGCCTAGCGCCGAGCCGATACCGAACAGCTCGTCCTCTGCCGCATAAGTGCCTGGCACTGGCTCACCGTCGATCGCCCGGTGGGCGATGGTGCGGGAGGTCGAGAATCCGAGGGCCCCGGCCACAATGGCATCACGGACGATGACACGCATGGCGTCGATGTCATCGGGCGTAGCCGGCTCGTTCCGTGCGCCACGATCTCCCATCACGTAGGCCCGGACGGCGCCATGGGCGATCTGGGTTCCTACGTCGACCGTCCATCGCCTCTGCTCGAGAGCGTCGAGGTACTCGGGAAAGGATTCCCACTGCCAATCGATGCCTTCGGAGAGCGCGGTGCCGGGGATGTCCTCGACTCCCTCCATGAGTCCCACCAGCCATTCACGCTTGTCTTCGCTCACCGGGGCGAAGCCGACGCCGCAGTTGCCGGTAACAACGGTCGTAACCCCGTGCCACGACGACGGAGCCAGCGTCTCATCCCAGGTGACCTGGCCGTCGTAGTGGGTGTGGATGTCGACCCAGCCCGGAGTCACAAGCAGTCCGGCGGCATCGATCTCCTCGTCGCCAGGTGGAAGATCAGGTCCGACGGCGACGATGTGCCCCTTGTCCACCGCCAGGTCACCGACGAAACGCGGGGCTCCAGTGCCGTCGACGATCGTGCCGTTGCGAATCACCAGATCGGTCAATGTCGTCCCTCACTCTGCGATCATGGCGTTCCACGCCGAACCCGTCCCACGATGGTGCCGAGGCGCACCCGCGGGCGCAATCCTTTGCACAGTGCAAAGTTATCGTCGGCGTGTTGAGCGTGTAAGTCGTTGGTGGCCGCCCACCTCTTCGGTCACGGCATCAGCCGCCAGCCTCACCTGACGGCCGACGTCCATGAGTTCCCGACCGGACAGCGAGCGGTTAAACGGACTGAGGGTAATTCGAAAGCTCAACCCCACCCGACGGTCCGAAAACCGGCGCTCCGATCCCGGTGGCCCAGTACGTCGCGTTCGGGTTGATCTGGGTGACCAGATACTCCTCATTAGAAAGCAATCGACGCAGCTCTTCATCCCGGGCTGGCGAGGGCGACTCTTGCAGGCGATCGAGCACCTGGTCCCCTATGCCTTCGTCGCTCCGGACCTCCACCGTGAAGCCGAGGCTGCGCATGCGGACCAGCGTCGTCCGCAACCACTCGGCCCGGTCGTTCGACAGCGACGGATCGGCAGCTATCCACTCGTCGACATGTTCGGCCGGAGCCCACGCCAAGAACACCGATCCCAATGGCGGCACCATTGGGATCAGTTCGCCGATCCTCATGGGTGGCACGGGATGGCTCAGGTCCCAGGTGTAGTGGACAAGGCGGGCCCAGCGGCGGTCGCGCACGAAGGCGTAGCAGGCAGATCCGTACGCCCTCGACAACCGGTCCATGTGCCGGTGAGCGACGGCGAGGCCCTGGTAGCGGTCGGCCGCCACACGACCGGGCTCCACGAGCGCCGGACCCAGGTAGTAGCGGCGGTCCGACTGCTCTCGAACCAGATAACCGGCAGTGGTCAAGGCGGCAAGGACGTGCACCATGGTCGATTGGGACTCATCCAGCTCGTCAGCCATCTCCGTGAGCGTTGCGCCTTCAGTCCGTCCGGAGAGCAGATTGATGATTGCCACCACTCGATCAATCTGAGGCGCAGGCCGGGGCACGGACTGATGAGTTTAGGCGAGGCATCAACGTCGAAATCGAATCGAAGGCTTCCGAATCCCAACCAGAATGGAGGGCGACCAGCACGGTGCCCCAAATGCTCAGATGCCGCAAGGCCGCGGGGTCGCCCCGCAACACGCTTTTCACGCCCGGTCGTAGAACCGGACCAACACGTCGATATCAACCCTCGCTGACCGGCATTTTGTTCACGGGGCAGGTACGGAAAGTGTTTCCTGTCGCCGGATCAGTGGGTCACATCTTGTTTCGCCAGGCGTCAAGTGCTAACTATCGCGACCGACACCGGATAAGGCTTTAGCCGGGCGAAAGTCCACAGACTCCGCCGACTGAGCTGAGACCCGGGTCGCGCAGTAGGAGCCATCACTCTCGCAACAACGCCGAGCGCGGCGAGTGCGTCGGCTAGGACTCGATCACGTTGGTCTGTCGCATGTTGATATCGAATGGCAGCCGACTGGGATACGTGTCCAGCTCTTCGCATCAGTTCAGCCAGACTTGCCCCAGTTTCTGCGGCCCACGTAAGCCCTGAGTGCCTTAGGTCATGGAACCTTAGATCCGGCCGAGAGACCGTTGCCCTAGCGCGTCTCCATGCAATCCCCAGCGATCGGTCAGTCGATGTAATTATGACTGAATAGGACCCCTCATCTACGAATCGATCGAGGTGGTCTGCAAGCATCTCGATCACGTTAGGTGGGATCGCAACGGTCCGCTTTCCAGCTCTTGTCTTCGGGGGTTTGATCACTGTACGCCCGGCCATCGTGGTCGTCCGCGTCTCGCTGACGCTAAGCGTGCCATTGATCAAATCGAGATCCCGCCGGCGAAGGCCTCGTACTTCACCTCTTCGAAGCTGACACCATGCGGCAAGCAGGACCGCAATTCGCAAGTCTTCCGGCATTGCGTCAGCCAGTTCGTCGACCTCCTTCATTGTCGCGATTGGCCGCTCCGGAGCCCGTTCGGCAGCTGCTCCCCTCACTTGACATGGATTGCGGCCAATCGTTTCGTCATCCACGGCAGTTCTGAAGATGGAAGAGAGCAACCTGTACGCCTTCGCAGCCGTCGTCGGGTGCTGCTTGGCATGACTGCTGTTCCAAGAGCGGATCTCCGCCGGTGTCACCGCGTCGAGCGCCATGTCTCCAAATGCAGGTTCGATGTATCGCTCCAATAGCCAAAGGTAGAGCTCCATTGTCCTCTCCGCGAGATCTGCCCTCCCGTCGAGCCACCGACGCGCATACTCAGCCAAGGTCAGCTGATCGGCCTCCAGGTCTTCACGGACATGTCGCTTATCATCTTCCAAGTCAGTACCTCTCCATAGGTGCTGTCCACGGCCCCGGGGTGTTGGCGCACCGCCGGGGCCCTATGTGTCCGCCTGTACACTAATAGCCTAGATCAGCGATGTCAACGGGCGTACACTTGCTCAGATGGCACCAACGGTCCGGACGGAAGACCTCATCGATGCGACTGGTGTCGCAGGATTGCTAGGCCTGGCTCACCGCAACGCCGTAAGCACCTATCAGCAGCGCTATCCAGCAATGCCGAGGCCCGTAGTAGATCTTGGCCCCGGTCGTCCGCGCCTATGGCTTCGGCCGGAGATCATCAAATGGGCCCGATCCGTGGGTCGGATCGACTAGACGAGTAGACGGCGCTACGACGTGAGCCAGAAAAACTCCCTCCGCAAACGCGTTTCGGAAGTGTCCGAATGGGTAACTCGAATTACCAGTCGAAATAGGGAGGTGCCTCATATGGAGGGTGGGCTCATGGCCAGCATCATGATCTCCTCATGGGGGATTCTGCTGTATGGCGCAACAACAGGAGAAGCAAACAGTTCAGTCCATGCAGGCGGGCTGGTTGCAATCGCCGTCGGCGCAGTCGGCGCCGTCGTGACCATCGGTGGACACATGATTGCGATGCACCGCCACCATCGGTAGCCCCGTTGGAGTCCGGCTCGCTCGGTGGTCAGTAACACCCGTCCGAATTTAAGGACATTGTCGCACACAAGCCAGTTTGGAACCTGCTAAATACCTTTTCTCTGGATGGCCAGTGTGATCTGCTCGTATGCGACTTGCTCGATCCACCGGAATCGGGCAAGTTGCGGACTTGGAGGTTTCGGGCTCAGCCAAGTAGGAGGGGCATGCACTCCCACCCCCGTACGGTGGAAGTTGGTGCCAACTTGATCTTGTCGTAATCGATGTCCCACTCAGGCCACCGATTGAGTATTTCGTCCAACGCCACCCTGCCTTCAAGCTTGGCCAGATTGGCCCCGAGACAGAAGTGCAGCCCATAGCCGAAGGTCAGATGCTGGACGTCCTTTCGACGGATATCAAAGGAGTCTGGATTCTCATAGCGCCGAGGGTCTCGGTTGGCCGAAGCAGACACCAGGAGAACCGGGCTTCCCTCGGGAATGCAGGTGCCATAGAACTCAATGGCCTGTGTGACGTAGCGGGCCGTTGAGTGCCCGGTGGGTTCGAATCGCAAGGTCTCGTCGACGGCGTTCGGGATCAGGGATCGATCTTCAACCAGTGCTCTGCGTTGATCGGGATGCTCTGCCAGCACCTTTGCGAGCCAGCCGATCAGACGCCCGGTCGTTTCGTTTCCCGCACCGGCCACAACCGAGGTATAGGTGAGCACCTCTTGGCGGGAGAGTCTGCGAGTCTGGCCGTCCTCATCCTCGAACTCTGCATTCAGCAGCTGCGTCATGAGGTCATCGGACGGATGTTTGGCTCGCCACTCGATGTATTCGGCGAACATATCGCCGTTGGCCACGTCTTCTTCTCTGACGTTCATCGGTTTGCCAGGGACAGTGCGGAGGTTGTCATCGGTCTTGTTCCGAACAGCGATCTGGTCCTGCTCGGGAATGCCGAGCAGCATGCCGATCACTCGCATGGGCAACATCGTTGCCAGTTCGGCGATGATGTCGAACGACTGGGCGCCAACCAGCGGATCCAGGCATGCAACGCAGTACTGACGGACTTGATCTTCGAGCCTGGCCATTCGCTTGGGAGTGAATACTCTCGACAAGAGCCCCCGGTGCATCGTGTGGGTGGGTGGGTCCTCGAACATGACCACGCCAGGGGGAAGATCGACCTGGGCCTTGATGATGTCCAGAATGTCGCTCCTGGTGCTTGAGAAGGCTTGCCAATTGACGAGGGCCTTTTGGACGTCCTCGAACCTTGACAACGCCCAGAAGTCGTAGATCTCGTTGTAGTAGACCGGCGCCTCGTCGCGGAGGCGAGCGTACGTCGGATACGGATCGGCATTGATGTCCACGTCGTAGGGGTCGAAATAGACGCTCGCATCGGCGTTGATCACCTGCGTCACGCGTACTCCTTCTCGCATTAAGTTAGTGCAGACGTTCTAACTTAGAACTCCGATTCTGTCAATACGGCAGGATCGGGATGGCTGCTCCGAATCAGGCTTGGTGGGAGAGCACAGTGCCACTCCAGTTTGGGAGCGACCTGTTCTGTTGAAGAATCGCTCAATGCTCGTCCGGGGCCCTTTGATCAGGTAAAACGGGCGTATGCCATCCCGCCGGCGCCCTCGGGCCGCCACCCTGGAAAAGCGACGACGAATGCTTGATGTTGCGGAGCAGGTGATGCTCAAGGACGGGTACGCGGCGGTAACGTCACGCCGGATCGAGGCCGATGCGGGCGTCAAGCTGCACTATCACTTCGGAACGCTCGATGACCTCTTCATCGCCGTAGTCAGACGCCGGGGAGAGAGCAATGTGGCCCGGCTCGCCGATGCTCTGGCCTCGCCCGAGCCACTCCGAGCCTGGTGGCGTTTATCCTCCGAGCCGAGCGGCAACACCCTTCTGGTGGAGCTGACGGCCGCCGCCAACCACCGGCCAGCGCTCCGGTCAGAACTAGCCGTATTTGCCCGCGAGGCTCGTCGTATGGAGACAGAGGCGCTCAGGTCGGTCCTTGACGACTACGGCATTGATCAGGACCTGTTCCCACCTGCCTTGATCGCCGCCACTGTGCAGGGACTCGCCTTCGCCATGGCGTACGACCAAACGTCGGGATTCGAAACGGCTCACCAGGAGGCGTCGAAGGCCATGACTCGACTGGTCGATCATCTCGAGGAGCAACGGGAAGCCAAGCGGAATCTTGACGGAGACGAGGCAATGAGTTAGAACAGTCGCTCCACAGTCGTTCGGGGAAGGAAGAGACGCTATGGAGCTGGCCGGTCGCTCAGCAGTAGTTGCCGGCGGTGCTGGCGGCCTCGGGGGGGCCACCGTCCAGCGCCTCATGGAAATGGGGGTGGGGGTGGTCGTACTCGATCCTGCCCCAGAATTAGGCGCTCCAAAAGGAGAACTCGGCAGTCGGCCAACCCGGATTGTTGGCGACAGCAACGATGATGAGGCAGTCATTGCGGCAGTTGCAGCTGCGCAATCGTTGGGCGTCTTTTCGATAGCTGTCAGCGCAACTGGAGTCGTCATACCGAGTGGCCGACTTGTCGACGAGGACGGATCCGTTATTCCCAAACATGTGCTCGTTGCCAACTTGGAGATGCACGCCATTGGACCATTCAACCTGGCCCGGCTGTCGGCTGCAGCGTTTCGAGACAACGAGCCGGACTGCGATGCGGGCGGCTTGGGTGAGGATCCCTGCCATCGAGGCTGAAAACGAGCCGGTGGGTCTCAGCTCGTGAGGCTGCGCACCTTTGGCGGTGCCAAACGCCGGCCGCCGAAGGGATCACACAAATGAAGACTGGACAGCCGGCGAGTGGGCGGTACCGCAGAAGAGACTCTTAACCCTTGGATTGTGGAGTTCTGATCGTCAGGAAATACAGAGCAATGTCTCGCCGATGGGCGGTAGCTTGAAGCGATGGACAACGAGCCAACTCTTGCACTGGGCGAGAAGATCGTCGAGCTTGTCGAAACGGGTCGTCGTTCCACGACTTACAAACTCGCAACCCTGATCGCGATGGAACAACCAATGGTTCGATCGGACCCGGCCGGGTACCACCAGAAGTGCTCTCCGGCAAGGAAGTTGCAAGTCGCGTCGTCGAGCTCTACTGGCCCCAGACCGTTGCTTACGGAGCCTCACCCGACCACGGTGTGAAACCGCTAAGGCAATCGCCGCACAATGACATTCCGGCCAAGCTCGCTCAATGGCGACTAGATCACGATCTTCCCTCAGGGGCAGCGCTCAACAATCCGCGAATGGCTGACCCTGACACGTGGGCCGCGCTGGAACAGAATCTCATTGCAACTGTGATCCGCATGCCGTTAGCCAAGCTGCAGCGCTTTGGCTCTTCAACTGATTTTCACGAAAACCGCTTTCTCTATGAATTTTCATGGGAAGACGAAGCGCCAGTTAGCTCAATCGATCGACCAGACTTCGACGATTCAATGAGGCTGTTGCCGGGCGTCGGCGAACAGCTCATTCGCCTGACCCACATCCTCAGACCCTTTCTCCAAGGAAAATGGATATCCCAGGTCGCTGGACTGAATCAGATCTGGTTGACTCTGATCATCTCGACGAATTCCTTTTCGGCGCTTCGCGCATTGCCTTGGGACGGGTTCGCGGCCGCTCATGTAAATTCAGAATGGCTGTTGCTTCTACTGTGGTGGGCGGTTCGTTGCCCCCGCTGAGGTGGACCACTTCGTCCCGTGGTCTCGCCACCCAGACAACACACTTGACAATCTTGTGGCAGCGCATACCAACTGCAATCGAGACAAGTCAGCAAGTCTGGCCTGCGTCAATCACCTGGAGCGATGGCTCACACGCTTCGATCCAGCAAGCGCCACATCTACAAGCTTGAACGAAGCGGCGAAGCAAGTCATCTGGCCTCGGCGACCAGACCAGGTTCTCTCAAGCGCCCGAGCCGCATACCTATGGCTTCCAGCTGGATCCCGTCTATGGATCTCGGGCACCGAGTACGAACTGGCCGACACCGCTGTTCTGACTCAACTCTTGGGCTAGATGCGTTACCTGCCCGAGGAGGTAGCCTCAGCTCAAGAGGCTGAGGTCCTCTCTCGCCTCGGCAACGGCTGTCCCCCGCTGGTGTTGGGACTCGGGGAGTTACTCTTCCCGGAAGCGACTAATGCTGTCGTCGAGTTCGGTTTGCTTCCGTTTATGTCGCCTGTTGCCTCAAGGTGCGCTTGTTTCCGCACGCTGGGAACGTAGAGCAACCCAAGAACGGGCCGAATCTACTAAATCGTTCGACCATCGTCCCCCGACGACACCGTGGGCAGACTTCAACGGGTACATTGCCTTCGCCCAACACGGTCACTTGAGGGTTGTCCAGGAGCTCGACCACGAAAGGCGACATTCGATTCGCGGACGTGATGAGAGTGACTCCTTGGCGTGCCCTAGTCATTGCCACATAGAAGAGGCGCCGCTCCTCGGCATGCGGAAAGGATTCGGGCGCAGGCATGGCCACGTCGAGTACGGGGTCGTCCGAGATTTGGCTAGGAAACCCGTATGTGCCAGTGGTCATACCTGGAATGACGATGAAGTCAGCCTCCAGTCCTTTGGACGCATGCGCGGTGCGGAATGTGACGTGCAGGTTTGAAGGCACGTGCTTGGGAAGAAGGTTCTGCTGGAACCCATAACGTCCGAGAACGTCCACACTGACGGTTTCGGAGCAGTGTGCGCGCACCGTGGCGGACAAGTCACTGAGATAGGTGGACAGTGCATCGACAATATCGTCGGATCGGATCACAGCGACGGCGACGCCTGGATCGTGATGCACAGATTGCATAGATTTGTTGAACTGTTTCGGGTTCTTTGACACAAAGGTGCGGGCGACGTCGCAAATTGTCTGCGTGCACCGGAAGGTTGTTGTCAATGCGAGCTGGCATCCACGGCCGAACCAGGCTTCGAACGCCGTCATTACCGATAAGTCGGCGCCCGCAAACCGATTGATCGACTGCCAGTCGTCGCCTACCGCGAGCAGGAATCGGCCGGGTACCGCTACCAAACCCTGGATAAGTCGGGCGCGGGTCCTGCTGACGTCCTGAAACTCATCCACCATGACCAGGTCGTAGTGTGTCTCAGTAATCCCGGCCTCGAGGTAGTGGGCCGCCTCGAGCAACATGTCCTCGAAATCCACAGCCCGATCGGCGACGAGCCTTCTGTTCCACTCAGCGTGGATCTGCCAATAGAGGCCGAGGAACAGTCGGGTCCGAGAACCATTTAGGTGCGGCACGTCAGAGGCGAGCCGACGTTCGAGGTCCTCCGCCGTCCACGAGTTCGATTTGACATGTGTCATGAAGGTTCTGACGAATCGCGCCAAGTCCTCATGTCTAACGGGCTTGGCCCACGCAGTGTTGACCGGACGGTCGGGGTTCCAGTCGAGGCTCAGCCCTAGCCGGGTTAGGTCGTCTGTGAGCTTCGTAAGACCCTCTCCGAACATGACGTCGGCCCACGTCGACTCAACAAGTGTCGACCCGTGCAGAGCATGAACGTTACGCTTCCATGCCATGTCCTCTGTGTAGCCGTGGAACGCGGCGGGAGGCTTGCCGTCGCGGCCAAGTGCCCAGTGCTCGTGCCAGACTTCAATATCCGGATAGTAGAAGTCCGGGCAATACTGAGAGTGAGAGGCATCCGCAACGTGGAACGTCATATGGCCGCTCATATTCATAGTTGACTCCGTTGAGGTATAGGAAGTTCGCGATTAGTCGTTCGCCGTGGCTCTTGACGAGCTCCCCGGCGAATGTCCGGTAGCCAGTCCGGGTGGTTGCACTGTCATAGCCGTCCGGTTCGTTCTCGGCGAGGTCTGTTGGGGCGGTTGCGAACAGCATTCGGTAGAGATCCCAGCGATGCCGGAATGACTCTGAGCCATCCCGCAACTGGTCAACGATCTCCATGACAACCCGGACGTCGTCCCCCTGGTCAAGCCATCGTGCCAGCCGGGGTTTTTCGCCGGTGGCCTGGCCGATAACGTCGAGGCCGAATGAATGGAACGTGCTGGCTCGCAGCCCTGACGAGTCGATCCCAGCGGCCGAGAAGCGCGAAGAACGCGATCCTCCAGTTCGGTTGCGGCAGCCTTATTGAACGCCAGGAGAAGGATGCGATCAGGGGTAGTGAATCCGCGGCTGACTGCATATGCGGCCCGCGCGATCATCAGTGAAGTTTTCCCGGATCCGGCCGCGGCAAGGACCTGGACTCGGTTATCGAAGCACACAACCGCCCGTGCCTGCTCTTCGGTGAGTGGACTCTTCTCGATCGTATCGAAGAACACCCGCTGGTCTATCAGCTCAGCGGTCACAATCTCTTCGTTAGTGTCGGCGACCAGCGACTCGAGGTCAGTGTCTAGGAAGCCCACTGCCTCGAGCTGGTCCTCGGTGAGGGACTCTTCACAACCTACAGTACGAATACGGGCGAGAACCCGCCGTTCGGGGCGGGTCGCGAGAAGGGCATCGACGGCCTCGGCGGAGATCCATCGTTGTGCAGCTCGCGCCTCGGACAGAAGTCGACCCGCGATGGTGTGCCACGCGATTGCGCCTGCGATTGTCGGCATCAGAGTGAGAAGATGCAGCGCCCTCGCGAGGGTGGATGCCTCGTGTTTCTTGAGGCCACGGAGATAGACAACTTGCCGACCATTGTCGAGGAGGTTCCACTTCAACCACTTCCGCCGCAGTTCAAGCCTAGAAGTGTCCGAGGCGCGAATGCTTACAGAGCCCGACTCGTGAGCGATGGTGATCTCCGTATCGGTTATGGTGATTGTCCACCCTTTGCCCGACCAGTCGCTCGGGCTCACCGCGAACCTCGTGTGTCACTGCCGAGTCCGATGAGAATGTGATCGACATCTTCGTCTCTGGAATCCGAGCGCTCGCACAAGCTGTGCATTTCATTGCGTCGTACGACTGGGGAGCGCCCTCTTGGTCGAGCCCGGACAGGAATGCCCGACCAGAAGCGGTTTCGGTCTGACGAGTATCGGTTCACCAGTAGAGACGGCGATGAGCGAGACAGTCCCCCGCAACGGTGACACCCCGAATTGATCAGATCGAAGGGGCAGCGTGACGTCGCGCCGGGATGAATCCTCATCGGGCTTGTATCGGCCACCGAAGGGCCCCGCTGAAGGAATCGCCGTTTCGTCTGTTGGGACTTCCTCAACGGGCGAGATGAGTACCTCGGCGTCGCATCTCAGCCTCAGCTGCTGAGAACTTAGCCCGGACAGCCTGCAGGTTTACAGGGAGATGCGCACGCCGGAGCTGCCCTTCTCCACAGCGGGACCTCGGAGTCCGGGTTCCGTAGCCGTGTCTTTGCTATAACCCCTGGATGCTCTATGACCGCCCCGTTTCCGCACTTATGCTCGACTTCGCCAACCAAGTTGGTCGCCCATTCAAGCCGGTAGATGCCGTCGACTGGTTTGCTCGCAACTATCCCGAGGTGAAACCAGCAACAGTCCGCGCTCATCTAATCGGACTCACCGATAACGACCCGAATCGACATCATTACAAGTGGCTCGCAACGAAGACCCCTCTGTTCCGCAAACTGTCGACGGGCCAGTTGGTCGAACTTGCTTCAGACGAGTCATCAGACGACCCCCTCGATGAAGGAAGGGCTTGGGCGCAAGACGCCCCGAGCAACTCCAATGTGGCAGAGCAGCAGATGGAGTTTGCTCTTGAGGCGTATCTCGAGGAGTTTCTACTCACTAATTGGCAGCTTATTGATTGGGGCCGGCGTCTTGACATTTGGGAGGGCCCCGACAGTGAAGTCGGTCATCAATACTCCATACCGGTGGGCCGATTGGACTTCCTGGCGATCGACTTAGACAGTGGCGCTCTCGTCGTCATCGAGTTGAAACGTGGACGACCGTCCGATCAGGTGGTCGGGCAGATAGCTCGCTACATGGGATGGTTTCGAGAGGAATTTGTCGACGATGGCCAGCCCGTTGAGGGCATCGTCGTTGCGGGCGATGCCGATGATCGGCTCTACTACGCCGCGCGAGCCGTGCCGGGTTTAAGCGTATTGCTTTATGAAGTCAATTTTGGGCTTCGTCATGCGACCCGCTAGGCCTTGGCCAGAATTCCGAGGTGGGGCCTCAAACGGAGAATCTCTGCTTCACTCTCGAGGTGAGGTACTTGTCGACGGTGGCACTCAGCTCTAAAGGCTGAGGACGCTGCTCGCATAGCTGAGTGCGCTGGCCAGTTTCAGTCCAGGATCCCCCGACGGGCGGACTCGACAAACGCCCCGATCGTCCCGATGAGTCGCATGTCCTCAACGGTGCGAGCTCGGCTGTCCAGCAGGTCCTCGTTGCAAACAACACAGGCAAGGAATTGAGCCCGACTCAGGGCCACATTCAGCCGGTTGCGCGAGAACAGGAAGTCCGGTCCCCTCGGCATGTCCTCACCGGTCGACGTGGCCATGGTGAAGAAGACGACGGGCGCCTCTCTCCCTTGGAACTTGTCCACCGTGCCCACCTCCACGCCAGCGGTCGGTCGTCCTCGGCGAGCACTTCTCGTACCAGGTGGACCTGATCGTTGTAGGGGGCGACCACCATGAAGTCAGCAGCAGAGAGGATCGGATGCTCGCCGCCGGCATCGGTCCACTCCCTTCCGAGAAGATCAAGGATGGCGTTGGCGACCAGCACCGCCTCCTCCGGTGACTCGGTGGATCTCCCCTCATGGTGGGCCTCGATCCACGCCAGTCCCGGTTCGACGCCGTCGATATTGCGGACCGCACATCCGGTATGGCTGTGGAGCCGTCCCTCATAGAACTGAGCAGAGATGAAGTCGCAGATCGCCGGATGCAGTCGACGGGTCTCGGCCAGAAATACCCCTCGGTCGGCAGGGATGGTCGCATCTGTCGCCGAGGACATGCTCGAGCACACTGGCTCCGGCGCCATCCGGGTGCACGGCCTTGGAGACCTGGGCCAGCTGCAGCGGATCACCCAGAAGGATCATGTTCCGGGCTGATCGTGACGACGCCACTGCGTCGGCCAAGGCGAGTTGCCCGGCCTCGTCGATCACCAGACGTCCACCGGGGCGTCGTGCATCTGGGCGAGGCGAAGAACCACGAGGTTCCGGCCACCAGGTTGTACTTGGCATTGGCCGCGGCCGCATTGCCGCTCGGGTATTTGACGCCGACCAGCGAGCCGGCCTGCGACTTGTTGCGAGACCTTCTTACTGGCACCAGGTGCTCCAGCTGCCCCTTCTCTTCGAAGACCGAGTGGACGGCAGCCAGCAGGTTGTCGATGGCGGCGTGGCCAAACGCCGAGATCCCCACCCGCCTGCCCGAGCGAATGAGGGCATGGATGATGTGCGCCCCCCGATAGGTCTTCCCCGTCCCCGGCGGCCCCTGGATGGCCACGAAGCTGGAGTCCAGATCGTCGACCCAGCCCAGGATGGATTCGACGTCATCGCGGAACAGGCCGTCGGCTGGGCCCGGCCCCGGCAAGAAACCTCGGCAGCGCCCGCTCCAGCAGTGCGATGGTGACCGGGTTGGGTGAACCGGCGCCGGGCACCCCCAGCACCTGGCGGCCCAGCTCACCCAGCACCGCTGGCTTCGGGCCCGGATCGACCCAGTCGTTCGGGGTGAGGGCCCGTGGGTAGTAGCCCGCATCCACCCGCTTCTCGTCCCAGCGGAGCGTGAGCGTGTGCTGGTCCCGGTCGATGCCGACCAGACTGGCAAAACCACTCTCGCCGGGACCGCCGGCGACGAGCACGCACCCGTCCGGTGAGATCGTCCGCCAACGGCTGGTCCGGCCAGGAGAACACCGCGTTGGTGAGATCGCCCTTCTTGCCCTGGTGGTCCTCGAACTCCACGAAGGACAGACCGGCCACGACATCCGGATCCTCCAGCAGCTCATGGGTGTCCGACTCGAGCTTGGCGAACTTCGGTCCCACGTCCGCCGATCGCTCCCGGCGCCAATAGCCGAGAAGATCCCCGAGGAGGTGCTCCGGGGTCCCGGGATCCGAGGCCAGCAGCTGCTCGACGAGAAGGTCCAGCTCGGGATCGACGGCGTATCCGTCGAGCACCGGCTCCCGCCACTCGACGTCCGGCGGGCGGTGGTCGAGTAGCCAGCCGTGGAGCGCCTGGGTGGCCCGGACATCGTCCTCGTTGTACCGGGCGATTGCCTCGAGGAGGCCGGGGTCGCCGGTGGTCATGTATCGGTCGTAGTCGACGACGGCGCCCGACGCCCCCTTCGATGTCACCCTGGCGCTGATAGCCGGCCAGCACTTCCAGCGACTTCAGGCCGTAGGACTCCACGCCCACCTGGAAGGAGTTGGTGGCCACCTCCATCAGGTCCACGAAGAGGCCGGTGTCACTGAGGTGGGTGAACAGGGCCTCGCTGGGCCGTCCCAACGTCATGGCCGCCAGTGGCCGATCGTTCGGTGTGGTTGTAGTGGTACACGTGGAAGTCCGGGATGTTCCTGGCGTCGCTGGTCGAAGAACTCCACAAGGCCGGCGGCCGTCGCATCCTGCGCGTCGAGGTCGTGGGCCCATCGGGCCTCGTAGATCCATTCGCCATCCACGCTGGTACCAGAGGCCGAACAGGAAGAACAGACCCGCGCTGGCCGTCCAGAAGGGATGACCCTCGAGGTCGAAGTAGACGTCGCCGGGGTCAGGTTCGGGAAGGTTGGCGTAGCCGTGTCCCCATACCGGGTCCTCCCCGGGAGGGACCGGCCGAAAGGCCGGTGGCGCGTCCGGAGCTCGCTCGGGAGACCACCTGGAGTTCGGCCTGTCGGCGAAGTCGATCCTGCCGGGCGGCTGAACGCCGGGGACTGGCGATCCAGCCTCGGCCAGCTCGAGCGACCGTGGCGATGTCGGCAGCCTCGAAGGCGTCCTTCTCCTTCTTCCGGATGCCGGCCACATATACCAGCGAGTCGGCGGCCCGCCAGATGTCCTGGCACTGCTGGGAGTACTCGCAGAACTCGCAGTGGGAGCACTTCTCCGGGCGAACGCCGTCGATCCTGGGTCGGCGATCACCGCGGCCAATCGCCGGCGGAGCCGTCTCCAGTAGGCACCGAACTGCTCGACCTCGAGCGACTCGATCTCCCCTGATCCGAGCCACAGGTGCATCTGTGCGGAGCCGACCCGGTCAGCGCCTCGATGGCGTCGGCGTAGAAGCAGAGCTGGAGGACATGACCGGGCTTCGCCTCCAGGCGGGCCAGCTTGGCGTCGTAGGGCTCGTAGGTGGCATAGCCCTCGAGTGGGGTCCGGCACCCGGACCAGGAAGTCGGCGATGCCCCGCAGGCCGTCATGGACCATCGGGAACTGGTAGATGACGTCCCAGCCGTCTTCCATCGGATTGCCTACCCGGCTGACCCACTGGGCGAAGGTCTCGTGATCCTCCCGCCCCGGCGTCCGGAAGACGCTGCGACCACGGGCTTCGAACTCGGCCAGGCAGGCCTCCTCGTGGGCCAGGCCCTTGTCCATCAGCAGCTCGGCGAACGCATTCTGGATGGTTCTGCTCGGCCTGGTTGTCACCGAGTTTGACGGTCAGATAGAAGTCGCAGTCCAGCCACGCCGTGATCGTCGACGGAGAGAGCAGTGGGTCAGCCATAGGTTCCGGTCCCGAACCGTAACTGCTGGGGCCCGACCGACCGCGGTACCCAAGCAAATAGGGCCGTTGAGCTGGGCGTTTCAAACTACATCTCTGTAACTGTCACACCGCTCTCGCATGCTCGGGCAACAACAAATGGCGGAAGGAGCCAGGACCATGCAGGTATTCAATATTGAACTCGAGGTGGGCGATCGTCAGGACATCGGTGGTCTGGGCGTGTTCCCGCTCACCGGAACCCCGATCGCCAGTCCTCCCTATCTCACGGGACCCGAAGCATTCGAGGCGGGACTCATCGAGGTAAGCGAGCTCGATCCACCGGAGGTTCCTTCGCTGCTGGTCTCCAATCTTGCTGATGTGCCGATTCTGCTGGTGGAAGGCGAAATGCTGGTGGGCGGCGATCAGAACCGGACGATGAACGTGACTGTCCTCTGCCCACCGAAGTCGGTCACTATTGTTCCAGTCTCCTGCGTGGAGGCCGGCCGTTGGGGTGCGAGGCGAACCATGTCCGCATCGTCGAGACATGCTCCTGGGTCGCTCCGCTCGATCAAGACATCGACGCTCGAGTCTCGAGGCGAGCATGCTTCCGATCGACGGTCAGACCAGGGACGGGTATGGGAAGAGGTAACCCGACAGTCGGAAGTCCATAGCCTCTACTCAAATACCTCAGCGATCGACGACGTCCAGGAGGAGTTCGAGGTCAGCATCACCGAGGACCTCGATCGGATCACCCCGGCGCCAGACCAGATTGGCGTGGTCTGCACCATCGGTGGAGAAGTGGTCGGTCTCGATCTGTTCGACAAGCCCACGACTCTCGCCAGGTATCTCAGAGGAATCGTAGCTGGCCACGCCCTCGACGCCCACGGAATCACGAACTCGCATGACGCCATTCGCGCCATTGAGCGCTTCCTGGCCAAAGTCGACACCACTGCGAAGGACGGCGGTGTTGGCGTAGGTCTGGGCGACGAGATCGTTTTGCAAGGCCAAGTCTCGGGCGTTGGACTCTCGTATGACAAGGTCTTGGTCCACCTGGCGGCGTTCCCCAGTGAGGCTGAGGACGGCTGAGAGAGGCTCCTGCCTCAGCTTGTCAGGCTGACGAGCCGACTCAATGATGTCGGAAGAACTCCCTGCAGCCCGGTGTCATGGATAGGGTTCGCACGTGGACGAATTCGAGGGCTGGTCTCTACGAGACTCTGGTAACGGAACAACTTGCGGACCAGATCGAGGGGGTCAGCGAGGACCTCGTCTCGGTGCGGGATCTCAAACCGGACGAGGTCCCTGACCGACTTGCACTCCATGTTGCGAAGTTGATTGAGGGCGTACTAAGTGATGTGCCTGAAGAGGACCGAGCTGCTGCAGGAAACGCGCTGGTTCATTCGATCGTTGGTCAACTAGGCCAGATGTTTGAGACGGACAGCCGTGACGACCTTGCCGAGCCAGCGAGTATTCTTCGTGCCGTATTGCTGCGCAATCCGGACGGAACCGCGCAACAGAGTGCGCGGCCTTTGCTCTCATTGCTCGATACGACGCTCCTCACCAACTCACCTGGCGAGCCGAATCTTTGGAGTCAGCTACTAGAGGAATCGCGTTCGGCCGATGCAATCGACGTCATCATGGCATTCATTCGCAGAAGCGGGATTGCACCCCTCGTGGATTGCCTCCGCCGCCACTGCGACGAGGGGAAACGGCTCAGAATCCTCACCACCACCTATACCGGATCAACGGAACAAGCAGCCCTCGAACAGCTGAAGGATCTGGGCGCTCAAATTCGAAAATTCCTACGATCTCACCTCGACTCGTCTGCATGCCAAGGCCTGGCTGTTCCGTCGCGAAACTGGATTCTCGACTGGCTTTATTGGTTCATCAAATCTTACGTATTCGGCGCAAGTGACCGGCCTCGAGTGGAACATCCGTGCCTCTTCCGCTCGGAATCCAGATGTACTTTCCAAATTCGCTGCCGTCTTCGAGAGCTACTGGCAGAGCAAAGACTTCATTGCTTACGACGCCGACGTGTTCAAAGCGGAGTCAGTGCGGAACGAACAGAGCGACCGAGGACCCGTCGTGATCTTGGCCGGGATCGAGCTTCGACCGGAGCCTTTTCAAGAACGCTTGCTCGAGTCCATTGAGCTCGCCCGTCAACAAGGTCACCACCGGAACCTGCTGGTTGCAGCTACTGGGACGGGAAAGACGGTAATGGCGGCCGTGTACTATGCCCGACTTTGTGCAACCCTGCCAAGGGCACGTCTTCTGTTCGTGGCTCACAGGGAAGAAATTCTCGATCAAAGCATCGCAACCTTTCGGTATGCGCTTCGCGACGCCAGCTTTGGTGAAAAGTGGGTCGGGGGGAAACGGCCTCAGAGGTTTGAGCACGTATTCGCGTCTATCCAGAGTCTGAATGCAGCAGACCTAGGCAACCTTTCTCCCGACCATTTCGACGTCATCATCGTCGATGAATTTCACCATGCAGCAGCCCCGTCCTATCGATCCCTTCTGGAGCACGTCCAACCGCTCGAAATGTTGGGCCTTACGGCAACTCCGGAGCGAAGCGACGGCCTTCCGGTCCTCCAGTGGTTCGATAACAGAATCGCCGCCGAACTGCGAATCTGGGACGCCATCGACCAAGGGCGCCTTTCACCATTCCTGTACTACGGCATACACGACGGACAAGACCTTACGGAAGTCCCTTGGCGTCGCGGCCACGGGTATGACACTGGTGCGCTCAGCGACGTCTATACAAGCTCAGATGCTTGGGCCCGGTTGGTTTTGCACGAATTGACCAACCATGTGGACGATCCCAGAAAGGTTCGATGTCTTGGGTTCTGCGTGAGTATCGAGCATGCTCGATTCATGGCTCGGCACTTCGAGGCCCATGGCATTCGCTCAGTTGCAGTTTGGGGGGATAGCCCCGAACAAGAACGTCGTGAAGCACTAAGTCACCTCGCTCAAGGAGACATCCAGGTCGTGTTCTCGGTCGACCTGTTCAATGAGGGAATCGATGTACCAGCCGTGGACACGGTGCTGATGTTACGGCCAACTGATAGTCCGACTCTATTTTTACAGCAGCTTGGTAGGGGTCTTCGGCGGTTCAAAGACAAGCCGTTCTGTACGGTTCTCGACTTTGTAGGCATGCACCGGAAGGAGTTCCGATTCGACCGGCGGTTTCGAGCACTGTTGGGCGGAACGAGGCGGAGCCTCGAACGAGCCGTCGAGCAGGGATTTCCCTATCTTCCCGCGGGATGCCACCTGCAGCTCGATCCGGTGGCTCAAGAGATCGTGCTCCAAAGCATCAAAAACTCCGTTCCCTCGAGATGGCCCGCAAAGGTCAACGAGCTGCGACAGATCCGTGCGCGCTTTCCGGAGGTCTCTCTGGCCGAGTTTCTGTTTGAGACAGGACTCGAGCTCGAAGACATCTATGAGCAGAATAAGAGTTGGTCGGATCTTCTAGACGCCACCGGAAGCCAGTCCGATCCACCATCGAGCGATGAATCCAAACTTCGCCGAGCGGTCGGCAGGTTGCTTCACATCGACGACGAAGTACGGATTTCGGCGTATCTCCGATTCCTGAGTCAGGATTCCTCTCCCGATGCGGCATTGCTCAGTGATCGAGAGCGGAGATTGCTTCGGATGCTCGTCGATTCAGTTGCTGAACAAGCAATAACCAAGGAAACGACTCTCCAACAAGCGACTGAACTCCTTTGGTCGCATGGCTCAGTTCGTTCCGAGTTGGTTCAACTGCTTGAGATTCTGAGATCCCGTGTAGATCACGTTCATTTTGACCTAACCAAACACCCGGACGTGCCGCTCCGGGTGCATGCAAGGTATACCCGTCGGGAGCTGATGGCTGCCTTCGGCGTCGGCGGTGACGAGGCGAAGGTGCTGTCGTGGCAGTCCGGAGTCTTCGAGGCGAGGAAGGAATCGACGGATCTTCTCGCGTTCACTCTCGACAAGAGTGGAGGAGGCTTTTCGCCTACGACTCGCTATCGTGATTATGCGATTAGTCCCGGGCTGATCCACTGGGAAAGTCAATCAGCGACCAGGGAGGATAGTCCTACCGGACTGAGATATCGCCAGCACCAAGGCAGGGGTCGATCGATCATGCTCTTCGCTCGACTTCGAACCGAAGATCGAGCCTTCTGGTTTCTCGGCACAGCTCGTTACCTGGGACATGTTGGCGAGAAGCCTATGGCCGTTACATGGGAGCTGGACTATCCGCTCGCTGGGGACCTCTTCGCCTCGTTCGCCGCCGCAGTTGCCTAAAGTAACAATCGATTCAGACGACACCTATCGGTGGCAGTTGTCTTCAGCCTGTGAGCTAAGCCCCGGCACACGCCCTCAGCCTCAACGGCTGAGGTAGCGATTCTTTAGCAGCACTTCGCAACTTCGGTAGGCCCTAGGTATTCGGTAGAGCTGCTGACCCTGGATTCAGCTGCGGACGGCCTCCCACTGCAAGCCCTTCCGACCGAAGTATCAGCTCTACCGCCCTGGCTGTCTTCCCGTCTGGGGCGAT
Source organism: uncultured Acidimicrobiaceae bacterium (assembly GCA_963837805.1). GTDB lineage: Bacteria > Actinomycetota > Acidimicrobiia > Acidimicrobiales > RAAP-2 > Bog-756. Next base: position 503,628 of record CAWIOU010000035.1, read on the forward strand.
CCAGACTCGATAAGCAAGATGGGAGCAAATGAAATCGTGGGTTAGGCCGTCAAGAATACGGGCACCCGCCCGTAGCTCATTTCGTTGCTCTTTGGTCAACTCAGGGACCACGTACCGATCGCAGATGTAGACATTGAATTGATCGCCCGAACGCCGACCACTTGCGTGACTCTTGAGCCGGCCGAAGAGGCCAGGAGCTCCGTCCACGAAGGTTCCGTCTTGCCAGCTCATTCCGATGTAGATGAGCTGGGACTCACGCCAAATCGAATAGACGCCTGGGCGACCCTTCTCGAATCCAACCCCGGGCCATTCCTTAAAGTAATGAAGCGGGCCCGAGTCCAACACGGCGCGGGCAGCATCCAAGTCCGACTCCATTGCTCATTCCTCCGCTCGTTCGCCCTAGCAACACTACCGATGCCGCTTGGGTGAACCAGGCAATCAGGAGAGCAGAGCTGCAATGTTGAGTTCCCCGCTGGAATCAACTCTTCAACCAGCTCAGCTCGACGAGTCTCCGCTCAACCAGATCAGCGCTGCTCGACAAGCAATTGAACTGCACGTCCGGCATCTTTGCCAAGATCACGCTTTCCCTTGCAGCCATTGTTCACGCATCGCAACCACCAACCGTGCTGCGACCGATCCAACGTCATCGACGTGTTGCACAGCGGGCACAGTTCGGTTCGGCGAACCTTTTCGATCCTTAAATAGAGCTCCTTGTTGTCAATGAGCTCAATCCCGGCTTGCTCGGCTTCCTGTCGAGCCTGATTCGTAAAGTTGGAAAGCGTCACAAAGATGCCGGCTTCCGCGGGGAGTTTCTCTCGCATCAAGGTGCCGAGGAAGAGTCTGACCTCGTCGACGCCAACAGACCACGATTGCCATCTCTTGCACTGGACGACCTTCCGGTGCCCATTATCGGTCAGATCAAGATCGATGTTCCCATCAGGTCCGTCCAAGCGACCAGTCTCATGAACCGTCCACCCTTCGCGTCGGAACATTTCTCCAACAAGCCATTCAAACTCCAACGAGTCCAGAAGGCGCAGGTCTGTTGTCCACTCGACAAGAAGGCGCCGGTGACCGGCCTCGATTTGCATTCCAAGCCAACCGAGGCTGATGGCAGCGGCGAAAAGGGTGAAGATTAGGTTGGCCTCCACCAGATGGAGGGTGGACCATCCGAGTGCGAGCGGCATGATAAGGCCGAGTCCGGGATACATAGCGAGCCCGAGCGCAGCCACCGTCCAACCGGAGGTTCGGTTCACAAGTTCGACGACCAGCCGATCGATCCAACCCGCAATTCTGTCCGCCATCTTCTAACCATCGGCACATGCATGGAAAGGCTAAAGTGCCGCCAAGCCAGGTGGGTCTGCCAACGCTAGGCCCAGGTGACAGTGATCGCGCGTCCGCCAATACACCCTCGCATCCGCGTTCTCAGCCTGCAAAGGTGAGCCGCTTGCTAGGACGAACTACCTTAGCTCCACTGGCTGACGAAACACCGGGGGCTCGAGCCTTGCGAACTCAGCCCCAACATTTCTCGCACTTCCGGAGCGACCCGCCCAAGCTGCCGGCCCAATCCTCCAATGCCAAGAGGGTTGGCGAACAGATGTTCGCGTAGTCCTTGGTCGTCCACGGTGACTGATCGCCGTTGATCGTGTAGCAGTCAGCCCAATGAAGTATGAGGTAGTCGGTGCTGGGGCTGCGATAACAGTTAACGACGTATCCTCGAGCATTCTGACTCGTCCAGAAGAGATAGTTCCTGTCATTGTCTTCGAAGGCCACGAGGGGTGATCCAACCTGGATTGGCACGATTTAACGGTACCTCGTTGCAGCGGCAGATCCCCAGTCGGCACCGGCTATCGGGTTCGCAAGACAGTCCTCAGCTACGGAGGCTGAGGCTCTTCCTCACCTGGAACTCACCACTGCCAAATACGTCGGACGCGTCGTTTGCGATGGTCGCCGTGGTCACCTAATCGCCGATACTTCACTGACATAGGATAACACCGTGCCCATTGTCCTAATCGGGGTTGGTGCCGTCCTGATCGTGCTGACCTTCCTGTTGGCGTTCACGATCTACGGGCTCATCTCGCTTGGGCTTGGGGTACTCACTATTGCGCTTGGAGCGCACATGTTCGGCAGGCGGGCGCCTGGACCGGAAGCCGACTAAGTCGCCGCCCGGACAACTGCCTCCAGCCCGGCGATCGGGGACATCCGCAGTTGGGAGTCCTCTATGAGTTATCCACGAACTCAGCAATCTCGAGATAGCTGATGGTGGGCGAGACTCCGTACAATCCAGTAACCGTTGCCCGAAGCTCGTCGGTGAAGAATGCCTCTGCCGCTTCCATCGAGTCCCAAACATAGAAATTGACGGCCCGTTCCTGCTTCTCGTCCAAGGTAAAGAACTTGAAGCGCAGACCCGGCAAGCCCTCGAACATTGTCCGAGCGTTCTTGGCCACCATGACGACCCGAGCACGGTCGAAATCCCCGTCGTAGTCGAAGATCACGCTGACTCCGATCATGGTGCTCCTTTCCCTGCGTGATCGGCCGATCCCGCAGTTTCGCCACTTGCGAGATTCTCATATCTTGGAGCCGAGCGCATCTGGGACGGGTTCTTTCGAGGTCAGTGACCCGGTCCTCAGGGGCAGCCTCCGGGCTGATATGGGCTCGGACGCCTCGCTGCCGGAAGCCATTAGCGGCGGCGAGCCCTCCAAGCCTCGGTCTTGAAGGCCACGTCAACGGTGGTCGGGCCTTCAACGCCAAGTGCCTCGCTCAGGAGTCGTCTTGCTTCACCAAATATCCTCATACGACGGTCCTCTGGCATCAGAATGAAGAGTGACAGCGTCCCCATGAGCCCGATCAGCTGATCGGCTGTCAATGCAAGGTCCTGGGTGAATTCGGCGAACTCCGGTTGATCAAATGAAGAAGCCCGATCGCCGGGGATCACTAGGGTTGACGACGGGCGATCCGCATCTGCCAATACCACGTCGGCAAGGCTCCCATCCGAAGAACCGGAGCGGTGTTCGCTGGTTGTGCTCTCAGAATCGAAGGGTTGTGACTCCAACAGGGCTCGGGCTTGGAGCATGAAGGGTCCTTGGGGGTCAGGACCCGACCAGAGGACTCCGAGCGTGCCACCGGGCCGCAGCACCCGTGCAACTTCCGACAGCGTCTGCTCGGGCTCCATCCAGTGCCACGACGACGAAGCGAATACGGCATCGACACTGGCATCCGGAAGTGGTATCGACTCACCCTGTCCGGCGAGCACCCTTGCCATCGGAATTTCAGCGTCCAATACCTCCCTCATTCTTGTGTCCGGCTCGACGGCACTGACTTGGTCGGCATGAGCTATGAGCAAACGAGTGCAGGCCCCGGTTCCTGCTCCGAGGTCAAGAACCGCTGGGACGTTGCGGCCCTCAAGGACCCAACTGAGCGCCGATTCCGCCGGTCCTGGGCGGAAGTTGTCATAATGCTCGGCAACCTCTCCGAAACTAGAAGCGCGTTCTACTTTTTCGTCGTCAGGCAATTCGGAAAGTGGGGCATTCGTCATTGCACCGATTAAACCAGGCATTGGTTCGCTGGGCTCGTCAAAGGGAAGCTGAGCACCGCTTCGACTTCGCCCGGTCGGTCGATGGCCTGACGTTGCTCATTGGCCATAACGGCGGCCGGACCCGGTAGGGGCAGGCAAAATCGCGAGCAACAAGACTCTGCAAGGGCTGGGCGCCAGACAACACTCAGCTGGCACGGCTGAGGAACATCTTGTGGGGAGGGTACCTTTCGCTGCCCCGGAGAACTACCGATATAGCCGGTAGCGCCATCCTCAATCCGCATCGCGCTGCGCCGGCCCGGAATGGAGACAGCACCCCCGCCGCTGCTATGGCCTATCGATTCAGTTGCGGCCGCAACGTTGTTGACGACTCCACCTCGACATCATCCGGCGGCGAGTCTGGACGGCGCCGAGTTTAATTCTTGACGGTCAGCGTCACCTTCGCCGTGGCCCGGCCCGCCGAATTGGTGGCGGTGAATGTCACTGTGTAGGTACCTTCCGACCCGGGGGCGGCGACGCCTCTGAGCTCTCCACCTCCGGTCCGAGATTTGTAGACGATTCCAACCGGCAGCTTGCCCGACTCGGTGAGGGTCGGAGCCGGTACCCCTCCCGTCGTGGCCAGTACCCGCAGTCCCCGTCCGACAGTGGCCGTCGCTGCAGAAGCAACCTTGACCGTGGGCAGACTTACCACGTTCACGTTCAAGGTCTGCTCGGTCAGACCGACCGCGTTTGTGGCCACCACCGTGAAGGTGCTCTTGCCCGTCCTGGTCGGCGTACCGTGGAGCGTGGCGGTGCCATCGGGGCCGGCACTGAATGAGAGGCCCGTAGGGAGGACGCCCTTCTTGGAGATCGTCGGTGTCGGATACCCGTGGGCCACCACCTCGAACGAACGGGCATGGCCGAGGGTGAAGCTCGTACTGGCTGCCGACACGAACCTCGGGGCCGCATTGACGGTCAGCGTGAAATCCTGGACGGCGTCCGACCCCACGCCGTTATCGCCGGTGATGGTGAACGGATAGACGCCACCCGAACCGGCCGCAGGCACGCCGCTCAGGACGGCCGTGCCTTGCCCGCCTTCGGTGAAGGTGATCCCGGCCGGCAAGCGACCGGCCTCTGTTAGCCCGGGGTCCGGGGCCCCGGTGGTGGTCACCTTGAAGGAGAGCTGCGACCCGGCGGTGGCCGTCACCGAGCCACCGCTGGTAATGGCGGGCGCGGTCGGCGCCGTGTATGCGGTCAGCGTGCCGCCGGGGGCGACGGACTCCCAACCAGAGGTGGTGGACCCGTACTGCGACCCCACTGCCCGGTCGTGGATCGTCGAACCGAGCGGCGCGCTCAGGGGCACCTCGAGGGACGCGGTGCCGTTGTTGGTCACGCTGATCACACCACCCTGTTCGGACGCGGTCACCGTGCCCACGGCCACGGCCGCGGCCCAAGCCGTCTTCTCCCTCTCGATAGCACCGATCTGGCCCAAGGTGGCCTGCTGGTAGGGCGCCAGATCGGTGAACTCCCTGCCGTACTGGGCCAGCAGCGGGTTTAGGACCGAGTAGAGGAGGCCGTCGCCCGTCGTGTCAGGCGTGGCCGGCGGGGCACCGGACGTTGGCGGACCGGGCGGAGGGTCCCCCATAAGGTTGGTCTGATGTACGTAGGTCGGCTCCGGGTCATCGCTCAGCATGTTCTTGAACATGCCCGAGACCACGCTGCCCACTATGTCCGCGAAGGTTGCTGGCACAGTCCGGCATGTGGTGACGGAGGTGTCCACGCAACCGCCGCCATCAGCGACAGCCAAGTAGAGCATGTTGTACTCGTCGACCTCCTGGGCCTCAGTGGATACGTTGTAGAAGATGTTGATCGGATGCCGGGGGGCGACCTCTGAGGTTCCGTCGAGGAACGCGGTGCCAGCCGGGTACTCGGCCCCGGTGTAGTCGGCACCGATTCCGAATTGGACGCCGGGAGGCTTGGGGTAGGGCTTCGAGGCGTCCGCCCCGACGGTGGTGATGCCCACCGCTTTGAGGGCGGGGACGAAGTAAGGGTTCTGCTCCCACGGGAACTCATTGGCGTTCTGGACGGTGGGTGGGGTCCAGCCAGCCGCCTCTGGCGTGCCGTGAGTACCGTGGTCGGTGAAGGTGAGTTCCAGTTCGCCGCCGTTGGTCACGTTGGTGGTTGATACCGGGTTGCCCGAGCTGTTGTCGGGGAGCGTGGCGGAGGCCGGCGTGGCCAGGTGGCCAACATAGGACCAGTCGCCCGAGCCGGCAGTTTCCCTGTACACCAGGTAATTTGCAGCGTGGCAGATGGCCTGCCAGACCAGTGACACCGCACCACTCTTGGGAACCGTGATCGGTGAGGTGACATAGGCCGCGGACTGGTCCACGCTCGGATCGTCGGCGCCGTCGAACTGATCGGTGACCGCGTACTGGTACGTGCCGGCGCTCAGGGTCCCGGTGGCGGCCACGTTCTCCTGGTCCAGATCGGGCGGATCGACCGTGGCCGGTGTTCCGGGCACCAGGTTGGGTAAGCCCGAATGGTTGCCGGGCACAAAGACGCGGGGGTTCTCCGCCCCGAGGGCAACATCGACATTGTCGGATTTGGTGAGCCCAAGCCCTCCGGTCCCCGGCGTCGATCCGGGGGCGGACGCCGCCCAATTGGTGTTCTCGTTGAGCTCGGCCTCGATGTAGTTCTTGGTTGCACATCCTACGTCCAGGACAGGCGTGTCGTAGGTGTGGCTGATCCAGCCGAAGTCGTCGGCGTAGGGCTTGCCGGTCGTGGGATCGGTGGCCTGGAACTGGGCCAGCAACGGGTCAGGACCGGCCGGGGCGATGCCGTCCCCGTCGGCCCGGTACGCCACGCTCCCGCCCCCGTTGAAGAGCTGGTCCATCCGAAAGTTGTTTGCCTGCGACCACTGCGCAGCTCGGACCGCGTCGGCCGGGGACATCCGGAGTGCGTCGGCGTACGCGTAATCGTTGGAGTGGGTGGCGATGCTCCAGGCGTCATCAGGCGTGAAGGTGTCGTCAATGTTCATCTCCACGTAGTTGCGGATCAGTCCGAGGTGAACGCCGTCGGTCACCCAGTCGATGAGGCTCGGGGCGAGTTCGAGCCAGGAGCTGTAGGTACTGTTGTAGTCGAAAGCGATGGAGAGCTCGCTTACGTTGTCCTGGCCGGTGACGCTGTTTGGGCCGTGCTGGTCGAGGGCCATGAGGGTGTCGCCCCCTGCGGTCTGAAGAAGGGGGGTGACCGTGTCTCCACCGCTTGCGTCGACGGTCGAGGGATACCCATAACTGTTCGCGTCGAGCGGAACCGGACCGGCCAGCGCCGAGAACGTGGCCAGGCCGTCCGGCGTCAAGGTGGCGGTGGTCGACCCCAGATTATTGGAGGCGCCGGCGTCGGGCGTGATTCCTTGGATGGCCGCCACCGGGTAGACGTACCCGTCGATCTGACGGACACCGAACTCACTCTCATAGCTGAAGACCGGATAGAGCGTTCCCCAGGCGAACTGATAGATCGAGGGGATCTGAACGACGCCGTCGTAGTAGCCGTGGTCAGGGTTATCCGGGTCCACCAGTGGAGGCAGGGTGATCAAGGCCGGATTGTTGGGATCGGGGAGGACCACGGTGTAGGGGACGCCCTCGGTGGTCAACTGGTTCTCCCAGGCCAGAGTGACTGGGTCGCTACTGCTCGCCCCGATCAGCAGCACCTTCAGGTCGAGTTGGGGTGTGCCCTGGGCGTGCGCAGGCGCCGACGCCGCCACGACGGCCACCGCGGTGAGCGATATCAGGCAGAGCAGTGACCCCAGCACTGCGCCGGCCCTCTGGATTGTTCCCGACATCTCCCGCCTCCTCGTGTACGTCCCGGCTCCCGCAGCATGGGCGCTCCCGGGATGGCACTGAGGGTGCAGCGCCGTCCGCGAGCCGCCAGCGTACCTTCGACGACCGGGCCTGACGAATGGCACCCCTTACGGTCGCCGGGGACGGATGCACGACGCTGCCTCCTGATCAATGAAAACCGGTGTCAACTGAGCCGGCAGCAGACCCCAGCTCCGGGAGTTCTTCCTCGTCCTCAACTACTGCTCCCGGGTCTCAGCCTGGCATAGCTGAGGCCAGACTGAACGAACTGTGGATCTGGTGAGTAGACCCGCCGGCGCGGTCCGACTCTCTTGACGGCGCCGCGTTATCGTGCGAGCGTGCGCCGCGGGATCCCAGGGGGAACGGTAACCTTCCTCTTCACCCAGATCGCAGACTCGGTGCGCCGCTGGAACGAAGACCCGTCGGCAATGGCCGAGGCGCTGAGCGTTCACGACGCCATCGTGCGGAACACCATGGAACGACACGGTGGCTATGTTTTCGATACGCGTGGGGACGGGATGCGTGCAGCGTTCTCCACTCCGGCCGTCGCAGCTGCAGCGGCGATCGACACCCAGGAACATCTCCGAGACGACGGCACTGTAGACCCCGCGGTACGCATGGCCCTGCACACCGCTGAGGCGACCGAACACGACGGGACTTATTCCGGCAACGAGGTGAATCGCGCCACGCGATTGCTCTCGCTTTCCCACGGTGGCCAGGTGCTCGTCTCAGATGCGACCGAGGTGCTGCTCCGCCATCGTGTGACGCTGCGACCCCTGGGCGAGAACCGGCTCCACGGCCTGCGCGGCCGGATGTCGGTGTATCAGCTCGTGGCCGAGGGGCTTCCCGCCGACTTCCCGGTCCTCCGCAGTATTGATCGGTTCGCGGGCAACCTCCCACAACAGCTGAGCTCACTGGTCGGTCGCGAGCATCGTAATTGATGAGGTCGTCAAGCTCATGCAGTCGTGTCGCCTGGTCACACTCAGCGGCGTCGGCGGGGTGGGCAAGACAAGATTGGCTCTCGAAGTCGGAGAGGAGCTGGCCGGCGAATTTCCCGACGGCGTGTGGATGGTCGAGCTGGCATCAATCGACGACCCGGCCGCCGTCCCGGCGGCGATCGCGGCCTCGCTCGGCGTCACCCCACAGGGCGACGCACCGCTTATCGAGCTGGTGGCCGAGTCGCTCGGTGGTCGGCGCCTGCTGCTGGTCATCGACAACTGTGAACACGTCCTGGCCGGGGCGCAAGCCGCGATCGCGGCGCTGCTCACCCGGTCAGGCGACTCCAGGTTGCTCGCCACGTCGCGTGAGGCCCTCGCCATCGACGAGGAAGCAGCGCTTACCGTGGAGCCGCTGGCACTGGACGGGGGCGTCGTCTCCGATGCCGTCACACTGTTCGTGGACCGCGCCCGTGCCGTGCGGCCCGACTTCGGCCTCGGGGAGCCCGGGACCGCGATCGCGGTGACTGAGATCTGTAAAACCCTCGACGGCCTGCCACTGGGAATCGAGCTGGCTGCGGCCCGGATGGCGGCCATGAGCGCTGTCGAGGTTCGGGATCGGCTCGCGGATCGGTTCCGGTTGCTGCAGGCCTCGCAGCCGGGGCCGGAGCGACAGATCACGCTCCAGCTAACCGTGGAGTGGTCATATGACCTCCTCTCCGAAGACGAGCGCGAACTGTTCCGCCTGACATCGGTGTTCGCGGGTGGCTTTGACCTGACCAGCGTGTGTGCCGTGGTCGATGGCGCCGACGATGTCGAGGTGCTCCGTCTGCTCGACTCGTTGGTCCGAAAGTCCCTCGTGGTCGCCGACCACAGCGGGTCGCACACTCGGTACGGCCTCTTCGAGACCATCCGCCAGTTCGGGGAAGACCGGTTGGCGGAGAAGGGCTTGCTCGAGCCAGCCCGTGATCGGCACGCGGCGTACTTCGCACGGGAGGCGGCGTACCGGTGGGAGCACTGGAACGGACCCGGATGGCGAAGTGCGGTCGACTGGGTCGAGGCGGAGCTGGGCAACATGAGGTCGGGCTACCGGTGGAGCGAGCGGCGTGGGGACGTGGAGGTGGCCGCTGACATTGCCGCCCACGCTGCGTTAATGGGCTTCTCGGTGCAGCTCTTCGAGACGATTGCATGGGCGGAGGAGCTGCTTGAGTCCGCGGCGGGGTCCGATGTGGCCCGGCTCCCCCGCCTCTACACGGCCGCCGGGTTCGCCTGCTTTGCGGGGAGGGCCGAAGCGGCACGCGCGAACGCTCACCGGGCGACCGAGTTAGAGAGTGACCCCCGCTACGACTCGTGCGAACCCGGCTACGCGACGTTCATCGAGGCGTTGGCGAGCGTCTACTGCGGCGATCTCGACCGTTATGTCGAGCTGACCGGCGCGGTGGCGGAGCAGTTCGGCAGCGACCGCGGCTATGGGATTGCCTCCTATGTCGACGGTCTTCAGTCGTCCGGCCGGATCGAGGAGGCGCTGGCGCTCGCCGAGGAGTCCATCACGGCCGCACGATCGCTCGGCAACCCCTACTGGATCGCCTATGCGCTTTGGATCGCCGGGATGGCCTTCTCCAAGGCGGATCCGCGCCGTGCGTTCGCAGCATGGGATGAGGGCGTCGACTTCGTGCGCCGAAACCGAGTGCAGTTCTTCGAAGGCTTCCTCGCTCGCGACGCCGGCCGCCTGCACACCTCCGACGGAGAGTCAGGAGCTGCGCTGATGCTGTTCGCCGATGCCATCGGCACTTTCCAGCGTGCCGGCAACGTGCCCCAGCTGATCATCACCCTGGCGAGTGTTCCGGCGCTGTTCGAGCGGCTCGACCGGCTCGAGCCGGCAGCTACACTGCTCGGCGCGCTGTCGCGCGAACCTTCGAGCCTTCATCACGTAACTGAGCTCGGTGACATCGGCGACCGGGTCACCCACACGCTTGGCGAGACACAGGCCGCTGAGTTCCGGTCGGCGGGCACCGCTCTTGACCTTGGCGCAGCGGCGGCCTACGCCCTCCTTCAGATCGATGTCGCGCGCCGCGACCCGGACCAACGGTCCCGCCCGGTGCGGCCTGGCGGCCTGAGCCGTCGCGAGGTCGAGGTGCTCCGCCTCGTGGCCGACGGCCGGACCTCTGGTGAGATCGCCACTCAGCTCTTCATTTCACCGAGGACGGCGGAGCACCACGTGCAGAACATCTACACGAAGATCGGGGTCTCGAATCGCACTACGGCGACCCGTTGGGCGATCCAGCACCAGTTGATCGACGGGCCACTCCAGCGTAGGTAGGCCCGAAATGGGTAGGTCTACCGATGCCGAATAGGCCGCAGATCCGCAGAATGTTGCTTGATGCCGACCGATTCCGGCCGGTGCGAAGCGGATCGGCAGCGATCCATGTCGAAAGGTGAGATTCATGATCCTGGCCACCACAAATGTCGAGAACATCGACCGATTCCTTGACATCTTCGGAACAAAGGGTGCCGACAAGCGCGCGCTCCACGGTTCCAAAGGTGCGACCGTGTTCCGCGACCCGACCGAGGAGAACCGCGTCTGGGCGCTCTTCGACTGGGATGAGCAAGGGTGGGCCGCCTTCGTCTCCGACCCCGACGTGCCGCCGATCCTCCGCGAGGCCGGTCACGTTGGCAAGCCGGAAGCAGCATTGCTACTCGGCTCCTACGAAGCTTGAGGAGGCGACCATGACCAGCGCAATCAACCGCTCGGCCCGGGTCGGCCTCATTACCGACGAGACCGGTGCTCTCTCATTCATGGGTATCGCCAACGTCAACGTCGCCAAGATGGTGATCGACGACATCAACGCCCGGGGCGGCCTGCTCGGCCGACCAATCGAGCTGTTCGTCGAGGACAGCGCGACCGACGACGATCAAGCGGCAGCCGCCGCGGGGAGGCTCGTCGGTGCCGACGTCGACGTGGTCGTGGGTGGCATCTACAGTTCCACTCGCCAGGCCATCAAGGGACCGGTCGTCGAGAAGGCGGAGAAGCTCTACCTCTACCCGGAGCAGTACGAGGGTCAGGAGTGTCACCCCTTGATCTTCTGTACCGGTCCGGTGCCCGCACAGCAAATCGACCCGTTCTTCCCCTGGCTCATGCAGGAGACAGGCGCGAAGACCTTCTACATGCCGTCGGCCGACTACATCTGGCCGCACACGCTGAACAAGAAGGTGCGTGAGGTCGTGGCGGCCAGAGGTGGTGAGATCGTCGGCGAGGAGTACTTCCCGATGGATCACACCGACTACGACCACCTAGTCGCCGACATCATGGCGAGCGGTGCGGAGGTCGTCTTCAACACGATTGTCCCACCCGGGCTCACGCCGTTCCTCGAGCGGTTGCATGCTGCAGGGTTCACGCGTCGTGGCGGGACGATCGTATGCACCTACTTTGACGAGAATTTCCTGAACCTGGTGCCTCCCGAGCAGGTCGAGGGCCTGTACGGCTGCCTGGACTACTACCGGGACGTCGACGATCCGTTCAGCATCGAGCTCCTCAACCGATACGAGGTACGTAACTCCGGTAGCGCCATGTTCACGGCTGGGAGCGCGTGCACCGGCACGTACCGGGCCCTCAAGCTCTGGGAGGCCGCCGTTACCGAAGCCGGCTCGCTCGACCAGGATGACGTCATCGTGGCGCTCGACCATGCCCGGATCACCGAGGGTCCAGGGGGGCCCGCCGAGATGGTGCCGGGTCAGCACCACGTGCGGATGAACATGTACATCGCCCGCTCCGAGAACGGCTTGTTCAAGGTGGTCGAGAACCTCGGCCACATCGATCCGAAAGAGTGCGAGGTCGGACGGGCCTGACTGATGCACTCGCAACGGCACGGTCTACGGACCACAGCGACGGCACCGCAGGCAGGCCACAATCCTTCCTGCGGTGCCGTCGCGCCGCAGGAAGAGCTTCATCACGATGGTGGGGAGGTCATCGTCTTCGATTGCTAGTCGGCGGGAACAGTGCCAGCCCTACAATGCTCTCCTGCGGCTGGCTCAGGCGCTCTGTTGGCCGTCAAACCGGGGTCGGGAAGCCAGATTTCGCGAGCCTGGTGTAGTCGCGTCGTTGTGGGTACCTATCCGACACTGAAACGCAATGAGCGGGGAGAAGGGCTCGCTCGAACCGAGACGAATTGCACTTCGAAGACGCCGACCGATTTCGACTCAATCGCCTCGATCCTCGCGGTCATCTGGCCTTTGGGGGCGGCCCACACGTATGCCCGGGGGCCAGCCTGGCCCGACTCGAGGACCGGGTCGCCGTGGAGGTGTTCCTCGACAATGTGGCTTCAATGACCCCCGTTCAACCGGGCCGACATGAACCGGTCGATGTGACTTGGGCTCACGGCCCAAAAACTCTCGAGGTGGAACCGGTTCCCGTGGCGCCGGTCTGACCTTAGAGACCTTTGGCAGAAGGGTTCCGGACGGCACCGGTGAGCCGGTACTCAGCTGGCACAGCTGTGGTTTCAAACCTCAGCTCTGCTGGCTGTGGTCCTTGATCTTCCTCTCACCCTCGGTGGTGGTTCCCGGTCGCTTGCCGTCGTCGATCTCGGTCCTGCGGACCCAGATCCGCAGCGTCTCGGGCGTCATCCGCAGCTTTGCCGAAATGGCGGTCATGGCCGCCCATTCCGAGGGGTACTCGCTCCGGTGTCCGACCAGTATTCGGACGGCCCGCTCACGCACCTCCGGTGAGTATCGGGTATTCCTTGGCATTGCTCCATCCCCTCAAGGGAAGGAGCCTCCAGGATTCCCGGGCCGATTCACGCCCAGGCTGGCTGCTGTGGATTCCAATACACTGTTCGGCAGCATCCAGTGTCCAGAATTTCCAGTCAGTCATTCCAGCGAAGGGCAGATGAAAATGCTCATTAAGCCTGTACTACGTACCGCTCGAACCTTCCGGCTAGCGGCTATCGCCTTCGTGGCCACTGCCGCTCTTGTTGTCGCCAATCCAGTTGATGCTGGTGCCAACACCGTTGCTCCACCAACGAACATTTCCTCCGATTGTTCAGCCAATGCCGGTGGTGCCCTGGGAACCTGGCTGAATGGTCTTCCCGATAATTCCACCGTTGAGCTTCCGACCGATGGTTGCTATCTGATAGGGGCCTCGCTGAAGATTCAATCCACAAGTGGATTGACGATCGTGGGGAATGGGACGACTCTTCGTCAGGCCTCGCCCGGACCAAAAACCACGATTCGTCCCATTGTTCTGCTGACACTCGATCACAATCTGACCATGAGCAGTATGAGCATTGAGGGTGCCTATGACGGAACAAATGGGGGCGTGAACTACGAGGGTAACTATGGGTTGCTCCTCGAAGCTGATAGTGGCGTGACCTTGGCTGGCCTGAAGGTCGATGACATCCAGGGAGACTTCATTGATCTCAATGCTCCCAATTCCGGATTTACCGGGACAAGTCACGCACTAAACACCAATGTTTCAGTGACGAACTCCACGTTCAAGAACGCGGGATACCACGGCCTGACCGTTGAGGCGGCCGATGGAGTGCTGTTCAGCGGTGACACGTTCTCGAACGTCGGTGTTGATGCCATGGATTTTGAATACGACATCTACTCGACGGCATGGAAAAATGGAAAGCCAACACAGGCAGCTGAGGACAACGTGACCATCACGAAGGACACCTGGAATTCCTTCGGTGACGATTGGTTCGCGTCCATCCAACCTCAGTCGCCCGGCGTCGATGAAGAAAATGTCGTCTTGAGCGACAACACGGTCAATTCTGCCAGCCCCCTCATTCAAGTAGAGGGATCGAAGCTGAACAAAGGTTTGACGATCACTGGAAATACCGGGACGAAGCCGGCGCGCTCGACGAGTGGTGGATCAATCACCAAGCCCTATGCCGGCAGCACGATGACAATTAGTCACGTGGATGATGTCGACATTGAGAACAACGTGTTTCCGGTCTACGACGGAACGGCAAATTACTATCCCAACCATCCTTACTTGGCGGCTTTGGCCGCCACTGATTTGAGCACCCTCGACCTTCAGGACAACAACTTCGAGGGTGCTCTAGGGGTTCTGAACCCCACCTCGTCGGGTAATACTGCGGTGACCGAATGTGGGAACCGCTACGGCGTGAATGGGAAACGATCTGATGGCGCCTGCTGACATCAGGTTCAAGCACAGTGAGTAGTCGTGAAACCACCGGAGCTCGTGTGGGTCGGCGCCCCTGCAATCGGGGACGGATTGACGGTGATGCAAATAGCTCGGCACCTGGCGACTAACGGGTTGCAGGTGCTCATTTCCGGACCAATGAACAGTCTCCGGCGCTCTCACTCGTCAAACCGTGCGCCGGATTTGCAGGGTTCGTCATCGGGCACGGCTGCGCCATAGCGAACCGTCAACGACGTAAAGCTTTCGTCCAAGAACCTGACAGCAGAAGCCCTGGACCTCCCTCAGTTTCGAAGTGGCCTATCGAGCTCGCCCGGACAGCTCAGATGCCGAGCATCGATCACCCATGTTAGGGGTGTTCCTGCCTTCTCGGGCTCGGTCCGCGTCGCGCTCTCAGCCTATGAGGCTGAGGATTTTCCTCACCTGAAACTCACCACTGCTAGACAAGTCGGAGGCGCCGTTTGCGATGGCCGCCGGCAAACGATAGGCGATCGATATGCGCCCCGAGCTGGTGGTATGGGATACCTATGCCCGCCCGGCATCGGTACCTATCGCTGGGTTTTCAGGTATGTCCCGAGTGCGAGGCAGATCCACGAAAGGGCTGCGGCGGCACTGCCAATCAGTGCGCCGTAGGCGGCGTGGAGATTCGGGCCAGGATTGACGGAAAGGTGGGCGGAGGCTTCCAGCAGGGTGACAACCAGTAGGCCCGTTGCCACAAGGAGGAGCGGTTTCATTCCGACTCTGCCTGGTGATCGAAGCGTCATTCCGATGGCGACGGCGACACCGAGGCCCAGTCCCAAAAGCAGGAAAGCCCAGTTCCGAGTGCCAGGTGACCAACCGAGATTGAGCCAGTGCGAGAACGGAGTCCAGGACGGGGTTTCAGCGCTTGTGAACCAAGGCAACGCCATGCTGCACATGAGCAGACCGACAAACGCCAAGGAGACAAGGCGCGTTAGGCGACGTGAGTCCACCCGCGCCTGACGGACGGGTAGGTCAGTCGGCCAAGGAGGGCCATCAAATAGGTCGAGGGACCGCTGGCTCACGGGGCCATCTTGCCACCGACGATGACGCAATGCTTCCAATCGGAGACCGATCGGGGATGCCGATACCGCTCGGATAGGGGATGCCCCACTCGTGCCTGGGCGGTTAGCTGACCGCGAGCGCGGGTCGTGTCCGACACCAGAAAACGCGACCCTCAGCCGGCGTTCGGGGGCACGCTGCTTCTGATCGGTGGTGAATTGGTCGCTCAGCGAGAGCATCAAGAGACGGCAACACTGACCCCGGTTGCCGGTACAGCCACTCGGTGCTATGCCTTCGCACAGGCGGGTGTGCAGGCGGCACCCCAGAGCGGAGGGTGCTGGTCTGATGAAAACGGGACGGAAATACGTCGGGGCGCTTCTGGCCGGACTGCTGGTGTTCGGAAGTGCGTTCGTCGGGGTCCTGGTCGGAGGAGCGACGCCTGCGTCGGCGACTTCGTCGACGCTCTACGTCTCGACCACCGGGACCGGCGATTGCACGAGTCTGGCCAATTCGTGCAGTGCCATCTCTGGAGCCATCAGCCAGCGACCAGCGGCGCCTTCGCGGGCGACGACGTCATCATCGATGTGGCAGCTGGGACCTACTTCGAGAACGACAGCCTCAGCGTCTCGTCACTCTCCTCGCTCACCATCGCCGGAGCCGGCGCGCTCGCTCGACCATCGTCAACGGCGGGGGCCTGAGCTCGGTGATCACCGTCAACTCCGGCACGGTGATCGTCTCGGGGCTGACGGTCGAGAACGGATATGTGCCGAGCTCTGCCGGGGGCGGAATCCTCAATTTCGGCACCACCACGGTCACTAACAGCGTCATCACCGGCAACACCGCCGGGAACGGCGCTGACGGTGCCGGACTCTACAACGACGGTTCGCTCTCCGTGTCCGACAGCACCGTGTCCGGCAACACCGGGGGAGCAGGTGCCGGGATCTACAACTTCTCCGGGCAGCTGACCGTGTCCGACTCCACGATCTCAGACAACACCACCTCCTTGAACGGGGGCGGCGTGTCCAACGCTTCCCCTGGGGCGACCGCCACGATCACCGACAGCACCTTCTCGGGCGACAGCGCAGCCGTTGGCGGCGCCCTCTACGTGACCCGTGACACGGTCACGCTCGCGGCCAGCACGATCGTCGGCAACAGCGCGAATGCGGGCGACGGGGGTGGCATCGCCAACTTCGCCACCCTCGACATGGCTGGGGACATCATGGCCGACAACGGGCAGGGCCTCGACTGTGGGTCGATCGGCTCGGCGGCGACCGACCTCGGGTACAACATCGACGACAACGGATCCTGTGGGTTCTCCACGACCGGGAGTATCAGCAACTCGTCCTCGCTGGATGCCTCCCTCGCTCCGCTCACAAACAATGGCGGACCGACCCAGACGATCCTCCCCTTTCGTGGGCAGTCCGGCAGCCGGGGCGATCCCGAATCCGACCACGGTCGATGCGATACAGCTGTGCCCGACCACCGACCAGCGCGGGACCGCCAGCGCGCTGAACACAGCCTGCAACATGGGTGCGGTGCAGGGCGTCGTGGGCCCACCCACCATCAGCGGATTTACCCCGCCGTCGGGCTCATCCGGCACAGTCGTGACCATCACCGGGACCAACCTCCTCGGTGCAACTGAGGTGACCTTCAACGGCAAAGCGGGCACCGTCAACACCGTCGGACAGACAGAGATCACGGTGACCGTGCCAACGGGTGCCACGACCGGGTACATCACAGTCACCACTCCCAGTGGGAATGTGACCAGCGCCACCCAATTCATCTATTTAGGACCCACGATCACCGGGTTCACCCCGTCGTCGGGCCCACCCGGCACGGTGGTGACCATCACCGGGACCAACCTCGCCGTTGCAACTGAGGTGTCCTTCAACGGCAAAGCTGCCACCGACATCACCAGCGATACCCCTACGAAGATCACGGTGAAGGTGCCCGCGGGTGCCACGACCGGCTACATCACTGTCACCGCTCCTAACGGGAGTGTGACCAGCGCCACCAAATTCATCTATGTAGGACCCACGATCACCGGGTTCAGCCCGTCGTCGGGCCCACCCGGCACGGTGGTGACCATCACCGGGACCAACCTCTCCAACACAACGGCGGTGACCTTCAACGGCAAAGCGGGCACCGTCACCAGTGTCGGGTCCACGAAGATCACGGTGAAGGTGCCCACGGGTGCCACGACCGGTTACATCAGAATTGTCACACCAGTTGAGACCGTGAACAGCACCACCGAGTTCACCGATGCAGCCCCCACGATCACTGGGTTCACCCCGTCGTTTGGCCTAACCGGCACAGTGGTGACCATCACCGGGACCAACCTCTCCGGTGCACATGTGGCCTTCAACGGCATAACGGGCACTGTCACCAGCGACATGTCCACCATGATCACGGTGACGGTGCCACCAGGTGCCGCGACCGGCTACATCACAGTGACAACTTCCTTTGGAAGTACGATGAGCGCCACAAAATTCGCCAAATCATCGGGCCCACCCACGATCACCGGGTTCACCCCGTCGTCGGGCCCACCCGGCACGGTGGTGACCATCACCGGGACCAACCTCGCCGTTGCAACTGAGGTGTCCTTTAACGGCAAAGCTGCCACCGACATCACCAGCGATACCCCTACGAAGATCACGGTGAAGGTGCCCTCGGGTGCCACGACCGGCTACATCACTGTCACCGCTCCTAACGGGAGTGTGACCAGCGCCACCAAATTCATCTATGTAGGACCCACGATCACCGGGTTCAGCCCGTCGTCGGGCCCACCCGGCACGGTGGTGACCATCACCGGGACCAACCTCTCCAACACAACGGCGGTGACCTTCAACGGCAAAGCGGGCACCGTCACCAGTGACGGGTCCACGAAGATCACGGTGAAGGTGCCCACGGGTGCCACGACCGGTTACATCAGAATTGTCACACCAGTTGAGACCGTGAACAGCACCACCGAGTTCACCGATGCAGCCCCCACGATCACTGGGTTCACCCCGTCGTTTGGCCTAACCGGCACAGTGGTGACCATCACCGGGACCAACCTCTCCGGTGCACATGTGGCCTTCAACGGCATAACGGGCACCGTCACCAGCGACATGTCCACCATGATCACGGTGACGGTGCCACCAGGTGCCGCGACCGGCTACATCACAGTGACAACTTCCTTTGGAAGTACGATGAGCGCCACAAAATTCGCCAAAGACTGAGCGAGCGGTCTTGACTCTAAGCCGTACAGTCGCCGGCCTGCGTCTTGTGGCACTGAGCGGATCTGCTGGCACATCGGACCATAAACTTTGCTCGACGGATGTGCTGCTGGAAGAACTACAGGTCGAAAACAACATCACTGGGCCAACGTAGGGACACACGCTGGAAAGGTCCGCCGAGATCGCCCAGCTCGCGTTGAGGATGACCAAGCGCAAGGGGTTGGTCGGAAATGGCATCACCGATGTGCCGTTCATGGGCAGGCAACTATCGCGAGCACCTATCGCTTCTGAGCGGAGGTAACGCGACCCTCAGCCGGCGGTATGGGGCACCACTTGCACGATCTCTAACTTATGAGTTGTCGACAAACTCAGCAATCTCCAAGTAGCTGATGGTGGGCGATACTCCGTACAGTCCAGTAACCCTTTCCCGAAGCTCGTCGGTGAAGAATGCCTCTGCCGCTTCCATCGAGTCCCAAACATAGAAATTGACGGCTCGTTCCTGCTTCTCGTCCAATGTGAAGAACTTGAAGCGCAGACCCGCCAAGCCCTCGAACATTGTCCGAGCGTTCTTGGCCACCGCGACGACCCGAGAACGGTCGAAATCCCCGTCGTAGTCGAAGACCACGCTGACACCGATCATGGTGCTCCTTTCCCTGCGTGATCAGCCGATCCCGCAGTGTTTCGCCACTTGCGAGATTGTCATATCTTGGAGCCGAGCGCATCTGGGACGGGTTCTTTCGAGGTCACTGACCTGGTGATCAGGGGCACTGGAGTGCGGTGCCGGTTGATCGTTAGGGGACACTTTGCCCCCCCAGCTTGATTCCGACCGGACCTTGGCGGTCCCAAGGTCCTTGTCGCCTACGGTAGTGGGTGTGTAGGCGGCGAAAGGACCTCAATGACCACTGAGAACGTGGCCATCTTGTTCACAGACATAGTGGGGTCCACTGAGTTGTCCCAGCGGCTCTCGGTGGAGCTTGCCGACGGGGTCCTGCTCGGACATTTCTCAATCCTGCGTAAGGCCATCACCGAATCGGGCGGCACTGAGGTGAAGAGCCTCGGTGACGGGCTGATGGTGGCTTTCAGTTCGGCATCCGCTGCTCTCAGGTGCGCCGTCGGCATGCAGCAGGGTGTCGACCAGGGCAACCGCAAAGCTGCTGAACCAGTCGGACTGCGCGTCGGGCTGAGCGTGGGCGAGGCCAGCAACGAGGACGGTGACTACTTCGGGGACCCGGTTGTCGAGGCTGCTCGCCTCTGTGCCCGCTGCGGCAGCGGTCAGATCTTGGCGACCGACCTTGTGCGAGCCATGGCCGGGCGACGGAGCCATCACGAATGCAGGCCAGTCGGAGAGCTGACGCTGAAGGGCCTGCCGGACCCTCTGGAGACTGTCGAGGTGGTCTGGGAGCCTTTGAGTGGGTCCGATCTGACGGAGATGATTCCGCTCCCCGGTCGTCTGGCCGTGCACCCTGGGGTCGGAGCGGTGGGCCGAGATACCGAGGTAGCGGCGATCACCGACGCCGTGAGCGAGGTCGCAGCAGGCGGGGGGCGCCAGATCCTCCTCGTCTCGGGCGAAGCAGGTTTGGGCAAGACGACTGTGGTGACCGAGGCGGCACGGTCCGCCTTCGACGCCGGGGCCTGCGTTCTGTTCGGCCACTGCGAGGAAGACCTCGCTACCCCCTACCAGCTCTTGGCCGAGGCCCTCGGCCATTACGTGACCTACGCCCCCGAGGAGGAACTCCTGGCCCACGTCGAGGCTCACGGCTCGGAGCTAGTCCACGTCGTTCCCGCGCTAGCCAGCCGCATCCGCGACCTTCCGGCGTCCAAGGCCACTGACACCGACACCGAACGGTTCCTGCTCTTCGCTGCCGTGGTGGGTCTACTGTCCACGATGGCCGGACGCCAGCCCGTCGTGCTCGTCCTCGACGACCTGCAGTGGGCAGACGAGGGCAGTTTGCTGCTACTCCGCCACCTAGCCTCCGCCGACCCTGCAGTCCGGGTGTTCATTCTCGGCACGTACCGCGACAGCGAGTTGTCCCAATCTCATCCGCTTGTCGATACCCTGGCCGCCCTCCACCGGCTGAGCGGCGTGTCCCGGATCGAACTGACCGGACTCGACGACAATGGCGTGGTTTCCTTCCTGGAGGCGGCCGTCGGTCAGTCCCTCGGCGACGCAGGTGTGGGACTCGCCCACGCCATCTATCGGGAGACCGACGGCAACCCGTTCTTCGTGAGCGAGGTCCTGCGTCACCTCGCCGAGACCGGGGCCATCTTCCAGGACAGCACCGGACGGTGGGTGGCGAAGGACTCCTTGGAACAGGTGGCGCTGCCGGACAGCGTGCACATGGTCATTGGGGCCAGGATCGGACGTTTGGGGAAGGAAGCCGGCCGCGTGATGTCGGTTGCTTCTGTCATCGGTCGGGACTTCGATCTCGACCTCTTGGCCCGAGCAACGGGCACCGGCGAGGACGACCTCCTCGACATCTTGGAGGCGGCGTCGGCCGCAGCCCTGGTCCGGGAGCCAGCCGACGAGTCAGGCCGGTACAGCTTCGCCCACGCCCTTATCCAACACACCTTGTATGAGGACATGGGACCTAACCGGCGGGCTCGGGCGCACCGGCATGTCGGCGAAGCACTCGACGACCTCTGCGGAGATCGGCCCGGAATGCGCGTGGGCGAAATGGCGCGCCACTGGATTGCCGCTCAGCCCATCGACTTGGCCAAGGCCATCAGGTACTCCTGCCAGGCAGGTGACGCCGCACTCCGTGCCCTTGCCCCGGCCGACGCTCTTCGCTACTACGCCCAAGCCCTCGACGTACACACCGAGATTGCCGACCCCGATCCAGTCCGCGGGCTCGACGTAGCTATCGGGCTCGGCACCGCCCAACGCCAGACCGGGGACCCTGCCTATCGCGACACGCTTCTCACCGCGGCCCGCCAAGCTGTCGCCCTCGGTGACACGAAGCGACTCGTTGCCGCCGCCCTGGCCAACGACAGGGGTTACACCAGCAATAGCAATGCCACCGACACCGACAAGATCGACGTGTTGGAGATGGCCCTTGATCGCCTCTCCGCCGATGACCCTAATCGGGCGCTGGTGCTTGCCACATTGTGCTCTGATCTTGTACACGGAATCCCGCTGGAACGACTTCAGGCGTTGGCCGACGAGGCACTAGGCATTGCCGAGTCCTCGGGTGACGACGCCACCATCGTACGAGTGCTCAATCAGGTTATCTTGCCGTCACTTGCACCGCCCCTACTCGAGCAAACCTCGGCCCGCACCGCCGACGCCCTGGTTCGGGCCGAGCGCCTGGGCGACCCGGTGTTACTGTTTTTTGCGGCGCACGCACGAGCGACGTCTGTCTTTTTGGCCGGGGACATCGACGAGATGGATCGATGTATCGAGATCATGTGTGCTCTGGCCGAACAGATCGATCAGCCCATTCTGAGCTGGACAAATACGTACCACCTTTCCAAGCGGGCACAGATCGCCGGAGATTCCGACCTTGCAGAAAAGTTGGCAACTGAGGCCCTGCAAATCGGCACCGATTGCGGGCAGCCCGACGCCGCCTCGTTCTTCTCAGGACAGCTCATGGTCGTATGCACCCAGCGCGGAACCTTGGGCGACTTGATCCCACTTATCGAGCAGATGGTGGACGAGGCCTCCGCGCCCGTCGGGATATTGACTTCAGTTCTGGCTATGGCCCACGCTGAAGCCGACCACCTCGAGGACGCCCGGCATTTGTTGGAGGAGTTTGCTACCGCCGACTTCGATCTCCCGATGAACCAGGGGTGGATTACAGGGATGTTCTGCTATGCCGAAGCGGCAATCCGTTGTGGGGACCAAAAGTACGCCGGCCCACTGTTCGACCGGCTCGCTCCTTGGGCCGAACAGTCGGTCGCTAGCGGTAGTGTCACGGCGTCGGGCCTGGTTAGTCACTCCCTCGGTGGTCTTGCAACTGTCCAGGAACGTTACAACGAGGCAGATTTCTACTTCAATCAATCCTCGGCCAGTAGCGCCCGCATGAAGGCAACCTTCTACGTTGCTATGACGGATCTCCTTTGGGGGAGCATGCTCGCCCAACGCCAAGCCGAGGGCGACACCGAGAAGGCTCGGGACCTCCTGACAAAAGCGCACAACGCTGCAGTGGTGCATGGGTACAGGAATGTGGAACGTCGTGCTGCCGCGGGCATCCAAAACCTGAACTGAATCTGGCACCCCCGCTTCCAGTTCTGATCCACCACATAGCGTCGTACAAAACGTCCCACTTTGTCAGCGGATATTGGTGCGGGACGATGTGCCGGTCGGTGGCACTCGAATAACCGCCTCTGACCCGGCAGCGAGGATTGATGTAGCCCGCTGACGGTCCACCATCTCGGAGCGAGAATTGGTCAGCGTGTGGGTGAATGCCCGAGCCAGGTCTGACTCCATTGATACCGGCTGACGTCCTTTCGGACTGTCCTGAAAACGATTCGTCGGCCTGGCTCGGACACTCACCCGACACCAACCGGTCGGACGGAGTGACCTCATAGGAGCCTGCCGCACAGGCCCGTCGCTGTCCTGTCCATCGTCTTGCTGGTGCGGTGTCACCCACCCCAAGCGAAAGGAACAGATGACGATGACCACTATCGCGTGCCGAATCACCGGAGGGGTCGACACGCACCTCGACACCCACGTGGCGGCTGCCCTCGATGAACGAGGAGCCCAGCTCGGGGTTCAGAGCTTTCCGGCCACAGCCTCGGGTTACCGGGAACTGTTGGGCTGGTTCGAGAGTTTCGGGAACCTCGAGCTCGTCGGCGTCGAAGGCACGGGTAGCTATGGAGCGGGACTCACCCGACACCTCTTGGATCACCAGGTCGCTGTCGTCGAAGTCGACCGGCCCAACCGCCAGCGCCGCCGGCGCACGGGAAAGTCCGACCCCCACGACGCGGTGGCTGCAGCCCGAGCCGCCCAGGGGGGCGACGCCACCGGGTCGGCCAAGACCAGGGACGGAAACGTCGAGGCCATGCGAGTGTTGCGGGTGGCCCGGCGCTCGGCCAGAGGTAGCAGGACCCAGGCCATCAACCAGATGCGCAGCCTCATCTCGACTGCGCCCGAGGAGCTCCGGGCCGAGCTGCGGGACCTCTCCATCTACAAAGTCCTCACCCTGGCCAGCGCCTATCGCCACACCGGACGGACCGACGTGACGACGGTGACCAAGCTCACTTTGCGCACTCTGGCCCGCCGGGCCCTTTCCCTCGAAGAGGAGGTGAAAGAGATCGACCACCTGTTGAAGAACCTCGTCGCAGCTACCGCACCAGAACTCAACGCGATCGACGGAGTGGGAACCGACGTGGCTTCGGCCATTCTGGTAGCTGCCGGTGACAACCCCGAACGCCTGAAGAGCGAATCGACCTTCGCCAAGCTCTGCGGGGTCTCACCTCTCGACGCCTCGAGCGGCAAGCAGGAGCGCCATCGGCTCAACCGAAGCGGGGACCGCCAGGCCAACTCAGCGCTCTGGCACATCGTCTTTACCCGGATGGTAAACGACCCGAAGACCAAGCACTACATCGAGCGCCGGATGAAGGAAGGTCGGACCAAAAAGGAGGCGGTATCCGGTGCCTCAAGCGCTACGTCGCTCGGGAGGTGTTCGCAGCCCTCCCTCGCTCACAATTTGCTCTTGACAACCCATAGGAGCATCGTTCTGGGTCACCCCGGACTGTCGGGCGGTGGCTTTACAGATTGGGGCCAGGGGCGCAACTGCGTGAGGCCGTGTATGCGCCATGAGGGCCACGTTCGCATTGAGGCTCTCGTCTTAGGCGCTGGACCCCATCCGTTGATCGGGGTCATCCCGTGGCGTCGAGAGGAGTGTGTTCGATGACTCGTGGACGGTATTCCACGAGCTGGATCCGCTCATCAAAGGTCTTACTTGCGATCATGTCTAGTGCAACGTCGGGGTAGCCGTCGTAGATGCGTTCTAACCCCGTAGCGCCGGTGATGACCGGGAAAATCACGACGCGGAATCGGTCAACTATTCCAGCTCGGAGCAGCGACCGGCACAGGCTGAGGCTTCCGATCGTGCTAAGGAGTCCCGGGTCGTCCGCCTTCATCGCTCGCACCGCTTCGACAGCGTCGTCGCGTATGAGGATCGTGTTTGCCCATGACATCGGTTCTTCAAGGGTGGCCGAGAACACTATCTTCGATGCT
This sequence comes from uncultured Acidimicrobiaceae bacterium, assembly GCA_963837805.1. Taxonomy (GTDB): domain Bacteria; phylum Actinomycetota; class Acidimicrobiia; order Acidimicrobiales; family RAAP-2; genus Bog-756. The sequence goes on from CAWIOU010000035.1 coordinate 528,507, forward strand.
CCGGTCATCCCGTTGAACGTGGCATCTTCGTCGGAGAACCCATCGGTCCCCGCTGAAGCTGCGCTCGCGGCGAAGCCCGACATCAGCCGATAGGTGTGGGCACCCATGAGCAGCGTGGCCTGCGGTCGCTCTTCAATCCAACCGAGGTACTCGGGACCTTCGAGACCCCACCACCCCGGCCAACCCTCCGCCGACGCGTAACCGTCGAGAGAGGTGATGAAGTCGACGATCAGTTCTCCCACGGTGTCCTCCTCGGGTCGTCGATCGCAGCCGTCGCCATCAGCGGGCGAGGAGCGTGTCGAGCTTGCGGAAGCCTTCCTGGACGCCGACCTCCATGCCACTTGCGACGAACGCGTCGCGGGCCTCGAAGCTGTCGACTAGCGAGGTCGCAGTAAGCCGGCAACGGCTGCTCGGCAGGTCCTCGAAGACGAAGCGTCCGAGCGAAACGCTGTCGGGCCAAGGCTCATACGTGAACGTCTGGACGATGCGCTCGTTAGGCCGGACCTCGTGGAAGCAGCCGCGGAACCAATACTCCTCATCGTCCCGAAGGGAGACATAGCGCCATTCGCCGCCGGTGCGGCAGTCCCAGCGATCGACGCGGCTGGTGTCGAGGCTGTCGGGGCCGATCCATTGCACGAAGAGGTCTGGCTCGGTGTGGGCGCGAAAGACGGTCTTGACCGGCGCATCGAACTCGCGAACGATCGTTATCGACGGAGTCTTGTCGCTGATGGTGATTTCGGCCTCTCGGTTGGAGGTGGTCGTCATGTCGTTGCTCCTTGGTCGTTGTCGGGAGTCTGTTCTTCAAGTTGGGCGAGCAGCTGATCGAGGCGCTGGTAGCGGGCTTCGGCGTTTTGGCGATATCGCTCGATCCACTTGGTCATGAGGTCGAACACCTCCGCTTCCAATCGGACTGGTCGACGCTGCGCCTCACGACGACGGGACACGACCCCCGCGTTCTCGAGTACCGAAAGGTGCTTGGACACCGCCTGGATGGACATGTCGTAATGTTCGGCGAGCTCGCTCAATGTCTCATCGCCCACGGCGAGGCGGCCGACGATGTCGAGCCTCGTCTCGTCGGCAAGCGCAGAGAACACAGTCACGATCGCGGGCTCGGCCACCCATCCTCCTCAACCATTTGGTTGAATACGACCGTAAGGGCTGCTTGGCCTGTTGTCAACCCCGAGGTTGAACTCGGGCGTGGAAACGAACTGACCGGACCGGTCCCTCCAGCCGACCAGGGCCTGGTCCAGACCTCTGATTTTGGAAGTCTCTCCTTCTCAGACCTCCGTTGCCAGGTGCTCACGCAGACGACAACCACTGCCAACCTCGGATGAAACTTCAGCGTCGTGAATCCCTCGCCGGACACGGAGAGAGTTACTTCTTGGAGCGTCCAGTTGCAGCGGCACCTTCCGGACCTTGGCTAGTCAGAGTTGCGGTCTGGGCTAACGAGACCGAAGAGTTATCCAGTCGAGCTGGCATAGCTGAGAATCGACTTGCCTGTCCCCACCTTCCCGGCGACCTGGGCGCCGAATTGCGAAATGACGCTCGGAAGGTCGCTGTGGGATTTGACTATTCGTCGCTCAAAATCTTAAGCGCGTTTGTGCCAACCTGGGCTAGCGTAATCCCTGTGAGTCCGACGGTGGAGGGGGACTGATGCAGAATCCGATCGCGGGCGTATTCACTTGGCCGGCCGATGATCCGCAGCTGCTCGGCGGCCAGTGCAAGGGATGCGGGGCGATCACGTTCCCGATGCAGTCGAGGTGCCCTCGCTGTGGCACCCAGAGCATGGCCGAGCTCCCCCTACCCCGCCGCGGCACCCTTGTGTCTTGGACGACCCAGGAGTTCCCGCCAAGCGTCGACTACAGGGATGATCCGACGGGTCAGTCCTTCGAGCCATTTGGGGTGGGGCTGGTGCAACTCGACGATGTGGTGCGCGTCGAGTCGCGGCTCACTACGTCCGATCCCCAACAGCTCGACTTTGGTATGGAGGTCGTGCTCCGAATCGTCCCGTTCTATGTCGACAACGACGGCAACGAGATCATGACTTTCGCCTTCGCGCCCGTCGGCGCGCAGAACAGTGAGGAGCGCTGAATGGACGACGTCGCGATCATCGGTGTGGGGCTGCACCCCTTCGGTCGGCACGGTGACAAGTCCCCGTACGAGATGGCCGCCGACGCCGTAGAGCTGGCGTTGGCCGACGCAGGTGTGACCTGGAATGACGTCCAGTGCGCCTTCGGCGGGAGCTGGGGGGTCTGGACCGATCCCCTCACCGGTCTGGTTGGCCTCAGCGGCCTTCCGTTCATACACGTGTTCAGCGCATGCGCGACCGGGGCTGCCACGATCCAGCAGGCCGCAAACGCCATTCGCTCCGGCAACGGCGACATTGTCGTGGCCATCGGCACGGATAAGCACGCTCGCGGCTCGTTCAAGGGCGATCCGACGACCACAAACGTGCCCGCGTGGTATCGGGAGAACGGGCAGTACGTCACCACCAAGTTCTTTGGCATGAAGATCAACAAGTACATGCACGACCATGGCGTCTCCCCGACGACGTTGGCCAAGGTGGCAGCGAAGAATTACCGCAACGGCGCCCTCAATCCGAAGGCCTTCCGCCAAAAGCCGATCACTGAGGAGGAGATTCTCAGCTCCCAGATGCTCAACTACCCGCTTACGTCGTACATGTTCTGCGCTCCGGACGAGGGCGCTGCGGCAGTGGTCCTTTGTCGCGCAGACATAGCTCACCGCTTCACGGATACGCCCGTGTACGTGAAGGCGACTGCCATTCGCACACGCAACTACGGCTCGTACGAGGTCAACACCACCTGGGCTCCTGTTGACGAAGATGTTGCCCCGACCGTGTACGCATCGCGCGCCGCCTACGAAGACGCAGGGATCGGGCCTGAGGACGTTGACGTGATTCAGGTCCAGGACACCGACGCCGGCGCTGAGGTCATCCATATGGCTGAGAACGGTTTCTGTGCCGACGGCGATCAGGAGAAGCTTCTCGCCGACGGCGCCACCGAGATCACGGGTCCAATGCCGATCAACACCGACGGCGGCCTTATCGCCAACGGAGAGCCAATCGGAGCCTCTGGCCTCCGCCAGGTCCACGAACTAGTGCTCCAGCTCCGCGGCCAGGCCGGCGACCGCCAAGTCCAGGGTGATCCACGCGTCGGCTATGCCCAGGTCTACGGGGCTCCCGGCACCGCCGCGGTGACGATTCTCGCCCGGTAAGGGCACGGTCGGTCTTCAGGCGCGAGCCTGCCTGGGGGTGAGCTATCCAGGGAGGTTGGGATTCCGGAGGTGGACCGATGCACCATGGTTTTCCTGCATTAGACGACGACCCCGTCTGGCGAGCCGGCGTACACAAGGTCGGCTCGGTCAGTGCCTGATCGGCCTTGCGAAATCCACGGCACGGGTTCTCTACGATTATCGCTCATAAATGAAACAATCGTTCCTTTTATGACCCCCATACGACTGTGAGTGCCCTCAGCTTCAACGGCTGAGCGCTCTTTTTTCGTGCCAACATTTCACATCTTGGTGCTTTGATCGCGGCTTTCGTGAATCGGCCGTGACGCCGGACAAGCCGATGGCTCTCTCACTTCTCTACCTGCCTTCACCACGAT
>CAWIOU010000036.1:0-5278 GCA_963837805.1 uncultured Acidimicrobiaceae bacterium
TGGAGTTGACCCGCTCTGACGGACACGGGTTTATTGGTTCAGGCCACCACGAGTGAGGCCTCGTAGTCAAGAGGACTGAGGTGACCGAGCCCGGCTTGGGCCCGCTCCCGGTTGTAGAAGATCTCGATGTAGTCGAAGAGGGCGCTGCGGAGGCGTGATCGGCTCATGTAGATCAGCGGCCCGTGGATCCAGCTGAGCTCTCGCTTGAGCGTTGCCCAAAAGGTCTCCATGGCGGCATTGTCGTAGCAGTCACCGGTCGAGCCATAGGACGGGACCAGCCCGAGCTCTCGAAGATGGTTGGTGAAGTCGAGCGACGTGTATTGGCATCCCTTGTCGCTGTGGTGGATGAGTTCGGTGTCTGGTTCACGTCGGGCCACGGCCATGGTGACGGCCTCGATGACCAGTTCGCTGGTCTGGCGGTTGCCCATCGACCAGCCCACGAGCCCCCGGCCACAGAGATCCCGCACGCCGGCCAAGAAGAGCTTGCCCTCCCCGGTCGAGAACTCGGTGATGTCGGCCACCCACCGCTCGTTGGGCCGGCTGGCCGAGAAGTCGCGCTTCAACAGATCGCCGGCGGGCGCCACATCCAGCTTGCCGCGACGCCACTTCTTGCGGGCGTGGACCCCGACCAGGTCTTCTTGGGCCATCAACCGGGCCACCCGTTTGCGTCCGACTCGGGTCCCCAGCCGAGCGAGCTGGCCATGGATGCGTGGAGCCCCATAGGTACGCCTCGAGCGCTGGTGGATCTCTCGGATGGTGTTGGTCAGATAGGCGTCTTCCAGACTTCTCGGTGACGGTGGCTTGTTGGCCCAGGCGTAATAGCCGCTGCGAGAGACCTTGGTTGCTCGGCACAGTGCTGTGACCGAGTACTGGTCCCGGTGGGCGGAGACGAACCGATAGCGGCTTAGCCTCGATCCACCGATTGACCTTCTGATCTGAACGCCGCGCATTCGCGGAAAGTGCCTCCCCGCCTGGGAGAATTGTGATGTTCGAAGTCACGATTCGCACCAGAACCAGGAGGCACTTTCAGTGAGTTCATCATCGCGGAATCGACCGGATTGCAGTGACCTTTGACGAGCCGACTCTGGTGGCTGACGCTGGTCTTCTGGTGCCGGCCACTCTGATGGTCCGCCTCGGCCTGGAGTCCCTCGTGAACCAGATGGTTCGGCTGCGTGGCCGCGTCGGCGGAGCTCATCCCGGCCGCAAGGTGCTGACGCTGGTGGCGGCGATCCTGGCCGGGGCATCCCACATCGACCACGCTGACCGGTTGCGGGCCGGGGCAACGGGCCGGGTGCTGCCCTTCCGGGTGATGGCACCGTCCACGTTGGGCACGTTCCTGCGCTCGTTCACCTTCGGCCACGTTCGCCAGCTGGACGCAGTGATCGCCGAGGCCATCCGACGGGCGTGGTCGGTCGGGGCCGGTCCGGGGAACGAGGCGATGACCATCGACCTCGACTCGACCATCATCGAGGTGCACGGGAAGCAGAAGCATGGTGCAGCATTTGGCTACACCAGGGTGCTCGGCTACCACCCCCTCCTCGCCACGCGGGCGGGCACCGGCGAGGTGCTCCATGCCCGTCTCCGCAAAGGCTCCTCTCAGCGGGGCACCAAGCGCTTCTGTGAGGAGCTCATCGCCCGGGTGCGACGGTGTGGAGCCACTGGTCCGCTCACCCTCCGGGCCGACTCGGGGTTCTTCAGCTGGGATCTGCTGGCCATCCTCGACCGGCTCTCGGTGGCCTGGTCGATCACCGTGCATCAGAACGCCAGCGTGCAGGGGGCAATCGCCGCCATTCCCGAGGATGCGTGGCACGACATCACCTACCCCGACGGCGGTGCCGCCCAGGTGGCGGAGACCATCTATGTCACCGGTGGGGGCAAGACGAAGCGGGCCGAGCGTCGGGTGCGCCTGGTCGTTCGCCGCACCCGGCTGACCGATCGAATGCAGCGACAGCTCTGGCCCGACTGGCGTCACCACGCCTTCGTGACCAACCTCGAGCTCGAGGCGGTCGAGGCCGACCGGTTCCACCGAGCCCACGCCACCGTCGAGCTCGCCATCCGGGACCTGAAGGAAGGAGCCGGTCTCGAGCACTGCCCCTCGGGGCGGTTCTTCGCCAACGCAGCCTGGCTCGGGTGCGCGGTGCTCGCCCACAATCTGATTCGCTGGACCGCCTCCCTCGGCAGCATCCACGCCGACGATCAGCTGACCGTCGCCTCGACGGTGCGCTTCCGGGTCCTCACCGTTCCCGGCCGCCTCGTCAACCCCGCGGGCCGACCCGTCCTCCGTCTGCCCGAACGTTGGCCATGGGCGCAGTTGTTCACGACCGCATTGTCGAGCCTGCGTTCCTTGCCGCTCATCACCTGAACAACAACCCGCGGCCGGCGCAGCCGCAGACGCTTCAACCGTGCGCTGACAGCCGACGTCCATCACGAGACCTTGGTCGATCACGCCTTCGTTCGACGCGTGCGCGCTGCCCCGGTCGCCATCAGCACCGCTTCAGATTGAGCGTGCCCTTCCCCTAGTCTGTCGGTGGATCGAGGCTTAGTGGTCCGTCTCCCTGGCGAAAAAAGTTGCCGCCTTGAAGAGGATCTCCCGGTCCGTCTTGAGATCGGCGTTCTCCTTGCGCAGGCGTTTCAACTCCGCCAGTTCCGTCTCGGTCAGAGCGTTCGGATCCTTGGCTCGGACCTTGGCCTTGTTCTCGGCCTTCATCCAGTTGTTCAGAGTCTGATCGGGGATGCCCAGGTCTGCGGCGATCTGACGCTGCGATCGGTCGCCTCGACGGACCAGCTCACAGGCCTCCCGTCGGAACTCCTCGGGATAGATGTGTGGACGACCCACTGCGGGCTCCTTCCTCTGGGGTCTTCCCCAGAATGAAGTGTCCACGAGAGCGGGTCAACTCCACATTGCGGCAGTTGCAGCTGCGCAATCGTTGGGCGTCTTTTCGATAGCTGTCAGCGCAACTGGAGTCGTCATACCGAGTGGCCGACTTGTCGACGAGGACGGATCCGTTATTCCCAAACATGTGCTCGTTGCCAACTTGGAGATGCACGCCATTGGACCATTCAACCTGGCCCGGCTGTCGGCTGCAGCGTTTCGAGACAACGAGCCGGACTGCGATGCGGGCGGCTTGGGTGAGGATCCCTGCCATCGAGGCTGAAAACGAGCCGGTGGGTCTCAGCTCGTGAGGCTGCGCACCTTTGGCGGTGCCAAACGCCGGCCGCCGAAGGGATCACACAAATGAAGACTGGACAGCCGGCGAGTGGGCGGTACCGCAGAAGAGACTCTTAACCCTTGGATTGTGGAGTTCTGATCGTCAGGAAATACAGAGCAATGTCTCGCCGATGGGCGGTAGCTTGAAGCGATGGACAACGAGCCAACTCTTGCACTGGGCGAGAAGATCGTCGAGCTTGTCGAAACGGGTCGTCGTTCCGCGAACTTACAAACTCGCGACCCTGATCGCGATTCTGGACACAACCAATGGTTCGATCGGACCCGGCCGGGTACCACCAGAAGTGCTCTCCGGCAAGGAAGTTGCAAGTCGCGTCGTCGAGCTTTACTGGCCCCAGACCGTTGCTTACGGAGCCTCACCCGACCACGGTGTGAAACCGCTAAGGCAATCGCCGCACAATGACATTCCGGCCAAGCTCGCTCAATGGCGACTAGATCACGATCTTCCCTCAGGGGCAGCGCTCAACGATGCGCGAATGGCTGACCCTGACACGTGGGCCGCGCTGGAACAGAATCTCATTGCAACTGTGATCCGCATGCCGTTAGCCAAGCTGCAGCGCTTTGGCTCTTCAACTCATTTTCACGAAGACCGCTTTCTCTATGAATTTTCATGGGAAGACGAAGCGCCAGTTAGCTCAATCGATCGACCAGACTTCGACGATTCAATGAGGCTGTTGCCGGGCGTCGGCGAACAGCTCATTCGCCTGACCCACATCCTCAGACCCTTTCTCCAAGGAAAATGGATATCCCAGGTCGCTGGACTGAATCCAGATCTGGTTGACTCTGATCATCTCGACGAATTCCTTTTCGGCGCTACGCGGATTGCCTTGGGACGGGTTCGCGTGCCGCTAATGTCAATTCAGAATGGCTGTTGCTTCTACTGTGGTGGGCGGTTCGTTGCCCCCGCTGAGGTGGACCACTTCGTCCCGTGGTCTCGCCACCCAGACAACACACTTGACAATCTTGTGGCAGCGCATACCAACTGCAATCGAGACAAGTCAGCAAGTCTGGCCTGCGTCAATCACCTGGAGCGATGGCTCACACGCTTCGATCCAGCAAGCGCCACATCTACAAGCTTGAACGAAGCGGCGAAGCAAGTCATCTGGCCTCGGCGACCAGACCAGGTTCTCTCAAGCGCCCGAGCCGCATACCTATGGCTTCCAGCTGGATCCCGTCTATGGATCTCGGGCACCGAGTACGAACTGGCCGACACCGCTGTTCTGACTCAACTCTTGGGCTAGATGCGTTACCTGCCCGAGGAGGTAGCCTCAGCTCAAGAGGCTGAGGTCCTCTCTCGCCTCGGCAACGGCTGTCCCCCGCTGGTGTTGGGACTCGGGGAGTTACTCTTCCCGGAAGCGACTAATGCTGTCGTCGAGTTCGGTTTGCTTCCGTTTATGTCGCCTGTTGCCTCAAGGTGCGCTTGTTTCCGCACGCTGGGAACGTAGAGCAACCCAAGAACGGGCCGAATCTACTAAATCGTTCGACCATCGTCCCCCGACGACACCGTGGGCAGACTTCAACGGGTACATTGCCTTCGCCCAACACGGTCACTTGAGGGTTGTCCAGGAGCTCGACCACGAAAGGCGACATTCGATTCGCGGACGTGATGAGAGTGACTCCTTGGCGTGCCCTAGTCATTGCCACATAGAAGAGGCGCCGCTCCTCGGCATGCGGAAAGGATTCGGGCGCAGGCATGGCCACGTCGAGTACGGGGTCGTCCGAGATTTGGCTAGGAAACCCGTATGTGCCAGTAGTCATACCTGGAATGACGATGAAGTCAGCCTCCAGTCCTTTGGACGCATGCGCGGTGCGGAATGTGACGTGCAGGTTTGAAGGCACGTGCTTGGGAAGAAGGTTCTGCTGGAACCCATAACGTCCGAGAACGTCCACACTGACGGTTTCGGAGCAGTGTGCGCGCACCGTGGCGGACAAGTCACTGAGATAGGTGGACAGTGCATCGACAGATGTCGTCTGGATCGGATCACAACGACGGCGACGCCTGGATCGTGATAGCAATACGCTACTTGGTCGCCAAGGAACGACAATAACACA
>CAWIOU010000037.1:0-5654 GCA_963837805.1 uncultured Acidimicrobiaceae bacterium
GGGGCGTTGGAGGTGTGACGATGCTGAGTCGTTTGTTGTTTGCGCTGGACCAATTCGAGTCCGGGCAGGAAGCTCTCGGGGTTCACAACGGAACTCGCGGTGGTCTCTGGTGCAGACGTGAGAGTGGTTCACGTCCGCGAGTTGTCGAAGCTGGCGCGGGTTCCTCCAATAGAACGTCCAGCTGATGCTCAACTGTTGGTGGACGAGGCGGTGCTCCACCTGCGGACCGCACGGATTGGTGCGGAGGGTCGAGCGATCTCTGCGGTCAAAGAGCAGGTGGCGAGGCTTATCGTGCAGGAGTCGGCGGAGTGGGGATGCAGCCCTCGCTCGTTGAGAGAGTCCACAACAGGCCCTGTTCTGACGCCGAAAGAGGATGACTCATTCGGATTTCACGAAACTTTTACGGGTGAAGAAGGAGTTGTTCAGACTTCGTGTCAGCTGACCCGGGAGCGACCATCACAGCAGGTCCGACATGGGACCACCAAGTCGTGCCGACGGTGCAGCCGACCGTGATAGGCGGGGCCTAACACAGGTAGGTCATAAGTCGTGGACCTACGACAAGAACGAGGTTTTAGTGACAGAAAGGATTAACAACCAACCCGAAAAGGAAGCGAGAGTCATGAGCCCAGCACAGGTATCCAGCCTCACGATAAGACTCGAAAACCATATCGTCCCAGTGACCGACGTCGGTCGGGCCAAGCGGTTCTACCAGCAGCTGGGTTGGCGCCTCGACGATGACGTTGCACCGATGGATGGACTTCGCTTCGTCCAGTTCACGCCCCCCGGCTCGCCGGCCTCGATCACGTTCGGGCTGGGGCTGCCAACCGGCTCTCCCGGGGGGATCCAGGCCACTCTCGTCGTCTCCGACATCGAGGCGGCCCATGACGAACTCCTCAAACTCGGCATCGACGTGAGTGACACGTGGCACGGCCCGCCGTTCCCGGTCGAGGCCCGCCAGCCCGGTCCCGACCCCGAGCGCGCCAGCTACGGATCCTTCTGCTCATTCAACGATCCGGACGACAATCTGTGGCTCGTCCAGGAAGTCACAACGAGGCTCCCAGGCCGGGAGTGATCGGCTGCGTTTCCGAGTTCGCAATTAGCCCCGGCCGTCGCAGGTGCGACGGCCGGGCTGCCCATTCGCATAGTGCAAACCCCGCCCAGCGGGAACCGCAGAAAGGGAGAGAGGCAATGGCTTCTGTCACCGTCGGAACCGAAAACAGCGCCCCCATCGAGATCCACTACGAGGATCACGGAAGCGGCCGCCCGATTGTCCTGATCCATGGCTATCCCCTCAATGGAACCTCGTGGGAACGCCAGGAGCGCGAGCTCCTGGCCAACGGATATCGAGTGATCACCTACGACCGCCGCGGCTTCGGCAAGTCGAGCCAGCCGACCTTCGGGTACGACTACGACACCTTTGCCGGCGATCTCGAGGTGCTGATGGAACACCTCGATTTGCGTGACACCGCACTCGTCGGCTTCTCGATGGGCAGTGGGGAGGTGATCCGCTACCTGGCCACCTACGGCTCGGCCCGAGTGAGGAGGGCTGCCCTGCTCGGCACGATTCCGCCCTTCGTACTGAAGACCGATGACAACCCTGAGGGCGTCGACGGCAAAGTGTTCGCCGACATCGAGGCGGCCATCGTCGCGGACCGATATGCCTTCTTCGAAGGTTTCTTCAATAATTGCTACAACGTCGATGTCCTTGGTGGAACCCGGATCAGCGACCGGGCGGTGCAGGCGAGCTTCAACGTGGCGGCCGGTTCATCGCCTCACGCAACCTATGCGTGCGTCGACACCTGGTTGACGGATTTCCGGGCTGACCTGCCAAAGATCGATGTTCCCGTGCTCGTCCTGCACGGCACAACGGATCGCATCCTCCCGTTCGAGGTGACGGCGGCGAGGCTCCCGGCGCTGATCGCCGACTGCACCCTCGTCCCGGTGGAGGGCGGTCCGCACAACATCGCCTGGACGCACCCCGAGGAGGTCAATGCGGCCCTTCTTGGGTTCCTCGGGTGAGCGGCCGTGCGGCTGGTCTCATCCGTCGGCGATTCTGCTGGTAGCTACATCGGACAATGGGTTGGCGACGCCGTCCCTGGGCGAGCGTGAGTTGGGAGTTGAGAGCAGGCGATGATGGAGTTTCTCGTTCAGTTTGAATTGACTATCCCTGACGGCGTTTCCGAGTCCGAGGTCGAAGATCGCAAGAGGGCGGAAGCTGCTGCGGCCGAGATGTTGGCGGACGAGGGGCACCTGGTGCGGCTGTGGCAGGCCTCCGTCGGCACCGGCCCCGGATCGGTCCTTGGCCTGTATCGCGCCGGCAGCCAGTCGGAACTGGACGGACTCTTGGCTGATTTGCCGCTCTACGAATGGATGCGTACGTCCGTGACACCCCTCGTTCCGCATCCGAATGACCCGATGAAGGTCGGAGTGACCACGAAATGATGCGGTTGTCCGCGTTGTACCACGATGCCGAACGACCCGAATGGGGAGGGCACAATGAGTGAACGACTTCCCGAGCCTCGTCTTACGAAGGTCTTCCGATTGGAGGCGGACCCGGCCGAGGCCCTCGATCTCGGCAACGTGACGCAGGGACGACGGCGTATCGTCCCCTTGACCGGTGGAAATTTCGTCGGACCTCAACTCAACGGAGTACTCCTGCCCGGAGCCAGCGCCGATTGGCAGATCGTCTTACCAGACGGCACCGTGCTCGGGGACGTCCGCTTCACACTTCGAACTGATGGCGGTGACTTGTTGTATGTCCGCTCCCAGGGAGTGCGCCACGGCAGCGCCGAGATTCTCGCCCGCCTCGGTCGCGGGGAAGAGGTCAACGCCAGTGAGTACGTGTTTCGCACTTCAATACAGATCGAGGCCGCGTCACCGGATCTCGACTGGCTGAATAAGGGCATATTTGTCAGTGTTGCTGGACGCCAGGTCGGAGGCGTGATCTACGAGGTCTACCTCGTCGAATGAGTTCATCGCTGCCCGGGCATGCTGGCCCGCCAAACTGGTCAGGAGATCGCTGGCATCCCAACCATTGCGCGGAACTCGTCAGTCGTGTTCGTGACTGGGAATGGCTCACTCGGCACGTCGAGGCCTAACCGGTCGCAGATGGGATCCCACCCGTCCACCGGTGACCATTCCAGCAGGCGACCGGCTGGGACATTTTGCCGAACCGCTTCGTTGTGCCGCCCATAGGCGTCCATCATGGCGGTGGGGTTTTCGAACTGATCGCTGAAACGATCGTGGAGCAGCCGAACGACTGCGCCCATCCAAGGCACGAGCTCAGGGGGTACCTTGTCGAAAGACTGAAAGATTGTGTTGGAGGCGCTGCGATACCAAGATTCTGGATCTCGTACAGAGAGCAACACGAGCGATTCTGGGTTGGCGGCTGACAGTTCGGGCCAAAATGAACACCCGGGCCAGTCGACAAGAGAGACGTAGCCGCAGGCATCGCTTGCCAGTCAACGGGTCGCCCTTCAATGGCGTCGATCCAGCCTGGGGCCTGGGTCGGATCTCCGAGGATCTCGATCATGTGATGACACGGGCCGCCTAACAATTGTTCGAGGGCGATCTTCAATGAATGCGTACCCGTACGACCCACCCCGGCACCTACGACCTTTAGCATCGCGCTCAGTCCCCTTTACCGGCGAGACACATTGTCCGCCAGCGACTGCATCATTGCGTGCAGGCACGCATCCGTCCAATGTGCGGATTCCGAGCACCGTGACCCACTTCGGCACCACCGGCGCATGTGGGCCTTGCAGAGTGGTGTGCTGGTCACTCGGCGAAATCTCAGTTGCGACTGCGACGCGGCGGCGCCTGCCTAAGCCTCGATCCACCGATTGACCTTCTGATCTGAACGCCGCGCATTCGCGGAAAGTGCCTCCCCGCCTGGGAGAATTGTGATGTTCGAAGTCACGATTCGCACCAGAACCAGGAGGCACTTTCAGTGAGTTCATCATCGCGCGGAATCGACCGGATTGCAGTGACCTTTGACGAGCCGACTCTGGTGGCTGACGCTGGTCTTCTGGTGCCGGCCACTCTGATGGTCCGCCTCGGCCTGGAGTCCCTCGTGAACCAGATGGTTCGGCTGCGTGGCCGCGTCGGCGGAGCTCATCCCGGCCGCAAGGTGCTGACGCTGGTGGCGGCGATCCTGGCCGGGGCATCCCACATCGACCACGCTGACCGGTTGCGGGCCGGGGCAACGGGCCGGGTGCTGCCCTTCCGGGTGATGGCACCGTCCACGTTGGGCACGTTCCTGCGCTCGTTCACCTTCGGCCACGTTCGCCAGCTGGACGCAGTGATCGCCGAGGCCATCCGACGGGCGTGGTCGGTCGGGGCCGGTCCGGGGAACGAGGCGATGACCATCGACCTCGACTCGACCATCATCGAGGTGCACGGGAAGCAGAAGCATGGTGCAGCATTTGGCTACACCAGGGTGCTCGGCTACCACCCCCTCCTCGCCACGCGGGCGGGCACCGGCGAGGTGCTCCATGCCCGTCTCCGCAAAGGCTCCTCTCAGCGGGGCACCAAGCGCTTCTGTGAGGAGCTCATCGCCCGGGTGCGACGGTGTGGAGCCACAGGTCCGCTCACCCTCCGGGCCGACTCGGGGTTCTTCAGCTGGGATCTGCTGGCCATCCTCGACCGGCTCTCGGTGGCCTGGTCGATCACCGTGCATCAGAACGCCAGCGTGCAGGGGGCAATCGCCGCCATTCCCGAGGATGCGTGGCACGACATCACCTACCCCGACGGCGGTGCCGCCCAGGTGGCGGAGACCATCTATGTCACCGGTGGGGGCAAGACGAAGCGGGCCGAGCGTCGGGTGCGCCTGGTCGTTCGCCGCACCCGGCTGACCGATCGAATGCAGCGACAGCTCTGGCCCGACTGGCGTCACCACGCCTTCGTGACCAACCTCGAGCTCGAGGCGGTCGAGGCCGACCGGTTCCACCGAGCCCACGCCACCGTCGAGCTCGCCATCCGGGACCTGAAGGAAGGAGCCGGTCTCGAGCACTGCCCCTCGGGGCGGTTCTTCGCCAACGCAGCCTGGCTCGGGTGCGCGGTGCTCGCCCACAATCTGATTCGCTGGACCGCCTCCCTCGGCAGCATCCACGCCGACGATCAGCTGACCGTCGCCTCGACGGTGCGCTTCCGGGTCCTCACCGTTCCCGGCCGCCTCGTCAACCCCGCGGGCCGACCCGTCCTCCGTCTGCCCGAACGTTGGCCATGGGCGCAGTTGTTCACGACCGCATTGTCGAGCCTGCGTTCCTTGCCGCTCATCACCTGAACAACAACCCGCGGCCGGCGCAGCCGCAGACGCTTCAACCGTGCGCTGACAGCCGACGTCCATCACGAGACCTTGGTCGATCACGCCTTCGTTCGATGCGTCCGCTGCCCCGGTCGCCATCAGCACCGCTTCAGATTGAGCGTGCCCTTCCCCTAGTCTGTCGGTGGATCGAGGCTAAGAGCAGCCGGATATGCACCGAGCGGCGCCAAGTGGCGCATTGCCGTCAAACCTCGAGGGCGAGACGATCGTCTACAGGCGAGCACGCCACCAGCGAGAGGTGCGCGAAACCATTTGCCTTGTCGTCCAACGAGGCGTACCGTCCCGTAAGCGAGAGCAGGCGATAAGCGGGGGAGATCACGATGGCGGTAGG
>CAWIOU010000038.1:0-8458 GCA_963837805.1 uncultured Acidimicrobiaceae bacterium
TTCATTCCCCCTGTGGCCGATACCGTGGTTCCCTCCCTGGACGGAACTCATCAAGAGGTTGGAAAGGAATACTGCGGGCAGACGGTGTACCGGTGGTACAACCCGCCAAACGACAACCCACCGCAGATCCGTCCGGTCGGGTAGCTCGCCTCTGAGAGTAAGAGGTTGGTGTGAGGTGTCGCCGACTATCCGGCGTTATGAGGCAGGGTCATCGTTCGGAACGATGAGGTCTGAATCCCTCCAACCAGTGGCAACGGTGATATCCCATTCCAAACTGGCGAAGGGGGCCGCCATGTCGAGCGCTCGGTCGAGATTGCGGTAGGTGCCTTGGATTCTGACTCCGGACCCACCCGTTACTCGGTAGGCAGCCCCACTTTCGGTCTCAACCAAGTCGATGCGTGCCTGCATCCCAGAACCATCGCCATTTCCGCAAAGTCACACCAGAATCCTTGGTCCGCTATCTCGCCTTCAACGTGAGCTACAAGTTGTTCGTCAGTGAGCCTGAGCGCACCTAACTTCCACGGTCGAAACGTGAAGGCGTGCTTGTCGGCGTTCTCCGCAAGGTGCTGCTCGAAGGGACCCAGTTCGGCTTGCCCGTAGCGGCTTTTATCGTCTGGCATGGAGACCATCGTCGCATAGGCAGTGAAAGCGGTCGGTGGCACCCTGAGGTATCCCCCTGACCCGGTGACCCGGTGATCGGGGGCAGGTGGACCGGGTCACCCGTACTCGTCGATGTCGAGCACTGCATGAGTGGTGCGGAGAAAGTCGATCACACTGGGAGTTAGTCGCCAGCCCAGCAGTTGGTGCTGGCCAGGGAGCTTCTCTAGCTGGCTGCCATCGGGTCGATCGAGCACCCAAATATGTTCTTCTTCACCCTCATTGTCATCGAAGCGCCTCACGACTTCGAGCACGCCCCCAACACCGATGGACTCGGGGCTGGCCAGGACAATCTCCTCAACCAAGTCACCTATTGGTCCTGCCAGGGTCCTAAGTCGATCGACGATGATATCGAGGTGGTCGGCGACCGTCAGGCCCACCTGATCGGAGACAATCCGCCACGAATGGTGACGGGGAGTAGGGGGGTGAACAGTCTGGCTGGCACGGACTCGAACAGCATCTGGCTCTACTCCAAGCCTGCCCGTGATGTCGGCAGGTGTAAGTGTGTCGCTGTAGATGGCGAAGTAGGCGTGTTGTCGGATTCGCACAGTGACCAGTCAAGCAAAACGAGCCTTGAACGGTGATAACTGGCCGGAGTCAGCCGATCATGGGCACCTCGGAGTGTCCCCCTGACCGGTGGTCAGGGGCACCCCTAGTGTCCCCCGCTCTTTGAGGTCCTCGTCTGTCTCAGAATGAGGATTCCCCACGTTGCGGCGACCAACCCGAGGATCGCAGCAGCGATCCCGATCACTACTCGCCCAGTGATCGAGCCATGTGGAAAGACCACGACCAGGAGTGCTACGAGTAGACAACTCGCTCCTGCGAGAACGAGGGACGGGGCTACCCGTCGAAATGGCTGCGATAGGAGCGCCTGCGAGGCCTTCTCCCCCCGTGATGCGTCTGGATAGTCGCCACGCCTCCGTGCCCTACGAACTGCGACGATCATGAGAATGTAGAGAACTGCGTTCACTGCTACCCAGCCGACAGCGATATACGGCCAGATTCCAGGTGACACGAAGATCGGAATGATCCCGATGGCTACGTCGGTCCACACGACCAACCGAATCAGTCGTTGACGTTTGATCTTCTCGATTTCGGTCGGATGGCCCGTTCCCAAGAAGAGCGCCAGTCGAGTCTTCCGATTGGCTTCGTCCATATCTCAATCATGGCACCCGGCATGGATAACCGCCTCTGACCCGGTGGTAGGGGTCACTTTTTCCTGCCCGTCTTCCCGACACCAACCTTGTATCTCTAATTACCGATGCTGTCCGTCTCTGGGCGACACGTTGAGCCGTGCCTTGCACTCTCGGCACCGGAGAGCAGCAAAGATGAAAGCGTGGTCGAAGAAATCCCAGTTGAACAGGTAGTCGAGGTCGACACTGAAGCCGTCGCATATGGTCCGTTGGGCTGGCGTTCCATCAACGATGGCGACGGCGTGCATCCCGACCGGACCCCCACGGCGGTGCCCCTCCACCTTTTCTGTCTCCGCCCATATGATGTGGCCGGTAGTGATGGTCACTCAATCGACGTTACGCCGAACGGCCACAATGTGCCGGGCAGCAACGGTCGTAACATCTGCTGATCCGGTGTTCGGGGCAGGGTCAGGCCATTCATGCCTGTGGTGCGCCCTCGGCTATCCTCACGAAAGGAGCAACCTTGCATTACCGGCGGCCTGAAGGTGGAGGCAATGACCGATCTCGCAGTACCCAGTCCGTTGATCCTCCACTCGGGGGCCAGCCAGACAAGGTGACGAGGAGCGTGAACCCTCACACGATGCTGAGACTGCTCCTGGTGTTCATCGGTCTCGCTGGAGGTGCGATCGGCTTCTGGGGCTTCTTCGTGAACTTCTTCCATCAGCCCAATACCGGTCTCTACAGTGCAAGCACGGTTTGGTTCGATTTGATTCCGATTTTCATCGGGATCGGGGCGATCGGACTCGCCATGCCGGGTGCGCTGAGAGCGTTCACCTCTGGCCTACCGCTCTTGTCCATGGGCATCGTGTTCGGCATTCATGGAGTCTTTGTCGGCTCCGTGCCACCTAGAGACCGAGGGCCTTCATGGGGCTACGGGTTCTACATGATCTCGGTTGGATCGGCCATCTTGACGCTCGCCTCATTGTCTCTGGTGGCGCTGTGGCTTCGAGACGTGTCAAGGCAGTCCTACGAGCCCGACGTGGGTGAGAGACTGCCCTTGAACTCGTAGCCCGGTGAAACCCTCAAGTATCCCCCTGACCCGGTGTTTGGGGGCAGTCTCTCGATGGTTCGGCCGGGTTTCGGACGCTTCGCCTGCCTACTGGGTTCCCGCTCTTGTGTTCTCTTGATTCCAGAGCACAGCTTCCACGAGATTCAGGTCGATACGCATCGCTGCTAGAGCGAAGTGGTCGGATCCCCCCTCACAATCGATGATGACAGTGCGGGGCCAACCGAATCGAAGCCACGCAGCATCACCCTTCTGCGGTAGCCGAGTTGTGGTCTGCCAGATGTGAGCCCTCCAGCTCGTGATTCGCCGGAGCCATGGGAAGATTCTGTAGAAGATGATCTCGTCTCGGGAAAGTTCCATGATGCCCTGACGCCAGGTGACTGAGCCGGGTGGCACCGCAAAGGCGGACTACCAGCAGACGCTCCCCGGCGGCAATGGCTCCGAGATTTTTACTGAGGCGTACATCTCGGGGGACAAAGTAGAACCTCACCACGGACTCAGCGACGATGCCGAGCCACCACGTCCATTTGGGATGTCGAGCGTTGTACGCCATAAAAAGATCATCTTCCTCAGTGCGGGCAGGCTATGTGGCGGGATGGTGCCACCACGCAGCCCGGCATTCGGGATCGGGCCCATCCCGATCCCGACTCAGCTCTCACTCCATCGACCAGGCGGCACCGTTGCTGAACTCCCTGCCATCAGAAGTGCCCGGTGGATGCGCACCCTGACCCGTGATAACGGGCAGGCGTCGACGGTCCCCAAAGGTGAAGTCAGGCATGATGGCTCAATGAAGACGGCGGCGGGGGCCATCACAGGCCCATCCACTTGGACAGTGTGGTCGATATACCGGGCGGAGCCGTCGGTACGGACCCCTATCATCGTGGGGACCGGCCTTCCGTTGGCCATGGGTCATTTTGGATGTGTTTCTCTCAATGGGACAAAGCGCCATGGTTTCATTCGATAAGCGAGATGTCGTCTTTTTCGGACCTGTCTTTCACCCAAGAGTTTTATCGAGAGGGACCTTTTTTCTGCATCGGCCGCCGACAGAAGGAAAATGGCGATTGTGACGACCATCAAGAGGGATGGGCTCGACCAGTTCCTTCGCCGGATGCAGATTGAGCAGTCAACAATCGGACCCGTGTCTGCGCCGAGCGACAAGATTTTGGCCTACGGCGGGCCAGAGTGTCGTTGCGTCTTTGGCAGGATTCAATGAGCAGGCGGGCTAGACGGTTCCCTGAGCACGGCAATCGGGAGGATTGACCGCAACTATTCACGGTCGATGAACGACCCGCTCCCGGTGGTAGGGCGCTCCCCAAAGTTCAAGCCGCTCAACGAGCCCCATGCTGTACGCCGATCCACGACTGTGCCCTACCGACCAGCAGTCCTTCGTGTGAATGCACGTCACCGAGCTCAACTCGTAGCTGTCTTTCGGGGAGACTTGCTCACTCGGGACGATCGACCACTTCGACCCGTCCCAGTGCTCTGTCAGCGCTGGAAGTGGAGGACTGGAATACCCCAAAGCGTTGCCTACGGCCCAGCAGTCCAAGCGGCTGGTACAGGTCACACCGACCAGTTGGTCGGAGGGCGAAGTGCTGACATTGGGGCTCCTGACTACCGACCACCGGGTGCCGTTCCACCGTTCCGTCAGCGTCCGGTCGGTGCTGTTACCGCCGCCGTCGTTAACGCTCCCCACCGCCCAGCATTCCGAGGACGACACGCAGGAGACGCCGGTCACACCGGCTCCCCCTTCGGAGCCTCCCGGCGTTGTGGTGGTCGTCCACCTCACTCCATTCCAATAGCGAAGACTGGCGTGATCAACTCGCCAGTGAATCCGGTGAACACGGCGTAGTTGCCCGAGGCCCAACAGTCCTCTGAGTTTACGCAGCTCACTCCGGTGAGGTACGTGGGTACGTGCCCTTTGCCGACCGTACCGTCAGGGACGGAGGCCACCGACCATGTAGAGCCATCCCAATGTTCGGCAACGGCACCTTCGGACAGATTCTCCGGTTCTACTCCGACCGTCCAGCCTCCCACCGCCCAGCAATCATTACTGGAAATGCATGTGACCGAACTCAGTTGGGACATTCCGGTGACCGACGGGGCGTGGACAATCGACCAGTCAGTGCCGTCCCAGTGCTGGATGAGGGCCGAGCTTGTTGTGGATCCGACTGACCAACAGTTGTTTCTGGACACACAGTCGATCGACGACAATTGGTCGTTGGGTCGATCGGGAGTGGAGACGATGGTCCACTTAGCGCCGTTCCAGTGCTCCGTCAGCGTATAAGTGAACTGCTTTGGCTCGGAGTATCCGACGGCCCAACAGTCAGTGCTGTTGACACAAGAAACTGATGCCAGGCCGCTAGCGGTCACCAGTGGGCTCGATACCGGAGTCCAAGTGTCTGTGGGCGGGTGAGTTGTGGCCGCCGAGCTGGCATCGGCGATAAGCAACACGGCTGCGAGCATGGCACCAAATGCCAGCATTGCCAGTCTTGCGAACATCGATCGGCAACTCCGCAATCCAGATGCTCGCTGCATACCGTCTCCCCCGATTCGGCTCCGGCCCGATCCTAGTGAGGACATTCCCGGGATGCCCCACAGGTGCTGCCGGTCGGTGGCGCCCTCAAGTTCTGGGCTACCCAGCCCGCTCCGACGGAGGTAGGTCGTCATAGAAGGGAATCCCGGCCTGCCGTAGCGCTGGCGTCAACCGTTCTCGTACCCACTCGGCTCCCTTGTGGTTCCAACCCAGACCGGGTCTTGGCCGTCTTTGGTCCTCACAGTTATGAGGGTCACTTGTTTGGGTTCCGACGAAGGACTACCTCGGCGACCGAGACCTCCGACATTCATCGTCCCTAGCCCAACTAGCGTTTGCCCATCTGAGCCACCGAACTCCTGCTCTGAAACTTCAATACTGGCGACAGCGTCGAGCGGAATGCTGTGGGAAAGACTGAACTCGCCATAGCCGATCTTTCAGTCTTCGATCCGAAAGTGTTTGCCGTGTTTGCCAAGAACTGTGTGACCACCCTTGTATGCACACTTCACGGGAAAGCCTATTGAGACACTGTCACTTGCACCTGGCTTGCCGTCCATTTGCCCAGTCTCTCACCAGAGATATTCCCCCTGCTCGCCTGTCACCGAAGGTGCCGGTCGGTGGCACCCTTAGGTAATCCCCCTGACCCGGTGTTAGGAGACGGGGCCTAGTCCCAATGCTTGGCCCTCAGCTGGCTAGCCCTTTTCCGGTGACTTTGTAGGTTCGCTCGTGACCGTCACCCAGTGCGGTTTCAACGAGACCATGAGCTTTGAGTCTCGCTAGAGCCCCGTATAGGAAAATGGCCCCGTCCCGATACGGAGCCGGTGAGGTTGCGGATGCCGATCTTGACCGCTCGTCGGCTCTTGGGTGCGTCCTTGAGGCTTGTCAAGATGATCAGGCTTGTCTGGGCCGAACCCCACAAGACTGGCATAAGCAACAGCCTACTTATGGTCGGCGACCCATCCTCGAAGTGCCGGTCGGCGACGCCCTGAGTATCCCCCTGACCCGGTGATCAGAGGCAGGCAAACGCTGGGCTGCCCGAGATCCCTCGATCTAAAGGCATAGAGAGGCCCAGCCGATACAAAAGGATGTTCGGAGCACCTATTACCCGCATCGTGGTGGCTCCACTGATAGCCGGGGCCTTCGGTGGTGGACCGGCACGGAGTCACCCCGCAGCCATCATCGTTTTGGCCGCCCTGATCATTGTCGGTGCTATCGCAATCTTGGCTGCAACATCTGGAAGCGGAGAAGTCGGTGAGAACGGGCATCGCCCGCCAGCGGGTAGGGCCCGCATCGAAACTCATCATCATGTTGCTTGCCTCGATGGCAGTGCTGCTGGCGGACTGTGGCAGCAGTGGAAGTAGCCCGGCCTTCCAGTGGCTCCTTCACCATCAGTTGGACCAATGGAGAATCGACAGCCTCTTTCCACGGGACAGCGGGTGGTATCCGGTTCAACGGGATATCAGGCCCCTCTAGTTCGTTCGCTACAACCCTCACCTTCGTGGCCTCAGGGCATTTCGACGGACACGCATTTCTGCTTCGATCAAGCTGACACCGATCGGGAGCACGCAGTCTGTCAGTGGCGTGGCATTCAAGGGAGCCGCAAGTTGGGATCAATGCCAGTGATCGGAGAGGCTCACATCACCGCCAGCCTCAGCAGGCTGAAAAGCCATTTAAACTTCAGCGGCAAGGTTGGTGGGACGGATGTCTCAGGGACACTGCCCCTCCCCTCTGGGCACGGTCAATCCAACTCGTCCACAGGAACCATCGTTGTGGGCTAGATGCAACTTTTCCACTCGCCCGAAGGTGCGGGTCGGCCACGGTTGATAATCGCCGCTGACCCGGTGAGAGGTGGCACCACCGGGCAACCGGGCTCAATCTTCAAGTGTCTGGCCGGTCTGACGTTGCAGCCGAGGGGTCAAGCCATTCAGGTGCGGTCACTTCCACACCTCGTCCAGCAAGTTCCTTTCGAAGATCAGCCAAGAGGCCGGAGCCTTCCGCCAGCCACTCACGCCACATCTCTTCGTTTTTCCAGCCGTGTTCGTAGTCGTAGTTGTCTTCCCATTTGTTCTCCCAGGCAGCTAACCGATCCAACAGAAAAGGAGGCAGCTTCGTAGCCTGCCAGGAGATGTTGCCGTACCCGTCTCCCCATAGCGGCAGCTCTGCGTAGTCGGGTGTAAACCTGACGACGTTCGGAAGCGGTCGATCCCAAGCGAGATCCTGTTCTGTAGGAGTCCACCACGGGCGTCTTGCCATCCTCCCAGTGTGGCGGAACATTGAGCCGTGTGCCGACGGAATCTTTGGAGTTTGGCGGAAGCGGCGGTCGGATAAGCGCCTTTGGCCCGGTGATCGGGCCACCGTGCCGGTCACTCGATCAGTGAATAATCCTTTGCCCAGACAAGGCACTTCTCTCATAGTTCCTCGTCTTCGGGCACTCGACCGCAACCAGCCCGCTCTTGGATCGTGCGCAGAGTGTGGTCATGCCTCCATCGTCACCAATATGTACGGAGCCTGGCGCACCAGGAGGCCGACCGGGAGATACCAAAAGGCTGCGCTGCCCGAAGTCGGCCATGCCCAATGGTAATCCCGGACGGTGTTCGGGGGCAGCCGGAGTGTGGTTCCTACTCCTCCTCGGCGATCGTCAGTTCAGAGAACCATGAGCCCGTGTCAGTTTCCTGCCATTCCGCCCGGTACTTGCGGTCAGTCATGCGAAACAGATGGCTCAGGAGAAGCTCCCGAGCGTTGGTCATGGTCCATGCCTCCAAGTGTTTCATGCGTTCCTCGTCTTGGACACATCTGCTGGACTGGTCATCACCGAAGCGTGCGCTAAGCGTCCGTTAATGATTCCTGCCTCCGTGTACACAGAGAATCGCCATTTCTGCCCGTCGGTGCGGTGCAGATAGACAGCCTTAGCTGGAGCCTTCGTGGTGTCATCGTCTGAGGGCACTGTCCAAGGCTCTCATACGAACTCAACGGTCGAAAAGGGTGACACCCATGTGCCGGTCGGTGGCACCCTCTAGGATCCCCCTGACCCGGGTTCGGGGTCACCCTCGGCTTCGATCTGCTCGGACCATC
>CAWIOU010000039.1:0-92615 GCA_963837805.1 uncultured Acidimicrobiaceae bacterium
TCTACGCGGGTGATCATCGAGCCTGAGGATAGATGGTCTCACCTCGGGCCAACATCTCGACAAACTGGGCGATGCGCCTGGAGCGGGTTTCGGATTTCTTTGCGCTTCCGATTCTGTAAAGGATGGCATACCGATTCGCACTTGTGAGCTTTTCAAACATCGCATTTGCGCGAGGATTGGCACTCAGGGCAGTGACGAGATCCTCCGGCACCTCAATGCTGGCTTGCCCAGCGTAGGCGGCCTCCCATCGACCGTCCTCTTTCGCCTGCTGCACCTCATTTTCACCGGATCGATGCATTCGGCCGGTGCCGATCAACCTTTCAGCGATGGCTGCATTCCGTTGCGACCACGGGCTTCGAGCTTTTCGAGGCGTGAAACGTCGACGGAACGTAGCGGCGTCGCGACGCCCTAATTGACCATCGATCCAGCCGAAGCAGATCGCCTCGTCAAGCGCCTCGTCGTACGAGACGGTTGTCGGATCGACCGTTCCCTTTTTGGCCAATACCAGCCAGACACCCTGTGAATCGGCGTGATGGTTGCTCAACCATCTTCGCCATTCGCCGGCGCTCCCGACCAGGAGCTCTGGGAGATCCACGGCGTTCACCGTATCCCCATGTGCCTGGTTGCGGGGCGCGCCAAGTTCGGCGGTAGGAACCCGAATCGCACCCTCCGGAGGGGCCGCAGCTGGCCCGGCTGATGTGTGCGGAATTGCCAGCCGTCCCCAGTCTCACCGAGTTGCGCAACGCCCGGCTGGCACTCACCCCGGTCTATCCGACCGAGTTCGAGGCGGACGTCGTAGCCGGCACCCTTCCGAAGGTGTCGTGGATCATGCCGCCAATCGCCAACTGCGAGCACCCAGCGACACCACCTGAGTACGGCGAATACCTCGTCTCGCAGATTCTGGAGGCGCTGGTGAAGAATCCCGAGGTGTGGGCGTCAACCGTCTTCTTGGTCCTCTACGACGAGAACGGCGGATTCTTCGATCACGTGGCTCCACCCACCCCAGGGCCGACGGTCACCACCCTTGCGGATTTGCCCGCCGGGGTGGAGCCGGGCGGCAACCTCGACCGGCGAGTACCTCGGGGCCACGGACGCGACCAACGCCGCCGGCGGTCCCCCGTCAGACTGGCACAACGTCCTCGGACCGGTGGGCCTCGGGTTTCGGGTACCGGCGCTGGTCATCTCGCCCTTCAGCGCCGGAGGATGGGTGTCCCACGGCGTCTTCGACCACATCTCGACACACAAGCTCATCGAGAGTCTGTTCCTGGGCCCGGGTGCGCTGCTCGGTTCCGGAGGCCTGCACATCTCGAGGTGGCGTTACGACCTTGTCGGGGACCTCACCAATGCTCTCCCAAGACTGAACACCCCTGTCACGGTAGTGCCATCGCTCCCGTCCACCTCCATGGGCGACCCGACCGTCGTGGAGCAAAATGTGCTCCTCGGCTTCGCCGGCACGGACGACTACGGCCCCGCGTACCCGGTACCGGCCAGCAACAGATCCGTCCCGAGGCAGGACGATCCCGGCCCCACTCGGGTGGCTCCGACCCGAGCCGCGACCCCGACCAGCAACTGAGCGGTCGTAGTCACCGAGGGATCCGGCCGAGGAACCCGCCCCCGAAGCCCTTCAGGTCGGGACACCCTAGACACACTCGCGTGCCGAGATTGCTGGGGTTGCAGGGAATCCTCCGGGTTTGCATGTTCCGATGCCCTGACATTCCTGCTGGTCCTTCCACGCTCCCTGTGGTCAGATGAAATGATCGCGATTGGAGGCAGACCTGTGACAGTTCCCAACCAGAACTCAGTCGGCTTGGGTGACTTCGTCGGCAAATGGGTGCTCGATCCTGACCGGACGTCGATCGTCGTTCACACGAAAGCCATGTGGGTGTTCCCGACGAAAGGGACGGCCAAGGCGATCGAAGGAGTTGGAACCGTGCGTCCCGATGGCGGCCTCACTGGGACGTTGGTCATCGACGCGGCATCGATCGATACCAAAAACAAGAAGCGCGACGCTCATCTGCGGACGGCCGATTTTTTTGAGGTCGAGAAGTTCCCCACCATTACGTTCGAGGCGACAAGCGGCCGTCTGGCAGGCTCGGGCAAGCTCGAACTGGCCGGAACCCTCACTGTCCACGGTCAGACGAGGCCGCTCGCCGTGATGGCCGACCTCAGCGTCGCTGCCGACGTGGCCACGGTCTCGACCGAAGTCGCCATCGACCGGAGCGAGTGGGGGCTATCTTTGACCCCGTTCGGAGCCGGACTAAAAAACAGGGTCATCATCAGCGCCTACTTCAGGAGGGCCTGATCGATCGGTCCCCGCATGGCTTCCTCAACGGCTTCTGAAGCGTGCACCGATCTTCAGTGGTATCCCGCCGACCCGTGTTCGGGGACGGTCGCATGTACTTCGACAGAGCTCCTTGTTGTGCCTCAACTCCGCCGAGCTGGGCTACCGTCGACCGACTACGAATATCGAATCTGGGAGAAGCCCTGTGAAAAAAGGCACAACCAGCCAAGTTCACAACCGAGTGAATGCAACACCCGAAGTCATCTATGACCTTGTGACCGATGTGACCAGGATGGGCGAATGGAGCCCCGAATGCATCGGGTGCGAATGGATTGACGGCGCCAATGGCCCTGTTCCCGGAGCCAGATTTCGTGGACGAAACCGGCACCGCATGGCTCGGTGGTCGACGAAACCACGCGTGGTCACAGCGAATCGACCAGAAGAGTTCACATTTGTCGCCGGCGACGCAATCGGCCGTGACCTGACGGTATGGACCTATCGGATCGACGCAGCGGAATCAGGGACCGAGGTGACGGAGTCGTTTGAGTTACTCAGGGACATTCCGTGGTACATCCGATTCTGGCGCCGATCCTTCATGGGCGTGACAGACAGGAAGGCCGATCTCGAGGCGAACATGCGCCGCACCCTGTTGAATCTTAAGGTTGCCGCAGAGAGTCAATAATGATCAGCAACAACCAGAGCAGCACCCAGTACCAACCATCCCCGAACTGCCTTGCGGGTCACCCCGCGTTCCTCAACATAAGCAATCTAGTTCCTGAATCCCCCGGCTAACATTGGCCTATGTTCGAGGTCAGCTTCATGATCCATGCCCGAGCGCTCATTGATCAAGATCCACATCGGGCGGTGTAGTCGCTCGCTCCCATGTCAACGCAAGCCTCCGGGCCGAGCGGTGGCCGGACCGACGGTACGTGATTCCGCCGACGGTGCATGATTCCGCAGCCGATTGATGCAGATCGCCTCCCATGCTCACTGGGGCCGCTCCCGGATGACCTCAGCCGGGGCCTTGTCGTCCCGGAGCCCGAGAAAGCGCGGCTGCCGCAGCCGAGCGTCACTCGTCCATTCGGCAAATCCGATCTGGGCGACGAGCTTCGGCCGCGTCCAGTGCGCCCTGCGGGGGATCGACCGCGCGTCGACAAACGTCGGCTTGTCCGTCTCCAGCTTGCGCAGCCGGATGCCGAGGTCATGGAGTGTCGCCTTGGAGTAGCCGGTGCCGACCTTGCCGGCGTAACGGAGGGTGCCCTGCTCGTAGTAACCGACGAGCAAGGCACCAAAGTCCGTCCGGCTCCCGCCCGGATCGGTGTAACCGCCGATGACGAACTCCTGCTCCCAGACGCACTTCAGCTTCAACCAGTCCTTGGAGCGGCCAGTGACGTACGGTGCGTCGGCGCGCTTCGCGATGAGCCCCTCCCAGCCCGATCGACAGGCGTCGGCGAACCGCCGCTCCGAGTCGTCGCTCCAGGCCTCGGTGTGGTGCAATGCCGAGCTAGACCGGATCGTCCTCGTCATCCGAGCGCGGCGCTCCACCAGTGGCCGGTCGGTCAGATCCTCCCCGTCGACCTCCAGAAGGTCGAAGACGCAGTAGACGACTGGGTTCTTGGCCACCTGTTCTGGAGACGGCCTGATCACCCCGAGACGCTGCTGGAGTCGGGCGAAGGACGTTTGGTCACGGTCGTAGGCCACCACCTCACCGTCGAGCAGGAGGTTCCGTGAGTGTTGAGCCGCGACAGCGGCGCTGACCTCAGGGTAAGTGGACGTGAGATCCTTGCCGGAACGGGACTCGAGTCGCACGTCGTTGCCCGCTTTGCGTGCGACGCATCGCTCACCGTCGAGCTTGCGCTCCAGTAGCCAATCGTCGCCGAAATCGCGACGGTCGGTCAATGTGGCCAGCATGAGAGGGATCACCATGGCAGCTATCGTTCCACGTGGACGACGAGGGGGAAATCCGTCCAATCGGTCCGAAGCGTCACCTTTGGCTCGGCGAGATTGGCATCTGTCGTACGAAGAGTGCGGTGTCCGGTCAGTTTTGAGAGTGTGGCGAGCATCCCGAAGCGGGCGATACATGACTCCGGGCACCTCTACCCGTGGCCGAATTCGCCATCTGCTGATGAACGTTGTGTGACACCAAGTTTGCACGCCCTTTTGTTGGGTAGCCACCACTCCAAGGTGTCCGGCGGGCCTGCAAACTCCTCATGGCCTACCTCCTTGAGGGGCGTCTTACCCGCCGGACACCTGTCAGCTCACGCCTCGGGCGATGGAGATCGACGACGTGAAGCGCCTGAACGAGCCGACGAAGAGACCCCCGACGCCGGCCGGGGTCTCTTCGCACCGAATTCGCTCTCGGATCGGGTTAGAACACTTGGGGTCCGACACCCACTTCGTAGACACTGTGGGTTTTCGTCAGGTAAACGTAGCTCTTCCCGGACACCTTCCCACCGATCATCTTGGTCGTGGTCGTGCCCTTGGCGATCACCTTGCCGGACTCGGCCGTTTTCACAAGGGTCCCGAGCCCCGAGGGTGACTGGGCGTGCCGGTCGAACGATCGACCACGAGCAGGCAAGCCCTGCGGTGATCCCCCGCTCCCTGGGGGCGGCATGCGCCATGGAACACCTAGTGGTCTCGCAGCAGACCAGGAAGTGTCCTCATGTCGTCAAATACCACTGCGCCATCCATCGAGAGGGCTTCGGCACTTGTAACGCTTCCTGCGAATGCGAACACTGCCATGCCCGCTGCCAACCCGGCGGTCACCCCAGAAGCGCTGTCCTCGACGACTGCACATCGATCCGACGCTGCACCCATCTGGTTGGCGGCGAACAGGAAGACGTCGGGGGCTGGCTTCCCGTGCGCCACCTGGTCGACACTGAAGATCCGTCCATCGAAACGATCGATGAGTCCGGTCTTACCAAGGGTGAACGTCATTTTGTCGTGACTTCCGCTTGACGCAACACATACGGGTGAGGTGATCTCATCGAGGGCCTCGAAGATGCCCGGCACGGCAACGAGCTCTTGCTCGAACACCTCCCGATAGCGGGGCTCGAACTCAGCACTCCAGTCGATGCTCCGGCCAAGGCGGCGTTCGATCTCCTGTTGCATGTACCCGGCCGAACGTCCCACGAACCGTTCAACGATCTCAGCCTCCGTAAGTGGCCACCCGAGACCGGACAGGATCAACGCTTCCGTACGCACAGCGAGGCGCTCGCTGTCCACCAGGACGCCGTCACAGTCGAAGATCACCAGGTCGAAATGGCCCACGCTGACGAGACTAGAGACCCCAACGCTGGAGCGGAGGCCTCTCAGTGAGCCCTCCGCCCCTGACGCCAGCTCAGTGAGCGTCGCCTCATCTCCTGCGGGCTGAGATCTGCCACCAGGGCCGCGGTGGGTGCGACAAAAGGTATTTGGTGACCCGAAGCAACCTTTTGGCCGCCTGGGGGCTTAATTGGGTTGTGACTACGATCAGCCCGGCCCTCGCGTGAGCCGCCGATCCGGGCGGCGGGACGACGGCTTCGACGCCTTCATGGAGAGCACGACCGGTTACCTGCTTCGCACGGTCTCCCTCATCGTGTGGGACCCGTCCACCGCCGAGGATGTCGTCCAGGAGTGCTTGCTCCAGGTAGCTCGCCGCTGGTCGAGGGTGCGCCGGATGGCGTATCCCGCAGCCTACGCCCGCCGCGTCGCGACCAATCTCGCCATCACGGCAGCCGAGCGGCACTCGATCGAGCGGGCTGAGCTGACCGGCGGCGTCTACCTCGAGCCGGTCGATGGTGCTGCCCTCCTGGCCCTCGAGCAGGTAGACCACCAGCACGCCCTCAACGCTGCGCTGGGTCGACTCGCACCGCGTCAGCGGGCGGTGTTGGTCCTCCGATTCTTCGATGACCTGACCGAGGCGCACACTGCCGAGGTACTCGGCTGCACGGTCGGCACGGTTAAGAGCACCTGCTCGCGAGCCCTTGAGCGACTCCGCGACGACCTTGGCTGTAGAGACGACCACCGAACCCGTCCCGTCCCGAGCTCCACAGGAATCGCCATGACCCGAAAGGAAACGACATGACCAATGACATGTTTAGCTCCGACATAGCGGTGACCCTTCGTCAGCGCGCCGCGCTCGTCGACCCCGCTGCAGCCCAACGCATCGCGGCCCGCGTCGCGGATACTCGACCACAATCACGCCGACTCGCCGTCGCGGGATCGGCCGCGGGTACCGCGGGGGTCGGCGCGATCGTGGCCGCGGTGGTGACATTGTCGGGCGCTACGCCCGCCTTCGCCGGCTGGACACCGAGCCCGTCGGTTGGCGCGGCCACGAACACCAGCTCGGCGATTACGGCCTGCGCGGACCAGCTCGCATCGATGCCAGGCGGGCCAGGGGGCACCACATGGACCCCGACCGCCACGGACGTTCGGGGTCCGTATGTGCTCGAGTCACTGGTGTCCGGATCGATGTCCGCCACCTGCCTGACGGGGCCAAGCGTGACCTCGGTCAGCTTCGCCGACGGTGGATCACTCAGCTCGTCACGAGCGGGGAGCGGTGGAGACCCGGGTGGCACGTCGTCGACAACGAATTACGCCCCCGGAGGCGCCGTCAGGGAGCTCACGCTTTCGTCCCTCAATACCGGCAGCGGTGCGCCCTTCGACACCGTCGAGGGGGCCGTCGCAGCAGATGTCACAGCCATCTCGTTCGAGCTGAGCGACGGCCAGAGCATCAAGACGACCGTCAGCGATGGACTTGTGCTCGCCTGGTGGCCCAGCGGAAGCAAGCCCGTCTCTGCCCAGGTGACGACCGCCTCGGGGACCACTTCACAGGCACTCGGGACGTTCGGCCCTGGGCCGGGGGCGATTGTTCACGGCAACCGCGTACGCGGAGCGCACGGATCGCTACACGTCACCAAGTGTTCGGCGCAAGGGTGCACAGCGAGCGGTTCTTGAACAGGACAGCCGGCCGCTAGACAGCGACAGTCGGCGAAGCCGCAGAGAAACGCGGGTCGAGGTGTTCGTGGTTCCCTTTGGCTGGTACAAGGCGACGGCCTACTTCGCCACAAGAAGTTCGTTGATTTGTCGATTCAACGCCATTTGATTGGTGACATGGACATAGACGTCATGAGCACGGCTGGGATCGGTGCGCCACGACAGCCCACCCTGGGCGTTGATGTAGGCAGCACCACCTTGACCCAGTTCCGAGAACATTCCTTTCTTGCCCCAGATCGCGTAGAGGAGTGTGGGCCCGTCCCAGTCACCATCGCCAGGCGGCCCACATCCGAATTCCCATTGATATGCGATCCGCATCGGATTGCTGGGCCTCACGGACGAACACAGCGCTCCTCCTACTTTCGTCTGGATCCCGACGAAACCATCGACCCATGCCATCGGCGTCGGCCAGTTGGTACCTGTCACGACGGCGCTCGCCGCAGCCAAGTCCAATTTCTGGTTCGTCACTGGCGGAGCACCATTGGGGAAGAGGCCGTCCTCTATTACCAGACGCTTTACCTTCGCTTGGACCAATGCACGTCCGTCGAGCGAGCTCCCCTGCCCCGGCGTCGAACGTAACAACCCAGCCAAATTCGTATAGGCACCGATGGCAACGATGGTGACGCTGTGATTCGGCTGGTCCGTAAGAAGGTGGCGGTAGAGATCCACCGCTTCCGGAACATCGTTGCTCGAGCGGACGGAATGGGGAAGCTTGTCGACCAGGGCATTGCTGTAACCGTGGGGTGCAGTATCGGCGTTGCTGTGAGCGACTGCGCCCAAGGGGATGTTCGAATGGCCATACGCGGTGTCAATGGCATCGATCGCAGCGACCGCAAGCGGGTTCCGTATGTCCGACATGATTCCAAGTATCCGTACAGCTCCCCGCTGCTCAAGGACGTTTGCCATACCTATGGCGGTGGCATCATCCCACCACCGGGACAGGTCGGAATCGATGATGATCCGGGGTGCCGTCGAAGGGCTCTCCACACTTGTTGTGGTTGGCGACGGTGTCAATGCGGCAACGAGAATGGCAGCGCCGCCGGCGACGACAACGACAGCGAGTACCAACCACAGAGATACCATCCGACGTTTACTCACAAAGGTCGCCTTCTTGTTGTGAACCTGGCACAGGGGATATTAGGGCCGGGCTCGGCAAAGTATCCGTCTCTTCCAGGGCGGCGTCGATACAAATCCTCTACGAACACCGGTGAACGGTGCACTCGGGCGAGCTGGGTTGGAATGCTTCGCTTGGAGTTGGCGCCCCGACCACCGGACACGCCGCGACCGCGGCCGGCACTCTCCTGCGTGCAGAGGACCCCGGCCGGGCTTTGTTGAGAAGTTCAACGTGTGGGCCGCCCATGGCGCCCAGACCATCCTCCCCGCCAGTACCAAGATACATCGAGGTGGGGGTCTTGCTGCAAGGACCCCGGGTGTGCTGACAATGCAGGCCATAAGTCCGGGCACAGTTTCCGACAGATCGGAGCGAGATATCCCGGCTCAAAGGGGATCGATGAACAACTACGTATTGGGATTCCAGGAAATAGATCAGACGCAGGTCGCCCGCGTCGGCGGCAAGGGCGCCCACCTGGGTGAGCTCTCGCGAGTCGACGGCATCCGCGTCCCTGCCGGCTTCTGTGTGACCACAGACGCCTACCGGCGAATCATCGCTGAAGCACCGTCTATCGACGACGACCTTGATCGGCTATCACACCTGAACCCGGACGACGGGGAGGCGATCCGCGCGCTCAGCGCGAACATCCGCCGGACACTCGAGGCGATCGTCATTCCCGGCGATTTGGCCGCGGTGATCACCGGCTCGATCGCCCGGCTCGACGAGCAAGGCGGATACGCGGTCAGATCCAGCGCGACAGCAGAGGATCTGCCGACGACCTCGTTCGCCGGCCAGCAGGACACCTACCTGAACGTCGTGGGGTCGTCGGCGATCCTCCACCACGTCAGCCGCTGCTGGGCCTCCCTGTTCACTGAGCGGGCCGTGACCTACCGCCTGCAGAACGGCTACGACCACCGGAAGGTTTTCATGGGCGTGGTCGTGCAGCAGATGGTCTTCCCGAACTCGGCCGGCATCCTGTTCACGACCGACCCCGTAACGTCCAACCGCAAGGACGTGGTGGTGGAGGCCAGTTTCGGCCTCGGCGAGTCCCTGGTTTCGGGTCGGGTAAACCCGGACATCTACACAGTCCGGGACGGCGGAATCACCACCAAACAGATTGCCACCAAGCAGGTTGCCATCCATGCCTCGCCGTCAGGCGGGACCCAGGAAGATGCGATCGCTCCGGAGCGGCAGGATAAGCCGGCGCTGACCGATGCGCAGGTCGTGCAACTCGCCCAACTGGGGCGGCTGATCGAAGCGCACTTCGGCCAGCCTCAGGACATCGAATGGTGCCTGGACGGAGGTGGGTTCCAGATCGTGCAGAGTCGGCCGATCACCACGCTGTTCCCAATCCCCGACGTCGGCGACCGCGAGAACCACGTCTTCATCTCCGTCGGTCATGGGCAGATGATGACCGACGCCATGAAACCGCTGGGGATCTCCTTCTGGCAGTTGACGGCCCTGCGGCCGATGTATGTGGCCGGTGGGAGGTTGTTCGTCGATGTGGCCCCGGACCTGGGGTCACCGACGAGACGAACGGGCCTCCTCAACGTGTTCACGAAATCCGATCCCCTAGTCGGGAACGCGCTGCGGAGCATCGTCGAACGTGGCGACTTCATCCCGGCACTCCCGAACGAGGGCACTACCGCGACTCCGGCTCGCGCCCAAGCCCCGATCGCAACCGATCCGGCCATCGTCGAAGAGCTGATTCGACGTAACCACGAATCCATCGCCGCCCTGAAACGCGACGTCCGGACCAAGTCCCGGTCAGCGTTGTTCGACTTCATCCTGGCCGACATCCAGGAACTGAAGCGGATCCTGTTCGATCCTCGGAGTCATCAGGTCTTCATGTCGGCGATGGACGCCACGGGGTGGCTCAATGAGCAGTTGCAGAAGTGGTTAGGCGAGAAGAACGCCGCCGACACCCTCACCCAGTCCGTTCCCCACAACGTCACGTCGGAGATGGGTCTGGCGCTCCTGGATGTCGCGGACGCGATTCGTCCGCATCCGCAGGTAGTGGCCTATCTGCACCATGTCGAGGACGAAGGCTTCCTCGATGACATGACCACGCTTGCTGGCGGGCGAGAAGCGCGGGACGCCATCAAGGCATTCCTCGACAAGTACGGCATGCGCTGTATTGGTGAGATTGACATCACCAGGCCACGCTGGAGCGAACGTCCCACAACGATCGTGCCCATGATCCTCAGCAACGTCAAGAACTTCGAGCCGGGCGCCGGAGAACGACGCTTTGAGCAGGGGCGGCAGGAGGCGTGGGCGAAGGAGCAGGAGTTGCTCGAGCGCTTGCGGTCCCTGCCGGACGGCGAGCAGAAAGTCAAAGCAGCCAAGCAAAGGATCGACCTCGTCCGGACCTTCATCGGGTACCGGGAGTATCCAAAGTACGGGATGGTCAGCCGCTACTTCGTCTACAAGGAGGCTCTCCTCGAAGAGGCCGAGCGGCTCGTGCAAGGCCAGGTGCTCGGCGAGGCAGAAGACATCTTCTACCTCACCTTTCAGGAGCTCCACGACGTCGTGCGCACGAACGTCATGGATGATGGCCTCATCTCCCAGCGCAAGCACGCATTCAGGTCGTATCAGGCGCTGACGCCGCCCCGAGTGCTCACGTCCGATGGCGAGGTAGTCGCCGGGTCGTACCGACGCGTTGACGTTCCGGCGGATGCGCTGATTGGCTTGCCGGTTTCCGCCGGGACCGTCGAGGGGCGGGCCCGCGTCATCCGGGACATGGCAGAGGCCGATCTTGAACCGGGCGACATTCTGGTCACCGCCTACACAGACCCCAGCTGGACACCGGCGTTCGTCGCGATTGCCGGCCTCGTAACGGAGGTGGGCGGCCTGATGACCCATGGCGCGGTGATCGCCAGGGAGTACGGCCTGCCGGCCGTTGTGGGCGTCGAGCAAGCCACGGAGCTGATCCGGAACGGGCAGCGCCTCCGTGTTCACGGCACCGAGGGATACGTCGAGATCCTGACCTAGAGGACGGCCGATCTAGCTCTCGTTCCGGGTTGGATGACAGGAGTCAACGCCAACCAACCGGGTCTCACTTCCCTCATCCTTGGCACCTCTCTGGTCATCTTTTCCACTTGACGGCGTACTCGAGGCCCGGGACTGTCGCTCGGATCGACTCGTCCGATCGCTTGACGATGGGCTGAAGATCCGGCACCAGGCGCCGCCACCAGTCATCGATGTCGGAGTGGTTCGCCGAGGGCTGTGGCTTTCGCCCCGCACTTCCCGTGATCGCCTTCGGAATCGGGTGCCCTCCTCACGGGATCAGCAGCCTGGTGTCCTTTTCTATCCTCAAACGTGCAGTGGCTCAACGAGCTGCCTCTTCCGCGGGAGTACCACGCAGCCCGTTGTTCCCGAACTGGATAACGGTCATCTGCCACTCGCCGTGGCCCCTTCGGTCGGTGCCGTGAGCTTTCCGACACTCGGCACGGTCAGTGCTTACGAAAACAGCGACGCTTCTCTTCGCACGGTCGGTCCTCTGGCTAGAGTCGTTGGATTCGCCGTTCCACGTCCTCGGAGGTTCGGCCGAGGTCATGAGCACCGGAGGTAATGAGATGACGCCGGTCGTTCGGTCCCGATGGTCACAGTGGGCGAGGAGGGCAGGTAGTGCGATCGGTGCCGGCGGACTCGCTGCCATTGCGTTGACGCCCGTGGGGGCGCCACAAGCAGCTGCGTTGGCAATCCCTTACGCCTATGTAGCCAACGCCATCGGTTCCGGCGCTGTGAGCGTGATCAACACCTCGACCAACAAGGTGGTGACGACGGTGCCGGGCGTCTTCGAGGCAACCGGGGTCGCCATCACCCCAAACGGGAACTACGCCTACGTCACCGACGGTCCCCACACCGTAAGCGTGATCGACACCTCCACCCATGCGGTGGTGAAGACGGTGAGAGTGGGCAGCGGGCCATGGGGGGTCGCCATCACTCCCAACGGGAGCTACGCATACGTGACCAACACCACTTCCCACACCGTGAGCGTGATCAAGACCTCTACCAACACGGTGGTGAAGACGGTGCCGGTCGGCACCGCTGCATGGGCGGTCGCCATCACGCCCAACGGGAGCTACGCCTACGTGACCAACGGTTCCCACACCGTGATTGTGATCAACACCTCTACCAACGCGGTGGTGAAGACAGTGACCGTCGGTAGCGGGCCATTCGGGGTCGCCATCACCCCCAACGGCAGCTACGCCTACGTGACCAACCAGGCCTCCCACACCGTGAGCGTCATCAAGACCTCAACCAACACGGTGGTGAAGACGGTGCCGGACGCCAACGGGCCATACGGGGTCGCCATCACCCCCAACGGGAGCGATGCCTACGTGGCCAACGCCGGTTCCAACGGCAACGGCGGTTCCAACACCGTGAGTGTGATCAAGATCTCCACCAACGCGGTGGTGAAGACGGTGACCGTCGGCGCTCCCGGCGATGGGAACTGGGGGGTCGCCATCACCCCCAACGGGAGCGATGCCTACGTGACAAACCCAGCTTCCAACAACGTGAGCGACATCAACACCTCCACCAATACGGTTGTGAAGACGGTGCCTAGCAACAGGCCATCCGGGGTCGCCATCACCTGATTCCCTTGATGGCGACGCCAATCAGGTCCGAAGGCCGCAGCATGGGAGCAGAAGGTCACCGTCACCTCGAGTGGGGGTTGCGCAGCGACAGTCGGGAGATGGTTCGGGCGACAATGGCGCCAAGGAGGATGTCAAAGGAGTCGTCGGGGTCGATCGTCAGGTAGACGCTTCCGGACGGTGCGCCCGCAGGATGGCCTGGAATTGCGGTCGAGCCGAAACCTGGAGGTACTTCTCGGGCGAGCCACTCGCCCCGGACGCCTGGTGATGGGCCATGAGTCCCGGCGCAGCCGCCCGAGCCGCCGGTGACCGAAGGCTGCCGAGTAGGCCTGGAGAAACCGAAGAAGATCGGTGCGCAGGTCGCCGGTCGGGGCGACAATGGGCGGATAGAAGCCCGGGAAGATGGCCTCCTCGATCAGCTCGATTCGTGAAGGCCAGCGTCGATAGAGGGCCGAAGAGTGGACGCCGACCGCCTGGCGACGGCCAGCACGGTGCGTGCCTTCGAATCCTTTCTCGACGAGAAGCTTCGAGGGTTGCCGCGAGGGGCGGAGCGTCGAGGCTCGAATGACGTGGACGGCTGCTCGAACGGAGTCAAGCTCCAGCATATATAACAGGATGGAGTGTACTGTTATAGTTTGAGGATGGACGACTTCGAGGAGCGGTACGGTCCATGGGCTCTGGTAGTCGGGGCGTGGAGGGCATCGGAGCAGAGTAGAAAGGGCCGCTGCAGACCACGGCGTCAACGTCGTCCTGGTGGCCAGGCGTCAGCAGGCACTCGACGACGTGGCCGAGGAGATCAGGGCGACGAGTGACGTAGAACTGAGAGTCGTAACGGTTGACCTCACGGAGGCGAACGCAGTCGCCAGCCTCAAAGAGGTCACGAGCGACGTGGACGTCGGCCTGGTGTTCGATGCGGAGGGGGGTGATCAGAATTACGAGCCTTCTAGTCACAGCCTCTGGAAGTCTCCGTGGCCCTCGTAGAGCGGAACTGTCTGGTACCCATGCGGCTCTGCTATCACTTCGAGGCGCCCATGCAGGAACGCAGGCGGGCGGTATCGTTCTGGTTTCCTCGGGTGCCGCCCTCGTCGGTGCACCGGAACATGGTGGCCTACGGCGCGTAGAAAGCGTTCGACATGGTGATGGCCGAGGCATTGTGGGCTGAGCTCCACGGCAGCGGCGTCGACGTATTGGGCCTGGTCCTCGGGGTGACCGATACTCCTGCTTTGCGACGTACGCTCGTGCGGCGCGGCCAGCTCTCGGACCTTGGCGCACCGATCCCGGGTGCCGCGACGGCCGAGTAGGTTTGTTGCCGAAGCGCTTGCCAACCTGTCCAAAGGTCCGACCTGCTTTGCCACCGATGACGTGCGTGAAGGCGTCAGCATCTCGGAGCGATGTCCCGCAACGATGCAGCCCCGAGTGATGCTCCAGCTCGACGGGGGCGTGATGGGCTCTGACGAGGCATCGGGGTGACCGAGAACGTCGATAGATGGCTGCATTCGCCAGGATGTCGCTGACGTTCTCATACGGTACGCCACGGGCATCGATCGTCGGGACTGGGAACTGTTTCGATGTAGCTTACACCGAGGACGTGTGACGTCGAGTACCCGACATCGGGGTCTGGCACAGCGCCGAGGAGATCACCGAGCTGGATGCGTACTGTGCACGATCGGTGCGTGACACACATTGCACCGGATCAGCAACCAGGTGGTAAGCGCCAGGGACGGTGGAGTCGCCGCTCGGAGCTATATCGACGGCATCGTCATGTTCCCGGATAACCAGGCCGGCACCAGAGCCACCGGCTTCTACGACGATGAGCTCATCGATACCGCAGATGGCTGGAAGATCGCCAGGCGCCGCTTCACGTTGGTCTTCCTCCAGGTGTTCCCTGAAGGAGCGGGACCCGACCTCGGCGCCTAGCCGAGCACGATCAGAAGGAGATAGGGATGCGGGCAGTGGTGCTGCGGGACGGTCGTCTCGAGGTGCGGGAGACATTCGACCCTGTGCCGGGCGAGGGTGAGCTCCTGCTCCGAACGCTGGCAACCGCCATCTGCGCCTCTGACGTGCACTTCATGGACCACCACGACGCCGTGCCCGCAGGGGGCGCCGGAATGGTCTACGACTCCAGTCGAGACATCGTCCTGGGCTACGAGTTTGTGGGCGAGGTCATCGACCACGGTCCGGGGTGCACTGATCAGTTCCCCGTGGCACCCGGGTCACGGCGATGCCCATCCTCCTCGTGGATGGCGGCTTGGCCGGCACCAAGGTGATCGGCCAGCACCCCGAAGCCCAAGGCAGTTTTGGCGAGCTCCTCGTCGTCACCGAGGCCATGGCCCGTGCCGTCCGCGATGGGGTACCGAACGACGCCGTTGCCCTGGTTGATGCGTTCGCGGTCGGAGAGTTCTACGTTCGTAGCTCGGGGATAGGACCGGGCGAGATTGCCATTGTGGTCGGGTGCGGGTGCGATCGGGCTCTCCGCCGTCGCCGCCCTCGCCGCCAGGGGCATCGACCCGACATCGTCTCGGACTTCAACGGCGACCGACTCGGCCTGGCCAAGCACTTCGGGTGCGCACGTCCTCGTCAACCCAGCAGAGTCCTCGCCCTTCGACAAATGGCTCGAGCTCGTGTTCGAACGCGGCATCGGTCAGCCCGCTGTGGTCTTCGAATGCGTCGGCGCTCCCGGGCTGCTCGGTCAGATCGTCGATTCGTGCCAGAGGTGGACACGCATCTATGCCGCCGGCGGGTGGTACACGGGCGACACCCTCGACTGCACTGTGGCAACCCACAAGGGTGTCACGATCCAGTTTGGCGGCGGCCCGCACCCCGAGGACTGGTACGGAACGCTCGACGCCATCTGCGAGGGCAAGCTCGACCCGCTCCCGAGCGTGGGGAGGGTGATCGGCCTCGACGAGGTACCTGACGCCCTCGAGCTCACCCGCAGGTCCGAAGGCCCGCCGCGGATCATCGTGCATCCGAATGGCAGACGAGGTTCTGGCTTCACCTCGATATGCGCGCGATTTCACCGGTTGAGTACGCCCGCACACCTTGTCGCCCCCACCACTACAAATCTAGAGGTGGCCTCGGTAGACGTCGTTCCCCAAGGTGAACACAAGTCGGTTGAGCGCGGGGTCAATGACCGTCTGTACCGCGGCCACAGTCAAATGAACGTTGTCGCTGGTGCGCATCTGAAGTCCGTCGAGATATTGGGTGAAGCTTCCCGATGGCGACAGCAGATGACCAACGTCTAGCACCGAAACAAAGGACGGGTTCTTGTCGGCAACGGCTTGGATCATCCTGTTGAAGTCATTCACGGCCCAGGTGGGTGTACCGTCGCCGAAGTACGGGGACGTATTCAGGATCACGTAGGCGCCCTCGGCGTGGGCAATGGCCACGGCTCGCCGGAGGTTCTGGCCGATCCAAGCCGAATATGCCGGGTCGCCCAGATTGACATAGGACCCATTCCACAGACGGTTCTGCTCTTCCCAATACCCGAGTTGGATCACCATGGCGTCGGGGTGGAATCGGTCGGTCACCCACTGCATCTGCATCGCCCAATCGGCGCACGCCGGCCAGTTGGGCTCGTACACCCCTGGCGTCGACCATTTCTGCATCTCGGCGCCGTTGGTCACGCCGCAGCTGGGCATCGACCCGTTGTCGATCAGGTACCCAGGTGCTGCTGCCTCTGTGAATAGCGCCTCATAGCCAGCCAGTGAATCGCCGATGAAACCCACCCGGATTCCTCCCGAGCGAGCAGTCTGTGCGCCTTGGGGCAGGCCCAGAACGGCCACCGCGGGCGGGACGGTCGGGGACAGGTCGGCTGGAAAGAGCGGCGGGCGAAGAGGGGAGCTGGCCCCCCCGCTGTAGGTGGCGTCGCCGAACGCATAGATGGAATCGTCTCGGGCGGCCATCCAGTAGCCGCTTCCATCGGGCGTGGCCGTGAACCCGACGATCGGTGAAGCGGGAGGATTGCCACCGAGGGAACCCAGATAGCCGGCGTCTCCGAAGGCGAAGATCCCGCCGTCGGCCGCCACCAACCAGTACCCTCCCCCGTCAGCCGTCGCCGCCATGCCCACGATCGGTTTGTTCAGCACCGTGCTTCCCATGGAGCCATAGAACCGGGCGTCCCCGAAGGCAAAGATCCCGCCGTCGGCCGCCACCAACCAGTACCCTCCCCCGTCAGCCGTCGCCGCCATGCCCACGATCGGTTTGTTCAGCACCGTGCCACCCATGGAGCCGTAGAACCGGGCGTCCCCGAAGGAAAAGATCCCGCCGTCGGCCGCCACCAACCAGTACCCTCCCCCGTCAGCCGTCGCCGCCATGCCCACGATCGGTTTGTTCAGCACCGTGCCACCCATGGAGCCGTAGAACCGGGCGTCCCCGAAGGAAAAGATCCCGCCGTCGGCCGCCACCAACCAGTACCCTCCTCGGCGTTCCACTGCCGCGCCGACAATTGGGGCATCGAGGGTGGAGGTGAGCATGTCGCCGGAGTAGGCGGCATGGCCGTAGGTGATGACGGCTCCCGCCGCGTCGATGACGGCGTAATTGCCATACTTCGCTGTCATGCCACTGTGAGAGTGACCGACGGTGGGCACGGCCGCGAATGCGACCCGGCTCGAAAGTGACAACAGCGCCGCGACAACGACGAGAAAGGCGGCGACACCCTTCCATGGGTAGCGGCTTTCGCGGCGCTCGGGATACAGATCGAGGGAATGAAGACGGCAAGATAGCGTCTAAAACTCGCCGTCTCAACTGCGACTGGGCGCAGGGCGGTTGCCCGCACTGTGAGGCACCCATCTGGAAACGCTATGAATGTGGCGATTCCCGGGCATCACGGTCGTGACCGAGAGCAGTACAGCGTTGGTTGATTGCCGCCGGCGGAACGTCCACTGGGAACTGATCAGGTTAGAACGGCCGTCAGGAGCACCGACACCGTATCGGCGGAGCTGTGACGACCTCACCCGAGATGCTTGTTACGGATACAGCGGGACACCACATTCCCGTCGTGTCCGGTCAGCAGATACCGTCCGGGTTTGGCGAGAAGTAAAACTGGCCGTCGATGGCCAACACATGGATCGTCGATCCGGAAGGCGATCTCACGGTGACCGGCCCGGTGACGGGTATTCGCTGGAGCGCCTCCAACGATTCGGTTCCGACCACCTTTCCGACGGCGGCGGTAGCGCTACGGGTTGCCGGTGCCAATGACTCCATGATGGAGAGCGCCTTCGGCCCCGAACCGGTGATGGTCACCTGTTTTGACGGGATGACCCAGCGGAGCCCAGGTTGGTTCCCGATCGAGACCACCGAGAGTCCGTGCACGTGGATCCTGTGTGTGGAGGCCATGATCCGGGTCGGGTCGTTGACCGCAGGAGCGGTCTTGAACATATCCACTTGACTCGTGTTCCCGTCATACTCGGGGCAGAGGGACACGAACCGCGAAGTTCCGATGAACAGCGTCCCTTCCTTGCCGTCCGGACACTGTCCGAACACCTGCACCGACCACGAGCGCGGTGCGGCAATCTGGATTCCGTAGGCAGAATGAGCAACCCACCCTGAAGGCACGAACTGTCGACCGGCTGAGGTATTGGACCGGGCTTCATGATGGAGCGGCCGGACGGTGAGGAGGACCACGATGAGCACCGCGGCTGCTGCGATCGCAACCAGGGCTTTGATGTCCACACGAGGGATGAGCCGTCGCTCATAGCGCTGACGAAGATCGGCTGCCGACAACGGCGGGTGACGGAGCTGTCCGACCCGCAACATGTCACCGAGGGCAAAACGGACTCGTTCGTCGTCAGTCGGGGGGCTCATCGGCGATCACTCCGCAGTGGGTCCTGGTCGTAGTGCCGTAGCCGGTCAGCAAGCAGCTTTCTGGATCGGCTC
The DNA here is from genome assembly GCA_963837805.1 of uncultured Acidimicrobiaceae bacterium. Classification (GTDB taxonomy): domain Bacteria; phylum Actinomycetota; class Acidimicrobiia; order Acidimicrobiales; family RAAP-2; genus Bog-756. The sequence goes on from CAWIOU010000039.1 coordinate 18,845, forward strand.
AGCCATGATTTGACAGTGCCTTCGGGCACTCCCAACTCGGCGGCAACTTCGGCCGAAGTCATAGCGAGGCCATCGTGGAGCAGCAGGGCACGAGCCTGTTTTCCAGGGAGCGAGCGCATGACTTGGGCAATCTCCATATGGGAATCGGGTAGTTCCGAGTCGAGGGGAATGTCGTGCTTCGTGCGTTTCTGTTGAGACTTACGCCAAGAGGAGATGCAGAGGTTGTGAAGCACCTTTCTCGCCCACGCCTCAGGATTGTCGAGTGTCGATACCTTCCCCCAGTTCTTCCAGGCCCGAAGAAGCGCCTCCTGGGTCAGATCCTGGGCTTGTTCGTGACTTCCGGTGAGCACGTATGCCTGGCTTTGCAGGCGGGGCCAGGCGTCATCGAAGAAGGTGTCAAACTGCTGCCCTCCTTCTTCCATGTGCCAGTTCCCTCCTGACATTCTGCGTTGTTACTGGTTACACGCATTTGGGGAACAGAAGGTTGCAAAAAGTTGCGAGAGGATCCGAAGCCAGTCGACTGGCAGTCGATGGAGCTCACGCACTTGCTGAATCTGGCACCGGCACGGCTGGGTGCCGATCACTTCGGAAGCTCCAGCTCCAGGCAGCCATCCCGGTCCGAACCTTCAACGATCTGCGGCGACGGGCGGTGAGGACTGGGCCCGGTTCTACTGACGCCATTCCAAGAGCTGGAGCTCGGCGCTCTAACCCGGCACTGTCCCGATGCAGAACCAGCCGAGGTCATGGAGTTGCACGCTGACCGACGTGAACCCGGCGGCATTCAGCCGTTGGGGGAGCGTTTCAGGATCAATCGGGTTGTAGGTATCACCGGCGTGGAACGCTTGGGAGCCCTCGCTGAACACGCCGTCGGCGGCAACGAGGTGTCCGCCCGTCTTCACCACCCTGGCCAACTCGGCAAGGGCACGGTCCTGGTCGGGGACATTCGCAATGTGATGCAACATGTGGAATGAGGTTGCACCGCTAAACCGATCGTCCGGATAGTCCAAGGCGACGGCGTCGCCCCGCACGACCTCGACGTTCGTGCCCGCCAGCCTGGCCTCCAGGGTCCCCGCCAGGTCAGGATCGACCTCAACCGCAGTCACACGGTCCGAGAGGCGGCGAAGCACATCGGTGGTGAAGCCCGGGCCCGGTCCGATCTCGATGATGTCGTGCCCGAGATCAACATCTTGCAATGCATCGGGCAGGATCCTCTCTTCGACGATCTGTCGCCATTCTGGGCTCGCGCAGAACTTCATGTGAGCTTCGTTCACGAAACAATCCTACTTCCGGCGGGCAACCGGGAGGGAAGGCCTCGACGGAAAGGGTCTTCGATCGGGAATAGCGGCCGGCAACCAGCGCGTGGCATTCCAATGCTGGCAGACCCGGTGGTCCGGCGGCCAGGTTTCGAGATCTGACCGCTGACCCGACTGGTGCCATCACGCCTCTCAATATGCTCCGTTGGAGAGGTAGGAAAGGTGTAGGCGTCTGCCGTGGGCGTCTGACTGCATCTCGGACGGGAGGAAACCCATGGTGAGCACGTTGATCAAACCCCTGTACACCGCGGAGGCGACGACTACCGGGGGTCGTGATGGCCATGCGCGAAGCGCGGACGGAGTCCTGGACCTCGATATGCGTGTCCCTGTCGAAATGGGGGGTCCGGGAGGAGGTACCAACCCCGAAGAGCTGTTCGCGGCTGGGTTCAGCGCATGCTTCCAGAGCGCCTTGGGCGTCGTCGCCCGACGACAGCACGTCAGTGTCGAAGGGTCGATCGTGACCGGTCGCGTGACCATTGGCACGATCTCGGGAGGGGCATTCGGACTGGCCGTCGAACTGGCCGTGCACATCCCCGAAGTCGATTCTGAGACCGCGCAGCGTCTGATCGAGGCGGCGCACCAGGTGTGCCCCTACAGCAACGCCACAAGAGGAAACATCGAGGTTACCCTCCGGGTGGTCTGATCCCGGCCGGTGCCGCCGATGAGGGCCGGTTCCGCTCAGGCTTGCACGCGGGGGCGGCTTCCTCGGGCTGCTCCTGCTTTCTCAGGCCTTCTCTGCCGCCGCCGCCAATCGCTCCAGTGTCTTGGCCATCGTCTCCCGGTTGCGAGCGGCTCGGTCCTTCGTGCCGGTGGCCAACGGTGAAAGCACCTTGACGAACCCGCCGCGACGATCCACCCACGTCTCGACGACCCGGCAGCCGCCGTCCAGGGGCTCGAACTCGTAGGTCCAGCCGGCCACCTTGAGTCCTTTGACCTTCACGTCGAAACCGAAGCGCTTCCCGGGCTCACACGCGGTGACGACGCAGTCGCTGCTCCACGATTTCGACCCGTTCGAGTTCGTCCCCTTGAAACGGGCTCCGAGGGCCGGTCCCTCTGCCCCGCCGACCCACCGGCCGCCCGTGTTCTCCGGTGACCAGTTCCCCATGCGGGTGATGTCGGCGACGAGCGACCACACCTCCTCCGGTGAAGCGGCAATGGTCCGTTCAACCCGGATCGACTGATCAGGAACGCTGTTCGATGCCATGGATCGTGACTATAGGCCCCGACCCGGGAGACGTTCAGGGGTCTATCACGTTCGTTTGGTTGGTGCGGCGAGTCGTCGGGATACTTCGCCTGCCGTCCGGATGTAGTCTGCCGACGCTGTCCAGGGTGGCCGTGGGGGAGGAATCGAGTGACGAGCTGGAGACGACGGAACGACGCCGGCGCGCACCTGGGCAGGGTTGTCGCCAAACTGGGAGTGGCCGTCGTGATCGGGGTCGGCGCGGCCGCCTGTGGCGGGGGCGGCGGCAGTACGGCCGGTACGGGCGCATCGGGTACGCCGATCACCCTCGCCATGATCACCTCGCTGACCGGACCCGGCTCCTCCGAGTTCAGCCAGGCCGCAGCCGGGTTCAATGCCCGTGTCGCGCTGCAGAACGCCGAAGGGGGAATCCACGGCCACAAGGTCTCCGGGGTGGTCATCGACGATCAGACGAGTCCCACGGAGGTGGTCACGGCCGTCCAGGATGCACTCTCCAAGGGCGCCTTCGGCATCGTGTCGACCAGCCCGCTGTTCTTCCTGGCGGCCAAGTATCCGAACCAGCAAGGAGTCCCCGTGACGGGAGGATTCTTCGACGGACCGGAGTGGGGTGAGGCTCCCTACACGAACATGTTCGCGTCTGACGTCGGGAGTGTGGACCCGAAGTACCCGGTCAACACCGCCATCGGGACATTCATGGAGAAGCACGGCGGGACCGTCGTCTGCTCCTACGGCTACGGGATATCACCCTCATCGGCCCGATCAGCGGCGGGCACAGCCGACTCGTTCAAGCTGGCGGGCGGCAAGGTGGGGGTGCTCGATACCTCCATCCCATTCGGCTCCGTGGCGATGACGACGGTTGCCCTCGTGGCCAAGGGCAAGGGCTGCAACGCCTTCTACGCCGGGCTCGACGACAACTCCAACTTCGCCCTGGCCACGGCGCTCAAGCAGGCAGGCGTCAAACCCAAGGTGGTGGTCTTCCCCACCGGTTACGAACCGAGCCTGGTCGACTCCACATCCTGGAGTGCGGTACAGGGCGGCTACTTCAGCACGGAGTTCCGCCCGTTCCAGCTTCCGAACGCCGGAACGCGCCAGATGCAGGCCGCGCTGGTGAAGTACGAGCACTTCACCAACAAGCAGTTCCCCTCATTCAGCCAGTACGAATCGTGGCTCGGAGCGGACCTCATGATCAAGGGTCTGTTATCGGCTGGAACGAATCCGACGCGAGCGGGAGTGATCCATGCTCTTCGCAGCCTGAAGAGCTACAACGGGAACGGCCTCCTGCCCCAGTCGATCGACTATTCGACGATCTTCGGACACGACCTGCCACACCAGTGCAGTTGGTACATGCGGACCGACCAGAACGGGTTCGTGGCCACCTCGAGCACGCCGACATGCGGTACCGACGTACCGGGGACGACAACGGCACAGTCCTGACCTGGCCTCGGCTGCCTGGGTCGGCGCCGCCCGACCCGATCTGGCACGCTTCGGCAGGGTGCGGTTGCGCCGATTTGCTAGGCGCCGCTGGGCGGCTGCCGCAGACCGATGTCGTTGCCGTCGGCGTCGCTGACCCTGGCGACGAGCAGTCCACGACCCACGTCGGTGGGCTCTTGAGCCACTTGGGCCCCGGCGGCCTGGAGGGTGGCGAGGGTGGTGGAAAGGTCCTCGACGTCGAAGAATGGGACCGGCCCGGTCATGCCTTGGTCGTGTCCATTGGGGACAAGACCGATTTCATCACCATCGACGGAGAAGCCGACGTAGTAGGACGAGTCGACGTGAGGATCGCCGAACAGGGCGGCAAAGAGTGCCTTGGCTTTGTCGAGATCCTTCACCGGGTAGAGCACGGTATTGCATTGAACTGGCATGAGGTCTCCTCTTGTCACGTTTTGCCAGGCTTGTGGGTCAATGTATATGACACCGGAACGCAGGAGAGTGTGACACGTGGACCAAACGGGATCGCTGGTGGACCAGTTCGAAGCCGATCGGCCCCATCTCCGGGCCGTCGCCTTCCGGATCCTCGGCAACGTAGAGGAGGCCGACGATGCCCTGCAGGAGGCCTGGCTCCGCCTGTCGACGGCCGATTCCGACGATATCGGGAACCTCACCGGTTGGTTGACCACCGTCGTCTCGCGGATCTGCCTCAACGTGCTTCGAAGTCGTCACCGTCATCCCTCAGAATCGATCGATGACTCCGCCGACGCCGAGCGGTTCTCCGTGCGAGCCGCCGTCACGCCAGAGGATCAAGCCATCCTCGCCGACTCGATGGGTCATGCCCTCCTCGTCGTGCTCGACAGGCTCAACCCGGCCGAACGCATCTCCTTCGTGCTCCATGACATGTTCTCCGTCTCCTTCGAGGAGGTCGGCTGGGTCCTGGGCAAGTCCCCTGAAGCCTGTCGACAGCTCGCCAGCAGAGCTCGCCGGCGGGTCCGCATCGCCGAGGACCCGGCCCCTGATCCGCATCGGCAGCGCCAGGTGGTCGAGGCCTTTCTCGCTGCGGCCAAGACCGGGGACTTCGAGATGCTGCTCTCGCTCCTCAGCCCCGATGCCGAGCTCGTGGCCGACCCGGCCGCAATCGCCATGGGTGCCCCGACCCGCTTGGTCGGACCCAATGACGTCGCATCAAGGTTCTCCGGGGGAGCGAAGGCCGCCCGATCGGCACTCCTCGACGGTCTCGCCGGGCTGGTGTGGGCGCAGGGCGGCACTGCGAAAGTCGCCTTCGACTTCACGGTGGTGGCGGGCAAGGTGACCAGGATCGAGATGATTGCCGACGGGGACGTCCTCGAGGAGATCGACATCGAATACCTCGGTCGCGGAAGCCATCGGTAAGCACCCTGTCGGGTCCGATCGCCACGTCGTCCACCGCCCTGAGCGCCACTGCACCATGCCGCGATTGTCCTCCTCAATCGGCCCGAGCGGCCAGCCGTTGGAGGCAGTCGTAGGCGGCGTACTTGTAGGCATCACTCAAGGTGGGCACGTCGAAGGTGGCATGGATGAAGTAATCGACCGTCCCGCCGAAGTGCAGAACGGCCTGGCCTTGATGCACCAACTCGGTTGCGCTCTCGCCCACGATGTGGACTCCGAGCACCTTCCGGTCATCGGACCGGACGACCAGCTTGAGAATCCCTTCGGTGATCCCGGAGATGGCGGCTCGGCTGTTGTCCGAGAACTTCGAGACTCCGGTCACGTAGTCGATGCCCCGGGACACCGCCTCGTCCTCGGTGAGTCCGACCATGGCGCACTCGGGAATCGAGTACACACCGAACGGGGTGAGGGGATCGACCGTCTCCTTGAACGGGATGGCCAGGGCGTAGCACGCCGCCACCCGACCCTGCTCCATCGACGCCGACGCCAGGGCCGGAGGCCCGATGACGTCGCCGGCCGCGTAGATTCCGGGGACGGTCGTCTGAAAATGGTCGTCGACGGTGATCCGGCCTCGGGCGTCGGTACCCACGCCGGCCGCCGAGAGGCCCAGATCCTCGGTGTTGCCCATCCGGCCGGCGGCGAATATGACCTTTTGCGGTCGGACCACCGTGCCTGCGCTGGTCTCCACCCGCAGCCCGCTGGCGTCGCGGGTCACGTCGGCGACGCCCAGCCCGTGTTCCACATGCATGCCGAAGGTCCGGAAGCACTGGGCCACCTGAGCGGAGCATTCGGAGTCCAGAAAGGGCAACAGCCGCTCACCCCGGTCGATCAGCGTGACCTCGGCACCGAGAGCCATGAAGATGGATGCGTACTCACAGGCAACCGCACCTCCGCCGACGACCACCAAACTGGCCATGGGACGTTCGAGATCTCGGGCCGATTCGGAATCCAACACGTCGGGATCGTCAAAAGGGATCCCGGGGGGATGGAACGGTCTCGATCCGGTAGCGACGAGAACGACCGGAGCCCTCACCGTTCTGGCGGACCCACCACCCGACGGCCTGACGATGACGCTCCCTTCACTGCCGAGGGCGGCAGATCCGACGATCAGCTCGACGTCATGGCGGAGCAGGTTCTCACGCACGGATCTGCTCATCGTCCCGGCGACATCGACGGCCCTCGCCCGGAGTCGATCGATGGCCGCCTGCGGATGCAGATCGATGCTCTCGCCGTAGATGTCGCGGCGTTGGAATCCCGTGAGGTAGAGAGCCGCTTCACGCATCGCCTTGGTGGTGAGAGCGCTGGCCGCCATGGCGCCGCCAAGCTCCGGTTCCCGCTCGACGACCGCCACACGCCTTCCGAAGTAGGCCGCTTGAGCGGCCGCCTTCTCCCCCGCCGGGCCGGCCCCGATCACCACCATGTCGAAATCGGCTTCCACTAGTGGGGCCACCGCGCACCCGGGAGCCTGCGGCCGACCACCTCAGGTCGTCTTGGCGATGAGGACATGGCAGTCTGCCCCGTGGGCGATCGAGTTCGGGACCGATCCGATCAACCGGTGGGTTCCCTGCATGCCCCTCGAACCGACCACGATGAGGTCGGCACTGAGAGTCTTGGCCAGCTCGATCAATGCATCGGCCGGAGCTCCGCAGACGGCATGGGTCTTGATCGTCACATCGGCAACTCCGGCGGCGGCGGCTTCCAGTATGGAGTTCGCCGCATCCTGAACCTCCCTGGTCATATCGGGATCCCCGAGAACGGCAATCGACGAGCCGACCTGGGCCACCGGGACGCCGGTCGGTGAGGCTTTGACGGCGTGGACCAGATGCAGCGCAGCCTTGTCCTCGCTGGCCAGCTTCACCGCCAGAGCAACCGCCTCGTTGGCTTGTTCGGAGCCGTCAGTCCCCACCACGATCGTTGAAAACACGTCACAACCTTTCGCCACTCCCGGGAGGGCAGTAGAACGTTCTGGGCAGCTACGTTACCCTTCTCGATGACGAAGGATCGTTGCCGGCGGGACGCGGTGTCACGCTCTCGGGAGTCGACCTGAAGGGGTGTACGAATGGATGTGTCAACGGCGCCGACGAGGCCGAGGTCCTTTCCCGCCCTCGATGCCACCCCCCGTCAGCAATTGGCCCTGTTGGCCCGCGTGCTGCATGCCGAGGGGTACGACGACCACTTGGCCGGCCACATCACCTACCGGCAGCCGGATGGAAGCTTCCTGGTGAACCCGTTGGACCTGAGTTGGGACGAGCTCTGTTCCAGTGACGTGGCCACGATGGATTCCGAAGGCAACCAGACGGGCGGTCCCTGGATCATCTCTCCGGCGATCCAACTCCACGTCTACTTGCACCGCCAACGGGACACCGCCGGGGTGGTGATCCACAACCACCCGAGATGGGGGACGATCTGGGCCGACAGTCACCGGATACCCCCGGTCTACGATCAGACCGGCGCCATGTACGGCGGCAGGGTCGCCATCGACTCGTCCTACGCCGGCCCGGTCAATCAACGCGAGAGCGCCCGAAAAGTCGTCGAAGCTCTGGGCTCGGCCGACGTGCTCCTCCTAGTGAACCACGGCGTACTCGTCATCGGTCGGGACATCAGCGAGGCGTATCTCCGCGCCGCCGTCATTGAGTGGCGCTGCCGCCAGGCCTGGCACGTGGAAGCTCTCGGCTCCGGTGTGCCCATGCCGGACGAGGCGGCGAGCAGTTTCGGCGCCATGATCGCCGCGTCTGCGTCGAACGGGAATTTCGACAACTGGTTCGCATCGGCGGCGCGACGTGTGATCCGGCGCGATCCCACCGTCCTCGACTGACGCTCCGGAGCCACTCCGGCAGGGGTCGTGACGGGTGACCCTTTCTGGTCTTGTACCGACCGGTCATCTACGCTGCCGACATGGACCTTTCGCTCACCGAAGCCGAAGGCGACCTCGTCGAACTGTGCCGCGAATTCGCAACCAAGGAGATAGCCCCGCGGGCCCCGGCGGCCTGGGAGAAGGCCGAGTGTCCGACCGATCTCCTCCGCGAGATGGGCCAGCTCGGATTGTTGGGCATGTTGGTCCCCGAGGAGTGGGGAGGGATCGGCATGACCACGGTGGGCTTCGTCGCCGCCATGGAGCAAATCGGCTTGGCCGACCAGTCGGTGGCCGCGGCATGGCAGGCCCACGTGACCATCGGTTCGCTGCCGCTGTACCTGTTCGGCAACGACAGCCAACGCGAACGCTGGCTGCGGCCGCTGGCCGAGGGACGCGTGCTCGGCGCCTTCGGTCTGACCGAATCCGATGCGGGTTCCGACACCCGTGGAATCAGCACCCGGGCGGAACCGAAGGACGGCGGGTGGCTGATCAACGGCGGCAAGACGTTCATCTCCAATGCCGGTACGGACATGTCGTTCGGCGTGACACTCCTGGCCCGTACCGGGTCTGGCGAGGGCCGAGGACCCACGTTCGGGAGCTTCGTCGTCGAAAGAGGAACCTCCGGCTTCACCATGGGGCCGAAGATGCGGGGCATCGGCTGGCGGGGACTCGACACCCGTGAGCTGTACTTCGATGACGTGTGGGTACCCGACGAACATCTCATCGGTAGCCAGGACCTCGGTCTGAGCCAATTCCTCGGAACCCTCGAGGTCGGGCGGATCTCCATCGCCGCGCTGTCACTGAGTCTCACCCAGGCGGTGCTCACCATGGCCACTGACTATGCCCGGCAACGCAACCAGTTTGGCAAGCCGATCTCGAAGTTTCAGGCCGTGCAGTTCAAGCTGGCCGACATGGCGACCGAGTTGGAGGCCGCTCGATGGCTCACGTATCGCGCCGCCTACCTGCGCGACGCCGGACAACCCTTCCTCAAAGAGGCCTCGATGGCGAAATTGAAGGCGAGCCGGGTGGCAACCCGGGCTGCGTCGGAGGCCGTCCAGATCCACGGGGGCATCGGCTACATGCTCGAGTCCCCGGTGGCTCGGTTCTACTGCGATTCCAAAGTGCTGGAGATAGGCGAGGGGACCAACGAAATCCAGCACATCGTCATCGCCCGCACCTTGGGTTGCTGAATTGGGCGACGACGAGGGCGCGCCCAACTCAGCAACCCCTGACTAAGGCGCCGAGTAGCCGCCGTCCACCACCATCGCCGAACCCGTCGTCCAGCGGGAGGCGTCACCGGCGAGATACGAGTAGGCGCCGACGAGGTCATCGGGGGTGCCGAGCCCGAGCGGATGCTTCGCGGCCATGGCATCGATGGCGTCCTGAGGCAGGTCGGCATGTATGGCCGACACGAAGGTCCCCGGGCACACGCAGTTGACACGGATACCGTCGCCCGCGTATTCGACCGCCGCCACCTTGGCCAGCTGGATCACCCCGGCCTTCGTGGCGCAGTAGGGAGCGGCGTGCGACCACGCGGTGAGGCCGGCGACCGAGGCGGTCAGGATGATCGAACCCGACCCCTGAACGCGCATCGGGGGGACGGCGGCGCGGATGGCATTGACCGAACCCATGAGGTTGACCCGGATCGTTCGCTCCCAGTCCTCGGTCGTGAGATTGTGGATGCGGCCGTTCGGCGCCAGCACTCCGGCATTGCTGATCAGCACGTCGAGGTGCCCGAAGCGTTCGATGGCCAGCTCGACCACGGCCTCGACCTGCCCGATGTCGCTCACATCGGCCAGCACCGTTTCGACGGATGCCCCGCTACCCGACACTCCTGCGACGGTCGCCTCCAGCGACTGGGCACTCAGATCGCTCAGCACCAGATCAGTGAGAGGTTCGCGCGCCAGCTTGCCGGAGAGTGCACTCCCGAGCGCACCTCCGGCCCCAAGGATGGCGATGGCTCTGCGCTCCGTGCTCATCAGGTTCCCCTTTCTCGGTGCCGGGCGCTCACCGGGCGATTCGACATCGATCGTCGACTGGCCCGGCGTATTCAGACAAGGAGATACCCGCCATCCACGCTGAGCACGGTCCCGGTGACAAAGGCGGCGGCGTCGGAGGCAAGGAATTGGAAGGCGCCAGCCAGGTCGGAGGACCGGCCCCAGCGCCGCAAGGCCGTATGACCCCGGATGGACTCGGCAATCCGCTCATTGCTCGTCCATGGCTCGGCCAGGGGCGAATCGAACCAACCGGGCGCCACGACGTTCACGGTGATGCCCGACGAGGACAGGTCGAGCGCCAACCCCTTGGCCATACCCACCAGTCCGGCCTTGGAGGCGCTATAGGCGGCCAGTCCCTCGAGGGGACGCTCACCCAGCACCGATCCGGTGAAGATCAGCCGGCCACCGTCGCCCATCACCCGGGCCGCAGCACGGGCACCGAGGAACGCCCCGGTCAGATTGACGTCGATCACGTCCCGCCACACCTCCGGAGCGGTACCGAGCGGGCCGGCCACGATCGGAGAGATCCCGGCGTTGCCGATCCAGACATCCACCCCGCCCCACTCGGCCACGGTGCCGTCGGCCACCGCCTCGTTGAAGTCGGCGTCCCGTACATCCCCGCAGAACTGGAGCGTCGGCCCGGGAAGCGTGTCGGCGACCGATTTGAGATCACCCTCGGTCCGGGCCACGAGGGCCACGCTGGCCCCGGCGCTCGAGAACGCATGGGCGATCAATTCACCGAGGCCCCGGCCGGCCCCGGTCACCACCACACGCCTCCCCCTGACATCCCCCGCCCTGGGAAACGAGTCAGGTATCTCGATCTTTCCGCGCATCGCCCTTCCCCACAGTGGCACCGGGTCTGTACTGACCGTACAGTACACGACGTGGACTCTGACCAGCCGTTGGCGTTCTCCGACGACGACCGGATCGAGATGCATCGCCGGATGCTCCTGATCCGGGGCTTCGAAGAACGCGTCTCGGTCCTCTATCGCGACGGGGAGGTGCCAGGGTTCGTCCACCTGTCGACAGGACAGGAGGCCTCCGCCGTCGAGCACGTGCTGGCCGCTGCGGCCGACGGACGTGATCACGTCGAACCACCGTGGACACGGACATTGCCTGGCCAAAGGCCTACCTCCGCTCGGGATGTTCGCCGAGTTGATGGCCAAGGAGGCCGGCACCAACCGTGGGCGGGGCGGATCGATGCACATCGCCGACCCGGGCATTGGAATTTTCGGTGCCAACGGAGTCGTCGCCGCCGGACTTCCCATTGCGGTAGGAGCCTCGGCGGCGGCTCAGCTGAAAGGCGACGGTGGTGTCGTCGTCGCCTTCTTCGGGGACGGCGCGGTGGCACAGGGTGCGTTCCACGAAGCGGTCAACCTGGCCGCCGTATGGCAGCTCCCGGTGGTCTTCTGGTGCGAGAACAACGGATATGCCGAATTCTCGCCCGTGGCCACACAGCACGCGGCCAGCATCGAACAACGCGCCTCGGGGTACGGCCTCGACTACGTGGCCGTCGACGGCAACGATGTCGCCGCGGCCACGGCGGCGGCGACGCGGGTCGTCGAAGCGGCCCGCGTCGGGCGAGGTCCCACGATCGTCGAGGCCGCGACCTATCGGTGGCACGGTCACTACGAAGGAGACCCTCAGCGATACCGCGACGACGCCGAGGTGGAAGCCTGGAAGGACCGGGACCCGATCCTCGTCCACGCACGACGCCTCGAGTCGGCGGGGATCAGCGCCGAGCGGATCGAATCACTGGCGTCGGCCGTCGAGGAGGAGCTCGACGAGACCCTCCAATCTGCTCGGCGACTCGCCCAACCCGAAGCCGCCACGCTTTTCGATTTTGTCACCCGCCCGCGCCCGAAGCTCCCGGAGCCGGCGCCACCGGCCGAGGATGCCGCGGTCTTCCGAACGATGGACGCCATCCACTCCGCCCTCGAAGTCGAGCTGACCAACGACGAGCGGGTGTTCGTCGCCGGTATCGACGTTGGCGAAGGAGGAAACGTGTTCGGGCTCATGCGGGGCCTGCACGACACCTTCGGTGACCGGGTGCGGGATACTCCGATTTCGGAGACCGCGGTCATCGGTCTCGGCGTGGGTGCCGCGATGGCGGGCATGCGCCCGGTCGTCGAGTTGATGTATCTCGACTTCGTCGGGGTGTGCTTCGACCAACTGCTCAACCAGGCGGCAAAGATGCCGTTCATGACGGGCGGGACTGCGGAGATGGCACTGACGGTCCGGACCCAGTTCGGGGCCGGGCGCTCGTCGGGGAGCCAGCACTCGCAGAGCCTGGAGGCGCTGCTGGCCCACATTCCGGGGCTGAGCGTGGTGATGCCGTCGACGCCTGCCGACACCTATGGTCTGCTCAGAGCCGCCATCCAGGACCCGAATCCCGTCGTCTTCATCGAGAACCGGCTCCTCTACGGCATGAAGGGACCGCAACCGACGGCCGACTACATCCTGCCCATCGGCAAGTCGGCGGTGGTGCGGCCCGGCACCGACCTGACGGTCGTGTCCGTCTCACGAATGGTTCACGAGGCACTGGCCGCGGCCGAGGCAGTCGCCGGTACAGGCATTTCGGTCGAGGTGATCGATCTGAGAACGGTGGCTCCCCTGGACATGGCACCCATCCTCGAGTCGGTCCAGAAGACGAGCCGGCTCCTGATCGCACACGAAGCGGTGACACCGTTCGGGATCGGAGCAGAGATCGCCGCCACGGTGGCCCGTGAAGCGTTCTGGGACCTGGACGCGCCGATCATGCGGGTCGGAGCCGCGCCCACTCCTCCTCCGTATGCGCCCACCCTCGAGCGGGCGTGGTTGCCCGACCGCGACGACATCGCCGCGGCCCTCCTGCGACTGGCCGAGATCTAGGTCGGGAGAGACAGGGCCGGTGGAGCGACAGCGACCAGACCCGCGGTCACGAGTTCACAAACTCCATCGAACGTTGTCGAAATCGCCAGGCGCCGTCCCGGTGCTCGAGCGCGTCGGTGTACCGGCCCACCAGCTGGACGGACCAACCCGACTCCCCCTTTTGGAAGAACAACAGGTCGCTGACCGCCGCGGCCTCGGCCTCGCTCCAGTCCGTGACCAAGGTGTTGACCACGACGTGGCGCTGCGGCAGACGCGGCTTGAGGCCGGAGAAGGCCTCTCGGATCGCGTCGTGCCCTTGGTGCGTGCCCAGCCCCGGGATCTCCACGACACCGTCGGAGCAGAACGTGGCCACGATGTCTTCGGTGCGCCCGTCGTCCAGAGCCTGGGCGTAGGCAGCCATCGTGGCGCGGACACCCTCGACCACGTCTGCGTAGCTCATCGCCGCCGTACTCATGGTCCCTCCCCGGCTCGAGTGGATCACCCGCGTGCGAGCGGCACCGAGTGCTCCCTGTACTGACCGGTTAGTCTACGCCCATCGACCCGACGGCCGGAGATCGGCCGCCCGGTGCACCCATCACCATGCCGTCCACCCCGCACCCCTGACCGCAGGTGAAACTACAAGAGGGAGTCACCTTGGTGAGTACGTACGATTTCGACGGACGTGTGGCCGCCATCACCGGGGCCGGGCGCGGTATCGGGAGGGCCTACGCCCTCCTCCTCGCCGAGCGGGGTGCCAGCGTCGTCGTCAACGACCTCGGAGGCACCCGGGAGGGCGATGGGAACGACGACGAGCCGGCCGCCGCCGTCGCCGCCGAGATCGTCGACGCCGGAGGGAAGGCAGTCGCCGACACCAGCGACGTGTCCCAGGCAGCCGGGGGCCAGGCCCTGATCGACGCCGCTGTCGATTCGTTCGGGCGGCTGGACGTCCTGGTGAACAACGCCGGCAACATCCGGTGGGCGGGCCTGCCCGAAGCCGATGCCGACAACCTGCAAAGCCACCTCGCCGTCCACGTCGGCGGTTCGTTCAACACCACCCGTGCCGCCTGGCCCCACATGGTTGCCCAGGGCTATGGCCGTGTCGTGATGACAACCTCGACCGGCATCTTCGGCCTCCCCGACAACCTCGGCTACGCGACGGCCAAGGCGGCCGTCATCGGGATGAGCCGCAGCCTCAAGCTCGCCGGCGCGGCTCACGGCATCAAGGTCAACCTCATCGCGCCCAACGCGTGGACACGGATGGCCCACACTTCGGCTGAAGGAAAGACACCGAGCCGGCCCGCCCCCGAGCACATGGAACCCGAGCTCGTGGCGGCGATGGTCGGCTATCTCGCCCACGAGCGCTGCGAGGCGAGCGGCGAGATCTACGTCGCCGGGGCCGGACGGTTCGCTCGCATCTTCGTCGCTTCGACCGAAGGCTACCTCCACCCTCGGAACCAGCAGCCGACCATCGAGGACGTGGCCCACAACTGGGAGACGATCAACGACGAGAGCGCCTACTACGTTCCCGCCGACCTCATGGACTGGTCAAGGCACTTCTTGGCCCACCAGCGGTTGTCCTGAGATCGGCTGAGCCCGGCGGACGATCTCAGGCGAAGGCTGGCAGCACCTTCGTCTCGAACAGACGAAGGCTCGACCAGGCCAGCTCGATGGGCATTCCGCCGCACATGGGGTGGAAAAGCTGGAACGGGAAGGGCGCAGCCTTCATCTCCTCGACGAACTGGTCGGGCGTGATCACCCGATACTGACCCGATGCTCGGAGTTGGTCGCTGTCGCTCACCGGCCGGTACGGCGACGCCACGCCCGACTGGACGCTCCAAGCTCCGTAGGCGTTGGTCTCGTGCAGGAAGTAGGGGACCATCTGCTTCCATCCCGTCTCGGGATCCTCCGCCAGGGCGATGACCTGATTCCCGCCGACGACGCTCGGCCCCGGGTCCGGCCGCCCCAGCTTGACCACCTCGTCGCGGTAGAAGTCCCAGACCGCGGGCAGGGAAGGAATGAACCCGTCGGCGATGCGTGCCGCCCGTCGGGCTGCTGCCTCGCTGCTTCCCCCCAGCAACAGGCCGGGGCCTGCCGGCCGATACGGCGCCGGCGTGATCTGCACCGTGCGGCCGTGATAGTCGAATGGCTCACCGGTGAACGCCGCCCTCAACGTGGCCACGGTTTCGGTGACCAGACGGCCCCGGTCTGCGGGTGCCACGCCGAACATGGCGAACTCGTCATCCACGTAGCCGCCGGCCACGATCACGTCGACCCGTCCCCGACTCAGGTTGTCGAGCACGATGAGATCCTCGGCCAGTCGGAGCGGATCGTAGAAGGGGGCGATCGAGCGCGGCGATGGTGAAGCGGACGGTGCTGGTCCGGGCGGCCATGGCCGCCACCATCGGGAGCGGGCTCGGAAGGTAGCCGTCGGGAGATCCGTGGTGTTCGGAAACGGCAATGCTGACGCACCCGAGACGGTCGGCCCACTCCACCATGTCGAGGGCGCCGGCATATCGGTCGCTCATGGTCGTTGCGGCGAGCGGGGGGTTCCGGAAATCGAACCGGAGGCCGAAGATCACGGGCGTGAGGTTAGCAAGGGGCGGGGAGGATCAGGATCGGTCCCGAAGCTCACGCTTGAGCACCTTGCCCGAGGGGTTGCGCGGCAGGGCATCGATGAACACCACCGCTTTGGGAACCTTGAACCGGGCCAATTGCTCACGGCAGTGGTCGATGAGGTCATCGGCGGTGGTCGTCCCGGGTGGGCTCAGTACGACATAGGCGACGGGGACCTCACCCCAACGAATGTCCGGGCGTCCGACCACCGCGGCCTCGACAACAGAGTCGTGCTCGTAGAGCACACGCTCCACCTCGGAACTGGCGATGTTCTCACCGCCGGAGACAATCATGTCCTTGAGCCGATCGACGATGTACAGATAGCCGTCATCGTCCCGGAGTCCGATGTCCCCGGTATGGAACCAGCCCCCCTGGAAGGCGGTACGGGTGGCCTCCGGATCCCGCCAGTAGCCCTTGAACACCTTGGCGCCGCGGAGAACGATCTCCCCCCGATGACCCGATGGCACCGAGGACCCGTCCTCGTCCCAGATGTCGAGCTCGAGGTACTGGCAGGGCCGGCCCACGCTCCCCGCCTTGGACCGGATTGCCCCGCGGTCGAGGAACGTGTCGCCCGACACCGTCTCGGTCAGACCGTAGGCGTCCGCGAACCAGGCGGACGGAAAGGCCATCTGCAGGCGATCGATGAACGGGAGCGGCATCTTCTCTCCCCCACCGATGAGCAGGCGGACCGACGAGAGATCCCGGTCCTCGACCCCGGGAAGGTCGAGCACCGCCCGGACCATCGACGGCGCCATCCACAAGGTGCTCACGTGCGACCGCTCGATCTCATCGACCACCATTTCGGCGTCGAAGGCGCGGTGGATGATGGTCGTGGCGCCCACCGCGATCAGGGAGGTCGTGGTGAGATCGAGCGCTCCGACATGGTAGAGGGGGCCGCAGGCCAGTCCGATGTCGGAACCGGTCAGACCGAATTCGGTGATGTGGGCGTAGTTCTTCCACGCCAGATTGGCGTTGGTGATCATCACCCCCTTGGGTCGACCGGTGGTCCCCGAGGTGTACATCAGACGATGGACGTCGTCGCCATGGGCGGCGGTGCGGGCCGGGGGCCCGGACCCGCCACCCAGGTCGGAGAACCGCTCCCAACCTTCGATGCTCGTGGTCGACACGCAGATGCGGAGGATATCGTCCAGCGTGGCCGTGGCCTCATCAGCGAGCTGGAGGAGCTCGTCGTCGCAGATCACAGCGACGGCTCGGGAGTGCTCGAGGATGAATCCCAGCTCGGCGGCGGCCAGCCGCCAATTGAGCGGCATGACGACGGCCCCAAGGTAGCTGGTGCCGAAGATCGTCGTCATGAACTCGATGCTGTTGTACGACAGCAATCCGACGACGTCGCCAGCGCCCACTCCCCGCTCATGAAGTCCGGCGGCCAACGCTGACGAACGCTTCACCATCTCCCGATAGGTGACCGTGTCGTTCCCGAACACGGCAAAGGACTTGTCCGGCGTGCGCCTCGCGTGGTGGTCCAGAACCCCGAACCAGCCCATGTCCGGATGCATCACCGGCTCGTGGGCCGGAGTCGACCGATCCGATGCATCGCCGTTCATCGACCGACTCCAAAGAAAACGTGCATCTGCGGCAAGGGCTGGGTCCTCGGGTCGGCAGAACTGACCGGTCAGAACAAAGCATAGAAGAGGGCTTCCGGGTGGCGTCAAACCATCCGACCCGGACGACCCGCTCCCGATCGGGACGTAGCCCGACGGCGATGGCACGACCGCCAACGCGAGGTGCGCACTGATCGCTCGGCCGACAGCACCACTCGACGATCAATCCGGCTCGCGGTTCGGGATCGAGATCCGAGGTCCCCCTCGCGTCGATCGGGGTGGCGACGTCCATCCTGCGTCACGCCATCGGGTCATGATCGGCTCGCGTGCTCGTCGGGCTGTACCGATGTGGTGATGTCAAAGAAGCGGGGCCCGCGGCCGAGCTCATTCCAGCAGTCCTCAAGTCGGCAGTCCT
Source organism: uncultured Acidimicrobiaceae bacterium (assembly GCA_963837805.1). Lineage (GTDB taxonomy): Bacteria > Actinomycetota > Acidimicrobiia > Acidimicrobiales > RAAP-2 > Bog-756. The sequence continues at coordinate 36,509 of CAWIOU010000039.1, forward strand.
CGAGGAGGCCAGGCCGACCTGTCCGGGTGGGTCCGACCCCGCTCAGGTTCCACGTCGGCGAGGACAGTGCTGTTAGCCTCACCTCTCGAGTGCCCTCCTCGCTTGGGATCGTCTCACCTGGAGGTAAACAGCTTCACCTCGTGAGGATCGGCAGACATCCAGGGCCAGAGGGCAGTGTTAGGTTGGAGAATGCCCAAATCGAAGGCAAAGGACGGGCGGTCGCGGAGCGCACGATGGCACCTGCGCCGTCAGGCCATCATCGACCTCTCCGCAAAAGTCTTTGCCGAGCGGGGCTACCACAACACGAGCACGATCGAGCTCTGTGAGGCGACCCAACTCGGGAAGGGTGCCCTCTACTACTACATCGGTTCGAAGGAACAGCTTCTCGCCGCCATCCATGATCGGGTCATGGACGAGGTCATGCTCGGCGCAGACCGGGTGGCACTGGCCGGCGGCTCACCGCCGGACCAGTTGGCCATGCTGGGCGAGGAACTGCTCGATGTCATCGTCCGCTACCCTGATCACGTATGGGTGTTCCTGCACGAGTTCCCAGCCCTCACCGGTGAGTACGCCGAGCAGTTCCGAAAGCGCCGGAGGGAGTACGAACGGCGGGTCGAGGGGGTCTTCGAGGCGGGCGCCGGTTCCGGTCAATTCCGCCAGCTCGATCCTCGGCTGGCCGCCCGGGCCTGGCTCGGCATGCACAACTACACCTATCTGTGGCTGAAAGCCGGTGGGCGCCTCTCGGCAAAGCAGGTGGCGTCGTCGTTCGCGGACATCTTCGTGCACGGCATCGCCAAGCCGTAGTCCTTCCGGTAGTCGCCGTAGTCCCGGACGTGGACCATCGACCGTCCGCGATCATCCGAATACACCGAACCGCGGACAGACTCGGATCCATCGAACTGACACCGACGCCGTCCGCGTCGACGTCGGGCAGGTCGCCGGTGGGAATGGGGCCGTCCGACGACTGACGGGACCGCCGTCGGCCCAGCGTGTGCCGTACGGAAATCATGCGTCCTGCACCATCCCCCACCTTCCCTTGCTTCCCTACGCCGAATTCTGCTTCTCTCTTGCGTAGAATCATCTTTCGGTCCTCACCATCCCGACCATCCTGGGGGGCCCAGCCCAGTGGAGAACCCCAATTTGTACCGACCGGTTGGTCTGATAATCTCCAACGATGCGAGCCGATGCCGCTCGGAGCCCGGGCGCCACGGCCTGGCCGTCGGGCCAATCCACCGGGCTCCTCGCCCTTCCGTCGCCCGACCGGGCGGGTGAAATCCGGCGCCGGGAGAGCACCCGTCGCTGAGCCGCTCCACCATCGCGAGTCCAAGGAGACGACTTCCAGCATGAACAACATCGACGACATGGACTTCTTCAGCGGCGATGAGCTCTTGGACGACCCCTATCCCTACTTCAACTCGTTGCGCGACGAGTGCCCGGTCCGTCGCGAACCACATCACAATGTCGTCATGGTCACCGGCTTCGACGAAGTGGTCGCCATCTACAACGACAGCAAGACATTCTCGTCGTGCATCTCGGTGACCGGGCCGTTTCCCGGGTTACCGGTCCCTCTGGAGGGTGACGATGTGACCGACATCATCGAGGAGCACCGGGACGGGTTGCCAATGAGCGATCAGCTGCCGACTCTCGATCCTCCGGTCCACACCGATCAACGGGCCCTCCTCATGCGGCTGATCACGCCGAAGCGCCTCAGGGAGAACGAGGAGTTCATGTGGAGGCTGGCCGATCGACAGCTGGATACCTTCCTGGGCGCCGGGCGCGGCGAGTACATCAGCCAGTTCGCGGCACCGTTCGCCATGCTGGTGATCGCCGACCTGCTGGGGGTGCCCGAGGAGGATCACCAACGGTTTGCCGACGCGCTTCTGCATGGCAACAGCGGGACCGGTGCCGTCGGGAGCACCGGAAAGCGCTCGCTGGCTCACACCCCGCTGGAGTACCTCTACCAACGGTTCACCGACTACGTGGAGGATCGTCGGAATTCCCCCCAGAATGACGTCCTCACCGGCCTGGCCACCGCGACGTTCCCGGATGGATCGACGCCCAAGGTACTGGACGTCGTCCGTATCGCCGCAAACCTCTTCGCCGCCGGCCAGGAGACCACGGTTCGGCTGTTGAGCTCGGCGGTCAAGCTCATCGCCGAGGATCCCGATCTCCAGGGGCAGCTCCGAGCCCACCGGGAGCTGATCCCGAACTTCATCGAGGAGACGCTACGGATGGAGAGCCCGGTCAAGGGTGACTTCCGGCTCTCGAGGGTGCCCACCACGGTCGGAGGGGTGGATCTTCCGGCCGGCACCACCGTGATGCTGGTGAATGCGGGAGCCAACCGTGATCCCCGGCACTTCGAGGATCCGCAGACGTTCAAGATCGACCGAGCCAACGCCCGTACGAATCTTGCCTTCGGACGGGGTATCCACACATGCCCCGGGTCGCCCCTGGCCCGGGCTGAAGCCCGCATCAGCCTCGAACGCCTCCTGGACCGCACGTCGGACATACGCATCTCCGAGTCCGACCACGGGCCTGCCGGGGCAAGGAGCTATCGGTATGTCCCCACCTTCATCCTGCGTGGCTTGGTGGAGCTGCACATCGAGATCGACGCCGCCTGAGGGCGGCGTCTCGCCCGGCCCACGATCGGCACGCCTCCTCGGATGCGTCTGATCAGATGTACATGCCGCCGTTCACGCCGATCACCTGGCCGGTGATGTAGCCGGCATCGTCGGAACAGAGGAACGCGCAGGTGGCGGCGATATCGTCGGGTGTCCCGGCCCGTCCCAGCGGGACCATCTTGCCCAGGTCATCGATGCTGGGCACGTTCCCGACTTCCTCCGCGTGCCTGGCCATGGGCGTGTCGACGATCGTGGGCGGAACGGTGTTCACCGTGATCCCCTGGCCGGCGAACTCGCGGGCGAACGCCTTGGTGAGCCCGATCACGCCGCCCTTCGAAGCCACGTAGTGGGCCATATGGGGGGCTCCGGACTGGGCACTGGACGAGGAGATGGTGACGATGCGGCCCCAGCCGTCGGCGCTCATGTCCGCCACCGCCAGCTGCATACAGGTGAAGGTGCCGGTCAGGTTGACGGCGAGAATGTGGTCCCACTTCTCCGGGGTGATGTCGGCTACCGCATCGAAGGACTCGATGCCGGCACTGGTGACGAGGATGGTGACCGGTCCGAGCTCGGCGCGCACCGAGGCGAAGACCCGCTCTAGGGCGGCCCGATCAGCCACGTCGGCTTCATAGCCCGCGGCTCGGAACCCCCGATCGGAGAGCTCCGCGGCGGCGCGCTCCGTCCCGGGCCCGTCGCGGTCGAGCAGGGCCACAGCATTGCCGTCCGCCGCCAGGCGCTGGGCGACGCCCAGCCCGATGCCCGAGGCAGCCCCGGTCACGACGGCCACCCGCCCGCTCATTTCGGCGACTCCAGGGGTGTGAATTCGATGTGCAGGTCGTGGAGGCCACGGAGCACCCAGGTCGGTTCGTACTCGAAGCGACGATCCCCGGGCGGCCCGTGATGCTCCTCTGAGAGCTTGATGTCCTGCATCCGATCGAGGATCCGGTCGATGCTGATGCGGCCCTCGGCCCGGGCCAGAGGGCCGCCGGGGCAGGAGTGGGCTCCCCGTCCGAAGGCCAGGTGCTCCTTGGAGTTCGGTCGGTCGACCCGGAACTCGGCCGGGCACTCGAACCGCCGTGGGTCGCGGTTGGCCGCCCCGTTCAACAACATGACCGGGGTACCGGGGGCGATGTCCACTCCCCCGACGCTGGCGGCCCTCCGGGCCAGCCGGAAGTCGGCCTTCACCGGGCTTTCGATCCGGAGTGCCTCCTCGATGAAGTCAGGGACGCGGTCGCGGTGCGCCCGGAGCTCGTCCTGGAGCTCCGGATACTCGGCGAGGTACTTGAGCCCGGTGGCGAGAAGTCGGGCGGTTGTCTCCTGGCCGGCGGCAAACAGGAACGTCGCCGTCCGCACGACCGCGTCCACATCGGGAGTCGACCCGTCGGGGTAGTTGGCCAGGGCGAGGTCGGTCAGCACATCGTGCCGTGGTTCTCGTCGCCGGTCCTCGATGTACCTGGCAAACCAGTCGTCGAGCGAGTCGAGCATGTTGAGGGGCCGTTGGCGTCCTCGTTGTCGGCACCGTCCTGGCCGGACGAGGAGATCCCGCCGGGTGTGGCGGCCAGGCCGAAGAAGTGGCGAAAGGTACTGTGATCGGCCTCGGGAACACCCAGGACGTCGGCGACCACCAGCATGGCGAACGGCTGGGCATAGGCGCCGATGAACTCGCAGTGGCCCGCCGCGATGAACTCGTCGAGCTGTTGGTCGACGACGCGCCGCATGAACGCCTCGTTCTCCTTCAGACGCTTGGGGGTCAACAGTCGCATCAGCAGCGCCCGCTCCCGGGTGTGCATGGGCGGGTCCATGGTCACCATGTGCTCGTTCATGGGGAGCTGATCGCGGTGGCGGTCGATGACGGCCCCGACATCGTCCCCTTCGAGCGGCACCGGGAAGGTGGCGAACGGACCGACCACCGAGTTGCAGGACGAGAACGTGTCGATGTTCCGGTAGACCTCGGTCGCCTCCTCGTAGCCCGACACGGCCACGACCCCGTAGTGCGGCATCGCCACCACCGGGCACTTGCGCACGCAGGTGCTCGAAGTAGGGGTAGGGGTCCTCGATGAGTGACTCGTCGGTGAAGAAGTCAACCGATTCGTAGTTGCCCATGCCGCTCCGATCGTACGACGCCAATGCTGAGCGACTGCTTAGCACCAGCGCCGGGCGAGGTCAACCGGTCCGGTGTGGCCGGCCCCGATCGCACTCTGGGATGCTGAGCGCCTCCGGCATCTCTCTGTCGGACGACCAGCAGGTGGACGACCATGGCTTCAAACCGCAGGATCGGGGCTGAGAACTCGAAGAGCCGCGCCGCACTACTCGACGCCACCGAGCAGATCATGTTGGAAGAGGGCTATGCCGCCGTGAGCTCGCGACGGATCGCCCAAAGGGCCGGCCTCAAGCCGCAACTCGTCCACTACTACTTCCGGACCATGGACGATCTGTTCCTGGCTGCATTCCGCCGCCGCGCCGAGGAGGGCCTCGAGCGGCAGGCAGAAGCGCTCACCTCGGGTCAACCGCTGCGGGCGCTCTGGGCATTCGGCAACGACCCGACCGGTACGGCGTTGGCGATGGAGTTCGCCGCCCTGGCCAACCACCACAAATCGATACGGTCGGAGATCGCCCAGTACGCCGAGACCTTCCGCAGCCGCCAGACCGAGGTGCTCACCGAGGCCATGGAGGAGCACGGAATCGACACCGCGATGTTCCCGCCGGTGGCGGTCATGGTCCTGATCACCAGCGTTTCGCAGATCCTGGTGATGGAAGAGGCCCTGGGGATGTCCGCCGGCCACGCCGAGACGCGTGAGCTGGTGGCCCGCTACCTGAACCAGTACGAAGGAACGGAGAAGTCGGTGCCCGATTGAGGGGTCACGCGAAGGCGGGCCCTCTCCTACGCTTCGCCCATCTTCGCCCAGCCGTCACCGGGAGCTTCGACATGCACGATTTCAGGCACCGCGGCAAGCCACTTCCGGAGCTGACCGGTCGCCGTCCGGAAATGATCCGACTGGACGTGGGCCTCTCCGGCGGCAGCGTCCCGAAACGCCTCGACCAGCACGTAGGTGTTGGGATCCTCGACGCTCCGGTACCACTCGAAGAGGATGTTGCCCGGCTCGGCTCGGCTGGCCGTGGTGAACTCCTCGACGAGATCGACCCAGTCATCGGCAAACTCGGGGCGCACCGGATTCTTGACGACGATGAAGATCACTCGGTAGTCCTTTCGGGTCGCAGAGTCACAAACCGATGTCGAGGACCGGCTTGTCCAGCGGGTTCACGTTGACCGACTGCAACGCCGGGAGCAGCTCCTCGTAAGGAAGTCCGGCCAGGAAGCCGTCGATGGTCCGCTGGTAGTTCGAAATGTGCCCCTCGAGCCGTTCGGACAGGCGCATGTACTCGAAGCCCCGGGCGTGCAGGCCCCGTTGCTGCTTGGGCAGGTTCGAGAAGTCCTGGGCCAGGATGGGTGGCCACCGTGGGTCGTTGCACTCCCACACTTCGGGCGGCGTCGGCCGGTCCCGCTCCATTCCCTCCGGGTAACGGGTGAGGGACCAGATCTCCATCAGGGTCTCCTCGGGCCCCAACGGGCGGAACCGGTAGGAGGATGCGCTGCTGTACATGGGCAGCACCAGGTAGTGGGGGAAGCAGTAGCCCATCGGCTCGTTGATCTTGTGCTCATCGAGCTGGTTGAGGTCGGGGACGTCACAGCCCGCCTCCCGGTGCCAGCTCACGACCGAGTCGTTGAGCGCCCGGTTCCAGGCCGAGACGGCCGCCATCGGGTCGTCGGGAAGTTCCATGTCCCGGAGCCCCTCGGCGATCCGGACGTCATTGGCATGGACCATGCCGGCCATGCCCTCGCTCATCGTGCGCAGGTAGTGGATGTCGGCATCGATGTAGGCGCGGGGATCGATCGCCTCACCCTCACGCACCCCGTATCTTCCGGGGATGACCAGCTGAGGATGCGTCTCGACCACGTGGTACATCTCCACGAACGCCTCCTGGGCGAGCTTCCAGTTCACCGGGAGGCGGCAGGCGTACCACCATTCGGTGCGCAGCGATTCCACCTTCCAGGCGTCGAGGATGGTGGCGAACGGTTCGATGCACTGCTTCAACGGTGGCGCCTCGTCGTCGAGGTTGATCCACGCGCATCCACCCCACGTTTCGCACTGCACCGGCGTGAGATCGAGATCGTGCAGGTTGTGCTCGGAGAAGGTCTTCGCCCTGGTGACGAAGGTGTTGGTGCCATCGGCTCCGTAACACCAACCGTGGAACGGGCAGATGAAGCCGGCCTCACAGGTCCCCCGGCCCTCGACGAGCCGGACCCCCCGGTGCCGACAGGCGTTCTGAAACGCCAGCACCTCCATGTCGCCGGTGCGAACCACGATGACCGACTGGTCGAGGAATTGGTACTCGACGAAATCGTACGGCTGGGGGATCTCCTCGAGCCGGCACGCCATCTGCCAGACCCGGGGCCACAGCAACTCGGCCTCCATCTGGTAGAAGTCCGGGTCGAAGTACCGCTCTTTGCGGACCCGGTCCGCCACCTCCATGGCATAAGGGACCTTCAGCGCTGACCGGTTCTGATCCGTGATGGCCACGCGCGCGCGCCCTTCTTCCTCGGAGTATGGTGACGCGATAATATACCAACCGGTCAGCACAATAAACCGGCCCCGTGCTCGTCGGGGCCGAGGGCGACTCGGGTTGGGGCCACGCCGGCTACTCCCCTCCTGAGGCCGCAATCCATCGCCGGTCCGGAGCAGCCGGCGAGGTGTGCCCTCTCGATCGCCCGGGCTCCATCTGCGGCGGACGAGCGAAGGAGACGCATGGAAACCCCCGAATCCGAGGTCGACGACAGCTCGCGCCGACCCGCCACCGAGGTCGACGTGTTGGTGGTCGGTGCCGGGATCACCGGCATCTACCAGGCCTACCGCGCCCTCGACGCCGGATTCTCCGTCACGGTGCTCGAAGCAGGCCACGGCGTGGGGGGTACGTGGTACTGGAACCGCTATCCGGGAGCACGCTTCGACTCGGAGAGCTACACCTACGCCTACCTCTTCTCCCGGGAGCTCTTCGACGAATGGGAGTGGCAGGAGCACTTCGCCCAGCAACCCGAGATCGAGCAGTATCTCAACCACGTGGTCGACCGGTTCGACCTTCGCCGCCACATCCGGTTCGACTCCCGGGTCACCTCGGCCGAGTACGACGAGCGTTCGGGGACGTGGTCGGTGGTGGTCGGCGATGGTACCGAGTTCCGGGCCCGGTTCTTCGTCGCCGCCACCGGGGTTCTCTCGGTTCCGTTCTTCCCGCACGTGCCCGGACGGGAGGATTTCCAGGGTGAGTCGTACCACACCGGACTGTGGCCGTCGGAGCCGGTCGACTTCGCCGGCAAGCGGGTGGCGGTCATCGGCACCGGTTCGAGCGGGGTCCAGGTGATCCCCTCCATCGTCGACACGGTGGCCTCGCTCACGGTGTACCAACGCACCGCCAACTGGTGCACCCCGCTGAACAACGCGCCGATCACACCCGACGAGCAGCTTCGGCTGAGGGCCGACTTCGAGATGATCCGGGAGACGCTCAACCGGTCGGTGAGCGGTTTTCTCCACACCACCCACGATCGGGCCACCACTGATGACTCGCCGGAGGAGCGACGTGCCTTCTTCGAGAAGATGTGGAACAGCCCGGGCTTTTCGAAACTCACCAGCAACTACACCGACCTGCTGTTCGACCAGGGCGCCAACCAGGAGTGGTGCGAGTTCCTCGCCGACAAGATCCGGGGCATCGTCGACGATCCTGCGACGGCCGAGAAGCTGATACCGAAGGACCACCTGTACGCGGCGAAGCGACCTCCTTTCGTGACCGGCTACTTCGAGTCCTACAACGATCCGAAGGTCTCGCTGGTCGACCTCGGGCAGACCCCGATCCTGCGGATGACTGCAGACGGTATCGAGACAGCCGAAGGCGTACAGGAGTTCGACATCGTGGTGTGGGCGACCGGGTTCGATTTCGGAACCGGTGCTCTCAACCGGATGGGAATCCGCGGCCGACATGGACTCCCGCTCGAGGAATACTGGGCCGAAGGCCCGCGGACCTTCCTCGGCGTCCAGAGCACGGGCTATCCGAATCTGTTCTTCCCCGGTGGGCCGCACGCTGCCGCCGGCAACAATCCGCGGTACAACGGTGATCAGGTGGATTTCGTGACCGACACCCTCATCTACCTACGCGACCACGGCTACGACATCATCGAAGTGACCCCCGAAGCCGAGGCGGAGTGGACGGCGATGATCGACTCCGGAGCCAAGTCGTCGCCGTTCGGGGAGTCGAGCTACTTCTTCGGAAGCAACATCCCCGGCAAACCCCGCCGGTACCTCCTCAACTCGGGAGGCCGCCCCAAGCTCTTCTCGGTGATCGCCGATGTCCGGGAGAACGGCTACCAGGCGTTCAGGCTGGCCCGTTCGTCAACAGCCGCGGCAACCGACCCATGAGACGCCGTCCGATGTCGACCTTGGTCAGACGGTAGCGACCGGCGTCAGCGGGGAGCCCACGGCCCCGGGCAGCCGTAGCGGCGGGGCGGTGAGCAGGAACCGGCTCCGATCATGCTCGCGCAGCCAGGCGGCCAGCTCATGCAGATACCACATCTCCCCGAGGGGTACACCGAGCCGGAAGAGGCAGAGGTGGTGGATCGGGAGCAGCGAATGCCGGCTCTGGTCCCGATCCCTCCCGACCAGCCCCTCGACGGCGTAGTTGTCCGCCACCAGCGCGGCGATCTGCGACTCGGCGATCCACTCCAGCAGCGAAGGGTCCCGTGCGTCGAGATAGGAGCACAGCGTGTGGATCTTCACGGGATCCGGATCGCGGTTCCAGCTGAGGATCTCGGTGGCGAAGCCGGTGTGGAGCAGGAGCATGTCGCCCGGTTCGACCACGACGTTGTCCGCCGCCATGATCTCCTCAAGCGTCTTCCGATCCACGCCCCGCCAGTCGTGGCCCAGGTGGTGGGCCAGGTCGACCAGGACGCCACGACCCTGCACGCCCTGAGAGGCCATGTGCTCCATGCCCAGGTGGTGGGCGAAGCACAGATGCCCTCCACCGTCCCCGGCGGCGTCGGGCTTCGGTCCGACCAGGTCGACCCCGGCCCGGTAGCCGTTGTAGTACACCGGCTCCTCGACCCCGTCGCCGTCGGCGTCGAATTCGGCACCGACGTGGGCCAGCGAGTCCCACTGGGTCGAGTACTGCAGGGAGAGGGTCACCTGATCGTCGGCCCACACATCGACGAAGCGAGGGCCGCCTTCGTCCATCTGACTCATGTGGATGTTGTAGAAGCTGTCGGGTACGTGCTTCATGTCCTCGGTCGGCGTCAGCACCGGCGGGTAGCGCCGCTGGTTCAGGGCCGTTCCGCCGGGGTAGTCGAGGGGAAGGCTCAGACAGAAGCTGACGCCGGCCTCGACCTCCCGCACCCCTTCGAGCACCTTGGCCGGAGTCAGCAGGTTGATCCGGCCGAGTTCGTCATCGTCGCCCCAATCGCCCCAGGTCGAGCCGGCCGGGCGTTGGGTCCACCGATTCGTCACGCTGCCTCCCCTTCCGGTCGCACCCGTCGCACACGGTGACCACGATTCGTGTACCGACCGGTTGGTTTATTTTAGCCGAATCGGCCCCGGCGCCGGAGTTGTGGGTCCTACTCCTCGCCGCCCATGGTTCCGTACGTGGGAACACCCGCGGTCTCATAGACCAGGTGAAGGCCGCCGCTCGGATAGGTGACCGATTCGGTGAGGCGCAGCGCGGTGGGCATGGTCCCGTCGGCGAACACCCGCTTGCCGCGGCCCAGCAGCAACGGGTACACCCATAGGTTCATCCGGTCGACCAGGCCGAGGCGCAGCAGGGACTGCACGAGGTCGAGACTCCCGATGACGTGGATTTCATCGACGCGCCCCTTGAGGGCGGTGACGTGCTCGGCGAGGTCGCCGGTGATGAGCGTCGAACCCTGCCAGGCGAGCGGGCCGGAGAGGGTGCGGCTGGCAACGTATTTGGGGACGCCGTTGAGCAGACCGGTGAACGGGACCTCCGGCGAGGCGTGCGGCCAGGAGTCGGCGAAGATCTCGTAGGTTCTCCGGCCCAGAAGGAGGGCGTCCATGCTGCTCGCCTGCTCGAAGATGACCTCGCCCGACTCCTCGTCCGCCACCGGGGCCTGCCACCCGCCGTGGGCGAAGCCCCCTTCGCGGTCCTCGTCGGGCCCTCCGGGCGCCTGGGCCACTCCGTCGAGGGTCACGAACTCGGTCACGATGAGTTTGCCCATGGTGTGCTCCTTCACTGGTAACGATGCGTTCCTGAATAAGACGTGGCCGTCGTGTCGAACTCATCGTGCCACGGTGAAGGTGCCCGGATCGCCGCTCGGCCGGCGCGCCGGTCAGAGGCGTCGGGCCACCGGCTTGGCGCGCTCGGAGGCATCCGGGGCGAAGGCACGGATCATCCCGTCCTGGGAGAAGGAGGCCAGCAGCCCGCCCTGCTCGGTGAACACCTGGCCACGGACGAGCGACATGCCCCCACCGACCTGCACGCTCTCGTGGTGGTAGAGGAGCCAGCCATCCCACTGCACCGGTTCGTGAAAGGTCACCGCAATGGCCATGACGCCGGTGGAGAGTTCGTGATGGGCCATCGATGTGCCTACTCCCCGGTGGGCCCGCATGGTGGCCGAGATGGACAGATGCCCGGTGAAATGGGCGATCAACGCCTTGGCCAACGCGTCCTCTGCCGGGACGAGCGCGTACCGAACCCACGCGTCGAGGATCGGAGGACCGACCTCGTCCGGGTCGTTCGGGTCGCGCACGCCGTCGAGCCGCAGCTCGCGCCCGACCATGGGCATCGGGCACGGATTGGCGTCCACCGGCGGACCGACCGGCGGCATGACCGCCCCATGCCTGATGAGGTCGAGGTGGACCACGTCCAGCAGGACGGTCACCGAAGCACACCGTCGTCCCTCCTGGACGACAGCCACCACGGCGCTGGCAAAGGTTCGGCCGTCGTGGAGCACGTCCACGTCGAACACGAGTGCGTGATGGTCGTCGACGACCCGGAAGAACACCGCATGGGCCGAGCGAGCGGTGTGATGGGGGAAGGTCTTCGAGGAGGCCACGACGGCCTGGGCCAGCAGTTGGCTGCCGTCGACCACCCGTCGGCCTCCCCCGTCGCTGACCCCGGTGAACCGACCGTCGCCGGCCGGCGCGACGTCGAAGATCTCGAGCATCCGTTCCAGCGACGACGCCCGTGCCGCCGAGGGCGGCGGACCGCTCATCGTCCGGAGACGGGAGGGTCGGCCACCCCGATCCGGACCTGGACCGTGTCCTGGAAGAAGGCCACGTAACCGGCCAGGCGGCCCACCTCCGGATAGGGCTCTTCGTAGGACCACACCAGCACCTCTTCGCCGGGCGCCTGGTACCGGCGATAGGTCGCCGTGCCCTTGAACGGGCACCGGGTCGTCCGGTCATCGGGTCCGAACCGGTCCAGCCGTACGTCGTCGGGGGGAAAGTAGAAGACCAGGCCGTGATCCTGCTCGTCGACCAGCAGGCACCGCTCGCTGTCGGCGAGCACCTCGCCGCCGGCGGACACGGTCACCCGGTTGCGGCGGGCCAGGATATCGACGCGGTAGTCCGGACGATCGACGAAGGCCGACGGTTCCATGGGCATTCTCCTTCTGACCACGATCGGTGATGTGACCGTAGTATGGCTGGTCGGAAACCAGCCGAGCCACCGAAGGAGTTCCTCGTTGATCATCGTGATGGGCACCTACCATGTTCCACCTGACCAGCGGGGGCGATTCATGAGCTCCAAGCTCGAGCAGGTGGAGAGGACACGCAACGAGGCGGGGTGCCTCGAGTACGCCTTCTCGGCCGATGCCCAGGAGTCCGATTTGGTCCGGCTCATCGAGAAGTGGGAGTCGATGGCTGATCTGGAGGCCCATATCCAAGGACTGCGGACCGGGCCGGCGGAGGCGCCGGTGGTGGAGGTGACCGGCTCGACCTTCACCGTGTTCGAGGGCGAGCCCGCCCGCATCCCCGGGTCATGACCGCCGCCGAGCCACCTCGGGGGTTCGTCAACGCATCGATCGCCAATGGATACACTGCTGGCCATGCGGGTGATCGTCGACTTCGATCTGTGTGAGTCCAACGCCTTGTGCATGGCCGCCGCCCCCGAGGTCTTCGAAGTGCGGGACGACGACTTTCTCTACGTACTCCAGGAGGAGCCGCCCGAGGAGTTGCGGGACAAGGTCAACGAGGCCGCCCGCTCCTGCCCGAAGGTGGCCATCACCATCGTCGATTAGTCCGTCGCCGGTTGCGGCCCGTCGGGCCTCGCCAGCTCAGGCGTCGGTCAGTCGGGCAACCACGGTCCTCCGGAGGAGCTTGCCGGTGTCGGTCCGCGGAAGTTCGGGCCAGAACTCGATGACTTCGGGTGTCTTGGACGACCGGAGACGGGTTCGCACCAGGTCGCGGAGTTCCTCGGGGTCGGTGTCATGACCGGGTTCGGCCACGACGACGGCCATCAACCGCTGACCCCACTGCTCGTCAGGGACCCCGACCACCACCGCGTCCACGATGCCGTCGTGGGAGACGAGCACGTCCTCGATCTCCGCGGGGGCAATGTTCTCGCCGCCGCGGATGATGGTGTCGTCGGCCCGCCCCTCGACGAACAGGTACCCGTCGGCATCGATCCGTCCGCGATCCCGGGTCGGGAACCACCTATCGTCATCGAGGACGGCCACCCCGGCGTACTCACCGGAGATCTGTTCGCCGCGGAGGAACAACAGCCCGGTCTCGCCCGGTCCGAGCACGGTACCGTCCTCGTCGCGGACCTCGAGCTCGATCCCGGGCACCAGGCGACCGACCGAGCCGAGGCGGGCCCGGGCCTGCGGGTCCTCGGACTCGAAGGCGGCGCGGTGGTCCTCCGGACCGAGCAGGGCGATGGTCGAGCTCGTCTCGGTGAGGCCGTAGGCGTTGACGAATCCGGTGGTCGGAAACAGCTCCAGCGCCCGGTTCAGCACCGGCGCCGGCATGCGGGCGCCGCCGTAGGAGAGGGTCTGGAGGCTCGGGGTGTCGGCGTCCTCGGCGTCTCCGAGATGGCTGACGACCTGGGCCAGCATGGTCGGGACCACCATGGCCTGGGTGACCTTCTCGTCGCGGACGATCTGCAGCCAGGTCTCCGGATCGAAACGGTCCAGGTAGATGATCCGGCGGCCGGCGTAGAGATTGCTCAAGAGGTTGGCCACGCCGGCCACGTGGTAGGGCGGGACCGACACCAGCGTGGCGTCGCCTTCTTCGGCACTGGCGAATTCCACCGTGCCGAGGAGATACGACATCAGGTGGCGGTGACGGAGGACGGCCGCCTTCGGGGCCGCGGTGGTGCCGCTGGTGTAGAGCAGCACGCACGGAAGATCCGGGTCCGGCGGCAACGGCGACTCGGAGCCATCCGGGCGGAGCGAGTCCACGAAGTCCTGGCGTTCGGCTGACCGGGCAGGATCGGCGAAGGGCGGCGGTTCACCCTCGTAGATCACGAACGATCCGACGTGGGCCTCGTACTGGGCGGCAAGCTGCTCGGCTCCCAGCCGGTAGTTGAGAGGAATGAACGGCACCCCGGCGCCGGCCGCTCCGAACAGCGCCACCGGGTAGGCGAAGTGGTTGCTCCCGAGGTAGATGACCGAGGGGACGCCGAGGTCGCTGAAGTACGACGACGCGGCCCACGAATATTCGATCAGCATGCCGTGGTCGAAGGTCCGGTCGCCGAAGGTCACCGCACCCCGGTCGGCCAGGCCGGACTGGGCCATGTCGAGTACGAGGCCGAGATGCATGGTGCAGGGTCAGTCCGAGGAAGGAAGGGGCTTGGCGCTCTTGACGTCGAGGACCTCGCCGTCGAGAGCCAGCACGCCTTCGCCGGGCTTGGAGCACAGGACCTCGATGGTGTCCGCCGGGTCGACGTAGCGCTTGCCCAGCAGGACCGTTCCCTCGGCACCCGGGAGGATGTCGGTGGCCGACACCTCCTCGTCCGGGCCGACCATGGGGACGCCGCCCGAGGTCAGCGTGGACGGGTGGTCCGGCGCCCGGATGACCACCACCTCGGTCGTCCCCACCGCGCTCCGCAGCCGTGTCCCGGCCTTCATCTCCATCGATGGTCCTTTCCCTCGCTCGGGCCTTCGCTACTCACCGGACGACCCGGTCGACACGTTCACAGCCCGGGTACTGTGCACGACTGGTTCCACCGGGCCACCCGCAGATGCCGGATCCGGCCCCGGGGATCCGGCTCACCTGTCGAGCCATCCCAACAGGTGCGTCCCCGATCATTTCGTCGGTCGGAGACGGAAGTTTTCGGAGCGATGATACACCGAATCGGCTAGGGGCCATGGGGCCGAAACCGCCTGCCCGACCTCCGACCCCTGTGCCATGATCCCGAATGCGGCGAACCCGGTCCGGTGGCCGCCGATGAGCCACCCCGGAGGAGCAGCATGACCGAACTAGCCGACCTGGTGAACGTGCTCGATCTCGAACCGCTGGACGACGGGCATTTCCGGGCCCGGAACTTCACGGCCGGGTTGGGGGGCGTCGTCTTCGGCGGGCAACTGCTGGCCCAGTCGATCGTGGCCGCGTCGACCGTGGATCCCTCCAAGGAGGTCAAGTCCATCCACACCGTGTTCTCCCGAGCGGGCGCACTCGACCAACCGCTGGACATCGAGGTGGATCCCATGCACGTGGGCCGGGCGCTGGCCAGCGCCACGGTCACCGTCCGCCAGGGTGAGCGGCTGTGCACGCGGTCGTTGGTCCTGCTGAGCGCGGTCGAGCCGGACCTCATCCGACACGGGACCGAGGCCCCCGACGTCGGTTCGCCCGATGACGCCGGTCCGATCGGGGGGGAAGGCTTCTGGGAGATCCGGGTGGTCGGAGGGGTCGATATCTCCGACCCGGACGAGATCGGGCCGCCCGAGTTGGCCGTGTGGGTCCGCTTTCCGGGGGCCGAGGCCCACGGAGTCCTCGGCCAGGCCCTTCTGGCCTATGCCACCGACGGCTTCCTCATCGGGACGGCGATGCGACCCCACCCCGGCGTCGGACAGTCGATGGCCCACGTCTCCATCTCCACCAGCGTGCTGAGCCACACCCTCACCTTCCACGAACCGGTCGATGCCGGGGAGTGGCACCTGCTGGCTCACGAAAGTCCGTATGCCGGCCGGGGCCGTACCTACGGACGAGCCAACATCTTCTCCGCCGACGGGCGGCTGGTCGGCTCCTTCGTGCAGGACAACATGGTCCGCGGCTTCGCCCCCGACCAGAGGCCGGCCGCCGGCCGGCGATCCCCGACCTGACCCACGATGCACCCCGGAGGGCGCCCGCGCCCCCGGGGGCGACCTCCGGCTGCCCGTTCCGGCCGGCACAAGGCCATCCACCAGCGGATTCGACCCATTTTTCCGAACGTGCCAATTCCTAAAGCGGCGGGAGAATACCGCCGAAACTGGAAGGATGGGAGTGGCGAGGAATTCCCCAACCGATCACCATGTAGCTGGTCTCTATACCCAGATGCTGTTGAAGCCGCTGATCGAAGAGTTGTCGGCCGACGGGGTCCAGGAGATGCTGTCCAGGTGCGGAGAGACCCGCACCCTCGAAGAGCTCTGTGATACCTCGTCCTGGAGCTCCTATGAGCAGTTCAGATCTCTTCTCCAGGAGGCCAGACGCAGCTTGGACTCCCGCTCGCATCCCGGGGCATCGGGCCTCCGTTCGGTCCTCATTGGCAATACGGAACTGGTCGAGACGGCGCAGGCTTTTGGATCTCCTTCGAGCCTGTTCAGCACCAACAGCACCGAAAATCCGTTCCTTCCCATACGGGGGTATGAGACCACCGAGATTGACGCAAATGAGTGGACCATACGCGAATGGTTTATCGGCGGGTTCGACCCGTACCCCGAGTTCTGCGAGTTTGCCATCGGACTGCTGGCGGTCATCCCCATGGTCTTCGGTCTCCCGGCCGGGGATGTCACCGAGGTGGAGTGCCAATGCAAAGGTGACCCGGCATGCCTCTTCCGGTTGTCCTGGCAGTCCGACGACGAGACGTCACGGATCGAATTCCTCGAAATGCGGACACAGCTTCTCGAGACCCGTCTCAGCCAGGTGCACGACATGATCGAGGACCTGGCCACCAACGAGCGGTACGAGGATGTGCTCCAAGGAATTGTGGGCTCATCCCAGCGGGTCGTCGGCGCCGGAGGCGCCCTGCTCGCCCTGGAAGCCCGTCCGGCGGTTTCCCGACGGATCTATGCGCAAGGACTCACCGAGGCCGAGGCCTCCTCACTGGCCGGGGAGCTCCTGGACGGTGACGAGGTCCGCCAGGAGGTGTGCACAGTGGAAGTGGCTTCGGCCCGTCGGCGCTATGGAGTGTTGGCCGTCGAGGGCCAGGGCGGGGTGTTCGCTTCGCAACTGCGGGGAGCGCTCAACACCTCCGCGCGGCTGGCCGCGGCCACCCTCGATTCGGCCGACGCCCTGGAGAGCGCCCGCCGTGAGGCCAACACGGCCCAGGTCCTGCTGGCCCTGACCAGCTCGCTGGCCGAGATAGAGAACACCGATGAAATGGTCCTCCGGGTGGTCCAGGCCGTCCCCGCCCTCATCGACTGCGACCGGGTCGCCCTCTTCCTCGATGACATCAGCCGGGAGGAGCCCTTCCTCGACGGGACCGACCAGGAATTGCCAGGTGATCGCGATCTCCGCCTGGTGGCGTCGTCGGGCTACCCGGACGAGGCCATCGCCACGCTCCGATCGGCCCCATTCGACACCACGGTGTGCGCCGATGCGGTCTTCGAGAACGGGGTGGTCAGCCAGTTCCCCTCGGATTTCGGGACGACGGCGGCGATCATCGCGCCCATCCATTCAGCCGAACGGGTCATCGGGTACATGGTGGCCGGCGTGACCAGCGACCCCGAGCGCCTGGCCATCACTCCACATCTCGTCGACCGCATCAAGGGATTGGCGGCCCAAGCCTCGATTTCGATCAGCAACGCCATTCTGGTCGACCAGATCCGGCATCAGGCGGTCCACGACGCGTTGACCGGGCTGCCCAACCGCTCGTTGATCCTCGACCGGACCGAGCAGATGCTCGCTCGGGCCCGCCGCAGTCCGGCACCGGTGGCGGCCCTGTTCATCGACCTCGACGGGTTCAAGGACATCAATGACACGCTCGGACACAGCGTCGGGGACCAGGTGCTCAGAGAGGTCGCGAGCCGCCTGGCCGCGGCCATGCGGGCCAGCGACAGCGTCGGCCGGCTCGGTGGCGACGAATTCGTCGTGCTCGTCGACGGGGGCAACGCGGCCACCGCCCCGGAGATGGTCGCCGGCCGGCTCCTGTCGGTCCTTCGGGCCCCGTTCGAGATCGAAGGGGTGGCCGGCCCGCTGACGGTGACGGCCAGCATCGGGATCGCCATCGGATTGCGACCCTCGGCCACCGAACTGCTCCGGGACGCGGACATCGCCCTCTACCAGGCCAAGTCACAAGGGAGGGACTGTCTCTCGGTCTTCCTGAGCGAGAATCCTGACCCGAAGCCCGGGAACGTACTCAGGCCGGCTCCTTCAACCCGATGAGCTCGAACATGTTGCCCCCCATGATCTTGTGGACCGCCGCCGGCGGGTAGAGGTTCGACACTTCCTCGGCCCACTCGAAGGGCTCCGCCAGCCCCTCCGGGTGCGGATAGTCCGACCCGAAGAGGATGTGCTCCGGGGTCATCACATCGATCAGGGCTTCGAGCGAGTCCTCCCAGAAGGGGTTGATGTAGATATTGCGGAGGAAGACCTCGCGGGGGTGTTCGAGGAAGGCGTTGGGCATCTTTCCATATGTCTTCTCGAGGCCCTTGAGGCAGGGAAGGGCCCAGCTCCCGCCGTTCTCCACGCTCATCAGGCGGACGGTCGGAAATCGGCTCAACATCCCGTGGCAGATCGCCGACGACACCGCATCACTGATCGGCCTCCCGGTGTTGACGGCGTCGGTGAACGGCCGGGGGGCGAACGGCTCCATGTCGCGTCCGTCACCCTCCCATTCGTTGGCATGGCGTTGGTATCCGGAGTCCGAGGCGTGCATGGCCACCAGCACCCCGGACTCGGCCACCTTCCGCCAGAACCCGTCGAATTCGGGGAGGAAGGGAGACCGGGTCCCCCGGGTGCCGGCGACCGGGCCCGGCCGGAGCAGGACCACCTTTGCTCCGCGCTCGAGCACCCATTCGAGCTCCGCGATCCCACGCTCCGGCAGGCAGGGGTTCACCACCGGCGTGGCGAAGATCCGCTGGTGATAGTCGAAGGTCCACTCGTCGTGGAGCCACTGGTTGTAGGAGTGGATGACCGTGCAGGTCATCTCCGGGTCGTCCAGCAGATTGACCTCGATGAGGCTGGCCAAGGTGGGGAACATCAGGGCTGCATCCACACCGGTCTCATCGAGAAGGGCGAGGCGGGGTCCGGCCGATCGGAAGGCATCGATGGCCCGCATGGGCGTGCCGGCCATCTCCCGGAGTGATTTGCCTTCGGTGTTGTTCCCCGAGAAGTAGTCGGCAAAGGCACCGGGCGGGGCCACGACCTCGAAGGTGGGATTGGGGATCGACTCGCTGATGTGATTGTTGATGGCGATCTTGGTCCGCCCCTTGACCTGCACGTACTTGACGAAGCCCTCGAACTGCTTCGGGAGGTAGCGGGTCAGTGCATCCTCGGTCTCGTAGAGGTGGTTGTCGGCGTCGAATATCGGGCCTTCATACCTGCTCATGAAATCCTCGCTTCTCTGGGCCGTGGGTGGTGGGCTCGACGGCCAACGGACCGGCCCGCCGGCGATGATTACACCGCTTGCAGTGTAGGAGAGTGTGGTATCCGCTGCAATGGGTACGGCCCCTCCTTCCGAGGGGGACTGATCCGAACCCCGAGCCAAGGGACAGAGTAATTGACCCGTTGAACTCGGGTTCTTCAGTGAGGGCGCTCGGCTCCCCTTGCGGCCACCGGGGGAGAACCCTGTTTGCGGGTGGTGGTCGAAGGTCAGCCGTCGGAGGCGGCGCGCCGGATCGGAGTCAGCGGCCCGACCGCGGGAGACCCAGTCCCCGCTCGGCGATGATCGATCGCTGCATCTCGCTGGTCCCCCCGTAGATCGTGGTCACCGCCGCATGCCGGAAGAGGTGTTCGATCCATCCGTCAGCCGGAGCGTCGTCGTCGCCACGCTTGAGCACGCCTTCAGCACCGAGCATGTCGACCAGTTCTGCCGAATCGGCGGTCATCGATTCTGCGTAGAAGAGCTTGTGCATCGACCCTTCCACTCCCGGAAGCCTGCCGCTGGCGGCCACGAAGGACGTTCGATAGGCCAGCAGCTTGGCCACCTCGTTGTTCATCCGCATGGCGGCGAGCCGCTGGCGTACGAAGGGATCGTCGATCACCCGGGTACCGTCGTCACGGCGGGTGGTCTTCGCCCAGTCGACGGCCTGTTCCCAGACCCGATCGGAGTCGCTCAGGCCGAAGCCGCCGCGCTCGAAGGTCGAGCGCGACGGTCATGACGTTCCAGCCCCCGTCGACCTCACCGATACGGAAGTGGTCGCTGATCCGGACATCGTTGTAGAAGGTCGCGTTCGTCCGCTCTCCACCGACCGTGTGGACCGGGTGGATCTCGATGCCCGGCGAGTCCAAGGGGACCAGAAACATGGTCAATCCCCGGTGCTTGGCCACGTCCGGATTGGTCCGGGCCAGGAGAAACACGTAATTCGCCACGTGGGCGAGCGTGGTGAACATCTTCTGTCCGTTGATGACCCATTCGTCCCCGTCGCGGACGGCGCGGGTCTTGATCGAGGCCACGTCGGACCCCGAGTCCGGCTCGCTGTAGCCGAGTGACATGATGATCTCACCGGCCAGGGCACGGGGGATGAAGTCTCGCTTCTGCTCGTCGGTGGCCACCCGGCGGATCGTCTGGCAGACGATCATCGACAACCCCATGCCGTCGGTGGGCGCGCCGGCGATCCGCAGCTCGTCGCGCAGGGCGGTCATCTCGAAGGGGTCCCGTTCCTGTCCGCCGTATTCGGCCGGCCACGAGGCCGCGATCCAACCCTGTTCACCGATGGAGCGGTGGAAGTCCTTGTCGTGCATGGTGCCGGTCTCGTGCGCCCGTTCGATGACCTCGAAGTCGAGGTTCTCGTCGAGGAATTTGCGCACCTCGGCACGGAAGGCGTCGCTTTTGGCACCCAGGCGGAAGTCCATCAGGCGACCTCGGGCGGACCGAAGAGGGCGTCAGCGAGGTCGGCCACCCCTCGCCTCGGATCACCCATACTGAGAGGCCACGCCTGGGCTCGGCGGTAGTAGAGCTGGATGTCGTACTCGAGGGTGAAGCCGTAGCCGCCGTGAACATGGAGGGCCACGTTGCTGGCCCGTCGGGCTGCCCGGGTGGCGAAGAGGAAGGCCATCGAGGCCAGCGACCGGAAATCCTGATCTTCTTCGGTTCGCGCCCAGGCCGCCTCGCGAGCCAGGAGGCGGGCCCCGTCCACCAGGGTGGCCACATCGGCCAGATCGCGGGCGATCGACTGGAAGGACCCGATGGGCACGCCGAACTGGTGCCGGTCCTTGGCATAGTCGACCCCCAAGGCGAGGGCTGCTTCCCCCACACCGACCAGCGCGCCACTCATCAGCACTCGCCACTCGTCGCGGGCCTCGTCAAAGGCCCGGTGGGCGGCGACCCCCTGGGCGAGCACCGATCGGTCGGGGACACGGACGGATCGATCCGTCAGCGGCGAGCACCCGAGATTCGGGCGCTGCTGCTTGTCGGGGAGGTCGTGGACGACGACGAGATCGTCGGCGTCCATGGCGACGACCACGCTGGCAACGGCTCCCGACGGGACCAGTTTGGCCGTGCCGTGGACGGCAGGACGGAGTGCCACCGTACTGACCGTCACCGGCTCGGCGATCAGCGCATCGAGGCTCGCATTCCCCTCCTCGCCGGCCCGGGCCAGCGCCCGGGTGGCGACCGCTCCCTCGATGTAGGGCACCGGAGCCAGGAAGGCTCCGATCTGCTCGCTGATCAACTCCAGGTCCAGCAGCGAGGCTCCTCCGCCGCCCTGCTCTTCGGCGACCCCGATGGCCGGGCCGGTCAGACCGACGAGAGCGCCCCACAACTCGGGATCGAAGCCGCCCGGCTCGCCGGCCCGAACGACATCGGACGAGCAACGGCTGTCCAGGAGCGCGTGAAGGGCTTCGACAACCTGCTGCTGTTCGGCGGTGAGATCGAGGTCCATTGTCGAAGTTTCCTGCGCTCGGTCGATGGGTGAATTGAGGGTAGTCGATGGGTCGGTGACCGGCGCCAGCCGGGAACGGCTTTCCCGGGGCAACGGCGCCGCCTACGATCACCTCGATGAATGCGGCTGGCTCCATCTTCGTCCCGGCGACGGGCGGGCCTCGCGCCCGTCGGAACAAGTCGGTGGGCATCGTCGGTCGTGAACCAACGACGGTCCCATGAGCGAGGTCATCGAGACGTTCCGCGTCGAGGTCGACGATTCGGACCTCGAAGACCTGCGCAGCCGCCTGGCCCGAACCCGCTTCCCCGACCAGATCGAGGGCGGGGGCTGGGACGCCGGGATGTCCACCGAATACCTCCGTGACCTGGTCGGATACTGGAACCACACCTACGATTGGCGGGCGCAGGAAGAGCGGCTGAACGGGTTCGATCACTTCCGCACCCGGATCGACGGGCAGTCCATCCATTTCATTCATTCCCGATCCCCTCACCCCGATGCCCTCCCCCTGCTCATCACCCACGGCTGGCCGGGCTCGATCGTCGAGTTCCTCGACGTCATCCCGCGACTCACCGATCCCCCTGCCTTCGGCGGCCGAGCGGAGGACGCATTTCATGTCGTCGCTCCTTCGTTGCCGGGCTACGGGTTCTCCGAACCTCCGCGGACGCGCGGTTGGGACGTACGTCGGATCGCCCTGGCCTTCATCGAACTCATGAACCGCCTCGGCTACCCGCGGTACGGGGCCCAGGGTGGTGACTGGGGTGCACAGGTGACGAGCCGGATCGGCGCACTCGATCCCGAGCACTGTGCCGCCATCCATCTCAACATGCCGCTCGGCGTTCGTCCCGAGTCCCCCGGCGAGCTCACCCCCGAAGAGGAGGCGGACCTGGCCGACATGGCAAGTTTCCAACGCCAGGAGTCCGGCTACGCCAACGAGCAGGGGACCAAGCCCCAGACCGTGGGCGTCGCCCTCAACGACTCGCCGGCAGGCCTGCTCGCCTGGATCATCGAGAAATTCCGCACGTGGAGCGATTGTGACGGCCATCCGGAGAACTGCTTCTCGAGAGAGCAGTTGATCACCAACGTGATGGTCTACTGGATCACCCAGACCAGCGCGTCATCGGCTCGGCTCTACTGGGAGACGAACCGGAGTGGCGTGCTGAAGGAGAAGGTGCCATTCATCGGGATACCCACCGGTGTGGCCCGCTATCCGAAGGAAGTGCTCCGCTGGCCCCGGTCGTGGGTGGAAGAGCAGTACAACATCACCCACTGGGCGGTGATGCCCCGTGGAGGCCATTTCGCGGCCATGGAGCAGCCGGAGCTGTTCAGCCGCGACCTGCAGGACTTCTTCCGAACCGTGCGCTGAGCGGTTGCCGGGGTGTGCCGAACAACCGCCCCGGTGCACTCAACCCTTCGGCTTGCGGATGCGATCGAGATTCGCCCGGGTCTGATCGTCCTGCCACTGCTGGCGCACCCGCTGGTCGAAGCGTCGGCTCTCATCATCTCCAATGGCCAGAAAGGCGACCCGCCTCGATGATTCCTTGGCCAGCGCGTAGGCACGGGCATCGAGCGACGCCAGCTGTTCGGCGGCCGAGATGGCGGCCGGCACCAGGTCGGCCGAGGGCAGGCTCTGGTGTACCAGGCCGAGCCGGCACGCCTCACCGGCGTCGAGCAGGGCGGCGTCGAGCATCAACGGCTCCGCCCGGTCCCCGCAGACATGCTTGAGGAGCTCGACCGCTACTGTCGGGAACGAGACGCCCACCCGCAACTCGGTGACCCCGATCCGCGCCTCGTCCGAGATGAGCCTCTTGTCACAGGCGCAGGCCAGGATGCAACCGCCGGCGATCGCGGATCCGTTGATGGCGGCGACGGTGGGCTTGGGAAACCGGAAGAGACGGATCAGCGCCACATTCAGTGCGTCAAGCAGCACACCGGTCTGGCTCTTCTCATTGTCGAGCACCTCGCTCACATTGAGCCCGGCGGAAAAGACCGGGCCTTCCCCGGTGACCACCAGGGACCGGATGTCGGCATCCTCTTCGCAGAGCTCCACCGATGAGGCGATCTCACCCAGGACCTCCGAATCCAGCGCGTTCACCTTGTCGCTGGCGAGCGTCAGGACGGCGGTGCCTCCGACCCTGGACAGCTTGATCCTCTTCCATTGCGCCGCATCGGTCATGGTGGGTTCCTTCCTCGTCGGCCGGATCTCCCGACCGCTCGTCGATTGTTCACAACCTTCCCTCAGCCTGGGCGACCCGACCGGTCGTCGGCAAGATCGACCTTGACCAGGCGATCGGCGAAGTGCCACCTCCCGGCGGCTTGCTCGAATCGGTCGACGTACTGACCGGACAGCCCTCACGCACCACCTTCTGCATCCTCCGGGTATCTGATGAACTCCAGGAGGTTGCCGTCAGGATCGTGCACGTAGATGCTCGAGCCGGTCGTCCCACGGCCACCCTGCCGATCGACCGGACCTTCGACGATGGGGGCGCCGGCTCCTTCGAGACATGCCCGGAGTGACGCCGCCGAGGCCTCCCAGACGAAACAGAAGTCACCGCACGGCGGCCTCGCCTCCGACGCCCGCAGCCGGAAGTCCCCGCACCACAGCTCGGGGCGATGGAAGTTGATCATCTGATGTCCCAGCCGGACCTGGACCAACAGCGGGAGCTCGACGACCTCCAATCCGAGGGCTCGGTAGAACCGGATCATGGCCTGCGTCTCCTGCATCGGGAGAGCCACGTGGTCGAACCCGAGGATGGCGGTGCCCGATGTGACGGCAGCCGGCTCAGCCGGCATGCTCGAACCGATAGAGCGATGCGCAGTTGAGCCCGGTGATCTTGCGGCGATCCTCAGCGGACAGCGATCCCAGTGCCTCCTCGATGGCCCGCTGCGACTCGGGGAACGTGCTGTCGGTGTGGGGATAGTCCGATGCCCACATACACGAGTCGGCACCGAGGTACGGAATGAACTGTGAAGCCAGCTCCTCCTCCTCGAACGTGGCCATCACCTGCCGGCGGAACAACTCGCTGGGCGGAATGGACGGGGCATAGTCGAGCTGACCGCCGAGGTTGCGCCATTCGAGGTCCATCCTGGTCAGGAAGTACGGGACCCAGCCCACCCCGCACTCCGCCAACACCAGCTTGAGACCGGGGTGGCGTTCGAGGGCCCCGGAGAACACCATGATGGCGAGCATCTCGTCGAGCTGGAGCGGCAGGATCGAGGCGAAGGCCGCCGACTTCCACTTCCCCATCTCGTAGCTGAGTCTGGTCGACGATCCGCCTTTGATGTGGAAGCTGAGCGGCAACCCGGTGGCGTCGGCGGCCGCCCAGAGCCGGTCCCAGACCGGATCGCCCGGGTCGAAATCGAACACATCGATCAGCGCACCCCGGTGGCCACTCCCGGCGCAGCGTTCCAGCTCGGCGACGGCGGCGTCGGGGGAATGACTGGGCAGGAAGGCGAGGACGCACAGCCTGTCGGGGGCGGCCGCGTTGAACTCCTCGACCGCCCAGTCGTTCCACGCTGCATAACAGGCGGTCTGGAGGTGAGGCTCGGGGATCGAGAGGGTGAGGGGAACCGGACCGTAGATGACCGAAGCCCAGATGCCGTCGCGATCCATGTCCTCCAAACGCAGCTTGGTGGTGCTGGCCCGGAACCCGTCGTCCTCCAGCCCGGCACGTCCGATTGCGCTGAGGTTCTTGAGGGGGCGTCCACTGGCGCCGAGGACGCGGTCGTTGCACACCCAGGTCGGTTGACCATCGCGCTCGACCACCCGCGGCCCCGAATCGGTGAGGTGCTTCGGCAACCGGGACTCCCACAACCGGGGGGGCACGGCTCTGAGATCCAGATGATCGTCGCAGGAGTAGATCAGATCTTCCATAGCGTTGACCTGCCTTTTCGTATCACGGTACCCAGCGGTGACGAGGAGTCATCGGGTGACCAGCGAGCAACCCGCCCCGAGTCCACCGAACCCGGCGCCGACCACCACCACCCTCGGGGTGCCGTCGGCACCGAACATCTCCTCGGCGGACCGATCCGGGAGCTCCTGGGTGCGGCTCACAACGTCCGTAGTGGAAATGGTCGCCACATCCCGGCGCGCCTGTCGGCGCCGTCCGGGCTCGGACCCGCCCCGGTCCGCCGGCTAGTCGAAGGCGATGACGCCACGGATATTGACCCCGTCGAGCATGTCCTGGTAGCCCTGGTTGATCTGTTCGAGCGTGTAGGTGCGGGTGATCAGTTCGTCCAGCTTCAGCTGGCCCGATTTGTAGAGCTCGAGAAGATTGGGAATGTCGAAGCGCGGGTTTGCCGCTCCGAAGACCACGCCACGGACCTCCTTCTGCCACATGGCCAGCTCGAAGAGATTGATACTGCATTCGGTCTGCGACTGGGGGGCAACGCCGGTGACGACACAGGTGCCGCCCTTCCCGGTCAGTGTGAGGGCGTCGGCCATGAGATCTCCGTACATCACGCTCGGGACGAGGATGACGGCATCGGCCATCTGCCCTCGGGTCAGGTCCGTCACCAGGGGGAGCGCCTCCCCCATCGACCCCGCGGCATGGGTGGCGCCGAAGTCGAGGGCCGCCTTCTGCTTGAATTCCACCGGGTCGACGGCGACGACGTTCTTGGCCCCGACCATCCGGGCCCCCTGCACCGCGTTCATGCCCACCCCACCGACCCCGACCACGACCACGGTGTCGCCCGGCTCGACCTCGGCCCGGTAGACCGCCGATCCC
The DNA here is from genome assembly GCA_963837805.1 of uncultured Acidimicrobiaceae bacterium. Lineage (GTDB taxonomy): Bacteria > Actinomycetota > Acidimicrobiia > Acidimicrobiales > RAAP-2 > Bog-756. The sequence continues at coordinate 63,088 of CAWIOU010000039.1, forward strand.
CAGCCGGTGGTCACCCCGCACGAGACCAGGGCCACCGCGTTGAGGGGAAGGTCTGGCTCCACCTTGACCAGCGACGCCTCGTGGACGACACCGTGCTCGGCGAAGGTGCCCAACTTGGACATCACGTTGAGGGGCTGGCCGTCGAAGCGGTAGCGGACCGTGCCGTCGGAGATCTGGCCCGGGGTGAAGGTGGCCGCCCCCAGATCGCAGAGATTGGTGTGCCCGGTGATGCACATCTTGCACCGGCCGCAAATCGGGAAGAAGCTGGCGGCCACGTGATCGCCGGGCTGGACGCTGTCCACGCCCGGGCCGACCTCGACCACGACGCCTCCGCCTTCGTGACCCCCCACGATCGGGAAGAGCCGGGCGTCGGAGGCCGCCGGCTGGTCACCGGTCTTCCCGCTGGCGCTGATGATGCTCTCCCGCAGGTGCTGGTCGGAGTGGCACAACCCGGCGGCGACCCACCGGACCAGAACCTCATGGTCCTGGGGCGGATCCAGGTCGATCTCGAGGATCTGCCAGTCCTGCTCCCGGCCCCACAGCACTGCCGCTTGCGTCTTCATGGTTCACACTCCCGAAGGCATTGGTTGGCGACCCGATGTCGGACGGTCCGAGGTCGGCACTCCTCTTTCATTCGTTCCCTGAGCCGCAGGAGCGGCTCCGGTCGTTTCCGTATCCTGCCCGTCTGCGATCGGCTACGAGGAACTGGCGGTGGTCGTCCCCGGGATGTCCTCCCCGCAGAAGGTGTTGGAGGAGGCGGGCACGAAGCCGTCCTTCTGGGCCTTCATGATCCAGGTGCACTCCTTGGCCGGATCCTTCCCGAAGTCGGTGGCGAAGTCGAGGGGTTGCGGCAGCAGCCCGTTGGCGTCATAGGACGTGATGCTCCGGAGCTCCTTGATGACCTTGGCCCGGGTCGGGTTCGGTCCGGCCATTTCGAGGCCCTTGATCATCAGATCGGCCCCCGTCCATGACTCGTACTGGCCGAAGTTGGGGAACTGGTCCTTGGTGAAGTGGGAGTACTTCTGGAGGGCGGCGGACATCTGTCGCGTGCCCGCATTCGGCAAGTCGAACGGACGGAACAGCGAGAGGAAGTAGTAGCCCTGCACGTCCTTCCATACCGGCGAATTGATCACCGTCGGCTCGTAGCCGGTGGCGAAGACGACGGCCTTGAGCTTCACGCCGGCTTGGGTGAGGGCAGTGGCCAGCGCGTAGTTGGAGTTGTCGTCGAGGGCAGGCACCATGGAGTCGATGTTGTGCTGCTTGGCGACCAGCGCCGTGCTGGTGAAGTCCACGCTCCCGAAGGGCACGGTGGTGTCCAGCACCCCGACCTTGCCCCCGGCGGCCTTGAACGAACGCGCCGTGCTGATGGCCGACCGGCTGGATGACGGCGAGATGCTGTAGCCGTACGAGCCGAGCACCGTCCCGCCGTGGCTCTTGATGAAGTTTCCCAGCAGGGTGTTCACCGGGTACTTCGGATCGACACTTCCGTTGTCGGAGGCGAACATGTTCGTATAAGGCTTCGTGCCCCACTCGGGCCCGTCGTCATAGGTGCCGGTCACCGGTACGCCCGCCTGTTGCGGGTACTTGGCGGCCAGGAAGAACAGGGGGCTCTGGGAGACGATACCGAAGGCCTTGGAGTCCGCGCTCTGTACCGCGGTGGCAATGAGCGTGGGGCTGGTCTGATCGTCGATGATCAGCGGCACCAGCTTGTGCCCGTTCACCCCACCCTCTGCATTCTGCAGCTGGATCCGGGCGTTGAAGCCGGCCGCCGACGTCCCGTTCTGGGATGCCCCCTCCCCGGTGAGGTCGGTGACGTAGGCAATGGTGATCGGAGTACCCGTGGGAGACGATGTTCCCGATCCCGAGGAGGTCGTTGTCGTCGATGCAGAATTGCTGTTCGAGCATCCGGCCGCCACCAGGGGCAGGGTCACCGCCGCCATCAGTAAGACCTTGCTCATTTTCCGGCGTACGGGCATTGTTCCTCCAGGTTGGTTCCGCATGATTGGTTAGGCACTGACGTCGTTGTCGGCTTCGGCACCGAAAGGGTTCTGACCGGATACGGGTGGCGCGGCCCGGTCAACGTGCGGCATCCGATCCGGACGTCACCGTGGGCTCGGCCTCCCCCAGGTATCGATCGATGACCTCCTGCCCGGCATCGGATGCCGGACCTGACCAGCCGACCCGGCCGCGGGTCAGGATCACGCAACTGTCGGCCATGGACAGGGCCCGGTGCACGAACTGTTCGCTGAGCACGATGGTGATCCCTGACCTCCGGGCGACCTCGAGGCTCTCGAACACCGATTCGGTGATGAGCGGGGCGAGCCCGAGCGACAGCTCGTCGGCGATGATCAGCTTGGGTGAGACAGCAAAAGCCCTGGCCAACGCCAGCATCTGTTGTTCCCCGCCGGAGAGGCTCCCGGCCCGTTGCGAGAGGCGTGTGCCCAGCGCCGGAAATCGCTCCACGGCCCGTTCGATCGCTTCGCCCCGCTGCTGGCGCGGTTCCTGGGCCACCGCCATGCGCAGGTTGTCGGTGACCGAGAGGCCGGGAAAGATCCCACGCCCCTCGGGCACGTAGGTCAGCCCCATTCTTCGGACGCGATGGGCGGGGAGCCCGGTGATGTCCTTCCCGTCGAACAACACGCGACCGGCGGAAGGAGAGACAAGGCCCGAGACGGCACGGGCAAAGGTGCTCTTGCCGGCGCCGTTGGCACCCAGGACGGCGAGGACCGTCCCCGGTGGGACCTCGGTCGAAACGCCGAACAGCGCCTGCGACGGCCCGTATCGCACATCGAGGTCCTGTACCTCGAGGAGGGGCTGGGTCATGCGTCCCGGTCCTTCACCCCGGCCCCGACATCGGGCGTTGCCGGTGGCGAGTCGACCACCGATCGCTGAGGCAGGGTGCCGTCGCCCAGATACGCAGCCCGGACGGCCGGATCGTTGCGGACCTCCTCGGGGGCCCCGGCGGCGATGCATTCTCCGAAATCGAGGACGACGACGGAATCGGAGAGGGCCAGGACCGCAGCCACGTCGTGCTCGACGATGACCACCGAGAGGCCTTGCTCGCTCTGGGCCACGATCCGCCTGAACACGGACAGCAGGTTCTCCGAACCGTTGAGGTCGAGCCCGGAGAGGGGCTCGTCCAGCAACAGCACGCGTGGCTCGCTGGCCAGGGCGCGGCCCACCTCGACCAGGCGCACCACGCCCAGCGGCAGCGCGGCCACCGGCGCCTTGGCCACTCGGGTCAGCCGCAGGAGGTCGAGCAACCCGTCCACCCGCTCGTTCTCCGCCGCCGAGGGCCGGAGGAGCGAGCGGGGGTCGACCATGTCCCGCCACAGCCGGCTCGGGGCGACGCGGGCCCGATGGGCGACCACCAGATGCTCTCGGACGGTCAGGCCCATGAACAGCTCAGGTTGTTGAAACGTCCGGGCCAGACCGCGTCTGGACCTCGACCGCACCGAGGCACGGGTCACATCCTCCCCCTGCAGCCACACCTGTCCGGCGTTGGGCCGCTGGAGGCCGGACAGCACGCCGAGGAGGGTCGACTTCCCCGCTCCGTTGGGCCCGACCAGACCGACGATGCGCCCGGGGCCGACCTCGAGGGATACATGGGAGAGCGCCTTGATCCCACCGAAGTGGACCGAGACGTCCGTGGCCACCAGTGCCGGCGTACCCGCGGCGGCCGGTCCCGCCCCCCCGGCATCGGTCAGCGCCGTCATCACGATGCGTGCTCCGCGATCATGGCCGTCGCCTCGAGGGAGGGAACGTCCGACGACTCGGTGCCGTCCAGATCACCGAGTTGCGGATCCTCGAGCTCGGCCGGCATCAGTTTCAACAACAGCCGCCGCAATCGCCGGCTCTGCTCGGCCAGCACCCCGTCGGGGTACCGGGCCGCCGAGATGGCGCCCAGACCGAAGAGCACCGGCAACACGTTCGCCGTCCAGGTCGGGAGGTACGCCTGCGAGAGGGCGGGGAGCATGACGAAGGCGAGTCCGGCCACCAAGGCCGCCGCGTTCGACCGCACTCCGATCGTGACCAGCACGGCCAGCCAGACGATGCCGGCAAAGGTGGCGAACTCGCTGGGCTGGAAGGAGGTCTGGGCCACGGCGAGCAACCCTCCTCCGATGCCGGCGACGAGCGCGGCCAATCCGCCGGCGATCACTTTCATCTGCATGACGCTGATGCCCGACGTCCGGGCCCCCGCCTCGCTCCACCGGGCGGCATTGAGGGCCAGCCCGGTGGTCGATCGCCGGAAATTGACGATGAACAGGGCCACGAGGATGAAGGCCACCAGGCACAGGTAGGCAAAGGACCGGTCGCTCACCGCGAACCCGGGCCGGGGGAGGGTCAGCCCGAGTCCCTGGTTCACGAAAGTCGGCAAGGTGAAAACAAGGTTCTCCATGAGGAGCCCGAAGGTCAGGGTGACCAGAGCCACGTACAGATCGCCGAGCCGGATACTCAGGAAGCCGACGATGACGCCCAGTACCAGGGCTACCAGGCCCCCGACGACGACGGCGCCGACGATCGGCCAGCCGTGGTTGTTGGCCAGTTGCGCCGTGGTCAGCGCTCCGACCCCGGCGAAGGTGATCTGGCAGAGCCATAGCATCCCGCCCTCCCCGGTGACGATCGTCCACGAAAGGAAGATCACGCCGTAGGCGAAGGCCTGCGCGGTCAGGCCCACCCAATACCCGCTGAGCATGAGGGGCAAGGCGACGGCGACGACCATGAGGGCGAGGGGGCCGGCGTACCTGCCGAAGAAATTCAGCGAGGCGGTCTCGACCACGCTCTCGGTGGACCCGGCCAGTCGGCTTTCACCCTGGGGGGTGATGGCCCGGTCCAGTGCGCCACCCCACACCTCGGTCTCCCCCACCCGTCCCCGGCGGACCAGGTTGTACAAGAGGACCACCGCGATCACCATGAAGGGGACGGCATCGATGATCTCGCTGGTCCAGGCGCTGGCCGGCGGCAGGTAGCGCTGGAACAGCGAGGTGGCGATCCCCATCAGGAGTGCCACTCCGACCGCGACGGGCAGGTTCCGGAGCTTGGCGGCGACCACTGCCGCGAACGACGCCGCGATGAGCAGGGTGAAATTGTTCGGATCGAGCCCGATGATCGGTGCGGCGAGCACCCCGGCCAGGCCGGCGAAGAACGTGCTGACCGCCCAGACGCCGACCGAGATGGCCGTCGGGTTGGTGCCCGACAGGTCGGTCATCGCCGGTGAGTCCACCATCGCCCTCACCTTGAGACCGACGTCGGTGTATCGCAGGACCACGGCGCCGACCACCACGGTCACCAGCACACAGATATAGACGATGACCTGGTCCAATGTCACCGGTACACCGAGGAAGTGAAAGACGTGCACCGGTTCGGGTGCCAGCCCCGGGGCCTGCTGGATGGGCTGGTCGCCGAAGATGAGCGTGGCCAGGGAGGGGATGGCGACCAGGAGACCGATCGTCGCCACCACCTTGATCAGCGGCGCGGCCAGACGCAGGTGCCGGAAGAGGACCGCGTACAGCAGCACCCCGAGGGCCGGTGCGGCGATGACGATGGAGACGATGGCGGCCAGGACGATCGACCAATTCTCCTGGGTGTGCAGGTAGTAGTAGAAGCGGGCGATGAAGTAGGCGAGAGCCCCGAAGGCGAAATTGAGGATCCCCGAGGACGTGTAGGTGATGACGAGCCCAGCGGATGCGATCGCGTAGATACCGCCGAGCACCAGACCGGCGATCACGAATTGCAGCACCTTGCGCTCCCCCTTCTTGGCCGCTTGGAACCCGGTCTCCGACGGCCGGGTCCGAAGCTGATTGAGTCGGTTCTACCGACTGCTCGCGGCGACGTCGAACGTGGCCGCCGACCGTCTGCTGACCACCGCCGTCCGGTACGACCGTCCACTCACCGTGGTACCGATCACCGAAACGGATGCTCTCCGTCACCGGAGGCTCCTCGGGGGAACCACCGATCCGGAACGGCGAGAGCAGTCACCATGACCAACCTGCGTGGCAAAGCATCCCCTTCTCTCAGTTCCGGAACCGGCCCGGACCACCTACCTCGGCTGTGCCAGAACACCGTATATCAGAAAAAGAGAGCTTGCTTGGTCAGGGTAAAGGATCCCGTTCCCCGGCGCTCTTCCGGGTCGCCCCACAATCCGGCCGTGGCCGGCACCGTGGTCACGCCCGGTCCCGCTGCAGGAGCAGGACCCCCGACGGGGTCCCTCCCCCGGTGGTGACCACTGCGGTCGTCGGGTCGGCCACCTGGCGGTCACCCGCCTCGTGGCGGAGCTGCTTCACCGCCTCGTAGATGAAGCCGAACCCGTGGGTCCGGCCTTCGCTGAGCTGGCCCCCGTGGGGATTGACGGGGAGCTCGCCGTCCAACGCGATCCTCCGTCCTCCGTCGAGCCAGTCCTGGGCCTCTCCGAGTGCGCAGAACCCGAGGGCTTCGATCCACGAAACGGCGTTGAAGGTGAAGCCGTCGTAGACCAGAGCCAGATCCACGTCTCGTGGGCGGAGATCGGTCCTGGTCCAGAGGTGGGCGGCCTGGCCGAGCACCTGGGGCTCGTGGGTGACGGTGCCCTGGTCCCAGGAGATTCGTTCGAGGACCTGGGTGCCGACCGCCTCGATCCGTACCGCGGTGTGGGGGAGATCGCCCGCCACCGATGCGTCGGACACCACCACCGCGATCGACCCGTCGCAGGGAACATCGCAGTCGTACAGCCCGAACGGCGTCGTGATCGGACGGGCCGTCATGTAGTCGTCCATCGTCATCGGCTGGCGATAGATGGCGGCCGGATTGCGGGCCGCGTTCTGCCGGCCGTTGAGGGCGATGAGCCCGAGCATCTCACGGGTGGCGCCGTACCGGTGCATGTACTGATTGGCATTGGCCGCGATCCAGTTGGCCGCCGACAGGGCGCCGAAGGGAGCAAGCCACTGCTGGGCTCCGGAGGCCCGGCCGCCGCCGGCGGCCCGCAGGCCGAGCGTGGCGAATGTCGACTCCCACACGGTACGGAAGCACAGGACGTGGCGGCACAGCCCGTTGGCCACAGCCAGAGCGGCGGCGATGACCGCACCTCCCGGACCGGGGATGTCCCCGCCGCCGTTGATCCAGGTGGGATGGATGCGAAGGGCCTCCTCGACGGCGGTCACCCCTCCCTCGCTCATGCCCATCCCGACAAAGCCGGGATAGGTCGACAGTCCGTCGATGTCCTCGATGCTCAAGCCGGCGTCGGCCACCGCTTCGAGGCACGCATCGATGGTCAGCGACAAGGGGTTGACCATGAGCCTCCGACCGAGGGCCGACCGACCCACCCCGGAGAGCACGGCACGGTGCTCGAACCGCTCATCACTGATCGGTGGTCGGGGCACGGGCCGTTCGGGCGTCTCGAGGGGATCGACCGCGGTGCGGGCACCGGTGGGTTCGAACATGGGCAGCCACACGTCGTCGTGGTGCTCGAACCGGACGGCCACGTCGAGTCCGATGCGGACGTCGTCGACGTCGCACCCGACGATATTGGTGGTGAGCCGCACGGCCGGGTCCTCGGCCAGGGCCACCACGGCGATGGCATAGGGCGGGGGGAGGGCGGGGGTCCACTGGTGCTGGTTGATGGTGTACCCGACAACCGTGGCCCGACCGGAGACGGGCGTCGGTTCCGACCAACGACTGCGGCACACCGGGCAGATGGGCACCGGGGGGTGGACGAACGTGCTGCAGTCGGAGCAGCGCTGGATGCGCAGCTGCCCGTCGGCGCCCGACGTCCAGAACCACTCGTTCCACGGGGTGAGCTCGGGGAGTGGCCTCATTTGATGGCGCTCAGGCAATTTCGGGCCGCATACCGGGAGGCCGGGCGAGGACGTCGAGCTGCACCTCTTCCAAACGGATGGGCTGGCCGTTGACGAGCACGTGACGGATCCCGCTCGGTTGCTCGGCGGTCAGTCGCTCACCTCCGGCGGGGAAGTCCCGGAGGCGCTTCGTCGGGCCCGGCGCCACCGTCGCCGGGTCGAAGACGCACACGTCACCCCAGTTGCCCTCTCGGAGGTAGCCCCTGCGGACGAACCCGAACATGTCGGCCGGTTCGCCGGTCAGCTTTCGGACCGCCCTCTCGAGCGGCATGATCCGGCCCTCACGGACCCATTTCCCGAGCAGATCGGTCGGGAGCGGTGCGTCGCACAGCTGGCCGACGTGGGCGCCGGCGTCGGACAGGCCCAGGACAACCCGCTCGTGGGTGAGCAGTTGGGTCACGCTCGCCGGGTCGTCATTGGCGATGTAGATGCGGAACCGGGTGGCCAGGTCCTCGCTGACCGCCACCTCGCAGATGACATCGAGCGGGTCACAGCCCCGCTCCCGGGCCAGTGCGTCGACCCGACGACCCTCCAGCTCGGGGAACCGCTCGGACTCGGAGATCTCGCAGGTCTCCCAGCGCGGCTTCATCGGTTGCTGCTCGAGGTCCGCCGCCGCCCGGGCCCGCCACGCGGGATCGCGGTAGGCAGCGATGCGGGCGTCGCGATCCCGGTCCATGAGGTCGGCGAAGACTGAGCTCACATTGAGGCTGAAGGGACTGTCCATGGTGAACTGCATGGTGAGGGGCCGGGGCGTGACCTGCGGCCACACCTGGGCGCCCCGTGCCGTGGCCTGGTCATGAAGATCGAGCTGGGGCTGGTGACGGCCTTCGGCCAGCGCGAACAACGGATAGGTGAACGGCCTCCCGATCTTGGCCTGGAACTCGTACATGTCGGCGTAGGTGCACTGCTCGCCCGCCGTGGCCAGCACGACACCCTTGCCCGTACTCCCGGCCGCCATGAACAGTGCTTCCACCTCCTCCCGTTCGGCGAAGCGACTGGGAACCGGAAGGCCGTCCATACCGCGGTGGGTGTAGGCGAAGCTGGTCGAGAACCCGGCTGCTCCCGCCTCGATCGCCTCCACCACGAGACGGCACATCTCCTGGATCTCCTCGGGCGTGGCCGCCCGTTGGTAGGCGGCGTCGCCCATCACGTACAGACGGAGCGAGCTGTGGCCGAGATAGCAGGCGAAGTTGAGCACGGTGCCGCGACTCCGGACCAGGTCCATGTACTCGAGATGGGTCTGGAAGTCCCAGACGATGCCCTCGGTCAGCGAGGCACCATCCATGTCCTCGACGTTCTCGAGCGTCTGCACGATCACGTCATGGTGTTCGGGACGGGTGGGAGCGATCGTGAACCCGCAGTTCCCGGCGACCACGGTGGTGACCCCCTGATACGACGACGGCCTGAGGGCCGGGTCCCAGAAGACCTGGGCGTCGTAGTGGGTATGGATGTCGATGAACCCCGGAGCCACCACGCAGCCCGAGGCGTCGAGTTCGCGCTCGCCGTGCAGATTCTGGCCGATCTCTTCGATCACCCCGGCCTTGATCGTCACGTCGGCCAGGCGGCCGGGGTCGCCGGTCCCGTCGACCACGGTTCCGCCTCGGATCGCGATGTCAGCTGGCATCTCCACCTCCTTGGCTCCCCTCGGCGAGGAGCATGGTCTGCTTGATCGAAGGTCCGGCTGCGGTCCCGCCGTCGACCGGGACGACGATGCCGGTGACCTGGGCGGACCGCTCGCCGGCCAGGAAGAGGACGGCATTGGCCACGTCGGCCGGAGTGCCCTGGCGCTGGAGCGGCTGGGAGCGACGGATGACCGGGCCGAGGTCGTAGTTGGTGATTCCCGTACTGATGTGACCCGGGGCGATGCAGTTCACCCGGATGCCGTACTCGGCCAGGTCCGTCGCCGCCCCCCGGCTGAACTGGATCACCGCCGCCTTGGAGGTCCGGTAGACGATCGGCAATGCCCCTCCGGTGAGCGCACCCATCGAGGTGGTGTTGATGATCGAACCGCCGCCCTGCCCGGCCATGTGCCGGGCCGCGCACCGGGTCCCGACCATCACCCCGAGGAGGTTCACGGCCATCACCCGGTCGAAATCCCGCAGGTCGTTCTCCAGCAGACGCCGGAACGAACTCGAGATGCCGGCGTTGTTGAACATGACATGGAGCCCCCCGAATCGGGCCACGGCGAAGTCGACCAGCTCCTGGACCTGCACCCCGTCGGCCACATCGGTGCGCTTGAAGGCGGCCGACGCGCCCAGGGCCTCGGCCAACTCCTCGCCGTGGTCGACATCCACGTCGGCGATGACCACGCACGCCCCTTCGTCCACGAACAGCTTGGCGGCGGCGCGACCGATTCCGCTCGACCCCCCCGTGACGATGGCCACCTTTCCGGTGAGCTCCTGGCCGATCAACTCGTCTCTCCCGTCGGTCTGCAAGCTGCCGGCGAGGTCTCCGTCCCGCCCGATGGCACCTGCAAACATTATTCTCTCTCGAGTGTCACCGTAGCGGTCAACGTCTCCCCTCGAAGAAGTCGAGGCCAACAAGGGAATTCCTGTGGTCCAGTGGCGGGGGCATCGGGCGTGGTCCTCGCGGAACGGCCGACCGTTCGCATTGCAGCGAATACCACACTCTCCTACACTGCAAGTGGTGTAATCAACCCCATCGTCTGGAGTGGCTGTGACCGATATCGACCTCGACGCCCTGGATTATTTCCGCACCGACGCCCTGACCGACGACCCCTACCCCTACTGGGACCACCTCCGGTCACGGTGCCCGGTCGACCAGGAGTCGCATCACGACGTCTACATGGTGACCGGCTACCACGAGGCTATCCAGACCTACCACGACCAGGCTTCGTTCTCGAACTGCATCTCCGCCATCGGGCCCTTCGCCAGGTTCCCGGTCCCGCTGGAAGGTGACGACCTCACCGAGATCATCGAGACCTACCGCGACAAGCTGCCCTTCGGCGATCAGCTCCCCGCCTTCGACCCACCCAAGCACACCGCCCACCGGGGTCTCCTGATGCGGTTGATCACCCCCAAGCGGCTGAAGGAGAACGAGGAGTTCATGGTGGTGCTGGCCGATCGCCAGATCGACCAATTCCACGCCCGCGGGGAGTGCGAGTTCGTCAGCCAGTACGCCGGCCCCTATACGCTCCTGGTCATCGCCGATCTGCTCGGAGTGCCCGAGGCCGACCACGAGAGGTTCCTCGAGGAGCTCATGCACCGGTCCCCGTTGTCGATGGAGCACAATCCCCTCGAGTACCTCTACGAACAGTTCACCGCCTACATCGAGGAGTGCCGGCGCCGGCCTCGGGAGGACGTGATGACCGGCCTGGCCACCGCCACCTTCCCCGACGGCACCCTGCCGCCCGTCGACGACGTGATGCGCATCGCCGCCAATTTGTTCGCCGCCGGCCAGGAGACCACGGCCCGCCTCCTCAGCACGTCCCTGCAGACCCTGGCCGACCGCCCCGAGCTCCAGGACCGGCTCCGCCACCATCGGGACCTGGTCCCGACGTTCATCGAGGAGATGCTCCGGCTGGAGAGCCCGATCAAGGGGACCTTCCGGCTGGCCCGGGTGGACACGACGATCGGTGACACCAAGGTCCCGGCGGGCAGCACGGTGATGGTCCTTCCCGGTGCCGCCAATCGCGATCCGCGTGAGTTCGACCATCCCGACGAGCTCCGCCTCGACCGGCCCAACGGCCGCCAGCACATCGCCTTCGGCCACGGGATCCACACGTGCGCCGGTGCCCCACTGGCCCGGGCCGAAGCCAACGTCTCCCTGCAGAGAGTGCTCGACCGGACGGCGGACATCAGGATCTCCGAATCCCATCACGGCCCGGCCGGCGCCCGCCACTGGGACTACACACCCACCTGGATGCTCCGCGGCCTGGAGGAGCTCCACCTCGAGTTCACGCCGATCGGCTGAGCCATCCCGACGGCATCCCCGCCCGGGCCTGCCCCGCAACAGAGGACCGACATCGATGAATGCCCAGGTAGATTTGCCAAGCTCGATCGACCCGCTCGACCTGGTGGAGCCCAACCGGTTCGCCCAGAACGGTTACCCGCACGCGGCGTGGGCCGCGCTGCGCGACGAGGCACCCGTGGCCTATCTGACGCCACCCGGGTATGAAGCGTTCTGGGCCATCACCAAGTACGCCGACATCGTCGAGGTCGCCTCACAGCCCGAACGGTTCTCGAGTGCCGGCGGCCTCGTCCTCGGTCGGACGGGCGCCGCCATCCAGCCCTCGGACATGGTGGTCACCCTCGATCCCCCGCGTCACGGCCCGCTGCGCCGCGCCGCCATGCCACGCTTCACCCCTCGTGCCATCCGCTCCCGACACGAGGAGATCGACCGGATCGCCACCGAGGTACTCGACGAGTTGGCGGCCTCCGGCGACGCCGGGGGGTTCGATTTCGTGGAACGGGTGGCCGCCCCGCTGCCGATCGGGGTGATCTCGTGGATCCTCGGGGTGCCCGGCGAGGACTGGCAGCTGCTCTTCCGGTGGACCAACGAGATCATCGGCAAGGACGACCCCGAGTTCCGGCGCCCCGGTGAGACTCCCGGCCAGACCATTCGCCGGGCCCGTGGCGAGCTGCACCAGTACCTGAACGACCTCATCGAACAACGCCGGCGCCAGCCGGGCGACGACATCGTGAGCCAATTGCTCGTCGCCCAGATCGACGGGAAGCCCCTCACCGAGGAGGAGCTCCTGAACTACTGCGAGCTCATTGTCGAGGCCGGCAACGAGACGACCCGCAACGCCATCAGTGGAGGGCTGCTCGCATTCTCCGAGCACCGGGGTGAGTGGGACCGGCTCCGCCACGACCCCGGACTGTTGCCTACGGCGGTCGAGGAGATCCTCCGGTGGGTGAGCCCGATCATCCACTTCACCCGCACCGCCACCGAGGACTGCGACCTGCGGGGTTCGACGATCAAAGCCGGTGACCGGGTCGCACTCTTCTACGCGTCGGCCAACCGCGACGAGGAGGTGTTCGCCGACCCGTTCGTCTTCCGGGTGGACCGTCACCCGAACCACCATCTGGCCTTCGGTTCCGGCCCCCACTTCTGCATGGGCGCCAACCTGGCCCGGGTCGAGCTGGAGGCGCTCTTCCGCCACCTGCTGATCCGTCTCGACAGCTTTGAGCTGGCCGCCTCCCCGGAGCGTCTGAACTCGGCGGTCAACGGCGGCATCAAACACCTCCCGCTGCGCTGCCAGTTGAGCCGATGAGAGGGCTCCATCGGTGGGGACGATGAAATTCGGGATCGCCTTCGCCAACATCGGGCCCTTCGTCGGCCCGGAACCGGCCCTCGACCTGGCCCGGGCCGCCGAGCGGGCCGGCTTCGAGTCGATCTGGACGGTGGATCACGTGGTGGTGCCGGCCGGCTACCGATCGACCTACCCCTACGACCCGTCGGGACGCCTGCCGTCGGGGGAGGACGCCCCGTTTCCCGATCCGTTGATCTGGCTGGCCTACGTGGCCGCGGCCACGTCGACCATCCGCCTGGCCACCGGAATCCTGATCCTCCCGCAGCGCAATCCGCTGGTCCTGGCCAAGGAGTTGGCCACCCTCGATCGCCTTTCTTCCGGGCGGGTCACCCTCGGGGTGGGCATCGGCTGGCTGAAGGAGGAGTTCGAGGCCCTGGGCATCCCGTTCGGGGGGCGGGCCGGGCGAACCGAGGAGGCGATCACCGCCCTGCGGGCGCTGTGGTCGCAGGACCGCGCCTCCATGGACGGTGACACGGTGAGCTTCTCCGACGTCTACCTGCGACCGCAGCCGGCCGGTGGAGCCATCCCCATCCATGTGGGCGGGCACACCGAGGTGGCCGCCGACCGGGCCGGCAGGATCGGGGACGGGTTCTTCCCGTTCGGTATCGGACGGGACGAGCTCCCCCATCTCGTCGACACCATGAGGCGGGCGGCGCAGGCGGCGGACCGGGATCCGTCATCGGTCGAGGTCACCGTCAGCAGCTACGGCGTCGATCCGGCGCAGGCCACGGCCGACGTCCGGGCCCTGGCCGAACTGGGCGCGACGCGGGTGGTGGTTCCCGCGGCCCTGTTCCAACCCGACCCCGGCCCGTCACTCCTGCACTTCGGCGAGCAGGTCATCGCGCAGCAGTAAGCTCGCCGGAGTGTGACGCCCGGACCTGACGTACGGTGCGTTCGAGCCACACGAGAGGAGCCCTCGATGGCCTTGTTGGACAGCACGACCTCACCTCTTCGCCACGCCGACCGATTCTTCATCGGTGGAGAATGGGTCGTCCCGACCTCGGGTGCCACCATCGAGGTCATCGACTCGGGCACCGAGGAGCACTACTTCAGCGTGGCCGAAGCCCAGGCCCCCGACATGGACCGGGCCGTCGCCGCGGCACGGGCGGCATTCGATGAGGGTCCATGGCCCCGCATGACTCACGCCCAGCGGGCGGAGTACCTGCGGGCCCTGGGGGCCGGGCTGGCGGCCCGCGCCGACGACATCGCCGAGATCTGGCCGCGCGAGTCCGGCGTGCTCCAGAAGATCGCGCACGTGGCGGCGAGCAATGCGTCGGGGACCTTCGAATTCTATGCCGGTCTGGCCGACACCTTCGATTGGGAGGAACCCGCCAAGCCCAGTCTCCCGGGGTTCGGGCTCATCGTGAGGGAGCCGGTGGGCGTGGTGGGCGCCATCATCCCGTGGAACGGGCCGCTCGGCCTCATCAGCTACAAGATCGCACCGGCACTCATCGCCGGCTGCACGGTGATCCTGAAGTCGTCGCCGGAAGCGCCCGGCGAGGGGTACCTGGTCGCCGAGGTGGCCGAGGAGATCGGGATGCCACCGGGTGTGATCAACGTGATCACCGCCGACCGTCAGGTGTCCGAGCTGCTGGTCCGGGACGGGCGCGTCGACAAGATCACCTTCACCGGCTCGACCGCCGCCGGCCGGCGCATCGCCTCCATCTGCGGCGAACGAATCGCCCGCTGCACCCTCGAGCTCGGCGGGAAGTCAGCCGCCGTGGTCCTCGACGATGCGGATCTCGGGTCGGCCGCCGAGCGGCTGACCAGGGCCGAGTGCATGCTGAGCGGCCAGGTCTGCTCGTCACTGACCCGAATCGTCGTGACCAAGGACCGTCACGACGAGTTGGTGGAGGCGCTGGTCGGATCGTTCTCCCAGGTCCGGGTCGGGAACCAGTTCGACCCCGATTCACAGATGGGGCCCCTGGCCGTACGCCGCCAGCGCGACCGGGTCCTGGGCTACATCGACAAGGGTGTGGCCGAGGGGGCGACCCTGGCCACCGGTGGCGGTCGCCCGGCGCACCTCGACAAGGGGTGGTTTGTGGAGCCGACCGTGTTCAGCAATGTCGAGAACTCCCAGACGATCGCCAGGGAGGAGATCTTCGGACCGGTGGTGAGCGTCATCCCGGCCGAGAACGAGCAGGACGCGGTGGCCATCGCCAACGACACCATCTACGGGCTCAATGCCTCGGTGTTCACCAGCGACGTGGAGCGGGCCCGGGAGGTCGCCGGCCAGCTGCGCACGGGAACCGTCGGACACAACTCGTTCCGGACCGACTTCGCCATCGCCTTCGGGGGCTTCAAGCAGTCGGGGATCGGGCGGGAGGGCGGGACGGAGGGTTTGCTCCCGTTCCTGGAGACCAAGACCGTCATCCTGGAAGAGCCGCCGGCGGCCTATGGACAAGCTCACTGATCCCTGATGCCAACCGGGAGAGGATGAGCGGGAGTGGCCGAAGCCGCCGACGGGAGCCGCGTCGCCTTCAATCACATCGGTATCGGTGTGACCGACCTCGAGCGGTCCCGGCGCTTCTACGAGGAGGCGCTCGATTTCCAGTATTGGTGGGAGATGCCCGTCCCGGACGAGCCGACCAGCCGGCTGTTGCAGCTACCGGCACCGCTGGGGGTGCGCGCCATGTACCTGACCCGCGACGACTTCGTCCTGGAGCTCATGTATTTCGCCCATTCCCGATCCCGCCCGTCCCATCAGCGAGTGATGAACGAACCCGGGCTCACCCACCTGTCGGTGGCGGTCGCCGACATCGCCGCCACCTTGGAAAAGGTCGAACCCAACGGTGGCGAGATCCTTCGGGATACCGACATGGGCGGATTGGCCATCATGATCAGGGACCCCGACGGGCAGCTCATCGAGTTGACCACCTTCCGCTTCCCGAACACGCGACCTCCTCGGCCCGACCGACCGCCGCCCTCCTAGCCGATCGCGGTTGCCGGCCGGCGGAAGGGCGTCAGCGCTGGGCGGCCACCGCCCGCTCGGCCCGCCTGCGGAATCCCTCGAGCTTCTCGTCCGGGGTGCGGATTCGGGTGCTGCGGGACATGACGGCGACGTCGTGACCGTGGGCCCGCTGGCGGAGCGCCCCCACGGTGGCCTCTTCCTTGGGTATGTGGGCGAAGGGATCGAAGGAGTACCACCGCATGGCGTTCTCGTGGGTCATCTTGCGGATGTCGTCGTCGGAGACGGCGAATTCGGTGAAGTCGGCGTGCAATTCCTCGGGAGCGGTCGGCCACATCGAGTCGCTGTGGGGATAGTCGGCCTCCCAGGCCATGTTGTCCGTGCCGATCCGTCCCCGCAGCTGCACCCCGACCGGGTCGCTGATGAAACAGGTCAGGAAGTGCTCCCGGAAGACCTCGGAGGGCAGACGGCCGCCGAAGTCCTGCAACGTCCACGCGTGGTGCATCTCGTAGGTCCGGTCGACCCGGTCGAGGAAGTACGGGATCCACCCGGTGCCGCCCTCGGACAGCGCCACCCGCAGCTGGGGGAAGTTCTTGAGCACCCGCGACCACAGCAGATCGGCCGCCGCCGACTGGATGTTCATGGGCTGCAGGGTGATCATCACGTCGGGCGGGGAGTCGACCGCCGGGATGGACAGACGCCCCGAGGACCCCAGATGGATCGACAGCACGGTGCCGGTGTCGCAGCAGGCCCGCCACACCGGATCCCAGTACTCGTCGTGGAAGCTGGGGTAGCCGAGAGCGGCGGGGTTCTCGGTGAAGCTCAGCGAGTGGCAGCCCTTGGCCGCGGTGCGCCGAATCTCGTCGGCGGTCTGCTGGGGGTCCCAGATGACCGGGACGGCCATGGGGATGAACCGCCCGGGATGGGCCCCGCACCACTCGTCGATGTGCCAATCGTTGTAGGCCCGTACCAGGGCCCGTGAGAGATCCGGGTCGTCGGAGGCGAAGACCCGGGCGGTGAAGGTGGGGAAGGACGGGAAGTTCATCGAGGCCAGCACGCCGCCGGCGTCCATGTCCTTGACCCGCTCGTTGACCTCGTAGCACCCGGGCCGGACCTCGTCGAGGCTCTGGGGCTCGAGGCCGTACTCCTCCTTCGGCCGCCCGGCCACCGCGTTGAGGGCGGCGGTCTCCATGACCACCTCCCCGAAGATCCAGACGTCGGAGCCCTCGTCGTTGCGGACGAGCTTGGGCGCCCGATCCTGGTACTTGGCCTCCAAGTGATGGACGAAGAGATCGGGTGGCTCGATGATGTGGTCATCGACGCTGATCAGGATGAGATCGTTGATATCGAGCATGGAATCTCCTGAAAACCTAGTTTTCTCCGACAAAGAACCCAGTTTACCAAGCGTGGCCGATCGCTACCGTCCGACCGGGCCCAGGGGGGCGCCGCTCCCCGGTAGGTGGGGGCAACGCCGATGGGCGTCCGAGCTCGCCCGAGTCAGGCGAGCTGTCGGTCAGCCGGGGTCGCTCACTCCGACGCCATGGAGGATGAGGTCCCACAGTTCCTCGGCCGGATCGGAATCCCCCGCCCGGATCGACATGCCGCTGATCGTCGCCGAGAAGGCGTTGAACATGATCGCCTCGAGCACCATGCCGGCGATGGCGCTGCGCCGGACCTCGGGACGGATGGCGTTGGCCGCCGCCGCGTCATCGAACACCTCGCCGAACAGCGAGACCAACGGCTCGAAGGCCAGGGCGGCCTCGGTCGGGTGGCTGGTGAGGAGCTGCTGGGCGAAGTCCACCATCATCCACGCATTGGGGATCTGCGACGTGGACACATCGGTCGTGGGCCGACAGAGCCGGTAGTACTCGACGACGAAGCGATGGAGCCTCTTCAACGCGTCCGTTTCCCCGGCGATCCGGTCGCGAAGGTAGTCCGCCGTCGAACGCACCGACTCCTCGAAGAGAGCCAGAAGCAGTTCGTGCTTCCCGCCGAAGTACTGGTAGAAGAGACGGAGGGACTGCCCGGACCGGTCGACGACCTCCTGGACCGTGAAGTCCCGGCCCGGCTCACCTTCATTCATCAGTTCGAGGGCAGCATCGAGAAATCGCTGAAATCGGCTCTCCGCCCTCGCCCGCGCCGAGTAGAGCGACCTGGCCACCGCCCGTTCGCGGCGACTCACGCTGGGATCGTCCGGCGCCGGCTCGGCCTCGGCAGCCGATTCGTTCTTCGTCATCGTGGGGATCCTGCTTCCGGCTTGGGCTCCATCGGCGAACACTGCAAACCTCTCTGACGATACAGCGCCAACGGGTCAGAAGCCATGTCCGTGAGCCTCGTCCGGCCCCGGCCGGTGACGCGGCGAACGGGTTCGTCGGAGACATCACCGCGGCCCGGTGGCGCGGCCCGGGGAACCGCCGGGCGCTGCCGGTCGAGACCGGTCCGGACGGACCGGGCGCCGTCGTCACCGGGGACGGTCGGACCGCGCCCCGGCGGCTGTCTTCCTGAAGCGGCCGCTCCGGTATCGAAGACCGGGGTGTCGGATACTCGCATCGCCATGGTCCCTCTCCTCCTCACTGTAACTCAGAACGAACCTGCTCTCCAGCGAGAGCAGCGTTCCTGACCTGGCGTTTCGCCGCCTCGGAGTGCGGCCAGCGGTCGCCGGCCAACGAGCCGGTCCCAGCCACCGACCACCCCAACCGAAACGCCGCCGACCAGGAAGGAAGCGAATCTGGCACTCCGCCCTGAGATGTGAGAATGTTTGTTCATCTTGAAGGTAACGACATTTACCTCGCTCTACCTGCGCCCGGCGACAAGGTCCTCCGATGACAGCTGACGACTCCGATCTCTACTACGACCCGTACGACTTCGACATCGACACGGATCCGTACCCGGTCTGGAGGCGGCTCCGGGAGGAGCGCCCCCTCTATTACAACGAGAAGTACGAGTTCTACGCGGTGAGCCGTTTCGAGGACGTCGAGCGCGGACTGATCGACTGGAAGACCTACAGCTCGGCCAAAGGAAGCCTGCTCGAGCTCATCAAGAGTGACTTCGAGATCCCGCCCGGTTCGATCATCTTCGAGGATCCTCCCGACCACAATGTCCACCGCGGACTTCTCTCCCGGGTGTTCACGCCGCGCAAGATGAGCGCCATCGAACCGAAGGTGCGGGAGTTCTGCGCCCGCACCCTGGACCCGCTCGTCGGCTCCGGCGGGTTCGACTTCATCACCGACCTCGGTGCCCAGATGCCGATGCGTACCATCGGCATGCTGCTCGGCATTCCGGAGCAGGATCAGGAGGCGATCCGGGACAGCATCGACGAAGGGCTGCGTCTCGAGGATGGCAGCATGCCCGACGCCGACCTGTTCACGGCCGACAGTCAGAGCAGCACGTTCGACGAGTACATCGACTGGCGGGCCGACAATCCGTCCGATGACCTGATGACCGAGCTGCTCCAGGCCGAATTCGAGGACGAGACGGGGACGACACGGAGGCTCAGTCGGTCCGAAGTCGTCAACGTCGTCAACCTCCTCGCCGCCGCCGGCAACGAGACGACGACGCGCCTGGTCGGTTGGACCGGGAAGGTGCTGGCCGAACACCCCGATCAACTCCGCATGCTGGCCGCGGACCGCAGCCTCATCCCGAATGCCATCGAGGAACTCCTCCGTTTCGAGTCCCCGTCACCCGTGCAGGCCCGGTTCGTCACCACCGATGTCGAACATCAGGGTCAGGTCGTACCCGCCGGGAGTGCGATGGTGCTGCTCAACGGATCGGGGAACCGTGACGATCGGAAGTTCGTCGACGGCGATCGCTTCGACATCACCCGACAGATCGACCACCATCTCGCTTTCGGCTACGGGCTCCATTTCTGCCTCGGCGCGGCGTTGGCCAGGCTGGAAGGCCGGGTCGCGCTCGACGAGGTGCTGCAACGGTTCCCCTCCTGGGAGGTGGACTGGGACCACGCCAAGCAGGCCCGGACCTCGACGGTCAGGGGCTGGGAGCGCCTGCCCGTGGTCACAGCCTGAACCAGCCCCGACCGGCGGGACCTGGTGGAAAGGAATATCGAAGGGTGCCCGGTCCGCCGGAGGGCGGAGAGGCAGGTGGATGAGATGAAGTCCGCGGCGGGCGGAAGCGGCATTCGTGGCCTCGGTGGTCAGGTCGTTCCGGACCGCCGATGACGGCCGGTCGGGCTGCACCCCGACCGGCCCGGTTCTGACCCAATCCCCCCGTGGGTCAGCCAAGGTGGTGACGGGGCGTCGGGCGTCGGCGCCCCGTCACCGACCTACTGGAGGGCTGCACCCAGGGCCGCCACCTGCTCGGCCCGGAACGCCCGTGAGACCTCGGCCTTGGGTCGGATGAGATCAAAGCCGTGAAATGCACCCTCCACCACGTCCAGCGCGCAGGACACGCCGGCGGCGCGTAGACGGTCGGCGTAGGCGATGTCCTCGTCATGGAAGAGATCCAGTGTCCCGACGCCGACCCACGCCGGCGGCAAGCCGGACAGATCGGCGTACCGCGCCGGCGCGGCCAGCCCGGGCACCCCGGACGCTCCCGGCGCCAGGCCCGTATAGGACTGCCAGCCGAACCGGTTGGCTCTGGTGTTCCACAACCGGAACCTGCGCTCGTCGATGTCGGATCGGAGCGCGGAGCGGTCGTCGAGCATCGGGTACGCCAGGAGCTGAAAGGCGAGCTCCACCTCGGTGCGCTCGTGGGCCAACAGCGCCACCGCGGCGGCGAGCCCCCCGCCGGCACTGGCCCCGCCGACGGCCATGCGGGTCGGGTCCACGTACGGCTGGCGGGCGAGCCAGGCCAGGGCGTCGTAGCAGTTGTGGAGCGGGACGGGAAACTGGTGTTCGGGGGCCAGGCGGTAGTCGACCGCGGCCACCACCATCCCGAGCTCCCGGGCGAAGCGGCGGCACAGCGAATCGTCCTGGGCGGCGGTGCCGATCACGTAGCCGCCGCCGTGGATCCAGAGCATCGCCGGAAGTGGGCGGCCTCCCGATGCCGGCCGATGGACCCGCACCGAGATGGAACCGACCCGTTCCACGGTCACGTCCTTGGCCGGGAGCTTCGACTGCAGGTCCAGGAACAGCCGGACCGGCTTCAACGTCCGCCGGCTGACTCCCGCCTTCGGCAGCCAGCGGGCCACGCCTCGAAGGTCAGGGTGAAACGCGTCGTCGGCCATTCGCACCGGGGTCCACGGCAGCCGACGTGCCGGCTAGTCCTTCAGTTGCAGCGCATTGATGCACAGCGAGGTCAGCTGGTCGACGCCATCCTCGAAGCTGCAATCGAGCAGTCCTTGGACGAACCACATCTCGGCCGTCCGTGTCACCATGGCGCTGAGCGCCTGCGCGGCGAACTCAGCATCGAGACTGGTCTCTGCCAGCCCCTGGGCCTGCATGCGCCTGATGACGCGTTCGGTCCGTTGGCAGTAATGACGAAAACGCTCGAAACGGACCTTCCTGACGCTCTCGTTGTACCGGCTGACCTCCTCGATGACTCCCATGATGCGGGCCTCGTCCCGGTAGTCGGCGAGGTACCGACGGTTCGACTCCCGCACCCGCTCCCTGACGTTGGCATGGACGGAGCGATCGAGCAGGCCACTGTCCACGACGGTGTGCATGCTGAGTCGGTCCTCCTGGGCGACGGCAACCTCGAGGAACACTTCTTCCTTCGACTCGAAGTAGTGATAGAAGGAGCCGTGGGACAGTCCCGCCCGCTCTGCGATATCGGAGATGCGGGCCTCGAGGAATCCGTGGTCCTCGAAGACGTGCTTGGCCGCGTCGACCAGACGGGCCCGGGTCTCGATGCCCTTGCGGGACCGTGGCCCACTGGGCCGCCCGTCTGTCACCAGCAACTCTGCCGTCACCCTTCAAGCCTCTCGTTCGATGCGACGCGCAACGAGATAGGCAGGTTACCGGTTGATCTGCGGTGGCGGTTCCCCCTGTCGCCGACCGTGGCCCACCGGCGCGATGACCAGGGACTGTCCTCAGCCAACTGGATGCCTGTCACGGGTTGGTTCCTTCTGCCGGGGCCGCGCCGCCCATGACCGATACGTCGAATCGGTCTGCGCCTCAGTATGGCATCAGGGGACGGGCCCGGTGCAAACCGGTCAGCCCGTGCGACGGCGGAGTCTTCTACCCCCCGCCCGCCCCGCCAAGGTCGGCAACGACCTGGGGCAGATCGACTGTCGTCCTGATCCCGGGCGCCGCCTCGCACACCACAGGCACGGCGTTGACGGCTCGGTTGGCCGTGTAGCCGGGCGTGGTCTCCGCCATCTTCTCGAGAGGGACCGCCAGCCGGATGTCGATGTCGAGCGGGCAGTCACCTTCGACGGTCACCCGCCACCCTCCTCCCCGCAGGTCCCACTCGGCGTCCAGTTCGGCCGAGCAGTACCAGGTGGCGCTGAAGGTGATCAGCTCCTCGCCGTGGTGCCGGCCGATGACCGTCATCCGCTGGCCGGCCACCGTCCCCACCGGGATGGTCCCGGCGGCGATCTCGATGTCACGGGTGGCGGTGGCCACCTCCCCACTGGATTCGACCGAGTCCAACGGCATGCCGACGGCGTCCCCGATCTGCCGCAGCGAGGGTCCGAACGACACCGCGCCGTGCGCCCATCGTCGGGGATCGAAGGTCGCGGGGGCCTGGGCGAAGCCCATGACGTTGAAGAGCAGATTCGGCGAATCGCGACTCGAGAGGTCGGCGAACTCGGCGATCCGCAGCCTGTCCAGGCGGCGTTGGATCGACGTCAGGACGATGGGCACCGCCTCGGAAATGAACCCGGGGCTGCTCCCGGTGCTGTGGATCGAGGCGCTGCCGTGCTCACAGGCGGTCTCGATACGGCGGCGCGTCCCGGGATCCATGCTTCCCGGATGATGGAACTCGCCACAGGTGGTCACCACGTTGGCCCCCGACTCCAGCAGCGCGCAGAGCACATCGATGTCGAGCCCCTGCTGCATGTAGAGCACACAGTCGGGTCGCAGGGCCACGATCTCGTCGAGCTCCCGGGTGGCCACGACGCCGGTCGGGTCGAGTCCGCACAGGTCGCCGGCGTCACGACCCACCTTGCCGGGGTCGTTCACCCGGAGGCCCACCAGCGTGAGCCGAGGATGCTCGATGACGGCCCGCAGCGAGCGGGTCCCGATGTTTCCCGTCGCCCACTGGACGACACGGTAGGCCGAGGCGGAGGTCACGATTCCGAGCCTTCGGAGGCGGCCAGTGCGGCTTTGTGGAGCGTGTTGGCGGCCAGTCTCATGTGGGCGGCGTCCACCAGTCTGCCCTCCTTTCCGATGGCTCCCACACCCTCGGTCTCTGCGGCGCGGTAGGTCCGGATGGACTCCTCGGCTTCACGGATCTCCTCTGCGGTGGGTGCGAACACGGCATTGGCGATGGGTACCTGGCCCGGATGGATGGCCCATTTCCCGTCGTACCCGAGCAGGCTGGCATGCCCGGCTGACCGACGGTAGCCCTCGGTGTCCTGATAGGCGGGGTAGGGGGCATCGATGGCGTCGATCCCCGCCCCCCGGGCGGCCGCCAGGATCTGGACCCGGGCGAAGTGCCAGAAATCCCCCGGGTACTCACCCAGCGGTTCGAAGTTCCCGTCCACCCGCGCCTTCAGCGACGCGGACAGGTCACCGGCGCCGAAGATGATTGCTTCGAGCCGATCGCTCGACCGTGCGATCTCGGCGGCATTGGACAATCCTTCGGCCTCCTCGATCAGCACCTCGAGCGCGATTCGCTTCCGCAGCCCGAGCTTGGTCTCGAGCTGGGTCAGCAGGACGTCGAACCACCACACGTCCCGGGCCGTCCGCGCCTTGGGCACGATGATCACGTCCAACGCCTCGCGGGCGCCGGTGACCACTTCGACCACGTCGCCGTAGCACCACGGTGTCTGGATGCCGTTGACCCGGACCGCCCGCACCACCCGGCCCCAGTCCTGGCCCACCAACGCATTGACAGCGATGGCCCGCGCCGACTCCTTGACCACCGGGGCGCACGCGTCCTCGAGATCCAAGAACACGAGGTCTGCGCCCACGCCGGGAGCCTTTTCACACATCCGCTCGCTGCTGGCCGGGGTGGCCAGTTCCGATCGTCGGGCCCGTGGTTCATTCACAGCTGCCTCCGTGATGGGGATACGGTCAGATGGTGGCGGCCGCCCGGAGGGCGGTGATCCGATCGGGCTCGATGCCGAGTATTCCACCGTAAACGGCATCGTTCTCCGCGCCGAGGGGCTGCCCGAGGTGGTCGATCCGCCCGGGCGTCTCGGAGAGTTGGGCCACCGGCGCCTGGACGGAGACCGAGCCGAGATCGGCGTCGGCGATCCGGGGAAAGGTGCCCCGCGACCGCAGATGCTCGTCGGCCAGGAGCTGCTCGGCGTCGTACACGGGCGCCGCCGCCACCTCGGCGTCGAGGAACTCCCGCATCGCCTCGTCGAGCGTCCGTTCCGCCACCCACGCGGCCACCATGGCGTCGATCTCCAGCCCACGCTCCTGGCGATGCACCGGATCCACGTAGTCGTGATCGGTGGCCAGATCGGGCCGGCCGATGGCCCGGAAGACCCGCACGACGATGTTCGACGAGGCGCTGGAGATGGCCAACCATCTGCCGTCGGCTGTCCGGTAGGCGTTGCGGGGAGCGCTGGCCGGGAGGTGGTTCCCGGCCCGGCCCGGGGCGATGCCCAACTGGTCGAAGGAGAGGGTCGACGACTCGATGAGTCGGGCCAGGGGTTCGACGAGGTTGACGTCGACCAGCTGACCCGAACCCCCACGGACGTCGCGGTGGTAGAGGGCCATCATCACCGCCCAGGTGGCGGCCTGGGCGGCGACCCCGTCGGCCAACATGAACGGTGGCAGGGTCGGGGGCCCGTCCGGCTGCCCGGTCACCTGTGCGAATCCGCTCATGGCCTCGGCCAGGGTGCCGAATCCGGGCCGGTCGCTCCAGGGCCCTCCCCGTCCGTAGCCACTGACATGGAGCATCACCAGGCGCGGGTGTCGACCGTGGACCGACTCGTAGTCGAGGCCCCAGCGGAGCAGGGCGCTGGGACGGTTGCCGACGACGAGTACGTCGCTGACGTCGAGCAGCCGGTGGAACAGTTCCTGGCCGTCAGGGTGACGAAGGTCGAGTGTGACGCAGCGCTTGTTGCGGCTGACGCTCTTCCACACGAGGCCGACGCCGTCCTTTTGGTCACCCCAGGTCCGCAGCGGGTCACCGGCACCGGGCTGTTCGACTTTGATGATCTCGGCGCCGAACTCGCCGAGCATGGTGGCCACCATCGGCCCGGCCACCAAGGTTGCGGCGTCGATGACCCGGAGTCCGTCCAGCGGTCCGGACGGTTCAGCCACCGGCTCCCCGTTCCGGCCGGGCCAGCCCGAGGTTGTCCCGGAGGGTCACCCCGGTGTAGCGATCGCGGAACACACCACGCCGTTGGAGTTCGGGGACGACGAGGCGGACCACGTCCTCGTAGGCGCCGGGGGTGTGGGTGGCGGCGATGACGAACCCGTCACAGGCGCCGCCGTGGAACCACTCCTCCATCTGGTCGGCGACCTCGACTCCGGTGCCCACGAAACGGGGACCCTGGAGCAACGTGGCCCGATGGCCGGCGAGATCGGCCAGGGTGAGGGTCCCCCCGATGTGGGTCCGCAGGTTCTGGACCAGTCCGCGTATGCCCGAGACCGACTCGATGAGCTCGTCGGTGATCGGCGCATCGAGCGTGAGCCCGGAGAAGTCGTAGTTCATCAGCTCCGACAGCAGGGTCAGCGACGCCATGGGGTCGACCAGGTCGTTGAGGAACATCTGCTCCCGCTCCTGAGCCTGGGCGTTCGACTCCCCCACCACGGTGTAGGCCATCGGCAGCATCTTCACCGAGTCCGGATCGCGTCCGCGCTCGCCGATTCGTTCCTTCTGGTCCTTGAAGTGGGCCTGCGCCACCTCGAAGCTCGGGTCACCGGTGAAGATGACTTCGGCCCACCGGGAGGCGAAATCACGTCCCCGGCCCGACGAGCCGGCCTGCAGCAGTACCGGCCTTCCCTGCGGCGTGCGCGGAACCGTCATCGGCCCCCGCACCTCGAACCAGTCGCCCTTGTAGTTGAGTTCGTGGACCTTGTCGGGGTCGGCGAACAAACCCGCGGCCCGATCGAGGATCAGGGCATCGTCCTCCCAGGTGTCCCAGAGCCCGGTGGTGGCCTCGAGGAATTCGTCGGCCCGGTCGTACCGGGCGTCGTGGTCCAGCACCTGGTCGACGCCGAAGTTCTGGGCCTCGCTGTCGTTCACCGAGGTCACCACGTTCCAGGCCGCCCGCCCGCCGGTGAGATGGTCCAGGGTGGCGAAGGTTCGGGCCACGTGGAACGGTGAGTAGTAGGTGGTCGAGTAGGTGGCGCCGAGGCCGATGGCGCGGGTGACACCGGCGATGACGCCGAGCACGATGCTGAGGTCGAGTTTGACCGGCCGGGCACCGTGGCGGACCGCCTCGGCCACCGAGCCTCCGTAGATGCCGGGCATGGCCAGGCGGTCGTCGAAGAACATCATGTCGAAGCAGCCCTGTTCGAGGGTACGGCCCAGCTTCTCGTAGTAGCCCACGGTCAGGAACCCGTGCTCGGTCGCAGGATGACGCCATGACCCTGCGTAGACCGTGGCGTTTCCCGCCTGCATGAACCCCACCAACGACATCTGTTTGACCGAACTCACCGTGGCTCCCGTTGTCGTTTCGTTGACTCTGGATCAGTTTGAAATATAGAATGTGATATGTCAGATTTCAAATCGATAGGAGGGACGGTCAGATCGCGTGCCGCCAGGGAGCTCCGGGACCGGGTGCTCACCGGGCAACTCCGGCCCGGCGACCGCCTCGACCTCGATGAGATCACCCGGGAGTTCGGCATCAGCCGGACACCGGTACGCGAGGCCCTGCTCGAACTGTCCTACGAGGGGCTGGTGGCGGTCACCCCCCGGAGCGGTATCACCGTCATCGGGATCACCCCCGAGGACGCCGTCGACAACTTCGCCGTGCTGGCCGCCCTGGCCGGCAAGGCCGCCGAATGGGCCACCAGCCGGATCACCACCCCGCAGTTGGAGGAGCTGCACCGCCTGGCCGCCGCCGTGGGCGACGACCAGGACGTGGTCACTGCCAACCGGCGGTTCCACCGCGCCGTCAACCTGGCTTCGGGCTCACCCCGGCTGATGACCTACCTGCGCCAGGCGGTGCGGGTGGTCCCGGCCAGCTACTTCGACCTCCTGCCGGAGCAGGAGGTACGGAGCCTGGCCGAGCACGCCGCGCTGCTCGATGCCATCGGGCGGGGCGACGGGGGGGCGGCCCGTGCCATCGCCGAGGCCCATGTCCTCGACGCCGGTGCCGCGTTGGGCGACTGGATGCGAGCCAACGAGGCGGCGAGCGACCGGGCTCACGCCTACCCCGGGTCGACGGTGTCGAGTGCGTCGCCCCGCTGAACGCGGTGCCTCCCCCTCCGGCCCCGAGATCCCCGTTCAGGTGTTGCGGCCGCCGTTCACCCCGATGACCTGCCCGGTGACGTAACTCGCCCCGTCGGACACCAGGAAGGAGCAGGCGTGGGCGATGTCCTCGGGTGTGCCGGCGCGCCGCACCGGCGTGCGCCCGGCGGTCTCGTCGACCGTCCCGCCGAGAAGGCCCCGCTGTTCGGAGCCCCGGAGCATCGGCGTGTCGATGAAGCCGGGGGGAATGGTGTTGACGGTGATCCCCGAGGGTCCGAGCTCGAGGGCCAGGGCCTTCGTGAACCCGATGAGACCGGCCTTGGAGGTGACGTAGTGGACCATGTACGGCTGACCGGACTGGGCACTCGACGAGGAGATGTTGACGATCCGGCCCCAGCCGGCGGCGACCATGTCGGGCACGACCGCCTGGGCGAAGTAGAAGGGTCCGTTGAGATTCACCTCCATGATCCGGTTCCACTTCTCGTCGGTGATCTTCATGAACTCCTTGAAGCCGGGCATCCCGGCGTTGTTGACCAGGACGAGCGGCGGCCCGACCTCGGTACGGACCCGCTCGACGGCGGCGTCCACCTGGGCGCGGTCGGACACGTCGACACCGCCGGCGGCCACCGCCTCGAACCCGCGTGCCGAGAGCTCGCCGGCCACGGTGTCCGCCGCCTGTCCATCCAGATCGAGCACCACGACGGGGAACCCGTCCTCGGCCAGGCGGGTGGCAATGGCCCGGCCGATGCCCGATCCGGCCCCGGTCACGAGGGCGACCCGGCGGTCGCTCATGGGTGTGATGGGCATTCGTCCTCCGCTCGGTCGTACCGCTCGCTGGTGGCGACGCGCACACCGTCCCCCCGTGGGCGTGCCGAATCATACGAAGAGCACCTTATCCAGTCAAGAGAACCTCGTTATCGAAGCGGCGCCGGCCGGCCGGCGATCAGGCGTCCTCGTAGTCGACATGGAGTGAGGAACCGACCGGCCGCGACTGGCAGGTGAGGATCCAGCCTTCTTCCACCTCGTCCGGAGTCAGGGCGTTGTTCACCCGCATGGTGACCGACCCGTCGAGAACCAGGGCCATGCACGTGGCGCAACTCCCGGCCTCACAGGAGTAGGGCGCCGGGAGGTTGGCCCGCCGGGCGGTCTCGAGCACGGTGTCGCCGGCGTGATAGCCGATCTCGTGGCGCTTGCCCTTGAGTTGCAGGACGATCGTCGACGGTACGGTCGCACCCGGGGGGTCGGACGCTGACGACACCTCGGGCCCCGTCCCGGCGACGAAGCGCTCGATGAGGATGGCTCCGGGTTCTGCGCCCAGATCGAGCAGGGTGTGCTCGACCAACTCCATGAACGGGGCCGGACCGCACACATAGAAGTCTGCGTCGGGATCACCAGCGACCACGTCCACGACGGCCTGGGCGTTGGGGAAACCGCTGACCGAGTCGAAGTGCCTGACCACCGCCAGCCGTCCCGGGTACCGGGTCTCGAGGTCCCGGAGGGTCCCGTCGAAGATGACCGAGTCGGGATTCCGACTGGCGTACAGCAGGCGCACCGACCGCCCCGATGCGGCCAGGACGCTCTTGGCCATGGAGATCACCGGCGTGATGCCGCTGCCGCCGCAGAACCCGATGATCGGACGATCGCCGTCGCGGATCCGGAACGTGCCCGACGGCCTCGACACCTCGACGAGGTCACCGACCGATACGTTGTCGTTGAGCCAGTTGGAGACGACACCGCCGTCGACCCGCTTGACGGTGACGGCCAGATCGCCGTCGGTCTCGGGAGCACTGGACATCGAGTAGCAGCGGAAGTGCTCGTCGGTGCCGACCCGCACCCGGAAGGTGCAGAACTGACCCGGTTGGTAGTGGAACACCTCCGCGAGTTCGTCGGGCACGTCGAGGACCAGCGAGCGGGTGTCGTCGGTCTCCTCCACCACCCGCTTGACCCGGATCGGGTGGTAGCTGTGGCGGCGGAGCACGTCGTCGACGGCGGTCATGCTCGCCGCCCGGGACCGGCTTGGAACGCGGACTGTACCCTCACCGATGCCAACCTAGCAGCCTACTGAGAACCATATTCTCTT
>CAWIOU010000040.1:0-8349 GCA_963837805.1 uncultured Acidimicrobiaceae bacterium
ACCAACCAGGCCGCCCTGAACATGGTGAGTGAGTACGGGTTCATGTGCAAGCCGGGCACCGTGGGCGACTTCGATCCGCTGACCGGCGTCAGCTACCGGACCGAGATCGAGGCCAAGATCAAGGCGCAGGGCTTCTCCCGATCGACACCAGCGACCTGAAGCCTTTCAAGGAGGGTTCGATCACCAACCCGGCAGGCATCACCGACAGCTTCTACGCCGCCGTCGACAAGACTCTCACCGTGGAGGCCGGGAACGGTCCGGGCAGTGCCACCAAGGCAGGCAACGGAATCCCCGTTGGTCAGACCAATGCGTCAGTGACCCGTACGGCTTCTGCTTGCAGAGCGTCGGTTGACCGTCGGTTCACACTGCCCGCCAGGGCACAGCAGCAGTTAACACCAGTACCACCTGTACGGAGCACCCGACCGGGTGCAGCACAGAGGGGGTCCGGCTTCGCCGGACCCCTCTCCGTCTTCCGCTATTGATCCACTATCGCTCGGCCCTCGATTCCTCATCGCTCGACTGAGTGGGTAGGTGGGGGCCATCGATCTGGTTCGGTCAGCTCTGCACCAGCAAGAACCGGGCGACGGATGGGTCACAGGCGCAAGTGCTCGGTTTCGCCGACAGGACTCTTGAGAATCGGCGGCGTCGTTCGGCGGCCGACGATCCTCGTGTAACGAAATCCCGTCCCTCTTCGTTGTACGAATGCGGGTAGTCAGATCATTGCGTCGACGGGCAAAAACCCATTCGCCGGCATTGGGGGCGTGGGCTACCGTTCGGGTGATCTCGGTGATCGCACTACCCGCACGTGACGACGTTCGGGTACCTCGATGACGACAAGAGGGGATGGCACATGTCGAATGACCCACAGGGACGGTTGACGCCAGGTCGCGTCAGTGCGGCTCGGACTCAGACCGCCCGACGCCATGGTCCGCGGCAAGCGGGGAACCGAAGTCGACGCCGGCGACCGCTGCCGCTGCTGGCCGCGACACTGTTGCTGATCGGAGCGTTCACCCTTCTCTCCTCGGGAACCGGACCTGCCGGGGCGGCAGTGAAACCCTTCTCCATGTCGACGGGCCCTGCGATGGTTCCGGCCTTCAACCCCAAGATCACCGACTACGCCGTCCGGTGCACCACCAGATCGACTACCCACCT
The DNA here is from genome assembly GCA_963837805.1 of uncultured Acidimicrobiaceae bacterium. Classification (GTDB taxonomy): domain Bacteria; phylum Actinomycetota; class Acidimicrobiia; order Acidimicrobiales; family RAAP-2; genus Bog-756. Next base: position 1,153 of record CAWIOU010000040.1, read on the forward strand.
GGTCACGCAAGGTTCGGGACCGGTGACGGTGGGCGGCAAGGTGTACCCGTCCCCGTCAGCCTCAACATGCCGTTGGTGGCCAACCAGGCCGTGCAGGTGACCTCTGGAGGCAACTCGTACTTCATCAGATGTCTTCCAAAGGACTTCCCGACGTACACGCGCGAGCGTCCCAGGACACCCGTCGGCATCGGGGTATCTGGTGACACTGGCCAACTACACCGTCGCCTTCGACACCAACGGAGTGCCGGTGTGGTGGGACACCGGAGTCGGAGCGCCGTCGCAATTCGAGCCCAACTACGCCGAATTCCTCAACCCAACGACGATCGCATGGGGCACGTCGGCCGGCTCGTTCCAGTTGGTCGGGCTCAACGGCGCAGGTCAAAGCCACCGTCGGCGGAGGCTCGACGGTACTGGACACCCATGACTTCAAACTGCTGCCCAATGGGAACTATCTCGGCATCGAGCGGGTCACCCGGGACTGCCCGGCCGTCCCCAGCCAGTGCGTCAACCTCTCCTCATGGGGTCTGTCGTCGAAGGCGACCATCATCGACGATGACATCGTCGAGCTGAATCCGGCGGGCCAGGTGGTCTGGCGCTGGGGTACGGCGAACCACATCAACGTGGCCAACGCCAACGTCCACTGGCATGACCAGTTCCCCGACGTGATCCACATGAACTCGATCCAATACGACGGCCATGGAGGGGTCGTGTTCAGCGCCCGACATTTCGATGCCGTCTACCGGATCGACATGGCGACAGGAGCCATCACCTGGAAGCTCGGAGGCTCGCCAGCTCCGCAGAGCCTGACCTTCGCCAAGTCGCCATACCCGACGGACTTCTCCGGCCAGCACGACGCCAACGTCCTGCCCGACGGCTCCATCACCGTCCACGACGACGGCACGGGGGCAGTCGCCGGCCCGATTGCCGAGGGCGCTCCACATCCGGATCAATCTCGAAGCCCCACGTGCGACGATCGTGAAGCAGGTCATCGATCCGCGGGCCAAGCCTGCACTGTGCTGTGGGAGTGCGAATCCTGCTTCCCTCCGGGGACTGGGTGGCGTCGTGGGGCTCCAACGACTACATCACCGAGTTGAGTCGGTCGGGTACGCCGCAGATCACCATCAGCTTCCCGGGGCTGTTCTCGTACCGGGCCGAGATGGTGGATGCTCGGTGTCGGCGCTCCGGGCCGGGATGAGCGCGATGCATCCGCCCCTCCACCTGTGACCTACTGCTGACCGCCAGGGGCCGACTCCAGAGGTTGCCCTCCCTGTGGAGAGCCGAGACGCCATCGGGTCGAGACACGCGTGGTCGGAGTACGCCGCAGCCCGCTATCGGTCGCCGGACCGAGGCGAGGTGTTCCAAGGGCTGATCGTCGGGGTCGCTGCTGCTCGTCGGCGACGGTCACCTCGTCTCGACGCCGGCGAGGAGTGCCGCGGCAGCAACTCCGTTTTCGATGTCGACAAGTCCTGCCCTGAGTCCGACCTTCAGCGCCAAGATCACCGACTACGCCGTGAGGTGCACCGACCAAGTCGACGACCCAGCTGGTGACCCAGGGCACCGGTCAGGTGACCGTGGGAGGAAAGGCCTACACGAGTCCGCTCAGTCTGGCTCTGCCGCTGGTCGCCGGCCAGGAGGTCCAGGTGACCTTCGGAACTGCCTCCTACTACATCAGGTGCCTCCCGAGTGGCTTTCCCAAGTACAGCGCCTCGGTCCCGGGGCACCCCCAGGCTCCGGGGTATCTGGTCGACCTGGGCAACTACACCGTGGCCTTCGACAACACGCGGTGTCCCGGTGTGGTGGAAGACCGGGGTCTCGAAACCACCCGACCGGGACCCCGACTACTCCGAGTTCCTCAACGCCACGACGATCGCCTGGGGCCAGTCCAATTCGTCCATACAAGTTGGTGGGCCTGAACGGTGCCGTGAAGGGCACCATCGGTGGAGCATCGGTGCCGCTCGACACCCACGACCTCGAACTGCTTCCCAACGGGGACTATCTCGGGTTCGAGCAGGTCACCCGCGATTGTCCCGCCGTCGCCAGCCAGTGCGTCAATCTCTCATCGTGGGGGCGCTCGTCGAAGGCGACCATCATCGATGACGTCATCGTCGAGGTGACCCCGACCGGTCACGTCGTCTGGCACTGGAGCACGGCGGACCACATCAACGTGGCCACGGCGAACATCCAATTCCACAGCAATTTCCCCGACGTCATCCACATGAACTCGATTCAGGAGGATGGCCACGGCGGCATCCTCTTCAGCGCCCGAAATCTCGATGCCCTCTATCGAATCGACATGGCGACCGGGGCGATCACCTGGAAGCTCGGCGGCTCGTCCACCGCGCAGAGCCTCAAGTTCACCAAGAGCGCATACCCGACGAATTTCGCCGGTCAGCACTACGCCCGGATACTTTCCAACGGCACCATCACCGTGCAGGACAACGGGACCGGTGCCGTTCCGGCCAGGCGGGTCCGGGCACTCAACATTTCCGTCAACCTGACGGCACACACGGCAACGATCCTCCGGCAGATCACCGACTGCCGCACAATGCACTCGGCATGCTGTGGAAGTGCCATCAAGCTCCCACCGGGGATTGGGTGATGGCGTGGGGGGACAACGACTTCACGACGGAACTGAACGCCAAGGGAGTTCCCCAGCTGACCATCACCTATCCGGGTCTCTCCTCGTATCGGGCCGAACTGGTGAAGGCGACGGTCCCGGCGCTCCGTGCCGGGATGAACGCGATGGTGGCTCCCCTGCACATGTGATCCCGAGCCGGGGCCGGCCCCCGCTTCGTACCCGGACCACGAATGCCCGGCGTTTGAATGGGCAGGTCGAAGGGGGTGCGGCCGGGCCGATATCGGATTCTGCCGGGACGGGAAGATCGGGGTCGGGTGCCTCGGAGATTCGGATTGACCGGCTGGTCTGGGCGCCCTACCATGAGCGCTGGAGCGCAGTAGATCGTCACGGTGTCGGACGGAGACGTGACCATTCGGCGGAGCACAGGGGAGATCTACATTGGCGGACATGGGGAGGGGATTCACTTCAGCCGGCACGAGGCCAGAGCGGCTCGCCGTCAGTGCTGGTCGGTCCGTGTCTGACGTCGCCGGTTCGTGTACCGTTTGTGCACGAGCAGCGCACACCGCTGAGACGGGGAGGGCCTGACGAGGCGGCGTACAAGATCGCAGTTGCGGAGGAGCACCACGTTTCGCAGCTCAACATCCACCGGGTCCCCCGACGCTGGCTGCCCCCCTGCCCCTCGTGGTAGTCGGCGCCGGGGACCCGGCGGGCTCTCGGGTCGGCAGCCTGCCGGCTCGGTGAAACCGGGCAGCCGAGGTGCGGCTCAGCTGGCGCCAGCTCAGCTGGTGCTGGGGAGCCACGAGGCCCGGGCGGCCTCGTACTCCTCGATCTCGTCCTCGTAGCGCAGGGTGAGCCCGATGTCGTCCCACCCGTTGACCAGACGTGCCCGGGTGAACTCGTCGAGCGGGAACGTCGTCTCGATGCGGGCCGAAAGCGCCTCGAGGGTGCCCTGCTCGATGTCGATGGTGATCTGCATGGTCGGCTCGGCCAGTACGGCGTCGAGGAGGGTGCGCCCGACCGACGCGTCCACCTGCACAGGGACCAGCCCCGCCTTGGTGCAGTTGTTGCGGAAGATATCCGCGAACCCGGGCGCAATGACCGCCTCGAACCCGTAGTCCTGCAACGCCCACACGGCGTGCTCCCGGGATGAGCCGGTCCCGAAGTTCGGCCCCGCCACCAGGATGGTGGCCCCGGCGAACTCCTCCCGGTTGAGCACGAAGTCACGGTCGTCGCGCCACTCGGCGAACAGCCCGGCTCCGAACCCGGTGCGTTCGACCCGCTTCAGCCAGTCGGACGGGATGATCTGGTCGGTGTCGACATTGGACCGGTCGAGGGGCACCGCCCGACCGCTCACCAGCTGCATGGCCCGCATCTAGATCAGATCCTCGGGGGTGGCGAAGTGGCCGGCCACCGCGGTGGCCGCGGCGACGGCGGGGGAGACCAGATGGGTCCGGCCCCCCCGGCCCTGCCGTCCTTCGAATTTGCGGTTCGAGGTGGACGCGGCGCGTTCACCGGGAGCCAGCTTGTCCGGGTTCATGGCCAGGCACATCGAACACCCGGCTCGCGCCAGTCGAAACCGGCCGCAGTGAACAGGACGTCGAGCCCCTCCGATTCGGCCTGGACCTTGACCCGGTGGGACCCCGGGACCACCAGGGCACGCAGGCCGGGATGGACCTTCCTGCCGTCGAGCACCCCGGCGGCGGCCCGGAGGTCCTCGATGCGGCCGTTGGTGCACGAACCGATGAAGACGGTGTCGACGCTGACGTCCTGGATCGGCGTTCCCCCGGTGAGGCCCATGTACTCGAGGGCGCGGGCCGCGGCATCGCGGTCGTGGGCGTTCTCGAACGACGACGGGTCGGGAACCTCCCCGTCGATGCGGATCACCTGGGCCGGATCGGTGCCCCAGGTCACGTAGGGGGTCAGGGAGCGCGCCCTTCAACAGGACTTCCTTGTCGAATCGGGCACCCTCGTCGGTGGGGGAGGGGCGCGCCACGAGACGAGGGCCGCCTCCCACTCCTTGCCCTTGGGCGCATGGTCCCGGCCCTCGAGGTAGGCGAAGGTGGTGTCGTCGGGGGCGATCATTCCGGCCCGGGCCCCGGCCTCGATCGACATGTTGCACACGGTCATCCGGCCCTCCATCGAGAGGTTGCGGATGGCCGACCCCGGTACTCGATGATGTGGCCGGTACCGCCCCCGGTGCCGATCTGGCCGATGATGGCCAGGACCAGGTCCTTGGCCGTGACCCCGGCGGGCAGTTCCCCGTCGATCGTCACCGACATGGTGGCGGGCCGCTGCTGGGGGAGGGTCTGGGTGGCCAGGACGTGTTCGACCTCGCTGGTGCCGATGCCGAAGGCCAGGGCGCCGAAGGCGCCGTGGGTGGAGGTGTGGCTGTCGCCGCAGACGATGGTCATGCCCGGTTGGGTCAGGCCCTGCTCGGGCCCGATGATGTGGACGATGCCCTGGTTGGCGTCGCCCATGGGGTAGCAGGTGATGCCGAACTCGGCACAGTTGGACGCCAGCACGGCCAATTGCTTGGCCGAGATGGGTCGGCCACCGGCTTGTCGATGTCGATGGTGGGCACGTTGTGGTCGGCGGTGGCGACGGTCAGGTCGGGCCGGTGGACGCGACGACCGGCCATGCGCAGGCCGTCGAAGGCCTGGGGCGAGGTGACTTCGTGGACGAGGTGGAGGTCGACGAAGATGATGTCGGGCTCGTCCTCGTTGCCCAGGTGGACGACATGGCGGTCCCACACCTTTTCGGAAAGGGTGCGGGGCGATCCGTCCGAGCGGTTGCTGGATGCTGCCGGGGCGTCCCGGTCGGGGGTGGGTGGCATCGGTCTCAGGTCCCTACGTTGACGATCTCGACTTTGAGGGTACCCCCGGGAGCTGCGTATTCGACCGCGTCCCCGGCCGAGTGCCCGAGCAGGGCCTGGCCCAGTGGGGAGCCAGGGGAGACCACGGTCAGGTCCCCCTGGCGCTCCTCGATGGACCCGACGAAGAAGTCGGTGGTCTCGTCCTCGTCATCGCCCTCGTAGCGGAGGGTGACCACCGTGCCCGGAGCCACCGTCCCGTCCGAGGCCTGACTGGCGTCGACCACGGTGGCCGTCTTGAGCAGGCGCTGGAGCTGACGGATCCGCGATTCCATCTTCCCCTGGGCGTCTTTGGCCGCGTGGTAGTCGCCGTTCTCGGACAGGTCGCCGAGCGCCCGGGCCGATTCGATGGCCGCGGCGATCTCCACCCGTCCCCGGGTGGTCAGGTCCTCGAGCTCGGCCTGGAGACGGTCGTAGGTGTCTCGGGTCAGTTGGGCGTCGGTGGTGTCACTCACGGCCCACCAGGCTAATAGGTGGTTCTCCCGGTACCGGACGAACCGCAGGCTGTTACCGCGGGCCGGTGCCCGTGGAATGATCGCGACCGACCGCGGCGAAGGAGAGGTAGGGGATTGGCTGAGAGTGAGGGGGCGGGGTGACCGAGTCGTCGCAGGGCCCCGGCGGCCAACGGTCCCGGTCGTTCGAGGCCCAGTTCGAACAGCAGCAGAATCAGCCCTTCCCGTGGAAGGCCCTCGTCAAGCGATCGATCGTGGTGATCGTCGCCGGGGTCGCCCTCTACCTGGTGCTGCCCGAGCTCATCGCTGTGTTCCACTCGTGGCCCAAACTGGTCACGCTCAACCTGCTCTGGTTCATCCCCGCCCTGGTGGCCGAGGGAGCGCACTTCGTGTGCACCTTCTCGCTGCAGCGCATCGCCCTGCGCACCAAGGCCTGGTTCTCGGTGATCACCGCCCAGCTGGCCGGCAACGCCATCTCGCTGATCGTGCCCGGCGGCGCCGCCGCCGGCGCCGCCGCCCAGTTCCGCATGTTGGCCGTCAGTGGCATGGACCCCACCGACGCCGTCGGCGGTCTCACCGCCTTCTCCTTCCTCGGCATCGGGGGGCTCCTGGCCCTTCCCGTGTTCGTCCTGCCCGCGGTGCTCTTCGGCTCGCCGGTCAGCCGGGGCCTGGTCGACGCGGCCATCATCGGGGCCATCGGCTTCGTCCTCTTCGTGGGGTTGGGGGCCTGGGTGATGGCCGCCGAGGCGCCGCTGCTGTACGCCGGTCGGTGGGCCCAGTCGCTGCGCAACCGCCTGGTCCGCAAGCGCACCCCGATCACCGGCCTGCCCGAACGGTTGCTCGAGCAACGCAACCTGATCCGGGCGGTGCTGGGCCAGAAGTGGTGGCAGGCCACGCTGCTGTCGGCCGGCCGGCTCCTGTTCGACTACCTGTGCCTCCTCTTCTCGGTGCGGGCCGTGGGCGCCCATCCGCGCCCCTCGCTCATCCTGCTGGCCTACGCGGTGGCCGGGATCATCGGCCTGGTGCCGATCACCCCCGGTGGGCTCGGGATCGTCGAGGCCAGCCTCAGCGGCCTCCTCATCCTGGCCGGGCTCACCGGTGTGCAGGCGGTGCTGGCCACGCTGGCCTACCGGCTGGCGTCCTACTGGCTGCCCCTGCTGTCGGGGCCGTTCGCCTACGGCGCCTTCAAGTACCGGTACCACGATCCCCATGCCCCGCCGTCGGTGCCCGCCGAGCCGTCACCGTCGTGAGGATCCGCGCCCGCCTCGACCCGGTCAGCCCAGGTCCACCTGGCCATC
>CAWIOU010000041.1:0-6444 GCA_963837805.1 uncultured Acidimicrobiaceae bacterium
TGCTCGGGCCTTCGGCGAACCGGTGACGGCCACCACGGTCTCCATCACCCAACCCGCATCGGGAACCTGCACCGGCTTCGGCGGGTCCGCGGCTTCGGGCGGCGTGGTCGCAAACGGATCACCGGGCCGCCCGGCGGGCGGCTTCGGTGGTGAAGGCGGGGGGACCCGGCCGGCCGGCGGCAACTTCCGTGGCCGGGCCGGTGGGTTCGGAGGAGCGACGGGGACCGTCACCGCGGTCAACGGATCGACGGTGACCGTCGACGAGACCGATCCCGCCACTAAGAAGACGTCCAGTGTGACGGTCACGCTCACCGCCTCGACGACGTTCACCGAGCGCACGACGGCATCGTCTTCCGATCTGGCCGTAGGGAAGTGTGCCAACGCCATCGGCTCGGCCAGCTCGACCGGGGCGGTCACGGCCCGATTGATCGTGATCTCGACGCCCGGGGCGAACGGATGCACGACCGGGTTCGAGGGTTTCCGGGGTGGTGCCGGCGGAGGAACCGGTGCGGGCTCGCCGGGCGCCTGACGGGTCGGCCGCGGTTGCCGACGATCTCGTACCACCGGTCCCCGGCTCCGGTCCGTCCGGACCGTCGGCCGGCACCGCCCCGGGTCGGAAGCCGGCGGGAACAGGACGGTTCTCGCCCTTCCGGATCGGCGTGGTCGTGCTGTTGCTGGTGGCGGCCCTGGTGGCCTGGGAGTTGACACGTGGATCGGCACCGTCCTACCGCACGTCGGCGGTCGGCACCGGGACGGTGGCCGCCACGTTGGACTCGGTGGCCACCATCACCCCGGTGAACCAGGCGAATCTGAACTTCAACGTCTCGGGAACCGTCAGCTCGGTCGACGTCCCGGTCGGCCAGACGGTTGTCTCCGGCCAGACCCTGGCATCGCTGGACGTCGCTGACCTCGATGCCGATGTGATCTCGGCCCAGGCGACGCTGGCCTCGGCCACGGCCACGCTGGCCAGGGCCGAGGCCACTAAGGCGACGACCGCATCGGCCCGATCGAGCTCGACGTCGGGAACGGAGTCTTCCGGAGTCGGGGGAGGGACGACCGCCTCCACCGTGACCGTGACGACCCCGGCCGGCTCGGGCGGTCCGGGTCGGACACCCAGAAGGTGGCCGGACTGCAGGATGCCGTCGTGGCCGACGAGAGGAGTTCGACGAGGCCACCGCGGTGGCGACAGCCGGTCTGAAGCAGGCGACGAGCGTGTGCGAGACCGGTCCGGGGCCGAAGGCCACTGGCGTCTCGGGAACCTCGGGGTCATCCCAGCTCCACGGCCCGCCCGCCACCAGTCCGGGCAGCACCGGCACGCCGACCTGCAGCCAGGCGCTCGCCCAGGCCACCTCCGCACAGTCGGCCGTCTCCGCTGCCGCGGAGAAGTTGAGCCATGACGAACGGACGTTGGACGCCGCCCTCGGATCGACATCCGGCTCCGGTGGGTCGTCATCCTCCGGGGGACCAACGGCCACGACGGGGTCTCCGACGGTACCCGCGTCCTCGGGTTCGGCATCGAATCCGACCGCCGCCCGACAGGCGACACCGCAACAGCTGGCGGTCGACCAGGCTTCGATCGACACCGCTCAGGCCACGCTCAACGATGCGCAACTGGCTCTCCTCGGATCCAATTTGGTGAGCACCATCTCGGGAACGGTGGCGTCGGTCTCGATCGCCCCCGGCGATTCGGTGGCGGCCGGGTCCGGATCGTCGACGGCGCAGATCGTCATCATCGGGACGGGCTCGTCCTACGACGTGTCGACCGACATCCCGGTCGCCGACATCGGCAAGGTGGCGGTCGGCCAGCAGGTGCTCGTCACCCCGGACGCCACCAACACCGTCGTCCAGGGACGAGTGACCACGATCGGAGTGCTGGCCACCAGCGGGTCGACCACCACCACCTACCCGGTGACCATCGCGCTGGAGTCGACCGGGCTGGGTGGGCTGTCGGGGTCCGACGCCGACGTGGAGATCATCGTGCACAAGTCGGTGGACGTGACGACGGTGCCCTCCTCCGCCGTCCGGACCGTCGGTTCGGTGCACCTGGTGACGGTGATGGACGGCACCACCGCCAAGGCGACCCCGGTCACGTTGGGCACCGTGGGCGATGTCCTCACCCAGGTGAAGTCCGGGGTGGCCCCGGGGGAGAGGGTGGTGCTAGCCGACCTCGACCAACCCCTGCCCACCACCTCGACCAGCTCGCTGCGGACGGGCTTCGGCGGTGGCGGTGGCGGTGGCCTGGCCGGCGGCGGAGGCTTTGGCGGCGGGGCCAGATTCGGCGGGTAGCCCCCCGGCGTGAGTAGCGTTCGCCGGGTGATCGACGAGGAACTGGTGGCCGAGGCCGTCCACGACACCGGCGTGCGCCGGCTCCAACACGCCTACGCCGACGTGGTCAACCGGCGGGCGTGGCCCGAACTGTCCGATCTGTTCGATCCCGAGGCGCCCGTGGTCATCGATCGCCGGTCCGGCGATCCGCTACGGCTGACCGGGCCGGCGGCGCTGGGCGAGTTCATCGGCACGTCCATCGAGCAGTTCGACTTCTTCGAGTTCGTCGTCCTCAACGCCCACATCGTGTTTCCCGGGGGACCGGCGGCCGGGACCGCGGTGAGCCGGCTGTTCATGTGCGAGATCCGCCATCACCGGGACACCGGTCGTCAGACCAACGCCTACGGGATCTACCACGACCGGTACCGCTTCGACTCCCGGCGATGGTGGTTCGCCGAACGGAGATACCACTCACTGGCCAGGCACGGCCGGGAGCTCGACACCTTCCCGTTCCCCGAACATCCAGGCGTCGAGGTTCCGCGGCTCGGTCACTGATCGAGGTGAGCTGAGCGCTCGGACGGGGGCGCGCCAGGCGGCATCGTCGACTGCCGTCCCCGGGCATGGCAGCATCGTGGTCATGGCCCTGCTGGTAGTTCGCCACGCGAACGCGGGAAGACGGAGTGCGTACAAAGGTGACGACCACCTCCGTCCGCTGTCCCCGCGGGGCCGCGCCCGCGCTCAGGAGCTCGTGCCGCTCCTGTCCCCGTACCGCCCGCAGAGGATCCTGAGCAGTCCCTATGTGCGGTGCTGCGAGACGGTGCAACCCCTGGCCGAGGCCCTCGGTATCCCGGTGGAGTCGGTCGACGAACTGGCCGAGGCCAACGGGGATGCCGCCGTGCGGCTGATGCGCCGGATGGCCGGTGAGTCGGCCGTGCTCTGCACCCACGGCGACGTGGCCACCGCCATGCTCGACGCGTTGGTCATCGATCCGGGTCCATCGGGGGGCACCGTCCCCAAGCTCCAGAAGGGGGAGGTGTGGGTGGTCAACTCGACGGGTTCGACGCTGGCCGTCGTCGAACACCTCCGACGCCCCGGCGGGAGGTCCCGCACCCCATAGCCGGTGTCGCCGGTGGAATTGTCGTGGACCACTACGCTGTGGGCGAAATGAATGGCGCCAAACGGTTCGATCCGGCGTCCGTCGGCCTCTTCCGGGTGGCGGATCGGTCATTCGACCGGGACTCAAGGACGCTCTCGCTCCGGTACTCGTTCGACGGCTCTCCCCATGACGACCACCGGTTCGTCGAGACGATCACCTTCGAGACCCCGCCCGCCAACGAGGTCCCGGCCGCCATCCCGCCCGGTATGGAGCGAGCCATGGTGCACCTGCACATCGCCGCCGGGACCAGTTACTACAAGGCGGCGGCACCGCCGGTGGTCAGCGTCGACGACGAGCGACTCGATTCCGCCGAGGTGGCATTCCACCACCGCCTCTACGACCAGGGACTGCGCGAGTTCGCGGTGGGCAACGGCCTCCCCGTACCCCGACCAGTGGTCGTCCGGCCGGGAGTCCTCGACGACCGCGCGGCGGCACCGGGCCGCTTCGAACGGCCCGGAGGCATCGTCGTGCCCATCGGCGGCGGGAAGGACTCGATGGTCCTGATCGAGGCGCTCAAGCCGATGAACCCCCGCCTGTTCGCCGTCAATCCCCATCCCTTGGTCGTCGAGTTGGCCCAGCAGGCCGGCCTCGAACTGCTCGTGGTGCGCCGTCAGCTCTCCCCGCATCTCGGCGAGCTCAACCGGTCGGGGGCGCTCAACGGGCATGTGCCCATCACCGCCATCATCTCGCTGATCGCGGTGGTCGGCAGCTTCGTGTACGGATACGACACCATCGTGATGGCCGTCGAACGATCGGCCAGCGAGGAGACGGTGGTGGTCGACGGGGTCCCGGTCAACCACCAGTACTCCAAGAGCCTCGAGTTCGAGCTGGCCACCCGCGACCTGATCTCGAGCCGCATCGACCCCGGGCTCGTCTACGGGTCGGCCCTGCGCCCTTACTCCGAGTTGGCCATCGGCCGGGCCTTTGCCCGGATGACCCGCTATCACGCCACGTTCTGCAGCTGCAACACGGTGTACCGGCAGGGGGACGGTGCCGGGGACGGCTGGTGCGGTCAGTGCCCCAAGTGCCGGTTCGTCGGCCTGATGCTGGCCCCGTTCGTCGAACCCGACGCCCTGACCGCCATCATCGGCCGCGACATGTTCGCCGACCCCGATCAGGTGCCCGGGTTCGCGGCCCTGATGAGCCGCGACGGCAAGCCCTTCGAATGCGTGGGCGAACGGCTCGAGTCGGCCGTTGCCCTCCGCATCCTCTCCGAGTTGCCCCGGTGGGATGACAAGGCCGTGGTGAGCGCCCTGGCCGAGACGGCGGGGACCGTGGTGTCGGACGCCGACGTCACGACCCTCCTGAGCCCCCAGCCCGGGCTGGCCTTCCCCGAGCCCGGCATCGCCGCCGCCGTGGAACGGGTGCTGCGGGACGTGCCGTGAACCTGGCCGAGCTGTGTGCCTCGAGGGTGGCGCTGTGGGGGATGGGGAGTGAGGGCGTGGCCATGGCCCGGTTGCTGGCCGAACGCGGTGTCGTCCCCCTCCTGGTCGACGACCGTGCCGAGCAAGCCCACCGCCGGATCGGCTCGGTCGCCGCTCAACCGGTGATCCGTCCCGACCAAGTGGTGTGGAGGGACGTCGACGTGGTGGTCCGCGCCCCCGGCGTGAGCCGCTACCGCCCCGAGCTGGCCGCCGCCGAGCGGGAGGGGGTGTCGGTCACCACGGCCATGGCCCTGTGGCTCGAGGATTTCGCCGACGCCCGGGTGGTGGCGGTCACCGGCACCAAGGGCAAGAGCACGACGGCCGCCCTGACCTCGGCCATCCTGGGCCACGAGGGGCTCGAGGTGGCCCTCATCGGGAACATCGGCGTGCCGGTCACCGAGATGTACGACCGGCCGCCGGCGGACGCCTACGTCGTCGAGATCTCCTCCTACCAGGCGGTCGACGCCACCGTCACCCCGGGTGTGTGCGTGCTGACCAGCCTCGCTCCCGACCACCTCGACTGGCACGGGGGCGTGGAGTCCTACTACCGGGACAAGCTCCATCTGATCGAGGCCGGTCCGCCCGGCGCCCTGGCCGTCAGCGCGGCGAGCGATGAGGCGCGGCGTCGAACCGAGGCGCACCCCGACCGCATCCTGTTCGGACCGGCCGGCCGGGTGCAGGCCACCCCGTCGGGCGCCCTGGTGGTGGACGGCGAGCCGTGGGGGCCTCTCCCCGCCCTGCAGGTGCCGGGCCAGCACAATGTCTGGAACCTGTGCGGCGCCATCGCCGGAGCGCTGCTGCTCCTCGGCCGGAACCCGTCCATGCCGGCCATCCGGGCGGCGGCGGAAGGATTCGAAGGGCTGCCGTCGCGGTGTCGGACCGTCGGGGAACGCGGGGGGTTGACCTTCGTCGACGATGCCCTGGCCTCCAATCCGTTGGCCACGGTGTCCTCCCTCGACGCCTTCCCCGGTCGCGAGCTCACCGTCATCCTCGGGGGTGCCGACCGGGGTGTGGACACCGCTGGACTGGTGGAGGCGTTGGCCGTCCGACGACCGGTCTCCCGGGTCGTCCTGCTGCCGCCCGACGCCGGGCGGTTGGCCGACTCCCTGGCCGCGAGGTCGGGCGGGCCGGGAGAGGCACTGACCGTCGAGCTGGCCCGGGACCTCGAGGACGCGGTCCGTCTGGCCGTGGCGGTGACCCCGGACGGCGGGGTCGTCCTCTTCTCCCCGGCGGCGCCCACCCCCGACGGCGAAGGGGACTTCGCCGCCCGGAGTCGTCGATTCGTGCAGGCGACCGGGGTGGGCGGCTGGCCTGACCTTGACACCACCGGTGGTGGGGACAACGGTGGAGGTCCGACGAGGAGGCCGGCATGACCCAGATCACCATCATCGATGACCAGGTGCGGCACGTCGACGCCCGCCCCGACCGGGTCCGGACGACGTTCCTGATCGACAGCGGGATGCTGCCCGAGGCCCTGGGCTGAAGCTCAAGGCCTCGGGACTGTGCCGGGGCACCACCTGCGTCCCGGTGCCCGACGTGGACGGGCTGCGGGTGGACGGGCAGCTCGACATCGTCGCCGTGGCCCGGGCCCTCGGCCTG
>CAWIOU010000042.1:0-8345 GCA_963837805.1 uncultured Acidimicrobiaceae bacterium
AGGAGAACTCGATCGCCAGTGCGAGGTCCTCGACGACGATGCCGACGTTGTCCATTCTTAGAACCACCCGGCGAGTCTAAGGGTGAGACCAGAGGATCACCTACCACCGGGAGCGTGACACCGACTCGAGTGAGCAGGCAGCTGGGCGGCCCATCTTGCGAGGCGACGGACACTCGCGAACCCCTGCCGAAGCATTTCTCAGTCGAGCAGCGAGTAGGTGTTTTCGAACTCGTCCTGGACCACGGAGGCCAGGTGGTCGAACGTGTCCAGCACCAGCTCCTCGTCGAGAATGCGGGTGCGGTAGGTCCAGCCTTCGGGGAGGGCCAGACGGTCACCTAGGGTCACGAGGGCCTCCTCGGTCATCTCTGGGTCGACGCCGACACAGCGGGCCTGCATGACGTAGACGAACCCCTCCGGGTCGACCAACTCGAAGACACGGCTGCCGCCGTCGAAGAAGAAGACTGCCCGGCGATCGACGTAGCGGACCGTGTACGGGGTCTGCGCCGGCTCGTTCCCCAGGTTGAGCACAGCGATGCGGCGCATCATGATTCCACCGAACTCCCGCATGACCGGCTCGATGGGCTGGGCCTTGGAGCCGAGGCCGTCGAGCATCCAGTAGCGAGGGCCATTGAGCTTGACCAGCACTGCCTGCATCTCCTGGGCGATGGCGTCGGCGTCAAGCTGACCCCAGAGCTCCTGAGGGCAGTCGTTGAGCATCTGCGTGCCGTAGACGTGAGCCTGGATGCCTTCATCGGTCGGATAGGCGGCTAGGACCTCGCCGTAGCGCTGGCCGCGCTGTCCGTCGATGAGGCGCGCGGGGGTATCGGTGGTCATGGATGCCCCCTTTTCATGGGACTCGATTTGGATCCGTCATCTTCGAAGGTGTCGGTTACGGCGACAGTAGCTTGACCTCCGTTCGAGTGCTGCCTAGGTGCCATCAACTCACCTCATGTGTCGCGGACCGCCAGGTCAGTGGCGCTAGTCCGCCTCAGCTTGAACTGGTCCCGCCGAGAGAAGGGATGGGCCGCCCGGGCATCTCTCGCGGCGAACATAATGGCCGGCCCCGGAGTTTCACCAGGCGGCGGGTCAAGCTCCACGGGCCCAGCTGCGATCGTACGACCAACTCCCGGTTGCGCTCAACGAGGCATGGGCAGCTCCTCGGTCGGACAACCGACAGGCTGCATCTCCAAGCATCACCGCACGGGGGGTTAACCCCACTCGAATACGCCTACTAGCGGTATTCCGATCGACGGGCTCCTGCAATACCGTTGGCAGTGATGATCACTGCACACTCACTCACCAAGCGGTACGGCGACGCCACAGCCGTGGACGATCTGACCTTCGAGGTCCCCTCCGGTGAGGTCACCGGATTCCTGGGGCCGAACGGCTCGGGCAAATCGACGACGATGCGGATGATCATGGGACTCGACCTCCCTGATTCGGGATCGGCCTTGATCAACGGCAAGCGCTACTGCGAGCTGGACTGGCCCGTTCGTGAGGTCGGCGCCCTGCTCGACGCCAAGGCGTTCCACCCGGCTCGCACCGCCCGAAACCACCTCCACTGCTTGGCCCTGGCTAGCGACATCCCGGCCGGCCGGGTCGACGAGGTTCTCGACCAGGTCGGTCTCACGTCGGTGGCCAGCCGACGGGTCGGGAAGTTCTCCCTCGGCATGACCCAGCGCCTGGGCATCGCCGCTGCGCTGCTGGGCGATCCGGCCGTCCTGCTCTTCGACGAGCCAGTCAACGGGCTCGACCCCGAGGGCATTCGCTGGGTCCGCCACTTCCTACGGGACCTGGCCCGACAGGGACGCACGGTGCTCGTGTCGAGCCACCTCATCAGCGAGATGTCGCTGACCGCCGACCGGCTGGTAGTCATCGGTCGGGGGCGCCTGATAGCGGAGACGAGCGTGGCCGACTTCGTCGCCCGCAGCGGGGGCGGTGCGGTGCGCCTCGTTACCCCGGATGTGGACGTGTTCACCGTCGGCCTGACCGCAGCCGGGGCCACAATCGTGTCAGACGACGGGGCGCTGACGGTCGGGGGCCTGGCCTCCCAACAAATCGGCGACTTGGCCGCCCGCGACGGGCTCCGGATCTACGAACTGACGCCGGTGACCGCGTCCCTGGAGGACGCGTTCATGGAGCTGACCCACGACGAGGTGGAGTACCGCCCGTCGACGATGCCCGGCGAGCTCGCCGCCGGACGAGGAGTGTGACGATGACCATTGAGACCCTGCCGCACATCCCGAGTGGCCACTACCGCCCGAAACACATCGCACGGTCCGAGCTGGCCAAGATCGTGACCCTACGGTCGACAGCCATCACGGTCGGCCTGACCGTCGTCGCCTGCCTCCTGGTGACGGGACTCGCGACCCACGCCGCCTTGCATCACGGACCCGGCTTCTACCAGGGCTTCGACCCAACCCAGGAGTCCCTCACCGGCATGATCACCGTCGCCCTGGCCGGCGGCGTCTTCGGCGCCCTGCTGATCACGGGGGAGTACTCGAGCGGGACCATCCGCACGACGATGGCCGCCGTACCGAAGCGAGCGCTACTGCTGGCCACCAAGGTCGGACTCAACACCGTTCTCACCATGGTCTTCTGCGTGGTCTTGAGCTTCCTCACGTTCTTCCTCGGACAGGCCATCCTCTCCAGCGGCGGGGCCCCTACCGCAACCCTGGCATCGTCCGGCGCCGCCCGGGCGGTGACCCTGACCGGTCTCTTCATCGGCCTCATCGCGCTCATGTCATTCGGGTTCGGGCTCATCTTCCGTAGCACCGCCGCGGCGATCGCCGCCTTCGCCGGGGTGATCTTCGTGCTCCCTCTGGTGATGCACACCATCTCCGAACAGACCGTCCGTTTTCTGCCGACCAACATCCTGATTAACTCGATCATGCCGACCGTGAATCAAGGGCAAGGTGGGCCCTTTCCTCCGCTCTCACCGGTCGTAGGATTGTTGCTGATGGTCTTCTACGCCGCAGTAGCCCTCGCCGTCGGAGCCGTGCTTTTCGTGAGGCGCGACGCTTGAGCGACCCGGAAGGCGAGGTCGGCTGGGTGCAGATCCGGATCCCCGAGGAGCGGGTCGAGCAGGTCAGGCGTCTGGCTCAGATGCTCCTGCGCGAGCCGTTCCAGAGACGCAGTTGGGCGGAGCTGGGGTACTTTCTGGCTGCCTCGGCGCTGGCCGCGGGCGCGGTCATTGTGCTCGGAGCCATCGGCTTCGTGGGCCTGGTCCTAACCATCGTCCTGGTGGGGATCTTCATCTTGGGCGGCGGACTGCGGGTCGCTCGGGGTCTCGGCCGCTGGCAGCGGACGCTGGCCTGGGCGACGCTGGGCGAGGAGATCGCCGAGCCCGAGCCGTTCAGCCCGGCCCCCGGCGTTTACCGGTGGCTGCGAGCCGCCCTCGGCGACGGTGCGGCGTGGCGATCGGTGCTCTACTTCGCGGCCAAGGTCCCGCTGACCCTGTTCGGGGTGTGGTTCGCCCTCAGCCTCTGGGTCGAGGCGATTCTCGGGATCGCGTCGCCCATCCTCGGCGATGGGAACACGACCCGGTTCGGCCTGCTTGGCCACGCCGCCGGAACGGCCGGGTCCCCTCCTGGGCCGCAGGGCCCCAGCGGCCACGTCACCGAGTTCGCTGTCGGCGTCCTGTTCCTCTTCCTCGCTCCGTGGGCGATGCGGTTCGTCGTCTACGTCGACCGCCGCATGATGAACCTCCTACTCGGGCCGAACGCCACCTCGTCTCGGGTCCGAAGTCTCGAGGCGTCGAGGGCGAAGACGCTCGACGCGGCCACGAGTACCCTTCAGCGCATCGAGCGGAACCTCCATGACGGTACCCAGGCCCAGCTGGTGGCCCTGGCCATGCGCCTCGGGCAGGCAAAGGAGCGGCTGGAGAACATTGAGGTCGAGTCCGAGGAAGCCGCCGATCTGGAGGCCGTCCGACGTCTAGTGGACGAGGCCCATCGTGGAGCGAAAGAGGCCATAACGGACCTGCGAGACCTCGCCCGCGGTATCCACCCGCCAGCCCTCGACATCGGTCTGGAAAACGCGCTCGCCACGTTGGCCGCCCGCTCGACGATCCCGACCGACGTACACGTGACCGTCCATTCCCGACCGAGCCCGGCCATCGAGGCGATCTGCTACTTCTGTGCGGCCGAGCTGCTGTCCAACGTGGCCCAACATGCCGAGGCGTCCCGGGCGTCGATTAGCTGCGCCCAACATGGGCCCTGGCTGCGCATCGTCGTGCGCGACGATGGACGCGGTGGGGCCACCGTCAACCGGATCGGTTCGTCATCGAGTGGGCTGGCCGGCCTGGCTGACCGGGTCAGTGCGGTCGACGGTCATCTGTCAATTGCCAGCCCCTCCGGTGGCCCGACTGTCGTCACCGTGGACATCCCCATGTCCGCGTGACCGCGTCCTACGGCCGAGCTTGGTTGGGTCCACTTGCCCTGGCGACGGTGCATTCGGAGAAGGTCGGACATTCGGGCGGGGAAGTCGGCTTATTGCGCTCGGGTCTTGTAGGGACCGGAGGCGCCCCCGGGAGGCAGCCCTCGTTCAATACGTTGTCGGGTTCGTTGCCTGAAGCGCGTAGGTCGCTGAAGAGCTTTCTCGGCGAGATCGAGCAGTGCGCGACTGTGGGTGCTAGAAACTGACCAGCGGGACGCGGCGCGTTGGCGCCGCGGGAGAGGGTTCGGCATGCGGAACATGTCTCGATCGTGCAGCATCCTTGGCCGGTCCGCGCTCTGCGGCCTCGCAGGCTTCACCGTGGTGGCGTTCGCCGCCACCGCCACCAGCGCCTTCGCATCCACGGGCCGGGGCGGACTCGGCAGCGCAGCCGCAAAGATTAAGCGAATCGGGAGTGCGGCGCTCGTTCCCAAGGGCGCTATTGAGACCGGTGCGGTGTCTTCCAGTCAGCATGTGTCGGCTGTCATGGTGCTGGAACCAAACAACACGGCCGGGTTCGCGGCGTACGCCAGCGCAGTGTCGACGCCGGGCTCTGCCCTCTACCGCCGCTACCTCAGCCCCGCGGCGTTCGCCGCCTCTTTCGCTCCCACCCAGTCCACTGTCTCAGAGGCCGAGGCATCGCTGCGGTCGTCGGGGCTCGTAACCGAACCGCAGCGGGATCACGGTCTGATCATCCCGTTCGCGGGAACGGCTTTGGAAGTGGAGAAGGCCTTTCACACCAGCCTCGTCGGGGTCCGCCTGCCCAGCGGACTGACCGGACGCGTCGCTACCTCGGCTCCAGCAGTGCCGTCGGCAATTGCGACCAAAGTAGCGGCAGTCGAGGGCCTTGACGACATTTTAAACAAGCCCGGCTACGGATCCTTTGCCATCCGGCTGCCCGGCACCGCTTCCGCCGCGGCAGTGGCGACTCGACTCTCGGGAATAGCGCCGCGGTCGGCTGGCGGGCCTCACGCGTGTGCGGCCGCAACCAAGTTCGCGGCAGCTCATCAACGGGAACACCGAGGATCAGGTCGCTCACGCGTACGGCACCGACAACCTTTACACGTCTGGCAACGTGGGCGCTGGCCAGACGGTCGACATCTTCGAACTCGAGCCCTTCGCGATGTCCGACGTCGCCGCGTTCGACAAATGCTACTTCGGCGTCAGTCATACCGGCTTGATCAAACGTGTGCCGGTCGATGGGGGGACAGGCACCGGCCCCGGCTCGGGCGAGGCCGCCCTCGACGTGGAAGAAGTATCGGCGCTCGCGCCCGCAGCCAAACTCGACGTCTATGAAGCGCCCCAAAGCTTCGCCAGCTGGCTGGACGAGGAGGCGGCAATTGTCGGCAACGACAACGCCTCAGTCGTGAGCACTAGCTGGGGTACCTGCGAAGACCAGTTCGATCAGTTGTCGCCTGGCTTTCAGCAGGTCGAGAACGTTCTCTTCCAGCAGGCCGCTGTCGAGGGCCAGAGTTGGTTTGCCGCCTCCGGAGACAGCGGATCTGAGGGATGCTCCCGCAACAACCCGGCCGACACAGATCTGACCGTCTCCGACCCCGCCACACAGCCGTATGTGACCGGGGTGGGGGGAACGTCGCTGCTCGCTCCGACCAGCCCTCCGACCGAGGTTGTCTGGAACGACGGCGGTACCGCCGCCTCGACCGGCGGTGGTGGAGGCGGAGGCATTTCCAAGCTTTGGCAAATGCCTTCGTGGCAGTCTGGCTTGGCCGTACCCGGCGTCCGGAGCCGCTACTCTTCCAACATTCCGTGCGGCGCAGTTAGCGGCGTCTACTGCCGCGAAGTGCCTGACGTGTCCGCATCAGCCGATGAGTACCACGGCGATACGGTCTTTTTCGACGGGGCGTGGACCGCGTTCGGGGGCACGTCCGTTGCCGCTCCGAAGTGGGCAGCGATCACGGCGTTGAGCGATGCTCTCTGCTCCTCAGAGAAGCTCGGGCCGATCGGCTTCGCCAACCCAGCTCTCTACCGCATTGCGTCTCGTGCGGGCACGTACTCCCAAGCTTTCAACGACGTCACCCAAGGCAACAACGATGTCCTTGGCGTCCACGGCGGCGCTTACCCTGCCACCAGTTCCTACGACCTGGCGACCGGCCTTGGGACGCCACGGGTCACCGGACCGGGCGGCAAACCGGGCTTGGCGTCGTTGCTCTGCGCCGACGGCTCCTCGCTGTCGCCACGACCGGCGCTCTCCGGTGTGAGCCCGGACTTCGGGCCCTACACGGGCGGCACGAAGGTCACCATTGACGGCAGCGATCTCTCCAGCGTGACCGCGGTGAGTTTCGGTTCAACGTCCGTGAAGGTCTCCTCGGGGCAGATCAATCGAGCAGGGACAGAGATATCGGGTGTGGTCACGCCACTCTCGCCGCTTGATCCGAACCCCCCAATCGGACCAGTGGGTGGCGTGGTCGTAACCGCAGCGGGTTCGGCCGGTGCCAGCCTTCCGACACCGCGCGCCGAGTTCCATTTCGTCAAAGAGACAAGATCGGGACCAGTTCCCCAGGTCAGCTACATCGGGCCGAGTGCCGGGCGATCAGCCGGAGGCGAGCGTGTGCTCATCATCGGCAGCGGATTCGATGAGGGTCCGAGCGGCACCACCCCTACGGCCGCCTTCGGTGGGGTATCCGCCACCCATGTCACGACGGTCTCGGATGCCGAGCTGTCAGTGACTGTCCCACCAGAAGCGGCTGCCACAGACTGCGCTACCGCCTCGGCGAAGCCCCCGGTTTCGCGACACACGATCTGCCAAGTAGAGGTGACTGTCAGCAACGGCTACGGCACCAGCCCGACGGTGCCGATACTGCCCGCACCGACGGGATCGACGTCGGGTCCCGCGCCGCCGCACACCGAGCTCGTCGCGGCGGCCACCGAGTTCGACTATGCACCTCCACCGACGGCCACTGGCATCAAGCCGGCTTCGCTTCCCGAGAGTGTCAACCAATTCGGATTCCCCCCAACGGTGACGATCAGCGGAACGGGTTTCAACTTCCTCACCTTTCAACAGGTGACCTTTGGGCCCGCCGGCGCGTCGTACACCACCGCTGACACCTTGGTGACCGATTTCGAACCGAACGAGTTGCAGCTGTATTACTTTGGGCTGAACAAGTCCGCGCCCATCGCCAAGATGCCCATGACGGTTCAAACCGTCGGGGGCGAGAGCAAGCCGCAGTCGATAGCTATCGCTCGGGCCCCGACACTGTCGGCCATCTCGAAACACTCGGGTCCCACGACTGGCGGGACAACAGTCAGCGCCTCGGGTTCGGGGTTCGCGGCGGGTGACACTGTCGAATTCGGCATCGCGCTGCCGGGGCTACCCCTAATCCCCGAATCCAGCACCAACGACGTGACGGTAAAATCGCCGACCGAACTTATATTCACGACTCCCGCGGCAACCTCAGGAAGCGGCTCCTTCGAGGTCTGCGACAGCGGGAAATGCTCCTCAGCCACCGGTCCGGCCGTCGCGTTCACCTACTTCGAACCAGTGAAGCCGCACATCTCCAGCTTCTCGCCCCCAAGCAGCTCCGCCGCAGGAGGCGGCGAGATGACGATTGTCGGGACGGGCCTGGGGAGCGTGAAAAGTGTTTACTTTGGTTCCGTTCGCTCACCCTTCGTAACGAATCCGCCCACATTCATGGGGACGAGCGATACTGAGATCAAGGCCAAAATACCACCCGGCCGTGCTGACACAAAGGTCCAGATTCGGGTGAACACACTCGCTGGATCGGCGTTAGCCGCCATGACTTTCTCCTACCCGTATCCGTAATTACTGTGCGCAATTGATGTGACCGGCCGCTCAGCATCCGAGCCCACCCCATTGCTCACGTTTTAGGTCCCGGACGCGACGAACCCCAGACCAGAAGTACTCTGACCTGGGATTTCGAGTGGAGGCGAAG
>CAWIOU010000043.1:0-11733 GCA_963837805.1 uncultured Acidimicrobiaceae bacterium
GTGTCCGGTTCCATGACTTAGTGGACACCATGTCCCAGGACATCGTGGACACCTGCTCAGGTGGTGTCCATGGATCGTGCTCGTTATGCCGTTGATGCCGTGGTGGTCGAGGGCCGGTCCCTCCGATCGGTGGCCTCGTCGCTCGACATGTCGAAGTCCTGGGTAGGCAAACAGGTCTCCCGCTACCACTCCGGTGGCTACGAGGCCCTGGCCCTGTGCTCGACCGCACCCCATGGGCGACCCACCCAGATCCCGGTCGAGCTCGAGAATCAGATCGTCACCATGCGCAAGCACCTGGACGAGGAGGGCCTCGACGCCGGTCCACTGACGATCCAGTACCACCTGAGACAGCGGCACGGGACGGCCCCGGGGCGCTCCACCATCCACCGGGCCCTCGTCCGGCGGGGCTTCGTCACCCCCCAGCCCCAGAAGCGGCCGCGGACCGCCTGGCAGCGCTTCGAAGCCGCGCTCCCCAACGAGACCTGGCAGGCCGACATGACCCACTGGTCCATCGATGACGGAACCGAGGAGGGGATGAAGGTCGAGATCCTCGACTTCGTCGACGACTACTCCCGGATGGTGGTGGCGGCCGTGGTGGTCCCGGTGGCCACGGCGGCCGACGTGGTGGCCGCTTTCTACAAAGGGGCCTCCACCTGGGGGTTTCCGGCCTCCATGTTGACGGACAATGGCTGCATCTTCACCGCTCAGTTCCGCAACGGTCGCTGTGGCTTCGAGACCGAGCTGGCCACATTGGGCATCCAGATCAAGCACGGCAAGCCCTACCATCCAGAGACTCAGGGAAAGATCGAGCGCTTCCACAGAACCTTGAAGCGATGGTTGCGCAAACGGGACCGGGCTCTGTCCATCGCCGACCTCCAGGCCCAGGTCGACACCTTCGTCCGCTACTACAACGAGGAACGACCCCACTCGGCCCGGGGCATGATCCCGCCCCGTCGGGCCTACGAGGCCCTGACCAAGGCGGCGCCCGACCCGGAGAGGTACCCGATGACGCCGCACACCCGGGTGCGCCACGACAAGATCGACAAGACCGGCGTGTTCACCCTCCGCCACGGGACCAAGCTCCACCACATCGGAGTAGGACGAGGGCACAAGGGCCGACGGGTCATCGTGCTCGTCTGCGACCTCGATGTCCGGGTCCTGAGTGAGGATGGCGAACTACTCCGCCACCTCACCTTGGACCCGTCCAAGGACTATCAACCCATCGCCAGCAGGCCTTGATGGCCTACCCTCCATAGGTTCAACTGTCCACGATGTCTTGAGACATCACAGAGTGGAGGCGAAGGGACTCGAACTCTCGAACCTCTTGACTGCCAGTCTTCGCCAATGAGTACGCCCCGGTTCACACATGTTCGCAAGGGGCCGCTGAGCTGAACTTTCCGTTCAGTACCGTTCGGACCAGGACAGGTCGATTCGGCCCCGTTGCTACATCCGTTGCTACACGATCCGGTCGGTCGGCTGTTGCGAGTTAGCGCCCCTATGACCAGTGCGTCCTCACCTCTGGCGATTGAGTGATGCTCGAAGATCAAATGACTTTGATTTGGATTGTAATCGGCGAAATGGTTACAAGTGTCTTATAAGTCCTGGTAGATGAGAAGTTTTGTGGAACCGACCTGACTGCCTTGATCGCCCAAATTCGGCCTAGAACGCTGGGATCCATGCAAGTACAGCCCGGAACAAAACCACCGGAAGCGAAGACAGCCACCGTTGAGAGAGCAGCTGAGCTAATCGGTGTCAGCCGTACGACTTGTTACGGATTGGTTATGAGCGGGGCGCTTCGCTCGCTGAAAATCGGTGCTCGTCGTCTCGTACCCGTGAGCGCAATCGATGAGTTTATCGAGAGCCAATCTCAGCGTGAAGGTCCTTGAGAACACCCACCCACCGCTCTGACCAAGAGCCAAGCAGCGACCCGCCGTCAGATGGCGGGTCAAGAGCTGCAGTGACCAATGGAGTGATCAATGCAACTTTACCGAAGATGTTACAAGGCTGCTCGTCAGGCGAAAGACCTGGGCCTGAGCGTGTTGCCTGTGAACGAGAACGGAACCAAGAGTCCACTATGCGAAATACCTCCAGCGTCGTGCACTGACCCTGGTTGCATTGAAGATCGTGGCAATGGACGGAGGTCCTGGAGACATCGGAATCACCGTCGGGCTACCTGCAGAACCTTGGAGAGATGGTTTCTCACCGAGCGGCGAAAGGGCCTAGGCCTCGTGTGTGGAGAGATTTCTGGGGGTCTCCTCTTATTTGAGTTTGAGGGGCGGGCATTACGGGATGGAACATTTGACAGGTTCATCGAACTCGCAGTCGAGAGCGGACTTGGTGAGTTAGTCGACAGCATCAGGGGTGGGTACGAAGAAGAAACACCGTCGGGCGGTGTCCATTGGCTGGTCTTTGTCGATGAACCCCTGACACTAAAGCTTGCCTCGACGAGGGTGAACGAAAAATGGCTCCCGCTTATTGAGACCAAGGGAGAAGGGGGCGTGGTCATAATCGCACCGAGCGGAGGGGCAGTTCATCCGACTGGCAGGGAATGGCGATTGGTGGATGGAGGTCTTGACACTATTGTCCGATTAACTAGTGCCGCGTCAGGCAACGTTTGCGCGCTTGACCAGCTCGCGCAGCGTCTTGTCCTGAGCGTTGCGGTTCCGCCAGATGATGTATCTGCGGATCATCGAGTTCTGCTCTTCGTGTGACTTGTGGTCGGTGCCGTCCAGGGTGAAGTAGCGGAGCGCCTGGAACTGGGCCTCGATCCGATTCAGCCAGCTGGCGTTGGTGGGCACGTAGGCCAGTTCGACGTTGTTGGCCTGGGCCCAGTCGCCCACTCTGGTGTCGACCCTGGTCGAGAGGTGAGGGCTGAAGTTGTCCATGACGATGGCGATTCTGACCTCTGGCGGATACAGGGTGCGGAGATAGCGGCAGAACTCGAGGAACTTGGTCCGGTCCTTGGTCGTCTTGATGTGGCCGTACATCTTGTCCTGGTTGAGGTCGTAGGCGGCCAAGAGGTGTCGGACCCCGTTCTTGCGGGTGAAGGTGGCCCTCCGGCGACGCCGGCGGGGCAGGTCCTGCTTCGCCGACTCGTTCGTTTTCGCCATGGGTGCCCACTGCTTGCCCGGTCGGGGCAACAAGTTGAGCGGTCCGAACTCGTCCATGCAGATGACGACCGTCGGGTCCTTTCCGCCTGGTTTGGCCTTGCCATCAGCGATGTCGTAGAGGTGGAGGACGCGGTTCTTCTTGGCCTCGAAGTCCGGGTCGCTCGACTGCTTCCAGGTCTTGATCACTTGAAACGACACGCCCTCCTCTCGGAGCAGGACCCGGAGGCCCTCATGGCTGATGTCGTCGACCACCCCCTCGGCGACCAGGAACTCGGCCAGCTTGGACAGGCTCCAGGTCGAAAAGGGCAGGTTGTGGTCCTGCGGGCGGGACAGGGCGATCTTTTTGATCTCTCGACGCTCGGGCAAGGTGAACTTCGGAGGTCGTCCGCCTGAGTACTTCGGGACCAGGGAGTCGAACCCGTCGGCATTGAAGTTGCGGATCACCTCCCGGACCCGGTCTTCAGAGGTGAAGGCGATGGTGGCGATCTGGGGCACGTCCATGCCCTGGGCCGACCACAGCACCACCTGGGCTCTTCGCCATCGCACCACCGATCCGGTCCCCCGTCGGACGATCGAGAGGAGCTTATTGCCCTCGACGTTGGTGATCTCTCGGACACGCACACGTTCGGCCATGCCCTATGTTGCGCGACCTCAGCTCAGAAGTGGTGGACGCGCCCCAGTAACGTTGCCGTTTGGAGCACTAGTACTGAACAGGATTCTCTCTTTTCCCTCGCTCGGTCATTTGATCAAAAGCCACGAAAGGAGTTCAGAAGATCGGGCAATAATTCTGCCAACCGACGTGAGCTGCCTGGCAACGATTTCAATCGGCGATCGTCTTGGTCCGAAATCCTTGAACCACATGGTTGGGAGCACTGCTACGAATCCGACAACGGTTGGGATCACTGGACTCGACCCGGAAAGGAATCCAGGGGCATCTCGGGGTCGGTTACCCCCGACGGTGAGCTTTTGCATGTATTTACGTCTTCGACCCCGTTCGAGCCCGACCGGTCGTACACAAAGTTTGCCGCCTACGCCCTACTCAACCATCCTGACAAAGGAGGGGGGGTTGGATGGCGAGAGGCCACCAAGCAGCTTTCGGAGAAGGGATTTGGGTCTTACCGAGGTGAGACGGGGGGAATCGCAGTCGTTACCTCGATCGCAGATGTTCACGAGGAACCCGTCGAGTGGCTCTGGTCGGAGAGAATCCCTTATGGAAACCTGACCATCGTGGCGGGGGACCCAGGCCTCGGAAAATCAACGATCGTGTTGGATCTGATGGCGAGAGTGACGATGGGGCACAAGATGCCCTTTACCGCAGACAGAGGAGACCCTCAATCCGTAATCTTGCTCACGGCGGAGGATGGACTAGCGAACACCGTCAAACCTCGTCTTCAGGCAGCTGGCGCAGACACGGAAAAGGTGTTTGTAATCGAGGGCGTCCGGGAACAGGAGGGCGAAATCGTCCAACTGATCTCAATTCCCGATGATATTCCAACAATCAAGAAGATCATCCTGGAGAAGAACGCCCGCCTTGTGATTTTCGACCCGATGGATGCATTTCTTGCCGACGGGGTCAACTCCTTCCAGAATCACTCAATGCGGAGAGCACTATCACCAGTAAAGATGCTGGCGGAGGAGTTGGGGGTGGCGATCATTGCCATCTGTCATTTGAACAAGTCCAGGGGGCGGAGTGCTCTATACCGAGTGGGAGGCTCGATTGCGAATACGGCAGCAGCTCGCTCTGTCTTGCTGGTTGCTGAAGATCCTGAGGACGAAACGGGCCGGATCTTGGCTGGAGTGAAATCGAATTTGTCGAGGACTCCTCAGTCGCTGGCTCTGCATCTGGAGCGAGGCGACAAGGATATCGTTGCTCACGTGGAGTGGGATCGATTGAGTGACCTCACCAATGACGATTTGATTGATCGGAAGCCCGCCAAGGCCTTGCAGCAGGCGGTGGAGTTTCTCCGTAACTACCTAGATTCTGGCCCGCAGCCAGTCAAAGACATCGAAGACGCTGCAGGAGAGTGCGGTATTAGCAAGAGGACACTTCGGAGGGCATCCGAGGACCTGGACATCCAGAAGGACCACGTAAATCCTCCAGGCGGATATTGGACGTGGGCACTCCCAGAAGAAGATGCCAAACCCGAATAGATGGCCAATCGCTCTTGGCCACCTGTTACATCCCAAGGCTCCGCCCTTGCTGATTGACAAATGTGACGTGATGGCGAATCAGATGGCCAAGCATGGTGGCCGTCTGATGTGGGTCGACGGTCACTGCCTCTCTCAACCCGTTCCCAGCATCCCCAGTAGCAACCAATAGGCCAAACTCTGGGGTTTGCGAAGACGTGGTCGTCGTAGTCGTTTGACCTGATACATCAACTGAGCGATCTAGGCGGTGTCAGGCACGGGTAGCAGCAAACAGAGCTGAGATTCGGTGCTTACCCCTGCCGTCTCTCGTCCGATTGGTCGATCTCTGAAGATTCGTCGTTAACACCATTGGCCGGACGGTGTTCAGATTCGAGTGCAGCTTCGTACGCTCGCCATATCTCAGCCCGAAATCGTGGCCAATCGGATCGAGCGAGCCGGGGCCCGTAGTAGGCCTGATTGGCGATGCCACGTAAGGCGACGACGAAAGGGAGGGGGTACAAACGTCGTCGGGTTCTTGACGTTCGATATGGCGGAGGTGGAAATAGGCCGACCGTCTCCTTCTCCCAGTGTTTCAAACATGCCGTTGTCCTCCGCAGAGCCACGGCACAGTGTCCAATTTCGAGCAGCTCTACCGATCGGCCGTCAATCGTCATCTCGATTGGTCGTTGAAGGTTCTTGATTTTCTTCACGTCGAGATCGTCTCCGGTGGCATCGGAACTTGCTAGTCACCCCGATGCTCCCGACGGCGTATAATGGGGGCCGTAATCATCCAGATGGGACGAGAGACCTAGCTCGCTGACTCCCAGCCAACCTCCGATTTGCATCTCGGGACGCAACGTCCGATGTGCACTCTCGGGAAGGTGGCCCCGCTAGGCCGATGAGGAGAGCAAATGAGACATCTTGGTACTACTGCGCCTTCAGTTGACCCGGTCGAGCAATCGGCACCTCTCACGGAGGTGCGCAATGGATGAGCGGCGCAACCCTGATCTGCAGGATCTTCTCAACCCGATCTTTTGGGCCATTCGAGATTGGCTCCCGAAATCGGCAGTCCGTGACTGCGAAGAGCTTGCTTTCGCCATTGCTCACGACGTGCTCAATCTGGAGCACATTTCAGGCGACCTTTGGTCGATTTCACTTCCACCGCCGCCCGTGGGCCATTTCGTAAAGCCCTCGCCGGAGGCACCGAAATGGCGGCTGCATGTGATTGATGGTGGAGTCGAGTTTGCCCATGCGACCGTCACTCTGGGCCCTCCCCGATCATCTCCAGACGCTCCTCCAATCGCCATCTATCTCGATGTTGATGTCGATCTGAACTACGAGTGGCTCTGGCGATTCGGCCTGATCAAACGTGATCCGGGATTAGACGACACCGAACTTGCCAGCGGGGGCGCAGAGGATGTCGAGCAAGCCCAAAACGATTCCTGGGATTGCGCCGTCGATTGGCTGCGGACCGAAGGTTTCAGGGATGAGGAAATAGCCGACGCTGCTGCATCTAGCTCAACAGATCCGCCACCGAGCATCGGCCCACATCAATCATGACGACTAACGGATTTCCGGCGGCGTCACACCGCCGAACACGAAGGATTGCCCTCTTCTGGAGACTGGCGAAATCCATTTCGTGGGCCTGCGCGGCCGTTGCCGCCGTCGGTCTGGCGATTTGCCTCGCTGGAATCCCGCTTCGAAATCAGGCGATCTCCCGATTTGGCGGTGGACTCATCTCTGTGGTCTTCGTGCCCATTACCTTTTGGTTCTTCGTCCTACTCGTCGGTCTTCTCCGAGGATTTCATCAAAACCTGAAAAGAGCGACCGCACCGATCCCGTCGTTACAAGAAATCGATCGGCAGCTACGGCTGGAGGGTCACGAACCGACCCTTCAGGAGGTACTGGCTGTCGAAGCCCATCTCCGGTCCCGGCGAAATGAGGCAGCCCTCGCTGCGGGGGTGATCTTCCTCGGACTCCATGAGGCCGCAAGGACCTCACGAGGAAAGTAAGGCGGAGGCCCCTCGCCATCGAAGGCGAAACTGGGTTCTTTGTTGTTGAACGAACTCCCTGTTCAGGGCATTGAGGAAATCGATTCGTCAGCGAGTTCGTTTGTGTTGTCGAGGGGCGTGGGATCCCATTGATCAAACTCGAAATGTGAATCGGAATGCCTGAACTGAGCAAAATCGACGAGAGATGCCGTTGGGAGATTCTCGTCCAGCGGCAGTGGGAGCGATGCTCCAAGAAACGGAGGCACGAGGGTGCTCACCACCTTGGCGGCGTGACCATCGGCAGGAGAGCGATATTGCGGCTGCGGATGCAGCGAAATCCGACCGTTAGAAGAACCAAGGCCCGCCTCTAGCTGTCAACGGCAGCGAGGCAGTCCTGCGACGGCCTAAACCAGCATCGAGACCGATTCCAGATGGAATCTGCTTGCTCCGACGAGCCTCTTCCCATTTACTGAGGGTGGCAGAAGCGGCAGAAGCTTCACTTCTCCTGTCGATGTCGGCCCGGTCGGAAGCGAAGCTGAGTGTCCAGACTTCGGGGTGTCGAATGTGTGCTCCGTGCTCGTCGCAGAAGCTCCTCAGTCAGACGTTGGATCTCCCGCTCGATACCGGTGAGGAGCTGACCCACCGAAGGAAGAGGGTCTGGATGCAATGTGAGTTCATCTAAGTGCTCCCGTTGTCGATCACGCTCGATGATCAGCTCCTCGTCGGTGTAGGTGCTGTAGCTCGTCAGCCCGTAAACTTGCATCGGAGGTCGGCTACGATTGTTTGAAGAAAATCGTTCGTCATGCACAGTCATGGGTAAGACATCGTCGCAACTCTGTAATACCTTGACCGACACGTTCCAGTCGACAGTCTGAGCAGGGGAGCGGAATCCGCCGGTTGATTTGGTTGCACTCCTCGCCAAAGCAGTCGATTTTGGGCTTGCTGGTGGAAGGACTTCAGGAGTTCTCCGGCCGGAGTGGCAAATCCTGACGGGATCAGCGAGCGACCCCTATCACTACGGCCGAAAACTGGATTAGCGCCCAGGCAGGAGGTAAACACCGCTCCGCTCGGAGGAAGCCGGATAATACATTTCGATCAGCCGTTCCCCGATTAGGGGAGTGACCCAGAACGGCTGTGTCCTCAACCGGTCAACGCAACGGCGTCAGCGAACGCCTTTGATGGTGTCATCCATTCGAGGGTCTGTCGAGGGCGAGTGTTGAGGGAGCGAGCGATGGCATCGAGTTCTCGCTGGGAGCACTGGGACAGATCAGCGGACTTGGGCAAGTACTGACGGAGCAGTCCGTTGGTGTTCTCATTGCTTCCGCGCTGCCACGGGCTCTTCGGATCGCAGAAGTAGACCTGCACGCCGGTGTCGACGGTGAACTGCACGTGTTCGGCCATCTCCTTGCCTTGATCCCAAGTCACCGAGCGCCGGAGCTGGGCGGGGAGGGTGAGGATCCGCTTGGTCATGGCCTTCCGGACCGATTCGGCGCCGTGGCCGTTGGGGAGCTTCAAGAGGATGACGTAGCGGCTGTGCCGCTCGACCAGGGTGCCGATGGCGGTCATCTTCTTCCCGAAGATGAGATCACCTTCCCAGTGTCCGGGCACCGCTCGGTCCTCCACCTCGGCGGGGCGTTCCGAGATCATCACCATGTCCCGGATCTGGCCCTGGCCGACCCCACCCTTGGTGTAGGCCTTGGCCCTCCGCATGGCTCTGCCCGTTCTCAGGCACGTATGCAGCTCTTTCCGCAGCGCACCACGGCCCTGGACGAAGAGGGACTGGTAGATGGTCTCGTGGGACACCTGCATCTCCGGGTTGTCGGGGTAGGTCTCAGCCAACCACGAAGCGATCTGCTGCGGTGACCACAGGGCCTCGAGCTTCCGTTCGACCGTCGAGCGCAACCGTCGGCACTGAGCGATCTTGGTCCGCTTGGGACGCAGGGCCCGCTTCAGGGCGGCCTTGTCGGCCAGCAAGGCCCGGTACTTGCGTCGGCCACCGTTGGCATTGACCTCACGACAGACGGTCGACGGTGACCGCTCTAACCCTGCGGCGATGGCCCGGATGGACAGGCCGGCGGCCAACCCTCTCGAGATCTCCTCCCGTTCCGCCAACGACAGCCGCATCTCGGAGCGTTCACGATCCGTTGGCCGCGTCCCCGTGGTCGGCGATAAATCTCCGCAGCGACGAGTTCTGCCGGTCCAGATGCTTGGCGATGCGCTTGGCGGGCACTCCCGCCTCTCGCATATCCCAAATCGTCTCCCTGTCCTCAGCCGAGAACCGTGCCATTCCCACACCTCCTGATCGTCGAACTCAATTGTTCGCCAATCAGCCAGGTGTTGCGTTGACCGGTTGAGGACGCAGCACCTAGGGGATAGTGCTTTGGGGTGTCTGTCTCCTACGATTAGTAGATGCACTGGGGGCAGATGACATGGCTCAGGCGTGGCCTATTTATCATTGGCGCTCTTGGTGTGCTGGGTCTTGTCATTCTTGGAAGCGCAATCATCTGGCAGGATGAGACCGCCGTCCAAGTGACGTTCATAAATGACTCTGCGAACACGGCAATGCTCACCGATTGCAGCACCGACCTGGTGAGCCTCCCACCCGGGGCAACAACTGCCATACCGATTGCCTCAGATCACCCGAAGCAGTGTTCGGTGGAATACCTCACTCGCTCCGGCGACCCATCGTCGTATGCGTGCTTGGTCATGCCTTCCCATCTCGGATCGCAGACCGTCTTCAAGCTCTCCGACGCACGGAGAGAGGCCCGGCCGTCAGGTTGTTGAACGAGGTGACCCTGATCACCGGGTAGGCGACCTGTTGGCATGGGATCATCCATCGGGACCCCGCCACGTTGTCCAAGGTCCCCCCGTAGGCCGTTCGAGTTCCGGATAGCCACCCTCCGTAATCGCGTTCCTCACGTCCGGGCCTTCGGGTTGGACTTCGCCATCCAGCCTGAGGATTGGCGCCAGGTCGTCCTTGGTGGCGGTCTCCGGGTCAATGCCCTTCTCCAAGCAAAACCGAGCGACCCGGTTGGCCTGGGCCGCTCGCCAGACAACGTCGCGTATGTCGTCGGAGTCCGTGCCCACGCCACAATGATGCCAGCAGCGACCTGCTGGGAGTCGTTATTGACCAGTCCTTGCCCATCTCGTGCCGAGGGGAGTGTCCCATACCACCGGGTCAGAGGCGCTTATCCCTTGCTTGGCACTACCGTTGATAGGAATGGGCAAACTCCGTAGGGTCTGGGTAGCCAATGCTCGTAGCGTCTATCAATCCTGTCGCATTGGGGATCGCAGTTGCTGCCATGTCGGTGTATTCGGTCGTCTTCTTTGGCATCGTCAGGGCTAAGCGGAAACGCCTGCGTGAGGCGGCAGGCGCAACCGCTCTCCCGCCTAGCGAGGAGCATCGTCTCAGGGGGATTGCGCCTCCACTCATCGTTCTAGGACTGGTCTTCATTTGGATTTCGATCAGGCTGTCTGTCTATTCACGGAGCACGTCCACATGGCTTGTGGCACTCGGCGTGCTGATCGGCGTACTTGGAGTAGGCCAAATGATCTGGGGCGCTGTCATATTGATCAAGCGACATTCGTCCGATTCCTAGCGGCTGGCTATGTGTCCCTGATCACCGGGTCACGGGGCACGCTGACCGGCGCTCCTCCCGGTCCGTTAGCGACGTGGGCTGGGGTTCATTGCGCTTCCTGGATAATGGGATTAGACATCAACTGTGGAGACGGTTCTAGTTCTCGGGCTGATTGTCATAGTCCTGGGTGGTTACATCAGGTTCCACCGAGCGAGGACAAAGATGTTCTCCACTCCTCCGACCAAGGTGCGGCAAACGGATGACCCGGTTCCTATGGACAGCGACCACCGGAACCCTGCCTGACTGTCCCTGACCACTTAATACACGTGTGATCCACAGTGCATCCCAGCGTCTTCCACGCCGGACTGAGAGGGTGCACGGATGAGCCCCTTCCCGAACCTTGTCCGTGGCGTGTCCCCGAACGGCGAGGACCGCTACTTCCTCGGCGATTCGCTTGTCGACCGATATCTGGAGTTCGTGGCCGGGAGGGTGCGGACGAACACGTTGCGGGCCGTCGCCTTCGACCTGAAGACGTTTTTCACGGTCGTCGACAAGAATCCGACTGATGTTGTGGCGGCGGACATCTTCGACTTTCTGGCCCACCAGCGCGGTGACCGGCGTGTCGTCCGTCTGATCGACGGAGAGTCGGGCCTGGCCGCTCGGACGATCGCCCGCCGGCTGTCGTCGGTGTCGGGTTTCTACTCCTACGTGATCGCCCGGGACGACACGCCGCTCCGGGCCAACCCGGTGCCCCGGGGACTGTCAACCCGACGGAGGGGCGGGCGGAGCACGCTCGCCCCGCTGGTCCGGGTGCCCCGCACGTTGCCCCAGATCCTCTCGCCTGGCGAGGTCGACGGGTTGGTCGGTGCACTGCGCACCCACCGCGACCGGGCCATGGTCTTCGCCATGGTGTTGGGCGGGCTCCAG
>CAWIOU010000044.1:0-302940 GCA_963837805.1 uncultured Acidimicrobiaceae bacterium
CGGTCAACTGAATACTGGCAAAGAACAGACATTGTCCGTTCAATGCTTAATTG
Source organism: uncultured Acidimicrobiaceae bacterium (assembly GCA_963837805.1). Lineage (GTDB taxonomy): Bacteria > Actinomycetota > Acidimicrobiia > Acidimicrobiales > RAAP-2 > Bog-756. The sequence continues at coordinate 54 of CAWIOU010000044.1, forward strand.
ACTAGCAATCTCGGGTTTCCCCGCGATCGCCCGCACTGACTTTTGGCTATCACTATTCCGTTTTCAAGGAGCGACCGGGCACACGCCGACTAGGCGTTGGTGCCGGAAATGACCACATGCAGAGGCAAGAGCCCCATTCTGTAGTTGCCCGGCGACGCCCTCACAGGTCGTTCACCAGGACTAGTCACACTATCCCATGTGAAGGGGTCGTGTCAATCGGGTGCCCGTCGTGAAGACACGCACAAGCGCCCCGATCGGCAGGCCATCCTCCGGCAGGTTAGCTGCTCGGCCGACCTATCCGTCCAGGTTCAACCGACGTAGCCGTCCAGGACGGTGTGCCCGGCCTGGTTGCTGACCCAGACGGTGGTGATCTGGCTGGCCGGGACGGCGCAGGACAGCTGAACCTGGACCGGACCCGGTCGTCCGGTGGTCCGATAGCTGCCGGCCACCCACCAGCGGCCGGAGTCCGACTTCATCGACACCGTGAGGATCTGGCCCGGAGTCTGCCCCGACTCCCGGAGCGTGGCCCGGGTGCCCCACGACTGCGTGGTGAGCGAGACCGAGGCCACCACTCCTGCCTGGCCGGTCATGGCCACCGTCCTGGTCGGCGGCGCCGGGCTGGCGCTGAGGGCCATCACCGCCACCACCGCCGCAGCCAGCGCGGCCACCCCCGCCCCGATGCCCGCCACTCGGCTCCACCTGCGGTGCCCAGCTCGAGTTGGCGCCTCGTCGATGGGGACCGGCGCCGGCGATGTCTCAGCAGACCCCCCGGGGTCGGGCACCGTCGACCGGGCTCCCACTCGCTCGACCGGCGGGGCCGAACCGACCACGCCATCGACCGGCCGGTCGAACTGGGACCCGTCCAGCAGGGTCAACGCCCCCGCCGCGCTCCTGACGTCGGCCCGATCACTGCGGCACTGCTCGCAGTGCTCGAGGTGCTCGGCCAACGCCCTGACTTCGTCCTCGCTGGCCCGACCGATGGCTTCCATCGCCATGATCCCCTGCCACTCGCCACACCCCTGCCCGGTCATTCTGCCCACCCCATCTCTTGCAACGTGAGTCTAAGCGCCTTGAGGGCGTAGAAGAGCCGACTGCGCACGGTCCCCTCCGGGACCGCCAGCCGGTCGGCCAACTCTTTGCTGGTTCGGCCACGGAAGTAGATCTCGATGACCACGGTCCGGTGCTCCTCGGTCAGGTGGCGGACCGCCTCTTCCACCTGCCATGCCACCATGGCCTTTTCGACGTGGTCGACGATCGGCTCCGCCTCTTCGGCCATGCGGGCGTCCCGGATCTCGTGGCGGTGCCGCGACCTGGCCATGTCGACGAGCAGGTTCCGCTCGATGGAATACAGCCAGGTACGGAGAGAGCCGAGTGACGGGTCGAACCGGTGGCGCGACCGCCAGGCGCGGACGAACGTCTCCTGCACCGCTTCCTCGGCCAGGTGGGAACTCCCGAGTGCCCGCCGGGCAAAGCCGGTCAACTCGGAGCGATAGGCCACGAACGCGTCGTTCAACGCCTGCTCGTCCGCCACCATCGGGCTGGGCTCCGGAGCGCCGGAATCCGACGGGTTGGAGCCGTGGGACACGGTCACCAAAGGAACCCTACCGGCCTTCCGGCGCGCGGCGCCGAGCTCGATGGTCGTCAGGTCAATAACCGTATCCACCGGAGGATTTCGCGGTGGTCGATGGGGATTGGGTCGATGGGGATTGGGTAGCGGACGTCGATGCGGCCGAGGGCGCCTTGATTACGAACCAGATACCGTCGAGCCCTTGGCCGTTGGCATCCCCGGCCTTGGTGTCGCCGGTGTAGGTGTAGAGGGGCATCCCCTTGTAGGTGACCTGGTGCGAGCCGTCCGTGCGCATGATGATCCCGAGGTCGGAACTCGGGATCCCGCTGCCCCCGGTGGCGCTGGTGGAGCCGGTGGGGACGGTCAGCGGGGGCCACAGCGAGGCACAGCCGCCGGTGCACACCGACTTGTTGGTTCCGTCCGGGGTGTACCGGTAGAGCGTCATCCCCGAACTGTTGACGAGCACGGTGCCGTGGGACCCGACGGTGGCTGCCTTGACCGAGGCCGAGCCCGAGCCGGTCGTGCCCGCGGTCACCGCCCCGCCCCCACCACTGGTCGTCGTGCTGGGCGTGGCTGCGCTCGATCCGCATGCTGCCGCCACCAGCAGTATCAATCCGATGGCGCCGCCGGCCAACCACCGTGAGGAATTGACCGACCCCGGGATCGTCTGGCTCAGGCGTGTTCTCATTGACGTGACCTCTCGTGCGTAATTTTCGCTCTGATCGCCGCTTTCGGGCGTTTTTTGTTTCGTTGGGCAAGTATTACGTCGGAAACGACCGGTTTGTTCACCGGGCGGCAAACGTTTTGTCAGGCACGGCGCCGCTGTGGAGCACGGCACCGTCACCGGACCCGGCTCGGTCAACCGAACGTGAAGTCGTAGGCCTCGACCCCGGGAGACACGGTCAGCGTCAGCAACGCCTGCTGGTAGGGACCATCCCCGACCAGCTGATAGAGCTTGGGCTCGCCGCCCACCGCCACCATCCGGGTCCGGACCCCGTTGACCGTGACCCCGACCGTGCCCGTGCCCCCCAACACCAGGTAGACGTCCTTGGCCTCGAAGTTGAGGGTCAGGGTGGCGCCGGCGCCGGCCGTGGCCTCCTCGGCCCCGACCGACCACTGTCCGCCGTAGGCGTAGTCGTCCGGTGGGACCATCCCGGGCGGGACATACGGGGTCATCTGGTCGTCGTGCACCGTCTGATCGGCCAGCGCCGTCTCCTGCCGGAAGCCCAAATAGGACTCCGGCGTGGTCGGCTCCGTGGGCGTCAGATCGGCAATGTCGGTCGGTCGGGGAAGGTGCACCGTCGGATCGGCGGCCACCAGCAGTTGCCGGATCAGAGACTCGGTCCGGCCATAGTTGCCCTCGCCGAAGTCGACGTGGCGTATGTGCCCGGTGGCGTCGATCAGGTACTCGGCTGGCCAGTCCTCGTTCTCATAGGCGTCCCACGTGGCGTAGTCGTCGTCGATGGCCACCGGATAGCGCACCCCGAGCTGCTCGGCCGCCGCGACCACGTTGGAGGGCACGTGCTCGAAGGCGAACTCGGGGGTGTGTACGCCGATGACGGTCAGACCGTCGGACCCGTAGGCGCGGTTCCAGGCCTCGACATGGGGCAGCGTTCGCTGGCAGTTGATGCACGAGTAGGTCCAGAAGTCGAGCAGGACCACCCGGCCCCGCAGTCCGGCGATGGAGAGCGGCTTGTGCCCCGGGGTGTTGAGCCAGGTGGTGATACCCTGGATGGGAGGGGCGGGGCCGCATTCCTGGAGGGTGGGATTGGCGTCGGTACACGACGCCAATCCGCCGTCGGTGTTGTTTCCGGTGACACCGGCCAACGCCCGCGTGGCCGACGCATTTCCCTCGATGTGCTGCTGCAGGGCGTCGGTGTACCCGGGCACTTCTCGCTGGAGACCGTCGGTCAGGTTGAGGGCGAGTACCAGCGCGGTGAGAAGCAGCACCACCCCGACGGCGCGTCGGACGAGGGCCACCCTCGACCGCAGGAGTCGCATCCGGCCGGCGAGACCCTGGCCCAGGAGGGCGAAGATCAACAAGGGCACGGCCGCACCCAGGGCGAAGGCGACGGTGAGGATGATGGCCCCGGCACCCAGGCGGTGGGTGGCACCGACGACGGTGATGGCGGCGAGCACCGGACCGGCGCAGGGTACGAAGACCAGACCCAGGCTGAGACCGAGAACGAATCCCCCGCCGTCGCTCCGGTGACGGCCCCGGCCGAGGCGTACGAAGGGGACTTCGAGGAGCGCGCCGACCGCGGGGATGACGAGCCCGAGCCCGACCAACCCGAGGACGATCAGGCCGATCCACCGCAATGCGTCGAGCGGGAGGCCCAGCGCGTCGAGTATCCACGACCCGACCAGCGTGACGACGGAGAAACTGAGGACGAGACCCCCGACCACCGCGAACGGGCGGCGGCGTCGGTCGATCGGGGGCCCGCTCCGGGCCGGGCGATGGGCACCGCGTCCTCGCCGACGGCGCGGATCGCCGTCGAGGTGGCCACCCCGACCGATCCGACACCGTCCGGCCCCGCCACACCGGTCGAGTTCGTCGAGCCCGGCCCGGGCTGCGACCCGGCGGCGGCCGCGCTCGGTTGACCGCCGCCGGCGATCGACGGCCCCGGTTCGCGGCTCTCGTCGACCAGCCCACTGGCCGCGCCGGCGGCGAACACCACCGGGAGCACGGGAAGGATGCACGGGGAGATACCGGTGACCAATCCTCCGAGAAACCCGATGAGGATCAGCACGATCATCGGGCCAGCTTTCCACGGGCCTTACCGGAGGCAGCGTCAGGGATCACCTGGATCGGCGCCGCCGGCGCCGCCGGCGCCGCCTTCAGCGCTCGCCGGGCACGCGGTCGCGGTCCGACGCCAGTCGATACACGAACCGCTCCAGTTGCGCCTGAACCGGTGCCGGTCCTGCACCACCCGGCGTCGTCCGGCGGGTGACGGCCACCCCGGGATCGAGGAGAGGGACGACGTCGGTGCCCAACGCCGGATGGGCCTCCACCAGCTCGGCCAGGGGGACGTGCCGTTCGAGCGAGTCGCGGACCAGTCCCCCGACCACGGCGTGGGCCTGTCGGAAGGGCATGCCCTGCTCCACCAGCCACTCGGCCAGGTCGACGGCCGCCGCCGCCGGCCCGTCGGCTGCCGCCTGCATACGGTCGGTATCGAAGGTGACCGTGGCCAGCAGGCCGGAGAGCGCGGCCAGCGCCAGGCGGGTCTGGGTCACCGAGTCGAAGAGCGGCTCCTTGTCCTCCTGCAGATCGCGGTTGTACGAAAGGGGGAGCCCCTTCAGGGTGACCAGGAGCCCGGTCAGGTTGCCGATGAGCCGGCCGGACTTGCCCCGGGCCAGCTCGGCGACGTCGGGGTTCTTCTTCTGGGGGAGCATCGAACTGCCGGTGGCGAACGAGTCGTCGAGCACGGCGAAGCCGAACTCCTCGCTGGTCCACAGGACCAGTTCCTCGCCGATGCGCGACAGGTGGATGCCGACGAGGGCGAGGTCGAAAAGAGCCTCGGCGACGAAGTCGCGGTCGGAGACGGCATCCAACGAGTTTTCGAACCGGGCTCTGAAACCGAGGTCGGAGGCCACGCCGTCGGGATCGAGGGGCAGGGATGAACCGGCCAGGGCACCGGCACCGAGCGGAGAGACGTCGAGCCGCTCCACGGTGGCCAACAGTCGGTCGACGTCCCGCGACAGCGCCCATCCGTGAGCCAGGAGATGATGGGCCAGGAGCACGGGTTGGGCCCGCTGAAGGTGGGTGTAGCCGGGGAGGTAGACGTCGCCCGCTTCCCGGGCCCGGTCCAGCAGTACGTCCTGGAGGGCGATGATCTCCGAGGCCAACGCGGCGAGCTCGCGCTTGGCATACAGGCGGAGATCGGTGACCACCTGATCGTTCCGGCTCCGGCCGGTGTGCAGCTTCGCACCGGCGTCGCCGGCGATCTCGGTGACCCGGCGCTCCACCGAGGTATGGATGTCCTCGTCGTCAGGGGCGAAGACGAACGCTCCCGAGACCAGCTCGTGCTCGACCTGATCGAGCGCGGAGAGCAGCTCGGCCACCTCGGCCTGGTCCAGCAGGCCGCCGCGCCCCAGTCCCCGCACGTGGGCGCGGGACCCGACCAAGTCGTCGAGGGCGAGCTCCCGGTCGACCTGAAGGCTCGACGAGTACGCCATGACCACGTCTGCCGTCTCCCGGCCGAGCCGCCCGTGCCAAAGCGTCATCGGGAGGGACCGCCGGCCATGCCGCCTCCCTCCTGCACGGCCGACCAGGTGGCCACGCCCTGTCCCCAGAGTCGGACGAAGCCGGCGGCGTCCTCGTGGTGGAAGGTGTCGCTGGCGTCATAGGTGGCCAACCCGTAGTCGTAGAGGCTGACCGGGCTGCGGCGGCCTTCCACCCAGCACCGGCCCGCGTCGAGGGCCAGGCGGACCTCGCCGGTGACGTGACGCTGCGACTCGAACACGAAGGCATCCAGCGCCCGCTTGAGCGGTGAGAACCACAATCCGTCGTAGACCAGCTCCGACCACCGCGGCTCGAGCCGGGCCTTTTCGTGGTGGAGATCGCGCTCGAGGGTCAGATCCTCGAGATCGGCGTGGGCCATGAGGAGGGCGAGGGCCCCCGGGCACTCGTAGGTCTCCCGGCTCTTGATGCCGACCCTCCGGTTCTCCACCATGTCGAGACGACCGAACCCGTACGAGCCAACGGTTCGGTTGAGTTCGGCGATCAGAGGCTCGGGGTCCAGTGATACCCCGTCGACCGACACCGGTACGCCGGCCTCGAATCCGATCACGATCTCGGTCGGCCCGGTGGCCGTGGGCCGGGTCATCGTGTACACGTCCTCGGGCGGCTTGTTCCAGGGATTCTCGATCACCCCGCACTCGATGGCCTTGCCCCAGAGGTTCTCGTCGATCGAGTACGGCTTCTCCTTTGTCACCGACAGGGGGATGTCCCATTTCGCCGCGTACTCGACACAGTCATCGCGTGAGAGTCCCCACAGACGGGCCGGGGCCACGACCTCGAGGTCGGGGGCCAGAGCCCGGGTTCCGACCTCGAAACGGACCTGGTCGTTCCCCTTCCCCGTGCAGCCGTGGGCGACGGCGCCGGCGCCGTGCTTGCGGGCTTCGGCCACCAGGTGTTTGACGATGACCGGTCGGGACAACGCCGACACCAAGGGATACTTCCCCTCGTACTTGGCGTTGGCCATGAGGGCGGGGACGCAGAAATCCTCGGCCATCTCGGCCCGGGCGTCGACGACCACCGCCTCGACGGCACCGGCGGCCAGGGCCCGGCTCCGGATGGCCTCCCAGTCCTCACCGCCGGACTCCGACGCCTGGCCGACGTCGACGGCCACGGCGATCACCTCGACGTCCCTGTTCTCGATCAGCCATCGGACGGCCACCGAGGTGTCCAGTCCGCCGCTGTAGGCAAGAACAACTCGCTTCGTCATGATCTGTCCCTTGTTCGTGGTTTCTTCGGTGGGCGCGGCCGCGCCGCCGATGCATTCGTTGCCGGTGTCGACCAGTCGGGCTCGAGACCGGCCACGGTGGCCAGGCGGTCGGCCACCGAGGCACCGCCCGGTGTCTCCGAGGCCACCACCAGCACGGTGTCGTCCCCGGCTACGGTCCCGATCACCCCGGCGAAGCCGCTCCGGTCGAGGGCCGAGCCCACGACATGGGCCGAGCCCGGCGGCGTCCGCAGGACGACCAGGTTGCCCGAGTAGTCGGCCTCGACCACCCACTCGCCGAGGACCCGGCGGAGGTGATCCTCGGGGGCGACCTGATGGGACGGCAGCTCGGGCAGGGCGTAGGCGGTCTCGCCGCCCGGCAGGCGCACCTTGAGAGCACCAAGTTCTTCGAGGTCCCGCGACACGGTGGTCTGGGTGGCGTCGATCCCTTCGGCGGCCAGCAGTTCGACCAGATGGGCCTGGCTGCCCACCGCCTTGGTCTCCAAGAGCTTGGTGATCCGGTGCTGCCGTTGGTTCTTGGTCACGGCAAGGTCAGGCCCGGCGTCGAACCGAGCCCCCTCACCCACGCCAGTACGCCGCGCATGGCATGCATCCGGTTGGTGGCCTGGCGCCAGACCACACTCTGCCGGCCGTCGACCACCCCGGCGCTGATCTCCTCGCCCCGGTGGGCGGGAAGGCAGTGGAGCACCACGGCGTGGTCGGCCGCCGAGGACACCAGGCGTTCGTCGACCATGAACCCGTCGAAGGCGGCCGTGCGGGCCGCGAGCTCGTCCTCCTGGCCCATCGACGTCCACACGTCGGTGTAGACGGCATCCACACCGGCGACGGCCTCGGCCGGATCCGTGGTCACCACCAGCTCACCGCCGAAGGACCTGACCAGCTCGGCGTCGGCCGCCGACGGACCGTAGCCGACCGGTGAGGCCACCCGGGTCGGGATGCCCTGCATCGACGCAGCGATGGCCAGCGACCGCCACACGTTGTTGGCGTCGCCGACATAGGCCACGGTCCGTTCGGTGAGCGAGTCCTCCCCGAACACATCGCCCAGGGTGAGCAGGTCGGCGACGGCCTGGCACGGGTGGGCCAGATCGGAGAGGAGGTTGACCACCGGTACGGCGATGCCCTCCTCGTCGAGGGCGGCGGCCATCCTCACCAGCGAGGTGTGGTCGACCACCCGTGCGCAGACCACGGAGTGATAGCAGGCCAGGGTGCGGGCCACGTCGGCGGCCGACTCGCGTTCGTCGATCCCGACTTCGAACCCCTGGATGTACACCGGATGGCCGCCCAGGGCGACGACGGCCATCTCCGAGCTGTTCCGGGTGCGGTTGGACGGCTTCTCGAAGACGAGGGCTACGCCTTCGCCGTCGAGGACACGGGGAAGCTCGGCCGGATCCATCCGGGACAGGGCGAGCACGGCATTCAGCCCGTCGGTCCCGAAGTCGTCCACCTCCAACATGTGCCGGGCCGGGAAGGGCGCGCCCGGAGGGCCCACGAACTCAGCGGCCATGGGGACCTCCGGTGGGGGCCACGGGACCGTGGTCCGACTCGGCCGACCGGGCCAGCACCGGCCCGAGGATGGCCACCGCCCGGTCGATCTCCTCGGCGGAGACGAGGAGGGACGGTGCGAATCGCAGGACGTCGGGTTTCGGTGCATTGACGACCAGACCGTCGTCGAGCGCCGCCCGGCACGCCTGGACGGCGAACCCGCCGGTGAGGACCGCGGCCAGCAGCAGGCCCTCGCCCCGCACCGACGCGACACCGGGGAGGGCCTCCACCCCGGCCCGGAGCCGGGCCCCGGCGACGCGGGCCCGGGTGGGGACGTCCTCGGACTCCATGACCGACAGGGTGGCCCGGGCCGCGGCCATGGCCAGCGGCTGTCCGCCGAACGTGCTCCCATGGTCGCCGGGCACGAAGGCGGCGGCCACCTCGGCCCGGGCCCAGCACGCCCCGACCGGCATCCCGTTGCCGAGAGCCTTGGCCATGGTCACGACATCGGGCTCCACCCCGAGGTGCTGGAAGCCGAACCAGCGCCCCGTCCGCCCCAGGCCGGTCTGGATCTCGTCGGCCATCAGAAGGATGCCACGGTCGGTGCACAGCTGGCGCAGCCCGACCAGGTAGTCGGAGGAGGGCACCACCACCCCGGCCTCCCCGAGGATCGGTTCGACCAGGACGGCGGCCACCCGGGTCGGGTCGCACAGGTCGTCCATGGCGTCGAGGTCGTCGAAGGGCACATGATCGAAACCCTCGGGCAGCGGCAGGAACGGTTGCTGCTTCTCGGGTTGCCCGGTGGCCGACAGGGTGGCCAGGGTGCGCCCGTGAAAGGCGTCCCAGGTGCTGACCACCGCGAACCGGCCCGGTCCTGCCCACCGGCGGGCCAGTTTGAGCGCGCACTCGTTGGCCTCGGCCCCCGAGTTGCCGAAGAACACCTGTCCGCCGGCCCGTTCCACCCCCCCGCCCACCAGTCGGTCGAGGGTCACCGCCACCTCCGGGCCGACGGTGTTGCCGTAGAGGTTCGACACGTGGGACAGCGTGCGGGCCTGGGCGGCGATGGCATCGGCCACCTCCGGGTGGGCATGTCCCAGCGAGGTCACCGCCAATCCCGACAGGAAGTCGAGATACGGTTTGCCGGCCAGGTCGTAGAGCACCGATCCTTCACCACGGGCGAAGGTGACCGCCGGTTCGGCATAGTTGTGCATGAGGGCGGAGCGGTCGGGCGGGATCAGGTCGGGCGGCGTCATGTGGATGCACTCACCATGGTCCCCACCCCTTTGTCGGTGAACACCTCGAGCAGGAGCGTGTGCGGGGTCCGTCCGTCGAGGATGTGGGCGTGGCTCACTCCCGAGCGCACGGCGCGGGCGCAGGCCTCGACCTTCGGGATCATGCCCCCGGTGGCCGCGCCCGAGGCCACCAGCCGATCGATGTCGGCGTCGGTGACGCGGTGGATCAATGTCGACGGGTCGTCAGGGACGGCCCGCAGTCCGGCCACATCGGTCAGGAACACCAGCTTCTCGGCTTCGAGCGCGCTGGCCAGCGCGCCGGCGGCGGTGTCGGCGTTGATGTTGAAGGCCTGGCCCGACTGGTCGGTGCCGATGGTGGCCACCACCGGAATGAGGCCCTGGGCCAACAGCTGGTGGACGATGACCGGATCGACGTGCACCACGTCTCCGACGTAGCCCAAAGCTTCCGAGCGGGCGGTGGCGGTGATCAGATTGGCGTCCTCACCCGACAGCCCGACGGCCAGCGCGGCGTGCACGTTGATCGAGCTCACGATGTCGCGGTTGACCTTGCCCACCAGCACCATCCGGACCAGGTCGATGGTGTCGGCATCGGTGACCCGCAGGCCGTCGAGGAACTCGACCTCCTTGCCCACCCGCTCCATGAGCGCGCCGATCTGCGGTCCGCCGCCGTGGACCACCACGGGCAGCATGCCGACGGAGCGCATGAGCACGATGTCCTCGGCGAACGAGGCCAGCGCCGATGCCTCGTCGATCTCGTCCTCCCCCGGCTTGGTGCTGAGCACGTTGCCGCCGTATTTGACGACCACCACCTTGCCCCAGAAGCGGCGGATGTAGGGCAGCGACTCGACCAGCACCGAGGCCTTGTCCCCCGGAGCCAATGGCCCCCCGGCGCTCACCGGTCCGGAACCGGGATGAGCCGCGGCGGTCACGAGGTCGTCCGGTTCTCGTCGATGTACCCGTGGCCGAGGTCGACCCCCATGACCACGCCGTCGCCGTCAGCCAGGCCCAGACGGCAGTGGATGTCGATCATCCCCCCGGCCAGGTGGTGGGCCACCGCGGCCTCGTCGTGGACGGCCCCCACCCCGTCGCGGCAGACGGTGACCCCTCCGTAGTCGATCTCGAGGTGGTCCATGTCGAAGTCCACCCCGGCTGAGCCGAGCTCGCTGGCCACCCGGCCCCAGTAGGGGTCCTCTCCGTTGAGGGAGCACTTGACCAACAGCGAGTCGGCCACCTTCCGGGCGGCCCGGTGAGCTTCGCCGTCCGATCGGGCCCCGGTGACCCGGACCTGGAAGATCTTCGAGGCACCCTCGGCGTCGGCCAGCATCTGGCCGGCCAGGGTCGAGCAGGCCTCGGTGACCGCGTCGACGACGACAGTGGGGTCGGCCGCACCCGAGCGTCCCGAGGCCATGAGGACGACCGTGTCGTTGGTCGAGGTGCAGCCGTCCACGGTCATCGAGTTGAACGATTCGCGCACGGCGATGCGCAGGAGGTCGGCCAGCGGACCCGGTTCCACGGAGGCATCCGTGGTCAGGAAGGCCAGCATGGTGGCCATGTCCGGTGCCAGCATCCCCGCGCCCTTGGCCATGCCGGCGACCGTGAACGTCGGATGTTCGATCAGCACCGTCTTCGGGCCCGAGTCGGTGGTGAGGATCCCGGTGGCCGCATCCTCCGCCGATCCGGCCGACCCGGACCGGGAGGCGACCAACGTGGGGAGGCCGTTGACGATGGGACCCATCGGCAATGGGATGCCGATGAGACCGGTCGAGCACACCAGGACCTGGTCGACTCGAACCCCGAGCCCGAGGGCGGTCAGCTCGCACATCCGCAGCGCGTCGTCCCGTCCCCGGCTCCCGGTCGCCGCGTTGGCGTTGCCGCTGCTCACGACCACGCCTGCCGCCCGGCCTCCGTTCGATCGCAGGTGGTCACGGCTGACCTGGACGGGGGCGGCGGCAGCGAGATTGGAGGTGAAGGTGGCCGCAGTGGGGACAGGAGCGCCGTCCGAGGTCGCCACCAGGGCGAGGTCGAGGGCCCCGGACGCCTTGATGCCCGAGGCCAGTCCGGCAGCAGAGAATCCCTCGGGCGTGGTGATGCTCATGGATACACCCCGGCCACAGGAAGGCCGGCCTCCTCGGCCAACCCGAGGGCCAGGTTGGCGCACTGGACCGCCTGACCCGCCGCCCCCTTGATCAGGTTGTCGATGGCGGCCATGGCCAGCACCCATCCCGTGCGTTCGTCGACCCTGACCGTGACGTGGGCGCAGTTCGATCCGCTGGTGGCCTTGGTCGACGGGGGACCGTCGGTGACCACGACGAAGTGCTCGTCGTCGTAGGCCTCATGGAGGAGGGCCATGGCGTCGCCGGTCGTGATGCCCCCGGCTCCGGCCATGGCCACCGGGCGCCCGTAGCAGGTGGCCAGGATCCCCCGCACCATCGGGGCCAGGTGGGGCGTGAACAGCACCGGTGCGCCCAGGTTCTCCTCCATCTCCGCGGTGTGCCGGTGATCGAGCAGGCCGTAGGCGACGAAGTTCTCGTCCACGGTGCCGAAATGGAGGAGCTCGGACGGCGCCCGCCCGGCCCCGGACACCCCACTGGCCGCATCGACGATGAGCGGGAGGGGTGCGGGCCCGTCGCCGTCGGCCGGCTCCGACGACCCCGGGACGCTCAGCAGCCCGGCTCGGATCAGGGGCGAGAGGGCGAGGATGGCCGCGGTCGGATAGCAACCGGGAGCGGCGATCAATCGGGCCTCCCGGAGCTCGTGGCGGTGCAGTTCGGGCAACCCGTAGACGAACCGACCCAGAAGGTCCGGTGCCGTGTGGACCTCCCCGTACCAGGTCGGGTAGAGCGAGGCCTGACCCAGACGGAAGTCGGCAGCCAGGTCGACGATGACGCCGACCGAGGCCATCAGCTCGGGCACCAGGTGCTGGGACCGGCCATGGGGCAGGGCCAAGAAGACCAGATCCAGTCCGTCCAACTCGGCCACCCCGGTGGCCGAGTACGAGAGATCGGGGTAGGCGGCGGCCAGCGACGGGGTATGACCGGCCACCGAGTCGCCCCGGTGTTCGCCGGCGGTGGCCACCGCCACCTCGAACTCGGGGTGGGCGGCGCACAGCCGTAGCAGCTCCACGCCGGCGTACCCCGACGCACCGACCACGCCGACCTTCATGCCTTCCCGCTCATGGTGCGCTCTCCGTATGGTTCCGGCCTGGCGGCCGCCGGTCTGGGGTGACTGCAAGTATATTCATATCTTCGCATGCTTATGCAAACAGGGTCGGCGCCGATGGGACCCCACCGCCGAAGACACGCCCCCACCCTTGACCGTCCCCCGCCCGCCTGGGTACCGTCGCCGACAGCGCCTGTCGTTTCATCCCGGTTCGCCGATCTGCGGGAGACAGCCGGCTCGGTTGGCCCCACTGCCCGAACCCGGAGTGCCACCTTGTCATCGCCGCAACCGTCATCGCCGCAACCCGCAGCCGCCGTCGATCAGGTTCCCGAACCCCTCGATCCCGAGGACGGGGGCTTCCTGGTCGGAGCGCTCGTCGATCGCCTCCCCGAATTCGTGCCCGTCTATCTGGCCACGGTCGAGGCGTGCGACGACGACCCCGGCGAGCCGGTGGTCCTCGCCGAGCTGGCCGACTTCGTGGCCGAACGGATGGCCGTCCTCGAAACCGATCGGCACCTGCTCGAGCGGGCCCTTGCCGTCATCGAGGCCCACCTCGCAGCCGGGGACGCAACCGGCTCCGGCGCCGGCGACGAACTGGTCGCACTGGCCTTCTTCGACTCGTTCTCGCCGGAGGATCGCCGGCACCTGGTCCCCTGGCTAGGCCCGCGGTCCTTGGCCGCCCTCGAATCCCTCGATGCGCCCGACGCCGGGTAGGCCCGACTCAGCGCAACACGGCCCGGTGCTCGGTCTCCACCGCGTCGATGCAGGCGGCACGGTACCGTCCCATCTCCTCATCGGTGAGCGTCCGGTCCAGGGCACTGAACCGCAGCCGGAAGGCGAGGCTCCGCGACCCGTCCTCCACCGACGGCCCTCGGTAGACGTCGAACAGCTCGACCCACTCGAGCAGATCCCCACCCGATCGGCGCAGTGTCCGCTCGACAGAACCGGCCGCCACCGACTCCTCCACCACGAAGGCGAGATCGATGTCCGACGACGGGAAGCGGGTGATCGGCCGGGCCTCCTCGGACCGTCGGGGTATCCGCTCCCGGTCGAGCAGGAGGCCGATGTCAAGGTCCAGCCATCCCGCCCGCCGGGGACGCCCGTCGGGGTTGACCAGTCCGAAGTGGGCGGCGAGGTGTGGGTCGAGCTCCCCGACGGCGCCGACCAGGGCCCGGCGGCCGTTGCCGGACGCGGTTCCGTCGACGACGACGGCCAGGGAGGCCGAGCGGTGGCTGTGGAGCATCCGGGCCGATGGCCCGAGCTCCGACGGGTCACCGAGCACCCAGTCGTCGATCCGCAGCGCGTCGGCGACGGTGGTCCACGCCGCCATCGCCGTCCACGCGTCGTCGCCCTCGAGGGCGAGGATGGCGCTCAACCGCTCGGCGATGTCGGCTGTCGGTCCATCGTCCCGGTCACCGGACGGGTCGTCGGCTAGCCGGAACACACTGCCCACCTCGAACAGCTGCACCTCGCCCTGCCGGCGTTCGGTGTTGTAGACCACCGTTTGCACCAGCCCGCCGGCCATCGACGAACGCAGGAAGCGCTCCGATTCGACCAGTGGGTTGGTGACCTCGACATACGGCGGATCGAAGCCCGAATTCCTCTGATCGGACTCGCTCACGAAGGTCGACGTCCAAACCTCGTGGCACCCGAGCCCGCACAGGACGTCCTTCACCAGCCTCCGGTCGCGCTGGAAGGGGGTCAGCCGTCCCGGCTGCGGCCACGACGGGGTCCGCCGGGCGATCCGTGAGTACCCGTGGGTCCGGGCCACCTCCTCGGCGATGTCGGCCTCGCCGGCCGGCGCCGGCCTGATGTCGGGTCGGAAGGTGGGCACGGTCACCTGCAGCGGCGCATCGTCCCCCGCTCCGGCGGGCACGGCCTCGATGCCCAACGGGGCCAGCAGACCGGCCATGTCGCCGGCCGTGAGCTCGCTCCCGAGCAGGGCGTTGATCCGGGCCGGACGCACGGTGAACATCACCGCGCCGGGCACCGCCCCCCTGATGTCGATCTTCCCCGATGCCACCGTCATGTCGTCGCCCCCGGTGAGGGCCAGCAGCTCGCAGAACCGCTCGGCGGCCCGATCGATCCCCTCGGGATCGCAGCCTCGCTCGAAGCGGGCCGAAGCCTCCGTCCTCAGGCCCAGGCGCTTCGAGGTCCGGGCGATGGCCATCGGGTCGAAGTACGCCACCTCGAGGAGCACCTGTGACGTCGCGGCACCGATCTCCGAGGAGGCGCCGCCCATCACCCCGCCGATGCCCACCGGCGATCCCTCGGCGTCGCAGATGAGGCAGTCGTCTCCGGTGTCGCCGAACCCGGGACCGGGCAGCCCGACCGTCCGTTCCACCCCGTCGAGCGTCACCACGGTCTCCCCCGACCGCGCCCGTCGCACGACCAGGCCGTGACCGGGAAGCCGGTCGAGATCGTAGGGATGGGTGGGTTGGCCGAGTTCGAGCATCACGTAGTTGGACGCGTCGACCACGTTGTTGATCGGCCTCATCCCGGCCAGGGTCAGTCGTCGGGCCAGCCAGTCGGGCGAAGGCGCGGGTCGTACCCCGGTGACCGCCCGGCAGACCAGCCGGGGACAGAGGTCGGGGTCGTCGACCCGGGCCGAGGCGAGGGTGTCCACCGGCGGCCCTTCCGGGCGGTCCCGGGCCGGGGGTTCGGCTCCCCCGGCATCGCCGGTGACAGCCCGCACCAGATCCGCCGTCGCGGGTATGGCGAAGGGCAGACCGAGCCGGGCCGCCAGGTCCCGGGCCACCCCGGCCATGCACCACGCATCAGGGCGGTTGGCCTCGACGGCGATGTCGAAGACCACATCGGGTTCGACCCCGAGGGCCTCGGTCAGAGGACGGCCCACGGCCGCCAGTTCGAACTCGTTGAGGCGCAGGATCCCTTCGTGGTCGTCGGAGAGCTTGAGCTCACGACCCGAGCACAGCATCCCGTTGGAGACGACCCCCTTCATCTTGCGGCGGCCGATCTCGAACCCGCCCGGGAGCACGGCACCGACCGGGGCCAGCGGGACCAGATCCCCGACCTCGAAGTTCCAAGCCCCGCACACCACCTCGACCGGACCGCGGCCGTCATCGACCACGACCAGCCGGATCCGGTCGGCACCCTCGATGGGATCGATGCGCTCGACCCTGACGACCACCACGTCGCCGAGGCCCTCGGCCACCAGCTCCGTCTCCTCCACCACCAGCCCGAGGTCGTCGAGCGTGGCGGCCAGGGCCACGGCATCCCCGTCGAAGGGGGCGAAGTCTCGAAGCCACGAAAGCGGTACGCGCACGTCCGTCCCTTCAGCGCTCGGGCATCAGAATTGACGCAGGAATCGGATGTCGTTCTCAGTGAGGGCGCGCATGTCGGCGATCTGGTGGCGCATCTGGGCGCACCGGTCGATGCCGAAACCGAAGGCGAACCCGGTCCACTCCTCGGGATCGATCCCCACCGCGCCGAAGACGGCCGGGTCGACCATCCCGCAGCCGCCGAGCTCGATCCACCCGGTCTGCGAGCAGGTCCGACACCCGTCGCCGTGGCAGATGGTGCAGGTCACCTCGTACTCCGCCGACGGTTCGGTGAAGGGGAAGTAGGCCGGGCGGAGTCGGGAATGGATGTCCGGACCGAAATAGGCGGTGGTGAAGACCTCGATGGTGCCGGCCAGGTCGGCGAAGGTGATTCCTCTGTCCACCACCAGGCCCTCGATCTGGTGGAACACCGCCAGGTGGCGGGCGTCGGGCGTGTCCCGGCGATAGCAGCGCCCGGGCATCACCGCATGCAGAGGCAGGGCGTCGGCGGCCACCGCCCCCTCCATCAGGTGGACCTGCACCGGCGAGGTGTGGGTACGGAGCAGGGTCGACTCCGGCGCTCCCAGGTTGAGGTAGAAGGTGTCCCACATGCTCCGAGCCGGATGGGCGGGCGGGATGTTGAGGGCTCCGAAGTTGTACCAGTCGGTCTCGATCTCCGGGCCCTCGGCCACTTCGAAGCCCATGCCCACGAAGACATCCTCGAGCTCGTCGCGGGTCAGCGACACCAGGTGGAGATGGCCCCGACCCGGAGGCCGGTCATGGGAGGCGGGGATGAACTCGGACAGGTCGATCCGGCTCTCGGCCATCTCCCGGGCCAGCTCGTGGGCGGCGATCTCGCCCCGCCGCTCCTCGATGAGCGCCTCGACGGTCGAGCGCGCCTCGTGCAGTCGCTTCCCGGCTTCCCGGCGGGCATCGGGGTCGAGACCACCGAGGGCCCTGGACGCCTGCGCCAACGGCGACTTCTTGCCGGTCAACGACGTGGCCACCTGGCGGATGGCCTCGGTCGAGTCGGCCTCGGCCACGGCGGCCCTGGCCTTTTCGATCAGGTCGTCGACCTCCATTGGCGCGGTCATCGTGGGTGCCCCCCGCCTCCGCCGCCCATCGGTGCCTCCGGGGTCATGGGTGACCGGTCCATTCCCGGCATCGTAGGACGCGGCACCGGGTCACCTGGGGAAGGCCGGCCGGGGCCGTGCTCGAGCCGGCGTTGACGCAGGGCTTCGAAGCAGACGACCGCGGTGGACACGCTCACGTTGAGCGACTCGGCCCGGCCGACCATGGGTATCGAAATCCGCTCGTCCAGCTCCCCGGTCACCGACTCGGTGAGCCCGGAGGCCTCGTTGCCGAAGACGAGGGCCACCCGGCGGCGCCAGTCGAAGTGGGAGTAGTCGGTCCCGCCCCTCACCTCGGTGCCCACCGCCGTCATCCCCCAGCCGCGGAGTTCGCCGATGACCGAGGCGGCGTCCCCACCGACCACCACCGGCGTATGGAAGATCGACCCCGCCGAGGCCCGCACGGTCTTCGGATTGGTCGGATCGACCGTCCCGTCGCAGCAGACCACCGCGTCCACCCCGGCGGCGTCAGCGGTCCGGATCATGGTGCCGGCGTTGCCCGGATCACGCACATCGACGCACACGACGACCATCGACGCATCCTTGAGCTCTTCCAGACGGGCGGGGACGAACCGCACCACGGCCACCACCGGCTGGGGCGTGACCGTGTCCGAGATGCGCTCGATGACGCCTGGGCCCAGGTCGAAGACCCGGACCCCGGTGGCGAACACCCGCGACACCACCTCGGCCACCGACGCGTTGGCCCTCCCCTCGGGAGCCACGTAGACCGATTCGACCGGCGCCCCCGAGGCCAGGGCCGTGGACAGCAACTCGGCTCCCTCCACCACCAGCACGTGCTCCGAATCGCGCAGGCTGCGCTTCCGCAGGAGCTGCCTGACCCGGCGTACCCGGTGATGGGTGAAGGCCAGCCCGGTCTGGCTCAGGAACCGGCCTCGACACCGGCCGGATCGCCGGCCAGTGCGTCGGTGGCCACGCGCACCAACGAGGCGAAGGCTTCGGGCTCGGTCACCGCCAGGTCGGCCAGCACCTTGCGGTCGACCTCGACGTCGGCTCGGTGGAGCCCGGCGATAAACCGGCTGTAGCTGGTCCCGTTGAGACGGGCGGCGGCGTTGATCCGCTGGATCCACAGCTGGCGGAAGTCGCCTTTGCGGGCCCGGCGGTCCCGGTAGGCGTACTGCATCGAATGCATGACCTGCTCGTTGGCAGCGCGGAACGAACGGCTCTTGTTGCCGTAGTAACCCTGCGCCTGCTCGAGAACGGCGCGATGGTGCTTCTTGGCGTGTACTGCGCGCTTGACACGGGCCATGGGTGACTCCTTTTCGTGAGTGGGCCTGATCGAACAACTGGATGTGAACGCCGGTGCGGTTCCGGAGCACCCGGGACGACGGTACCAACCGACCGGCGTGCTGGGACGGCGCCGGCCACCCCGGCAACCGACGCTCCGGTGGAGGATCGGTGCGGTGTCCGCCCGGCGGGGACGGACCTTGTCGGTGCTAGCGGCCCAGGAGCCGCTTGACCTGCCGGATGTCGCCGGGAGCAAAATCCGTCTCGCGCCCGAGGCGGCGCTTGCGGACGCTCGACTTCCCCTCCAACAGGTGGGAACGGAAGGCCTTCCGACGACGAAGCCGGCCCGTCCCGGTCACCTTGATCCGTTTGCGGGCGCCGCTGTCAGTTTTCATCTTCGGCATCGTGGTCTTCCTCTCCTACGCTCGACTCTGTCGCCGGGGCTTGGTCCCCCGACGTCTCCGCGGCCACACTGCCGCTTCCTGCACCGGCGTCTGCGCTGCCGGCACCCTCACTGCTGGCCACCTCGGCCCCGGCCACCTGGTCCTGGGCACCGGGCGCCTCGACGGCCGGTTCCGGCCTGCCCTTCGGAGCGGCGCCGTTCCCTTCATGGGCCGGACCTCTCGACGCCGCCGACTGCTTGGCCCGCTTGTCCGGTGCCAGCACCATCACCATGTTCCGGCCGTCGAGCCGGGGCACCGCCTCGGCCTTTCCCATCCCGTCCATCTGCTCGGCGATCCGGTCGAGGATCTTCTTCCCGAGCTCGGGGTGGAAGACCTCGCGACCTCGGAACATGATGGTGATCTTGACCTTGTGACCCTCCTCGAGGAACTTGGCCACCTGTCGGGTCTTGGTGTCGAAGTCGCCGGGCCCGATCTTCGGCCGGTACTTCATCTCCTTGATCCCTACATGGACCGCCTTGCGTCTCGACTCCTTGGCCCGCTGGGCGGCATCGAACTTGAACTTGCCGTAGTCCATGATGCGGCACACCGGCGGATTGGCCCCCGGGGCCACCTCCACGAGGTCCAGGTCGAGTTGGCGGGCGATGGCCAGTGCCTCGGGCAGCAGTTTGATACCCAGCTGCTCCCCGTCGGGGTCGACCAGGCGTACTTCGCGGGCGCGGATGCGATCGTTGATGCGGGTCTCATTGGTGGTGACGGTGGCTGCTATTCGACTTCACTCCTCTGTCTTCGGGTCACGGACCTCCCGTGCCCTGTCATGAAGGAGCGGAGCCACCACCGGCCACACCGACCACGGTCGGCCGCCGGTCCCGTAGACCCGGCGCATGGGTGCGAATGGCACCATGGCCGGGTGGGAGTCCTCAACTGCCGGACTCCGCTTCCTCGTCTATCAGTGCTTTAGGCTACCAGTCGTGAGCTCACTTTGGACACCCGATGGCGAACGTCCGGTCCCCCGGCCCGGCCAGACGGCGGGCGACGATCCTCCCGCGGGCGGCGGCCGACCCCCCGGGGACGGCTCAGGACCGGACAGCCCGACCGAGGTGGACGAGGAGGAATTGGCCCAGCAGATGGCGGCGATGCGGGCCGAACTGGCCAATTCGCCGGTCGAGGTGGTGGTGGCCAACCACTGCTACGGGCTGTTCGAGCTGGCTGCGGTCTACTTGTCCCAGCAGCCGGCCATGCTCATCCAGGCCCGCCTGGCCATCGACGCCCTCGGCGCCCTGCTCGACGGGCTCGACGGCCGCCTGGGCGACGCCGAACAGCAGCTGAAGGACGGCCTCAGCCAGCTCCGGCTGGCCTATGTGCAGATCGACGGGGCCCAACGGGCCGGGGCCCAGGTGGCCTCGACGGCCGGGGTCAACGGGGAGTCGACCGGCGATGCCGGGCCGGCGCCGGTGGACGTTGAGACTGAGAACGACCGCCCCGGGTGAGCGGGGGCATCGACGGCACTCCGAACCCGTCGGCCGGTCCACCGGAACCCGGTGAACCGACGGTCGGAGGTGGCCCGCCGGCTACCGGACCGGGCTCCCTCGGCGGTATCGACAGCTCCCGCGTCCGTAGCTTCGTCGGGCTGTCCATCGGACTGGTCGGCCCCCGAGCCAACCTGGCCGTGTCGGGCGTGCTCATCACCCTCTTCGTCCAGCAGCGGGCCTCGGGCGCGCTGGCCGTCACCTTCGCGCTGACCGCCGACCGGCTGGTCAGCTGGCTCACCTATCCGGTGGCCGGCCGACTCAGCGACCGGACCCAGAGCCGGGTGGGTCGGCGGACCCCGTACATGGCGGGCAGTCTCATCGTGATGGGCATCGCCACCTGGATGTTCACTGTGGTCAGCGGGTACTGGCTCCTCGTCCTGATGATCCTCATCGCCGGTCAGGCCTCGGCCACCTTCACCCTCACCAATGTGGCCGTCGTCCCCGAGGTGTTCGGCCGGAGCCGCTGGATCAAGGCCCTCCTGCTCACCACGGTGCTCGGCACGGTGGCCAGTCTGGTCATCAAGGGCACCGTGATCACCAGCTGGAAGCAGAACGATCCTTCCACCTGGAACCTTCCCTTCCAGGTGGCGGCCGTGATCCTGGTGGCGGTGGGCATCGCCGTCCTCGTCCTGGTCCGCGAGGCGCCGACCGCCTCCTACGGCGCCGAGATCGACCGCAAGCAGCGGGACCGGCCCGCCCGCGACGAGCTGCGCGACATCATGGCGGGGCCGAACGCCAAGGTGTTGATCGGAGGTTCGCTGCTGTTCTGGTCGGGCGTGGGGTCGACCGCCTACGTCGCCATTCTCTTCTTCCAGCGGGTGCTGCATGCCGGGGCCAGTGCCCAGACGATCGCCGGTCTGGCTACCGGTCTCCCGGTGTTCTTCATCGGCATCGCCCTCGGGATCCCCCTCAGCCGCTGGCTCACCCCCATGCAGCTGGCCGTGGGCGCGCCGCTGGCCGGGGCGGTGCTGGCCGGGGTCCAGTACTTCGACACCCATCTGTGGCAGGCGGTGGTCCTGAGCTACATCGGCGCGCCGTTGGTCGGTGCCTACATCATCGTCATGGCCCCGTTGCTCCTCCAGCTGTTGCCGCGGGCCGGCGGGCTCGGTGAACGGATCGGCGTGCTCCTGGCCCCCTTCAACCTGTGCAGCGTCGTGCTGGCCTACATCGCCGCCGTCGTCATCGACGCCACCGGCAACTACCGACTGATCTGGGTCTTCCCGGCCGCCACCGGGGTGGCCCACGCCATCGTCAACTGCTGGCTCAAGTACCCCGCCCGGCGCAGCACCAGCCCGGACATGGTCAAGCGGCTGTGGCAGTGGAGCGTCGTCCAGGCCGAGTCCATGGCCGAGTCGGGCATCGTGGCCGGACTGCTGGCCGCACCTCTCCTCGGGGTGGTGACAAAAGAGGACGCCGACAGCGCGGTGGTCATCGACATGGCCCGGAACATCCTCGGCAATCCCTATGAGGAGGCCCAGTCCGACGATGGAACCGGGCACCGGGCGACGCCCGCCCTCGGCCCGGCCTCCGACGAGCTCCCCGGAGGCTCAGTCGCTCCCTGGGGGCGGCGGGGACGACGGCGTGGCCGGGGTGCTCCAGGTGGGCGGAGGCCCACCGGACGGCCGCGCCAATGGCGACAAGAAGTCCGGCCGGGGCGAACCCTGGTCGCCCGGTGCCCCGGGCTCGGTGGACCCGACCCCGGGGGTCCCCGACGGCGGTGTCCGGTCCGACACCGCCGATGGTCCGGGATCGCCCGGCTCCGCCGGGGAGGGCCCGGCCCCTCCCGGTCCCACCGGGACCGATCCGCCCTCGGGGTGAGGGACCACCACCTGGGTGAGGTCGGCCCGCACGGCGGCGGGTTCGAGGGTCGACCCGGGCGGCACCACCCCGGGGAGCGGCCTGACCGACCGGGCCTCGAGGCGCCCGAGCCGTCCGGCCGACACGATGAACGCCACCACCGTCCCCACCGCGATCGTTCGGGAGCCATCGGTGATCGCCGTGCAGTGGAAGCCCAGCCGGCGACCGGGACCGTACTCGACGACGCCCAGACCCCGCGGTTCGTCGAATTCGATCACGTCGCCGACCAGCGGGGTGGGCCCCACCGGCGGCGGATCGACCGGTCCGGTCCAGGACTGGGAGGTCAACGGCCGGACCTCACGGCTTCGATGCTCCCGCCGGCCAGTGCCGTTCAATGGACGATCTTCGACAGGGCCAGTTCGATGATGTCGGTCGCCCCCCGGTCCTTCAGCGCCGGGATGAGGACGTTGATCTCGGCCTTGGGCACGACGGTCTCCACCGCGAACCCCCCGCCCCCGAAGAGCTCGGACACCGTGGGGGAACGAAGCGACGGCAGCAACTCGATCACGCCGGGGAGCTGCTCGGCAGCCACATTGAGCTTGACCAGGACCTTGCCCCGGGCTTCCAACGCCCCCTCCAGCAGGGTGAACAGCTGGCCCATGGCGTGCCGCTTGTCGGGATCCTCCACGGCCGCAGGATTGGCGATCAACTCGGTGTGCGAGACCAGCAGCGTCTCGACGATCTTGAGCCCCGCGGCCCGCAGGGCCCCTCCCGTCTCGGTGATCTCGACCACACAGTCGGCGATATCGGGCACCTTGGCCTCGGTTGCGCCGTAGGAGAGGCTGATCTCGGCCTTCACCCCGTGCTCCTCGAAGTAGCGGTGGGTCAGCTCGGGGTACTCGGTCGACACCCTCACCGCGCCGGCGGCTCCCGAACCCGAACCGGTCAGTTCCGAGACCGACGACACCGGCGAATCGACGGGAACGGCCAGGACCACCCGGATCGGATTGGCGGTGGCCTTCGAGTAGCGGAGGACGCCGAGCGAGGTCACCTGGCGCCCACGCTCCTCCACCCAGTCCCGCCCGGTGATACCGATGTCGAACAGCCCATCGGCGACGTAGAGCGGGATCTCCTGGGGCCGCAGGATCCTGACATCGGTGATCCGGGGATCATCGATGGAGGCCCGGTAGTCGACATCCGAGGAGCGGACCACCCCCAGGTCGGCCGCGGCGAACAGCTCCAGTGTGGCCCGCTCGAGTGAGCCCTTGGGGAGTACGAGCCGCAACATCAGCGCTTTCCGACGGAGAACCCGACCCGGTGTCCGGACGTGGCCGACGACACCGACTCCAGCAGGTTGGCCGTGCTCACCGCGGTCAGCGCCGCCTCCCGGCCCTTGTTGGACCCGTCGTCGGCTGAGCGCTCGAGGGCCTGGTCAATCGTGTCGGTGGTCAGGACCCCGAACACGACCGGCACCCCGGTGTCGAGTTGGACCCGCTGGAGTCCCGACGCGCACTGGCCGGCGACGAAGTCGTAGTGACCGGTGTCCCCCCTGATCACCGCGCCGAGGCAGATCACGGCGTCAACCGCACCGGATCGGGCCAGCTGTTGGGCCACCACCGGGAGCTCGAACGCCCCCGGCGCCCAGGCCACGATGGCCTTGGACAGGTCGCACCCCGAGGCGTCGAGGGTGTCGAGGGCCCCGGTCAGCAGGCGGTCGGTGATGCCTCCGTTGAACTCGGCGCAGGCGAACCCCACCCGGAGGTCGGGACCGGGTCCGGGTCCGGCACCGTCGAGGGCGGTCCCCACCCGGGCGGCGGCTCGTTGTTTGGCGTCGGCGGGCAGCAGGGTCAGGTCAGAGGACGTCATCGAGGCCCTCGAGCAGGTGGCCCATCCGTTCGCGTTTGGTCCTCAGGTACTCGATGTTCTCCGGGGTCGGCGTGGGTTGGAGGTTCACCCGCTCGACGATATCGAGGCCGAAGCCCTCGAGCCCTCCGTACTTGGTCGGGTTGTTGGTCATCAGGCGCATGGTGGTGACCCCGAGGTCGACCAGGATCTGGGCTCCGATGCCGTACTCGCGGGAGTCCGCCGGCAGTCCCATCTCGAGGTTGGCGTCCACCGTGTCGTAGCCCTTCTCCTGCAGGTTGTAGGCCCGAAGCTTGTGGGCCAGGCCGATGCCCCGGCCCTCATGGCCGCGCAGGTAGACGATCACCCCGCTGCCATTCTCGGCGATGGCGGCCATGGCCGCCTGGAGCTGGGGCCCGCAGTCGCAGCGGGCCGAGCCGAACACGTCCCCGGTGAGGCACTCGCTGTGCACCCGGACCAGGGTGTTGGCCTGGCCGTTCACCTCACCCATGACCAGAGCCACGTGCTGCTCCCCGTCGAGCACCGACTCGTAGGCGTACACCGTGAACTCCCCGAAGTCGGTGGGGATGCGGGCGCCGTCCAGCCGGCGGACCAGCTTGTCCTTCTGCCGGCGGTAGCGGATCAGCTCGGCGATGGAGATCAGGTGCAGGCGGTGCTTGTCGGCGAATTCGAGCAACTCGGGCAGGCGGGCCATACCCGTCTTGTCCTCGCTGACCACCTCGCACAGCACACCGGCCGGGGACATCCCCGCGGCCCGGGCCAGGTCCACGGCCGCCTCGGTGTGCCCGGCCCGCTTGAGCACGCCGCCGGGCCGGTACCGGAGCGGGAAGATGTGACCCGGCCGGTTGAAATCGGTGGGCCGGACGTGCGGATCGGCCAGGGCCTTGATGGTGGCAGCTCGGTCCGAGGCGGAGATCCCGGTCGAGGTCCCGTGGCGGTAGTCGACGCTCACGGTGAAGGCCGTCCGCTGGACCTCGGTATTGGCGGTGACCATCAGCGGGAGGTCCAGGTGCTCGACCCGCTCCGGGGTGAGGGGCACGCAGATGAGACCGGAGGTGTGGGCGAGGAAGAAGGCGATCTTCTCCGGTGTGACCGCGTCGGCGGCCATGATCAGGTCGCCCTCGTTCTCGCGGTCCTCATCGTCCACGACGACGACGATCTCCCCGCGACCGACCGCCTCTATCGCATCCTCAACCGATGAAAAGGGCATAGACCCTTTGTCTCCTTGTTTCTGTTCTCCGTAGGGCTGCACGGCCGGCAACCGGCCCTCGACGCAGCTCGGGCCGAGAACCTGCTGTTCTCTATGTCGGCCCACACAGCGCTGGCCTTAGGCAATTTCTGGCGGCGACCCAAAGGCATCAGTGTTCCGCGGCGGACACTTCGACCTTCAAATCCCCCTCCAGGCTAGTCACCGAGCGCACCTGTCCCCGCCACAGTCGCCCGATGGTGGCCGCCCCGGGACCCGTGAACAGTGGCCGTCCGTCATCCCCTCCGAACAGGGCGGGAGCCAGATACAGGACATACCGGTCGACCAGACCGGCATGGTGAAAACCGTGAGCTACCGTCGGACCGCCTTCGACCAGAAGCTGCACGATCCCGCGGGCACCGAGGTCGTCCAGCACCTTCCCGAGGTCGCCGCCGACCTCGAGCACCGGTTGGACGGCCGCACCCGCCGGCGCCCGCCCGAGCACCACCCGGGTCGGCTGTTGGTCGGAGGACCGGAAATACCGGTCGTCGGGCGGCAGCCGTACGGTGAGCGCCGGGTCGTCCACCCTCACCGTGCCCGCCCCCACCAGGACGGCGTCGGACTGGGCCCGCAGCCGGTGGACGTCGCGGCGGGCGGCCGGGCCGGTGATCCACCTGCTGGTCCCGTCCGGTGCCGCCGTCCGGCCGTCGAGCGAGGCGGCCAGCTTGAGCACGACCCAGGGCCGCCCGGTGCGTCGGTGCTTCAGGTACGCGGCCAGTTGTTCGCCGGCCGCCTCCGCCCCGATCCCCACCTCGACCTCGATGCCGGCGGCCCGCAGGCCGGCGATACCACGTCCGGCGACCAACGGATCGGGGTCCTCGACGGCCACCACCACCCGTCGGATGCCGGAGGCGATGATGGCCTCGGTGCAGGGCGGAGTGCGGCCGTGATGGGCGCACGGCTCCAGCGTGACGTACAACGTCCCTGATCGGGCCCGCCGTCCGGCCGCCTCCAGTGCGGACACCTCGGCATGGGGCCCACCGGGCGGGGCGGTGGCGCCGGAGAACCACGCGGCGCCGGCCCTCGATGACGCCGGCACCACGACGGCTCCCACCCACGGGTTCGGTGCCGTCCGGCCCCGGGCCGCCTCGGCCACCTCGAGGGCGCGGCGCATCCATTCGGTATCGCCCCCGCCGCCCGGATCCGGACCGGCGCTCAGGACGGAGCGCCCGTCACTGCGTCCACCGCGGCGCGCAGGATGTCGGTCGCCGCCTCCAGAGGGTGGGCCCGACCGAACACCGCCGATCCGGCCACGAACACGTTGGCCCCCGATCTCGCCGCCTCGACGACGGTGCGCTCGTCGACGCCCCCGTCCACCTCGACGTCGAGGGTCAGGCCGGCCCGATCGGCCGCCTGTCGGACCCGCCGGACCTTGGGGATGACGTCGGCGATGAACGACTGACCGCCGAAGCCGGGGAACACGGTCATGCACAGGATCAGGTCGACCCGGTCGAGAAAGGGCTCGATCGCCTCGAACGGTGTGTCCGGGTTGGCTGCCAACCCGACCCGGAGACCGAGGTCGCGCATCTGGGCGATCAGTGCTCCGGTCTCACCGACCTCGACGTGCACGGTGCAGCCGTCGGCCCCGGCGTCGCGGAAGGCCTCGAGGTAGCGGGCCGGCTCGGAGATCATCAGGTGGGTGTCGAAGAACAGGTCGGTATGGTCCCGGAGGGATGCCACCACGGGCGGGCCGATGGTCAGGTTGGGGACGAAATGCCCGTCCATCACATCGACATGGAGCCAGTCGGATCCCGGCGCGACCTGGTCGATGGCGTCGGACAGGGCCCCGAAGTCGGCGGAGAGAATCGAGGGGGCCACCCGCATCTCGGGCACGACGGGCGACGACACCATGGCGACCGAGCCTATCGGCGGCACCGGTCCGGCCGGCGTCCGCCGGTTCACTCCCCCAGCCGCTCCCCGGGTTGGGGACGGACGCCCCGTAGCCAGTCACCGGCGTCCATCGGTCGCCTGCCTTCGGGCTGGACGGTCACCATCCGTACCCGGGTCCCGCCGCCGGCGGCCACCTCGGGACCGTCGAGTGCACCGGGCGGAAGAGAACCGTCGGCTCCGGAGCCACCGGTGGCCCGGAGGACGGCCAGGCGGCGACCCCGGAACGTGGTCCAGGCTCGACCCAGACGGATCACCCTGCGGATCTGCGTGCCGGGCTGGTCCCACTGCAGTTCGAGCTCGGCGGGCAGGATCTTCTCGGCATAGGACGGCTCCCCGATCTGATCGCGGGGGACGGGCAGTCCCTTCAGCCCGTGGGCCAGGTGATCGGCCAGCAGCCGGCATCCGATCACCACCAGGCGCGACCGGAGCTCGTCGGCCGTCTCCTCCTCGTCGATCTCGGTCTCCTGCTCGGCGTAGACGGGTCCGGTGTCCAGCCCTGCCTCCACCGCCATCAGGCAGACCCCGGTCTCGGCGTCGCCTTCGAGAATGGCCCGCTCCACCGGCGCCGCCCCCCGCCACCGGGGTAGGAGGGAGAAATGGAGGTTGACCATCGGGAGGTGGTCGAGCACCGACACTGGGATGATCCGTCCGTACGCCACCACCACCCCGAGCTCGGCCCCGGCGCCGACGACATCGCCGAGCGAGTCGGTGACCTCGAGACCCAGGTCGAGGGCGGCCCGTTTGACCGGGCTCGGGACCAGTCCTCCGCCCCTCCCCCGCCGCCGGTCCGGCCTGCTCACCACCAGCACCACGTCATGGCCGGTGTCGACCAGCGTCCTCATCGGCAGCACGGCCGCGTCGGGCGTTCCCAGAAACACCAGTCGAGCCATGGGCTGGGACGCTACCGGCCGCGCCGCTGCCCGGATCAGACTTCGCGTTCGCTGCCGGCCGACACCAGCTTGGCTTCCATGGCCGCAGTGTCCAGTCCGAGAGACCGATCGCGTAGGACCCGGAGGGCGAGCTTGCGGGCGTCCTCCTCCAGACGCTCGACCATGAGCACGCCGTCGAGGTGGTCGATCTCGTGGAGGAACACCCGACCGAGGAACTCGTCGGCCTCGATCGACACCTCCTCGCCGTCCAGCCCGTAACCCCGGATGTGGACCTCGTTGGGCCGTACGATGCCCAGCCGCAGACCGGGGATGGAGAGGCAGCCCTCGTCGTGATACCACTCCCCGGCCACCTCGACCACCGTGGGATTGACCACGGCCTGGGGACCCTCGCCGACGTCGTACACGAACAGCCGCTTCTGGACCCCGACCTGGGTGGCGGCCAGGCCGGCGCCTTCGGAGTCGTACATGGTCTCCACCATGTCGTCGGCCAGCCGGACCAGCGATCCGTCGACCTGCTCGACGTCGCGGGCCACCTGCTTCAGGACCGGATCCCCATAGACACGGACGGCATAGGCGGACATGGACGCATTCTACGGGCTGGTGTGCACGTCCTCACGTGTCGGTGGGATCGACCTCCACCCGCAGCCGTTCGGCGGGCCGGGGCGCGGCGGCCAGCGCATCGCACAGGACGGTGTGGTCGGGCGCCCTGACCAGCCAGCGTTCGGGGTCGACCGAGGACAGGGTCACGTCGCCCCCGGCCCGCAGCCGCTCGGCGTAGACGGCGGCGCCCGGACCCCGCAGCACGGCCAGGGCCCCGAACGGCGGGAGCTCGAGGGCCGAGCGCAGGTCACGTTCGGGCCCGGCCAGCAGCATCGGGTCGGCGTGGGCGGCGGCCTGCAGCGCCTCGTGGTCGGGCATCCGGGTCTGCACCAGCACCCGGCCCCCCGATTCGGCGGGTGCCGACCAGTCGGGACGCCCGGGCCAGCAGGGCCAGTGTCTCCTCGCCGGCACCGAACCTGCGGGGCCAGGAGATGCTGGTCGACGTCCAGGAAGGCCACGACGCCGGCCCGGCTGACCCGATGCAGGGCGGCCTCGGTCCCCACCACCAGTCGGGCTCCGTCGTCATCGCCCGCCGCCGCCTTGGCGGTGATCTCGACGGCGTCGACACCGGTCAGCGCGGTGAGCTCCTCGGCCGCCCGGGTCACCCCCACCCGGAGCGACTTGAGGCGGTTCGAGTCGCACACCGCGCAGACCTCGGGACGGGTGTCCCCGCACCGCCGGCACTCCAGCCCGCCACCGGCCTCGGACTGGGCCATGGCCCCGCCGCATCGGGTGCAGCGAACCAGGGTGCCGCACCGGGCACAGGCCAGGAGGCGGATCCGCCCGGTCCGGTTGAGGATGCACACCACCCGGCCATCGGGTGGCTCCAGCGTCGAACGCAGGACCTGGACCAGCCGCTCCGAGAACAGACCGGTGCGGGGATCGTCGGCCGTACGGTCCACCACCTCGACGGTCGGCCATCCCCGCCGCTCGAGGGGTCGGGGCGTGGTGACCAACCTCCTTCCCTCGGTCATCGTCACCGGAGGGCAGGGAGACACCAGCACGATCGGCGCCTCGTCTCGCCGGGCCCGTTCCACGGCGACGTCCACCGCCGACCAGGTCGGAGACCGTTCCTCGCGGTACGCCTCGTCATGGGCGTCGAGCACGACGGCGGCCCGGACCCGGCTGACCGGAGCCCACGCCGCCGCCCGGGTCCCGATCACCACCCCCTCGTGCCTCCACGCCCGCTCCCACATGTCCGGCATGAGGGCGACGTCCACACCCGACGCCCGCAGACGGGCCGCCGCCTGCTCGGCCCGTCCGTGGGACGGGGCCAGCACCAGGACACCGGCCGGTCCGGTGCGGTGGACCACTTCGAGCACGACCAGCAGTGCGTCCAAGGCAGGCGCCAGACGCACCACCGAACACCGGTCACCGGAACCGAGGGCGTCGTCCACGATGGCCACCGCCCCGCCCCCGGGCGACGGCGGGCGTCGGCCGTCGGGCGCCCCCTCCCCACCGGCGTCGGCGCCGGTCGGACCTCACCTCGCTCCGGCGGACCACATGGTTGGGGGACGCGGTCCCGAGGAACGAGGTGACCGGGCCCGCCCAACGCCACGCCGCCCACTCGGCCAGGGACACCACGGACGGAGGGGGTCCGACCCCGCTCGAACCGGAGAGGGGTTTGACCACCACCTCGGCCGTGGCCCCCACGTCGTCCTCGACCACCCAACCGCCGACCCGACGCCCGTGGAGGTCGATCCGGACCCGGCTGCCCACGCCCACCTCCGGGGCCAATCCCGGGGGCACCGCATAGTCGAAACGGCGGTGGATAGCCGGAACGTCGGGCACCACCCGGACGATGCGCGGGCCGGCGGGCGCCCCGCCCGACCGGACGGCCGTCGCCGCTGTTCGGGGACCGGCGTTCAGAGCCCGAGCGCCTGCTTCAGGTCGTCGGCCCGGGACGTGTCCTCCCAGGTGAACTCCCGCTCGGCCCGTCCGAAGTGCCCGTAGGCCGCCGTCTTCCGGTAGATGGGCCGCTTGAGATCGAGATCCCGCACGATGGCCGCCGGCCGGAGGTCGAAGACCTCGTCCACCACGGCGGCGATCCGATCGGGGTCGCACCGCTCGGTTCCGAACGTCTCCACCAGCACCGACACCGGTCGGGCGACGCCGATGGCGTAGGCCACCTGGACCTCGCACCTGGTGGCGGCGCCGGCAGCCACCAGGTTCTTCGCCACCCACCGGGCCGCGTAGGCCGCCGAGCGGTCGACTTTGGAGGGGTCCTTTCCGGAGAATGCTCCCCCACCGTGCCGGGCCATGCCGCCGTAGGTGTCGACGATGATCTTGCGGCCGGTGAGACCGGTGTCGGCGTGGGGACCGCCCAGTTCGAACACGCCGGTGGGATTGGCCAGGATCCGGAGACGGCTGGCGTCCAGCTCCGGGGGCAGCAGCGGGTTGATCACGTTGTCGCGGAGGTCGGGAAGGAGCAGCGTCTCGAGATCGACACCCGGGTCGTGCTGCGTCGAGATGAGCACCGTCTCGAGGGCGACCGGCCTGCCGTCCTCATAGGTCACGCTGACCTGGGTCTTGCCGTCGGGGCGGAGGTAGGGCAGCACCCCGACCCGCCGCACCTGGGCCAGGCGCTGGGCCAAGCGGTGGGCCAGCCAGATCGGGAGGGGCATGAGGTCGGGGGTCTCGTCGCAGGCGTAGCCGAACATCATCCCCTGGTCGCCTGCGCCCTGGGCGTTGAGGAGATCCTCCCCGCCGGTGCCCGCCCTGACCTCGAAGGCGTTGTCGACACCCTGGCCGATGTTCGGTGACTGCTCGTCGAGCGACACGATGACGCCGCAGGTCCTCCCGTCGATCCCGTAGGCATCGTCGTCATACCCGATGTCGAGCACCGTGCTGCGGACGAGCTTGGGGATGTCGACGTAGGTCGTGGTGGTGATCTCGCCGGCCACCAGCACCAGCCCGGTGGTCAGCAGCGTCTCGCACGCCACCCGGCTCTCGGGGTCCTCGGCCAGGAGGGCGTCGAGAACCGCGTCGGAGATCTGGTCGGCCATCTTGTCGGGATGGCCTTCGGTCACGGATTCCGAGGTGAAGGTGTATCGGGTGCTCACGGGTGTTTCCATTCTGGTTGGGGGCACTCGCCCTGGACGACCGACAGCAGTGAGGGACTCGGATGGACGGATGGACCGGGACCCCCCACCGATGACCAACCGGTCATCGTGCCGACAACAGCGCGCCCACCCTATCCAAAATGGCATCGGCCACAGCGGCCTTGGTCCGCAGGGAGACAGTGGCAACCGACCCGTCCGCCCCGAAGATGGTCACTTCGTTGGTGTCGTGGTCGAACCCGGTGCCGGCCGCGGAGACGTCGTTGGCCACCATGAGGTCGACGCCCTTGCCGGTCAATTTGGCCACCGCCCGTTCGGCCACCTGGTCGGTCTCGGCGGCGAAGCCCACCAGGACCTGGCCGGGGCGGCGGCGCCTCCCGAGCTCGGCCAGGATGTCGGGAGTGCCTCGAGGACCAACTCGGGAACGCCGTCGGCCTTGTGCAGCTTGGATCCGTTGACCACCTTCGGACGGAAGTCGGCCACTGCCGCGGCCATGATGACGACGTCGGCCGGTTCGGCGTGACGGAGTACCGCCCGTTCCATGTCCGCGGCGCTCTCCACCCGCTCGACGCTCACCCTGGCGTCCACCGGTTGGGCACTCGAGGTGACCAGCACCACCTCGGCGCCGCGGCGGGAGGCGGCGTCGGCAACGGCATGGCCCTGCTTTCCGGAGGATCGGTTGGTGATGAACCGCACCGGGTCGATCGGCTCGCGGGTGCCGCCGGCCGACACCACCAGACGGACGCCGGTGAGGTCGCCGGTCGGGCCACCGTCGATCACCGCAGCGTCTCCGGTCATACCCAGTGCATCGAGCACGGCGGTGACGATCACCGACGGCTCGGCCAACCGGCCGGATCCGATGTCGCCGCCGGCCAGCCGACCCTGCTCGGGGTCGACGACCCTGACCCCGCGTCCGCGCAGGACGGCCAGGTTGGCTTGCACGGCGGGGTGCTCCCACATCTCGGTGTGCATGGCCGGGCACACCACCACCGGGGCGGCCGTCGCCACCAGCGTGGCCGTGAGGAGGTCGTCGGCGAACCCGCCGGCATACCGGGCCAGCAGGTCGGCGGTGGCCGGCGCCACCACGATGAGATCGGCCCGCTGTCCCAGTCGGGTATGGGGAATGGGCGAGGCCTCATCCCACAGGCTGATCTGGGCCGGTTCCGACCCCAGGGCGTCGAACGTGGCCTTCCCGACGAACCGGGTGGCCCGCTCGGTCAGGACCGGTGCCACGTGGATTCCGGCGTCCACCAGCCCACGGCAGACCTCGACCGCCTTGTAGGCGGCGATGCCCGCGGCCACACCGAGCACCACGAACGGCTTGTCCCCGCCCGACGGTGGCGTCATTCCCGTGCCTCGCCGACGGTCGGTCCCTCGCCCATGATCATCCCGCCCGCCGCCCGACCGGTCCGGACGGACTAGTCGCCGGTCGGTTCCGAACCGGGCTCGGCGCTTTCGGTCTCCTCGGCGCCTTCACCCTCGAGGAGCGCCAACGCCGCCGCCTCGGCCAACGCCACTTCCTCGGGGTCGGGCCGGGTGTAGGTGGCCTTCCCCGCAGCCACCTCCTCGAAGGCGATGGACAGGGGCTTGCCCGAGGCCGACGCCACCTGCGGCGGCACCACCACGCCGAGGCCCTCTCCCAGCGAGTTGTAGTAGCTGTTGACCTGGCGGGCCCGGCGCGAGGCCAGGGCCACCAGGGTGAACTTGGAGTCGACCTTGTCGAGCAATTGCTCGATGGCCGGGTCCATGAGAGTGATCTGAGTCTGTGCCATCACGATCCTTCGGGTCGGTCGTCGGGTGCGGCATCCGGGGTCGCGTCGGGAGCTCCGGCGGTTCCCGGGACGGGAGGCTCGCCCACTCGGGCGGCGACACGGTAACGGTCCACTATACCGGCCACCTCGGCAGTGGCCTGCGCGATGTCGTGATTGACGACCACCTGGTCGGCGAGGACCAGGCCTTCCTTCTCCTCGTCGGCGCCGGTCCGGAGGCGTTCGGCGATGTGGGCCTCGTTGTCGCCGCGGGCCCTGAGCCTGGCCTCCTGGACGTCCGGCGAGGGGGCTTTGAGCAGGATCAGGGTGGCGTCCGGTCGCAGGCTCCGGACGCTCCGCGCCCCCTGGAGGTCGATCTCGAGGAGCACGTCGCGACCGTCCCCCGGCTCGGCCACGGGCGTCCCGTAGAGATTGCCCAGGAACTCGGCCCATTCGAAGAACCGCTCGGCGTCAATGGCGGCCTGGAAGGTGGGGCGGTCGACGAACACATAGGCATCGTCGGCCTCACCTGGACGACGCGGCTCTCGTTGTCCACGATCGGCTCAGCCGCAACAGAGGATCGGTGGCCACCAGTTGCTCGGCGACGGTGCCCTTCCCGACACCACCCGGGCCGAACAGCACGAAGGTCAGGGGCGTGGGCCGAACGGCGGCCCCACCCGACTCGTCGTCGGTCAGCGAGCGGTCTCGCGGAGCAGGGACTCCCGCTGGTTGCTGCCCAGGCCTTGCAGCCGTCGGCTCTCGCTGATCCCCACCGTGTCCATCAGTCGCCGGGCCTTGACCTTGCCCAGGCCGGGAAGCGACTCGAGGACCGAGAGGACTTTCATCTTCCCCACCGTCTCGTTGGAATCGGCGGTGGTGAGGAGCTCGGACAGGGTGATCGAACCCAACTTGAGCTTCTCTTTGACTTCAGCCCGCTCACGGCGGACCTTGGCTGCCTTGGCCAGGGCGGCCTGGCGCTGTTCGGGCGTGAGTGCGGGCGGTTGCGGCATGGTCGAGACGATAGCGCCTCTGCGGGCCCAGGTCATCCACGACCAGCGGCTCGTGCCTCGGAGGGCCGGGCCGGGCGGCCCCCGGCACGATTTCCGGCCCGGGGCCGGTGACCAGGGAGAGCGGATGTTCAATACTGTGGCGATGGTCACGGTCGATCTCAACGCCGATCTGGCCGAGGGCGACCGGCTCTCCCCCGCCGACCTCGCCATCCTCGACTCGATCACCAGCGCCAGCCTGGCGTGCGGATTCCACGCCGGGAACCGCCAGGTGATGCGAGCCACGGCCGAGGCCGCGCTGGAGCGCGGTGTCGTGATCGGAGCCCACGTGTCGTACCGTGACCGGGACGGGTTCGGCCGGCGCGCCGTGGATGTGTCGCCCGGTCAGCTGGTCGACGACATCGTCGAGCAATGGGCCGTCCTCGATTCCGAAGTGGGCGCCGTCGGTGGGACGCTGACCTTCGTGAAGCCGCACGGCGCGCTGTACAACAGGATGGGTCGTGACCCGTCGGTCGGCGACGCGGTGGTCGAGGCCGTGTCACAGCTCGGCAGCCGGGTCCTGGTGGCCCAGTCGGGGACCGGTGTCGTCGGTCGCGGCGCGGCGGCCGGGCTGCGGGTGGTAGCCGAGGGCTTCCCCGACCGCGGCTATCTGGCCGACGGCGGCCTGGCCCCACGCGATCTGCCCGGCGCCCTCGTCGACGACCCGGCAGTCGCCGCCCGACGCGCCGTGTCGATGGCCGGGCGCGGTGGCATCGAAGCCGTGGACGGGACCTGGGTGCCGGTCGCCGTGGAGACCCTGTGCATCCACGGCGACTCGCCCGGTGCCGTCGAGACGGCTCGGCAGGTGCGGTCGGCCCTCGAGGCCGAGGCGATCGCCGTCCGTCCCTTTCTCGTGACGCCGCAGGCGTCGTGAGACCGGACGATCGTCGGACGGGTGACCGGGGGCGGTGATCCCCCGCGTCGGTCCCTATGGGGACCGTGCCCTGCTGGTCGAGGTGGACGACGTCGCCTCGGCCCACCTGGTCGCCGCGGCCGTCGACCGGGCCCGACGCCACGGGCAGGCGCCCGACGAGATCGAGGAGGCCGTGGTCGGATTTCGCAGCGTCGTGGTCCACCTCGACGGCTCCGGAGACGATGTCGTCTCCGTCGAGGAGTGGCTGGCCGATCTGGTCTCCCGGCAGGATGCCGGGGCCTCGGACGCCACCGACCGGGAGGGCCGGGCCGGACGGCGCGTCGACGTCCCGGTCACCTTCGACGGCCCCGACCTCGGAGCGGTGGCGGCCATCGTCGGCGAGACGCCGGCCGCCGTCGTCGAGCTCGCCTGCGGCGCCGATCTGCAGGTGGCCTTCCTCGGGTTCGCTCCCGGGTTCCCCTATCTGGTCGGCCTGCCCCCCGAGCTCGCCGCCGTCCCGCGGCGCACCACGCCCCGGGTGTCGGTGCCGGCCGGCTCGGTGGCCCTCGCCGGCGGGTTCGCCACCGTCTACCCGGGCACCACCCCGGGGGGCTGGCACCTTCTCGGTCGCACCCCGGTCCGGCTGTTCGACCCGGCCCGTCCCCCCTACGCCCTGCTGCGCCCCGGGGACACCGTCCGCTTCACACCTGTTCCGCCGGACGGCGACCGACACCGGTCGGACGGGGCGGCCCTCGAATCCCCACCGGTCCGGCCCCCGCTCGCGGCGTACACCGGTCGGTACGTCGAGGTCCTCGACCCCGGGTTGCTGAGCCTGGTCGAGGACGGCGGCCGCCGACAGGTGGCCGCAGTGGGGATCCCCCGGGCCGGGCCGGCCGATCCCGACTCCATGCGGTTGGCCAACCGCCTCGTGGGCAATCCCGACGGGACGGCGGTCATCGAGGTGACCGCCGTCGGACCCACCATCCGGTTCGCCGGCCGGGCCCATGTCGCCCTGGTGGCCCCGCGGCCCGACGGTCAGGAGGTGCTCGTCGACGGGCACCCGGTGGCCGCCGGTGCCGTCGTCCCGGTCGAGGACGGGCAGGTCCTCACCGTCGGTCGGGTCCAGGGCGGGTTACGGGCCTACCTGGCGGTGTCCGGAGGGTTCGAGTCCCCGGTGGTCGTCGGGTCCCGGTCGACCGACCTGCTGTCGGGGCTGGAACCGGGGCCGCTCATGACCGGTGACCGCCTCGACCTGGGGGTCCCGACCCGACCCCACGGACATCTGGTGACCGCCCCCGGTCCCGGCGCGCCCGACGGCCCGGTGCCGGTCCGGGTGGTCGAGGGGCCCCATCGCCTCCCCGCGGTGGGACGCCGGTTTCTCACCTCGGGACCCTGGACGGTCGGCGGTGCGTCCAACCGGATCGGAGTGCGGCTGGCCGGACCGCGCCGGTGGTCGGCTCCGATCGAGAGCCGGATGCCGTCCACCGGCACGGTCACCGGAGCGATCCAGCTCCCGCCGGACGGGAACCCGATCATTCTGCTGCCCGACCACGCCACCGTGGGGGGGTACCCGGTCATCGCCTGCGTCATCGGTGCCGATCTCCATCTCGTCGGCCAGCTCCGCCCCGGCGACACGGTGGTCTTCGTCACCGTCGACCGTCGGAGGGCACGTGAGGAGTGGGCCCACCGG
Source organism: uncultured Acidimicrobiaceae bacterium (assembly GCA_963837805.1). GTDB lineage: Bacteria > Actinomycetota > Acidimicrobiia > Acidimicrobiales > RAAP-2 > Bog-756. The sequence continues at coordinate 37,251 of CAWIOU010000044.1, forward strand.
GAACGGATGCTGGCCGGGCTGGTGGCCGGATGGTTTCCGACCGAGGCGGGGACCTAGAGATCCCGGCCCATGGCCACCCGCGGGCCGCCGAGGTGGCGCTGACGTTCGGCGGCCAGACGGGCGGCGAGCTCCGGCCCCATGTCCGCCTCCTGCAGCGTGACGAACCCGCACCGGGCGTAGTAGGGACCGTTCCAGGGGACGTCGCGGAAGGTGGTGAGGGTCACCGCCCGCAAGCCGCGCCCGGTCGCCCACGCCTCCAGATGGTCGATGAGCGACCGGCCGATCCCCCGGCGTCCGAAGCTCGGATCCACCGACACCTGCTCGACGTGGGCGCAATCGTCGACCAGATCGGCGATCAGGAAGGCGACCGGTCGGTCGGTGGGATCGGTCGACACCCAGGCGCGCCCGGCTCGCCGGTACTGCTCCAGCAACTCGACCGGCGGGGGCTCCTCGTCGGCGATGAACGACATCCCGATGTCGGCGAAGAGCACGCCGGCGCCCATCTCGATGTCGCGGATCGCACCGAGCTCGTCGGGGTGGACCGGTCGGATGGGATGCGCTCCATCGGCCATGGCCCGATTCTCCACCGCCACCTGCCGGCCCGCCAGGTCCACCCCCGTCCGGCCGGCGGGTGGGCCGGTCACGCCTCGGGCCGTGGCACGATGGGTGCAATAGTGGGAACGACCAGGGGGCCGAGACCCTCGGCCGACGAGAGGAGCCGGAGTGGGCGACGCAGACCGAACCGGTCAGGACGGAGACGCCGGGGCCGGCGGCTCGGACGAGGACGAGCTGTTCCAGTCACGGGAGGACGGCCAGCTCCACTTCATCAAGGAGACACAGGCAACGACCTTCCCGGTCACCGCCCCGGTCAATGCCACCCCGCTCGAGGAGGACGAGCCCGAAGGGGTCATCCCGCCCAGCCCGCTGTGGGCGATGAAGGAGCGCCGGCACGAGCAGTGGCCCCATCTCTTCGGTCACCCCGATCGCATCCGGGCCTGCATCGGGAGCGGCGACGCCGCCGTCTACGCCATGGACGACGGGAAACACCACTGCATGATCGGCCGCCGGGTCGGGGCCACCACCGACGGCTGCACCTACAGCCTGGTGGCGCGCATCCCCGCCGACACCTACCGATCGCTGTCGTCGGGCGCCATCTCCGGGAAGCAGGCCTTCCTGGCCGGCTCGGATGTCGGCCTCAGCGGCACCGTCGACGGGCCGGGGATGGCCAACGTCTTCGACGTCGACTTCTACGACGGGCCCGACGACATCCCCGCCGAGTACCTGCCGCCGAGCACCTTCATCGAATTCGCCCAGGACCTGCCCACCGCCGACCGCTGACCGGGAGCAGACCGGCGCGGCGTCACCGGAGGGATCCGGCCAGCTCCCCGCAGGTGGCCTCGGCGGCCCGACGGAGCGAACCGGCGTCGGGTCCGGCCGCCAGCAGCGAGCGCGACACGTTGGCCAGCACGCTGTGGGGCGGACAGCCGGCGAACAGGCGGGCCGCGTCCCCGACCGTCGCCCCCTGGGCTCCGAGGCCCGGGGCCAGGATCACCCCACCCAACCCGGCCAGGTCGAAGGTCGAAGGCGCCAGGGTCGCCCCCACCACCGCCCCGACCGTGCCGGCCACGTCCAGGCCCCCGTGGTTCAGCTCCCGGATGGCCTCGAGCAGGGCGTCCTCCACCGACGGGCCGTCCCGGCGCTCGGCCCGACCATTGATGATCGCCTCCTGCAGGGGCCGGCCCTCCGGGTTGGAGCTGCGGACGACCACGATCACCCCCCGGTTGGACGCCGCCGCCAGATCCAGGGCCGGTCGCAGCGCGCCCAACCCCAGGTAGGGGGTCACGGTGACGGCGTCAGCCACCAGTGGGCTGTCCGGATCCAGCCACGCCGTGGCGTAGGCCTCCATGGTCGATCCGATGTCGCCCCGCTTGGCGTCGGCGATGACCAGGAGGCCGGCATCGCGGGCCGCCGCCATCACCGATTCGAGGGCGCCCATTCCGCCCGAGCCCCATCGCTCGAAGAACGCCACCTGGGGCTTGACCACCGGCACCACACCGGCGAACGCCTCCACGCAGCGGAGGCCGAACGAGCGGAGCCCGTCGGCCGAGTCGGGCAGACCCCACCGATCGAGGAGCGCAGGAGAGGGGTCGATGCCGGCGCACAGCGGGCCGGTCTTGGCCACCGCGGAGGCGACGGTCCCGGCAAACCCGGCGGCCGGGTCAGCCATGGGACGCGCTGGTCAGTTGGCCCACCCGGCGGATGCCGTGCCGCGCGCACCACCGTTCGATCTCCCGCAGGATCCGGAGGGGGGCCCGGGGGTCCCGGAACGTCGCCGACCCGACCTGGACGGCATCGGCCCCGGCCATCAGGAGCTCGACGGCGTCCTCCCCCCTCATCACCCCGCCCACGCCGATGATGGCGGCGTCGGGATACGAGGCCCGCACGTCGAAGACGGCGCGCACGGCGACGGCGTGCACCGCCGGTCCCGACAGCCCGCCGCCGGCGGCACCCGAACCCAGGACCGGCCGGCGGGTCTCGACGTCGATGGCCATGGCCAGCACCGTGTTGATCAACGTGACGGCTTCGGCCCCGGCGGCCAGGGCGGCGCCGGCCACCTCGGCCACGTCGGCCACCGTCGGGCTCAGCTTGGCCCAGAGGGGCAGCGCCGGACAGGACTCACCCACGGCGGCGACCACCGCGGCGGTGGCCGAGGGCGAATGGGCGAACATCCGGCGCCGGTCCTCGACGTTCGGACAGCTCACGTTGACCTCGAGAGCGGCGATGCCGGGCACACCGGCCAGCGCCGCCGCGGCCTTGGCGAAGTCCGCCACCCGTTGACCCCAGATGCTCACCACCACCCGCGCCCCGGCCGCGGTGAGCTCGGGCAGATCCCGGTCGATCCAGGCGTCGATCCCGGGGCCCTGCAGCCCGACGCTGTTGATCATCCCCGACGCCGTCTGGTGCAGGCGGGGAGGAGGGTTGCCCGGCCACGGGTCCACGCACAGGGACTTGACCACCATCGCGCCGAGCTCGGCGAGCGGGAAGTAGGCGCCGAGCTCGGCGGCGTGGCCGGCGGTCCCCGATGCCGTCATGACCGGATTGGCCAGCTCGAGCGAACCGACCCGTGTCGACAGGTCGACGTCTCCGGCGGTGACGGCCCGCCACGCCCGCCCCACCCGGGCGGCGGTCCCGTCGCCGGCCGGCGCGTCGTTCACCGGCTCATCCCCGGTGATACTCCTGCAGCGACCGCACGGCAAGGGGATGACTGGCCCAGTCGGCGATGCCGGCCGCCGCCGCCCGGGCCGCGGCCACCGTGGTCAGACAGGGTATGAGGTGGGCGAGGGCGGTGGCCCGGATGTGCACGCCGTCGGCTCGGGGCCCACGCCCCCGGGGCGTGTTGACCACGAGCTGGACCTTGCCACCGGCGATCAGGTCGACCGCGTCGACCACCCCGGGGTGGGAGTCGCCCACCTTGGCCACCACGGTGGCCACGGGGATGCCTTCGGCCTCCAGCATGGCCGCGGTTCCCGACGTCGCCGCCAACTCGAATCCGAGGGCATCGAATTGGCGGGCCACGTCCAGGCCGGCGGCCTTGTCCCGGTCAGCCAGGGAGAGGAAGACGGTCCCATCGGCCGGCAACCGGCAGCCGGCGGCGATCTGGCTCTTGGCGAACGCCAGACCGAAGGTGGTGTCAATGCCCATCACCTCTCCCGTCGAACGCATCTCGGGACCGAGGAGGGTGTCGACCCCCGGGAACCGGTTGAACGGGAGCACCGCTTCCTTGACCGAGACGTGGCCGGTCACCGGTTCGACCAGCAGCCCCTCCCGGCGGAGCTCGGCCAGCGTCGACCCCACCATCACCCGAGCGGCCACCATGGCCACGGGCACGCCGGTGGCCTTGGCCACGAAGGGAACCGTCCGGCTGGCCCGGGGATTGGCCTCGAGCACGTAGGCCCGATCGTCCTTCACCGCGAACTGCACGTTGATCAGTCCGCGGACCTGGAGCGCCTCGGCGATGGTGCGCACCATCCGTTCCAGTTCGGCGACCACGGCGGGGGCCAGCGTCTGGGGAGGCAGAGCACAGGCCGAGTCGCCCGAATGCACCCCGGCCTCCTCCACGTGCTCCATGACCCCGCAGACGACCACCTCGCCGGTGGCGTCGCGCACCGCGTCCACGTCGACTTCGACCGCGTCCTCGAGGAACCGGTCGACCAGCACCGGACGTTCGGTGGTCACCCCGCCCTCGCGCCCGAGCGACCCACCGACCCCGGACATCCCCTCGACCGCCTCCACCAGCCGGTCGTCGTCGTAGACGATCTCCATGGCCCGCCCACCGAGGACGTACGAGGGCCGAACCAGCACCGGATAGCCGATCGACGAGGCCACCTCGACCGCCTCGGCCGGCGTGGTCGCCGTCCCCCCCGGGGGTTGGGGGATACCCAGCCGGCGACAGAGGGCGTTCCACTGCTCGCGGTCCTCGGCCAGATCGATCGACGACGGCGAGGTGCCGAGGACCAGCTCCTCGGGGATGCCGGCCGCCAGTTTGAGGGGGGTCTGCCCGCCCAGGCTGACGATGACGCCCACCAACCGTCCCTCCCCCACCGATGCCCGGCGTTCGGCGTCGAGCACATTGGCCAGGTCCTCGTGGGTCAGTGGCTCGAAGTAGAGGCGGTCCGAGGTGTCGTAGTCGGTGGAGACCGTCTCCGGGTTGCAGTTGACCATCACCGTCTCGTAGCCGGCCGCCCGGAGGGCGAACGAGGCGTGGACACAGCAGTAGTCGAACTCGATGCCCTGGCCGATCCGATTGGGCCCCGATCCCAGGATGATCACCCGTTCCCGTTCGGAGGGTCGGATCTCGTCCTCGTCCTCGGTGGTCGAGTAGTGGTAGGGGGTGTGGGCTTCGAACTCGGCGCCGCAGGTGTCGACCGTCTTGTAGGTCACGCCGACGCCGAGGGTGGTGCGGGCGGCTCGGATGTCGCCGGCGGTGACAGGTTCGCCGAACAGATAGGCCAGCTGCTGGTCGGAGAAGCCGAGCCGCTTCAACCGGCGCCAAGCCCGGCGGTCGAGATCGTCGACGGTGACACCGAGGGTCACCTGGAGGTCGAGCGCCATGCGGGCGTCGGTCACCGCGGCGATCTCCGAGAGGAACCAGGGGTCGATCCCGGTGAGCCCGGCCAGGCGGTCGACGGTGACACCGCGGCGCAGGAGCGCCTCGAGCTGGAAGATGCGCTCGGGGGTGGCCAGGGCGGCGCGGGCCTCGAGCTCGTCGGTGGGGATCGCATCGAGCTCGACCTCGGCGGGATCGGCGTTCAGTCCCGACCGGCCCTGCTCCAACGAACGGACCGCCTTCTGCAGGGACTCGGGGAAGGTCCGGCCGATCCCCATCACCTCGCCGACCGACTGCATCCTGGTCCCGAGCTGATCGGTCGAGCCCGGGAGTTTCTCGAAGGCCCACCGGGGGATCTTGGTCACCACGTAGTCGATGGTGGGCTCGAACGAGGCCGGCGTGGCCCCGGTGATGTCGTTGGTGATCTCGTCGAGGTGGTACCCCACGGCCAACCGGGCGGCGATCTTGGCGATGGGGAACCCGGTGGCCTTGGAGGCCAGGGCCGACGACCGCGACACGCGGGGGTTCATCTCGATGACCACCTGACGGCCGTCGACCGGGTCCACCGCGAACTGCACGTTCGACCCACCCGTCTCGACGCCCACCCGACGGATGCACGCGAAGGCGGCGTCACGCATCGTCTGCAGCTCGACGTCGGTGAGGGTCTGGGACGGGGCCACCGTGATCGAGTCGCCGGTGTGCACCCCCATCGGGTCGAAGTTCTCGATGGAGCAGATGACCACGCAGTTGTCGGCGCGGTCGCGCATGACCTCGAGCTCGTACTCCTTCTGTCCGGCGATCGACTGCTCGATGAGCACTTCGTTGACCGGCGAGGCGTCGAGACCCTCCGAGGCCAGCCCGACCAGGTCGTCGCGGGTGGCGGCAATGCCCGTGCCCGCCCCGCCGAGGATGTAGCTCGGGCGGACCATGATCGGGAACCCGATGGCGTCGCCGATGGCCACCGCCTCATCCAGCGAGTGGGCGAAGCCCGACGACGGAACGGCCAGCCCGATCTCCTGCATGGCCGCCTTGAACCGCTCGCGGTCCTCGGCGGTGGCGATGGCCTCGGCGTTGGCCCCGATCACCTCGACCCCGAACTGGTCGAGCACGCCCCGCTCGGCCAGGGCCATCGTCAGGTTCAGCGCCGTCTGGCCGCCGAGCGTGGGGAGCAGCGCATCGGGTCGCTCCCGTTCGATGATGGCGGCCAGTACGTCCGGATCCAGCGGCTCGACGTAGGTGCGATCGGCCATGGCCGGGTCGGTCATGATGGTGGCCGGGTTCGAATTGGCCAGCACCACCCTGAACTTCTCCTCGGCCAGGACCCGGCAGGCCTGGGTCCCGGAGTAGTCGAACTCGCACGCCTGCCCGATCACGATCGGGCCCGAGCCGATGACCAGGATCGACTCGATGTCGTCGCGCCGGGGCATCAGCGGCCACCGCCCGAGTGCCGGGCGGCCCCGGTGGCGTCCATCAGCTGGCGGAACTCCTCGAACAGGTAGCGGGCATCGTGGGGACCGGGACCGGCCTCGGGGTGGTACTGCACGCTGAACACCGGGGCGTCCCGGCTGCGGAGTCCCTCGATGACCCCGTCGTTGAGATTCACGTGGGTGATCTCCGAACCGTTCAATGAATCGGCGGCCACGGCGAAGTTGTGGTTCTGCGAGGTGATCTCGACCCGTCCGGTGGACAGTCGCCGCACCGGGTGGTTGCCGCCATGGTGACCGAAGGGGAGCTTGTAGGTGGAGCCGCCGAGCGCCGAGGCCAGCAGCTGGTGGCCGAGACAGATCCCGAAGATCGGCACCGTGCCTCGGGCCGCCAGGTCCCGGATCTCGCCGATGATGGCCGGCAGGGCCGCCGGGTCCCCCGGACCGTTGGAGAGGAAGATCCCGTCGGGCTCGAACCCGAGCACCTGGTGGGCGGACGTCGAGGCCGGCACCACCGAGACGGTGGCCAACTCGCCCAGTTGACGCACCATGGCCTCTTTGATCCCGAAGTCGTAGGCCACCACCCGGTAGGGCCCCGTCCCTCTGGTGAGGACCTCCTCGGTGGTCACCGCCGACACCAGGTCGGCCCCGTCGGTGGACGGGGCCGAGGCCGCGGCCGCCTCCAGGTCGGCCAGGCTGGCGGTGCCGAACGCGCAGGGCATCGCTCCCTGGTCGCGGAGATGACGGGTGAGCCGCCGGGTGTCGATCCCGGTGATGCCGGGGACCGAGCGCCGGATGAGGAATTCCTCGAGGGACCCGGTCGAGCGCCAGTTGCTCGGACGGTCACAGAGATCCCGCACGATCACCCCGCGGCAGTGGGGTCGGGACGCCTCGTCGTCGGTGGGATTGACCCCGTAGTTCCCGATCTGGGGGTAGGTGAAGGCGATCACCTGGCCGGCGTAGGACGGGTCGGTGATGACCTCCTGGTAGCCGGAGAGCACGGTGTTGAACACCGCTTCCCCGGTCGCCACCCCGCCCTCGGGCTGGGCGCCGATGGCTTCGCCCTCGAACACGGCCCCGTCAGCCAGCACCAATGCGGCCTCGGCCCGGTGCACGGCACCACTCCGACCGGTCATCGCCTGGCCTCGCCGTCGACGACCACCGCTTCACCCCGGAAGACGGTGTGCCGGACCTGCCCGGTCAGCGTCCGGCCACCGTAGGGCGAGTTGCGGCTGCGGCTGGCCAGGGCGGCGGGGTCCACCGTCCAGGTGGCCGCCGGATCGATCACGCAGAGATTGGCCGCACCGCCGGGCACGATCGGGCCGCCCTGGTCCCCGCCGTGGGATGGGTCGAGCCCGGCGATCCGGGCCGGCTGCCAGCTCAGCAGGGCCAGGAGGTCGCCCATGGGCAGGGCCAATTCGCCGATGGCCAGGGAGACCGCCGTCTGCAGGCCGAGCATGCCCGGGGGGGCCTGATCGAAGGGAAGGTCCTTGAGCTCGGGCGGATGGGGGGCGTGGTCGGTGGCGATGGCGTCGATGGTCCCGTCGGCCAGCCCGGCCTTGACCGCGTCGACGTCCGACTGCGGGCGCAACGGTGGGTTGACCTTGAAGCCGGCGTCGTACCCCGAGGTGCAGGCGTCGGTGAGGGTGAAGTGATGGGGGGCCGCCTCGGCGGTGACGGCCAGCCCCTCGGCCTTGGCCCGGCGGACCATGTCCACGGAGGCGGCGGTGGACAGGTGGAGGAAGTGGATGCGGCCCCCGGTCGCCCTCACCAGGGCGACGTCCCGGGCCACCATGACCTCCTCGGCCACCGCCGGCATCCCCGGCAGCCCGAGGCGGCTCGACCATTCCCCTTCGTGCATGGCCCCGTTGCCGGCCAGGGACCGGTCCTCACAGTGCTGGGCCAGGGTGGCCCCGATCCCCCGGGCGTAGTCGAGGGCCCGGCGCATCAGGCCGGCCGATTGGACCCCGGCGCCGTCGTCGGTGAACAGGCGGACCCCCAGGTCGGCCAGTTCGGCCATGGGGGCCAGGCGCTCGCCGGCCCGGTCCACGGTGATGGCCCCGGCCACCGCCACCTCGGCGGTGGCCCCGGCGGCGAGCTCGAGCACGTTCCGCACCGCCTCGGCCGAGTCCAGCGCCGGCTCGGTGTTGGGCATGGCCACCACGGCCGTGTACCCACCCAGTGACGCGGCCCGGGTGCCGGTCTCGATCGTCTCGGCCTCCTCGCGACCGGGCTGGCGGAGATGGGTGTGCAGATCGACCAGGCCCGGTGCGACCACACCGCCGGCGGCGTCGAGCACCAGGGCTCCCTTCGGGCCGTCGATGTCCTCGTCGATGGCGGTCACGATCCCGTCGGCGATCATCACGTCGGCGCGCCGCTCGCCGGTCTCGTCGACCACGGTCCCGCCCCGGATCACCAGGGTCGGGAGGGCGCCGCCGCCCCTGCCTCCGATCCGCTCAGGCACGGTGGCCACCCTCGATCGGTCCTTGGCCGAGCAGGAGGAAGAGCACGGCCATCCGGATGGCCACCCCGTTGCTCACCTGCTCGGTGATCAGGGCGGCGGGTAGCTCGGCCACGTCGGAGGCGATCTCCACCCCGCGGACGATGGGTCCGGGGTGGAGGATCAACGCCCCGGGCTGGAGCATGGCGGCGCGGCGGGCGGTGAGCCCGTACCCGGCCGTGTACTCGCGCAAGGTGGGGACGAACTCCCCGCTGCCGCGCTCGGACTGCACTCGGAGCAGCGAGACCACGTCGACCTTGGGCAGCACGTCGTCGAGGTTCTGGTTGACCGCGGTGACCGGCCAGCCGACCAGTGAGGGCGGGAGCAGTGTGGTCGGTGCCACCAGGGTGACCTCGGCACCCATGGCCGCATAGGCGGCGATCTGGGACCGGGCCACCCGGCTGTGGCGGATGTCGCCGACGATGGCCACCTGCAGCCCGTCGAACCGGGCCAGCCCGGCATCCCCCCCGCCCAGCGCCTGGCGGACCGTGTAGAGATCCAGCAACGCCTGGGTGGGGTGCTGGTGCCAACCGTCGCCGGCATTGATGACGACGCAGTGGTCGACCCACCCGGCCACCCGGGCCGGGACGCCCGAGGAGGAGTGGCGGATGATCACCGAGTCGATCCCGATGGCCTCGACGGTCTCGATGGTGTCGCGCAGGGACTCGCCCTTGTTCACCGACGAGGATCCGGCCGAAAAGGAGAGCACGTCGGCGGACATCCGCTTGGCCGCCGTCTCGAACGACATGCGGGTCCGGGTGGAGTCCTCGAAGAAGAGGGTGGCCACGGTTCTGCCCCGCAGGGTGGGGACCTTCGGGTTGGCCCGTCGTCCCACTTCGGCGAAGGAGTCGGTCACCCGCAGCACTTCGGCGATCTCCTCGGCACCGAGGTCGTCGATGCCCAGGAGATGGGTGGGGAACGGGCTCACCGGCTGACCAGGTCCCCCAACGACACGCCGTCGTCGGAGACATCCACCATCTCGTCCCGGCTGGTGGGGAGGTTCTTGCCCACGTAGTCGGGCCGGATCGGGAGCTCACGGTGACCCCGGTCGACCATCACCGCCAGTTCGACCAGCTGGGCGCGCCCGTACTCGCCGAGCGCGTTGAGCGCGGCCCGAATGGTCCGGCCGGTGAACAGCACGTCGTCGACCAGGATGACGGTGGCCCCGGTCAGATCGAAACTGATGTCGGTGGCGGCTTCGGGGAGCACGGGGCGCAACCCGATGTCGTCGCGGTAGAAGGCCACGTCCAGGGTGCCGACCGGGACGTCGGTCCCCTCGAGCTCGGAGAGGGTTCCGGCCAGTCGACGGGCGATGGCCACGCCGCCGGTCTGGAGCCCGATCAGGACCAGGTGCTGGAGCCCGCGGTTCCGCTCGATGATCTCGTGGGCCATGCGGGTGATGGCCCGGTGCACGTCGGCCGCCGACATCACCTGGGCACGGGGAACGAACACAGCACCCCGCGGTCGGGTATGACTGCGCTCACGTTCGGCCACTGCATCCTCCTGTCCGTTCGGGCCTCACAGGACCCGCTTCACGGTCAGGATCCGAGTATACCCAGGCGGTCGTCGGCCGCCAGGCGGCCGGCGCGGCCACGTGGTGACGGGGCCGGCGATCAGCTCAGCCACCGGGCCGGCGATCAGCCCGCCGGGTCCGCCGTTCTCACCCTCTGATCTGTTCGGCCAGCGTGGCCAGCACGCCGTTGACGAACCGCCCCGAGTCGTCGGTCGAATAGGCCGACGCCAGCTCGACGGCCTCGTTGAGGATCACCGCGGTGGGGACGTCGGGGCACCCGAGCAGCTCGGCCACGGCCAGCCGGAGCACGTTCCGGTCCACCACCGCCATGCGATCGAGCTCCCACCCGATGGCGGCGGCACCGATGCGGGCGTCGATGTCGGCCCGGCGCGTGTCCACGGCCCGCACCAGGTCGACGGTGTAGGGATCCGGAGCCACCGCCAGTTCGTCGAGGACCTCGGTCGGGCGCCGTCCCTTCAGCTCCGCCTCGTAGAGGAGGGTCACGACCCGTTCGCGGGCCTGGTGGCGGGGTGCGGGATCCATGGTCGGTGATGGTCGGGCCGGGCAGCGGCTTCGCCCCGCGGCCGGGGGCCGGGCGGTCAGGCCCGGGTCAGATACTCCCCGGTGCGGGTGTCCACCTTGATCTTCTCCCCGGGATTGACGAAGAGGGGAACTTGGAGGACCAGCCCCGTCTCCACCGTGGCCGGCTTGCGGGCCCCGGACACCCGGTCCCCCTGGAGCCCCGGCTCGGTGTCGGTGACCGTCAGTTCGACCGCCGCCGGCAGGTCGACCCCGACGATCTCCGACCCGTAGAACTGCAGGACGGCGTCATCGCCCTCCTTCAGGTAATTGGCCGAATCACCGAGGAGGGTCGTTTCGACCTGGAGCTGCTCGTACGACGACGTGTCCATGAACACGTAGTCCGAGCCGTCCCGGTAGAGGAATTGCATCTCCCGTTTGTCGATGATGGCCTGCTCGAGCTTCTCGTCGGCCCGGTAGGTCCGCTCGATGACGGCACCGGTCCGCTGGTTCTTCAATTTGGTGCGCACGAAGGCGCCGCCCTTGCCCGGCTTGACGTGTTGGAATTCGACCACCGCGAACAGACCCTCGGGCAGGTCGAGGGTCATGCCGTTGCGGAGATCATTGGTGGAGACGGCCATCAGACAGCAACTTCCTTCGGGAACAGGGTCAGCGATCGGCTCCCGTCGGGCGTCACCACCAAGGTGTCCTCGATGCGGACCCCGCCCGTCCCGGGCAGGTACACCCCCGGTTCGACGGTGACCACGGTGCCGGCAGCGAGGATAGCAGTCGACCCCGGGCCGACCGACGGCCCTTCGTGGATGTCGAGCCCGACCCCGTGCCCGGTGCCGTGCTCGAAGCGCTCCGCCCACCCGGACGCGCTGATGACCTCCCGGCAGGCCAGGTCGACCGAGGCGGCGGTGACCCCCGGGGACACCGAGCGCACCCCGGCCCGTTGCGACTCCGCCACCACCTCGAACACGGTGGCCAGCTCACCGGAGGGCTCGCCGCCGACACAGAAGGTCCGGGTCATGTCCGACCGGTAGCCGTCGAAAACGGCGCCGAAGTCGACGACCACCGGATCGCCGGGCCGGATGCGCCGATCACCGGGCCGGGCATGGGGCTTGGCCGAGTTCTCGCCCGACGCCACAATGGTCTCGAAGGCGCTCTCCTCGGCCCCGCCCAGGCGCATGGCGTGGTCGAGGGCGGCGGCAAAACCCGATTCGGTGAGCTCGGCTCCGTCTCCCGCCGCGGCCAGCAGGGGCAGTGTCGCTTCCAGGGCCCGGTCGGCAATGGCCGCGGCCCGCTCCATCCGGACCACTTCGGCCGGGTCCTTGACCGTCCGCAGCCCTTCGACCATCCCCCGGGTGGGAACCAGCGCCGCCGAGGCCAGGAGCCCCGCCCACGTCCTCTGCGACGACCAGGTGACGGTGTCGGCCTCGAGCCCGAGCGAGCCGACCGCCGCGGCGCGTGCCACCAGCGCCTCGCGCTGGACCTGCACCCCGCCCACACAGGTGGTGATCTCGGCGTCGGCGCCGGCCTCCTCCAGCTGCTCGGCGGACTGGGTCCGGTACCTCCCGTCGGTGGTGAGCAGGGCGCCGTCGTCGGTGACGAGCAGGAGACCGGCCGATCCACTGAAGCCGCTCAGCCACCGGATGTTGGCCGGCGTGGTCACCAGCAGCGCTCCGATCGCCTGGCCGTCGTCTCCCGCCTCGGCGAACCGGGCCCGCAGCCGATCGAGTCGGCCGGTCACCTTCAGGGGCGCCATGCCCTCGGGTCCGGGGCTCATCGGGGCTCGGTCCCGGCCGTCAGGATCTGGTGCACGGCCTCGACGGCGAGCCGGTACCCCAACCCCCCGAAGCCGGCGATGCACCCGTCGGACACCGGGGCGATGACCGACAGATGGCGGAACGGCTCGCGGGCGGCCGGATTGCTCAGGTGGAGCTCGACCACGACCCCGTCGAAGGCGGCCAGGGCGTCGTGGAGCGACCAGGACGTGTGGGTGAGGGCGCCGGCGTTGACGATGATGGCGTCGACCCGGCCGCGGGCCCGTTGCACCGCCTCGACCAGATCTCCCTCGTGGTTGGTCTGGAGGTGCTCGAGGGACAGGCCCAGCCCGGTGGCGGCGCCGGTCGCCGTGGCCACGTGCTCGTCCAGGGAAGCGGAGCCGTAGACGGCCGGTTCACGCTCCCCCAGCAGGTTGAGGTTGGGCCCCGAGAGGAGCAGGATCGAACCGGCCGTGCTCACCTGGCGCCACCGGGTTCCGGACCTTGCATCTCCGCAAGGGTAGCGAGCACGTCGGCCTCGTCGACGCCGTGGGTGACCTCGACCCCCCGGGGCCCGTCGAGCACGAAGGTGAGATCGTGCCTGGCCTTCTTGTCCCGGGCCATGAACGAGACCAGCCGCTTGGGCTCGGCCCGGGCGGGGACGGCGGCGGAGAGGTCGAAGGCGCCGACCACCCTCCGGTGCAGTTCGACCCGGTCGTCGTCGATGCGCCCGAGCCTCCGGGCCAGCAGGGCAGCGTAGACGAGGCCGATGGCCACGGCCTCCCCGTGGCGGAGGTCGAGGCCGGCATCGGGATCGAAGGCGACCGCCTCCAGGGCGTGGGCCAGCGTGTGCCCGTAATTGAGGAGCATCCGACGGTCGCCTTCCCGCTCGTCGGCCGCCACGACGTCGGCCTTGATGGCCACGCACCGGGCCACCTGGTCGGCCAGGCCCAGGTCGAGCAGGGAGGCGTCGGGTCCACCGCCGGACGCCGAACCATCCAAGAACGCGTACTTGGCCATCTCGCCCCGGCCCGAGGCCCACTCCCGGGGAGGCAGGGTCGACAGCACCTCGGTGTCGCAGATGACCCCGCTCGGCTGCCAGAACGCCCCCACCAGGTTCTTCCCCTCGGGGAGGTTGACCCCGGTCTTGCCCCCGATGGCGGCATCCACCTGGGCCAGCAGGGTCGTGGCCACGTTCACATAGGCCGTCCCCCGGTGGAAGGACGCCGCCGCGAAACCAGCCAGGTCGGTGACCACGCCGCCGCCGACGGCGATGACCACGTCGGACCGACCGAGCCCGGCGCGGGCAAAGCCCCGACACAGTTCCTCGACCACGGTCAACGACTTGGCCCCTTCGCCGGCGGGCACGGTGAACTCGTCGGCCGGGAGACCGGGGTCGACCGGCACGTCGATGCCGGCCTGGGTGACGATGGCGGCGCGCCGGGCGCCGGGCGCGGCGGTGGCCACCATGGCCGCCAGGTCATGACGGGCACCGTCGCCCACCACCACCCGGTAGGCCCGCTCCCCCAGCTCCACCGGGATCTCGATCATCGTTCCCGCTCCGCCCCGATCCGGCGCGACACCAGCGCCGGCTGGGCCAGGACCCGGTCGACCGCCTCGACGGGGGAGAGTCCGTCAACGTCGATCACCGCTTCCGCCACCGCCTCGTACAGAGGGCGCCGGACCTCGTAGAGATCCACCAGCCTGGTGGCCGGTTCGTCACCCAGCAGCGGGCGGCCGTCTCCCTTGCCCACCCTCCGGGCCAGGAGACCGGGGTCGGCCCGGAGCCAGACCACGACGCCCGACCGCTGCAGGAGATCCCGATTGGCCTCGGACAGGACCACCCCACCGGCGGCCGACACGACCACCGGCTGCGAGGAGGAGAGCGCCTCGGCCAGCACCCGGGCCTCCTCGGCCCGGAAGGCGGCCTCGCCGCGCTCGGCGAACAGCTCGGGCACGGTGGAGCCGGTACTGGCCATGACCTGGGCGTCGGAATCGAAGTGGGACCACCCGAGGCGGGCGGCCAGCTGACGGCCCACGGTGGTCTTCCCGGCACCCATCATGCCCACCAGGATGACCCGGTCAACCATCGGTCGGCGGCCGGGGCGCCGAGGGCGTCTCCCCCAGTGCCTCCAGATAGCCGCGGCGGTTGCGCCGGAACTCCTCGACCGAGTCGCCGCCGAACTTGCGCAGGGCTTCGGACGCCAGCACCAGGGCGACCATCGTCTCGGCCACCACGCCCATGGCCGGCACCGCGGTGACATCGGTGCGCTCCTTGAAGGACACGGTGGACTCCTTGGACACCACGTCCACCGTGCCCAGGGTGGGCCGGTTGAGGGTGGCCAACGGCTTCATGGTGGCACGGGCCACGATGGGCGATCCGGTGGAGATGCCCCCTTCGACCCCT
Organism: uncultured Acidimicrobiaceae bacterium; assembly: GCA_963837805.1. Lineage (GTDB taxonomy): Bacteria > Actinomycetota > Acidimicrobiia > Acidimicrobiales > RAAP-2 > Bog-756. Next base: position 52,487 of record CAWIOU010000044.1, read on the forward strand.
CCGGCGTGGTGGGTGTCCCGGACGTAGCCCCCGCCGAGTACGCCCGGGTCCCCGTCTTGGGGTCGGTCGTCGCCGGCCGTCGCCACCCGGATGGCGTCGTGGGCCACCGAGCCCCGCCGACCGGCCAGTTCGAAGCCGTCGCCGAGTTCGACAGCCTTGATGGCCTGGATGCTCATGAGGGCCTGGGCCAGCAGGGCGTCGAGGCGACGGTCCCAGTGCACGTGGCTGCCGAGGCCCACCGGGACCCCGAAGGCGATCACCTCGGCCACCCCGCCGAGCGAATCGCCGTCCTTGGCCGCCGCTTTCACCGCCGCGATCATCCGGGCCTCGGCGTCGGCATCGCAACACCGCACCTGTGACTCGTCGACCCGGATGAGGTCGCCGACCGAGGGCAGGACGTCCGATTCGGCGCGCTCGGGACCGAGTTGCACGATGTGGCTGAGCACGTCGATGCCGATCTGCCACAGCAGCAGCTTGGCCAACGTGCCCGCCGCCACCCGGGCGGCCGTCTCCCGGGCCGAGGCCCGTTCGAGGACGTCACGGGCGTCGTTGAGTCCATATTTGAGCATGCCGGAGAGATCGGCATGCCCGGGTCGGGGCTGGGTGAGCACCTTCGAGGGCAGACCGGGGTCGGGGGACATCTCGGTCTCCCACTTGGGCCATTCGGTGTTGGCGATCTCGATGGCCACCGGCGATCCGAGCGTCCTCCCGTGCCTGATCCCGCCGAGCAGGCTCACCTCGTCCGCCTCGAAGCGCATCCTCGGGCCCCGCCCGAACCCGAGCCGCCTCCGGGCCAGCCCGCGCTGGATGTCCCCTTCGGTCACCAGCAGGCCGGCGGGCAGTCCCTCCACGATGACCACCAGGGCGCGGCCGTGCGACTCGCCGGCGGTCAGGAAGCGGAGCATGCAGGGAAATCTACTCGGGGCAGGGTGTGGTCACGATCCGGCGTGGAACAGGTCGTGAGCGATCTGGCCACCCCAGAAGACGGCGATCACCGCCCCGACGGCCAGCGACGGAGCGAAGGGGATGCGCGTCTTCCGGCCCGACGACGACACCACCATCATGACGACGCCGAAGACCATCCCCACGATGAAACCGGTGAGGAAGGCCACGTAGGCATGGAGGAGGCTCAGGTAGCCCACGGTGAGGCCGATGACGCCGGCCAACCGCACGTCGCCGAAGCCCATCCCCCGGGGGACGAACCACCAGATCCCGAAGAAGAGCCCGAAGGCCACGGCCCCGGCGACGATGGCCCCGGTCAGGTCGTGCCACTGGTGGTCGATCCCCGCCGAGGCCACCAGGAGCGGCGCAATCAGGACCAGCGCGGCGTAGAGGAGCCGACGGGGCACGAGCCGGTGGGAGAGGTCGGTCACCGAGACGGCCACCAGCATGGCGAAGAACACGCAGAAGGGAGCCAGCACCAGATCCCGCCCGAAGTGGGCCGCCGCTCCCCCGAAGAGCGCGGCGGTCAGCACGGCCGCCGATGCCGTCCGGGTCGGTGACCGGCCCGAGGGCAGGAGATTGCGGACCGTGCCCTCGGCCGGGACGGGCACCTCCCCCTGGTCGTCCGCGGCCCGGCGACGCTGGTCCTCGAGACGGCTCTGGTCGGCCATCCTCTGACCGAGCGGGTCGAGGACGCCCCCGATCAGCAGGCCGGCAACGGTCGAGCCGGAGACCAACAGGGTGTCCACCACAGGCAACGTACTGGACCGCCGCCTCCCGGACAGGCATCGTCAGCGCCGGGCCCCGGGCCGGCTGGACCGGTCAGCTGTGGGCCGGCTCGTAGTACGGGTTGGTGCCGTCGGCGTGATCGGTCACGTCGACGATGTTGGCGATCTCAGGGATGGCCTCGCGCAGGATCACCTCGATGCCCTGGGACAAGGTGGCCTTGGCCATCCCGCAACCCTGGCATCCGCCGCTGAGTCGCAGATAGACCGAGGAGTCCTCGACGGCGACCAGGTCGGCACGACCGCCGTGGGCGGCGATGCTCGGGTTCACCTGTTCGTCGAGGACCGAGACCACCCGTTGGGCCAGGGGGTCGGACAGATCGACTTCGGCCCCCGGGGCCAGCCCGCTCAACGTGGGAGCCGGCGGGGTGTTGGGGTTCACGATGACCAGCCCACCCTCGCCGGACGCGTCGGTCACGAAGTCCAGCGTCGCCCCCTGGAGCCGCTCGACGCTGGCCTGGGGCACGACGACGGGCAGGTCGTCACCCTCTTGCACCACATCGCCGGCACCGGCATCGGCCAGGGACTGGAAGTACATGTCGTAGGCGTAGGCACCGTTGCTCTCACCGCTGATCTCCAGCCACAGCGCCAACGAGTCCGATTCGGATTCGTTGGCCAGCACCTCGAGCACGGTGGCCCTGGCTTCGCCGGTAATCGTCAGCACCGGGCGGACGTCCTCACGGTCTTCACTCATGCCTGTCATCATAAGGGCGTGTCAGCGAGCCACAAGCACCAACCGGCCAATGCCCATGAGTGGGTGAGTTTCGACGACCCCGACGAGGAGCGGACCTGGCTCTTCGATGTGACGTTCCTGGTCAGCTCCTGGACCTGCATCTTCGGTCAGGGGTGTCAGGGCGTCCTCACCGGGCCGGCCCCCGAGCTGGTCCAGGGATGTTGCTCCTACGGGGCCCATTTCACCGGCAAGAAGGACGCCCGCAACGTCGAGCGGGCCGCCGCCACCCTCACGCCCGATGTCTGGCAATTCCACAAGCAGGGGCGCAAGGGCGTGGTGAAGAAGCTGCCCGACGGCGATCTCGGCACCCGCCTGGTCGACGGCGCCTGCATCTTCCTCAACCGGCCCGGATTCCCGGCCGGGCCCGGATGCGCCCTCCACACCGCGGCTCTGGCCCAAGGGCGGAGCCACGTCGAGCTCAAGCCCGAAGTCTGCTGGCAGTTGCCGTTGCGCCGCGAGGACGAGACGGCCCAGGACGGGCGGGTCACGTCGGTGGTCCGGCAATGGGACCGGCGCCACTGGGGCGAGGGAGGTGCCGAGTTCCACTGGTGGTGCACCGAGGACCCCGAGGCGTTCGTCGGCCACGAGCCCGTCTACGTCAGCATGCGCACCGAACTGGAGACGATGGCCGGCAAGAAGATCTACAAACGGCTGGCTGCCTACCTCGACGAGCGGCGCGCACCCCGGACCCGGGTGACCCTGCTGCCCCACCCGACCCTGCGCCGTTAGCCCTGCTGCTGACCGCCGGCCGGGCTACTCGGCCAGGGGGTCGTCCTCGGCGAAGGCGTCATCCCTCGGTGCGGTACCGAGGATCTCGTCGTAGTCGTCCTCGGTGGCCAGGCACCACGAGGCGTGCTTGTCGTCGGGCTCGGCGCCGCATTCGGGGCAGCTCCGACTGGCCGTGGCGACCGATCGCTTCAGGCTGCGCGCTTCTTCGAAGCGGCGATGGCGTCCCTTCTTCACGGAAACAACTCCTTGCCCCACCAGGGGTGGCACGCACTCCGATCACCCGCTGACCGGGGTGACCCCTCTCACCAATGCAGCCCAGTGTAGTGCGGGGCGCCGTCATTCGTAGCGCACCGGCGGCACCGGTACCATCGGGGCATGGCTGCTCAATTCGATCCCCAGGCCATGGTGGAACGGTTCCGGGCCAGGGCCGATGCGGTGAGGTCCCGTGGCCTGCCCCCCATCGAGGGGCCGGACCGTGAGCGGTTCAAGCAGCAGGCGCAGGCCGATTTCATGGACTTCGCCATGATCGGGGACGCCGAACCTTCGATCGAGGAGGGCGTGCTGACCCTCCGGATCGACCTGCGGCCCCCGGCCGCGACCGAGGAATGAGACCCGGCCGGTGGCGACGGCCATCGGCCCCCCTCCGGGCCCGGGGCTCATCCGCCGTAGTTCATCCGGGTGTCCTCCATGCGCAGCACACCCGATTCGTCGGCCGGGGCCGGATCCCCGCCCTCCGGGCCTGACTCACCGACATCGACCACCTCACCGATGAAGAGGACGTGACTGGCCACTGCGTCCGGTGGGTCACCGTCCCACCGGAGGAGGTGACGCACCTCGCAGGCCAACCACGACCGGGCCACCGTCAGGCAGGGGAAGCCGCCGGTGACCTCGCGTACCGGTTCGCCCTGGATGGTGACGGCGCGGCCGTCCGGGTCGAGCACCACCGAATCGGCCGGCTTGACGAACCGACGGACGACGGCGCGGGCCGACCTCGGCAACACGCTGACCGCGAACCCGCCGCCGTCCTCGACGAGACGCCGGGTCACCGAGCCATGCTCCACGGCTACGGCCACCAGCTTGGGCGTGGTGGCCACCTGCATGACCCAGTTGCAGGTCATCATGTTGCGCTCGGCTCCCGCCCGGCTGCCCAGGACGAAGAGCCCGGTGGGCAGCGACCAGAGCACCCGCCGGCGCTGACGGTCGTACTCGTCGTGGTCGCGGTCGGCGGGGAACGGCCCGGCCGGGCCGGTCAGGTCAGTTCCCGAAGGGGTCATTGTTGTCCCCGGAGGGGGCGGTGGTGGCCGTCGACGGCGTATGGCCGGTGATGGATTCGATGCGGTCGACGGCGGCGGCCAACATGGGGAAGAGCTTGACCCGCTCCGAGGCCGATCGCCTGAGCAGGGTCCGGTCCCCGTCGGCGCCCTGGTAGCAGTCGTTGCCGGCGGCGGCGGCGGCCTCGTAGGCCGCGTTGAGGTCGTCGGTCAGCTGGGTGTCCGGGGTGGGGAGGTTGCCGATGGCCGTCTGGGCGTCATTGGTCAGGAGGGCACAGACCGTCCGCAGCGCGGCGGGCGTGTTGTGGCCGGCGATGGCCACATCGATGTTGCGGGTGTCCGCTTCCACCTGCCCGACGGCGGCGCCCCCGGCGGCGGTGGTCATCCAGGCCGAGAGCTGGGCGGCGGGCGGGCCCGTCTGATCGAGCGTGCAGCCGGCGGCGAGCGAGGACCCGAACACCACGATCGAGATGACGACCAGTCGGCAGGCCAACGATCGGGCCGGGCCCGGGGGATGGGGCGGCGGAGTCGGGTGCCGGCCGCCCGCCGTCGGGGTCGAGACCGCCACTAGGACGGGAAACCCGTCCAATCAGCACGCCAGGACGGATCGAGCTGACGGAGAAACTGTGCGCAGCGCTCCTCTTCAGCGTGCTCGCCGATCGCTCCTGCCGCCGAACGCAGGCCGTCGAGGCAACGGAGGAACCCCCGGTTCGGCCCGTGCTCCCACCGGACCAGGCCCGAGCCCTTCCATCCCGCCGCTCGCAACGCGTCGAGGCCGCGGTGGTACCCGACCCGGAAGCAGGCGTAGGCCTCCACGTCGTCGCGCGCCAACGAGCCGAGTGCGGCCCAGGCGTTCAGCGAGTCGGGGGCGGCCCGGACCACGTCGGAGACCGCGTGCCGGCGTCGTTCCCCCGGCTGGGACAGCGCCGCCTCGAGGGCCGAACGCACGGTCTCGGGCTCCTCGGGCAGGACCGTCTCGGGTAACCCGGTGGTCAGCCTGACCGGCGACATGTCCGAACCTTCCCGCCCCGAGCTGCTCATGGCGCTCAGTGTAGGACCGGGCCGGCGGACCACCTCCGCGGCCACCTCTCCGGGGCTCGGTCGTTCAGTCGAACTTGACCAGGTGGTAGTCGCGTTTCCCCGCCGGAGCACCAGATACCGGCCGGCCACCAGATCGCCGGGGCCGATGATGCGTCCGGCCTCCTCCTCACGGCGGTTGTTGAGGTAGGCCCCGCCCTGCCGCGACGGTGGTCGCGGCCCGGCTCTTGGACGGGACCAGGCCGGTCTCCACCAGGAGGTCGACCAGCGTCAGGCCCTCGCCGCCGAGACGGGTGCGGGACAGGGTGGTCGAGGGGGCGTCGGCGAATACGTCGAGCAAGGTGGGTTCGTCCAACTGGGCGACCTCCTCCCCGAACAGGGCGGCGGCGGCCTGCTCGGCCCGGCCGGTCTCGCCCTCGCCGTGGACGAGGGTGCACACCTGGCGAGCCAGTTGGCGCTGGGCTTCTCGTCGTTCCGGGCGGGCCGCCGTCGCCTCGTCGAGTCCGAGGATGGTGGCGTGGTCGAGGAACGTGAAGTACCGCAGATAGGACCCGACCATGGCGTCCTCGCTGCGCAGGAAGAACTGGTAGAGCTGGTACGGGCTGGTTCTGGACGGGTCCAGCCACACCGTTCCGGACTCGGTCTTGCCGAACTTGGTGCCGTCGGCCTTGAGGACCAACGGAGTGGTCAGGCCCCACACCTCCTGGTGACGGACCTTGCGTACCAGCTCGGTCCCCATGGTGATGTTCCCCCACTGGTCGCTCCCGCCCAGCTGGAGCCGGCAGTCGAATGTGTCGAACAGGTGGAGGAAGTCGAAGGCCTGGAGGAGCATGTAGCTGAACTCGGTGAACGAGATGCCCTGGTCGGCACGCGTGAGGCGCGACTTCACCGAGTCCTTGGCCACCATCTGGTTGACGGTGAAGTGCTTGCCCACATCCCTCAGGAACTCGAAGAGCGACATGGGCCGGAGCCAGTCGGCGTTGTTGACCAGGAGGGCGGGTCCCGACCCGTCCTCGCCGAAATCGAGGAAGTGCCCGAGCTGACCGCGGATGCCCTCGAGGTTCGTCTGCAGCTCCTCCTCGCTCAGCAGCGAGCGCTCCTCCGACTTGCCGCCCGGGTCACCCACGAAACCGGTCCCCCCTCCGGCCACCGCGATCGGCCGGTGTCCGGCCAGCTGCAGCCGCCGGAGGTTGCAGACCTGAAGCAGGTGACCGACGTGCATGCTGTCGGCGGTGGGATCGAAGCCGCTGTATGCGGTGAGCCGATCGGAGTCGAGGCGTCGTTCGAGATCGGTGCCGGTCATCTGGTGGATCAGCCCGCGGAAGCGGAGATCCTCGGCGAGGTGAGCCATGGCCTCAGCCTGCCACGCCGCCGGGTCCGAGTCGTTCCTCCTCGGCCGCTACCATCAGCCGTGTTCCGCCACGTTCCCTCGGCCGCCCAGGAGCAACCGATGTCCAATCCGTATCTCCACGGAAACTTCGCGCCGGTGGTCGAGGAACGGAGCGACGTCCACGAGCTTCCGGTCACCGGCGTCATTCCACCCGATCTCGAAGGCCGGCTGCTCCGGAACGGTCCCAATCCGGCGGTGCTGCCGCTCGACGAGAGCGACTACCACTGGTTCAGCGGTGACGGGATGGTCCACGCCATCTCCCTGGCCGGCAGCAGGGCCACCGGCTTTTCCAACCGCTGGGTCCGGACCCGGGCGCTGGCCGCCAAAGTGGGGACGGCTCCCCCCAAGGGTCCGGGCGAGCCGATCGACGGTCCGGCCAACACCCACGTCATCAGTCATGGCGGCACCACGTTGGCCCTGGTGGAATCCGGGTTCCCGCACGCCCTCTCGTCCGATCTGAGCCGGGCCCGGGTCCACGACTTCGACGGGGCCCTGGCTTCGCCCATGACCGCGCACCCGAAGGTCGACCCCATCACCGGCGAGCTGATCTTCTTCGGCAGTGACGTGTTCGGGCCGCCCTTCCTCCGCTACCACGTGGCCGACGCGTCGGGCCAGCTGGTCCGCACCGAGGAGATCGCCATCCCGGTGGCCACCATGATCCACGACTTCGGGGTCACCGCCACCCGGATCGCCTTCCTCGACCTGCCGGTGGTGTTCGATCTCGAGTTGGCCGCCGCCGGGCGTACGATCCCCTACCGGTGGATGCCCGAGGCCGGTGCCCGGGTCGGCGTGATGCCCAGGGCCGGAGGCAATGCGGACATCCACTGGATCGACATCGACCCCGTCTACGTCTTCCACGTCCTCAATTGCTTCGACGACGGCGATCGGGTGGTCATCGACGTCGTCCGCTACGACAAGGCGTTCGACACCGCGCCGGGAGAACCGATCAGTCTGGACACCCCGACGCTGGCCCGGTGGACGGTCGATCCGGTGGCCGACCGGGTCTCCGAGCAGCGACTCGACGACACCCCCGTCGAGTTCCCGCGCATCGACGACGACGTGGCCGGCTTCCGGCACCGGTACGGCTACTGCACCCGGCTCGGCCCGCGTACCGACGACCCGAGCTTCACCGGCCTGATCAAGTACGACCTGGTGCGCGACGAAGCGGTCCGCTTCGACCCCGGCGAGTTCCTCTCGCCCGGGGAGCCGGTGTTCGTCAAGGCCGTCGACGGCCGCGGTGAGGACGAGGGCTGGATCCTCAGCGTGATGTACGACGCCACCCGGGACGCCAGCGATCTGGTGATCCTCGACGCCACGTCGTTCGCCGGTCCACCGGTGGCCACGGTCCACCTGCCCGCCCGTGTCCCGTTCGGATTCCACGGATCGTGGGTTCCCACCGGTCGATGAAGTCGCTCCCCCACCAGGTGTGACACCAGATTTGGCCCCGATCGTGGGAAACTGTTCCGTCTTCGAAGGACGCCGCAGGACCATCTGCCGGCCGGTCGCTCCCGGCGATCACAAGCTCCGAGACCAATCCCCGTGCCCCCTTCCGAACCCCCCACACCCAGAGGATCCCGCCCCACGGGCCGCTCCTCGGACGGCTCGACCGGACGCCCGCGCGGGTCCACCCCTGTCGGGTCGCCGCGCCCGGGACGCGAGCCCGAGTTCCCCGGACCCATCCTCGGGGGCCAGGTCGAGGTGCCGTCGAGACGCGAGCTCAAACGAGCGAAGAAGCGTCGGCGGCGACCCGCCGAGCGGCTTCTCCGGGTGGCCATCGGGCTGGTGGTGGCACTGCTCGTCGTCGCCGGGCTGGGCTACGGCTACTTCCGCTACGAATGGAGCAAGGTCTCCTCCAGCCCCTGTTCGTCGTGCGTCGCCGCCGCCAACGGGCAGCCCTACAACGTGCTCCTGATCGGCTCCGACAGCCGGGCCGGTGAAACGGCAGCGGAGGCCCAGCAATTCGGCAATGCCACCAATGCCGGTGGGCAGCGGAGCGACACCATCAAGATCGTCCACGTCGATCCGGCGGCGGGCACTGCCTCCACGCTGTCGATCCCCCGGGACACCTACGTGACCCTCTCCGGGCTGCCGGCCAACACCCAGCTGGCCAGCGCCAACAAGATAAACGCGGCGTTCAGCGGTGGCCCCGACGCCCTGATCAAGACCATCCAGAACACCTTCGGCATCCCGATCAGCCACTACATCGAGATCAGCTTCTTCGGCCTCCAGGATGCCGTCAACGCCCTCGGTGGCATCTCCATGGACTTCCCGTACCCGGTGCGAGACCAGGACTGCTCGACCGGTGTCTGCTACAACAACTCCGGACTCAACATCCCCACTGCGGGATGCCAGGTGCTCAACGGACCCCAGGCTCTCGCCCTGTCGCGCTCGCGCTACTTCGAGTACTACGCCAACGGCGAGTGGAACTCCGATCCCTCGGCCGACATCGGCCGCATCGAGCGTCAGAACCTGATCATCTCGGCCGCCCTGGACAAGGCCAAGTCGACGTACAACCCGTTCAGGCTCAACTCCTTGCTCACCTCGGTGGTCCACGACTTCAGCAAGGACAACGGCCTCACCCCCAATGATCTCTTCGCCCTGGCCGAGCGCTACCACGCCTTCTCCGGTTCCGAGCTCCAGGCCTTCACCCTTCCGACAGCCGGGGCCTACTCGTCGGTGGCCGGCGACGTCGAAGTCGTCCAGCCCGATGCCGCCGCCCAGATGATCACCCAATTCCTGGGCGGCGACGTGGGACCGATCGTGACGCCGCCGCTCGATTCCTACGGCAATCCCATGACCCTCCCGGTCACCACCACACCGAGCACCGCGGCCACCAGCCCGACGTCGGCGGCCCAGACGGCACCGACCAGTCCGAGTCCGACGACGACCGTGCCGGCACCCGCCATTCCCTCCTACGACCCCCGGCCCTGCTGATCGGGCCGGAGCTGCCAACTCCGGCTCAGCGCTCGACGGCCTCGACGATGGCGTCGTTGATCCGACGGTGAACGGCCACGTTCTCGGCCCGGTCGGGGAGCCGGACCCGGATCACCGACATCGAACCCTCAGCCAGGCGACGATCCAGGCACTCCTCGAAACCGGTGCCGGCTCCATCCCCGCACTCGTCGACCGGCCAACCGAAGCCGGCGGCCACCGCCGCGACGTCGGCCGTCTGCGGCGTTCCGAAGAGCACGTCGAACACCTCGTCGTCGAGCGACGAGGCCGGGTCGAGGAACGAGAAGATGCCGCCGCCGTCGTTGTCGGCCACCACGAGGGTCAACGGGGCGGTCAGTCCCCCGGCCCGCACCAGGGCCGACACATCGTGGAGGAAGGCCAGATCGCCGAGGAGGGCCACGGTGGGATGAGGCGAGACCAGGGCCACGCCCAACGCCGTCGACACCACCCCGTCGATGCCGTTGGCCCCCCGGTTGGCCACCACCCGAGGCGGGTGGGGCCGCGCGCAGCCCGAACGCCTCGAGGTCGCGGACCGGCATCGACGACGACACCACCAACGTGGATGCTGACGGCATCCGGGCGAAGAGGCGATGGGCCAGCGACGGTTCGGTCAGGGGACCCTGGACGCCGGCGGACCCATCGTCGGCCCCGAGCGCGCCGATCACGGACCGGGCCTCTGATTCGGCACCCACCCAGTCCTCGTGCCATCCCCGGGGGACATCGCCACCATCGGACGCCGAGGCCGCGGCGCCGCGGGCCGCCTCCTCGCAGAACAGTGTGGGGTCCGAACGGATGAAGGCCGACGCCTCCCGCTGCGGATCGCGCCAGCGGGTCCACGGATCGATCACCACCACGTCGGCGCCGTGGGCGGCCGACAGCCGACACGAACCCGTTGACCACCTTGGACGCCCAGGGCTCGCCCAGCCGTAGCACGGTCTCGGGCCGGTGCCGAGCGGCGAACCGCTCCGAGCGGAGGATGCCATCGGCGGCGCCGATCATTCCCGGCCGGGGGAGGCGCATCCCCGAGCGCGGTTCGGCCAGCACCGGCCAGCCCAGGGCGTCGGCCAACCCGAACACGGCGTCGGGATCGCCACTGCCGGCCCCGGCCACGATGAGCCCGCGCCGCCGCCGGTGGAGACGTCCGGATTCGACCAAGGCGCGCACCGAGTCGGGCGGAGGGGCCAGCGGCCCTTGGACCACCTGGTGCCAGGGTCGCCCGTCCGGCCGTCCCGGGCCCACTCCTCCTCCGGCGGCCTGATCACCGAGGAGCGGCTCCCGGAAGGGCAGGTTGAGGTGGACGGGACCGGGCCCGCTCGCCCCCGACGCGGCCTCGGCCACCGAGCGGGCGGCGAGGGACCGCCACGTGGTGCGCGCCGCCGGGTCGGCCACACCCGGGATCGCAGAACCAGCGCACCGACCCGCCGAACAGATGGGCCTGGTCGATGGTCTGGGGGGCACCCACGTCGTGGAGCTCCGGCGGCCGGTCGGCGGTGCAGACGATGAGGGGCACCGTCCCGAGGTCGGCCTCGACCACTGCGCGCATGGAGCTCGGCCGCCGCCGTGCCACTGGTGGTGAGCACCAGGGCCGGGCGCCCGGGCGCCCGCCCGATCCCGAGGGCGGTGAACCCGGCCGAGCGCTCGTCCAGGCGGACATGGACGGCCATGGACGGATGGGCGGTCAGCGCCACGGCCAAGGGCGTCGAGCGCGAGCCCGGGCACACCACGGCGTGGCCCACTCCGCCGCGGACCCACTCGTCGACCAGGGTGGAGGCGAATGCGGCCTGCAGATCCGGATGGCCGGTGCCGTCGGCCGCCGTCGGTACGCTCATCGGAGCTCCCCATGACCACGGAACCCCGATCCACCGACCAGCCCCGTCCGACGGTGCCGGTGCTCCACGCCGAGCACCGTCGGGGAAGGGACCGAGCCTGGTGATGGCCCACGGCTTCACCCAGACCGGGCGGGTGTGGGGTTCGATGGACACCGATCTGGCCGCCGACCACCAGCTGGTCCTGGTCGACCTGCCCGGGCACGGAGGGTCGGCCGAGGTGGACCGCGGCCTGGACGGCGGTGCCGCCGCTGCTGGGCGAGGCCGGTGGCCGGGCCGTCCTACCTCGGGCTACTCGATGGGCGCCCGGTTCTGCCTCCATCTGGCCCTGGCCGCGACCGGACCTGGTCGACGGCCTGGTGCTGATCTCGGGCACCGCCGGGATCGATGACGAGGAGGAGCGCCGACAGCGCCGGGAAGCCGACGGTCGGCTGGCCGAGGAGCTCGATCCCGTCGTCGACCGAAGCCGCCGGCCGATGCCCGTCGAGTCGTTCGTCCGCCGTTGGCTCGAGGACCCGATGTTCGCCGGGATCACGCCATCGGCCAACGCCCTGCCCGAGCGGCTGCGCAACACCGGCCCCGGCCTGGCCTCCAGCCTCCGGCTGGCCGGCACCGGCACCCAGCAGCCGTTGTGGGGGTCGATCGGTCGGCTGACCATGCCGGTGCTCATCGTGACCGGGGGTCTCGACGAGAAGTTCACCGCCCTCGGCCGGCGGATGGCCGAGGCCATCGGCGCCACCGCCCCCACGTGGTGGTCGCCGGTGCCGGGCACGCGCCGCACCTGCAGCGGCCCGACCACGTGGCCGACCTGGTTCGGGCCCGACGCCGGACGGTCGGGGGCTGACCGTCGGTCCCCGGTCACCGGATCCAAAGCCACAGCGAGGCCGCCAACAGCACGCCGAACGACCAGCTGCAGCCGGCCGGTGGCGGCCAGCACCGGGGAGCAGGGCACGACCGGCGGCGTCGCTGTTGACGATCCGCACCGGGGCCACGACCAACGGCAGGGCCACCAGGGGGAGGAGGGCGGCGCCGGCCGGCGCCACGGTGCACGCGCGCCGGACACCGACAGCCAGGGCCCAGCACCACGCACGGCCCGCGAAGGGCAGCGACGACGCAGGCCACGTACAGCCGCCCGCCGGCTCGCCGGCCCACCCGGACGGCCAGCGTGCGCTTGCCGGTGACGGCGTCGGTGGCGATGTCCCGCAGGTTGTTGGCCAACAGCAGGGCGGTGGCCAGCAGGCCCACCAGCACGGCGGCCAGCCACACCACCGGCTCGTCCAGCCGCAGGGTCTGGACGTAGAAGGTGCCGACGGTGGCCACCAGCCCGAAGAACACGAACACGAACAACTCGCCCAACCCGGCGTAGCCGTAGGGCCGGGGGCCACCGGTGTAGAACCAGCCGGCGGCCAGGCAGGCCGCCCCGACCACCAGCACCCACCACGAGGTGGCCCAGGCCAGCACCAGCCCGACGACGCCGGCCACCCCGAAGCAGATGAGGGCGGCGCGCTTGACCGCCGCCGGTGAGGCCAGGCCCGACGCCACCAGGCGCACCGGTCCGACCCGGACATCGTCGGTGCCCCGGATGCCGTCCGAGTAGTCGTTGGCGTAGTTGGTGCCCACCTGGATGGCCAGGGCCACACCAGGGCGCCCAGGGCGCACCACCACGCGTTGACGGCGGGCCGACTGAGCGGTGAGCACCGAGGTCCGAGCCCGACGGGATGGGCCGGCGGCGCGTGCCCACCACGACCGGCACAGGGCGGCCGGCAGCGTGCGGGGCCGGGCGCCGAGCACCCAGCGCTTCCGGCCGGGTCCGGGCCGGGCCCGGAGCGGCGCTGTCGGCGGTCACGCCGGCCGGCGCCGTCGCCCGTGCCGGTCACGGGCGGCGGGGGAAGCGGCCGAAATCAGGCGGGCGGTGCTCCTGGAAGGCGTTGCGGCCCTCCTGCCCCTCCTCGCTCATATAGAAGAGCATGGTGGCGTCGCCGGCGAACTGCTGGAGGCCGGCCAGCCCGTCGTCGGCCGCGTGCAGGCCGCCCTTGAGCATCCGCAGGGCCATCGGGCGACAGCGAGAGCATCTGGCGGCACCAGGCCACCGTCTCGCGTCTCCAGGTCGGCCAGCGGCACCACCTGGTTGACCAGCCCCCAGCCCGAGGGCGGTGGCGGCGTCGTACTGCCGGCAGAGGAACCACACCTCCTTGGCCCGCTTGAGCCCGATGGTGCGGGCCAGGAGACTGGCCCCGTACCCGCCGTCGAAACTGCCCACCTTGGGTCCGGTCTGCCCGAACCGGGCGTTGTCGGCGGCGATGGTCAGGTCGCACACCAGGTGCAGGATGTGGCCGCCGCCGATGGCGTAGCCGGCCACCATGGCCACCACCGGCTTGGGCAGCCGGCGGATCTGGATCTGGAGGTCGAGGACGTTGAGGCGGCCGATGCCCTGTCGGGCCACGGCGTCGTCGCCCAGGTACCCGTCGTCGCCCCGGATCTTCTGATCGCCGCCCGAGCAGAAGGCGTCGGGGCCCTCCCCGGTCAGGATGACCACCCCCACCGAAGGGTCGTCCCGGGCCGCGTTGAAGGCGTCGGCCAGTTCGAACAGGGTCTGGGGCCGGAAGGCGTTGCGGACCTCGGGTCGGGCGATGGTCAGCTTGGCCATGCCATCGGCCACGTCGTAGTGGATGTCCCGGTACTCGCCCCGACGCTCCCAGTCCGGCAGCGGCTGGCCCCGGAACCGGTCGACCGGGTCGACGGGCGGGCCGGTGATGACCGTTTCCGGTCCGGTCCGGCCGCCAGCCGGGTCTCCCGTCGACCTGTTCCGGCACAACCATTCGACCAATCACTCCTAGAGTCGGTACTCGTACGGTCGCCTAGGCTACCGCCATGCCGGAGCTGGTAGCGCTCGATCTCCCGGCCGGACCCGGCTTCGTCGAGGCCCTCGAGACCGCCTGGGCGGCCGGCCACGCCGTGCTGCCCCTCGACCCGAGGCTCCCACCGCCGGCGGTGCGCCCAGATCGTCGACGCCTTCCGGCCCTCGACCATCGTGGATCCCGACGGTGAGCCACCGGCAGCCGGCGGGCCGGCCGGCCGAGCCGGGTGACGCGTTGGTGGTTGCCACCAGCGGCACCACGCGGCATGCCCAAGGGGGTCGTCCTGACCCACGACTCGGTCAGGGCCTCGGCCCTGGCCACCTCGAGCCGGCTGGAGGTGGACACCGGGACCGACCGCTGGCTGGCCTGCCTCCCGCTGGCCCACATCGGGGGTCTCTCGGTGGTGACCCGCTCGCTGGTCACCGGCACACCCTGCACCGTGCTCGAGGGCTTCGACGCCGGCGAGGTGGGGCGCCAGGCCCGGTCGGGGGCCACCCTGGTCTCGTTGGTGGCCACCGCACTCGACCGCGTCGAGGATCCGCGTTCCGGACCGTGGTGCTGGGCGGCGCCGCGCCCCCCGCCGAACTGGCCGACAATGTCGTCACCACCTACGGCATGACCGAGACCGGCTCCGGTGTCGTCTACGACGGGGAACCGCTGGACGGCGTCGAGGTCCGCATCGGAGACGGCGCGGTCGGTGAGGCGGGCGAGGTGCTGGTCCGGGGCCCGATGCTCCTGCGCACCTACCGCGACGGGTCGGACCCCCGGACCGCCGACGGATGGCTGCCCACGGGGGACGGCGGACGCCTGTCCGCCGACGGGACCCTGGCCGTGTTCGGCCGCATGGCCGAGGTGATCGTCACCGGTGGCGAGAAGGTCTGGCCCGGTCCGGTCGAGCGGGTCCTGGTCGGGCCATCCCGGCGTCGACCAGGTGGCGGTGTGGAAGCGCGCCCGACGCCGAGTGGGGCGATCGGGTCGTGGCCTGGGTGGTCCCGACCGACCCGGCGGTGCCCCCGAAACTCGAGGACCTCCGGGAGCTGGTCTCGTCCGACCTGGCCCGTTGGGCGGCCCCCCGTCAGCTGGTGGTGGTGGGATCGCTGCCCCGGACCCCGAGCGGCAAGGTCCGTCGGGCCGACCTCCCCTGAGCTGACGACCGACGCCGGGTCGGTTAGAGGCCGCCGCTGGCGATGCACAGAGCCCCGCCGTCGATGACCAGCGTGTGACCGGTGATCCACGAAGAGGCGTCCGAACAGAGGAACAGCGCGGCGGCGGCGATGTCCCCCGCCTCGCCGAGCCGACGCAGGGGCAGCCGGCGGGCGATGGCCTCCTCGCCCGGCTCCCACAGGGCACGGGCGAATTCGGTCTTGACCAGACCGGGGGCGAGGGCGTTGACCCGGACCGTCGGGCCCAGCTCCCCCGCCAGTTGGCTGGTCAGGTGGATGACCGCCGCCTTGGTCACGTTGTACCAACCGATGCCGCCCTCCACGGACAGGCCGCCAATGGAGGCCAGGTTGAGCACAGCCCCGCCTCGCTCCGACATCCCCGCCCGCCACGCCGCCTGGACCCATTCGAGATACCCGGTCTGATTGACCCGGACCGTCTTGTCGGCCCGGGCCGTGTCGAGGTCCATGATCGGTCCGTAGTAGGGATTGGTGGCCGCGTTGTTCACCAGGATGTCGACGGCGCCGAACCGCTCGACGGTTGCCGCCACACACGCCGCCGCCTGTTCCGGGTCACCGGCGTTGGCCACCGTCCAGTCCACCGCTCCGGCGCCTTCCCCCTTGGCCGCATCGATCTCCCCGGCCGAGCGGGCCAGGGCCTCGGCCTTGCGCGACGAGATCATCACCGAGGCTCCCGCCGACGAGAAGGCCAGCGCGATGGCCTGCCCGATCCCCCGCGAGGCCCCGGTGACCAGCGCGGTCTTGCCGTCCAGACGCAGTTCCATGGGCTGACACACTAGGCATCCGGCCCGGGGCGGCTGAGGCACAATGGTGGCGTGGAACTGGCACCGCACCCCGACCAGGCCCCCGTGTCCAGCTGGTGCGACGTCCATCGGGTGGGCCGGTACCTCGACCGTATCGACGGGCTCGCCCCCCGGGCCGCCGGCGAGGACGTCCTCGGGACCCTGCTGCCGGACCAGCCCGGGTCCCTCCTCGACCTCGGGTGCGGGGACGGCCGGCTGGCCGCCCTGGCTCTCGAGGGACGCCCCTCCCTCCGCCGGGTCGTCGCCGTCGACAACTCGCCGGCCATGCTGGAGCGGGCCCGCCACCGCTTCACGGGTGATCGCCGGGTCAGCGTGCGGGAGTGGGACCTCTCCCGGTCGATCGAGCCGCTGGGCACGTTCGACGTGATCGTCTCCGGGTTCGCCATCCATCATCTGGACGACGATCGGAAGCGCAGCCTGTTCGCCGAGGTCGCCCGTCGTCTGGTTCCCGGGGGGTTGTTCGCCAACCTCGAGGTGGTGGCCTCGGCCACTCCCGAGCTGCACTCCGAGTTCCTGGCCCTGATCGGCCGCCCCGAGGACGACCCCGAGGACCGCCTGGCCGGGGTGGGACCGCAGCTGCAGTGGATGGGCGACGCCGGTCTGGGCCAGGTCGACTGCCTGTGGCGGTGGCGGGGATTCGCCCTCCTGGTGGGTCGCGGCCCGGCGGTCGGAGATGGCGGTCGCCGTTGCCCCTGATCCGGGACGTGCCCGCCGCGCGAGCTGTCGCCGTACCTCCGCCAGCACACTGCCAATCCGGTCGACTGGTACAGCTGGGGGGACGACGCCTTCGAGCGGCGCCGTCGGCCTGGACCGGCCCATCTTCTTGTCCATCGGGTACTCGGCCTGCCACTGGTGCCACGTCATGGCCCACGAGTCGTTCGAGGACCCGGCCAGTGCCGCGGCCCTCAACGCGTCGTTCGTCTCCATCAAGGTCGACCGCGAGGAACGGCCCGACGTCGACGCGGTCTACATGGAGGCGGTCCAGGCCATCACCGGGTCGGGCGGATGGCCGATGAGCATGTTCCTGACCCCCGATCGACGACCCTTCTTCGGGGGGACCTACTTCCCGCCCGCCGATCGACCGGGACTGCCGGGCTTCCGCACCGTGCTCGACGCCCTCACCGACGTCTGGGACAACCGGCGGAGCGAGGTCGAGGAGCAGGCCGACCAGCTGTGGCGGGCGATCGGGTCGCGGTCGGAGATCCACCGACCCGAGGGAGCCGGTTCGTTGTTCGCTTCGGCCGGCCTCGGGGCCGATGCGCCCGACCTGTCGGCCACCGCGCGTGGAGGAGCTGGCCGACCGCTTCGACCCGCAGTGGGGAGGATTCGGCGGTGCCCCCAAGTTCCCCCAGCCGGCCCTGGTGGACCTGGCCCTCTCCCACTCGCTTCGAGGCGAAGCGGATCCCACCGCCGCCCACGCCCGGCACATGGCCGTCACCACCCTGGACGCCATGGCCGCGGGCGGCATCCACGACCACCTCGGGGGTGGCTTCGCCCGCTACTCGACCGATGCCGAATGGCTGGTGCCCCACTTCGAGAAGATGCTCTACGACCAGGCCGGCCTGCTGCGCGCCTTCCTCCACGGCTGGCAGGTCACCGGCAGCCAGAACTATCTCGACGTCGTGTCCGGCATCATCACCTACGTGAGCCGGGACCTGACCTCCCACGAGGGCGGCGTGTACTCGGCCGAGGACGCCGACTCCGAAGGTGTCGAGGGCCGGTTCTACGTCTGGTCCCCCGAACAGATGGCCACCGCCGTCTCCGAAGGGATCGACCGGCCCGACGGCGGCCACGCGGCGATGGCCGAAGCGCTGATCGACTGGTTCGGCGTGACACCCGAGGGGAACTTCGAGGGGAGCAACATCCTGCGTCGACCGGTGGGCGCCGCCCTGCGGGGTGATGCCCTGGTCGAGTCGGGCCGGCAGATCCTGTTGGCGTCCCGCGCCACCCGGGTCAGGCCCGGGCTCGACGACAAGATCCTGACCGAATGGAACGCCATGTACGGTTCCGCGGTGGCCGAGGCCGCGGCCGCCACCGGAGACGGGGCCTGGGCCGACGCCGCGGTGGCCATCGGGCAGTTCCTCTGCGACCACCTGGTCGGCCCCGACGGCCGCTGGCTGCGGAGCTGGCAGCCCACCGGCGGGGCGCGTCACTTGGCCTACGCCAGTGACTACGCCTGGTTGATCGACTGCTTCACCCGGCTCGGTGAGCTGACCGGACACGCCCGGTGGACGGAGCGGGCCGGCGTCACCGCCGACGCCCTCGTCGATCTCTTCCATGACGACCGGGGCGGCGGCTTCTTCACGACCGGCCACGACGCCGAGCCCCTCATCGTGCGGACCAAGGACGTCTTCGACGGCGCCACCTCCTCGGCCAACGCCGTCGCCGCCGGATCGCTCGCCCGCCTCGCCGCACTCACCGGCACCGAGCGTTACGCCGACGCGGCCCGGGAAGTGGTCGATCTGCTCGGCGACCTCCTCGTCCGCCATCCGACCGCGTTCGCCCAGACCGTCCTCACCGCCACCCACCTCATCGACGGGTGGACCGAGGTGGTGGTCACCGGGTCGCGTCCGGACCTCCTCGAGGTGGTCCGGACCCGATGGCTTCCCGGCTCGGTGCTGGCCTGGGGGGAGCCGACCCCGTCGCCGCTGTGGCAGGACCGCGACCCCGACATGGCCTACGTGTGCCGGAACCACGCGTGCCGGCTCCCGGCCGACGACGTCGCCACGCTGGCCGCCCAGCTGACCGCGGAGACACGGTGAGCCGAGGCTCGACCAGGACGCCCAGGAGTGGGACGGCCCGCCGCGTCGTCCGGGCCATCAAGCCGCAGCCGCGGATCGAGGTGGCCGGAGGATCGACGCTCACCGTGCTGGTCCTGGCCTGCCACATCGAGGACACCACCGGAGTGGATCTGGCCTCGGGAACGCTGGTGCGGGTGCGGGTGGCCTGGCCCGACGACCACGGACCGGACCTGTCCCCCTTCGACGTCGTCGAAGCCCGACTGGCCGAGGAGCCCGAACGCGACGACCTGGCCCAGCCCGAGGCGGTCACCGCCGAGGGGCTGCCCCGCCACCTCGGGACCCTCCACGGCCGGCGGGTCCGTCGCCTCCTCCACCGGTTGGCCGCACCGACCGAGGAGCATGTGCTCGGGTTCCCCGGCGCGTCGGCTCCCTACTGGGAGTTCCGGGGTTTTCGTCCGTCACTCGCCCTGATCGTGCCGACCAAGGGTCCGGTCCTGTTCCGGCGGATCGAGGACCGCTCGGTGTGGATCCGGTTCGGCTGGGGCCGCAGTGACAACTGGCTCCCGGTCGAGGACCCGTTCGCCGAGCGGACCCTGGACGTCGCCCGCCGGGACCGTCTCCACGGCAAGGACCTGGCCGCCGCGCTCGGATTCAAGCCCCACTACCTGGTGGCGTCGATCAGCACCCCCCGAGACGGTCACTGCTACAAGACGGTCCGCGCCCTGCTCCCCCGGAGCTGATCCCCCGGCACCGGTCGCCTACAGTCGGCACCGATGCCCGGTCAAGAACTTCCTCCGCTCACCCTCCCCGACTACGACGGAGCCTGCATCGCCAACGTCGTCCCGGCACTGCTCGGCGGCACCGATCCCGATCGGGGTCTCCCTCCCTGGGTGCCCGAGTCGGTCGCCCAGGCCCGCCAGGTGGTGCTGCTGGTCGTCGACGGTCTCGGCTGGGAACAGCTCCGGGCCCGGCCGGCACTGACCCCCACCCTCTCGGGAGCCGAGGGCATCGGCTCGTCCATCACCTCGGTGGCGCCCACCACCACCGCCTGCGCCCTGACCTCGATCACCACCGGACGGCCCCCGAGCCAGCACGGACTCCTCGGCTACCGCCTGGCCGTCGACGACGAGATCCTCAACGTGCTCCGGTGGACCCTGGGCAGCGGCCGGCCCCGCGACGCCCGCCGCACCGTCCCCGCTCACCGGTTCCAGCCCTTCCCGTCGTTCCCGGGTTCGCAGGCGCCCGTGCCCGTGGTGTCCAAGGACGAGTTCGGGGGGACCGGGTTCACCGCCGCCCATCTGGGGAACTCCCCCCTGCGCGGGTACAAGGTGCCCTCGTCCCTGCCCATCGAGGTCGGCCGCCTGCTCGACGAGGGCGAACCGTTCATCTACGCCTACTACGACGGCATCGACAAGGTGGCCCACGGCAACGGGCTCGGGGACCTCTACGACGCCGAGCTCCGGGCCGTCGACCGTCTGGTGGCCGACCTGGTCACCGAGCTTCCACCCGGCGCCGTCCTGGTGGTGACGGCCGACCACGGGGAGATCGACGTCGGGGAGGTCGAGTTGCTCGGCCGCGACATCATGTCGATGGTCCACTTCATGTCCGGCGAGGGCCGCTTCCGCTGGCTGCACGCCCGTCCAGGGGCGGCCGCCGACCTGCGGGCGGCGGCCGACGACCGGTACGGCGACACCACCTGGGTCATGGGCCGGGACGAGCTGATCACCGCCGGTCTGTTCGGCGGACCGCTGCCCGGCGATCTCGTCACCCGACTGGGCGATGTGGCGTTGCTGCCCCACGCCCCCATCGCCTTCGTCGACCCGGCCGACACCGGCGAGAACCGCTTGTACAGCCGGCACGGATCCCTGACCAGCGACGAACTGCTCGTCCCCTTGGTGGCGCTGACCGGAAGTGGGAGCATCTGACCATGGACACCACACCACCCCTGTCCGAGACGCCCGCCGACGCCCCGCTCCGTCCCGAGGTGGTCGACGGCACCATGCCACCGGCCGGCGCCGATGCGCCGTCCGGGACCGCCGACGTGGTCGACCCCGAGGAGGGGCAGACCGAGTCGATCGAGCACCCGGCCAAGCTGCTGCGCATCGGGTCGATGGTCAAGCAGTTGCTCGAGGAGGTGCGCTCGGCCCCCCTCGACGAGGCCAGCCGGGGACGGCTCCGCGAGATCTACGAGCAGTCGATCCGCGAGCTGGCCGAGGGGCTGTCGCCCGACCTGGCCGCCGAACTGGACCGGGTGTCGATCCCCTTCGACAACCCGACACCGTCCGATGCCGAGCTCCGGATCGCCCACGCCCAGCTGGTCGGCTGGCTCGAAGGGCTCTTCCACGGCATCCAGGCCACCCTGGTGGCCCAGCAGGTGGCCGCCCGGGCCCAACTCGACGAGATGCGCCAGCGATCCCTGCCCCAGGGAACCGATCCGTCGGCGGGGCGTCCGGGCACCTACCTCTGACCCGACGGCGCCGACCCCCCGCCCGCCGA
Organism: uncultured Acidimicrobiaceae bacterium; assembly: GCA_963837805.1. Classification (GTDB taxonomy): domain Bacteria; phylum Actinomycetota; class Acidimicrobiia; order Acidimicrobiales; family RAAP-2; genus Bog-756. The sequence continues at coordinate 74,232 of CAWIOU010000044.1, forward strand.
CCGGGGCACCCGCCGCCGACCAGGCCTGATCGGCAACACCCCCGGGCCGCGCCCCGTCGCGCTATCGTCGGAATCACACTGCTGTAACTCGTCCACACCCTGTGGAGAACTCAGGGTCGCCGGACGGGCACGCCGAGGAAGGTACCTGTCGTTGGTCGCCACACGGTCGTTCACACACCTGCACACCCACACCGAATTCTCGATGCTGGACGGAGCCGCCCGGGTGAAGGACCTGGTGAGTTCGGCAGTGGCCGACGGCCAACCGGCCCTCGGGATCACCGATCACGGCAACATGTACGGAGTCCTCGACTTCTATGCCGCCTGCAAGGAGGCGGGGATCAACCCGGTCATCGGCACCGAGGCCTACATGGCGGCCGAATCGCGGCACGAGCGCCCGGTGCGCAAGGGCAAGATCGACGACACCGGTGGCGACGTGGCCGGTGGGGAGAAGCTCTACTACCACCTCACCCTGCTGGCCGAGTCCACCGAGGGGTACAAGAACCTGCTCAAGCTGTCGTCGGCCGCCTACCTCGAGGGCTACTACTACAAGCCCCGGCTCGACTGGGAGCTCCTCGAGCAGTACGCCACCGGACTCATCGCCACCACCGGGTGCCTCGGAGGGGTCGTGCTCCAGGCGTTGCTGGCCGACGACCGCATCAAGGCCGAGGCCCTGGCCGCCCGGCTCCAGGACATCTTCGGGAAGGGCAACCTCTTCGTCGAACTCCAGGATCACGGTCTGCCCGAGCAGCACAAGACCAACCCGGCCCTGGTCGAGATCGCCCGCCGGATCGGGGCGCCGTTGCTGGCCACCAACGACAGCCACTACACCAACCGCGAGGACCACGTGGCCCATGACGCGCTGCTCTGCGTCCAGACCGGGGCGCTCATCGACGATCCCAAGCGCTTCAAGTTCGAGGGCCAGGAGCACTACCTCAAGTCGGCCGCCGAGATGCGCCATCTCTTCGCCGAGCTCCCGGAGGCGTGCGACAACACGCTGCTGATCGCCGAACGGGCCTCGGTGGAGATCGACTTCGGCCGGCCCAGCCTGCCCCGCTTCCCGGTGCCGGACGAGTTCACCGGGGGCACCTACGAGGAGCGGGCCGCCAACTACCTGCGCCACCTGAGCGTGGAGGGGGCCAAGGAGCGCTACGGCCACCCGGTCCCGGCGGCGGTCATGTCCCGCCTCGACTATGAGCTCGGGGTCATCGCCGACATGGGCTTCTCCGCCTACTTCCTCGTGGTGTGGGACCTGATCCGCTTCGCCCGCTCCCGTCGGATCAGGGTGGGCCCGGGTCGCGGTTCGGCGGCCGGCTGCTGTGTGGCCTACTGCCTCCAGATCGTCGACCTCGACCCCATCCGCTACGACCTCCTGTTCGAACGGTTCCTCAACCCGGGCCGGATCCAGATGCCCGACATCGACATGGACTTCGACGAGCGCTACCGGGGCGAGATGATCAAGTACGCCGCCGACCGCTACGGCTCCGACCACGTGGCCCAGATCGTGACCTTCTCGACCATCAAGGCCCGGGCCGCGGTACGCGACGCGGCACGGGTGCTCGGCTACCCGTACATCGTGGGCGACAAGATCGCCAAGGCGATGCCCCCGTTGCTCATGGGTCGCGACACGCCGCTGGCGGCCTGCCTGTCCCGGACCGACGGTCACGAGGACGGATTCGCCGCCGCCGGCGAGCTGCGGGCCATGTACGAGACCGACGCCGAGGCCAAGCGGGTCATCGACGTGGCCAAGGGCCTCGAAGGGCTGCGGCGGCAGGACGGCATCCACGCCGCCGCCGTGGTCATCACCGACGAGCCCCTGACCGAGTACCTGCCCGTCCAACGCAAGCCCGACGGCAGCAACCCCGACGAGTCCCCCATCGTCACCCAGTACGAGATGCACGGGGTCGAGGACCTCGGTCTGCTCAAGATGGACTTCCTCGGGCTCCGCAATCTCTCGGTGATCGAGCGGGCCCTCGATCTGATCGAGGCGTCGACGGGCAGCCGGCCCGACATCGACCGGATCCCTCTCGACGACCCCGATACCTTCGCCATGCTGTGCCAGGGCGACTCGATGGGCGTGTTCCAACTGGAGGGCGGCCCCATGCGCTCCCTCATGCGCTCGCTCGCCCCCACCACCTTCGACGACGTCGCCGCCCTGGTCGCCCTCTACCGGCCGGGGCCGATGGCGGCCAACATGCACCGCGACTACGCCGACCGGAAGAACGGCCGACAACAGGTCGCCTACCTTCATCCCGACCTCGAGGAGATCCTCGGCGACACCTACGGCCTGATGATCTACCAGGAGTCGGTCATGCGGGTGGCCCAGAAGATCGCCGGCTACGACCTGGCCGAAGCCGACAACCTGCGAAAGGCGTGCGGGAAGAAGAACCGCGCCCTCATCCAGGCCGAGCGCGAGAAGTTCGTGGCCGGCTGCGTGGCCACCGGTTACGACGAGTCGCTGGGGACCGAACTGTTCGACATCATCGAGCCCTTCGCCGACTACGCCTTCAACAAGTCCCACGCCTACGGGTACGGCTTCATCGCCTACCAGACGGCGTGGTTGAAGGCCCACTACCCGGTCGAGTACCTGGCCAGCCTGCTGACCTCGGTCAAGGACAACAAGGACAAGACCGCGGTCTACCTCGGCGAGTGCCGGTCGCTGGGCATCGAGACGTTGGTCCCCGACGTCAACCGTTCGCTGTCGGACTTCGCCGCCGACTTCTCCGGCGGCCAGGGGGTCATCGGCGAGCAGGGAGCCAGCCCGGGCGCCATCACCTTCGGCCTGGCCGCCGTGCGCAACGTGGGGGCGGGGTTGGTCGCCCTCATCGTCGAGGAGCGCGAGCGCAACGGTCCCTACGTCGACTTCTACGACTTCTGTCAGCGGGTGGACCCCCAGGTGCTCAACAAGCGGACCATCGAGTCGCTGATCAAGGCGGGCGGGTTCGATTCGCTCGGCCACCCCCGCCGCGGGCTGTGCTTGGTCTTCGAGGACATCGTCGACCGGACCACCGAGCGCCGTCGGGAGCACGATGCCGGTGTGGTCTCGCTGTTCGCCTCCCTCGAGCCCGAGACGTCCGGCCATGCCACCGGCTTCGCCGACACCCGGACCCCGGTGCCCGACACCGAGTTCGACAAGTCACAGCGCCTGGCCTTCGAAAAAGAGATGCTCGGGCTCTACATCAGCGACCACCCGCTGATGGGGCTCGAGGGCTCGCTGGCCAGGCTGGTCGACTGCACCCTGGCCGAGCTGCGCGACACCGATCCCGATGCCGGCAGCGGGATCGGCGCCGGGACCGGGTACGGCGGGGAGGGCCAGGTCCGCCTCATCGGCGGGGTGGTCACCGATCTGACCCGCCGCTACACCAAGAAGGGCGACCTGATGGCCACGTTCGTGCTCGAGGACCTCAACGCCTCGATCGAGGTGTTCGTCTTCCCGAAGGCCATGGCCGACTACGGCGCCCTCCTCGACGACGACGCCATCGTCGTGCTCAAGGGCCGGGTCGACCTGCGCGACGACCGCCTCAAGGTGGTGTGCATGGAGGTCCAGCGCCCGGAGCTGGCGGTGGAGGGCTCGACCGACCTCCGGATCTCCCTGCCCATCAACAGCCTCACCGACCACACGGTCGACGGGTTGAAGCACCTCCTGGCCGAGCATCCGGGCGATTCGGCGGTCTTCCTCCATGTCGGCGAGAAGGTGCTGCGCCTGCCCCCCGAGTTCAACGTGGACAGCCGGCGGGGCCTGGTCGGCGAGCTCCGGGTGCTGCTCGGGCCCAACGCCATCGAACGCTGAGACCTGCCGGACCGGCCGTCGGGTCGAACGGTCCCGGCCCACCACAGAGCCCCATTTTCGGCGCCCGCGGCAGTCGGATACGACAGGCGCCTCCAAATCCCGTAAAATCGGGGAACGGCTCCTGACATGGATGCCCGCACATCCGTCCGTCCCCCCGGACAGACGGCACGGGGGGCACCGATGACAGACCCGAGCCGGCGGCTGGCGCCGCAGGGAGACCGAGGAGTACGGAACGGCATATGTCCATCAAGGTGGAGACCAAGGACTGCACATCGATCAGCGATGCCGAGTTGGCCGAAATGGCCGACATCTGCGCTGAGCGGGAACCCCGATTCGACATCGGGTTCCTGTCCAAACAGCGGGAGGAGTGGGTGCTGGTCACCAGGGTCCGGGAAGGGTCGAAGCTCCGGGGCTATTCCTTCTCCACGCTCGAGCGCATCGGAGGCACTCCTTCCCTGCTCATCGGCCTGGCCACGGTCGACCGCACCTCCCGGGCCGATACCGTGCTCAGGGCCATGATGGGCGACAAGTACCGGCGGGCCCTGCTCGCCTTCCCGGATGAAGACGTGCTGGTGGGAACCCGTCTGCTGGGCGGCGAGGGCTTCCGGGCCTTCTCCGGGCTGAGCGACGTCGTCCCCGGTCCCGGCCACAAGGCCACCGGCGAGGAACGGGCCTGGGGCCGCCGGCTGGCCAAGCGCTTCGGGGCCGACGGACGGATCGACGACCGCACCTTCGTGGTGGTCGGCGACGGCGGTGAGGCCGGCGGCTTGGATTTCGTGAGCCCCAAGGAGCAGGCCCCGTCGGAGGTCAGCGTCTTCTTCGAGGGTGTCGACGTCGGTGCCGGCGGCCGCCTGGTGGCCTTCGGATGGGCTATGGCCGAGGACCTGGCCGGCGGAAAACTGGGCGGGCGCTGACCGGTTGGGGGAAGCCCGAGGTAGAGGCGCCACTCCTCGCCGCCTCCGGACCCAGGCCCGGGCCCGTGGTGCAGGCAATAGCATGGGCCTGTGAAGGTATCGACTCGAGGTGACTATGCGAGCCGTGCCCTGTTGTCGCTGGCCCTCCACACCGACGGCGAAGGGCCGACCGCGGTCAAGGACATCGCCGAGCGCACCGGGCTGCCCCAGCCCTATCTCGAACAGATCCTCCTGGCCCTGAAGGGCGCCGGCCTGGTTCGCTCCAAGCGGGGCGTGGGCGGGGGCTACGTGCTGGCCCGGCCGCCCGAGGAGATCACCCTCTCCCAGATCGTCTCCGCCGTCGACGGCCCCATCGTGGCCGGCGACTTCGGTCTCCCCCACGAGAACGGCGCCTGCGATCACGAGGGCCAGTGCGTCCTGCTCACCGTGTGGGCCGACCTCGGCGAGCGCATGCGCACCCACCTCGATTCGTTCACGTTGGCCGACATGGTGGCCCGGGCCCAGGGCCGGGTGCCGGCGTTGCCCCAGAGTGCCGTCTGAGCCCTGGACCCGCCCCAGCCGGTGAATCCCTGAACCCCGGATGAACGTCGCCCGGGTCGCCGTCCTGGTCGCCGGTGTGGCTGTTCTGATCGTCGACGCCGCCGGTGTCGTCACCGTCCTCATCGTCCCCCGCTCGAACTCGGGGCTGACCCGCTATCCGATGCGTGCCGTGCGGGCCGTCTTCCAGAGACTGGCCGGCCTGGCCCGCGACTACACCGGGATGGACCGGATCCTGGCCACCAGCGAGCCGGTGGCCCTGGTCGTCCTGCTGGCCAGCTGGCTGAGCGTGGCCGTGGTGGGCTTCACCCTGGTCAATTGGGGAATCAGCACCTCGACACTCAACCAGGCCTTCGAGGAGGCCGGATCCTCGATCTTCACGCTGGGGTTCACGCTGAGCCACACCGAGGGCTCCCACATCGTCGACTTCATCGCCGCCGGCACCGGGTTGGTCCTGGTGGCCCTCCAGATCGCCTACCTGCCCACCCTCTACAGCTCCTACAACCGCCGCGAGACCCTGGTCACGCTGCTCGAGAGCCGGGCCGGGGCCCCGGCCTGGGGGCCCGAGCTCCTCATCCGGCACCAGCTGGTCGGCCTGATCGACAATCTTCCCAACCTGTTCGCCGACTGGGAGGTGTGGGCGGCCGACGTGGCCGAGAGCCACACCAGCTATCCGTCGCTGCTCTACCTGCGCTCCCCCCGGCCCCAGAACTCGTGGCTGATCAGCCTCATCGCGGTCATGGACGCGGCCGCCCTGGCCCTGGCCGTCGATCCCGACGGTGCCCCCATCGAGTCACGGATGGTGGTCAGGATGGGGTTCACCTGCCTGCGGGACATCGCCCAGGTCACCGGTATCGCCTTCGATCCCGACCCCGATCCGGACGCTCCCATCCAGCTTCCCGAGGAGGAGTTCGCCGCCGCCTTCGCCCGACTGCGCGAGATCGGCTACCCGATCTCGCGCCCGGTGGACGAGGCCTGGCCCCACTTCCGCGGCTGGCGGGTGAACTACGAGGGGGTCGCCTACGCCCTGGCCTGGGTGCTCAACGCCCCGCCCGCCCGGTGGTCGGGGCCCCGGCGGCTGTTCCGGGCGGAGTCCCTCGAACCCAGCCGACCGGTCGACCGCCAACCCAGCGTCGGAGGACGTCCCCTGGGGTGAGGGCCGGTCGGGCGACGGTCAGCGGGCGTTCCACAGGGTGATGACCGCCTGCTCACGCTCCCAGCCCAGTTCGCTGAGCGCGGCCGGCCCGAGGGACAGGGCCCGGGCGGCCGGGGCGGCCAGCCCCACCCAGCGGGCGGCCAGGACACGGAGCACGTGGCCGTGAGCCACGCAGGCCACATCTCCCGACCCGGCCCGCACCCGATCGATCACCCGGTCGACCCGCCGGCCGACGGAATCAGCATCCTCCCCACCCGGGCAGCCGTCGTCGAACAGGTCCCACCCGGGGCGCTCCCGCCTGATCTCGGCCGTGGTCAGACCCTCGTACTCCCCGTAGTCCCACTCCGCCAGGTCCGGGTCGACCAGGGACCCCGGCCCGAGCCCGGCCAGCTCGGATGTGCGCCGGGCCCGGATCAACGGGCTGGTCAGGACGGTGGCGAATCGGTAGCCGGCCAGTCTCGGCCTCAGTGCTCGGGCCTGCTCCTCCCCCTCGGGGAGGAGCCCAACGTCGGTGCGTCCGGTGTGGCGGCCGGTCCGGCTCCACTCGGTCTCTCCGTGCCGAATCACCACACACCGGTCCCCGATCATCCGGACAGCCGAACACTCCGAACAGGTGGGGTGCAAACGGCCGGAGCGGGACTGGCACACCCACCAGGCACGATGGGACCAACCCGGACCGTCTCGGGGTGAACCACAACCATGGAATGACCAGGGCCGATCAGGTGTTGGAACCTCTGTCGACCCTGTAACGATCAACGAGGAGAGGGATGACAACTCGCACTTCGAGTAGGAACAAGGAACGCCAGGCCCATGGCGAGCGTCCGGCCGCGGGGACCGGGACCCCCAACGGCAGCGGTGCCGGCCGGCCGGCACGCCCGGCCGCGGCAGCTCGCAGTCGCGGCGCGGACGCCGACACCCTCGGTCTCTTCCTCCGTGACCTCGACCACCACCCGCTCCCCGACCACGAAGCCCAGACCGAGCTGGCCAAGCGGGTGGCGGCGGGCGACGACGCCGCCCGCCGGGAGATGGTGGCGGCCAACCTCCGCCTGGTGGTCCACTGGGCGCGGCGCTACCAGGACCGCGGGGTGGACCTCCCCGACCTCATCCAGGAGGGCACCTTCGGCCTGATGCGTGCCGTCGACAAGTTCGACTGGGAGCGCGGCTTCCGATTCTCGACGTACGCCACCTGGTGGATTCGTCAGGCCCTGCAGCGGGCGGTCCAGCAGCACGGCCGGACCATCCGGCTGCCGATGGAGGTGGCCGAGCGGAACCAACAGGTCGACGCCGCCCTGTGGGAGCTCACCCACCAGTACCAGCGGCCGCCGACCGACGAAGAGATGGACAACGCCACCAACACCACGGCGGCTGTCCGCGCCGATCTCACCCAGGTGGCCCGGGTGGTGGCCAGCCTCGATCAGCCGGCCACCACGGATTCGACGGCCACCCTCGGTGATCTGGTGTCGACCGATCTCAGCGACTTCGAGGACGACGTGGCCTCGGAGCTCACGCTCGACCTGGTCCGCCAGGCCGTGGACCGGCTCACCGATCTCCAGCGCCAGGTGATCCGGCACCGCTTCGGTTTCGACGGGAGCGATCCGGCCTCCCTCCAGACCACGGCGGAGCGGCTCGGTATCGGGGTGCGCAAGGTGCGCCAGGCCGAGGCCGAGGCCCTCGAGATCCTGGCCGACAGCGAGATGCTCGAAGCCGCCCACGAGGCCGCCTGACCCTCGGCGGGCCCGCCGGCGCCGCTGGTGGGCCGCGCTCAGGCCGACAACCGGTGCAGCTGGGCCACGAGATCGTCGGGGAGCGCCGAGCTCCAGGACATCCGTTGGCCGGTCGACGGATGGTCGAAGGCGAGCGAGGCGGCGTGGAGGAAGGGTCGGGTGACCACCGCACCGGGTAGGGTCCGTCCGTGGCCGTAGGTCTCGTCCCCGACCACCGGGTGGCCGATGGCCGACAGGTGGACCCGGATCTGGTGGGTCCGGCCCGTCTCCAGGCGGGCCGTCATCAGGGTGGCGGGCGCCGGCCGGGTGAAGCGCTCCTCGACGTCGTACCGGGTCCTGGCCTCCTTGCCCCGGCGTGACACGGCCATCCGAGTCGGAGCGCTGACCGAGCGGCCCACCGGCGCATCGACCACGCCGGACTCCTCCGCCACCCGCCCGAGCACCAGGACCCGGTAGACCCGGGACACCTGCCGGTCACCGAGCTGGGCCACCAGTGAGGAGTAGGCGGCAGGGGTGCGGGCCACCACCAGCAGGCCCGAGGTACCCCGGTCGAGCCGGTGCACGATGCCCGGGCGGTCGATGTCGGTCCCGACGGCGTCGGGCAACGAGCCGAGGTCGGGATACCGGTGGAGGAGACCGTTGACCAGCGTGCCGGTCCGGTGGCCGGCCCCGGGATGGACGACCAGCCCGGCGGGCTTGTCCACCACGATCAACTCGGTGTCCTCGTGGACCACCTCGTAGGCGACCGAGGGGTCCGGTTCGGGTGGGCGCAGGGGCTGCACCGGACTCCGGTCGATCTGCAGCTCCTGCCCGCAGGCGAGCGCGGTGCTCCTGCTCCGCACGGTGACGCCGTCGACTCTGATCCGGCCCTCCTCGATCAGCGCATTGACCGCCGACCGGGACAGGTCGGCCACCAGCGCCACCGCCTTGTCGACCCGGACACCGTCGAGGGACATCGGAATCTCGACCGTGACCACGCTCACGACGACCGCGGCCCGCGGATCAACGAGATCAGGAACAGGCCACAACCGACCACGATCGACGCATCGGCCACGTTGAAGGTGGGCCAGAAGTGGAGGGCGATGAAGTCGACGACGGCGCCGTGATCGCGGAAGAACCGGTCGGAGAGGTTACCCAGGGCGCCACCCACGATGAGACCGAAGATGGCGGCCCGGCCCGTGGTCGGTGCCCGCCAGGCCATGGCCGTCAGCACGGCGATCAACACCACGGCGATGGGGACGAGGAAGAGGGCCTTGCCCTGGAACAGGCTGAAGGAGGCGCCGGTGTTGCGGGTCAGTTCGAGGTCGAGGGTCCCGATCACGTGGATGGGACCCGACGACAGGCGGGTGAGCGCCCACCATTTGGTCAGCTGGTCGACGAGCACCACGGCGCCCATGACGGCGACGGCCACCGACATCCGCCGCACGCGGGTCCGCCTGTCCCGGCGGTCCACGCCCACCGCGGGCTCCGCGCTCAGCGACGTGACAGGCCGCCGCTCTTGCAGGCCACGCACAACCGGGCGAAGGGAAGCGCTCGGAGCCGGGCCTTGGGGATGGCCTGATGGCACCGCTCACATCCGCCGTAGGACTTGCGATCGATCTTGCGGAGGGCGTCGTCGATCTCCTCCACCGCCGCCGACGCCTGGGCCGAGAGGGCCAGGTTCCGTTCACGATCGACGGTGACCGTGCCCCCTTCGCCCGACTCCTCGTCGAACTGGACGTCGCCGGGTTCGCGTTCGAGGGCCAGGGAATCGGCCTCGGCCCTCAAGTCCACGGCCTGGCCGCTGTAGATGCCGCGCTCCTCGAGGAGCAGGGCGCGCTGCTCGTCCAAGAACTTGGCATCCTTGGCATAGGGCCCGACGGTGGGCCGCTTGGGCGGCGCCGGTACGACGGCGGCCTTGGCCGGCGCCGCCTTCTTCTTGGCGGTGACCGGCGTTGCCGCCTTCGAGGACGGGGCGGCCTTCTTCGGCGCTGCCTTCTTGGGGGCTGCGGCCGGGCTCTTCTTGACCGCCGTCGGCCTGGCGCGCACCGGGGTTGCCTTCTTGGCCGCCGGGGTGATCTTCTTGGTCGCTGTCTTGGTCGGGATCGCTGCCTTCTTCGGGGTCGGTGTGGCCTTCTTGGAGTTCTTGGAGCTCTTCGAGGTGGTCGCCTTGGGCTTGGCCGGTGCCTTCTTCGTCGATGAGCCGGTCCTCTTCGCCGTCGGTGCCGCCGCCTTCTTCGCTGCCGTCACATCGACCTCCTTCAAAGGTTCGTCCCGTGGTGGGACCGCGACCGCCCGGCTTCGGTGACCGGGACCATCTCCGACATCAGATGGGCGGGTGACGATACCGTGCTCAGCTCACTGCGGCAATCCGAGAGGTGAAACTCGCCCCAGGGACCATACCGGGGCGGGGCCTCCCGTCAACCGCGCCCGGAGTGGGCGCCGCGGCACCCGACAGCCCGTGGTCGGGGGTGGGTGGAGCTACAGCGGCAGCGGGGCGTTGGTGTTGGCCGGACGCGTGGTGACGCCGGCCGGCCGCATCTGGGTCACCGCACCGCTCGGACCGGTGCCGCTGCCGGTTTGGGACGGGGGTCCCTGGGTCGGTGCGGTGGCGGGACGGTTGCCGTCCTCGGATGCGGCGGCCTGGGCCTGGGGCTCCGGGGCCGGATCGGGACCGCTCCGGGGCTCGGCCGCGGCCGGGGCCTGCTCGTTGGTGGGGGCGGGGTGCACGTTCTCGTCGACCCACCGCAGGATGTCGCTCAACGCCGTCCGCAGCCGGGTGCGCTCGCCCTCCAGGTGGCGCGACATGGTCTCGACCTCGGTGTTGAGCTTGGACCGCGACTCCTCCAACCGGTTGATCTCGTCCCGCAGCCGCTGCTCCGACTCCGACGCGATCTGCGAGGCCTGGGCCCGGGCCTGCTCGGTCATCTTGCGGGCGTTGGCCTCGGCCTCGGAGATGGTCCGTGTCGCCTGAGTCTCGGCGTCCGCTTTGGTCTGGTCGACGAACTGCTGGGCCAGGACCAGCGTGCGCTGCAGCGTGTCGTCGGCCACGGCCGGCTCGGCCGGTGGCGGAGGTGGCGGTAGCGGCTGCTGCTCGAGCGCCGTCTCCAGCTGCGAGATGCGCTCCGCCGCCTGACGCAACCGTTCGCCGCTCTGGCGGAGCTGCTCCTGCAGACCTTCGGCTTCCACCGCGGCCTTTTCGAGGTACTCGTCGACGTCATCCCGGTGGTACCCCTTGAGGGTCTCACGGAACTCGACGGTGCGAAGCGAATCGAGTGCAGATTGCGAGGCGTCCATGGCCGCCATGCTAGCGGCGGATTCCGGGCCTCCCAGGGATTCCTCCAAAAATCTCCGCAGACCATCCGGCCGTCCACCGGCGGCCGACCACGGGCCCGGTCAGCGGAACACCGAGATGAGGACGTCGACCACCAGGAAGACGACCAGCACGGACAGATCCAGAGCCACACCGCCCACCCGCACCGGGGGAATGATGCGCCGGACCGGGCGCAGCACGGGTTCGCAGATGGCCGACAGGACCCGCTGGATCCGGATGACCGGCGAGTCGTAGGCCAGCCGGCCCGAGGCGGTGACCCAACTGAGCACCGAGTACGCGATCAACACGATGAGGAACAGGTAGAGGAGGTCGGCGATGAGGCCCAGCACTCAGCTCACTCCCCTGTCCGCTCGGAGCAGGCGTTCAGGTCGTCGCTCAGGGATTCACCAGACCGCGGTCGGCCAGACGCTGACGTTCCTCGTCGGACACCTTGACGTTGGACGGCGTCAACAGGAAGACCTCGTCGGCGACCCGCTCCATCCCGCCCGACAGGGCGTAGGTCACGCCGCTGCAGAAGTCGATCATCCGCCGTTGCAGGTCGCGGTCGGCGCTCTGCATGTTGACGATCACCGGCTGGTTGTTCATGAGCCGGTTGGCGATCTCCTGGGCGTCGGCGAACCGACCGGGCGCCACGATGTGCACCTTGGCCCCCGACGTCTCCTGGGAGATGGGCCGGACCGACGAGGTCACCACGGCCCGGGGGCTGACCCGGGTCGGCGCCGCCGCGGCCACCGTTCCGCTGGTCTCGTCCTGGGTCAGCGGACGGATCCGAGGGCTCGGGATCGCCGTGGTCGGCTCATCGATGTCGTCGATCGCCCCGACCGACAACTGGCCCGTCCGTCCGACCGCCGCCCCCGACGTCCTGGGCTCGTAGTCGTCGAAGTCGTCGTAGTCGTCATCGACGAGGCCCAGATAGGCCATCGTCTTTTTCATGAACGAAGCAGGCATCGTTTCCTCCTGGGCACAGCGTAGTGCCTGGTTTCCACGGCTGGTGGACCACCGGGGATGCCCAGAAGGCCCCGATGGCGCCGGATCCCGGCGGCCGCGGCCCACCCGGTCCGACCAGCGCTTCCGGCCGCAGTCACCGGTCACCGTCCCGGGCCGGCCGTGCGCCGAACAGGGCGCGTCCCAGCCGCACCATGGTCGATCCCTCGGACAGGGCCACCTCGAGGTCGTCGCTCATGCCCATCGACCGGACGGGAAGATCCAACCGGTCGGCCATTTCCGACACCAGGGTGAATCCCGGCCTCGCCGCCTCGGGAGACCCGGGCGGTCCCACGGCCATCAACCCGGCGACGTCGAGGTCCTCGTCGCGCAGCGACCCGATCAGGTTGCCCACCCCGTCGGGCGGGCATCCGCCGCGCCCGGGGATCCCGGCCACGTCGACCTGGACGAGCACCCTCGCCCCCGGGGCCCGTCGGGCGATCGCCCGTCCCTCTTCGACCCGGGACACGCCCTGCCACCAGGCCACCACCGGGGCCAGGCGGGCCACCTTGTTCCGCTGCACGGCACCCAGGAAGTGCCAGACCGGAGGAACGGCACCGCCGGCCCCGGTGCCGTTCGCCACCGTCGCCGCCTTGGCCACCAGCTCGTCGGCGTAGTTCTCCCCGATGTCGGTCAACCCGGCGGCCAGGGCGGTGGTCACTGCGTCGGCGTCGAACCCCTTGGTGACGGCCACGATGCGCACCGACCCGGGATCGGCGGAGGAAGCGTCGATGCGACGGCGAACCGCGCCCAGACGGGCGGCGAAGTCGTCCCGGTGGCCCGGCGTCACCGGGGGGCGTCCGACCAGACGACCAGGGCCAGGCGCTCCCGGTCCCGACGGGCCCGGTGCGAGAAGTAGTCGCCGCCGCATGCGGTGCAGGCATCGACCCCGGCCACCTCGGTCACACCGCTGGCGGCCAGGGCCGCGGCGACGGCGGCGGGCACATCGAGAGCCGGCGCGCCCTCCGAGGTCCGGCTCCTGACCCGGGGGCCATGGACGGCGGCCACCTCGGCCAGGTCCCGGTCGGAGAACTCGTAGCAGCAGGGGTGGATACAGGGTCCGAGGGCGCCGACGATCGCAGTGGCGCCGAGCGCCCGCATGGCGGCGACGGCCTGCTCCACCACGCCTGCGGTCAGGCCGCGCCAGCCGGCATGGACGGCTCCGAAGACCCCCTCTTCGCTGCCCAGCGCGATCGACGCGCAGTCGGCGGTCAGTACGGCCAGGGCGCACCCGGGCCGGTCGGCCACCAGCGCGTCCCCCACGCCGGCGAAGACCGCGGTCACCCCCGACCCGGCGGAGCCCGGCCTGCCGGTGGCGGCCACGGTGACCACACGCTGGCCGTGCACCTGGCGCAGCCAGTGGACCTCGGCCCCCGGCCCCCGATCCGGGTGCCGAACCGGTGACCCGCCCGGTCCACCGCTCGAGTCCCCGGGCATGACCGGGGATGGTGTCGGCCGGCCGCAGATCACCCGCCGACCCATCGCTCCACGCGGCCCGGACCGGACCGACGATGCGGACGGGCGTCGGCGCCCGGCTCAGCGAAGGAACGAGGGCACGTCGAAGTCGTCGTCACCCAGATCGAGCTCGTCATCGGCCGGGGTGGCGAAGATGTCCTCGTGGGCGCTCTCCGCCCCCAGGACCTTGCTCCGGGTCTCGTCCCGGCCGGTGGTCTCGGCGTGGTTGCCGCCGCGGGTCTGGGACTCCCACCGCTCGAAGCCGGCGGCGATCACCGTCACCCTCACCTCCTCGCCCATGGCTTCGTCGATCACACTGCCGAAGATGATGTTGGCGTCGGGATGGGCCACCCCGTGGATGATCTCGGCCGCCTCGTTGACCTCGAAGAGACCGAGGTCGGGACCGCCGGCGATATTGAGCAGGATGCCCCGGGCGCCCTCGATGGATGCCTCCAGGAGGGGGCTGGTGATGGCCGCCCGGGCGGCGTTGACCGAGCGCCCCTCGCCGGTGGCCGAGCCGATGCCCATGATGGCGGTGCCGGCGTTGCTCATGATCATCTTCACGTCGGCGAAGTCGGTGTTGATGAGCCCCGGGACCGTGATCAGGCTGGTGATCCCCTGGACGCCCTGCATGAGCACCTCGTCGGCCATCTTGAAGGCGTTGACCATCGAGGTCTTCTCGTTGGACACGGTGAGCAGGCGGTCGTTGGGGATGATGATGAGGGTGTCGACCTTCTCCTTCAGGTTCTGGATGCCCGCCTCGGCCTGGACCGACCGCCGGCGGCCTTCGAAGGTGAACGGCCGGGTGACCACGCCGATGGTCAACGCCCCCAGGCTCTTGGCGATCTCGGCCACCACGGGCGCGGCTCCGGTGCCGGTCCCCCCGCCCTTTCCGGCGGTGATGAAGACCATGTCGGCGCCCTTCAGCGCCTCCTCGATCTCCGAGCGGTGCTCCTCGGCGGCCAGGCGGCCAACCTCGGGGTCGCTGCCGGCGCCCAGTCCCCTGGTCAACTGCCGACCGATGTCCAGCTTCAGATCCGCATCGCTCATCAACAGGGCCTGGGCGTCGGTGTTGGTGGCGATGAACTCGACGCCCCGCAATCCGGCATCGATCATGCGGTTGACGGCATTGACACCACCCCCGCCCACGCCCACTACTTTGATGACGGCGAAATAGTTGTTCTGTGCCGGAACGGTCATGTAATCCCTTACCCTCGACCAAAGGTTGAAACCGTTCCAACCGGCGAGTTGGGGACCACGATACGGTCAGCGCAGTACCTGGTCAAGCACAGTCGACACACGCCGGACACCTCGACTTCCAGCATCGGCGCAGGTGACAGTCGATCAGGGCGACACCGTCGGGGACTGGGGAACGGTGACGTCGATGATCCTCTGACCGCGCAACGAGGCGTGGGCGATGACCGCGGCCACATCCTCGTACTTGGCCGCCATGTCACTGTCCGTACCCAGCAGGACGGTGATCCCGGAGTTGAGTCCGAGGCTCACCGTGGCGTTGGCCGCCTCGGTCACCGACACCACCTGGGCCGAGAAAGCCGGGGGCAACGTCCGGCACACGGTCAGGGCGAACGAGTCGGCTCCGGGCAGGGTGGTGCCCACCTTCCCCGGCCGGGCCGGACCGTCGGGGGTCTCCACGGTCAGCACGATGAAGCCGGGGGGGCGACCGGGATCCACCACCAGGGTCCGTCCGTACCCGTCCAGCACCGCCCAGGACGAACCGGGGGCGGCCATGACCGCCTTCGGCACCCGCTCGGTCACCGAAACGGTCACCCCGTCCGGCCAGTGGCGGTGCACCTGGGCGCTGGCGATGAACGGGAGCCTCTCCACCCGTGCCGCCGTCGCACCGGGGTCGACGCTGATCAGGGGAGGATGGCCCTCGAGGCCGGCGGCGTCCACGATGGCCGCCGTCGACGTGTGCTGGTGGGCACCCGATACCGAGACCGCCTGGGCGCTGAACCACGGGGTGTGGAGGAGGACGACAACGGCTGCCACCAGGACCGCAGCCCCGATGGCGCCCACGATCCAGCGCAGGCGCCGACGCCCCTGGCGGCGTTGGATGTCCGCCCGCCGCTGCCGGATGCGGGGGTCGATCGACGGGCGCCGGTCCATCGTCGGTGCGTCGGGGGGCGTCATCGCCCACCGGTTCCCGGCTCGGCGGCCTCGGTGAACCCGACCAGGCGCACCTCGGTGCGGAGGTGCACGCCGGTGGCCCCGGCCACCACCGACTGCACGTGGGCGATGAGCCGGTACACGTCGTCGGCCGACCCGTCGGGGTCGGCCTGGATGAAATTGGCGTGCCTGGTCGAGACTTCGGCCGATCCCAACCGGTGGCCCTTGAGGCCGCAGGCCTCGATGATCCGGCCGGCCGAGTCCCCCGGCGGGTTGGTGAAGACCGATCCGGCGTTGCTGCCCCCGGGTTGGTGGGCCCGGCGCCACCGGACGATCTCGTCGATGGCCGCCTTGCCGTCGTCGGCCCGGCCGGGCTCGAGGTGGTGGACACCGGCCACGACCACGTCGGTGGCGGCCACGGTGGAATGCCGGTAGGAGAAGCCGAGCCGCTCGGCGGGTGCCTCGTGCACCGCGCCCGAGGCCAGGTCCACCCACCGGTAGGCGACGAGGGTGGCCGCGGTGTCCGAGCCGTGCCCGCCGGCGTTCATCCGGATGGCGCCACCGACCGAGCCCGGCACCCCGACCGCCCATTCGAGCCCGTGCAGGCCGGCGGCCGCGGTGCGGCGGGCCAGGACCGGAAGGCTGAGGGCGGCTCCGGCCCGGACCCGCTCCTCCTCGATGGACAGGCTCTCGAACCCGGGACCGAGGGACACCACCAGCCCGGGATACCCCCGGTCGGCCACCAACAGGTTGGAACCCCTGCCCACCACCAGGACCGGGACCGACAGGCCGCCGAGGGCGCGGCCCACCGCCACCAGCCGGGCCTCGTCCTCGGCTTCCACGAACAGCGCGGCCCGGCCCCCCACCCGGTAGGTGGTGAGGGCGCCGAGGGGATGGTCGTGACTGACGCCGGGCCCGAGGGCCTGCCCCAGTGCGGCCAGTTCATCGCGGCGAGAGGTCACCGCCGTCACCACCTCGGATCGGCCATCAGCTCGTCGGGGAGCGAGGTGAGGTCACCGGCGCCGAGGGTGCAGCACAGGTCGCCGGCCTCGAGCAGGGCACCCACCGTGCGGCGGAGCTCCGACCGCGCCGGCGCGTAGTACACGGGCAGGCCCGGGAACGAGCGGCGCACGGCGTCGGCCACCAGCTGGCCGGATACCCCGGGCACCGGGGTCTCCCCGGCCCCGTAGACATCGGTCACCACCACCAGGTCGGCGTCGCCGAAGGCCTGACCGAACTCGGTCCCGAGCTCCTGGGTGCGGCTGTAACGGTGGGGCTGGAAGACGGCGACGATCCGTCGCCAGTCGCCGTTGCGGGCCGCGGCCAGCACGGCGCGCACCTCGGTGGGCAGGTGGGCGTAGTCGTCGACGAAGGTCACCCCGTTGGCCGCGCCCCGGAACTCGAAGCGGCGGGCCACCCCGGCGAACCGGGACAGCGCCCGGGCGGCGGCGGCGAACGGGACCCCGGCGCCGAGGGCGGCCACGGTGGCCACGGCGGCGTTGCGGGCGTTGTGGAGCCCGGGGACAGGCACGGCCAGCCGGCCGAGGGCGGCCCCGTCCCGACCGGTCAGCCCGAAGCCGATCGAGCTGCGGTCGAGGTCGAGGTCGACGATTCGGAACGTGCAGTCCGCCGCCGTCCCCACCAGGTCGGCGCCGCACGACCGGCCGATCTCCGCGGCCACCGGATCGTCGCCTCCGACCACCCGGCTGAGGCGGGCCCCGGCCACGAACTCCTCGAATGCCGAACGCATGGCGTCGAAGGATCCCCAGTAGTCGAGATGGTCAGCTTCGATATTGGTGACGACGGCCACGTCCGGGGTCAGCGCCAGGAACGAACCGTCGCTCTCGTCGGCCTCCACGACCAGCCACTCCCCCTCGTCCCAGACGGCGTTGGTCCCGATCTCGTTGACGTCCCCGCCGATGAGGAACGACGGTCGGGTCCCGCCTTCGACGAGTTGCAGGGAGAGCATGGACGCGGTCGTGGTCTTCCCGTGGGTCCCGGCCACGGCCAGGCAGCGCTTGAGCGAGGCGATGGAGGCCAGGGCCCGGGCCCGGGGCAGCACGGTGATCCCGCGGCGCCCGGCCTCGACGATCTCGGGGTTGTCCTCGGGGATGGCCGAGGACACGGTGACGACGTCGGCGGCACCCACATTGGCGGCGGCGTGGCCGATGGCCACCGGGATCCCGGCCCGGCGCAGTCGCTCGGTCACCGCCGACGACTTGAGGTCGCTCCCGGTCACCACATGGCCCATGGCCTGGAGGGCGGTGGCGATGGCGCTCATGCCCGCTCCCCCGATCCCCACCACGTGGACGGTGGCCGGGCGGCCCGGGTCGCCGAACGGACCGGTCCCGGCGGCATCGCTCACGATGACCCCTTCCCGGCGGCCGGCCGGGCATTCGCCTCCACCACCCGGGCGCCGGCGGCGGCGGCGTCGGGCCGGCCCGCCGATGCCGCCGCCCGGCCCATGGTCTCGAGGGCGGAGGGGTCGTCGAGCAGGCGATCGATCCGGTGGGCCAGCGTCCCGGCGTCGCACTCGGCGTCGGGCAGGAGCACCGACGCCCCGACCCGTTCGAGGACCCGGGCGTTGGCCGTCTGGTGGTCGCCGGGGGCACCGGGCAGCGGGACCAGGATGGAGGGCACGCCGGCGACGGCGAGCTCGGCCACGGTCATCGCCCCGGCCCGGCACACCACCAGGTCCGCGGCCCGGTAGACCAGGTCCATGCGGTCCTCGAAAGGGACCGTCACCAGGCCGAGACCGGGATGGGCCGGAGCATCGCCGCCGGCGACGGACGGACCGGGGTGGGCCTGCTCGTCCCAGTCCCGACGGCCCACGATGTGGTAGACGGACCGGTCGACGCGGTCCTTCCAGAGGTCGGCCAGACCGGCCACGGCCTCGTTGAGGCGCCGGGCGCCCAACGATCCGCCGAAGACGGCCACGGTCGGTCGGTCCTCGGGCAGGCCCAGGGAGCGTCTGGCCTCACGCCGGGACCCGGGCTGCCGGCCGGAGGCGGTGATCTCGGGTCGGACCGGGGTTCCGGTGACCACCGCACGGGGTAGCGGATTCCCCGGCCATCCGACGGCGCTGGCCCGGGCGAACCGCCCGAACAACCGGTTGGCCGCCCCGGGGACGGCATCCACGTTGACCAGGACCAGGGGAACCCCGGAGACCACGGCGGCCAGAGCCGCCGGCAGGCTGGCATAGCCGCCGACCGAGACCACCACCCGGGGGTGGGCCCGGACCACCAGAGCGAAGGCCTCCACCGCGGCCACGGCCAGCCCGGCCACGGCGCCGATGTTGCTGACCAGGTCGGCGGGCCCGAACCGGCGGACGATGCCCCGCCCGGGCAGCAGGGTGACCGGGAACCCCCGGCCCTCGAGGGTGGCCCGGTCCTGGCCCCGCCTCGACCCCACGAATTCGATGGTGCCGCGCTCGTGGCCGGCGTCGACCAGGGCCTCGGCGATGGCCAACGCCGGTTGGAGATGCCCGGCGGTGCCGCCGCCCGCCACCAGCGCGTACCGCTCGTCGTTCACCGGGGGATCGACCGCCGCCCAGGCCGGTCGGCGGGCGCCGAGCGCTCTTGAGCGGCGATGTTGATGAGGATGCCGAATGCGGCCATGGTCACGATGAGGGACGAGCCGCCGAAGGAGATGAACGGCAGCGGGATCCCGGTGACCGGGAGCACCCCGATCACGGCGCCGATGTTGATCACCGCCTGGCTGGTGATCCAGGTGGTGATCCCGACGGCCAGCAGACTCCCGAACCGGTCCGGTGCCGCGATGGCGGCCCGGAGCCCGAACCAGGCCAGGGCGAAGAACAGGCCGAGGAGGAGGACGGCGCCGATGAGGCCGAGCTCCTCGCCGACCACCGAGAAGATGAAGTCGGTGTGGGCGTTGGGCAGGGTGCCGTACTTCTCCCGTCCGCCGCCGAGGCCCAATCCGAAGATGTGCCCCGAGCCCAATCCGATCAGCGATTGCCAGACCTGGTAGCCGGTCCCCGACTTGCTGGCTCCCGGGTGCAGGAACGACAGGATGCGGTCGCGCCGGTAGGGGTCGGCCAGCCCGACGACGAGGGCCAGCCCGGCGAACGCGGCCAGCAGCTTCATGATGGGGGCCATGGGCACCCCGCCCATGAACAGGATGCCGAAGGCGATGCATCCGAGCACCAGAGCCGTCCCCATGTCGGGCTGCTTCAGGATGAGGACGCCGGAGATGCCGAGGACGGCCAGGACGGGCACGACGACGGTCTTCGGATCGGCGGCGGCGTGGGTCCGCCGGGTCAGCAGGTCGGCGGCGAACACGGCCAGCGCCAGCTTCATCAGCTCCGACGGCTGCACCTGCAGCATCCCGAATCCGATCCACCGCGACGACCCCCCGGCCGACACCCCCAGGTGGGGCACCAGCACCACCACCAGCAGGCCCATGGTCACCACGACCAGGACACCCCGGATCTTGCGCCACTTGCGGTAGTCCATGCGGGCGAAGAGGATCAGGGCGCAGGCGCCGACCCCCATGTACATGGCCTGGCGGATGAGGATGGCCCAGGGCGACCCGTAGAGGCTGAGGGAGACGATGGGCGAGGCCGAGCCCACCATCACCAGGCCGAAGACACACAGCAGGCCGACCAGGACGGCCAGTGCCGGAGCCGTTGGCACCCGGGCCAGCCGGCCCCGGAGGGCCGGAGCGGGTGCGGCGGCGACCGGGCGAGCGGGCCGGGAGGACCCGGCCACGGCCCGCGGCCGCACCGCAGTGGTCGAACTCGAAGGATGCCGTCCGCGGGTCGTGGCCCGGGACGACACTGTTCGCTCAACCACCGCCACCACCCCCGTTCGCCGCTGTCACCGCGTGTCCGACCTCGCCTGCCCCGTCGTGCATCCCCCTAGCCTCGTCCACCGGGGCCTCGCGGGTGGTGGAGCCCGGCCGTCGGACCCCTGCCCGCCGAGCATCAGACCCTGCCCACGGAGCATCAGACCTTGCCCACGGAGAGGAAATCCCCGTAGAAGATGCCGAGGCCGAGGGCGGCGAAGAGCCCGGCCAGGATCCAGAACCGGACGATCACCGTGGTCTCGGGCCAGCCCAGCAGTTCGAAATGGTGGTGGACGGGGGCCATCAGGAACACCCGGCGGTGGAAGACGCGAAAGCTCACCACCTGGACCAGCACCGACAGCGTCTCGATCACGAACAGGCCGCCGATGACCACCAGCAGGAGGTCGAGGTTCATCAGCAGGCAGAGGGCGGCCAGGGCCGAGCCGATGGACAGCGATCCGGTGTCGCCCATGAAGATCTTGGCCGGAGCCGCGTTCCACCACAGGAATCCCAGGCAGGCGCCGGCCAGTGCCACCGCCGCCAGGGCCAGGTCCAACGCGTTCCCCACGTGGTAGATGCCCAGGTGCCGGTACTGCCAGTACCCGATGATGGCCAGGCAGGCGAAGCAGAACGTCGACGCCCCGGCGGCCAGGCCGTCGAGGCCGTCGGTGAGGTTCACCGCATTGGCGGCGGCGGCGATGATCACCGTGGCCCACACCACCCACAACCCGGTACCCATGTGGAAGCCGATCGAGTCGTAGCGGGTGAACGAGAGCGTGGTCGCGGCGTGGGCCCAGTACACGGCGAGGAGGGAGAACAGCACCCCGAGGCCGATCTGGGCGCCGAACTTGGCTCGCTTGTTGAGCCCCAGGCTGCGCCGGTGGCGAACCTTGATCCAGTCGTCGGCGAACCCGATCAGGGCGGCCCCCACCAGGGCCAGCATGATCAGCGCCCCCGAGCGCGAGAACCTCACCCCGGGTACGGCGTGGGCGGCCAGGTAGCCGACCACCACCGCGGCCACGATGCCGATGCCGCCCATGGTCGGGGTCCCGGCCTTGGCGATGTGGACCTGGGGTCCGTCCTCTCTGATCTGCTGACCGATGTTGTTCTTGACCAGCCACCGGATGAGGAACGGGGTCGACAGGACCGCCACCCACAGGGCCACCCCTCCCGAGGTCATCAGCGAGATCATGGTCGGCCCTCCCCCGTCCGCGGGTCCCTCGGTGTGGTGGCGAGCGCGTCCCGGGCGACGAGCCGATCGTCGAAGGGCCGCTCCTGACCGGCCACCACCTGGGTGGTCTCGTGACCCTTCCCGGCGATGACCACCACGTCGCCGGGGAGGGCCAGCCCGATCGCCCGTCCGATGGCTTCGGCCCGGTCGGGCTCGACCACCAACGTCACCCCGGGGCCGACACCGGACCGGATCTGTTCGATGATGGCCTCGGGGTCCTCGCTTCGGGGATTGTCCGAGGTCAGCACGACCGCGTCCGACCACCGTGACGCCACCGCCCCCATCTCCGGCCGTTTCCCCTGGTCACGGTCTCCTCCGCAACCGAACAGACTGATCACCCGACCGGACCGGGCCAACGCCCGGGCGGCCGACAGGGCCACCTCGAGGCCGGCCGGGGTGTGGGCGTAGTCGACCAGCACGGTGAACGGCGATCCGGCCGACACCACCTCCATCCGGCCGGGGACGGGCGGGGCCGCGGCCAGGCCGGCGGCGATCTGGTCGGCGTCCACCCCCAGGGCGTCGGCCACGGTGGCCGCCATCAGGGCGTTGTCGACGTTGAAGGCCCCCGACAGCGGGACGGTGAGGGGACGGCCGCGCCACCGGAAGGACGACCAGCCCACCGAGAGGGCGATGTCGGAGGCATCCGACCTCCGGACCGGGATGACCCGGTGCCCGGCGATCTGGTCGGCCAGCCTCCGGCCCCACGGGTCGTCCACGTTGACGACCGCGGCCTTGGCCGACGCCGGGTCGAACAGCCGGGCTTTGGCCGCGAAGTACTCCTCCATGGTCTGGTGGTGGTCGAGGTGGTCGCGGCTCAGATTGGTGAACGCGGCCACGTCGAAGGCGATGCCGTCCACCCGGTGCTGGGCCAGTCCGTGCGAGGACACCTCCATGGCCACGGCTCGGATCCCTTCGGCCCGGAGACCGGCCAGCTGGGCGTGGAGCACCGGCGCCTCCGGGGTGGTCCGAGCCCCGTCGAGGGTGCCGATCGCCCCGCTCGGGACCCCGGCATGAGCCAGGACCGAGCGCACCAGCTGGGTCACCGTCGTCTTCCCGTTGGTCCCGGTCACCCCCACCATCGTCATGGCCCGGGCCGGATGGTCGTGGAAAGCGGAGGCCGCCGCGGCCATGGCCGGCCTCACCTCGCCCGGGGTGACCCGCACCTGGGTCACGTCGAGCTCGAGGAACCGGTCGCAGAGGAGCGAGGCGGCCCCGCCGATGACCGCATGGGCGGCGTGGAGATGGCCGTCGGTGTGTTCGCCGGGAACACAGCAGAACAGCGAGCCGGGACCGACCCGACGGCTGTCGAAGTCGACCGCGGTCACCTCGGTGGACGCAGGATCGCCCCGGACATCGAGTATGTCGATGTCATGGATCAGCTTGGTCATCAGCACGGGAGGGAGTTCCAGGAGGTCGGAAGGAAGGGATGGTTCCGGCGATTCAGGTCGGGGCCCACCTAGGGCCCTTCCGTGGTCGCTCCAGCTGGCACCGAGATGCTACCCGTGCCACCGACGGCGGAATTCGACGCCGAGGTGGTCCCTGCAGTGGTGGTGGGAATCCCGTAGTGGTGCAGGGCGTAGGCCATGATGGTGGAGAAGACCGGTGCCGCCACCGCGCCGCCGTAGATGGGCCGGGGGTGGTCGAGCACCACCACCGCCGACAGGACGGGGTTCTGGGCCGGGGCGAATCCGGCGAACGAGCCCACGTAGGCCCCCGAGATGTAGCCCAGGTGGCTCGGATTGGGGATCTGGGCGGTTCCCGTCTTGCCGGCCACCGTGTAGCCGTCGACTGCGGCCTCGGTACCCGTCCCCGAGGTCACCACCCCCTCGAGCATGGTGGTCAATTCGGCATCGGTGGACGGGGTGATCACCCGGTGGGCGGCCGACGGGCGCACCGGGGTCATGGTGCCCGAGGGGCTCACCGTGCCCCGGACCAGGCGGGGGGCGATGAAGACCCCTCCATTGGCCACGGCATTGTACGCATCGAGGATCTGTTGGGCGGTCACGGCGTCGTCCTGCCCGATCGGGGTCGAGCCGATCGAGGTGCCGGTCCAGGAGCTGGCTCCGGGCACCAGGCCCTGCGACTCGCCGGGGAACCCGAGCCCGGTCGGACGGCCGAAGCCGAGGTTGTTGATCTGGGCCAGGAGGGGGTCCTCCCCCAGCCTCTGGGCGATCTCGATGGTCCCGAGGTTCGAGGACTGGGCCAGGATCTGACTGGACGTGAGGTTCTCGGTGGCGTGCGATTCGGCGTCGTGGAAGGTGTAAGTACCCATCCGGAGGGACGACGGCACCTCGAGCTGCTGGTTCGGGGTGATCAGGCCGGCACCGAGGGCGGCCGAGAAGGTGACCAGCTTGAACACCGATCCGGGCTCGTAGACCTGGGTGACGGCGGAGTTGGACGGGGCCTCCTCCACACCGGCGGGCAGGGTGTCGGCCCCCGACATGAGGGTGGGTCCCGTCGTCGACTGGCTGCCTGAGGGCCCCGGCGCCGCCCGGCCCGGGGCGGTGGCCCCGGTCGTGGCCGATCCCGACGTCGCCTGCAGGTCGGCCATGGCCAGGATGTCGCCGGTCTTCACGTCCTCGACCACGGCGATACCGCTGAAGGCGTGGGAGGCGGCGATCTCGGCCCCGAGGGCCTGTTCGGCGACGTACTGCACCGACTCGTCGACGGTCAGCTCCAGCCCGGTGCCGGGCTGGGTGGCCACCGAGCCGCTCCCGTTTCCGGGGAGGGCCACGCCGCTGGGCGACTCCAACAGGTCCTCGGTGCCCGATCGGCCGGCCAGCATCCTCTGGTACTGGTACTCGAGTCCCGACATCCCGTTCCCGTTCCATCCGGTCGTCCCGACGACGGGAAGAGCCAGTTGCCCGTCGGGCTGTACCCGCTGGGCCTCGGGGATGAGGTTGATCCCGGCGAGATCCAGGGCCGCCACCTTGGCGGCCACCGCATTCGGGACCCGGTGGGCCAGGTAGACGAACCCGGACGGCTCGGTGAGCTCGCTCCGGAGCCGACCGGTGGGGATCTTGAGGACCGGGGAGAGGGCGGCGGCGATGGTGGTCGGGTGGTTGATCAGGAGCGGATCGGCCACCACCGTCTGCTTGGTCACCGATTCGGCCAGCACCTCGCCGTTCCGGTCGTAGATGCCGCCGCGGACGGCGGGGATGGTGACGGTCTGGCTGAGCTCCGAGGTGGACAGGGAGGCGTAGTGCTGGTGGCCGAGCTCCTGCACGCCGACCAGCCGGACCACGAGGGCGACGAACACCAGGGCCAGCACCAGTCGCATGGCGCGTGTGCGCCGCCCCAACAGAATGGATGGGCTCACTGACCAGCCAGTGGTGCGGTCTGGGGAACGGGGAGGGGGACGTTGAGTGGCACCTGGGGCAGATAGACCACCTGGGGCGAGGTGACCAGGCCCATGCTCTTGGCCTTCTGCACCACCACCGGCGGTGCCGCCTTGCCCGCCACCTCCACCTGGAGGCTCTTCTGGACGGTCACGGCCGCGGCCAGCTGGGATTGGGTGTCGGCCAGACGGACCTGGCCCTGGCTGACCAGGGCATCACCGACCACCACGGACAGAAGGCTCCCGACCACCAGGGCTCCCGACAGCCACATGGTCGATCGGCGGACGGACCGGGTCGCCGGGCGGCGACGGCGGCGGGGCTCGAGGATCCGGAGCGGTGGGCGCCGGGGCCGCTGGGGCTCGGGACGGGGGGCGGCGCGGGACGGCAGCGGGTGGGCGACGGAGGTCGGCGGGGCCATCAGGCCACTTCCCCGGCGGCGGAGTCCCCGGTCGCAGCCGGGCGGTCGGTGGCGCCGGCGCCGTCGATGGCATCGGGGCGGCGCTCGATGACCCGGAGCCGGGCGGCCTCGGCCCGCCGGTTGCGGCCCACCTCCTCCTCGGAGGGGCGGCGGGCGCCGCGGGCCACCAGGCGGAACTGCGGGTCGGCACCGCAGACGCAGGGAAGTCCGGGCGGGCACTGGCAGTTGTCGGTCGCCATGCGGGTGAAGAACGACTTGACCAGGCGGTCCTCGCCCGAGTGGTAGGCGATGACCACACACCGACCTCCCGGACGCAGCAGGTCGAGCGCGTCACCGAGGGCGGTGGCCAGCTGGTCGAGCTCCTCGTTGACGGCGATCCTGATGGCCTGGAACACCCGGCGGGCCGGGTGTCCGCCGGTGCGCCGGGTGGCGGCGGGGATCGCCTCCCGGACCACGTCGGCCAGCTGCCCGGTGGTGGTCAGCGGCCGGGCGGCGACGATGGCCCGGGCGATACGGCGGGCGAACCGCCCCTCGCCGTTGTCGGCGAAGATCTCGACCAGGGCATCCTCGTCGTACTGGTTGACCACGTCGGCCGCGGTGCGGCCGGTCGTCGGGTCCATCCGCATGTCGAGGACGGCGTCGCGGCGATAGGAGAACCCCCGGCCGGGGACGTCGAGTTGCGGCGAGCTGACGCCGAGGTCGAATAGGACGCCGCTCACCCCTCCCTGGTCGACCGGGGTTCCGGACCGGTCACGGACGTCGTTGACCACCCCGGCCACGGCGTCGAATCGCGACTGGCGGACCGTGGCCCGGTTGCCGAAAGGGGCCAGGGTCCCGGTGGCGGCGGCCACGGCCAGCGGGTCCCGGTCGATCCCGAGGATGGTGATCCCCGGATTGGCCCGGAGCAGCGCCGCGGCATGCCCGCCACCTCCCAGGGTGGCGTCGACGATCAGGCCCGGGGGCACCGGGCTGAACAGCTCGACCACCTCGGTGGTCATGACCGGCTCATGGGCAAATGCCTGGTTCATCCGCAGTCCCTCGACCGGCACGATGCTTGCGGGTGGAGTGCCGCGACGCTCACTCTGGAAGTAGGCGGAGGAGGATTCTCCCAGAGATCCGGTCGAGGGACTGCGCATGGGCCAGACGCGCTCGATGTGCACGTCGTGCCGGGCGACGGCGGCGAGGCCGGATTCGAAGGGGGTCGGACGGTGGCCACCGTCCGACCACCCGCCGGCGGGTGTCTGGTGGGGTGAGGGGGACGAGGAGATGGTCCTGATCGGGGCCCGGTCGTCGACCGGGTCGGACCCTGCGGAACTACCGGCCGGGTGGTCGGGGCTGATCCGGGCCTGGTCGGACGCCGGGGCGGGGGTGCCGGGGGCGGCGCTGCGGACGAGATGGAGGGGCACCGGGTCACTCAGCCGTCGTCGCCCTGGGTGAGTCGTTCCTCCTCGGGCAGGACCTTCTGGTCCCAGGTCTCCCGGTTCCAGAGCTCCACCCGGTCGATCGCGCCGAGAACCAGGACGTCGCCCACCAGGCCGGCGTACTCCCGAAGGCGTGCCGGGATGGCCATCCGGCCCTGCCGGTCGACCTCCATCTCGTGCGAGGTCGAGGCCCACAGCCTCACCAGGTTCCGGTCGCTCCTCCCGGTGGTGGCCCGCTCCAGCATGGTCTCCATCTGGAGCTCGAACTGGTCCGGCGTCCACAGCGACAAGCACCCGTCCTGATACTCGGTCAAGTAGCCGCCGTGCTCGAAGGGTCCGCGGAACTTCGACGGCAGGATCACCCTTCCCTTGTCGTCGAGCGAGTGCTCGTACCTGCCGAAGAACCGTGCCACTGGTGATTGCTCCCACAATGCTCCCCGCAGTGCCCGGAACCCGATTGGTCGGGATCCTCCCTTTCACACCACTTTGCGCCACTTTACGCCCCACTCCCCCACCGGTCAACCACTCGGACCCAAAATGACCTCATTGGTGACGGAAACGGACCGCGGCGCGCGCCGGGCCGACGACAGAAGTCGACCGGCGGCACCGGCCGGGTCGACGGGAGGTGGCTGCGGCGACCGGGCGCCGACTGGGGTTGGGCGCCCCCGCCGGCCCCCGGAGCGCGGCTCAGGGAAGGGCGGCGACCAGCGACGAGACGAGCGTGTGGGCGGCGATGGGATCTCGTCCGGTCGGGACGAGATCGGCCACGCCGGTGGCGGCGCCGCGCAGTCCGTCGGCCGCCGCCGCCCGTTCGACCGGGGACAGAGCCAGGATGTCGACGAGGGGGCCCGGATCCCAACGGAGATAGCAGGCTCCGTGGAACCAGGTCCCGTCACGGTTCCTCCGCTGAGCCAGACCGACCACCTTCCTCCCGTCGTCGGTCACCACCTCGCCGGTCCCCACCCCCCCGAAGCACACCGACGTCGCCCACCGGGTGCACACCACGTACCCGCCACGGTGGGCCGAGATCCCGGAGAGCCCCAAGTCTCCGAGTGCCGACACCCAGCTGTCCCCCAGCCAGTCGAAGGCACGGCCGACGTCATCCCGCCACAACGGATCGCCGGCCGGCACCCAGACGTCGACCCACGCCGGATCCTCCGGGGTCACCAGCACCGCTCCCCCGCCCGATCTCCTCCGGGCCACCTGGACCCCGGCCGCCGCCGCCCGACGTCGGTCGACCGCGTCCTCGGACTGGGTGGAGCCGAGGACCACGGCCGGTTCCGTCACCCGGCAGACGGCGACCGCCCGCCCTCCGGTCCGGGCCCGGACCTCCGGCCACGCCGCGTGCAGCGAAGCAGCGTCACCCGTGCGTTCTTGCACCCACCATTCCTCCGACACCCGACCATGCTGTCACCCGGTGATCAGCCCGGAGGTCACCAGGATCTTGATGCCCACGGCGATATAGACCACCGGCACCAGCCAGTACCCCACTCGCGGCACCAGGGCGATCAACGACCGCCGGCCGGCCACCAGGCGAGCGACCAGGCACCACAGTCCGACCAGTACGGCGAAGACGAGGACGTAGACCGACGTGGCTCCCGCTCCGGCCTGACGGAAGAGCGGGATGTAGACGCTGATGTTGTCGGCACCGTTGGCCACGGTGAGTCCCGCGACTCCGGCCACACCGGCGACACCCACAGCCGGTGGAACTCCTTGATGGCGGTGTCGCCGAGCCCGGGCCAGGCCGCGGACACCGAGGGCCATCGGGATGAAGCCGAGCAGCCCGATCCACCGCTCGGGCACGAGGGCCAGCCCGGTGGCGGCGATGACGCTGACCGCCACCAGCGCCCCCATCCCGAGGTACTGGCCCAGGACGATCCCGGCCGGCGTCGGTCCGCCGTGGTGGACGGTGACGAACAGGGCGGTGAGCACGACGAAGTCGTCGATGTTGGTGACCACGAAGGGCCACACCCCCGACAGGATGGTGGACACCAGATGGCTCACCCGCTCCCAGGTATCCCGGCCGCCGGGGGTCGACGCAGAGCCTCGGGGCTCAGGCCGTCATCGGCACCCGGTGATCAGTGCCCGCCCCCAGGTAGGTGTTCCAGTCCTCGCTCCCTCCCCCGCACAGGGCGAGCAGTTGGACCCGGTGACGGGGAGCCACCGGGGTCGAGCGGAGGACCATCCCGGCCTCGTGGGGCAACCGGTCCTCTTTGCGCGTGTTGCAGCGCCGACAGGCAGCCACGACGTTCTCCCAGGTGTGGGGTCCGCCCTTGCTCCGCGGGATGACGTGGTCGAGGTTCTCGGCGGCCGACCCGCAGTACTGGCACCGCGAACCGTCGCGGGCGAAGACCGTCCGCCGGTTCACGGCCACCCGGTAGTGACGTGGAACCTGGACGTAACGGACCAGCCGGACCACCGACGGTTCGGGCACGGTCAGCCGCTCGGCACGGAACACCCGCTCGGTCGTGTGCACGAGTTCGGCCTTGGTATCGATCACCAGCAGCACGGCTCGCCGGGAGGACACGATCCCTAGCGGTTCGAAGGTGGCATTGAGCACCAGGGCGCGACGCGACGGGGAATTCGGTGACCGGACCGGCTCATGTCCGTCAGACGGCGACCTCTTGTTGGTCACCATCCTGGCCGCGAGCTTCGATCGTCGATCCATCAACCCGGAAATTAGCCTGAGTGGGTCGCATCCAGGTGACCAGGAGCCGCACGGTGCGGGCTTCGGCGGTGACCACCGGTCGACCGGCACCACTCGAGGTACGAGATCAGGTCGGCGGCCTCCGGATCGGCATCGGGCTTCCGTAGGCGGTGACCATCCGGAAGCGCCACAGCCGGCGGTCCGGCAGGGGCAGGCGCGGCGGGGACCGCCACCAACCGGGCGCGGCCAGACGACGGACGGCGCCGAGTGCCGCCCACCACAGATCCGGGCGCCGCAGGACCGCCTCGACCAGGCCCGGGGTGTTGGTCCACGGAACCATCCCATGGGCGGGACGCCGATCGGGGTTCGCCGTCATCGACCGGGACTCCGTCCCGCCGCCGCGGTGGCCATCGCCCGGTGGCCCACCGCCGCGGCGCCGACCAACGGACCGTCGGCCCCGAGCCCGGCCCGGATGATCCGGGTGGATCGGGAGAAGTCGAGTCTGGCCCGGAGGGCGATCTCCTCCTGTGCGGCATCGAAGAAGGCGGCGTCGAACCCGAGGGCCACCGAGCCGGCCACCACCACCAGCTCGAGGTCCAACAGGTTGGCCACCGACGCCACCGCCCGGCCGACCAGCGTTCCGGTGCGACGCCTGACCGAGTCCGGCGCCTCGGCCGCCGGACGCCCGGTAACCGTCTCGATCGACAGCCCGGACGCCTCGGCCTCCAGGCAGCCGCGCCCGCCGCACGGACACCGACGTCCGTCGGGCTCCACCACCACGTGGCCGATGTGGCCGGCGTTTCCGAGCGCCCCGTCGAGCAACCGGCCGTCGAGCACGATGCCGCCGCCGATGCCGGTCGAGACGACCATGGCCAGATAGTCGTCCAGTCCCTGGGCCGCGCCCAGCCATCCCTCGCCGAGTGCGAGGGCCTTGGCGTCGTTGTCGACGCCGACCGGCAGACCGGTCTCGACGGCCAACCGATCGCGCAGCGGGAAGTTGGTCCACGCCCTGATGTTGAGCGGCGACACCGTCTCGCCGTCCCGGAGCATCGGGCCACCGCAACCGACGCCGCAGATGTCGGGGACGGCGTCGCTCTGCGATCTCACCCGGGCGATGAGGGCGGCCAGCGCGCCGAAGACCTCCTCGGCCCGGTCGGTGTCGGGCGTGGCCACGCGGTCGGCGACCACGATGGACCCGCCGGGCTCGACCAGGGCGGCGGCCAACTTGGTCCCGCCGATGTCGACAGCCAGCACGGTCCCCCGATCACCGGGCCGGTCCCCATGGTCCCCCGGTGCGGAGCGACCCGCGACAGCCACCGTGGAGCGGTCAGTCGTCGCGGTGGAAGCGCCCACGGATCCAGTCGCGCGGATCGTGGACGGTGTTGCCGAGGTTGCGGCTGTGGAGCG
The DNA here is from genome assembly GCA_963837805.1 of uncultured Acidimicrobiaceae bacterium. Taxonomy (GTDB): domain Bacteria; phylum Actinomycetota; class Acidimicrobiia; order Acidimicrobiales; family RAAP-2; genus Bog-756. The sequence goes on from CAWIOU010000044.1 coordinate 105,494, forward strand.
AGCGCGAGATGTCGTCGATGCCGGCCTTTCCCATCCGCCGGGCGTTGTTGGCGAAGACCACCCCGGAGAGGAACATGACCACGACCCCGGCGAAGCCGAGCACCACCGACCGCGAGAAGGTGAAGAACATGAAGACCAGTGCAGCCACGAACACCAACGCCGACCAGATGCAGTACCGGCCGGCGTGGCGGTACACCGTTTCCGAGCGCACCCGCTCCGCGAAGTCAGGATCCTCCTGGTAGAGGGACTGTTCCAGCTCGTGCAGGATGCGCTGTTCGTGTTCAGAGAGCGGCAAGAGCTCGTCTCCTCGCCCCGTGGTCCATGCCGGTGGTCCTCGGCCTACTCATCCTCGCGCAACCCCCACTCGAAAACACCGCGCAACTGCTGCAACCAGGGTCAACGGTCGTCGCCTCCTTGACCAGACACCGTCCGTTGACCAGGCACCGCTAACCATATTACAAGGTGGGGCTCATCATTCTTCACCCTCAGCGGGTGACGCGGGGGCGGTCGGACCCCACTGGGCCTCCCCCCGCCGGCGGATACGCAGTCCATCGGCCCCCACCAGGGACGCAGGCCCGACCGACGACCCGCCGTAGCGAGCCCGTATCGCATCGACGGCGGTCGTCACCGATCCCCACGAGTGCTGGATCCGCTCGGCCTCCTCGTGGGCCCGGTCCAGCAGTTCGGCGGCCTCGGGGGAGGTGGCCGGTCCGGATCCGGCACCGTCGTCCGGGCCCGATCCGAACGAGCCCAGATCGAGGCTGAGCTGGGTCCCGGCTCCTGACGGCCGAAGCCGGACAGGCTGACGCCCAGCAGCCGGACCCCCATCTTCAGATCGACGGTGTCCAGCAGGGCGCCGGCCACGGCGGCCACCGCCGGGGAGGCGTCGATCGGGGTGCTGCATCGTGTGGGACCGGGTGAGGAGGGTGAAGTCGGAGAACTTGACCTTGATGTTGACGGTGCGGGCGGCCAGCTGGGCGCACGCAACGCGGTGGCGGAGGCGTCCACCATGCGCACCAGGTGCTCATGCAGTTCGGCCAGGTCCCAGATGTCGGTGCCGAAGGTCTCCTCGTGCCCGATCGACTTGGCTGCCTGTTCGGGAACCACCGGGCGGGGGTCGTGGCCCCGGGACAGCTCGGCCAGATGGGCCCCCTGGGAAGCGCCCAGGTACCGTTCGAGCACTCCGGGACCGAGGGCGGCGATATCGCCGACGGTGGTGATGCCGAGCGCCTCGAGTCGCCGGCCGGTGACCGGGCCGACCCCCCACAGTGCACGCACCGGCAACGGGTGGAGGAACTCGAGCTCGCCGTCGGGCGGAACCACGACCACGCCGGCGCCGGGGGCGATCCCTCCCCGGTCGGCGATGGGCTTGGCCGCCTTCGATGCCAGCTTGGCCATCAGCTTCGAACGGCCCACCCCCACCGAACAGGTGAGCTTGAGCTCATCGGCCACCCGTCGGCGGATCGGGCGGCGATGCCCGGTCCGTCGCCCAGCAGCTGCCTCGACCCGGTCACGTCGAGGAAGGCCTCGTCGAGGGAGATCCCCTCGACCAGCGGGGTCACCGATTCGAAGATCTGGTGCAGCTTCCTGCTCTCCTCCATGTACCGGTGGAACCGCCCGTCCACGAAGACGGCATCGGGGCAGAGCCGACGGGCCACCGCCGACGGCATGGCCGAGTGGACGCCGAACATGCGTGCCTCGTAGGTGCAGGCGGCGACCACACCCCGGCTCCCCGATCCGCCGACGATCACCGGCAGACCGGCCAGCGACGGATCGTCGAGGACCTCCACCGAGGCGAAGAAGGCATCCATGTCGACATGGAGGATGACCCGCTCGGGTGCGGACCACCCCCGGTGAGGTCGGACCCGCGCCGGCGGGCGGGCCCGGGGCCCACGGCTCACCCACCGAGTCGCAACCTCCGGAACCCTTCGGCGTAGGCCACACCGGCCTGATGCCCGGCGTCCTCCGCCCCCAGCCTGACCGCCGTCGACGCCCACTCCACGCCGTCGGGAAACTGGCTCCGGTGGCACCCCACCGCCTCGCCCTTGACGTCGACGGTGGCCGAGATGTCCACCCACACGTCGGGCTCAGCGTGCCCGTCAACAGCACGGTCGACACCTGGTGGGCCGGTCCGGCATCGGGAAAGTAGTGCGGGAGCGGCGCGGCCGGCGCCACGGCGTCGAGTGCGGCCCATCCGATGATCCGGTGGTCCCGGTGGTTGAAGTACTCCTGTCCGAAGAAGACGGCGGTGGGGTCGGGGCAGAGCACCACCTCGGGTCGGAGCCGCCTGATGGCGGCCACCAGCGCCTCGCGCAGGACGGCGTCGTCGGACAGCTCACCGTCGGGGTAGTTGAGCCACTCCTGGCCGACCACCCCGAGCAGGGCCGCCGGCCTCGGCCGCCTCGGCCGCCCGCCGGCGGACCAGCTCGCGCGGGGTCGACGGAGGGGTCGGACGAACCCTTGCCCCCGTCGGTGCACAGGAGCACGGTGCACCTCGCAGCCGGCCTTGGCCCAGCGCGGCCAGGGTGCCCCCGCAGGAGACATCCGGATCGTCGGGATGGGCGTAGATGGCCAGCGCCCGCGCCGGTGCGTCGGAGCACGAGCTCGGCCATCGAACTAGCCGCCCGCTGCTTTGGGCGCCGTCGTCTTGGTGAGAGGCCCACCTCCCGTCGGAAGTCGTCCACGCCCTCGAATCCCTTGTACACGCTGGCGAAGCGGAGATAGGCCACCTCGTCGAGCACCCGGAGCCGTTCGAGGACCGACAGTACCGACCTGCTCGGAGGTCGGCTCGGAGCCGTCCTCGCGGAGCTCGTCCTCGACCTCGCGGGCGACTGCCTCGAGCTGCGTCTTCGGTCACCGGGCGGTTCTTGGTCGCCGCCCGCAATCCGTCGATCAGCTTGCCCCGGTCGAACGGCTGCGCTGCCCCCGAGCGCTTGACCACCATCAGAGGAATCTCGTCGATGCGCTCGAAGGTGGTGTACCGGTGGCCGCATCCGAGCACTCGCGGCGCCGCCGGATGGCTGCGCCGTCCTCGGCCAGCCGTGAATCGACCACCCGGTCGTCGTCGGCCAGACACCAAGGACACCGCACAGCACGAGGCTAGTGCCCAACTCCTCGCTCACGCCGTCGCCAACCGGCCGCCGGGCAGCTCGCCAGCGGCCTGCGGACGGTCAGGGAAGGACGATCCGCTCCCCGGGGACGACGTGTCCGACCCGGTCTGCGCCGCCAGCTTGGCCACCAGCGGCCGCGGGTCCGCGGTCGGGTCGAGCCGTTCGGCGATCGACCAGAGCGTGTCGCCGGGCTGGACCGTGTAGACGACCGGGCCCCGGGTCTCCGCCAGAGCGGAACCGGTAGGGTGGGAGTGACCACCGGTCCCGCCCAGCGGAAGAGCAAGTGCGATCAGGAGCAGGGCGATGACGGCCAGCAGCGCCCGACGGCGCCGGACCCGGCGGGATCGGGGCCGCGCCGCCGGCTCGGCGAGTCCGGTGGGCCGCCGTCGGGGACCACGGTGAGCGGCGCCAGCCGGAGCCGGCCGGACCTCGCCGGCGCCGCCGACCGACCCGGAGCCGGCGGCGGACGGGTGTGCCGGCACGCGCTCGTCGACGCTCGGGCAGGTCGCGCCGGGTGGCGGTCACCGGCCCGGCGCCGCTCCGGACTCGATCGAACCTGTGTTCGTCATGAGGCCATCTGACCACGAACATCTGTTCGTGTCAAGCCATTTTTCGAACGGGTGTTTGCTTTCGGGGCGGCACTGCCCGGGCTAGGTCTGACAAACAGATGTTCGCCGGCGGCGGCCAGATGCCACGAACGGGACCAAGGGGAGGACATGGCCCAGGTACTCAGCACCAAGCGCAAGCAGATTCTGGACTGCATCTCCGAGGCGGTGCGGGAGCCGGGGCTATCCCCCGTCGGTCCGCGAGATCGGCGAGTCGGTGGGGCTCACCTCGTCCTCGACCGTCCACGCCCACCTGGCCGTGCTCCAGCGCGAGGGATACCTGCGGCGGGACCCGACCAAGCCCCGGGCCATCGAGGTCTGCTACGACCCGTCCTCCAAGGTCATCGTCGAGCCCGACCCATCCGCCATGTCCCCCTGGTCGGGCGACGTCGCCGCCGGCACCGGCGTGCTGGCCCAGGAGAACGTCGAGGAGCTCTACCCCCTCCCCGAGGACTTCACCGGCACCGGCACGCTGTTCATGGTCAAGGTCCGGGGCGACTCGATGATCGAGGCCGGGATCATGGACGGCGACTACGTCGTGGTGCGCCAGCAGCCCGACGCCGAGCAGGGTGACGTCGTGGTGGCCGGGATCCCCGACGGCGAGGCGACCGTCAAGACGGTTCTCGCCGCCGCGGCGGCAAGGTCGTGCTCACGCCCGGCCAACGAGCGCCTGTCCCCGATGGAGTTCGAGCCCGACGAGGTGACCGTCTACGGCAAGGTGGTCACGGTCCTGCGCCGGCTCTGATCAGCGGGGCGGCCCCGGTCGGTCGCTACCCGGCCCGGAGCAACAGGGCGTCGAGCCCGCCGCGCCCGTCGAGCTCGCCCGGCTGACATGCTCGTCCGGGGTGTGGGCCAGCAGCGGGTCGCCCGGGCCGAAGTTGGCGGCCGGCATCCCATGGGCCCAGAACGAAGCCACGTCGGTCCAGCCCAGCTTGGCCCGGGGCGGGGACCCGGTCGCCTCGACCAGCCGGGCGAGCAGCGGATGGTCCAGAGCCGGCGGGGCGCCGGCGGCGAACTCGACCAGCTCCCACCGGTCCCCCGGCTCGAGTGAGGCGCCGAGCAGCTCCCGCACCGACGCCTCGGCCTCCTCGACCGACCGGTCCGGGGCGAACCGGTGGTTGACGAGCACGATGGCCTCGTCGGGGACGACGTTGGCGGCCACCCCGCCGCTCGACCTCGACCGCCTGGAGCTGCTCGGCGTACTCGCAGCCGTCGAGGACCGGCCGCGCGGCTCCGGTAGCCGGCCACGGCGTCGAGCACCGGGGCCAGCCGGTGGATGGCATTGCGCCCGGCGGCCGGGCGGGCGGTGTGGGCCCGTTCGCCCGCGCAGGGCGACCCGGACCCGGAACGTCCCCTGGCACCCGGCCTCCACGACCCCGCCGGTCGGCTCGCCCGAGGATGGCGGCGTCGGCGTCCGAGCAGCTCGGGGCGCGGCGTCCAACAGCTGGACCAGTCCGTTGAACTCCTGTTCGACCTCCTCGCAGACGTAGAAGCACCAGGTGACGTCCACGGCCGGCTCGGCAAGACGTGCGGCCAGGTGGAGCATGACGGCCAGCCCTCCCTTCATGTCGCCGGCCCCCACGCCGTAGAGGACGTCGCCCTCGAGCCGCGGTTCCTCGTTGCCCCCGACAGGCGGCACCGTGTCGAGATGGCCGGCCAGCAGGACCCGGCGCCCGGCCGAGCTCGGTGCGGGCGATCACGTTGTCCCCGACCCGCTCCACCTCCAGCCACGGGCAGCGCGCAGGGCGGTTTCCACGGCATCGGCCATCTGCGCCTCGTGATGGCTGACCGACGGAATGGCGACCAGCGGCGGTGGCCAGCCCGAACAGTCCGTCGGGCATGTCGGCGGTCACGTCGAGACGCCGTGTTGGCGGAGGATGTCGTTCAGCCGTGCCTTGTCGTGGCGCTCCCCCTCGGTAAGCCGCTTGATCACCAGCACGCAGGGGAGGAAGAACTCGCCCCCCGGGTAGTCCCGGCGCCGCGACGCCTGCACGGCCACGACCAGGCGGGACGTGCCCCGGCTCAGCTCGTCACCGGTCTCGGCGTCGATGACCGGGATCGACGGGGTTCAGGATGGTGCCCTCGCCCAGCACCGAGCCCCGCCCGACCCGCGCCCCCTGGGTGATCATGCGACCGGCTGCCGATCATCACTTCGTCCTCGATGACGACCGGGGCGGCCTGCGCCGGTTCGAGCACGCCGCCGATGCCCACGCCGCCCGAGAGGTGGACCCGCTCCCCGATCTGGGCGCACGACCCCACCGTGGCCCATGTGTCGACCATGGTGCCGGCCCCGACCCGGGCGCCGATGTTGACGTAGCTGGGCATGCAGATCACGCCCGTTGCCGAGGAACGATCCCCAACGGGCCGAGGCCCCGGGCACCACTCGCACCCCGGAGCCGGCGTAGTCCGTCTTCAAGGGCAGCTTGTCGGCGAACTCGAACGGCCCGACCTCGACCGTCTCCATCGCCCGCAGACGGAACAGCAGGAGGATGGCCTGCTTCAGCCATCGGTGCACCACCACCTTGTCGGTGGCCGGGTCGACCTCGGCCACCCGGGCGGTCGCCCCGGTCCAGCATCTCGATGGCCTCGGTGACGACGGCCAGGGCGTCGGTATCGGTCGGTCCCAGCTCGCGACGCGCGGTTCCACAGCTCTTCGATCTGGGATTGGAGGTCTGCCATGGGGTGAGACGTTAGCCCTGGGCCCGGCGACCCCAGCCGCCCGGCGCCGGTCAGGACCGGCGGCAGGACGCGGTGGCCGGGCCAACCGCTCGGCCACCAGGGCCAGACGCTCCATGGGCTGGACGACGGCCACCCGGACGAAGCCGGCACCGTCGGGCCCGTAGAGATCGCCCGGGCTGACCAGCAGACCGCCGTCGAGGGCCAGGCGTTCGGCCAGCCCCCAACCGCCTCCGTCCACCGTGCGCCGGTACCGGCACCCAGAGGTAGAAGCCGCCGGCGGGCATCGGGGTCGGGGAGCCCGGCGGCGGCCAGCTGCCGGCGGAGGAAGTCGAGCCGCTCGTGGTAGCGGTGGCGTTGGCGATCGACATGGTCGTCATCGGCGAATGCGGCCAGCGCGCCGGCCTGCACCGGGCCGGGGACCATGAGACCGGCGTGGCGTCGGACGTCGGTGAGGTAGCCGACCAGTTCGGGGTCGCCGGCGAAGAAGCCGGCCCGCACCCCGGCCAGGTTGGAGCGCTTCGACAGGGAGTGGACGGCCACCACCCCTCCAGCCCGGTGGCCAGCGCCGTCCTCGGGGGCCCGTCCCAGGTGAACTCGGCGTAGCACTCGTCGGAGAAGACCGGGACCCCGTGGTCCCGCCCCCACCCGGCCGCCCCGTCGAGGTCGGTCAGCAGGCCGGTCGGGTTGGACGGCGAGTTGGTCCACAGCAGCAGGGCCCGCTCGGTGTCGGCGGCGTCGATCGAGGAAAGGTCGAGGCCACCCCGGGCAGTTCCGGCACGGCGACGCGCGGCAGCCGCCGAGCCGCGCCCCCATGGCGTAGGTCGGGTACGACACCGACGGGTACAGCACCGTGTCCCGGCCCGGAGTGCGAAGACGGAGGTACTGGGCGGTCGAGGCCACGAACTCCTTGGTCCCGACACAGGCGGCCAGTTCGGTGTCGGGATCGACCGTCACCCCGAACCGACGGGCCAACCATCCGGCCGCGGCCCGTCGGTAGGCGGGCGACCCGGCCGAGGCCGGATAGCCCGCGCTCGGCATCCGAGTCGGCCATGGCCTCCAGGACGAAGGCCGGTGGCGGGTCGCAGGGAGTGCCGATCGAGCAGTCGACCACGCCCCCGGCCTCGCCGAACGCTCCTCGGCCGCGGCCTTGAGCGTGGCCAGGCGGTCATAGGGGTAGGGCGGCGGGGCGAACCGCCGGCCGGTCGCCGGGCGTCGGGCGCCGTCACGAGGCCAGGAACTCCGCGAAGCGGGACTTCCCCGACCGCGTCGAGCACCACGTGGATGCGGGTCGATGCTCGCCGGCCACCTCGCCCACGATCTCGCCCTCCCGGTGCACGGCGGCCAGCACGTCGCCCCGGGCCCAGGGGATCGACCAGCTCGACCACCCGGTCACCGACCCGGAGCCGGTCGCCGAGGGCCTCCAGCAGAGCGGTCGATCCCCTCCCCGGTGCGGGCCGAGACCATCACCGAACCGGGGTGGGCGGCCATCAGCCGACGGGCCTCCTCGGCGGCCTCGGTCCCGGCGCGGCCACGGCGTCGGCCTTGTTGACCACCAGTAGCTCGGGGAGGCCGTCGGCGCCGATCTCGGCCAGCACGGTCCGGACCGCGTCGACCTGTCCCTCGAAGTCGGGGGCCGACCCGTCCACCACGTGGACGATGAGGTCGGAGTCGCACACCACCTCGAGGGTGGAGCGGAAGGCCTCGACCACCTGGTGGGGAAGCTTGCGCACGAAGCCGACCGTGTCGGTGACCAGCACCGTCTCGCCGCCGGGGAGGTCGAGGTGGCGGGTCCGGGGGTCGAGCGTGGAGAACAGCCGGTTCTCGACGAGGACGTCGGCACCCGCACAGCCGGTTGAGCAGCGTCGACTTGCCGGCATTGGTGTAGCCGACCAGGGAGACCGTCCGCTGCCGCGACCGGGCCCGTCCCCGCCGCTGGGTACGCCGGGTCCGGTCGAGCTGGCGGAGGTCGGACTCGAGCCGGGTCATCCGCCGGACCAGACGCCGCCGGTCGACCTCGAGCTTGGTCTCGCCCGGGCCCCGGGTCCCGATGCCACCGGCCTGCTGGCTGAAGCGACCGCCCCCGGCCCCGCAGGCGGGGCAGCCGGTAGCGCAGGAGGGCCAGCTCGACCTGGGCGCGGCCTTCGGGGGTGCGGGCGTTCTGGGCGAAGATGTCGAGGATGACCGCGGTCCGGTCGATGGCGGTCCGACCCGAGGATCCGCTCCAGGTTCCGTTGCTGGGCCGGCGAGAGGTCGTCGTCGAAGACCACGGTGTCGGCATCGACGGCCAGGCAGACCGCCAGCAGCTCGTCGGTCTTGCCCTTGCCCAGATAGGTGGCGGGGTCAGGGGTGGCCCTGCGTTGCACGACCCGTTCCATCACGTCGGCGCCGGCCGTGGCCACCAGCAGGGCCAGCTCGTCGAGCCCGGCCTCGGTGTCGGCCAGCCGTGGTCGTGGGGCAGGGTGACACCCACCAACACGATCCGCTCCCGGACGGTCCGGGAGATGAGGGTGTCGGTGAAGGCCGAGTCGGTCGGCGTCACGGCCGGGCCGCCTCCAGGATCTCCCGCGGGTCCACATCGATCTCGGCCACCTTGCGGACCGGGCCCTTCAGCCACACCCCGCGGCGCCCAGGAGACCTGGAGCGTGCCCCCCGGGTTGTGCACGGCGACCGTCTCGCCCACCAGGCCCCAGCTCCGGGCGGCGGCGGCGGCGGCGGCGCTGCCCGGTGCCGCAGGCCTCGGTCTCCCCCACCCCGCGCTCCCATACCCGGAGGGTCGATGGCCGTCGGCGCCGGGGCCGACCGAGATGAACTCGACATTGATCCCTCCCGGGTGCACCTCCTGGAGCCGGCTCCCGAGCTCGGCGACGTCGACCCCGGCCGGGTCGGGTCCGAGGAGGACCAGGTGGGGATTGCCCATGTCGACCTGGCGGGCCCGCCGGTCGGCGAACTGCTGGGGTTGGTCCGGGCCGAGGACCGCCTCCCCCATGTCCACCGACGCCCTGGCCGAGCCGGGCGTCTCGCCGGGCCGGTACTCGACCGTCCGGATCCCGGCCAGGGTCGACACGGTGAACACCGGGGGCGTGACCAGGCCGGCCTCCACCGCCGCCTGGGCCAGGCAGCGGATGCCGTTGCCGCTCATCTCGGCCCCGCTCGCCGTCGGCGTTGCGGAGATCCATGGCCAGATCGGCCTCACCGCCGGCCGGGAGGACCCGGATGAACCCGTCGGCGCCGACGCCGAATCGGCGGTCGCACAGGGCGCGCACCAACTCCGGGTCGAGCGGCCGGCGGTCGTCGACGTCCACCAGCACCAGGAAGTCGTTGCCGGCACCATGGTGCTTGGTCAGGTGGAGCGAACGTCGGCTCTGGCGGCGGCTGACTCATCGTGCTGGGGACCAGTCTCCCACCCCGGCACCGTCCCGGGCGAATCTCCCCGAAGCGGGCGGCCACGCGCAGCCACCGGGTCGGCATCCGGCCCCACCCACACGATACGGGGATCACGGCGGAACCAGGCCATCTGCCGCCGGGCGAAGGACCGGGTGCGGCGGACGGCCTGGTCGACGGCGTCGGCCAGGGGCGTGCCCTGCTCGAGATGGGCGAGGAGCTCGCGGTAGCCGAGCGCCTGGCGGGCCGTCCTCGACAGGCCGCCGGGCGCGGCGGCCAGGGACCGGACCTCGTCCAGGAAGCCGAGATCCATCAGCCGTACGAGCCGCTCGGCGATGCGCCGGTCGAGGCTCGGCCGGATCGAGGGCGGATCCCGATCAACGACACCGGGGTCGGCGGGTAGCGCTCGAGCCCCGGGCCGAAGACGGAGAAGGGGCGGCCCGACCCCACGGTGACCTCGAGGGCCCGGACCAGGCGTCGGCGGTTGGTGGGGTCGATGCGGCCGGCGGCCACCGGGTCGAGGCCGGCCAGCCGGTGGTGGAGGCGGCCAGCGCCGGCCCGGCCGTGCTCCCGTCGGGACCGGCGGCGTCGAGCCCGCGGTCGAGCTGGACGCCACGTCGGGATAGCGCCCGGGAAGGTCAGGTCGTCGACCAGCGACCGCAGGTAGAGGCCGGTCCCCCCGACCAGCAGGGCCCCGTGACGGCGGGCGGCGATGCCGTCGAGGGCGAGGCGCCCGGCGGACTGGAACTGCTGGACGGTGAACTCCTCCGTCGCGTCGACCAGGTCGATCAGGTGATAGCGGTTACGCTGCCCGCTCCCGGGTCGGTTTGGCCGTCCCGATGTCCATGCCCCGGTAGACGGCCATCGAGTCGACCGAGACCAGCTCGAGGGGCGGACGGTCGCCGGCCGAAGGCGCCGGCCACCCGGCGGGCCACCGCCGACTTGCCCGACGCGGTCGGGCCGAGGAGGGCCACCATCGGCGGGCGGCGGGCCACCGTCGCCATCGGCCGCTCCTCAGGCGGAGGACACCGGGATGCGCACCCGATGGGAGGGCCGAGCCGTTACCCCGAGCAGTTCGCCGGTGAGGTGGTGCCGACCGGCGCCGGTGATCATGGACGTCGGCGAACGAACCGGTGGCCGCCGGGGATCCGACCACCGGCGGGAAGTGGACCAGCTTGTTCTGGCTGGTCCGCCCGGTGATCACCGTCGGGTCCCGCCTGGACGGCCCTTCGACCACCACCTCTTCGACCCGGCCGATCCGGTCGCGGTGCCGGGCCAGGGCCGACCGCTCCACCACCACCCGCAGCCGCTCGAAGCGATCGGCCACCACCTCGGCGGGCACGAACCGGTCGGTCATCGCCGCCGCCCTGGTCCCGGGCCGGGGGGAGAAGATGAAGGTGTACGTGCTGTCGTAGGCGGCCTCGGCCACCACCTCGAGGGTGCGTTCGAAGTCGTCGTCGGACTCACCCGGGGAACCCGACGATCAGGTCGGTGGTCACGGCCAGGTCGGGAATGGCCGCCCGGGCCTCGGCCAGTCGGGCCAGGTACCGCGCTGCGGTGTACCCGCGACGCATGGCGGAGAGGGTGGCGTCCGAGCCCGACTGCAACGGGAGGTGGAGGTGGTTGCAGACCTCAGGTGTCTCGGCCATGGCCGCGATCGTCTCGGGACGGAGGTCCTTCGGATGCGGGCTGGTGAACCGCACCCGGCGGATGCCCTCCACCGCCCCCACCGCCCGCAGCAGGGCGGCGAAGAGGGGCCGGCGCCGGGTGAGGTCGCGCCCGTAGGAGTTCACGTTCTGGCCGAGCAGCGTCACCTCGGTGACGCCCCGGCCGGCCAGGGCGCGCACTTCGGATACCAGGTCGTCCTGTTGCCGGGAGACCTCGCCGCCGCGCACCGAGGGGACGATGCAGAATGCACACGAGTTGTCACAACCGGTCTGGATGGTGACCCATGCGGCGTAGGGAAGATCCCGCACCGCGGCCAGGGCCACCTGCCGGTCGCCGGTCGCCGGATCCGAGGACGGCAGCGGCTCGTCGAGTATCTCGACCACCGGGCCCGACGAGGCGGCCTGCCGCAGCAGCGCCGGCGCCCGGGTCAGATTGTGGGTCCCGAACACCACGTCCACGTGCGAGGCACGGTCGCGAATGCGATCCTTGTCCATCTGGGCCAGGCAACCGCCCACCGCGATCTGCATGTCGGGCCGACGTTCGCGCAACGCCTTGAGGTTGCCCAGATGGCCGTAGAATTTGTTGTCGGCGTTCTCGCGGATGCAGCAGGTGTTGAACACGACCACGTCGGCGGACTCGAGGTCCTCGGTGGCCACCAGGCCGTCGGCGATCAGGGCGCCGGCCAGCCGCTCCGAATCGTGATCGTTCATCTGGCAGCCGAACGTCCGGATGTGGAAGGTCCGGGGTTCGGGCGCCGGACCACCGGAGCCGGTGCCGTCGGGCCCGCGGGTCGGGGGGGTTGCCATCACCGAACCAGGATACGGCGGCCCGGGGTGGCGGTTTCACGCCGGAGCGCCACCCGACCCGGACGAGCCGGCCGGGACCAGCCTCCGTCTACGGGTGTGACGCCTCCACCACGGTGTGGATCCCGCCCCGGACCAGCCAGTCCGTCGTCACCGTCATCCGGCGCGGGGCAATGGCGGCCACCAGGTCGTCGAGGATGCGGTTGGTCATGTCCTCGTGGAAACCGCCCTCGTTGCGGTAGCTCCACAGGTACAGCTTGAGCGACTTGAGCTCCACGAGAGAACGGTCGGGCACGTAGGCCACGGTGACGGTGGCGAAGTCGGGCTGACCGGTCAACGGGCACAGGCAGGTGAACTCGGGGCATTGGCAACGGACCTGGTAGTCCCGGCCCGGATGGGTGTTGGCCACGGCGACGAGCTCTTTGGACGGTTCACTGGGCATGGCGGTCGCTCCGGTGACCCGCCATCAACCGGCGTTGAAGTCGTAGACGGTGGCCGACCCACCCCCGTCCACGACCAGGCCGTGCATGTCCGGATGGAGGATCAGCACCTGCCCGGCGATGCCGGCGGCGGCCAGTGCGTCCTCGGCCGCGGTCTGCACCTTGTGCGCTTCGGTGCCCTGGCAGATCCCGAGCAGGGAGGGGCCGGCCCCCGACCAGCACACGGCCAGCGCGCCACCGTCGGCCATCCCGGCCGAGCAATTTCGGTGCGGCCGGGAAGAGCGGGCTGCGGTAGTCCTGGTGAAGCCGGTCCTCGGTGGCCTCGCTGATCAGGACGCGGCTGTCGGCCAGGCCGGCGAGGAGCAGGGCCATCCGTGACAGGTTGAACGCCGCGCTCTCCCGGGAGACCTCGCTGGGCAGGGCCTGGCGGGCCCGTGACGTCGACAGGCTGATGTCGGGGACGATGACCACGAAGGCCAGGCTGACGTCCAGGGGGAGCCGGACGGCCTGCACCCCGCCTTTCACCCGGGCCGCGGCCACCAGGCCTCCGACCATCGAGGCGGCGGCATTGTCCGGATGACCGTCCATCCGGGCCGCCACCCCGAGGGGGTCCTCGGCGCCGGCGGCGGCGGCCGCGGCGACGGCCAGGGCGGCCGACGACCCGAGCCCCCGGGCCACGGGAATCTGCGACCGGACGGTGATCGAGAGTCGCTCGGTGCCCGCCACCTCGATGGCCACCCGGGCGGCCAGGTGGGAGGGATCGTCCGACAGGCCGGCGCCCTCCCCTTCGGAGCGGACATTGAGCCGGGAGGCCGGCTCCACCTCGACCTCGACGTAGCGGTCGAGGGCGATGGCCAGGGTGTCGAAGCCGGGGCCGAGATTGGCAGCCGACGCTGGGGCTCGTGCGCGCACACCGACACGGTACTCGTCAGGGCCTGCGACCGGCGGAAACCCGTCAGCCGTGGACCAGGCGCCACCACCAGGACGGCTCGGGGACGGTCCCCGAGAACGTCAGCGGGACCGACTGGATCTGTTGTCCGAGGGCGTAGACGGCGGCCCCGGCCCGGGAGCCGGCGACGGCGCCCGGCGGAGGCGACCCGAACTTCAGGGCCGAGACCACCCGCTGGCCCGGCCAACCCACCAGCCATGCCCCCCGGGAGGAGACCACGGCCACCCGGTGGGAGGTCCCGTCCCACTCGGCGGTGGCCGACACCAGCGATTGGCCGCGGGTGACCACCGGCACCTGGACCAGGGCGGACTTGGCCGCGTCGAGGAGCTTCTCGACCACCGGTCCGGTGTAGCGGAGCGGATACTGGATCTCTCCGGGCACGGTGGTGGTGGTGGTCGAGCTCGTCGGGGTGGCCGCCGCCGCCGTCGACCCCGGGCCGGAGGCGGCGGAGCCGTGGGGTCGGCTTCGGGGGTACCGGGGCCGGGACGTGCTGGCCCAGCGCGGAGGCGAGGACCAGGACCGACCGCCCCCCGATGACCCGGTAGGAGGCCAGCACCTCGCACCCGCCGGCCTGGGAGGTGAAGCCGGACTTGACTCCCACCACCCCGTTCGAGCCGATCTCGGTCACGATGTTGTGGACGGTGCCCACCAGCGGCAGGCTCACGGTGGACAGGCCCGCGATCTGGGCGAACGCCGGGATGCTCATCCCGGCGGCCGCCATCCGGAGAGTGTCGGCTGCCGTCGACACCGACATCGGGTCGTAGCCGCTGGCGTCGACGTAGTGGGTGTGGGTGGCGCCGAGGGAGGCGGCCAGGGCGTTCATCTTGGCCACGAATGCCGGCTGGCTGCCCGCGTCCCACAGCGCCAGGCTGAAGGCGATGTCGTTGGCCGACTGGTTCAGCAGCGCCTCGAGCATCTGGCGCTCGGTCAGGGTCTCTCCCACTTGGATGGGGATGTTCGGACTCGTCGTTGTCGAGGTCGTTGGAGTACTCGGCCACGTCGGCCTGGGTGATGGCGATGGCCGGCCCTTGGGAATCCGGGTGCCATCGGGTGGTCACGGAGGACGACCACCGCGGTGGCCATCTTGGTCAGCGAGGCGATCGGGACCGGCGACTCGGGTCCCGACTGCTGCCGGTACCCGAGTCGACGGGACCGACACCGCGCCCTGGCCGACGGTGGGCCACGGGAGCGCGGGCACCGGACCGGCCACCGGGATGGACGCGGCCAGCGACGAGGCCAGCACCGGCCGGGCCAGCGGATGGTTGATCCGCTGGGCGGCGACGAATCCGGCCGCGGCCAGGGCCAGGGTCACGCCGAGGGCCACCCAGCGCCACCAGTGCCGGCGGCCCGGGACGTCCGTGCCGGTGGGCCCCGGCGTCGCCGGCGGTGACCGCGCGGTGGTGACCGCCTCGGTGACCTGTCCGGGTCGGGTCGGTCGGATCGGCGGCCGAGCGGACCGGAGGCGGTGATGTCGACGGCGGGGGCGATGAGCAGCGGCGTGGCCCCGGTGGCCGGGCTGTCGGCCGCCGTCTCCGCATCGGCGCGCCCCACCACCGGCTCGGGCTCCTCGGGAGCCGAGAGCGCCACCTCGGGAGCGTCGGACAAGCGCTCGCTCAGCGGACGTCCAGTTCCTCGGGGGTCATCAGCACGGCACGTGCCTTCGAACCCTCCGAAGGACCGACCACCCCTCGTCGTTCCATCAGGTCCATCAGCCGGCCGGCCCGGGCGAAGCCGACCCGCAGCTTGCGCTGCAACATGGAGGTCGAGCCCAGCTGGGAACGGACAACCAACTCCATGGCCTGCTCGAGCAGGTCGTCGTCCCCGTCCTCGCCGTCCGACCTCGACTCTCCCGTGCCCACCACCTCTTCGATCCCGGCCACCACTTCCATCGGCCGCTGCCGTTTCCAGTGAGCGGCCACCGCCCGGACCTCTTCTTCGCTGACCCAGGGTCCCTGCAGCCGCTGCGGGTTGGAGGACGAGGCCGACAGCAGCAGCATGTCGCCCTTTCCGATCAGTCGCTCGGCTCCGCCCTGGTCGAGGATGACCCGGCTGTCGGCCTGGGTCGAGACGGAGAAGGCCATGCGCGACGGGATGTTGGCCTTGATCACGCCGGTGATGACGTCCACCGACGGCCTCTGGGTGGCCAGGACGAGGTGGATGCCCACGGCGCGGGCCATCTGGGCGATCCGGCACACCGACTCTTCGACATCCCGGGCCGCCACCATCATCAGGTCGTTCAGCTCGTCGACCACGATCAGGATGAAGGGCAGCCGCTGGTACCGGGGCTCGACCCCGATGCCGTCGTCCCCGAGGTCGTCGTCGGACCCGGTGCCCCGCATCCGCAGCTGGTAGGCCTCTTCGTAGTCGGCCAGATCGCCGTCGTCGTAGCCGGCGTTGTAGCCGGTGATGTCGCGCATCCCCACTTCGGCGAGCAGGTCGTAGCGACGCTCCATCTCGGTCACCGCCCAGCTCAGCGCATTGGCCGCCTTCTTCGGGTCCACCACCACCTGGGTCAACAGGTGGGGGAGGTCGTTGTACTGGCCGAGCTCGACCCGCTTGGGGTCGACCAGGATGAGGCGGACCTGGTCGGGCGTGGCCCGGGTCAGGATCGAGGTCAGCACCGAGTTGATGCACGAGGACTTGCCCGAGCCGGTGGCCCCGGACACCAGCACGTGGGGCATCTCGGCCAGGTTGACCATCACCGCCCGGCCGGCGATATCGCGACCGAGGGCCACCTCCAGGGGGTGCACCGCCTTCTCGGCCTCCGGCGAGGCCAGGATGTCGCCCAGGGCCACCAGCTCCCGCCGGCGGTTGGGCACCTCCACCCCGATAGCCGACTTGCCCGGGATGGGAGCCAGGATCCGGACGTCGGGCGAGGCCATGGCGTAGGCGATGTCCTTCGACAGGGACGTCACCCGGGCCACCTTCACGCCCGCCCCGAGCTCGAGCTCGTACCTGGTGACGGTGGGCCCGACGGTGCGGCCGACCAGACGGGTGTCGACACCGTGGGCCGAGAGGGCGGCGACCAGGGCCACCCCTCCGGCATCGACTTCCCGTTCGTCGACGGTATGGGGCTTGGCGTGCTTCAACAACGTGGCCGGGGGGAGCCGCCAGTCGCCCACCGTGGGCCCGAGCTTCATCTCCAACTGCGACCCCTTGACCGGCTGGGTGGGCGCCGCCGGGACCAGAACCGGTTCGGGGTCGGCGATGATGGGATCGAGCTCGGCTTCGGCCACCGGGGGGTCGGCCACCACCTCGGGGGCCTTGACGGCGCGACCGAACGGATCGGTCGGTTGGTCGTCGTCGTCGATGCCGTCCTCGGGGTCCTCGTCAGGTCCGCCCCGGGCCACCGCGGCGCCCCAGCGGGCGGCGCGGACGCACCCCGCCGGCGGCCGAGCTGACCGACACCCCGGTGAACAGCACCATGGCCACTACCAGGAGGGCCACCAACACGGTGACCGCCCCGAAACCGCCCAGTGCAGCCCGGAGCGGGTTGCCGACGAGCGCCCCCACCCATCCGCCGGCCGAGGAGAGGTGGGCGGTCGGGTCGTGCAGTGCCGGGGATCCTCCGGCCAGCGACGCCAGTCCGGCGGTGGCCAGAAGGGTGAGCGTGGCCCCGATGACGGCGCGGGCCGGTTCCGGGCGCGGTGCGGCCCCCCTCGTCGTCGCGCCGCCCCACCAGGAGGAGCAGCCCGACCCCGATGGCGACCGGAGGAACCAGGAACCGGCCCCACCCGAGGAGGTCGCCGAGGCCCAGTCGTCCATAGTGGCCGGCCGGCCCGAGCGAGTCGGCGTAGAAGGCCAACCCGGCCAGTACGCCGAACGTGACCAGCACCACCCCCCACAGATCGGTGGCGTGGCCGGCGATGACCGCCCACATCGACGCCAGCAGGCCGACCCGGTCGTTGGCCCCGCGGCCCTCGCCCCGATCTTGCCGTACCCCTCCCCCGGTGGGCGCCGCCCTTCCGGGGCGCCGACGAGCGAGACCGCCCGGTGGAGGCGGATCTGCCCTTCGGGCGCGAGGACCCGGACCGGCCCACCGGTCGCTTGGTTGCTGTCGTCACAGTGGGTAACAGGGTACTCCCGCACCGTCACCGTTTTGGGGACACCACTACCGTGGCGCAGCCCGGGGAGAAGGGCCCGCTCAGACGGTGACGATCACCGGCACGATCATCGGGCGCTGGCGGGTACGGTCGCCGACCAGGCGTCCGAGGGCCTTGCGGGCCACCCGGTTGAGGTTCTCGTGGTCGTTGTTGCCGGCCGTGAGCGCCTGCTCGAGGGCTTTGGTCACCTGGTCACGGGCCTCGTCGAGAATGGCCTCGGTGTCGTGGTCGTAGGCCCAGCCCCGGGTCACGATCTGGGGCGTGCCCACCACCTCGCTCCGCTTGAGGTCGACGGTGGCCACGGCCATCACCACGCCTTCCTCGGCCAGGACCATCCGGTCGCGGAGAACTCCGTGGCCGATGTCGCCGACCGAGCTCCCGTCGACGAAGAGGTAGCCGCCGGGCACGGTGCCGTCTCGCTGAGCCCGGCACCGTCCAGTCTCACCGCGTCGCCGTCCTCGCACAGGACGGCCCGGTCGCCGGCGATGCCCATCGACGCGGCCAACCGGACGTGGTTGGCCATGTGGCGGTACTCCCCGTGTACCGGGATGAAGTACTCGGGTCGGGTCACCGACATCAGCATGGCCAGTTCGCCCTGGCGGGCGTGCCCGCTCACGTGCACCGACTCGACGCCGGAATGGATGACCTCCACGCCCCGGCGGTGGAGGCTGTCGATGACCCGCCCCACCGACCACTCGTTGCCGGGGATGGGATGGGCACTGATCACCACCACATCGTCCTCGCGCAGCCGGAAGAAGCGGTTCTCGCCGGCGGCCAGGCGCGACAGCGCCGACATGGGCTCACCCTGGGACCCGGTCGAGATCACGCACACCTGGCCGGGGTCGAGGTCGTCGATGTCCTCGACGTCGACCAAGGCGTGATCCGGGATGTGCAGCAGCCCCAGACGGCGGCCCAGGGCGACGTTCTTCTGCATCGACCGTCCCAGCGTGGCCACCGACCGGCCACCGGCCACGGCCGCGTCGGCCACCTGCTGGACGCGGTGGATGTGGCTGGCGAAGCAGGTCACCACGAAGCGGCGGTCGGGCCGGGCCAGGAACACCTTGCGCAGGGTCTCCCCCACCGTCGACTCCGACGCGGTGAACCCGGGTTCCTCGGCGTTGGTCGAGTCGGCCAGTAGCAGCCGGATCCCCGGGTCGTTGGCCAGCGCGCCCATCCGGGCCAGGTCGGTCCGGCGACCGTCCACCGGGTGGAGGTCGATCTTGAAGTCGCCGGAATGGAGGATGATGCCCTGCGGGGTGTGGAAGGCGGTG
This sequence comes from uncultured Acidimicrobiaceae bacterium, assembly GCA_963837805.1. Taxonomy (GTDB): domain Bacteria; phylum Actinomycetota; class Acidimicrobiia; order Acidimicrobiales; family RAAP-2; genus Bog-756. The sequence continues at coordinate 124,503 of CAWIOU010000044.1, forward strand.
GCGAAGGCGTGCGGGACCGAGTGGGTGACCGGGATGAACTCGACGTCGCACGGGCCGATCCTCCGTCGCTCGCCGTCGACGACGGGGATGAATTCGGCGCGGTCGGCCATGCCGGCCTCGTCCACCCGGTTGCGGGCCAGGGCCAGGGTGAGCTCGGAGCCGTACACCGGCACCGGGAAGTCGCGCAGCAGGTAGGCGAGCCCGCCGGTGTGGTCCTCGTGCCCGTGGGTGAGGATGACCCCGTCGACCCGGTGGGCATTCTCACGGAGGTAGGTGAAGTCGGGCAGGACCAGATCGACACCGGGCATGTCCGGGTCGGGGAACATGATGCCGACGTCGAGGACGAGGATCCGCCCGTCGACCTCGATACAGGCGCAGTTCCGCCCGATCTCGCCCAGGCCGCCGAGGAAGACCACCCGGACCGCGGACGCGCCCCCGGTGTCCCGAGCCACCCGCTTGCCGGGTTCCTTCCGCGACCCCTTCCCCTTGCCCGGCTGCTGTCCCGGGGACCCCTTCGGCTGGGCCCCGCTCTTGGCCGCCGCGCTCTTGGCCGGTTTGGGTGCCGACCCCTTGGCCCCGGACCCCTTGGCTCCCGCGCCGCCGGAGCGTCGCCGGTTCCGCTCGCCGTCAGGCAACAGACTGGTGGGCGGCGATCAGCGGGCTCAACTTCGAGATGACGGCGCGGGCCTGATCCTCGAGCTCGCCCGGTGCCGGAGGATTGGGCAGTCGGCACTGGCCGACCGCCAGCCCGAGGGCCCGGCACGCGGCCTTGGCCGGGACGGGGTTGGGATACTCGTCGGTGGACTCGAACCGGTACGACTCGGCCAACTGCTGGTTGACGGCCTTGGCCTGCTCGACGTCGCCGGACCGGTAGCTGCTGATCATCTCGGCGAACAGGGGGCCGGCCCAATGGGCGGCCACGCTGATGATGCCGGCACCGCCGATGGACAGGAATGGCAGGGTGAGCGAGTCGTCGCCGCAGTACACGTCGAAGTCGGGTGGGGTCTCCGCCACCACGATCGCCGCGGTGGCCACGTCGCCGGTGGATTCCTTCACGCCGACGATGTTCTCCACGTTGCGAGCCAGTTCGATGGTCAGCTCGGGGCCGATCCGGCGTCCCGAGCGGACGGGGATGTCGTAGAGGACCACGGGAAGGGCGGAGGCGGCGGCGATGGCCCGGAAGTGGGCGGAGAGACCGGCCGCCGACGGGCGGTTGTAGTAGGGGGTCACGGCCAACACGGCATCGGCGCCGGCCGCTTCGGCCTGGCGGGTCAGCATCACCGAATGGGCGGTGTCGTTGGTCCCCGTCGATGCGATGACCGGGACGTCGACCGCCTCGAGCACGGCCCGGAAGAGGTCGATGCGCTCGGCGTCGGTGAGCACCGGGCCCTCGCCGGTGGTCCCGGCCACCACCAGGCCCTCGGTGCCCGTGTCGGCCAGGTGACGGGCCACGGCGGCGGCGGCATCCAGGTCCAGCCCGCCGTCATCGTCGAACGGGGTGACCATCGCCGTGAGCACCGAGCCGAAGCGTGGCATCTTCAGCCTCTCGACCGGACGACGGGGAATTACCAAATGGGCCACGATGTCGCAGGCTACCAGCAGCCACCCGACCCGTCGGCGCCGGCCGCTCCCCCGGGCGGAGGCCGGCCGGTGAGCGCCACCGGCTTCAGGAGGCGATTCGGTCCTTGGGCGGCACCGAGGCCAGCGCGTCGTATTCCTCGGTGGTGTCCACCCACGACTCGAATTCGATGACACCGAGCTCGGTGAACTTGGTGCGGAGCCAGCCGTCGGCGGCATCCAGGAGGCCCAGCTTCTTGCAGTTGGGGACGATCTTGGAGAAGAGCAGCGCCTGGAACTCGCCGCGCTCGGGCGCCTGCTGCACGACCGGGACGATGGCCTTGGGGTCGACACCCATCCGATCCCAGACCTCCTGTTGGAGGAAGCGGTCCCGCATCCGCACGGCGGCCTCGAAGGCGAACTCCTGGCGCTCGCGCAGCTCCGCGGCGTTCAGGCCCTCGTAGTACTCCTGCAGGCTGAGGACCCCGAAGGCGACATGGCGGGCCTCGTCGGCCATCACGTAGCGCAGCAACTTCTTGAGCAGCGGGTCGCCGGTCATCTGGTGCATGAAGCCGAACGCGGCGAGGGCCAGGCCCTCGACCATGATCTGCATCCCCAGATAGGTCAGGTCCCAACGCGAGTCGGCGATGATGTCGTCGAGCAGCATCCGGAGGTGGGCGTTGACCGGGTAGTGCCCGGAAAGCTTCTCCTCGAGGTACTTGCCGAACACCTCGACGTGCCGAGCCTCGTCCATCACCTGGGTCGAGGCGTAGTACTTGGCATCGATCCACGGCACCGACTCCACGATCTTGGCCGTGCAGATGAGGGCGCCCTGCTCCCCGTGGAGGAACTGCGAGAGCGTCCAGTTCTGGCTCTCGACGCCGAAGGTCACCCACTCCTTGTCGCCCCACTTCTCCACCGGGGTACCGGTCAGATCGAACCCGGCCCCGAACCCGCCGGTGGCCTCGGCCTGTTCGCGGACCAGCCGCTCCTGGTCGACCTCGATCTCCCACGGGAGATCGGTCTCCCCGTTCCACTGGGCGCCCTTGGCCTTCTCGTAGAGCTTGTTCAGCTTCGGCCGGCGGCCCTTCTCGTAGTCCCAGGTGAAGATGGAGTCGTACTCCGAATGGACGACGTGACGGCCGTCAGCCTCCTCGGTGCCGACCACCGACAGGATGGTCTCGAAATCGTCGATCTCGGCTCGACCGATGATCTCCTCGGTGCTGCTCATTTCGGTGGTCATGGCTCGTCTCCCTGCTCGGATTGGGCGGATTGTCGGGGTTGGCGTTCGGACTCGAAGGGGGTGATGTCGATCGTCGGTGCGGCGGCCGACGCGTGCAGCGCGCCGATTCCGGGCAGCATGAAGGTCTCCACCAGATGGGTGGCCCGGGCCACGTCGGTGAGGTCCATGTGGGCCGAGGGGGCGATGGCATAGGAGAGGACGATGCGGGTGGCCCACTCGGCCACCCGGCCGGCTTCGTCGGGGCTCATCCACCGGGCCAGGAACGGCGCCGTGAACCGTGACGCGGTCGTCAGCAGGCGCTCGGACTCGTCGAAGGCCAGATGCCCGAGGACCAACCCGGGTTCGTGCTCGACCAGGTAGGCCAGCGCCTGATGGTCGCGTATCCGGGTCGAGGCCTCGACGATGCCGCCGACCAGCGCCTCGGTCAGATCGCCGGCCTCGCCCAGCCGGACCCCGAGGGCCGAGAACAACCGGGCCATCTCGGTGTCCACCACGGCGGCCAACAGTTCGTCCCTGCCCCCCGGGAACACCCGGTAGACGGTGGCCCGCGACACACCGGCGGCCCGGGCGATGTCGTCCACGGTCGTCTTGGCCGTGCCGTGCCGGGCCAGGCAGGTCAAGGTGGCATCGATGACCCGCTCGCGGTGCCGCGACGACTGGCCCGGGTCGGCACCGGCGGCGAGGTCCGCCCCGGGCCCGTCGGCGCCCGGCATCACACGCAGCGCTGTCTTCCCGGCGGGCACGGCTGAAACGCTAGGTCGGATTTTGTCTCATTGTCAACGCAGGGGCTCGATGGTCCCGGCCGGAGCGGCCGGCCCGGGCCCGGCGACCACGCCGGCCAACAGCTCGGACCGGACCAACTGGGCCACCTGGGCCGGATCGTCGAGGTCCCAACGGCCCGGTGAGGACATGTAGGAGAGCACCATCCGGGCCAGGAAGTCCGCCGCCTCCTTCAGGTCGACCCCCTCGGCCACCCCGCGCTGCTCGAGATAGGGGACCAGGAACTCGGCGATGCCCCGCCGGATCCGGTTGCTCTCCACGGTGAGGGCGGGCAGGAGCTTTTCCGGCTCGGTCTGCATCACCCGCTGCAGGACCTCGTGCTCGACGATGGACCGATGGGCGAACATGATCCCACGCTCCATCACCTCCTCCAGGCTCTCGGCGCCGTGCACCCGCTCGTACAGACGGGCGAAGAACTCGAGGGTGGCCCAGGCCACCACGGCGTCGATCAGCTCGTCCCGGCCACCGGGGAAGGTCCGGTAGACGGTGGCCCGCGACACCTTGGCTTCGCGGGCCGCGTCCTCGATCGTCGTCTTGGCCAATCCCCACCGGGCCACGCAGGCGTAGGTGGCCTCGAGGATCCGCTGGCGAGTGTCGTCCATCGCCGGAGAGCCTCGGCTCAGAGTCCGAGCAGGGATTCGATGCCGACGGTGACCCCGGGTCGGTCGGCCACCGACCGGACGGCCAACACCACCCCGTCCATGAACGACGCCCGGTCGTAGGAGTCGTGCCGGATGGTCAGGCTCTGGCCCACACCCCCGAAGATCACCTCCTGATGGGCCACCAGCCCCGGGAGCCGGACCGAGTGGATGCGCACTCCCGACGGCCCGTCGCCCCCGCGTGCCCCCTCCATGACCAGTGTCTCGGTCCGGTCGGGCGGGAACACATCCGATCCCGACGCGGTCCGGGCGCCGGCCATCCGTTCGGCCGTCTGCCGCGAGGTGCCCGATGGCGCGTCGAGCTTGCCCGGTTGGTGGAGCTCGATGATCTCCACCCCGTCGAACCAGGGTGCCGCCAGCTCGGCGAACCGCATCATCAGCACGGCACCGATGGCGAAGTTGGCGGCCACGATGCAGTTCGGGGACCGGGGCCCGCCGAAACGGAGCCGGAGGTCGGCCAGGTCCTCCTCGGAGAAGCCGGTGGTGCCGACCACGACATGGATACCCTCGGTGGCGCAGTAGGCCAGCGTGTCCCGGGCCACGTCGATCCGGGTGAAGTCGACCACCACCTCGGCCCCGGCGGCGGCCAGTTCCTCGAGCCCGTCGGCGACCCGCACCCCGGCGGCCGGGGGTCCGATCAGTGTGTCCAGACCGACGCCGGCGTGAGCGGGATCCACGGCGGCCACCAGGTCGAGCTCGGGGTGGGCAACCACGGCACGGCAGACTTCACGGCCCATCTTCCCGCCGGCTCCGACCACTCCCACGCGCATGCCGGCCACCCTACCGTCGCGTCGGTGGCCGGCCCGGTACCGGGGCCGCCCGGCTCAGCCGAGCCGGAGCGGGATGCGGTCGAAGTCGGACTCCCCGAACGGCCCGACCACCGAAAGGCTCCGCGGTGCGGCCACCAGCTCTTCGGCGGCGGCGTGGATCTCCTCCAGGGTCAGCGCCTCCACCCGGGCCAGGACCTGGTCCACGGTCAGGATCTCCCCGTGGAGGAGCAGGCTGGCTCCGATCCGGCTCATCCTCGCCCCCGAGTCCTCGCAGGCCAGCAGCGTCTCGGCCCGCAGGTTCCCCTTGGCGATGGCCAGCTCCCGCTCGGTGATCCCCTCGGCGCCCAGCATCTCGAGCTCGGAGGCGACGATGTCGAGTACCTCGGGCACGTGCTCGGGGGCCGTTCCCATCCCCACGCTGATCGTCCCGGCATCGTGGTAGGCGACCCGCTCGGACCACACCGAGTAGGCCAACCCGCGGCGCTCGCGGATCTCCTGGAACAGCCGGCTCGAGAGCCCGCCGCCCAGCACGTGGTTGAGCACGGCCAGCGCGTAGCGCCGCGGATCGGTCCGGTTGACCGACCGGGCGGCGAGCACCAGATGAGCCTGCTCGGTTCCCCTCCGCACCACCCGGAGCGGTTCGACCTTGTCGCCGGGGGGCTGACGGGAGGGGGTGGTGCCGCCGAGTTGACCGGCGAACCTGGACTCGAGTCCGTCGGCCACCGCCCGGTGGTCCAGATCGCCGGCCACCGCCACCACCATGTTGCCGGGCCGGTAGTGCAGGGCGAAGAACTCGCGGATCCGCGCCGCGGTCATGGCCGCCACCGAGTCGTGGCTGCCGAGCACCTCCCGTCCGAGCGGGTGGTCGGGGAACAGCGCCGCCGAGCTCTGCTCGGCGGCCTCGTCCGAGGGCTCGTCGGCGTGCATCAGGATCTCGTCCAGGATGACCAGCCGTTCGGCATCCAGGTCGGCCGGTCGGAGGGCCGGGGCCCACATGATGTCGGAGAGGATGTCCAGGCCCAGCGCGAGGTGTTCGGCCAACAGCCGGATGTAGAAGGACGTGTACTCCTTGGTGGTGAAGGCGTTGAAGTCCCCACCGACCTCGTCGACCGCTTCGGCGATGGCCGACGAGGATCGTTCGGCGGTGCCCTTGAACAAGAGGTGTTCGAGGAAGTGGGACGCGCCGGCGTCGCCGGCGCCCTCGTCGCGGGACCCGGTCCCCACCCAGAAGCCGATGCACACCGAGCGGGCGTCCTCCATCCCCTCGGTGGCCAGGGACAGGCCCGAGGGCAGTACCTCGGTGAGGATCATGGCCGGCCGCCCACGGCCGCCACGGCGATCGCCGGCCGATGGTCAGTGGGCTGGTTCCGCCGCACGGTGGGGAGCGTCGGTCCCCCCACCGTGAGGCGATGCGCGCTCAACGGCGGCGGCGACCACCCCGGCCGCCTCCGCCACCCCCGGCGGGGCGGTCGGACGACTCGGCCACCGCCGGTCCCAGGTCCCCGAATTCCTGGACCAGCTCGACCTCGAAGGCCTCCTCGAAGGAGGCGGCACCGGCCGGCACCGGCTTGGACTCGGCCGGTCGGCGACCGCGGTCGGAACGGTCGCCCGGATCGGAGTGGTCCCCCCGGGGCGGGCGGCTGCGCCCGCCGCCGTTGCTCCGGTCCCCACGGTCGGCGGCCGGGGCCCGATCCGCCGGAGGCTCGCCGGCCAACGACAGGGACACCTTCCCCTGGGGGTCGATGTCGTCCACCGTGACCTCGACCGGCTGACCCAACTCGAGGACGTCCTCGACCCGCTCGACCCGCTTCCCCTGGCCGATCTTCGAGATGTGGAGCAGTCCGTCACGACCGGGAAGGATGTTGACGAAGGCCCCGAACTTGGTGATGTTGACCACCTTGCCCTGGTAGGTGGCTCCGACCTCGGCCAGCGGCGGGTCGAGGATGGTCGAGATCCGGCGCCTGGCCTCTTCGACCGCCGTCCCGTCCTTGGCCCCGATGGTCACCGTTCCCACCATGCCGTCGTCGTCGACGGCGATGTCGGCGCCGGTCTCCTGCTGCAGCGAGTTGATGACCTTGCCCTTGGGCCCGATGACCTCGCCGATCTTGTCCATGGGGATCTCGAACGAGATGATCTTGGGAGCCGACTCGGCCACCTCGGTGCGGGGCGCGGGGATGGCAGCGGCCATGACATCGAGGATGGTGAGCCGGGCCTCCTTGGCCTGGAGCAGCGCCTTGGTCAGGACATCGAGGGGCAGACCGTCGATTTTGGTGTCGAGCTGCAGTGCGGTGACCACGTCCTTGGTTCCGGCCACCTTGAAGTCCATGTCGCCGAAGGCGTCCTCGGCCCCGAGGATGTCGGTGAGGGTGACGTAGGTACCACCGTCGTAGACCAGACCCATGGCGATACCGGCCACCGGTGCCTTCAACGGGACGCCGGCCGCCATCATGGACAGGGTCGAACCGCACACCGACGCCATCGAGGTGGAGCCGTTCGAGGCCAGCACGTCGGACACCAGTCGCAGCGTGTACGGGAAGTCCTCCTCGTAGGGAACGACGGGCAGCAGGGCCCGCTCGGCCAACAGACCGTGTCCGATCTCCCGACGCTTCGGGCCGCGCATGAACCCGGTCTCACCGGTGGAGAACGGGGGGAAGTTGTAGTGGTGCATGTACCGCTTGTGCTCGTCGGGGGTGATGGTGTCGAGCAACTGGTTCATCCTGGGCATGCCCAGCGTGGTCACGTTGAGCACCTGGGTCTCACCCCGTTGGAAGAGGGCGGAGCCGTGGGCGGTCGGGAACAGGTCGACCTCCGCCGAAAGTGGCCGGATCTCCGATGTGGTCCGTCCGTCGATCCGGAGACCCTCCTCCACGATGCGCCGGCGGACCAGCTTCTTGGTCAGCCCGCGCACCGCCGCTTTGACCTCGACCTCCCGGTCGGGGAACTCGGCGGCCAGCGTCTCCCGGATGGTGGCGGTGGCGGCGTCGATGGCGGCGTTGCGCTCGGCCTTGGCCACAATGGTGTTGGCGGCGGCGAGGGCATCGGTTCCCACCGCCTGGACCCGCTCGAACACGTCGTCCTCATAATCGGAGAAGGTCGAGTACTCGATGATCTCCACCGGGCCGCGGGCGGCCACATAGGCCTCGACCATCTGACGCTGCAGGACGATCGATTCGCGGATCCACTTCTTGGCCGCCTCGAGCCCGTCGGCCAGCACCTCTTCGGTCACCTGGGGGGCGCCCTCGTCGTAGTACTGGAACGAGCGCTCCGACCCGCCGGCCTCGACCATCATGATGGCGATCTCGGCGTCATCGGCGTCGCTCAGGGCCCGGCCGGCCACCACCAGCTCGAAGGTCGACTCGTCGCCCTCCTGGAAGCTCGGGTGCGGGATCCACTGCCCGTCGGTCGAGTAGGCCACCCGGACGGCGCCGATCGGACCCTCGAAGGGGATGCCCGAGATCATCAGGGCGGCCGAGGCGGCGTTGATGGCCAGGACGTCGTGCGGGTTGACCTGGTCGGCCCCGAAGATGGTCCCGACGATGTGGACCTCGTTGCGGAAGCCCTTGGGGAAGGACGGACGCAGCGGCCGGTCGATCAGGCGGCAGGTGAGGATGGCCTGGTCCGAGGACTTGCCCTCCCGCCGGAAGAACGAGCCGGGGATCTTGCCGGCGGCGTAGGCCCGCTCCTCGATGTCGACGGTGAGGGGGAAGAAGTCGGCCCCTTCCCTGACGGATCGGGACGCGGTGGCCGTGGCCAGCAGGATGGTGTCCCCGATGCGGGCCTCGACGGCTCCGTCGGCCAACTGGGCCAGCTTGCCGGTCTGGAAGGTGAGTGTGCGGTCGGTGCCACTGATCGGCGCCGATACGGTAATGGCGTCTGACATGACGCTCCTTGATCTGTTCGGGGACCCCGCGAGCCAGTTCCCAGTTGTCGACCACCCGACCCGCTGTCGAGCGAGGTGATCGGCAACTGGTGACTGACCTCGTTCAGAGTCCAATCTGTGTGGTGTTGCCCGGTCCGCCACTGCGTGACCGACCGTTACTGCTGCCGACCGGCACCGTGCCGGCCTGCCGTCCGCCGGCGGGTCGCCGGTGGAGAAAATTGCGACCGCCCGGCCGAAGCCGGGCGGAGCGAGGATGGTCCGCCTAGCGGCGGAGGCCGAGGCGACCGATGATGTCCCGGTAGCGCTCGACGTCGTTGTTGCGCACGTAGTCGAGGAGCCGGCGACGACGGCCGATCAGCTTCAGGAGACCACGGCGGGTGTGATGATCGCCCTTGTGCACCTTGAGATGCTCGGTCAGGTGCACGATGCGCTCGCTCAGAATGGCGATCTGCACTTCGGGTGACCCGGTATCCGTCTCGTGGAGACGGTATTCGGCGATGGTGGACTGCTTGTCTGGCATACGGGGGCTCGACCTCTGAGGTGTTGGTGCTGACCGACGGACGGAACACGCCGGCACCATCAATGGTAGCAGCAACGCCGCTGGCGGGAGGCCACGGCCGGATCACCTCGGTCCCCCACCCCGGCGCGAAATCGCCCGGACCAGGCCCGGAAGGCCGGACCCGGACGATCCGTCGCCGTGGGCCCGCCGTCGCCGGCGGGCCCGGGAGTCCTACTTGTTGGGCTGGGGGGTGACCCGGAGATAGGGCTTGAGCGCCTTGAAACCCTTCGGGAACCGCTCCTTGGCCTCCTCGTCCGACACGGCGGGGACGATGATCACGTCCTCCCCTTCCTTCCAGTTGACCGGAGTGGCCACCTTGTAGTCGGCGGTCAGCTGGAGGGAGTCGAGCACACGCAGGATCTCGCTCACATTGCGACCGGTCGATGCCGGATAGGTCAGGGTCAGCTTCACCTTCTTGTCCGGACCGATGATGAAGACCGAGCGCACCGTGAGGGTGTCGTTGGCGTTGGGGTGGATCATGTCGTACAGATCCGCCACCTTGCGGTCCTCATCGCCGATCAGCGGGAAATTCAGGGCCTGACCCTGGGTCTCCTCGATGTCGCCGGCCCACTTGCCGTGCGAGGTGACGTCGTCGACCGAGAGCCCGATCAGCTTGGTGTCCCGCTTGTCGAACTCGGCCTTGGCCTTGGAGAACGCACCCAGCTCGGTGGTGCACACCGGGGTGAAGTCCTTCGGGTGGGAGAACAGGACGCCCCAACTGTCCCCGAGGTACTCGTGGAAGTTGATGGTGCCTTCGGTGGTCTCAGCAGTGAAGTCGGGGGCTTCGTCGCCCAGACGGATTGCCATGTGTCGCTCCTTTGTGTGCGTTACATCGATGAGGCGAGTGGGATCCGGCCTCGCCGTGATCCCGCCGCTTGCTCAGGATACTCGGACCGGGACCAATTGTCGACTGGGTTGGTCGAGTTTTGGGGCGACCCAATTGGAGGAGGTCCTGGCCATGCCCCACCGATTCCACCATGCTGTGACCATGACGTCGAGCGTGCAGGTGGTCCGGGACGGGGCGGTCACGGTGGTGACCATCGACCGGCCCGGGCGGCGCAACGCCGTCGACCCGGCGACCGCCGAGGCCCTGCTCGACGCCTTCACCGCCTTCGACGCCGACGACTCCTCGTCGGTGGCGGTGCTCACCGGGAGCGGCGGCACGTTCTGCGCCGGCGCCGACCTGAAGGCGCTGGCCGGGGGGGCCCGGCACCGGGTCGCACCCGACGGGCCGGGCCCGATGGGTCCGACCCGACTCGAGCTGTCCAAGCCGGTGCTGGCCGCCGTCGAGGGGTATGCCGTGGCCGGTGGCCTGGAGCTGGCCATCTGGTGCGACCTGCGGGTGGCGGCCGCCGGCGCCGCCTTCGGCGTGTTCTGTCGTCGTTTCGGTGTACCCCTCATCGATGGTGGAACGGTCCGGCTCCCCCGCATGATCGGCCAGGGCCGCGCCCTCGACCTGATCCTCACCGGCCGGGAGGTGGGCGCCGAGGAGGCGCTGGCCATGGGACTGGTGGACCGGGTCGTCCCCGACGGGACCGCCCTCGACCACGCCGTCGCCCTCGGACACGAGCTGGCCGGACTCCCCCAGACCTGCCTCCGCAACGACCGGCGGTCGGCCCTGGGCCAGTGGGGCCGGACCCTGTCCGACGCCCTGGTGGCCGAAACCGAGCTGGGGCTCGACAGCCTGGCGTCACCCGATGCCGCCTCGGGAGCGGCCGGTTTCGCCGCCGGCGTCGGGCGGAGCGGGTCGGCCGTCCACCCCCGTCCGTCCTGAGCTCGGGATCCGACCGATGCCGGACGTGGCCGCCTTCGATTTCGACGGCACCCTGACCGACCGGGGCAGCGTCTTCGGTTACCTCTCGACACTGCGGGGCCCGACCGCGGTCATCTCGGCGGCCATGGCGCTGTCCCCCCGCCTGGCCCACGCGGCAGTGGCCGGAGGTACCGCAGCCGACCGGACCAAGGAGCTCCTCTTCGAGCGGGTGCTGGCCGGCATCGAGCTCGAGCGGGCCGAGTCGGTCGGCGCCGAGTTCGCCCGCCGCCACCTCGAACGCCACCTGCGCCCCTCGGTACACGAGCGGTTCGACTGGCACCGCCGGCGCGGGGACCGGGTGGTCATCGTCTCGGCGTCGCCCGAGCTCTACGTGCGGCCGGCCGGCGACCAGCTCGGCGCCGACGGGGTCGTCGCCACCCGTCTGGCCGTCGACGGCCGGGGCCGGCTGACCGGCCGCTACCAGGGGGAGAACTGCCGCGGCGACGAGAAGCTCCGGCGGCTGCACGAGTGGATGGCCGAGTCGGGAGGGCCGCCCGCCGGTCTCTGGTCCTACGGCAACAGCCGCGGCGATCTCGGGATGCTCCGCGGTGCCGACCAAGGGGTCAATGTCGGGCGCCTCGGCCCGCTGGGCCAGTTGCGGTCCTTTCCCGGCCTCGACCGGGTCCCGGACCAACTGTCGGGTTGACCGGGCTCACAGGTACTCCTTCTTGCGCATCCACACCAGCACGAACCACCCCCAGATGGGCGGCAGGTAGGCCGTGAACAGACGCTGGACGAACACGGCCGCCACCGCGTCGTTCTCGGGGATCCCGGCCGCGGTCAGGCCGATGATCATGCCCGCCTCCACCACCCCCATGCCCCCGGGCACCGGTGACACCCCACCGAGCATGGAGCCCAGGGTGAGGACGACCAGCAGCGTGGCCAGGCCCAGGTGTTGGCCGAAGGCATGCAGGGATGCCCCGAGGGCCAGGGCCACGAAGAGCTGGGCGGCGACGTTGCCACCGAAGATCTCGACGAGGTTGCGCGGGTGGGTGGCCAGCAGCTTGAGGTGCTCCCACACCTCGGAGGCCTTGGGCCGCAGTTTGGCGGCGGCCAATCGTCGCCACCGGGGGACGGCGAGCACCAGGCCCGCGGCCACACCTGCCACGACCACGGCGATCACGATGAACCAGACCAGGTGTGAGTCCCCGCTGTCGGTCGACGTGCTGGACGGTTCGTTGAAATGGAGTTGCCCGATGGCCAGGGGCAGGGCGATGAGGAACAGGGCCCCCTTGACGATCCAGCTGGCCGTGCTTACCAGCACCCCGGAGCTCACGGCCACCGTGGGGGTGTACCCCTCCTGCTGGAAGAACCGGACCCGGGTGGCCAGGACGGCCATCGAACCACCGGCCAGGGCGACGAAGGTGTCGGCCAGCTCGAGGGCCAGCGTCCGACCGTAGGGAAGGGGGTCGGTGACCGAGCCCACCGTGGTGATGGCGATGGCCGGGTAGGCGGCCTGGGCCAGGACGAACACCAGTGCCACCCAGCCCCAGTCGGCTCCGGTGATCGTGTCCCACGACTTCCCCACGTTGATGAGGACCCCGATCAGAGCCCAGCCCCCGATGAGGGTGCCGAACACCAGGACGAGCGTGACCCAGCTGATCCGACGGGGCTCGATCAGCTTGGGCACCTCGACGCCGGATGCCTCCGCCCCCTGCTCCCGCAAGGCGGAGAGGATGGCCTTCTTGCCCCGCAGCGATTTGGAAGCCATGGCCCCGAGGGCGGCCCGCTGCAGGAAGGGCAGCGCTCCGACCAGCGCCTCGGTCGGCAGCGACCGGACGGCGGAGGCGAGCGCCCGCTCGGGCCCGGCGACGTCGGCCACGGCGGCGAGCGTGGCCGCCGCGTCGCGGTCGAGCTGTTCGGTGGTGGCCACCGTCGACGCCGCCCGGAAGTCGACGAAACCTGCTTCACCGTCGGCAGTGGCCACGATGGTGCGGGTCGACAGGGAACCGTGGGCGATTCCGGCCCGACGCAAGGTCATCAACTGGGCGAAGACGTCGTCGAGGGCCGGGTCGCCGATCTCCGGCCCACGCGCCGCTCCGGTGTCCGGCGGGGAAACCGGGGCCTCCGGGGCCTCCGGCCCCGACAGGTCGACGGGACCGTTCCCTTCGTCCCCACCGGCGTCGGCCGGCTCGGGAATGACGTAGGACGCGAACGTGGAGAGCCGGTCGCCGGCTGGCGGTCGGGTCACCAGCAGCGCGTCGTGGGCCGGGCCGGCCGGGCCGGCCTCGAGGACGGTCGGCACCCGGGTGCCGGAGCGGGCCGCCATCAGGGTCAAGTAGGCCTCGTGCTCGACCTGTTGTCGGCGGGTCAGGGCCAACGTCGGCCCCGAGTCCCGGTAGAAGAGGTAACGGACCGTCTTGGCCAGGAGCTGGGCGTCGGACGCGTCACGCCCGTAGACCGAGACATCCACTTCGCTTCCCCCGACGATGGCGGTGAACCGGCCCACGCCCCACTCCTGATCGGGAACCGGGACCACGGCCTCGGCGGCGATGTCGAGGTCGGCGAGGAGGACGACCACCTCGTCCGTCGAGGGGAGGCCGAGGGGTGAGCCCACGATGAGATGCACGAGCGCCGTCGCGCCCCAACCCAACGCGATGCTGGCCAGGATGGAGACCGGCAGCCCCGAGCCGTTGACCACGGCGGCCAGGGCCAGCAGACCGATGGCCACCTCGATGGTCCGCTGCAACCAGCGGCTCAGGTAGGGCAGGGCGGCCACCGCGACACCAACCGTTGCCGCCACCCGGGCCACCGGGAAGGAGAGGTCGAAGTGGAAGGAGGGATCGGGCGGGCGGCCGCCCGTGGTCCCCAACAACTGCCCGAGGACCAGGCACACCACGGCGGACAGCGCCCCCGAGAGGGCGATGTCCCGGACGGCCGACCACCGCCGGGACAGCAGGGCCAGGCCGACGATGAGCGCGATGACGCCGATCGATGCCACCCACCAGATGGCCGAGACCAGCCACTTGAGTCCCTCGGGCGGGGACGACATGGTGGTGGCGATGGTGTGCTCGGTGTTGGAGTTGGCCCGTGTGATCAGCCAGCACACCAGTACGACGACGGTGGCCGTCCCCAACCGGAAGGCATCACTCCCCCGACGCCGGGTCTGGCCGTCTCCGACCGGGGCGAAGACGATCGACCGCCAGGGCCGGTTCGCCTTCCGCACCAGCCGGGACGGGGCCGCGGGCTCCGTCGTCCGGAGGGAACCGGCGTCGGGCGCGGAAACCTCGGTCATCGCCGGGCGGCGACCGCGGGGATGGCGGCCCTCCGGATAGTGCGCAGTGGTCCGTTCATCGCCACCTGAACACTAGGACCTGGCTGTGATCCGCCAAGGGATCGCGCCGGCCACCGACGTCGGGCCCACTACCCGGCGGCGGAGCCGTAGAAGCGGGCATCACCGAAGGCGAAGATGCCCCCGTCGGAGGCCACCATCCAGTAGCCCTGTCCGCGGGCGGCCGAGGCCATACCCACCACCGGCCGGGCCAGGACGATGTTGCCGGTCGACCCGTAGAAACCGGCACCACCGAAGGCGAAGATCCCGCCATCGGCGGCCACCAGCCAGTAGCCCCGGCCGTCAGGGGTGGCGGCCATGCCCACCACCGGTTGGTTGAGGTGGATGGCCCCGGTCGACCCGAAGAACGACGCGTCGCCGAAGGCGAAGATGCCCCCGTCGGCGGCCACCAGCCAATAGCCCCGGCCGTCGGGGGTGGAGGCCATGCCCACCACCGGTTGGTTGAGGTGGATGGCCCCGGTGGAGCCGTAGAAGTGGGCGTCGCCATAGCTGAAGATGCCCCCGTCGGCGGCCACCTCCCAGTAGCCCCGGCCGTCGGGGGTGGAGGCCATACCCACCACCGGCCGGTTGAGGTGGATGGCCCCGGTGGAGCCGTAGAAGTGGGCGTCGCCATAGCTGAAGATGCCCCCGTCGGAGGCCACCAGCCAGTAGCCCCGGCCGTCGGGGGTGGAGGCCATGCCCACCACCGGTCGGGTCAGCGCCAGGGTGGCCGCCGATCCCGAAAAGCCGGCATCGCCGAAGACGGCGACGGCCCCGTTGCTTCCGGCCAGCCGGTAGCCGGCGCCGCTCGGCGTGGCCGCCATCCCCACCGCCGGGGCCCCCAGGGTGGCGTTGGTGGTGAACCAGTCGGACTTGAGCCCCAGCGCCCCGGCGAAGGCATCGCCGGTCATCGAGACGTCGTGGTCGGTGCCGGCCAGGGTCATGGTCGTCACCCGCCCGCCCCATTCGCCGTAGCCGTTGCGGCCGGTGATGTCGATGGAGACGAGGGTGCCGAGGGCCGGCCAGGTGGCGTCGATGGTCGATACCGGGACCGAGGTCGTCCAGGTGTGGTTGGGGTTGCAGGCCCCCGGGACGCAGACCGCGTCACCGGCGTCGGCGACCGCGGGGAACGCACCAGGAGCTGTGTAGCCCCCGGTCGACGCCGAGTACTGGGTGGCGGCCACCGCCCCCCCGGGGAACTCCATGACCTCCCGGGATGTGTCGTCGACAGCCAGATCGGTCAGGGAGCTCTCGTTGGCGATGCCCCGATAGGTCTGGCACTCGAGGTCGCAGGTGTCGGCATACCCGCCGTAGGAACCGAGGCCGGCCATCACGTAGGAGCGGGCGGCCACGGCCTGGGCCTCGAGCTCCTGGAAACCCCGGGGCTGGCCCTGCGGACCCGGGGACCCGAGCGTCCCCCAGCCGGCCGGGGACTCGTTGGGCACCACACCGGCGACATACTGCTCGAGCGGGACGATGTTGACTGTCCGCGGCGCGCCGTCGGAGTTGTACAACGCCTCGAGGGAACCCCTCACCGTCAGGTTGCCTCCGCCCTGGCACAGTTGGAGCGCCCTCGACGCGGTGGCCGGGTCACCGAGTCCGGGATTCGATCCCGGGCTGGCCGTCGGATCGGACACGCCGGATCCGGAGGGCGGGGACCACGGGCCGGCACACCCCGGACCCACCGAGACGTTCCACGTGCCGCCGCCGGCCGGGCTGATCAGGACGGCCCCGCCGCCGGGCACCGAGAGTCCAGACACAGTGAAGGCCGATCCCGAGGTCACGATGACCGTGTTGCCGTCGTTCTCGGTGAGCGCCACCCGGACCTGGGTCCCCTCCTGGGCCGGGGTCAGTCCGGCCAGCGACGACCCGCTGTAGTAATGGGCCACGATGGCCCGGTAGCCGGTTCCGGTGAGGGCGTAGCCGAGCGCCCCCCACTGGCCCATTCCGTGCCCGTGCCCGTACCCGTGGCCTTCGAGCATCACCGAGCCGGCCGGGTAGGCCGACGCCGTGGCCGGGGCCGAGGGGACGGCGATGCCCAGGGCGACGCCGATCAGCGCAGCCAGGGAGGCGGCCGCGGCCCGGGCCCCGCACCTCGGGCTCCGACTCGTGACGCCGAAGGGCACGGCCTTCAGTCGACGCCGATGTCGGCGCGGGCGAACACCTCGGGCATCGATCCGTAGAACGGCGCGCTCCCGAAGGAGAACAGACCGCCGTCAGCAGCCACCAGCCAGTAGCCGTTCCCCCGGTTGGAAGCCATGCCCACCACCGGTTGGTTGAGGGGGTGTGCACCCATGGACCCGTAGAACCTGGCCTCCCCGAAGGCGAAGATGCCGCCGTCGGAGGCGACGAACCAGTAGCCGTGTCCGTTCGGGGCCGCGGCCATGCCCACCACCGGCCTGTTGAGGTGGATGGCCCCGGTCGAGCCGTAGAAGTGGGCGTCACCGAAGGCGAAGATGCCGCCGTCGGCGGCCACCAGCCAGTAGCCGCGGCCGTCGGGGGTGGCGGCCATGCCCACCACCGGTTGGTTGAGGTGGATGGCCCCGGTCGAGCCGTAGAAGTGGGCATCACCGAAGGCGAAGATGCCGCCGTCGGAGGCCACCTCCCAGTAGCCGCGGCCGTCGGGGGTGGCGGCCATGCCCACCACCGGTCTGTTCAGGGGGAAGGCGCCGGTCGACCCGTAGAAGTGGGCGTCGCCGAAGGCGAAGAGGCCGCCGTCGGAGGCCACCTCCCAGTAGCCGCGGCCGTCGCGGGTGGCGGCCATGCCCACCACCGGCCTGTTCAGGTGCTGCCCGCCCATCGACCCGTGGAACCCGGCATTGCCGAATGCGAACAGCCCGCCGTCGGAGGCGACGTTCCAATACCCCTTGTCGTTGCCGGTCGGTGCCATCCCGACGATCGGCTGGGTCAGGTGACCCGGACCGGGCTCGTTCATCCACCCGGTCAGCTGGGGGTTCTGGTGGAACATCGGCCACGCCCGCTTGCCCAGCGAGTGCCCTCTCGAGCCGGCGATCTCGTAGTGCTGGATGATCCCGGCGTTCTGGGCGTCGTACCCGGCGATGGTGATGCCCGTGGTCCCGTTGGGATCCTTGGTGACCATGGGGGTGTTCTGCAGCCCGACGGTCCCGGCCCCCAGGGTGGCCACCACCTGTGCGCTGCGGCCGTCGTAGATGACCAGGCCGTTCGATGTCGGGACCAGCACGTCGTTGTAGCCGCCCCCGGTGAGATCAGCGGTGGCGACACCGCCGATGATGGTGCCCGAGGTGGCCTGGGGCCACCCCGGCATGGTGGCGCCGTTCGATCCGTTGAGGGCGTAGACCAATCCGCCCGAGCCGGTGTTGGCCCCTTCGACCACCTCCAGGTTGCCGTCACCCTCGAGGTCCCCGAGGGCGGGGCTGCCCGTGGTGCTGCCTCCGAGTCCGGCCCTCCACACGATGCCGCAGGAGGTATTGGAGGCGAACACCGTATTGGAGTCCGAGGCACCGGCGTAGAACGTCCCGGTGCCGAAGGCGATACCGGTCTGGCCGCCACCGAGGAAGTTGCCGACCGCGGTCGACGAGTCGACTGTCTGGTTGGTGTTGTAGTCGCAGATCAGATTGCCTCCGGCGCCCAGCACCCGGAGATGGCCGCCGGGTGTGTAGGTCTGGCCGTAGGCCACGCCCGCCGAGGAGTCGCCGCCCTCGACCACTTCGGTCTGCCCGTTGCCGTAGAGGTCGGCCAGCGACGGGGTGGTGAAGCCGCTGTCGGCGGTGAAGAAGGGCCAGCCCGGGAGGATCGATCCGTTACCGGCGTTGAAGGCGTACTCGTCCTGGCCGAGGGACGGGGCCACCACCGAGTTCACCCCGTTGAGGTTGCCCACGGCCATCGATGCCTGCACCCCGTGCAGGCCGTTGGGGTCCTTGGCGTTCTGCCCCCAGACCTCGTTTCCCGAATGCCCGAAGGCGAAGTAGCCGCCGACCCCGGGGTTCGGCGCGTTGCCCGCGCCCACGTACACATTGTCGGTGCCCCTGCCGTCGGGGGTCACCGACGGAGTCGAGTCGATCGGGGCGCCGTTGATGTGGGCCGGCCAGCCCGGTGCCGCTGATCCGTTGGACAAATGGAAGGCCCAGATGTTGCCGGCCCGGTCGCCGACCACCACTGAGGGGCCGCTGCGGTCCAAGGTGGCCACCGACGGCGAGCTCTGGGCGATCGGGCTGCCGGCGTCCGGCAAGGTCTGCTGCCAGGTGAGCGAGATGGAAAGCGCCGAGTGGGCCACGGGGCCGGCCGAGGCCGGAGACGACTGCACCACGCCTGCGGTCAGGACGCCGGTGGCCCCGAGGGCGAGGGCGACCCCTAGGACAGCGACCCGCCGCTGGCGGCCCCTGCCTCGGGATCCCGCCGTCGTGTCGGTGCGTCGCATATCGGCCATCGGGTGACTCCTCGGGTTGCAATCGATCAATCGGCATGGGGTGGCGAGAGCGCTGACTCCGCTGGGCCGCGGCTGGACCGGGCGCTCGTGTCGGCGAGTGTCTCCACCGTCCGCGCTATCGGCCGCTTCGGGCCGGAACTGAACCCCGGATGTCCGGTCGCGGCCCGAAGAGGCTCCGGCGACCGCCACGGGACCCGCCCCTCACCACCGGGTATACCCCGTCCCCGCCCAGGTCCCTCGGTACCCTGAGTCATGGACTTCACCGCCCAGGTCGCCGGGGACGCGGTGGCCCGGGGGCGGCTCGGAGCCTCACCGCCGATGACCAGGATGGAACTGCGGCGGGCGGCCCGGAGGTCCCGCAGCAACGCCCTGCCGTGGATCGTCGCCCTGGTCGCGCTGGTTCTCCGCCTGCTCACCGCGGCCGACGGCCCCACCGACTGGGACTCGGCGCAGTACGCGGCGGCGGTCGGTCACTTCGACGTCACCCACGGCCAACCGCAGCCCCCCGGGTACTGGCTGTACGTCATGTCGGGACGGCTCATCCACCAGGTGTCGGGGCTCGGAACCATCCACAGCCTGGTGCTGGTGGCCGCGCTGGCTTCCGCCGCCGCCGCCGGACTGACCACGGTGGCCGGCCGTGATCTCGGCGGGACCTGGGTCGGGCTGGCCGCCGGCCTGGTGGTGGCCAGCTCGCCGTTCGCCTGGTTCAGTGGCTCGATCGTCGCCACCTACTCGTTCGACATGGTGGGCTGCTCGCTGCTGCTCATCCTGGCCTGGCGGGCCCGGCCGGGCAGTTGGCACGGGGTCGCCGCCGTGGTCGCCCTCGGACTACTGGCCGGGTTCCGGCAGTCGATGATCCAGTCGTTCGCCGTGCTCGCCATCATCCCGGTGGTGGCGAGCACACGGCGGTGGAGCCGGCTGGGCGTGACCGTCGTCGCCGGTGCTGCTGCCATCGGGGTGTGGCTGGTGCCCATGTCGCTGAGCCAGCCCGGGGGCTTCAGCGCCTGGCTCCGGGCCACCCGGATCGAGGCCACCGGGGCGGCCCGGTCCACATCGGTGCTCGACCACGCCGCCGCCGGCGCCACCAATCTCGGCACCTTCGCCGGCTTCACCGTCGTGGCCCTGGCCCCGCTGGCCCTGGCTGCCCTGGCGGCCGGGGCCGTCCTCGGGGTACGGGCCCTGGTGGGCCGGAGGGCGGGGCCACCACCCGGAGCCGAGGCGGCGGCGATGGGGGGGCCGGCCTGGTCGCGGCCCTGGTACCAGTCGCGGACCGCCGTCCTCGCCGCCGCCATCGTTCCCCCGGCGCTGGTGGTGGCCCTGGTCCAGTTCGCCAAAGGTGGGTACCTCCTGGCCTACCTGCCGGCCGCGGTCATCGCCCTCCTCCTGCCCCTGGGGGCGCTCAACCGGCGGGCATCGGGAGGGTCGGGGTCATCGACCGTGTGGCTGACCGTCACCTCGATCGTCGTCGTGGCCATCGTCGCGCTCGGCGCACAGCGGTTCCTCGGGGGGACGGGGTGCTCCCCGAGCGCTGGGTGACGTCGTCCGGGCACCTCTGGCTCGACCAGCTCCGGTACCAGGCGCCCTACACCGACACCCGGCACACGATCCTGGCCGCCGACGCCGTCGACTCGGCGTTGCGCGGCCTCGGTCCGTCGGTGTCTCCCCACCGCGACGTAGTGGTCTTCAACACCGTCGACGGCGGTCAGAACATCTACCGGAACGCCGGGTGGGCGCTCCCCGACGACCGCATCGCACTGATCCAGTCCGGTGGGGTCCTCTACAACCAGCTCCAGGGCGCCCTGTACTACGCGTCGGGGACGACCATCGATGTGCGGCCGTCCGGTTCCGTGCTTCTCGTCGCCTCTCCGGCGCTGCCCGGGCTGGCCGCCCTGGTCGCCGCGGGCAGCGCCCTGCAGGTGACGACTCCGCAACCGATCGGCGGCTACCTGGTCTGGCGCATCCGTCCGGGCTCGAGCATCCTCGGGGTCAGGGTGGTGGCCACCGTCGGTCCCCGGCCTCTGGGCACCGGGATCTGAGCGCCGCGACCCGGTTCAGGCGGCGGCCACCACCGACTCGACGAAGGTGGCGTACCGGTCGATGACCCGGGGCCACCGGAACCACCGGTCGACGTAGGCGCGGCCGCGGGCCCCGAGGCGCCGACGCAGCTGCTCGTCTCCCAGCAGCCGGTCCAGCTCGGCCTCGAACTCGCCGAAGCCGGCGAAGCTCAGACCGCCACCCGATCGACGGCAGTGCTCGACGGTGGCCGCACAGCCGGCATTGACCAACACCGGGATGCCCGCGCTCCACGCCTCGGCCACCACCAGGGAGAAGGCCTCCCAGGGAGACGGGGACACCAGGGCCACGGCACCTTCGAGGAGGGCCCACTTCTGGGAGTCCGACACCGGACCGACCACATCGACGTCGGGATGGGGCTCCGGCGCGTCGACCACCGGGCCGGCCAGCACCAGCCTGAGGGAGCTTTGGTGGCGTTGCTTGTAGGCCGAGAAGAGGTCGGCCAGCAAGGACGTGCCCTTGTGGCGATCGACCCGTCCGAGGCAGACGAGATAGGGGTCGCCAGTGTGACCCGCCACCGGGATCGGGTCGGCAGGACCGTCGGTGGGAGCCGGGTCGTCCACACCCAGTCCGAGCAGGAGTTGGCGATGGGTCGCCACCGTGAACCTCCGCTGCACCAGCTCCCGTTCGGCCGAGGTCTGGAAGACCAACCCGTCGGCGGCGCCGAACACCCGCGGGAAGACCGGCAGTCGGAGGGCGGGCTCGTCGTGGGCGGCCGGGTGGAGGATGGTCGGTGTCCGGACCCGGTCGATGAGCCGCACGGTCGGGTAGTACAGGTACGGGTAGAAGATCAGCGCGTCGGCTTCCGACTGGCACGCCGCCTCGAGCAGCCCCGGGAGCACCGGTCCCTGAAGGTCGACCCAACGCTCGGCATCCCCGAGCGACGCTCGATCAGGATCCGAGAGCAGCGCTGCCGAAAAGGGGTGGAACGAAGGATCGCGGCCGGCGGAGGCGGCGAAGCGCACGACCCGCACCCCGTTGACGTCCTGCTCCCCCACCGGCAACACGTCGGCCCAGGTGACGAAATCCTCGGCGCAGCCGGTCAGGACCTCGACGTCCCAATCCCGGAACTCGACCAGGCGCTCGGCGAACGCCCGGGCCGCGCTCTCCGCCCCCCCGATGATGGTCGGCCCATACCTGGGCACCACGAACGAGACCCTCATCGGGCCCCGCGCCCCGGCCCGGCCGCCGCCCTCACGCGGCGCAGGCTGCCTCGAGGGCGGAGGCGAACTCGTCCTGCACCCGGGGGAGGGCGAAGGAGGCCACCCGCGCCGCGGCCGCCCCGGCCAGCACCGACCGGAGCTCGGGATCGCCCACCACCCGGTCGATGGCCGCCGCCACCCGTACCGGTTCCTTGTTGGGGAGGATCAGGCCGGCACCCTCCACCGTCTCGGGGACGGCGGTGTTGGTGTAGGCCACGATCGGGAGCCGGTGGTACATGGCCTCGAGGAGGGGAACGCAGAACCCTTCGTGATTGGAGAGGCAGACGAAGGCGTCGGCGGCCCCGTAGTAGGCGATCAGTTCCTCATGGGTCACCGACCCGGCGATCTCGACGGCGTCGAGGAGGTCCAATTCCTTGGCGAACCGCTCCACGGCCGTCTGGTACTCGTCGCTGATCGCCCCGCCCACCAGGTGGAGCCGGGCCGCCGGGTCGTAGAGGCGGCGGTAGGCGGCGAGCGCCTTGATCAGGTCGTGCTGACCCTTGTGCGGAGAGACCTTCCCCACGAACAACAGGTCCGCGCCCCCGCTCGCCTTCTGATCGGCCAGGCGGGCGGCCAGGGCCGGGTCGGGCGAACCGGCGAAACCGTCGAGGTCGATCAGCAGCGGGACCGTCTTGGTCGACCGGTAGCCGGCCGCCTGGAGCTCCCGCTCGTTGAAGGCCGAGTCGGCGATGGCGAATTCGGTGATCGGCGCCAGGTCGCGAAGCTGGGCCCGGCCCCAGCGCACCTCTTCCCCCACCGCCGGGACCCACGCCTCCAGCAGATCGGCCGGGGTGATGTTGTGGTAGTTGACGAACTTCCGCTCCGCCCGATCCCGGAAGATGTCGGCGACACCGCTGCCGATGGAGAGTTGATAGAGCAGCACTCTCCGGGTCGACGACCGATCGCCCAGGCGACTGACCGGAAACCCGTCATCGAGGCGGTCGGCAGTGGCATTGCCGTAGTAGATGTCGGACTGGTAGCCACGGGACCGGAGGAGATCTCGGAGCTGCACCACATGCCCGCCGATGGCATCCCTGCTGGCCAACGAAGGGATGACCTGATCGATGCGGGCCACCGTCACGAGGCGTTCTCCTCCCAGCCGGCCAGAGGTCCGAAGTCGGCACCCACCGCCGGCACCTCCCCGGTGAGACCGGACGAACGGAGCCTGAAGCTGACATCGAGAGGAAGACGGACCCGGCCGGTGGAACGGCCGATATTGGCCACCTCGAATTGGGTGACCTGGTCCTTCCAGTCGAAGATGGCCGTCTCGGTGGCGCTGCGTACCCCGACGCTCACCGTATAGGTCCCGTCCAGGAGGGGCACCTCCGGAAAGTAGAACAGCACGTTGCCACCACCTTCGGGGACGTCGATCTCGCAGCCCGGGTCGTCGGGATCGGACGCGAAGACCAGTTCGTTCTTGTCGTCATGGATGGCGATGGTGGCCATGGCGTTGGGAACGGCAGCCAGGCTGTCCAGGTCGGCGGTGACGGTCAGAGACTCGCCGGGATACATGTGGGTGCGGGCCCCGCTGCCGCTGTGCTCGGCCTGCACCGTCCCGATGAGGAGCACGTTTCCTTCGATGCCGCCCGATTCCGATCCTTCGAGGGTACCCACGCCGAGCAGGTCGGCCAGGTAGACCCTGATCGCCTCCCCCGGCTCGTCGATGGTGATCACATTCCCGTGGTTCATCACCATGGCCCGCTCGCAGTTCTGGCGGATGGTGTCCGGGCTGTGGCTCACCACCACGATGGTCCGGCCCTCGCGCTGGAACTTCTTCACATGGTCGAGGCACTTGCGCTGAAAGGCGGCGTCCCCCACGGCCAGCACCTCGTCGACCAGCAGGACGTCGGGCTCGACGTTGACCGCCACCGCGAATCCGAGGCGGACGTACATACCCGAGGAGTAGAACTTGACCTGGTTGTCGATGAACTGCTCGAGCTCGGCGAAGGCCACGATGTCGTCGAACCGCTTTTCGATGTCCGACCGGGACAGTCCGAGCAACGATCCGTTGAGAAAGACGTTGTCCCGCCCGGAGAGGTCCGGCTGGAACCCCGCGCCCAGCTCCAACATGGCCGCCAGGGTGCCGCGGACCCGGATCTCCCCGGTGGTGGGCTTGAGGATGCCGGCCACGCACTTGAGCAGCGTCGATTTGCCGCACCCGTTACGGCCGAGAAGACCGAAGGTCTCGCCCTGGTTGATGTCGACGTTGACGTCGCGCAGCGCCCAGAACGGGGTGAACGGCATTTTGCCGCCGTGGATGACCCGCTCCTTCAGTGAGGTGTGCTTCTCGTTGTAGAGGCGGAACTGCTTGGAGATGTCCTTGACCTCGATGGCGACGCCCACCGGTCAGAGCTCCTCGGCGAAGTTACCCTCGAGCCGGCCGAAGACGATGAGGGCCAGGAGGAAAAGACCGAGGCTGACCGCCAACACCAGCCCGTCCAGCCCCGCGTAGGTGCCGATGCCCCAATTCGGGAGCACATGGGTGATGTGACCCTTGTCGAGGTACTGGGTCTGTCCGTAGATGACCCGCTGGAAGGTCATCACGATCGGCGTGATCGGATTGCACAGGTAGACGTACTTGATCCACAACAGGTGGGGGTACTTGGCCAGCTCGGCGGAGATCTGCCCGAAGGAGTAGACGATGGGCGTCCCCCAGAACCAGGCCATCAGCAGCACCTCGGTGAGGTGCTGGGTGTCCCGGAGGTAGACGTTCACCGCCGAGAGGAAGATGGACAGCGCTCCGGTGAAGACGAGCAGGGTGACCAAGGCCAGCGGGAGGAGCACCATCATGTTGAAGTCGGGGGTGATGCTGAAGGCCAGGAGGGCGATGACCAGCACCACCAGCTGGATGGCGAACAGCACCAGGCTGACGCCGACCACCGAGATGGCCAGCAGTTCGCGGGGGAAGGCGACCTTCTTGACGATGCCGGCCTTTCCCACCACCACCCCGGTGGCGCCCATGGCCGAGCCGTTGAACAGGTTCCACACCAGCAGGCCGGAGAACAGCCAGATGGCGAAGTGGGGTTGGTTGCTCCGGTTGATGATCTTGAACACCGTGTAGTAGATGGCCAGGACCAGGGCCGGGTTGAGCATCGACCAGGCGAAGCCGAGCACCGATCCCTTGTACTTGATCTTGAGTTCGGTACGGACCAGCAGCATCAGCAGGTCGCGGTTGGTCCAGAGATCCTTCAGCCTCTGACCGAGCTGGACCTTCCCGTTGACGACGGTGATCCGGTCGTGGCTCTGCCCGGGGACGAAGCGGGTACTCCCACCGATGGACGAGGTGCGCTCGGGCCCCCCGGAGGCGGGTTTCTCGACGCTCAGGCTCACTGACGAGCAGACCCCGCTCCGGCTGTCGGCACGTCCATGGCGTCCTTTTGGATGACCTCGTCGATGAAGCCGTACTCGCGTGCCTCCTCGGCGGTGAACCAGCGGTCGCGATCCGAATCGGCCTCGATCCGCTCCACCGGCTGACCGGTGTGGAAGGCGATCCGCTCGGCCATCATCCGCTTGAGGTAGATGATCTGCTCGGCCTGGATGGCGATGTCCGAGGCCTGACCCTGCATCTGGCCGGAGGGCTGGTGCATCAGGATCCGGCTGTGCGGGAGGGCGAAGCGCTTCCCCGGGGTACCCGCGCACAGTAGGAACTGACCCATCGACGCGGCGAGGCCCACACAGATGGTCCGCACGTCGCAGCGCACGTACTGCATGGTGTCGTAGATGGCCAATCCGTCGGTGACCGAGCCGCCCGGGGAGTTGATGTAGACAGAGATGTCACGCTCCTGGTTTTCCGCCTCCAGGAGGATGAGCTGGGAGCAGACCAGGTTGGCGGTGTCCTGGTCGATGGCCGAGCCGATGAACACGATCCGCTCTTTCAACAGGCGTTGGAAGATGTCGGATCCGGGGCCGATTTCGGTGCCGGACTTCATGGTCACCGTGGAGGGGTCCGAGCCGGTGGTCGGGACATGCAGAGGCACCTGAGAGTTACGATCCATAGGCCGCGAGCCTAGTGGATCGGGATTCTGGATGGACGCACGGCCCTCAGGCCCCGGGTCACCTGCCGGCAGGCGAACGGTCGGACACCCCTCGTACTGCTTCGACCAGCGCCTCTGCCGCATTCTCCAGACCCAGTCCCTCGAACCTCGACTTTCCGGCGGCCACCAGACGACGCTGCCCGTCCTGGTCGGCCAACAATCGGGACACCTCATCGGCGACGAGCCGGGGATGCTTCTCGGCGAGCAGGACACCGGCGCCACCGAGAACCTCGCCCACCGCACCGGCGTCGTAGGCCACGATCGGGAGTCCCTCACGCATCGCTTCGACCAGGGGCACGCCGAACCCCTCGTGGTCCGAGAGCATGACCAACACGTCGGCGAACTGGTAGTAGGCGGCCAACTCCGCATCGGTGATGTCCGAGACGAAGTCGACCGCGTCGCTCAGGCCCAGCGAGGCCACGTAGTGCCGGAGGGCGCGGGCGTACGCCGGTTCGGAGGGAGCGCCCACCAGGATGAGGCGCGCGTCGGGATCGGACGAGGCCCGGGCCACGAACAGGGCGGCGATGGTCTGATGGTGGGCCTTGTTGGGAGCCAATCGTCCCACCGACAACCAGGTCCGGCCCGTGCCGGGGTGATGGGAGACGCAGCCGTTCGACAGTGACCGGATCCGGTTCGGTCACCGGAGACACGTGGGCAACGGGAATCACCTGGGTCCGGGTGCAGCCGGCCCGACGCAATTCGCCTTCGTCGAATCGGGAGACGGCGATCCCCAGAGCGGCACGCGGGGCCAGCCGACCCAATTCGAACTGGGCCGCCACCTGAAGCCGGGTGATGCCGTTGTTCCACGGTCCGAAGAAAGCCGGTGGCGTGATGCTGTGATAGTTGATGACCACCGGTTCGGGTCGCCCGCAGAGCCAATCGGCAATCACCGATTCGGTGGCAAACTGGTAGACGAGCACATCGCCGGGCTGGGACTCCGACTCGTAGTCCAGGTAGTGACGGGTTCGGTCGGCGGTGCTGGGGTCGGGGATCTCGATGTAGATCGTCGAGCTGACACCGGCCTCCACCAACCGGTCACGGAGGGCCATGGTGTGCTCGCCCACTGCGTCGTACTGATGGAGCATGGGGACGAAGAGGTGGATTCCCATCAGGTCACCGTTCCACCCGGGCCACCACCGCGTGCACCGTTCGTGATTCCGGCCGGTGCCACACCGGGTCGACGGCACCGGCCCGGCCGAGCAGCCGGCACCACGTCTCGGGGTGGAGGGGGCGGCCGGGCAGGAGATCGCGGGCGGGAATCGGAAGGGCCTCGTCCCACGCCGCCGGGTCGGTGGCCAGCACGACGACGGTCCCGCCCGGCTGGACGATGCGCACGGAGTGGTCGAGCAGCCCGACTTTTCCGACCAGGTCCAGCCGGTCGGAGCAACCGAGCAGGACGACTCCGGCAACGCTGTCGGCCGGGACCGTCATCAGGTGGGGCAGGACGTCGGCGAACACAATGTCCGGCCCCGGCTCTCCATCGGTCGGCGAGGACGCCATCGACCGCCACACCGACGCGCCCCGCGGTTCGACACCCACCACCTGCCGGCCGGCCCGGGCCAAGGAGTCCACCAGGGCGCCCTCCCCCGACTCGCCCACCAGGACGACATCCCCGGGAGCCGGGGGACCCAACCAGGTGTCGAGGGCTTCCAACCAGTCACCGGGATCGGGCGGCTCGACCGACCATTCGGCGGCCTCCAGGCCCAGCGGGTCGATGCGACCTTCCAGCAGCTCCACCCGGGCCGCCAGATACCGCAGCGCGTCCCAGGTGGCCAGATTGACCGATGAGGCGGCCGCATCGGCCGCGGCCCGCGCATCGGCGGCCAGGATGTCGGCCAGTACCCCGGCCACGTCGCCCACGAACCGCTGACCGATCCGGGCCGAGCGACCGCGCGCCCACAGGTCGTCGGGAAGGCCGCGCCAGGGGGCTGCGGCGCCGGCGGCACTGGAGTCGGGTCGTTCGATTCGACGCATGGCGTTGTCGAAGCACCAGCGCAAGTCGTCCTGAGGGCTCAGCCGATCGAACGCGGCGAGAAGCTCCTGTTCGTCGGGATCGGAACCTTCGAGCCCCCCTTCTGCGGGTATCGATTCATCGTCCACGCCGTCGTCCTCGCTCACTGGAGCATCATCCTCCCCGAACGTACTCGGGGCCACCGCCCTGGAGGACGAGCCTGCTGGTCCGGATCGAGGCCCGGTGACCCCTGGCCGCGACACCTTCGAGAAACCGGGCATACCGGTCGATGATCGACGGCCACCGGTAGTGCCGGGCCGTGTACCGGTTCCCGGCCTGGCCCAGTCTCCGTCGCAGCGGCTGATCGGCCACCAACCGCTCGACCGCCACCTCGAACGATCGGTAGGACTCGAACCACAGGCCCCCGCCCGACGCTCGGCAGTGCTCCATGGTGGCGGCGCAGGACGCGTTGACCAGCACCGGGATCCCCACAGCCCACGCCTCCAGCAGAACCAGCGAGAACGACTCGTAGGCCGAAGGGTTCACCATCACCCGGGAGCCGGCCAGGATGTCCCACTTGTCCGCTTCGGACACCGTGCCGGTGACCACGATGTCGGGATGCTCCGACACCTTCCGCGACACCGGACCCACCAGGGCGAGGGCCAAGTCGCCCGGGTGTCGCTCCTTGTAGCTCGTGAAGTACTCGGCCAGCATTCCGCAGCCCTTGTGCTCGTCCACCCGGCCGACGTAACACAGATACGGACGATCGCCGATACCGAGGATCTCGCCACCGGGGCGCCCCGCCCCTGCCGGCTCGTCGACTCCCAGACCGAGGACGATCTGAGGTCGGCCACCGATGCCGAACACGTGCTGGGTCAGGTCTCGCTCGGCTCGGGTGTGGTACACGAAACCGTCGACGTCCCGGAAGGCCTGACGGAAGGCGGAGAAATAGAGGGCGGGCTCGTCGTGGGCCGCCGGGTGGAGCACGGTGGGAGCCCGGGACACCGCGACACTGTCGACGGTGGTGGCGAACAGATAGGGATAGCAGGCCAACACGTCGGTGTCGGACTGGGCCACGGCATCGACCAGATCCGGGCACATCGGCCCGTTGAGTGCCACCCATCGACGGGACTCGGCCAGGGTGGCGGTGGTGGGCGACACCCTCAGTTCGCCGTCGAGCGTGAAGTAGTCGATGAGACGGCGACTGGCGGTGGGGAACCGATGGACGCTCACCCCGTTCAGGCGCGAGGTGCCGGAGGGCTCCGTGTTCTCCCACGTGAGATGGTCGAGGGCGCAGCTGGTCATCACCTCGACCTCCCACCCCGGCCGGCGGCAGAGGCGTTCGGCCAGCATCCGGGCGGCGGTCTCCGCTCCTCCGATGACCTCGAGTCCGTAGCGGGGGGTCACGAAGGTGAGCTTCATCGGTGGGACCACCGGTGCTCCGCCACCCGGCCGAGCACCTCGACGAA
The DNA here is from genome assembly GCA_963837805.1 of uncultured Acidimicrobiaceae bacterium. Classification (GTDB taxonomy): domain Bacteria; phylum Actinomycetota; class Acidimicrobiia; order Acidimicrobiales; family RAAP-2; genus Bog-756. Next base: position 154,172 of record CAWIOU010000044.1, read on the forward strand.
CCTGGCCCGCGTGCGCGGCGGCGAGAAGACGTCCAGCTGTCGGTGTCCGGCATCCACCAGCCGGTCGGCGAGGCCGGCGTCCGTCCTGACCCGGTCGACGGCCGCGGCCACCACACCCGGTCGTTTGGAAGGCAGCAGAACGCCCGCATCGCCGAGCGTCTCGGGCACGGCACCGGCCGCAAAGGCCACGATGGGGAGGTCGGCGCGCATCGCCTCGAGCAACGGAATGCAGAACCCTTCGTGCTCCGACAGGCACACGAATACGTCGGCGTCGGCATACCACGACGCCAGCTCGGCTTCCGACAGGTCGTGGCCGTGCCGGACGGCATCGGTCAGGCCGAGCTCATCGGCCAGCGCGAACACCGAGTCGGCGTACGAACCGGTCACCGCCGGACCCACCAGATGGAGTCGGGCTTCGGCGTCGTACCATCGCCGATAGAGATACAGCGCCTCCACCAGATGGTGTTGGGCTTTGTTGGGCGAGATGCGCCCGACGAAGAGGAGTACCGTCCCCGATCGTTGGTCAGTCGACGACTCCATGCGCTCGTCCCGGCCAACGGGAGTTTCCTCGGACTCTCCTGCCGGGATGAGGATCGGGATCACCGCCGTGGCCGGGCAGCCGAAACGCCGGAGCTCCTCGGCGTTGAACGTCGAGTCGGCGATTCCGAGGACGGCCGCGGGTGCCAGCTCGGCCATCTGGTGCCGAGCCAGCGCCACCTTCTGTGCGGTGTGGTCCTCCCACCCCTCGTAGAAGGACGGCGGAGTGATGTTGTGGTAGTCGAGGACCAGGGTCTCGGGCCTGTCCACGAGGAAGTCGGCCAGCGGGGACGCGGTACTCAGCTGATACAGCAGGATGTCCTCGGGCCCGGCCCTCTCCGGATAGCGCTCGAAGTAGGTCGCCTCGGACCTGAGTTCGTCGTGGGCCGCCTCGACGTAGATGTCCGATTCCCAACCCGCGGCCCGCAGCGTGTCGCGGAGCGCCAGTGTGTGATAGCCGGTGGCATCCCTGGGAAGCAGCGCAGGAACGAACTGGTGGACGGCGGTCACCGCTCCCGAACGGCGACGAGGAGATAGTCACCGGGTCCCAGCAGCAGGGCGTTGACCATGTCGATGGCCCCATTGATGGCGGCGGCGTCCGGGCTGGTCGATGCCACCCGGTCGAGCTGACGCGCTTCGCCGCCGAAGGTGACCGAGACCTGGCCGAATCCGAGGTGGGTGAGCAGATGGGTCCAGGTCTCGGCATGGAGGGGCCGACCGGGGGCGAGATCGGAGAGGAGATGCGACCGGCCCACGGTCCACGCCTCCGGCGTGGCCGACTGGAGCACCAGCACGCCGCCGAGATCGAGGCGGGAGGCGACCAGGTCGGCCAGCCGTTCCCGCTCGTTGGGGTGCAGCCACTGGACCGAACCGCTCAGCACCAGACCGGAGAGCGTCTCGTCGGCGACCACGTCGAGATGCTCGAGTACCGAATTCGGCGCGCACATCGAGACCGCGACCGACAGCGACCTCGACAGCCGACTCGTCCGGATCGACGCCGTACGCGTCGATGCCGGCGGCGGCCAGGGCGTCGAGGAGGGCCCCGCTCCCACATTCGGCATGGAGCACCCGACCGGAGACACCGATCAGCGCGGCCACGGCCTCCGCTGACCACCAGGTCGGGCCGGCGTCGGCCGCCGGGACCGCACTCGCCGGCAGCCCAGGGGTCCGCTCGGCGTCCACCGCCGCCTCGAGAACTTCGATCCGGTCGACCACGACGTGGAACATCCGGGAAACCGCCCAGGAGAACTTCACCAGCTGATGGACGATGAAGCCCATGTACCAGCCCAGCGTCTTGCGAATCAGGCGCTTGACGTAGCTCCCCACCAGCTTCTGGGACTCGACCGGAACGGCGACGTCCACGTAGGCCGACCCGTCCACCAGGGCGAGGGTCTCGCGGAGCCGGGCCCCGCCATATGAACCCACCGGCGAGAACTCGAGGAACAGCTCGTCGAGTTCGCGCTCGAGGCCGGCGGGGAGGTCTCCCGAGGCCCGTCGGCGCCTCACCTCGGCGTCGATGTCGGCCATCACGCCGAGCAAGTACGGCGCGGGATCGAGGGGGTCCGAAGCTTCCGCCACTTCCTTCGACGTGGACCCGTCGGCGGCCACCGAGGACGTTGAAGACTCCGCTGGCGGCACAGTCAGACTATAGCCAGGTCCCCACCGGCTCCCGGTCACCCGACCTGTCCCGTTCTCGAGCCGTCGGCCGCCTTCGTCGTGACCACCTTCGTCCTCGGTAGGCTGATCGGACCGCGGGCGTGGCGGAATGGCAGACGCGCCGGGTTTAGGTCCCGGTCCCTTCGGGGGTGGAGGTTCGAATCCTCTCGCCCGCACCGATGTTCCGTTCCCCATCATGGGTGGCCAGCTATTCTACGGCCGCATGAGCTCCCCCAAGAAGTCCAAGCGCAGGCCGACGCCATCGCCTGGTTCCACTCGATCGATCTGGGCGATGGCGTCGTCACCAAGGGGCTCTCGGTTCGACAGATCCCCGACGATCAGTTCCCCTCCTTCGCCGGCCGCAGTGTGCTCGACATCGGCGCATGGGACGGGTACTACTCCTTCATGGCCGAACGAGGCGGAGCGAGCCGGGTGGTGGCCCTGGACCACTACGCCTGGGGAGTCGACATCGAAGCACGGGGTGCCTACTGGAACGAGTGTGCCGCCACCGGCACGTTGCCCGACCACTCGCGCGACCTCACTGATTTCTGGAACGACGACCTGCCGGGCCGTCGGGGATTCGAGTTCGCGTCGGCCACACTGGGGTCGAAGGTCGAACCGTGGCTGGCCGACTTCGCCACCGCCGACCTCTCCGATCTCGGGGAGTTCGACGTCGTGTTGTACCTCGGCGTTCTCTACCATATGAAGGAGCCACTCACCTGTCTCGAACGGCTCCGTTCGGTGACGAAGGAGGTCGCGGTCATCGAGACCGAGGCCGTGCACGTTCCCGGTCTCGAGCACGACCCACTCCTGCAGTTCTACGCCGGCGGGGAGCTCAACAACGACTTCGGCAACTGGTTCATCCCGACGATGCCTGCCCTCCATTCCCTCTGCCGCGGTGCCGGCTTCTCATCGGTGCGCACCATCCAGGGGCCACCGGACGGGCCTCCGTCCGGGGTGGCGGCCACCGGCAAGCGCTTCGGCCGGCGGCTGGTCGGCCAAGGAGCCGGGGCCACCCCGCCCCCCTCGCCGGTCAGGTACCGCGCCGTCGTGCACGCCACGGTCTGACCACGCCGGCGCCGGTCGACCAGGGTCGGCCGTCTCGGGGTGGCAACCTCGGCCCGACGGGTGTTAGCTACTGCCATGCCCATCGAAGGTGAGTACGAACCGAGTCCGGCCGACTGGGTCCGCAACCAGGTCGAGGAGTACGAGTCCTCGGGCGGAACCAGGGGCACCACGCTCCGGGACATGCCGGTGATCATCCTCACCAGCACAGGGGCCAAGTCGGGGAAGATCCGCAAGACACCCCTGATGAGGGTCGAGTTCGGGGGCGACTACGCCGTCGTCGCCTCCCAGGGCGGAGCCCCCACCAATCCGGTCTGGTACTCCAACCTGGTCGCCGACCCTCACGTCGAGCTCCAGGACGGCCCGGTCAGGACCGACCGGGTGGCCCGGGAGGTCACCGGGGCCGAGAAGGACACCTGGTGGGAGAGGGCGGTGGCCGCCTACCCCGACTACGCCGACTACCAGAAGAAGACCGACCGTCCCATCCCGGTCTTCGTGCTCGAACCCGCCGGCCGCTGACGCTCACCGCCCAGACCGCGCCGCCGGCCTCTGCGGCCCGGATCGGCCCGCCTCGCCGATACCCGGTGGGCCCTGTCTTGCCCCGGGGGCCAGGTTTCGGCCATGCTTCCCCGGTTCGTGGCAACGTCGGCGCCCACGGTCGGGCTGTCCCGGCACTGGCGTCACGACGGGCCGGTGCCGTTCCGGCGCCGGCGGTGCGCCACCGATCACAGACTGATCAGCTGCAGGACGAGAAAGAGGAGGAATCATGGGAATGCTCGACGGCAAGGTGGCCATCGTCACCGGCGCAGGACGGGGGATCGGACGCGAGGAGGCACTGCTGCTGGCATCCGAGGGCGCCAAGGTCATCGTCAACGACGTCGGCGCCTCCGTCGACGGGGCGGGCGGCGACAAGCACCCTGCCGAAGAGGTGGTCGAGCTGATCAAGAAGGGTGGCAGCGACGGGGCGGTCAATGCGTCGGACGTCAGTTCGTGGCCGGGGGCCAAGGACCTCATCGACCAGGCCGTCGACACCTTCGGCCAGCTCGACATCCTGGTCAACAACGCCGGGATCCTCAGGGACAAGATGAGCTTCAACATGGAGGAGTCGGACTGGGACGACGTCATCCGGGTCCACCTGAAGGGTCACTTCGCTCCGTCCCACCATGCCGCCATCTACTGGCGGGGGCGGGCCAAGGCGGGCGAGACGGTCAGCGGTCACATCATCAACACCTCGTCGGAGGCCGGTCTCTACGGGAATGCCGGCCAGGCCAACTACTCGGCCGCCAAGGCCGGTATCGCGTCGATGACCTGGGTGCTCGCCCGCGAGCTCGAGCGCTATGGGATCACCGTCAACTCGATCTCCCCGCGGGCCCGCACCCGGATGACCGAGAACCTGTTCGGCGAGATGGCCAAGGCCGGCGAGGGTTTCGATGAATGGGATCCCCGCAACATCGCCCAGCTGGTCACCTTCCTGGCCACCGACGAAGCCTCCGACGTGACCGGTCAGAACTTCGTGGTCTTCGGGGGCAACGTCTGGGTGATGGGCGGCTTCCATCCCGTCGGCGAGATCCATCGTGACTCGATGTGGACACCCGAGGAGCTGGCGTCGGCCAAGGGCGAGCTGTTCAAGGGAATCTCACCGGGCATCCCCAAGTTCAGCTTCTTCTAGATCTCCCCGTCCCGGGTCGGTGGCCCATGGGCCGGATGTCTAAGCTCTCGACCCATGGCGGCACCGGTCCGGGCAACCTAGGCGGTGCATCGGTAGATGCGGGGACCCGAGGCCGTCGTGGACGCGCCACGCTCCCGGTCCGAGATCAGCAACCAAGCGCCGGCTGGTACCGGGCGGCGATCCTCGACGATCGTTGCTGGCCTCACCTCGGTGTCCTTCGGGCTGGCCTTGATCACGGGCTGCGGCCTGCGCTCCTCGTGGCTGTTCCACCGCCCGATCACCTCCGACGAGGCCGTCGCCGGATTGATGGCCCATCAATTCCTGCACGGCCACTTCTCGGCTTTCTTCTGGGGCCAGTCCTACGCCGGTGTCGAGCCCTACGTGGTCGCCGCCGTCTTCGCCGTCGCTGGACAGAGTGGCTTCACCCTCGGGTTGACTCCCGTCCTCCTGTCGGCACTCAGTGCCATCCTCGTCTGGCGGATCGCCCGACGGCTGGTCGCTGACCGCCGGCTCGCCGCGTTGGCCGGGGCCCTCGCCTGGGCGGCGCCCTTGGCCGTGGTGTACCAGTCCATTAATGAGGGCGGGTCCCGAGGCGTCACCATGGCCTGTGGACTGGGCGCGCTGTTGTTCGCCCTCCGCATCCTGGACGGCAGTCCCCGGTATCGGGACTTCATCGGCCTGGGTGTCGTCGCCGGTATCGGGTGGTGGTCGCTCCCCGAGATCGTCTACTTCGCAGTCCCGGTGGGTCTGATCGTCGTCGGGGCGGTGGTGGCGAGGAAGCTCGAAGGGTTGAACTGGTGGGTCCGTCGACTCGGCGTCGCCGTGGTCGCTTTCTGTGTCGGCGCCGTCCCCTGGATCTGGGCGAACGTGCCGTCGGGGTTGGCCTCGCTCCGGGCCAGTGCCTTCCAAGGATCCGCATCTCCCCTCAATCACGGCTACGGCAGTCGGCTGCGCACATTCTTCGAGTCCGGGCTGCCTCTCGAGCTGGGGCTGCGGAAGATCATCACCGGTGCGGGCATCTGGGGCGGGTCGGGCATCTCCACCGCCCACCACACCCTGCAGATCCTCCTCTTCGTCGTCGTGCTGGGAGGGGTCGTCGCCGTGGTGCTCCTCTCCGCGGGGCGGGGAGGACGGGCGCTGGCCATCGCCGGGGCCCTCGTTGCCTTCCCGTTCCTGGTCGCTGCCCAACCCGGCACCTGGTCGTGGCAGGACGGTCGCTATCTCGTCTACCTGTCCCCGCTACTGGCCCTGGCCATGGCCGTCGCCTCGGAGGAGGCAGGGGCCCGCATCGCCCGTCGACGGGCCCGGTCGCACTCCCGGCACGACGGGACCTCGGTCGCCCGTGTCGTCGCCTCCGGCATCGTCCTCGGTTCGCTGGCCCTCGCCGTGGCCGGCTTCCACTGGACCTACGACATCGGCCCGACGTCATTCGCCCAAGGCTGGGGAAATCCCGAGCATCCGTCGAACACCTCGATCGGGGACCTCGAGGCCAAGGGCATCCGGACCGGCTATGCCGACTACTGGGTGGCCTACAAGCTCGACTTCCTGAGCCACGGAATGCTCGGGTTCACCGTCGCCGGGGCCGACCCCGATCGGTGGCCGCAACTCGGCCGGCAGGTCGGGCGGGCCCGTGGGACGGCGTGGCTCTTCGTCCCGGTGCCGCATCTGAAGACCGCCCTGGCCCAGTTCGGGCCGGACGTGAACGGCCCCCAGGGGCTACCGGAGCGTTCGTTCGAGGCCCAACTCGATCACCTCGGCATTCCCTACCGGGTGGTGGATGCAGGACTGTTCGAGGCGGTGATCCCCTCGAAGACGGTCGACCCGGCCGAGGTCGACTTCCCGGGACGGCTGCCGTAGCCGGCTCGGTCAGGGGCGACTCGGGACCGCCGCCGTGGCCAGACCGACCACCTTCTCCTCGCCGTCGCCGTTGAGCAGGCGGACGTCGAGGTCGACCAGGTGATCGCCTCCTTCGTCGCGCTTGCCGGTGACCACGATCCTGGTGGACAGCTTCTCGTCGGGCCAGGTCTGCTTGGCGAACCTGACCTGGTACCGACGGACGTTGCCCACGCCCACGTAGTCGGTGATGGCCGACCCGAGGAACCCCATCGAGAACATCCCGTGGCCGAACACGCTGGGCTGCCCGGCCGCCTTGGCCTTGACCTCGTCGTGGTGCATCGGGTTGAAGTCGCCGGAGGCTCCGGCATAGGCCACCAGGTCGGTCCGATCGAGCACGTGGGAGCGCACCGGCGCTTCGTCCCCCTCGCGCACGTCCTCGAAGTACAACACGTCAGCCATCGCTCCGACCTCCATCCGTTCGCTCCACTGGCTGCGGTCCCCCGACCGGGGCCACCACCCTCACCACTGGACTGCCCAACACTGCCACAATCACCGGCCCGGCTCCGGATCGCGAGGGAGTCCGAGCAGCCGCTCGCCGATCACGTTGCGCTGCACCTCGCTGGTGCCTCCGGCGATGGTCAGGCACTTGCTCTGCAGGACCCCGTGCGCCGACACGGCCGGCTCGCCCTCGGTGACGGCCCCGTCGGGTCCGCAGATGTCGAGACCGAACTCGTGGACCCGCTGCTCGAACTCGGCGCCGAGCAGTTTGCGGAGGCTGGACTCGGATCCGGGCTGGAGCCCTCCGAGCGACCGCAAGGTGGCCCGGACACCGAGCTGGGCGAGGGACTGGGCCTCGGCCAGCAGGTGGCCGAGGCGGTCGAGCGTGACCGGGTCCTGGCGCTCGGGGTGGCCGGCCAACCTGGCCAGCACGCCTTCGAGGGCGCCGCCGAATGCCGTGTCGGAGGAAAGTGAGACCCGCTCGTTGGCCAGTGTCGTGCGGGCCAGGCGCCACCCGCCGTCGACCTCGCCCACCACGCGGTCGTCGGGCACGAAACACCGGTCGAGGAAGACCTCGTTGAACAGTGCGGCGCCAGTGATCTCCCGCAGCGGCCGGACCTCGATTCCGGCCGATTTCATGTCCACCAGGAAGTAGGTGATGCCCCGGTGCTTGGGGACCTCGGGATTGGTGCGGGCCAGGCAGATCCCCATGTCGGCCCGGGCCGCCACCGACGTCCACACCTTCTGGCCGTCGAGGACCCAGCCCCCGTCGACCCGGGTGGCCCGGGTGGTGAGCGCGGCCAGGTCCGAACCGGCCCCGGGTTCGCTGAACAGCTGGCACCAGAGCAGCTCGCCGCGGAGGGTCGGACCCACCCATCGCTCGGTCTGCTCCGGGGTCCCGTGGGCCATGATGGTGGGCAGGGCCCAGGCGGCCACGGCCAGGTTCGGTCGGCGCAGTCCGGCCTGGCCACAGACCTGGTCGATGACCAGCTGTTCGACGGCACCGGCGTCCCGCCCCCACGGTGCGGGCCAGTGCGGGGCCAGCAGACCCTGGTCGGCCAGGACCCGGCGCTGCTCGAGGGGATCCTCGATGGCGGCGATGGAGGCGACCACGTCGGTCAGCTCGGCCCGGAGCACCTCCGCCTCGGGCGGGAGCTCGACGGTCACCGTGCGCCGCCGGCCGGCCAGGGCCAGCCTGGCCGACTCCGCCCGCAACGGCGCCGTGCCCCCCACCAACTGGCGGAGGGTGGTGGCCCGGCGCAGGTGGATGTGGACGTCGTGTTCCCAGGTGAAGCCCATCCCCCCGAGGACCTGGATGGCCCCCTTCGCCGCCTCGACGTAGCCGTCGAGGGCCAGACCGGCGGCCAACGCCACCGCCAGTCGGGTCTGGGCCCCGGCGTCGGCTGTCCCCCCTTCCCCTCCGGGTTGGCGGTCCCCCATTCGCCCGGCATCGAGGATCAGGGCCGCGTCCCAGGTGGCTGCCACCCCCTGCTCCACCATGACCAGCATGTCGGCCAGGCGGTGCTTGACCCCCTGGAACTGGCCGATGGGCCGGCCGAACTGGTGACGTGTCCGGGCGTGTTCGGCCGCGGTGTCCAGGCACCAGCGGGCCCCGCCCACCGCCTCGGCCGAGGCCACCAGCAGGGCGAGCTGGCGGATGCCCTCGGCGGTGGCGCCCTCGAACAGGCGCTCGGGCGGCACCACCGTGCCGTCGACCACCCAGTCGGCCGATCGCCGTGACGGATCGAAGCTGGTCCGGGCCTCGACCCGGACCGACTCCCCCCGGTCGAGCAGGACCCAGCGGACCTCGCCGTCCACCGCCACCGGAGCCAGGACCGCGCCCACCACGCCACCGTTGGGAATCGGGCCGATGGTGCCGTCGACGGTGACGCCGTCGTCACCGGAGCGACCGGTCAGGCCCACCCGGGGCACGGCCGAACCGTCCGGTCCACCGGTGGGGACGACCAGCGAGGCGGGCAGGGTGCCGTCGGCCAGCACGGGGAGGAGCTCCTTGGCCTGGGTCTGGCTGCCCCACTCGGCCACCACCGCGCCGACGATCGCCGTGCCCGCCCAGGGTCCGGGCGCCGCGGCCCGGCCCAGCTCCTCGGCCACCACGGCCAGCTCGGTCATCCCGGCCCCCTGGCCCCCGAACTCCTCGGGCAGATGGATGCCGAGCGTGCCCTGGGCTCCGAGGTCGGCCCAGAAGTCGGGGAGGCGGTCGGCCTCGGCATCGAGCGCGGCCCTGGTCACCCCCGGGGGGCAACGCGACTCGATCCAGCGCTGGACCGAGAGCCGGAGCTCGTCGTGCTCGTCACGGATCCCGATCGCCACCGCTCAGGCTCCTGCGGGCGGCCGGGCCAGCCCGGGCGCGACCGGGTCCGACCGGCGGGAACGTTCGAACGGGGCCAACCCTGTCGAGCTCACGGCCCACGTTCTAGCATCCCGGCTCCGGCTGACGAGAACCGGTTCTAGTCCGGCAGGGTCGCTACCAGCCCTTGAATACCGGCGTTCGACGCTCGGCGAAGGCGCGCAAGCCCTCCCGGCAGTCCTCGGTGCCGGTGACCAGCTCCTGGGCCACGGACTCGTCCCACAGGGCCCCGGCCCGGTCCGACTCGAGGGACCGGTTGGTGAGGTACTTGGCCGCCCCGATTGCCTTGGTCGGGCCGGCGGCCAGACGGGCGGCCCACGCCCCGGCCTCGGCCAGGAGCTGGTCACGGGGCACCACCCGGTTGACCAGACCCAGACGCTCGGCCTCGGCGGCCGGGACGTCGTCGCCGAAGAAGAACAACTCCTTGGCCTTCTGGGGCCCGATCAGGCGGGGCAGCAGATAGGCGCCGCCGGCGTCGGGGGCGATGCCCCGCCGGACGAACACGGCGATGAACTTGGACTCCTCCGCCGCGATCACCAGGTCGCAGGCCAGGGCCAGGTGCATGCCGCCACCGGCGGCGGTGGCGTTGACGGCGGCGATGACCGGCTTCTCGCAGTCGAGCACGGCTCCGATCAGGCGCTGCCAGCCGTTGCGGATCATCCGGGCGGCATCCCCGACCGGCCGGTCCGGCGCGCCCGGCGGCCGGGCCGGACCCCCCTCTTGGGCCCGCAGGTCGGCACCGGTGCAGAATCCCCTCTCCCCCGCCCCGGTGAGAACCACCACCCGGACGGCCAGGTCGACGGAGGCAGCTTCGAGCCACCCGATGATCCGATCCCGCATGACCGCGGTGATGGCGTTGCCGGCCTCGGGCCGGTTGAGGGTGATCCAGGCCACGCCGTCCTCGAGGCGGTACCCGACCGGATCCCCCGTCGCCGCCTCCGTCCGCTCGGCCATCAAATGCGGTGGATGATGTTCATGCGCGACGTGCACACGGGATCACCGGTGGCCTGTTCGCGCCACGCCGTCTCCACCACCACGAAGGTCATGGTCTTGCCCTTGGACTCCTTGCGGTAGGCATCGGCCACCTTCCCCTCCCCGACCAGCACGTCACCGGCCAGCACGGGCCGGTGGTAGGTGAACTCCTGTTCCCCGTGGAGGATCAGGCCGCCGTTGGCCATGAGCGGCCCGAGCACCTCGGCCATGGGATTGCCGGTGGGGCCGTCGTCGGGCTGGAGCTCGGGGTAGGCCCCGAAGTGCTCCATGACGAAGGGGTAGGTGGGCGGGGCCGGGATGCCGGCCAGGCCGGCCTCGGCCGCAGCCCGCCCATCGCGGTAGATCGGGCTCTTCTCCTTCACGGCATCGGCGAACAGCGCCAGCTGACCGCGCTCCACCGTGACCACGGTGGTTCCGGTCGGCTTGCCGATGATCGTGCTCAGAATGTCCTCGGCCACGCCGGGCTCCTCCCCTGTCGTCGAAACGGGTCACCCGGTCGGTCCTGCCACCGGCCGGGCGCTAGGCACCGTAGCGCGCCAGCCTCCGACCGGGCAGGCCCGGCGTCCCCTACAGTGCCCACCGTGGGTGCGCCAGGAACAGCAGACCGGGACGGGCCCGACGTGTCCGTGCTCCCTGACACCGCGGCCATGGCCCGGGTGGCGGCCGACCACGCCGCCGCCGTACTGCGTGCCGCGGTGGAGACCAACGGGGTGGCCAACGCCATGTTCGCCACCGGGAACTCGCAGCTCGCCTTCATCGCCGAACTGGTGACCCGGACCCCCGGTGTGCCCTGGGCCGATGTCGTCGTCTTCCACATGGACGAGTACGTGGGCATCGGACCTGAGCATCCGGCCAGCTTCCAGCGCTGGATCCGCCAGCGGATCGTGGAACCCACCGGTCCGCGTGCCGCCCACTACATCGACGGGCTCGGACCGCCCGAGGCCGAGTGCCGCCGCTACACCGAGCTGCTCGGCGAGAACCCTCTCGACCTCTGCTGCCTCGGGATCGGCGAGAACGGCCACCTGGCCTTCAACGACCCACCGGTGGCCGATTTCGACGATCCGCTGGACGCGAAGGTGGTGGCCCTCGACCCGGACTGCCGGCGCCAGCAGGTGAACGAGGGCCACTTCGCCAGCGACGCCGAGGTGCCGGACCTGGCCGTCACCGTCACCATCCCCGCCCTGCTCCGGGCCGGCGCGGTCCTGGCCGTGGTACCCGAGGCCCGCAAGGCGGAGCCGGTCCGGGCCGCACTGGAGGGGCCGGTGACCACTGCGTGTCCGGCCTCGATCCTCCAGCGCACGCCGCACGCCACCATCCTCCTCGACGCCGACTCGGGCCGGCTCCTCTCACCCGCCGGTTGAACCGTCGGCCAGCCAGCGGTCGAGGAAGGGATAGGCCCGGGCCCCGAACCACTGGTGCTCGCCGTCGAAGATGTCGTGGGCCAGTCGGTCGCCGGCCCCGAAGTGGTCGTAGACCGGTCGGAGGCGGGCGACCGACTCCTCGAAGGCGGCCACCGGGAAGAGCAGGTCGTCGCGTCCGGTCACCGCCAGGAGGGGCCGGGGGGCGATCAGGGCGGCCACGTCGGCGTGCTCCATCTGGCCGAGCATGCCGAAGAGGACCTGCGAACCGCACATGTTCCACGGGACCTTGTGGGCCTCGCCCCACGACGAGAGGTAGCCGCAGACCACCGCGGCCCGCACCCGTTCGTCCAGTGCGGCGAGGAAGAGCGTGACCGTCGCCCCATAGGAGAAGCCGGCCATGCCGATGCGTCCCGGGTCGACCAGGGGCTCCCCCTCGAGCACATCGATGCAGCGGGCCAGGTCCCAGAGGTTCTGGGTCAGCGGATTCCACCCTCCCATGACCTGGTGGACCAGATTGGTGTCGCAGCCGTAGTGGTCGGGCGGGTTCCAGTCGGCCCGTTCCCCGAAGCAGCGCAGGTCGGGCGCCAGCACCACATGGCCGCGCCGGGCCAGCTCGGCGGCGTAGTCGCTGCCCGGGGCGCCCTCGGGCTCGAGGCCGCACACCAGGGACTTGCCCGGGCCGTGGCCGTGGACGGCCAGGACGGCGGAGCCCGGCGCGGTCCGAGCCTCCGGTACCAGCAGGTAGGCGGGGACCGACATGGTGTCCTCGGTGTCGAACACGATCCGGCGCCGGAGGTAGCCGTCGCACCCGGTCTCCTCGGTGACCTCGAGGTCGAGGGGGACCCGCTCGGGCCACGGCCCGAGGATCCGCCCCAGCCGGGCCACGAACCGCTCGCGCCACGCGCCGAAGGCGTCAGCGTCGCCGCCGGGCAGCGGATCGGCCTGGTCGGTGACCATCAGGCGGCTCACCACCTGGAACCAGGGCGAGAAGTTGCGCGTCCTCGGGGGCGGATCGACCACGGTGGGCTCGGTCACGGTCGGAGGCGTCATGGTGGGCGATCCTTTGTCCCGGTCGGGCGGCGGCGGACCCGGTGCCCTCAGTGGCCCACCATCCAATCATCCCCCGGTGGCCCGGGGCACCCCGACGGTCCTCGAGGATCCGGGCCGCCGTGCGGGTTGAGCCGACCCCGGCCGTGGGGCACACTGGACCCCATGCCGAGGATCCCATGACGGTCACCACCGGGCTCGACATCCGGCCCCTGTCCCCGATCATCGGCGCCGAGATCCATGGCGTCGACCTGTCCCGGCCGCTCAGCGAGCCGGTGGTGGCCGAGGTCAGGCAGGCCCTCAACACCCATCACGTGATCTTCTTCCGCGACCAGGAGCTCACCCCCGCCCAGCAGGCCGAGTTCGCCGGGCAGTTCGGCGTGGTCACCGAGGGACACCCGGTGATCACGCCCATCGACGAGCATCCCGACGTGCTGGCCATCGACGGCCGCGTCGACCGGGCCAGCTGGTGGCACACCGACATCACCTTCCTCCAGCAACCGGCCTTCGGTTCGATCCTCTACATGCTGGAGGCCCCCGACGTCGGGGGCGACACCACCTGGGCCAGCCTTCAGGACGCCTACGACCGGCTCTCGGATCCGGTGCGGACCATGTGCGACACCTTGATCGCCATCCACTTCGATCCGTGGTTCGCGGCCGACGTCGACGCCCGCGGCGGTTACGACTGGCAGGGCGTGCACTACGAGAAGCTGCTGCCCGCACTCCATCCGGTGGTGCGTACCCACCCCGAGAACGGCCGCAACGGTCTCTTCGTCAACCCGCAGTTCACCCAGACCGTCCTCGGGATGTCGAAGAACGAGAGCAACGCCATCCTCGACATGCTCTACCGGCACTGCCAGCAACCCGAGCTGACCTGCCGGTTCCGCTGGCGCCCGGGCTCGGTGGCGTTCTGGGACAACCGGGCCACCCTCCACTACGCCCTCGACGACTACGGCGACGCCACCCGCATCGCCCACCGGGTCACCCTGCGGGGGGACGTCCCCTACGGGCCGGCCATGCCCCGCCGCTGACTCCGGGTCGGACCCCGCCGGGGCGGCTGCTAGCCCTCGTCGGGTCGAGGGGTGGCCGGCGGGTCGGCGGGTCGCTCCGGTCGACGGGTGGGCACGGCTCCGGACACGGCCAACGCCTCTTCACTGGCCCCGAGATAGGCGGCCAGCGCCCGCGGGTCGCGCCCGACCTCGTCGGGCGTCCCCGACGACACCACGCTTCCCGTCTCCATCATCACCACCTTGGAGCACAGGGCGAAGACCAGGGGCACATCGTGCTCGACCAGGACGATGGTGGTGTCGGCCAGTTCGTGCAGGCGGCGCAGCAGGGGGACGAAGGCCTCGGCCTCGCGTTGGGCGATCCCGGCGGTGGGCTCGTCGAGCAGCAGGAGCCGGGGCCGGGCCAGCACGATCGAGGCCAGGTCCACCACCCGCCTGGTCCCGGTGGAGAGCTGGGAGATCTGATGGCGGCGGAAGCGGTCGATGCCGAACGAGCGGATCACCTCGTCGGCGGCAGCGTGCTTGGCCCGTTCGGACCGCACCGCCCAGGGCATGTGGAGGGTGGAGGACAGGACGCCCACCGGCCGGCCGGCGTCCTGGGTCAACCACAGCACCTCCTCCACGCTGAGCTCGGGGAAGAGCCGGCAGTCCTGGAAGGAGCGGACCAGCCCGAGGGCCGATCGTTCCTCGGGCAGGTACTCGACCAGGCTCTCGCCGTCGAGCCGGACCGAGCCGGCCTGGGGTGTCACCAGCCCCGAGATCACGTCGAGCAGGGTGGTCTTGCCCGACCCGTTGGGCCCGATCAGCCCGACGATGGCCCCCGGGCTCGGCCGACAGATCGGCGCCGTCGACCGCCTGCACGCCGCCGAAGGCCACCGACACGCCCTCCAGGTCGAGCCGGGCCGGCCCCCGGGAGCCGGCCTCGTCGGGGCCGGTCACCCCGCCACCTCGGTGGCCACCGGCACCGGCGGCGGATCGTGCTGGCCCGGGAGCGGGGGTGTGCCGCGGCGGCGGGTGATCTGCTCGATGCCCAGGGTGACCACGTCGCCCAGGCGGTGGAGCAGTTCGGCCAGGCCGCCGGGGAGGTAGAGGATGAAGGCCAGCAGCCCGAGCCCGCTGGTGAGGAACTGGATGGTCGGGTTGGAACCGAAGATGGCCGGGATGCCGACGAGGTAGATGGCCCCGAGCACGGCCCCGTCGATGGTCCCCAGGCCCCCGATCACCACCATCGAGACGACCAGGATGGAGAAGGTGGGGTCGAAGGTGTCCGTCGAGAACCGCTCGGTGGCAAAGGCCAGGCACACCCCGGCGTACCCGGCGATGAATCCGGACAGGGCGAAGGCGAGCAGCTTGGTCCGGGCCAGGGGGATGCCCATGGCCCCGGCGCCCGTCTCGTTGTCGCGCACGGCCATGAGCCGCCGGGCCACCCCGCGGTCGCGCCAGAGCCGGACCATCAGGACCGACAGCACGAGGATGGCCAACGAGAACCAGGCGAAGGCCCGGGCCGAGCCCAGCCCGATCCCGAACAGGGTGGGGGCGGCGATGAGCGTCGACTGCGGATTGGGCAGGCCGGTGCACAGCTGGCGGTCCAGGCCGGGCACCGTCCAGCACGGCGTGGCCAGCACCGCCCCCATGAACCAGAGCCCGAAGGCCAGGGTGCTCACCGCCAGGTAGAGGCCTCGCACCCGGAGGGCGGGCAGTCCCACCAGCACGGCCACCACCGCGGTGACGGCGCCGGCGAAGGGCATGAGGAGGACCAGCGGCACGCTCGATCCGAGGTGGGCGGCCATGAGGGCGCCGCAGGCCACCAGCCCGAACTGCCCGAGGGACACCTGCCCGGCCCACCCGGTCAGCACGGTCAGCGAGAGGGCGATCACCGCGTAGATGCAGATCTGCGAGATGAGGAAGGAATTGCCCGTGCTCACCACCAGCGGCAGCAGGGCCGCCCCGATCACGGCCAGGACGATCCCGGTCGCCCCCACCTTCCGGCGCAGCGGGCCGTCGTCGCGCGACCGGCCCCGGGTGTTCTCCAGCCAGGTCGACCGCACCTCCCGGCGCGACCCGGTCTGCAGGGCGGCGATCCGGACCAACAGGACCACCATCACGAGGGCGAAGAGGATGAGGTCCACCTGGGTGGTGCTGTTGAGGTTCCAGGCCAGGATCTCCTGGATCACCCCGATGCCGATGGCCGACACGAAGGCGGCGGACAGGCTGACCATGGCCCCGACCATGGCCGCGGTGAGGGCCAGGAGGAGGAGCTCGGGACTGAGCACCTCGGTCAACTGGGTGGTCTGGCCGGGGGCGGCCAGGATGGCGGTGAAGGCGGACAGGACCCCGGCCAGGGTCCAGGCCATGGTGGAGGTGCGCCGCACCCACACCCCCGACAGCCGGGCCGAGTCGGCGTTCTCGGCCATGGCCCGCATGGCCAGCCCCCAGGGCGACCACTTGATGAAGGCGGCCAGGCCGATGGCCACCACCGGCGCGGCGATGAGGGTCAGGACCTGGCCCGGGGTGAAGAGATAGGTCCCGATGCTGAAGGAGATGTCGAACGGGACCGGGAAGGGCTTGAACAGGTTCTTCGGGCGGATGAAGGGCAGCGCGGTGAACACGAACAGCACCTGGCTCAGCCCGATGGTGGCCACCATGACCAGGACCCGGGGCCGGTTGAACAACCGCCGGAGCAGCAGCTCGCTCAGGGCCCCGACCGCGGCGGCCAGGCCCAGGGACAGCACCAGCGCGAACCAGTAGTTGAACCCGAAGTCGTAGAAGCACTTGACCATGAACACGGCGGCCACCACGCCCAGTTGGCCCTGGGCGAAGTTGAGCACCCGGTTGGTCTTGTAGATGAGGACGAGCCCCATGGCCAACAGCCCGTAGCTGAGGCCGGTGACCACCCCTTGGACCAGCACGAAGCTGGGGACCGACACCGGCGCTCCTAGTCGAGCCCGGCCACGGCGGCGCCGAGGAAGACGGGGCGGAGCAGGTCGGTGCGCTCGTAGAGATCGGTGGTGAGACCGTCGAAGCGCACCTCGCCGCGCTCGATGAAGATGGCCCGCTCGGCCAGGCTCATGGCCCGGTTCACGCTCTGCTCGACCAGCACCACCGTCGTGCCCTGGCGGTTGACCTCGCGGACGATGGCCATCAGCCGGTCCACCGCCTTGGGGGCCAGCCCGAGGGCCAGCTCGTCGATGAGCAGCAACTTGGGCCGGGTCATCATCACCCGGGCCAGGGCCAGCATCTGCTGCTCACCCCCGGACAGGGTGCCGGCCGGCTGGTCGAGCCGGTCGGCCAGTTCGGGGAACCGTTCGACGGCCTCGTCGAAGGCCGACCGGGCCTTCCCTCCCTCGCCCCGGCAGCGAGTAGCCCCCGATCCGCAGGTTGTCGCGGACGGTGAGGCCGGAGAAGGTCATCTTGCCCCCCACCAGCAGGGCCACCTCCTGGTCGATGATCTGCTCGGGCTCGAGGTAGGTGCAGTTGGCGCCGTGGATGCGGATGACCCCCCGGTGGGGATGGTCCAGCCCGGAGACGGCCCGGAGCAGGGTCGACTTGCCGGCGCCGTTGGTGCCCAGCAGGGCCAGGATCTCCCCCTGGCCGATCTCGAGGTTGATGTCGAACAGGACCTGGTTGGCCCCGTAGTAGAAGTCGAGGTTGTGGATCTGCAGGGCGGGCACCGCCCCGCCGGCCTGGCGCCGCTGGCCTTCGGCAAACCGCTCGAGGACGTCCTCGATGACCAGGGTGATGTCGCGCTTCACGTACCGGGAACCGATGAACAGCATGACCCCGCCGACCAGGCAGACCGGGCCGATGAGGGTGAGGGCCACCGTCGGGCCGTGGAGGTAGCCCACCGCGTCGCTGATGGCGCCGAGGACCACCGCACCGGTGAACCCGCCGAACACCAGGGAGTAGACCCCGAACATGGCGAAGCAGATGGTGCGCATCTCGGCCGGGGCGGTGGCCGCCAGCGTCAGGAAGATGCAGATGGCCAGGGGCGACACCGCGGCGTTGGCCAGGAACTGGAGGGTCACCACCATCCACAGTTGGGGCATGTAGAGGGAGGCGACGTAGAGGCCGCCGTAGGCGGTGATGCAGATACCGGCGATGACCAGCGGCCGTTCCGGGGCCCGTCGGAAGAACCGGTCGCCGAGCACGTAGGCCAGGGGCAGGCCGAGGAAGGCGGCCAGGCCGATGATCGAGTAGATCTCGCTCCGCGACGCGGTGTCGAGGCCCCACCGCCGGACGAAGTACAGGTTCCCGAACAGCGGGGCGGCGGTACCGGCGAAGCCGAGGATGGCCACCGCCACCAGCTCGTAGTAGATGGACCGGATACGCAGCAACCGGGTGACGGCCGGGCCCAGCAGGACCCGCGGCGCGTCGCTCTGCTGGGAGTGGAGGTCCATGCCCGAGGCCTTGAGGATGTGGCTCGACTCGTTCTCCCCCTTGTCCGGCTCGTGCAGGGTGAACAGGGCCAGGCCCAGAGGTATCCCGGCCAGACCGATGAGCATGCCCCACCGCCAGTTGTGGCCGACGGTCACCACGAGGCCGAAGATGAGGATCCCGACCGTCTGGGACAGCGGGTCGGAGAGGTTGTGCCAGCTGAAGATCCGGCCCCGCCCCTCGGTGGGATAGGCGTCGGAGAGGTACGAGTTGTGCACCGTGTTGTTCACGCCGTAGCCGACCGAGGCGATCAGGTACAAGAAGGTGAAGGCCCACACGTTGGGGGCCAGGGCCATCAACGGAGTGAAGACGGAGAAGACCAGCAACGCCACCCCGGCCACCAGCTTGCGGCTGCCCCGGTCGGCCCACAGGGCCAGGGGCACCGCCCACAGGCAGCTGGGCCACGGCGCCCACGAAGGTCACCGCGCCGAGGGCGGCGTCATGGATGTGGAACGAGTGCTCGAGATTGGTGCCGACCAGCGAGATGCCGTTGCCCACCGTCCCGGGGATGAGGGCCGCCGCGGTGAGCAGGACCAGCGGTGCGAAGCCGTTCCGCCGGAGGATCCCGACCAGCGGCGGGGCTTTGCCCTCGCCGGTGCCGGGCATCACGTCGAGGGCGGCGATGACCTCCGGATCGCTGGTCTTGGCCACGACTTCTTGCAGCAGCTCCTCGGGAACCGCGAAGTCGAACTGCACCTTGTCGGCCATGGAAGTCACACACTATCCATGACATTGCCGTCAGACACGCCCGACCGACGGTGGGCCCGCACTCCCTCGTCAGGCAGTCGCCGGACCCGACGGGGTGGCCACGGTCAGGGGCCCGTGGGGCAGCACGCACAGCCTGGCTCCGGCCCCCGCCCGGCCGAGGGCGTCGGCCACCGCGGTGGTCACGTCGTCCACCGGGGTCATCAGGGCCGACCGCACGTCGGCGTCGGAGAGCCCGTCCGAGTGGACCCAGACCTCGGCCCGGCGGAGGACCCGGCCGAGCACCTGGGTCTGCCAGGCATCGACCTGGCCGGCGCCGCGGGGTCGGACCAACTCGTCGGGATCCGAAGCCGACTCGAGGATGCGGGCGAAGGCCCCGTCGCCGGGGATCCCGTCGCCGCAGGCGGCGGCCAGCACGATGATGCCGCCCGGGGCCACCACCCGCTCGGCCGCGGCCATGCCTTTGACCGCCTGATAGAGGTTGCGGTCGAGGGGATGGCCCCCGTTGGTGGTGAGCACCACGTCGAAGCGGCCCTCCACCGACTGGGTGACGGTACCGGCGGCGAACTCGCAGGCGGCCACGTGGCTGTCCGGCAGCCGGCCGGCGAAGACCCCGGTGAGGCGTCGGTCGCCGTCGATGGTGACGTCCACCGAGAGATCCGGTGGGCACAGGGCGGTGGCGGCCCGGACGAAATCGTGGACCGGATTGCCTTCCGTTACCATCCAGGTGGCACCGGCGTCGGCCAGGCGGGGCGGGCTGTGGGCCTCGAGGATGGTGGCCGTGTCGGCCAGCCCCGGGCAGACGGCTTTGGGTCCCCCGCTCCACCCGGCGAAGAAATGGGGTTCGACGAACCCGGTCACGATGCGGACGCCGGCGTCGACGTAGCGGTGGTCGAGCAGGACCGGCACACCGTCCACCGACCCCACCCGGACATGACCGCGGTCGTCGGAGTCGTGGTCGTGGATGCGGTAGCGCCGGGCGACGGCCGCGCCGACCAGCTCCTGCATCTCGGTCCCGGTGGCCTGGCGGTGGGTCCCGGTGGCACACAGCAGCTCCACCCGCTCCGGCCCGGCCCCGGCCCGTTCGAGCTCGGCCAGGAGCGGCGGCAGCACCGTGGTGTTGGGCATCGGACGGGTGAGGTCGGGGAAGACGACGGCGACCCGGCCCTCGGGACCGATCAGGTCGGCCGAGCGCCGGGGCGGCGATCGGGTCGGCCAGCGCCTCGGCGCAACGCTCCGGCCTCGTCGGCCAGGGCCGGCGGCTCCTGGGGCCCGACCACCACCGCGTCATCGGGCACGTCGACCTCCAGCCCGTCGGTGCCGTAGGCCAGGGTCAGCCGCACGCCGATTCCTCCGGGGCCGTCGACGGTCCCGGCCGGGCCCGGCCGATCACGGCCGCGGCCACCCGGTCGGCTTCCCCGCGCAGACCGGCGTAGCGGGCCACCACCTCCGGATCGGGTGCCAGCCGGGCCTCCACCGGATCCATCCGCCCGAGCACGAAGCCGGCGTCCACCGCCGACGACGCCAACAGGGCGGCGCCGGCCGAGGCGGCCAGCCCCGAACGGCGGCGAACCGCCGGGAGGCCGGAGATACCGGTCACCACCTCGACCCACACGGGGACGGCGGCGCCCGCGCCCCCCAGGGCCAACCCGGTGATCGGCGGCGGCACGGGCTGCCGGGCGGCCATGGCGTCGAGGCACCGCAGCACCTCCCAGCCCACCGCCTCGAAGACGGCGCGGGCCAGATCGGACAGCTCGTGGCCCGAGGACAGCCCGACGAAGGCGGCGCCGGCCTCGGGCTCCCACCACGGGGCCCGGGCCCCGTCCAGCCAGGGGGCGGCGGTCACTCCCCGGGCACCGGGACGGCCCTCGGCGGCCAGCTCGGCCAGCGCGCCGGGCGGGTGGCCGGTGATGCGGCCGAGCCAGTCCAGGAAGGACCCGGCCGCCGAGAGGCCGCCCTCGACCAGCCAGCCGCCGTCGGCCGCCCTCGACAGCACCATGCCCGGTGGGCTCCGCACCGGCCGTTCGGCCGACGGCAACGACACGTTGGCCGTCGTCCCCCAGCTGACCATGGGGCACGACTCCCCGGCCGCGGTGCCGAGCACCTCGCACGGGCGGTCGCCGGCGCCGATGACCACCGGTGTCCCCGCCGCCAGCCCGAGGGCGTCGGCGGCCGGGCCCACCAGCCGGCCGCTCACCTGTCCCGACGGGACGACCGGGGCCAGCTTCGGCGGTGGCCGGGCCGGCCAGCTCCTCGACCACCCGGCCCTCCAGGTCGTAGAGACCGCTGCGCGAGGCCATGGTGGGGTCGGTGACCACCTCGCCGGTCAGCCGCCAGGCGACGAGATCCCGCGGGGACAGCAGCCAGCGTGCAGGCCGACAGACGCCCGCCGTCGTGGTCGGCCAGCCAGGCGATCTTGGCCGCCACCGATCCCGCCTCGATCGGGACGCCGGTGCGGGCCAGAGCCCGGTCCTGGCCGCCGAAGGCCTCGGCCAGCCGGCCCGCCTCGGCCCCCGCCCGCCGGTCCGACCACACCACCGCCGGCGCCGAGCGGTCGTCCTCCGGCGTCGACCGGGGCGAACGTCTGCCGGGCACCGGTGCACCCGATGGCGTCGACCGGCCCGAGCCGGCGGCCGGCCCGGGACCTGACCTCGGCGCAGGCCGCCACCACCGACGCCCACCACGACGACGGGTCCTGCTCGGCCCACCCCGGCGCCGGATGGACCGTCTCGACGGGGACCCCCGACCGGGCCACCGGTCCGTCGTGGTCCCACAGGACGACCTTGGTCAGCGTGGTGCCCAGGTCGACCGTGATGATCACCGGCCGTGCACGACCTCGGCCAGCTCCTTGGCCATGGCCGCGGGCGACGCCTCCTGGAAGATGGCCCGCCCCATGGCCAGTCCGGCGGCTCCGCCGTCCATGACGTCACGGGTCTCCTCGAGGACCCGATCCCGATGGTCGTGGGGACCGCCGAGGAAGAGGACGGGCACACCGACGCTGGCCACGATGCGGGCCACGGCCTCGACCCGGGCCCCACCGGCGGGGACATCGGGGACGGGCACCTTGAGCAGGGGGGCACCCAGGTCGTGGGCGATCACGGCGGCCAGCACGATGTCCGAGGTCACCCTCGACATCGTCCCGGCCCGCCACATCACCGGTTCGATCAGGGCTTCGAGTGACGACGAGCGGGCATCCTCGAGCACCCGGCCGAGCAGCTCGAGGGCGGCCGCCCCTCCCGGGTCGTCGAGATCGATCCGGGTCATCAGCTTGATGCCCGTCCACCCGTCCTCGGCGGCGCGGGCCACGCGTGGCCACCAACCGGTCGTCGAGCTCGAAGGCCGCACCGGCGAGGCCGGTACGGTTGATGGAGAGATAGGTGCGCTGGCCGGCCCCGAGGGCACCGCTGCGGGCCAGCTCGGTCAGCGGCTGCACGGTGGCCAGGATGCCGTCGCAGTACGGCAGGGCTTCACGGAGCGCCAGCAGGTAGTCGGCGTTGCGCTCGATGGTCATGACCCCGCGGGCCCGGTGATCGGCCGCCAGCACGAGGGCAGGGAAGCCGGGTCGGCCGCCGGGCGCGGCCGGCCGGCCCGCTCACGCCAGCCCGGACAACGCGAAGATCACCTTGGCCACGGCCGAGAAGTCCTCGCGCCCGTACCCGGCGGTGGTGGCCGCGGTCAGCGCCTGCCGGGCGGTGGCCGTGGTGGCGATGGGAACCCCGGCCCCGGCCGCGTAGTTGAGGGCGAGGTCGAGGTCCTTGGCCATCAGGTCGGTCATGAAACCGGGCCGCCACCCGTTGGACGCCGGGCTGTCGGGCACCACACCGGCCACCGGCAGCCGGGTGCGGACGGCAACGCAGTCGCCGGTGGCGTGGACGCAGGACCTCGTAGCAGCTTGTCGAGGTCGACGCCGGACTTGAGGGCCAGGGCGGTGGCCTCCGAGGTGGCCACCATCTGGGCCGCGTAGATCAGGTTGTTGCACAGCTTGACCACCTGGCCCATCCCGGGGCCGCCCACGTGGACCACCAGCCCGGCGAAGGGTTCGAGCGCCGGGCGCGCCGTGGCCAACGTGGCCTCGTCGCCCCCGACCATCAGGGTGAGCGTCCCCTTCTCGGCGCCGGCCGTGCCGCCCGAGAGCGGGGCATCGAGGAACCCGGCGCCGGTAGCCGTCACCCGCTGGTGCTGGGCCCGGGCCACCTCGGGGTCGATGGTCGAGCAGTCCACCACCACCTGGCCCGGGCCGAGCGCCGGCAGCAGCTGGTCGACCACCTCGGTCACCTGCGGCGAGCTGGGAACGCAGAGCATGACGATCTCGCTGGCCTCGGCCACCGCGGTGGGCGAGCCGCCATCGGCCGCGCCCAGGGCCACGGCCCGGTCGATCGGGCCCCGGCTGCGCGAGGCCACCGTCACCTGGTGCCCGGCCTCGAGCAGGTGCCGGGTCATGGGCAGTCCCATGGCCCCGAGACCGATGAAGCCGAGCTGCATGGCGACCCTCCCCGTCAGTTGCCGAACTGCGGGAGCCACTGGGCGGTTCCCGACAGGAGCTCGGCGATCATGGCCTCGGTGTCGTGGAGATCACCGCGTCCGGCCAGGGGGTCGAGGAAGAAGGCGGTCTCGGCCAGCGCTCCGGTCCCCGTCGAGGGCGGCGGCCACCGTGCACTCGGCCACGGCCACGTGCCGGCGGACCAGCTCGGCATAGGGCGGGGGCAGCGGCGCCACGTCGCGGCCGCGGATGCCGTTCCCGTCGACCACGCAGATCGACTCGACGACGGCGTCGGCGGGGACGTCGGGCACCTGGCCGGCGTTGGGGATGTTGACCGGCAGCTCACGGGGTTCGCCGGTGACCAGCGAGTCGATGACCAGGGCCGGGAGCTCCCCCGAGGCCCAGGTCTGCAACGTCTTCGATCCGGCCAGCCAGGCGTCCACATCGGCGATGTAGCCCTCCTGGTGCTCCTGCCGGCGGGCGATGGGGGTGAGCTCGATGTTGTAGTCGGCCCCCCACCCCGACGCCTCGGTGAGCACCCAGGGTACGAACTCGGCGATGTGGCGGTCGCCGGCGGCGGGGAGGGCGCCCCACTTCTCGAGCATCGTCAGCTTCAGGGCGTGGCGCTGGACGAAGTCGAGCCGCGAGAACTCCTCGGCCCGGGGGCGATCGGGATGGGGCGCCAGCGCGGCCAGTCCCCCGGCCTCGGCCACCATCTCGGCCAGGATCGGGTACCCGTCCTCGCCGTCGACATCGAGGGCGGTGACCACCGGGAAGTGGTTGACGCCGGCCACGGTGGCCCGGACCGCTTCGTGGCGCTTGCCGAGGGCGATGGCCAGGTCCATGGTCCAGTTGCCGACCTCGTGGCACAGCCCGACCGTCTTGACCGCGGTCTGCCGGCACACCGCCCGGGTCAGGCAGGTCATCGGGTTGGTGATGTTGAGCAGCCATGCGTCCGGACACACCTTCCCCATGTCCTCGCCCACGCCGACGAGCACCGGGATGTTCCGCAGGGACCGGTTGATGCCGCCGGGGCCGACGGTGTCGCCCACCGACTGCCGGATCCCGTGGCGGGCGGGCACGTCGAGATCGACGGCCATCGAATCGAACCCGCCGGTGGAGATGGTCACGATGACGAAGTCGGCCCCGTCGAGCGCCTGTCGCTGATCGGTGGTGGTGGCGAAGGTGGCCTTGGCCCCGAGGGCCTCGCCCACCAGCTGACCGAGCGCCTTCATCTTCTCCAGGGGAGCGGGGTCGATGTCCTCGAGGACGTAGTGGGCGCCGCGCAGCGACTCGGTCCCGAGCAGGTCGGCGAGCAGCTCGGGGGTCCACTGGTAGCTCCCGCCGCCGATGATGGTGATCTGCATGGTGCTCAATCCCTCCGGTCGTGGACCTGGGAGCTGCCTGACATAGGCGTCACTCTATCCAGCCGGCCCCCCGGGCGGCACTTGCCAATGGACCAGGTCGGTGCTGCGGGCCACGCCGATCTCGGCGTGGCCCCATCCGTCGAAGCGGGTGAGCTCGTCACTGCCGGCGTAGACCAGGTACACGTCGTGGCCCGGGGACGAGCCGGCGTCACAGAGGAAGGCCGAGTTGGCGTGCTCGTAGCCGATGCTCGAGATCCCCGGCCCGCTGTCGAACGCCTGGGACGGCACGTCCAGCTCGTATCCGCTGCTCCACCGCAGCCACCCGGTCGGGGTGTCCGGATCGCCGGCCAGGGTGAACAGCCACGGCTGGTCCAGATTGTCCGACGTGGCCACCAGGCGCCACCGCCCGTCCACCTTGACGAATTCGCCGTTCTCGACGGTGCCGCCGTCGACGTGGATGCGGGGACGGCCGACCAGTTGCCACGGACCCTGCAGTGAACCGCTCGTCGAGCGGGCGATCTCGAACACGTCGGACTGGGTGGGCGACGAGTACTTGAACCCCATCAGGAGCTGGTGGCCGGTGTAGACCAGGGCGCCGTCGATCATCCGGTCATCGGGCGCCGGGGCCAGCGAGTGGGCCAGCGGGTGCGGCGCCGACCAGTGCTCGAGGTCGGTCGACGTCCGGTAGTAGAGGCGGTCCTGCCGGCCCGGCGGCGAGGTCTCCCCCGGGTCGGACTGGTAGGTGACGACGAAGTTCCCGGACGGATCGCGCCCGATGTCCGGGGAGGCCACACCGAGCACCCCGGTTTGGGGTGGCCACCGGGAGGGCGTCGACCAGTGGACCAGGTCGGTGCTGGTCGCCGAGGCGATGTCCCAGGACACCCCGCCGGGGAGTGACGGGTCGGTGGTCACGTCGCTGAACACCATGTGCCACCGGCCGGCCGCCCAGACCAGCGCCTCGTCCTTCACCCCGGCGGCCGGCGAGGAGAGGATCGGGTTGCGCAGTGCCGACCAGTCGACGGTCGGAGCGCCCGCGCCGCCGGTGATGCAGGCGTGGCCGGCCCCGGCGGCCAGCTGGCCCGCGGTCAGGACCGGGGGGCGCGTTCGGCCCGACGGGGACGGGGCCGCGGTGCTCCCGCATCCGGCCACCAGCGCCAGGGCCAGCGCCGGAACCGACCAGCCGCGCCCGGGCCCGGTTCATCGGTCGGGTCGGGGCGCGGTCATAGGCGCGAACACTAGGGCGGACGTCCGGGTGACGCCCCCGGTCCACCGTTAGGATCGCGCCGATGACGAGCCCGTCCCTCCTCTACGTGACCCAGGTCGCCCCCTACCGGGACGGCCCGGCGGGGGTGCACGGCGTGCTCGACCAGTCGGCCACCGCCGTGGCCCAGCTGGCCGAGCGGGCCGGGCTGTCCTTCCAGCGGGTGACCGACGTCCGCACCCTCGACCCCGGGACGCTGGCCGCGGCACCGGTGGTGGCCCTGTTCACCATTGGCGAGACCCCGTGGTCGGCCGAACAGCAGGCGGCCCTCGTCGACGGGCTGCGGGCCGGACGCACCTCGGTGCTGGCCATCCACTCGGCCACCGACTCCTGCTACGGATGGCCGGACTACGGGATGGTGGTCGGGGCCCGTTTCGACGGCCATCCCTGGACCCAGTGGTGCACGCTGGATGTCGTCGAGCCCACCCACCCGGCGGTCGCCCACCTCGGTCAGACCTGGCGCTGGCACGACGAGGTGTACCAGTTCCGGGACCTCCGCCCCGATGCCCGGGTGCTGTTGGCGGCACGCGCCGAGGAACTGGGCCGGGACGGTGGGCCGGCCGCCACCGACGGCAACGGCGCCGGCCACCCGCTGTCGTGGTACTTCACCGAGGGTGCGGGCCGGGTCTTCTCCACCTCCCTCGGCCACTTCCCCGCCGCCTGGGAGAGCCCGGCCTACCTCCGCCACCTGGCCGGCGGTCTCGAGTGGCTGACCGGGGCGGGCCCGCCGGCCTGAACCTCACCCCGGGCGGGCCCGCTCAGGGGTCGCCGCGCTCGGCCACCACGCCTTCCCATCCGTGCACCCGGAGGGTCCCCTCGACCTGTTCACCGTGGCGTCGGCGGTCGGTGCCGAGCAGCACCGTGCCCGAGAAGCCCTCGAGCGTCCCCTCCCCCTCGGACATGCCGAGCAGGACCACCACCCCCTCGTCCCGGCTCCAGGCCCATGCTCCCGGCGTGACCTCGAGCGTCCGGTAGGAGCCCTGATGCAATTCGGGTGTCGCCCGTCGCAGGGCGATCAGGTCCCGGGCCAGGCTGAGCATGGAGGCGGGGTCGTCGCGCTGGGCCTCGACGTTCCACCCGGTCAGGTCCCCGAACGGCAGCCAGGGCTCCACTCCGGGCTCGGTGAACCCGCCACCGGGCCCGTCCCGCCACTGCATCGGGGTCCGGCCGGCATCCCGTCCCGAGTAGGCCGGCCAGTAGAGGACGCCGAGCGGGTCCCGCATCAGCTCATGGGGCACGTCGGTGTCGGGCTGCCCGATCTCGTCGCCCTGGTACAGGACGGGCGTGCCCCGCAGGGCGAGGAGCAGGAGCAGACCGACCCGGGCCTTGGCGGCGTCGCCCCCGGCCCACCGGGTGGCGAACCGGAACATGTCGTGGTTCGATCCCGTCCACACCGGCCAGGCCCCGGCGGGCAGACCCCGCTCGACGTCCTCCACGATGGCGCGCATGGCCACCGGGTCCAACGGCGAGTTGATGAACGGGAAGTTGAAGGCCATGTGCAACTCGTCGCCGCCGGTGCCGTAGTAGGCGGCCAGGGCCTCCACCGTCTCCACCGGCGTCTCCCCGAGCAGCACCCTCTCGGGGTACCCGTCGGTGAGGGCCCGCCAGTGCCGGAGCACCTCGTGGACCTCGGGCCGGTTGGCGTTGTACACCGACCGCTGCCCGAAGAGCTGCTCCTCGAAGGTGTCCTCCGCGGTGGCTGCCGGGTTGTCCCGCAGCTGCGCGTCCTTGATGATGATGTTGCACACGTCGATGCGGAACCCGGCCACGCCCCGGTCGAGCCAGAAGGCCAGGATCGAGTCGAAGGCGGCCCGGACGTCCTGGTCCCACCAGTTGAGGTCGGGCTGCTCGACCAGATGGTTGTGGAGGTAGTACTGCCCGGTGTCCTGGTGGAACGTCCAGGCCGGTCCGCCGAAGCTGGACACCCAGTTGTTGGGCGGCGATCCGTCGGCCTTGGGGTCGGCCCATACGTACCAGTTGCGATGAGACGCCGTCCGTGACGAGCGGGAGTCGACGAACCAGGGATGCTCGACGCTGGTGTGGTTGGGGACCAGGTCCATGAGCACGCGGATACCCCGCCGGCCCGACTCGGCGATGAGCCGGTCGACGTCGGCCATGGTTCCGAGGGTCGGGTCCACCGCGGTGAAGTCGGCCACGTCGTAACCCCAGTCGGCGTTGGGTGAGACGGTGACCGGGCTGAGCCAGATCCCGTCCACACCCAACCACTCGAGGTGGTCGAGCCGGTCGATGATCCCGGGCAGGTCACCGACCCCGTCACCGTTGGAGTCGGCAAAGGAGCGGGGGTAGATCTGGTAGAGGACCCCGCGCTGCCACCAGGGGGTCCCGTCCGGCGGGTGGTGGTCGCTCATCGGGCTTGTCTAGCAGCGGCGGATCGGCGCGGGCACGTTCCGCGCCGGCTCCCTCAGCCGGTGGGCAGGGGCAGCCAGGGCTGGACACGGACCCAACAGGTGAACTGGGGCACCTTGTTCTTCGGGAGATGGCAGAGGGTCGAGACCGGCGAATTGATGTGCAGCCGGACCACCTGGTACTTGGTCGGCCCGTAGCGCTTGTCGGGTCCGTAGCTGAGCACCGGGGTGTTGGTGCCCGGGAAGTCGGTGATCCGGGACATGGCGGTGACGAAGGTCCGCCGGTTGAGGTCGGCCCCGGCGTGCTCGGCGGCGGTGTCGAACAGCGCGATCACCTGGCACCAGCCCACCACCGGGCCCTGCTCCTCGATGAAGTCGCTCTGGTTGCCCGCTGGGATCTGGGGATAGGCCTTGTGCCAGACCGTCCAGCACTTGCGCACCCCGGGGTCGTAGCCGCCCTGGCTCTCGGGGCGGTCGTCGTCGACGCCGCCCAGGGTCTCGGTGGTCAGGCCCTCCTGGCCGTCGAGAGCCTTGGCGTAGGGGACCGGCAGCAGCCCGAGGGCGGCGGTGATGCTGTCCTCGTAGTCGCTCAGGAGCAGCTTGGGGAACCACTGCTGGGCGGTCTCGGCCTGGAGTACCGGGTAGAAGACGTTGAAGGGGATCAGCGGGAGGACCGAGGTGACGCCGGCACTCCGGAGCTGCTGGATGACCAGGGGGGCCTCGGCGTCGGTGGTGGCCGTGTCGTTGGGATCGGCGTCGATGGTCTTGACCACCGGGGTGACGCCGGCCCGGCGCAGGTCGGGGAGGAGGTAGTCGTTGAGGGCCAGCTGGTCCGAGGCCCGGTCACCGGCGATGACGCCCACCTTGATCGTCCCCCCGAGCAGGTTGGCGGTCAGTCCCCAGTTCACCACGGCCTGGAGGATGACCGCCTGGTCCGGGCCGGTCCACCACAGATAGGGCGAGCCTTGGTTGGTCCAGTTGGTCACCGTGGTCCACTGTCCGATGAAGGGCGTCTTCCCCTCCTGGGTGATGCAGAGCTGGTCGTCGCCCGTCCAGTCTCCGAGCCCGTCCAGCACCGCGAACGCCGCCGGTGACCCCTCGGTCCAGGTCTTGCACAGCGCCCGCATCTCGGTCTCATTGGTCGGGTCGAAGGTGCTGATGATGGGATTGATCTTCCGGCCGTGGATCCCGCCCTTGTCGTTGATCTGCTTGACGAAGAGATCGATGGCCTTGGTCTGTTCGCCGAACTCGGCGTCGGAGGCGAATCCCTCCTTGCCGGCCAGCGATCCGAGGGCGACCACCGGGAAGACCACGTTGATGCTGTGGTCGGTGACGCCGCGGCTCGAGGTACTGGCCGAGCTGACCGGGCTGGGCCCGCCACCGCCGGACCCACCGGTGGTCACCGCCGGGTTCGACGCTGCCGGCGCCGACGAACCGGACGGCGAGGTGGCCACCCAGACGGTGGTGCCGGCGATGACGGCAACGATCAGCACCACGGTGCGGATCTGGGTCGAGCGGCGGCGGCGGACGAAATGCCCCCATGACCGGGCTATCCCTCCCAGTGGGTTCCACCGGGTCCGTCCACTCATGTGCATCGCTCCTTCTGGTGCCACCAGCCCGTCGAGCCGACCGGCACGGTTCCCCCCCACGCCATCACACGGCCCTCAATGTGTGACGCTACCGTCAGTACCGTATCGTCGTCGGCGACCGGGGGCTCGTCGAGCCGGCCGGTCAGCCAGGGACCATCCTCGCAAGGAGATCGCAGGACATGAACGTCGGGGCTCACGATCGGACAGGCGGAGCCCTCCTCGGCACGCCGTCCGGCGGCCGGCGACGGTCCCCACGCCGTCGAGGTCGCCGATCTGGTCAAGCGGTACCCGAAGGCTCCCACCGACTCGCTGGCCGGGGTCAGCTTCCAGGTCCGGCGGGGCGAGGTCTTCGGCTTCCTCGGTCCCAACGGGGCCGGCAAGACCACCACCATCGGCATCCTGACCACCCGGATCCGTCCCACCCGGGGTCGCGCCCTGGTGGCCGGCGTCGATGTGGTCGCCGATCCGGTCGGCGCCCGCCGCGTCCTCGGCGTGGTCCCCCAGCAGAACAATCTCGACCGGTCGCTGTCGGTCCGCCAGAACCTCCTCTTCCATGCCAGCTATCACGGGGTGCCCCGGGGGAAGCGCCAGCAGCTGGCCGACCACCTGCTCGGGCAGTTCGGGTTGGCCGACCGCTCCGACGGGCGGCCCGACGACTTCTCGGGCGGCCAGATCCAGAGGATGATGATCGCCCGAGCCCTCATGCACGCTCCTGCCGTCCTGTTCCTCGACGAACCGTCGACCGGGCTGGACCCGGCCGCCCGGCTCTTCCTGTGGGAGAAGGTGGCCGAATTGCGGGCGGCGGGGACGACGGTGGTGATCACCACCCACGACATGGACGAGGCAGCCACCCTGAGCGACCGGGTGGCCATCATCGACCACGGCACCCTGCTGGCGCTGGACACACCCGCCGCCCTGGTCCGGGGCATGACCGGTGAGCGTACCCTCGACTGCACCATCGACCGGGAGCCGGGGGCCGACGGCGCCGCCATCGGCGCCGCCGTCGGGGCGCTTCCCGGGGTGAGCCAGATCGAGTCGCTGGACGATCCGGGCGGGAACGGTCTCCGCCTGCGGATCTACGTGGAGGGCGAAGCCGCGGCCTTCGTGGCCCCGGTGGCCCAGGCCATCAGCGCCACCGGGGGTCGGCTGACCGACGCCCGGTTGGGTGAGCCCAATCTCGAGGACGTCTTCATCCACCTGACCGGGAGGGCCCTGCGTTGACCACGGCGACCACCGCGCCCGGAGCCGGTCGACCTCGAGCACCTGCCCCACTGGGGTCCGGGCCGCACCTTCCTGGCCATCCTCCGGCGCGACCTCTTCGTCACCGGCCGCGAGTTCCCGGTCTTCCTGGCCCAGGTCATCCTGCAGCCCCTGTTCCTGCTGTTCGTGTTCGGCAAGGTGCTCACCGAGCTCGGGTACGCCAGACCGGGTTACGAGGAGGTGCTCTTCCCCGGCCTGGTGGCACTGGCCGCCGTGCTGACCGGGTTGCAGAGCACCGCGCTCCCCCTGGTCATCGAGTTCTCGTACAGCAACGAGATCGAGGACCGCCTGCTGGCCCCCCTCCCCATCGGGGCGGTGGCCGTGGAGAAGGTGGTCTTCGCGGCCATGCGGGCGTGCGTGGCCGCGGCGGTGATGTTCCCGGTCGGGGTGTGGATCCTGGGCTCGATCCCCTGGCAGGCGTCGACCGCCCCGGCGGTGGTGGTGATGATCGTCCTGGGCGCCCTGCTGGGTGCGGCCATGGGCCTCATCCTGGGCACCTACGTTCCGCCCAACCGGATCAGCGTGACCCTGACGCTGGTGCTGACCCCGCTCATCTTCACCGGTTCGAGCCAGTACCCGTGGCCCTCGCTCAGCCAGCTCCGTTGGTTCCAGGTGGTGTCGGCGCTCAATCCGATGACCTACGTGAGCGAGGGACTGCGTGGCCTGATGGCGCCCGGGGTGCCCCACATCCAGACCTGGATCTGCTTCGTGGTGGCCGTCGGCTCGCTGGTGGTGCTCATGGGGGTGGGGATGGCCGGGTTCCGACGACGGGCTCTCGGATGAAGGTCCGGGCATCCCGTTACGCTCCGGCTATGGATGACGGCCAGGGATGACAAGCAACATGGATGACAAACAACTGTGGGGTCTGGTCGACCCCTCGGTGCTGGCCGCCATCGTGGTGGTGTCGCCCCACTTCGACGACGCCGCCCTGGGTGCCGCCCACCTGCTCACCAGCTACCCGGGGAGCACCGTGATCACCGTCCTCGCCGGGCGCCCGCCCTCCTATCCCGACGAGGTGACGCCGTGGGACGCGGCCGGCGGCTTCCGGACCGGCGACGACGTGGTCGGCGCCCGGCAGGAGGAGGACCGGGCGGCCATGGCCTCGATGCACGCCACACCGGTGTGGCTCGACTTCCCCGACCACCAGTACCTGCCCGCCGACCAGCGGCCGGCTCCGGACGACGTGGCCCCGGCCCTGGGCCGGGCCATCACCGCGGCGCGGGCCAGCGCGGTGTTCCTGCCGTTGGGCCTGGCCAATCCCGACCACGTGCTGACCCACGACGCCGGCCTGCTGGCCCGATCGGCCATCGAGGAGGACGGCGCCGGGCCGGCCTGGTTCTGCTACGAGGACGCCGGCTACAAGCACCTTCCGGGCCTGATGGCGTGGCGCATCTCGAAGCTCTTCCGGAGCGGCCTGTGGCCCACCCCGGCCGTCGTGCCCGTCCAACCGGACATGGCCGCCAAGCGCACGGCCATCGGCCACTACGTCAGCCAGGTGGCGCCCTTGGAGCGGGACCACCTCCTCTCCGAGCGCCTCGACGCCAACGTGCCCGAGCCGTACTGGCGGCTCGACCCTCCGCCCCCGGGTTGGGAGCGCCTAACCTCGGCGGATGATCTCGATGCCCGCCGGACCGACTGAGCCCGTCATCCCCCTCGATCGTCGCCCCCGGGGACGGCGGCCATGAAGGCGTCCGGTCCCACCGCCCTGGTCACCGGAGCCTCGTCCGGCATCGGCGCCGCCACCGCCCGGCTCCTCGCCGACCAGGGAACGACGGTGGCCCTGGTGGCCCGACGGGCGGACAGGCTCGAGCGGATGGAGGCCGACTGCCGGGTGGGTGCCCCCCGATCGCGGGCGTGGGCCGCCGATCTGTCCGATCCGGCCGAGGCGGCCGCCCTCAGCCTGCGCATCTGGGACGAGCTCGGACCGCTCGACGTCATCATCAACAACGCCGGCATCCCCATGCGGCGGCCGGCCGATCGGTTGACCATGGCCGAGGTCGAGCGGGTCATGACCGTCAACTACTTCTCCCCGGTGGCCATCACCCTGGCCCTGCTCCCGGGACTGCTGGCCCAGGGTTCGGGAACCATCGTCAACGTCTCGAGCCTCGGGGGCCGTCTGGGAATCGCCACCGAGGCGGCCTACAGCGCGTCGAAATTCGCGCTGGCCGGATGGAGCGAGGGGCTGGCCGCCGACCTGGTCGGCACCGGCGTCTCGGTCCGGCTGGTCCTGCCCGGGGCCATCGACACCGAAATCTGGGACCAGCCCGACAACGATCCGCCCATCTATGCCGGACCGCTGGTCCCGGCCGAGGAAGTCGCCGCCGGCATCGTCGAGGCCATCGACAGCGACCTGTTCGAGCACTATCTCCCCGACATGCGGGCCGTGGTCGAGATGAAGACGAAGGACTTCGACGGTTTTGTGGCCAGCATGCGGGCCATGAGCGAGGGGAACGTCGACGAGGAGTCGGTGGCCGAGGCCACCCGGGGCCGCTCGTCGTGAAGGCCCTCCTGTTCGGTGCCCGTCCCGACAAACGGGAACAACGACCGGTCCCGACCGACGAGCTCGAGGAACGGTTGGCCCGCCTCCCCTTCGGCCTGCACGAGATGGAGGACGCTCACCCCATCCACCCCGACTGGGTGGTCACCAGGCCCATCCTCTCCGGCGTCTGCGGCTCGGACACCAAGCTGGTCCTCGGTGAGTTCGACGACGGGGACATCGACAACCCGATGGCCGCGTTCTCCTCGCTCCCCCACGTGCCCGGACACGAGGTGGTGGCCGAGGTGGTCTCCCTCGGGCCTGCGGCCCGCGGCGTCGACGTCGGGCAGCGGGTGGTGCTCAATCCCTGGCTGAGCTGTGCCCCGCGTGGGATCTCGCCGCTGTGCCCGCCCTGCCGGGCCGGCGACCTCAACCTGTGCTGGTCGTTCACCAAGGGCGACATCGGTCCC
Organism: uncultured Acidimicrobiaceae bacterium; assembly: GCA_963837805.1. Lineage (GTDB taxonomy): Bacteria > Actinomycetota > Acidimicrobiia > Acidimicrobiales > RAAP-2 > Bog-756. Next base: position 188,617 of record CAWIOU010000044.1, read on the forward strand.
GGCGTCCACATCGGCGTGGTCACCGGGGCGCCGGGGGCCTGGGCCGAGGGGCTGGCCGCCCATTCGTCGATGCTCTTCCCGGTGCCCGACGACGTGTCCGACGAAGCCGCCGTGCTGGCCGACCCCTTCTCGGTGTCCTTCCACGCCATCATCCGCAATCCCCCGCCCCCCGGCGGGAGAGCCCTGGTCTACGGATCCGGTGCCCTCGGGCTGGCCAGCGTGGCCATTCTCACCGCCCTCTACCCGGAGGTGGAGGTGGCGGTGGTGGCCCGGTTCCCGGCCCAGATGGCCATGGCCCGCAAGTTCGGCGCCGCGGCCGTCTTCCCCCACGAGCCCCGCCAGGCACTGGTCGAAGCCCTGGCCGACTGGTCGGGGGGCGTGCTCCATCCGGCCTTCGACGGTCTGCCCATGACCCAGCCCGGTCACATCGACGTGGTCTACGACTCGGTGGCCAAGCCCGAGACCTTCGAGGTCGGGGCCCGGGTCCTGGCCGAGCGGGGCCGGCTGGTCTACACCGGCGTGGCCATCCCCGGCCGGTGGGAGTGGACGCCCGTCTACTTCAAGGAGTTGACCATCGTCGGCTCCAACGCCTTCGCCATGGAGGAGTTCGAAGGGGTCCGACGCCACGCCATCGAGCACTATCTGGCCCTGGTCCAGGCGGACCGGATCGACCTGACCTCGATGGTCACCCACCGGTTCCCGCTGGAGGGCTGGTGGGAGGCGCTCACGACGCTGGCCCGGCCCGAGGAGAGCGGTGTCCTGAAGGCCGCCTTCGCCCCCAACGGCGATCCCTCCTCCCCACCCGGGCGCTGAGCCCGGCCTCAGCCCTCCGGGCCCAAGGCCTCGAACTGCTCGTAGCGCAGTGAGGCGGCGGCGGCCCACGCCGGGTCCGGTTCGATTCTCCGACCGGCCCGGGCCCAACCCCCGGCGGCGTCGAACGAGGTCTCCAGTCCGGCGGCCATCCGGGCCAGGAAGGCCGCCCCCAGTGCCGCGCCCTCGGACACGGCCACGGTGTCCACCGGGAGCCCGGTGGCATCGGCCACTGCCTGCATCCACGGTACCGATCGCGACCCTCCGCCGGTGGCGATGATCCGGCGGCCGGCGAACCCCGAGCGTTCGAGGATGCGCCTGATCACGAAGCCGCTCGCCTCGTGGGCTCCCCGGACCAGGGCCGCCGGGCCCTGGGAGATGTCGAGGCCGTGCACGCTGGCCCGCAGCGCAGGATCGTGGAAGGGGATCCGCTCCCCCCGCAGGTAGGGAAGCCACACCGGCACCCGCGCCGGGTCCCCGACCCGGTCGTCGCCGGATGGCGCCGAAGGCCGAGGGGGGGTTCCGACCGTGGCCCGGACCCAGTCGGCGAAGAGGGCACCGGCGTTGCTCGGGCCGCCGATCATCACCTGACCGGCCACCATGTTGGGCATGGTGTGCAGGCCGGGTACGTCCTTCCACTCCTCGGTCACCACCCACACGATGAGGGTGGCCCCGAAGATGGCCAGGACGTCGCCGGGCTGGTTGGCCCCGGCCACGATCTGTTCGCAGAAGGCGTCGATCGAACCGCCGGCGAAGGCGGTCGAAGATCCGGGCACCGAACCCAACGCCGCTCCCATCTGGCCCACCACCGGAAGCTGGCCCTCGTCCACCCCGAGCTCGTCGAGGGCCGCCTTGTCCCATCCGCGCCTGCCGTACAGGCCGCCGAACGAGGTGGCCGTGGCCGCATCCACGGCCGGGACCCCGGTCAGGGCGTGGGTGGCCACCGCCTGGCAGTTCCAGTACCCGAACGCACCCGGGTGTTGGCCGACGGCCCAGCCGAGCATGCGCCTCCCCTGCTCGCGTTCCCCGCCCGGGTCGCGGTCGGCCGCCGGCCCGGTGTCCCGGGCCCGAGCCGTCGCCGTAGAGGAGGCCGGGGAGCAGGGGCCGGCCCTTCCGGTCGACGGCGGTGATCGAGGGGACCATCGAGGTGACGACCACGCCGGCGGGCGGCGCGTCGAGCCCGGCGGACACCTCGGCGAAGGCCCGCCGCGGTCCGCGCCGCCAGGCCCGGGCCACGTCGTGCTCGAGGGAGTCGGCCGTCGGGGTGCCCACCCGATGGGGAACCCGGGCCCTGGCCAGCACGTTTCCCCCGGCGTCCACGGCCACCGCCTTGACCGACGTGGTACCCACGTCCACGCCGACGGTGCAGCCGATCGCCGGCGACCCGCTCACAAACCTGACATTCGCGTCATGACACGCCATTATGGACGCGAACCGGCGACCGGGCCGGTCCGACCTCCGGCGGGTTCCGGAGAACCGAGCGAGGAGCTGCGAACAGCATGTCCGAACAACGACCGAGGGCACTGGTGACGGCAGCCGTACGGGGGCCGGGGCTGGTCCTGCTCGGCGAGCTGGCCGACCTCACCATCGATTCGTGGCTCGAACAGCCCTCGCTCCGGATCTACAACGCCGAGCAGCTGGCCGAACGGGTGGCCGCCGAGGGCGCCTCGATCGTGGTGGTCGAGAGCGATCGCTGTGCCGGGCCCCTCTTCGACCTGGACCTGGTGGCCGTGTGCAGCTGCCGGGGCGATCCGAACAACGTGGACGTGGCCGCGGCCACCGCCGCCGGGGTCCCCGTGCTCCGGGCCCCGGGACGGAACGCCGATGCCGTGGCCGAGCTGGCCGTGGCCCTGCTCTTCGCCGCCACCCGCGGCGTGGTGGCGGCCGACGCCGACGTCCGCCACGGCGAGATCTACAAGGACGGCACCATCCCGTACCAGCGCTTCCGGGCCTGGGAGCTCGCCGGGCGCACCGCCGGCCTGATCGGCCTCGGTGCGGTGGGGCGCGCTCTCAAGTGGCGGCTGCGGGGCTTGGGGCTCGAGGTCATCGCCTACGACCCCTACGCCGACGAGCCCACGGTGAGCCTCGAGGAGCTCCTGGCCCGGGCCGACGTCATCTCGATGCACGCGCCGGTCACCCCGGAGACGACCGGGATGATCGGGGCCGAGCAGTTCGCCTCGATGCGCGACGGGGTGGTCTTCCTCAACACGGCCCGGGCCCAGCTCCACGACACCGACGCACTGGTCGAAGCACTCCGGTCGGGCAAGGTGTCGGCCGCCGGGCTCGACCACTTCGTCGGGGAGTCCCTGGCCGTCGACCACCCGCTGACCACGTTCGACTCAGTGGTCCTGGCCCCCCACATCGGCGGGGCCACCTACGACACCGAGTCCAACCACACCACGACCATCGCCGAGGACCTGTGCCGGCTGCTGGCCGGCGCCCGGCCGCTCAACATCGTCAACCCCGAAGTGCTGGACCGCCGATGAGGTCCGCCTCCCCGACCCGCGCCGGGCACCGGAGCGGGCGGTGATGCCCGCCCGCGGCCCGGCCATCCGCCTCCTGCCCCGGATCGACGACGAGAACCGCTTCTTCTGGACCAGCGGGGCCGACGGCCACCTCCGGTTCCTCCGCTGCCAGGACTGCGGTGAGTACGTGCACCCGCCCGGACCGGTCTGCCCGGTCTGCCTGTCCCGGGACATGGCGCCCGAGGTGGTCAGCGGACGGGCCACCCTGGTCGCCTCCACCTGCAACGTGCAGCAGTGGATCCCGGGGAGCGATCCCTACTTGATCGGGCTGGTGGCCATCGAAGAGCAGGCGAGCGTCCGTCTCACCACCAACCTGGTCGACGTCGAGCTCGAGGACGTCCGGGACGGCATGGCCATGGAGGTGGTCTTCGAGCAGAACGACGACGTGTACCTTCCCCTGTTCCGGCCCACCGCCGGGAGGGAGGGGTCATGAGCCTCCTCGAAGAACCCCTCGAACGCCGCGCCGTGATCTCCGGCATCGGCCAGTCGGCCGTGGGCCGGCCCCTGCACCGGAGCGACCTGGACCTGACCGTCGAGGCGTGCCTGGCCGCCGTCCACGATGCCGGCCTCGCCCGCGACGACATCGACGGGCTGGCCACCTATCCGGGGATGGGAGCCGGCACCCCCGGCTTCGCCGGACCGAGCAGTCCCGAGGTGCAGGACGCGCTGCGGCTGCGGCTCAACTGGCACGACGGCGGTGGGGAGGGGCCGGGCCAGATGCGCGCCCTCATCGCCGCCTGCCTGGCCGTGGGGGCCGGGTTGGCCCGCCACGTGCTCGTCTACCGCACGGTGTCCGAGGCGACGGCCCAGGGCAGCGGCGGCCGTCAGGGCATCGGTGGCAGCGGTGGCGGTGGCGGTGGCGGTGGCGGTGTGCCCCGGTTCTCCGGTTTCCTCCAGTGGACCCTGCCCTTCGGGGCGGTGTCGGCCGTCAACTGGCTCGCCCTGGTGGCGGATCGCCGGATGCACGAGTTCTCCCTGACCCGGGAGCAGCTGGGCCAGATCGCCCTCAACGGGCGGCGCAACGCCGCCCTCAACCCGTCGGCCATCTACTCGGACCCGATGGACCTGGCCGACTACCTGGGCGCCCGGATGATCTCGACCCCCCTGTGCCTCTTCGACTGCGACGCCCCGTGCGACGGATCCACGGCCTTCGTGGTCTCCCACCGCGACTATGCCCCCGATGCTCCCCGTCAGGCCTGTTACGTGAACGCGGTGGGCACCGCCCTGCGGGGCCGGGCCAGCTGGGACCAGTTCGACGACCCCACCTCGATGGCCGCCCGTGACGCGGCCGCCTCCATGTGGGAGCGCACCGATCTCCGGCCCTCGGACGTCGACGTGGCCCAGCTCTACGACGGTTTCTCCATCCTGGCCATGGTGTGGCTGGAGGCGATGGGCTTCTGCGGCCGGGGCGAGAGCGGACCGTTCGTGGAGGACGGCACCGCCATCTCGCGCTCGGGCGTCCTTCCCCTCAACACGGCCGGCGGGCAGCTGTCGGGGGGCCGGCTCCACGGCTTCGGCCTCATCCACGAGGCCTGCGTCCAGCTCCGGGGGGAAGGGGGCGAGCGTCAGGTCCTGCGCCGCCGTGACTCGCTCCCCGAGGTGGCCGCCGTGAGCAACGGGGGCGGGCCCATCGCCGGGACGCTGCTGCTCACCCGCGGTCGGGGCTGAGCGCGGACCGGCCCGGCCCGGCCGGGTCAGGTCATCAGGTGGGCGGCCCGGGCGGCCAGGGCGGCCAGGGTGAGGGTCGGCCCGTAGCCGGCTGAGGTGACGAACACCGACGAGTCGGCCACGATCACGTTCTCGAACTGGTGGAGCCGCCCGGTGGGGCCGACCACCGAGGTGGCCGGATCGGCCCCCATGCGGACCGTGCCCATGTTGTGCCGGCTCTCGGGTATGGCCGACGGCGACGAGGCGTTGCCGGTTCCCGGCGAGCTGGAGACGGTGGCCCATTCCGAGCCCATCTCCTTGAGGATGGCCCGCAGCCGGGGGCCGTAGTGGTCCGAGGTCACCAGCTCGTGGCGGCCCGGCCGGTAGGTCACCCGGGCCACCGGATAGCCGCGGGCGTCCCGGATGGTCGGGTCGAGGTCCACCCGGTTGCCGGCATAGGGCAGGTCTTCGCCCTGCATGATGAAGGCCCACAGGCGCTTGCGGATGCCCGAGTCGGCCATGATCCGCGGGTGGTGCTCGCCCCACGGCATGTGCTTGGCCTCCATGATGGGAAGGCCGGCCCCGCTGTGCTCAACCAGACCCCCCCGCATCCAGGGGAGGCCGGCCTCGGCGGCAGCCGCCCGCGAGGCGTCGTCACCCACGATCATGTCGTCGTGGACATGGGTCACCGCCCGGCCCCGCTCGGCGTAGGTGCGGAAGGGCATGGAGCCGGCCACGATGGTCTGGAAGTGGGTCATCAGGTACCGGCCGAGCAGCGGATGGTCGAGCCCCGAGAGGAGCAGCAGCCGGGGCGTCTCGATGGCGCCGGCGGCCACCACCACATGTCGGGCGGCCATGGTGCGCACTGAACCGTCGGGTCCCACCAGTTCGACACCCGTGGCCCGGCGGCCGTCAGTGACGATCCGGGACACGAAGGTCTCTGCCACCAGCTCGGCCCGTCCGCTGGCCATGGCCCGCTGGAGCATGGCGATCGGGTCGCCCTTGGCGTGGATGGGGCAGCCGAAGTAGGCGCAGAAGCCGCAGTTGTTGCAGGCCGGCCTTCCGTCGTAGGGGACGCTGTTGGCCGCGGTGGGGGCCGGGTAGGGGTGGTAGCCGAGGCGCTCGGCCGCTGCGCTGGACACGAGGGCGCCGTACATGGGGGCGCCCGAGGGCATCGGGAAGGGACCCGATCGGGGGGCGGCGAAGGGATTGGCCCCCTCGGTGCCGGCCACGCCGATGAGCCCCTCCACCTCGGCGTAGTACGGCTCGAGCTCGTCGTAGTCGATCGGCCAGTCGGCCACGTCGGCGTCCGGTTGGGGCCCGAACACCGAGCGGACACGGAAGTCGTCGGGCCGGAAGCGGGGTACCTTGCCGTCGGCGTGGGTGCCGCCCCCGCCCACCGTGGTCGGGACCGAGTTGACTTCGCCCACGTGGGTGTGGTCCCCGTCGTCCTCGTGGGTCCGGAAGGTGCGGGGCTCGACCAGCGGGTCGGGGCCGAGGAAGTGGCGGCTGAGGAACTTGATCTCGTCGTTCGAGTAGTCGAACCTCGGACGGCTCAGGTCCTCGGGGTCGAGCAGATGGTTGCGGCCCTTCTCGATGATGGCCACGCTCCATCCGGCCGCGGTGAGCACGTCGGCCACCGTGGCGCCGCCCGGGCCCGAGCCGACGATGACGGCGTCGAGGGTCATGGGTTGGACACCTCGGCGTCGGTCCACCCTCGGGGCTGGACATCGCCCTCGAAGTCGATGGCCCTCCAGCCGGCACCGTCGCGGTTGCCCCCGTATTCGGGCGCGCCGTACATACCCTCGCAGGTGTGGCCGTAGAGCACCTCGGTGAAGTCGGGGCACGATCGCAGCGTGTCGTCCTGCTGGTCGCCGGTGAGCCGGCAGAAGTCGTCTCCGAGGGCGGCCAGGCCCTGCCGGTAGACCTCCTGGAGGCCGACGACGGGCCCGTTGAACTCGCGCTCGGGGAGGCCCCGAGAGCCCTCGATGCGCATCCGCCAGGCCAGCTCGTCGAGGGCGGTCAGCTCATGGAACCGGGCGAAGGCCTCAGGCCCCCCGTGGCGCCCCGAGGTGGGCCCCCCGGCCCAGATCCGCGGCGGCTCGACCAGGAAGGCGCCCAGCAGTCCGTCGATGTAGTCGGGCACCCCGGCGGCCCCGGCGCCCGGCGAAACGCCCTCCTCGGGCGGGATCAGCCGGTCGCAGGCCGCGGTCAGGACCCGGAATTCGTCGTCGTTCAACCACACTGGCATCGGATGACCCTAACAAGCAGCCCCGGCCCGGGGTCCGGGCCGCGCCGCTCAGGCCGGGGTGAAGGCGATCGGCAGGGCGATCGGGGACCGGAAGGCCATCCCCTTGATGTGCAGATCCTGGTCCGGCGCCGCCGCTAGCTTGAGGTCGGGCAAACGGTCGAAGAGGGCGTTCATGGCCACCCGGGTCTCCATGCGGGCCAGGTGCATGCCGAGGCAGACGTGGACGCCGAAGCCGAAGCCGACGCTCTGGCGGGAGGCCCGGAAGATGTCGAACTTCTCCGGGTGCTCGTACTTGCGCTCGTCCCGGTTGGCCGACCCCAGCAACAAGGCGACGTCGGCACCCTTCTCGATGGCCACCCCGGCCAGCTCGGCGTCCCTGGTGGCCCGGCGCAGGATGATGGTCACCGGCGGTTCCCACCGGATCGTCTCCTCGAAGGCGTCGGGAATGAGGGACCGGTCGTCGATCACCGCCCGCAGCTGGTCGGGGTTGGTCAGCAGGCCGTAGAGGAGGCTGCCCGACGCCCGGTAGGTGGTCTCCACCCCGGCCGGCAGCAGCAGCCGCAGGAACGAATAGATCTCCTCGTCGTCGAGCCGGCGGCCGTCCACCTCGGCCACCAGGAGGTCGCTGATCAGATCCTGCGCCGGATGCCGACGCCGTTCGGCCAGCACGTCGGCGAAGTAGTCGCGCAGCGCCGCCGAGGCGGCCGAGCCGCGCTCCCAGTCGGAGGCCACGCTGGTGATCTCGATGGCCCATCGTTGGAAGGCGGGGAAGTCGGCCCGCGGCAACCCGAGGATCTGGGCGATCACCTGCACGGGGAAATTGAAGGTGAGCTCCTGGACCAGGTCGGCCTCACCCCGGCCGGCGAAGCCGTCGATGAGTTCGTTGACCACCCGCTGGACGAGGTCGCCCTCCCACTGCTCGAGCACCTTGGACCGGAAGGTCGGTGACACCAGGGCCCGGTGCAGCCGGTGCTCGGGCTCGTCCATCTGCAGGATGGTCCGGCCCATCACCGCGCCCATGATCCCTTCGTACACCGTGGACGAGTAGGTCTCGTTGTCGCGGAGCACCTGCACGGCCTCGTCGAAACCGAACACGGTGACCGGCTGTGGTCCTGACGGATCGATCTCGTCGGCGCCGTCCCCCAGATCGATCGGACCGACATGGACGGGGCTCTGGCGGCGCAGCTCGCCCATCCGCGGGTAGGGATCGCGGATGTTCCCCGACACCGTGTCCTGGAGCTCGAACGGGTCGAACCGGGCAGGTGCCACCACCTGATCGGTGCCATCGGTGGTTTGCGTCGTCATGGTCCCTCTTCCCTCGGCAGCGGCCGGGCCGGCCTCGCCAATCAATCATATATCAAACGTTTGTTCGGCACCATGGCGGAAGGGGGTCAGCTCGCCCGGTGCCTCCAGGGTCCACAATGGAGTCGTGCCCGACCCTCAAGAACCCCTCCCGCGCCCCGACGGATCGTCGCAACGCCAGCACATCCTCAGGACTGCGCTCTCGCTGATGTCGACCAAGGGAGTCGACGGCACCAGCATGCGCAACCTGGCCTCGGCCACCGGTCTCAACGTGGCCTCGCTCTACCACTACTTCCCGTCCAAGCGGGACCTGCTGGTGGCCGTGCTCGAGGACCGCGGCTTCGTCGACGACCTGGCGGCGGCGTCCGAGGTGTCGGTGTCCCGCGACGACCCCGCCACCGGCCTGGCCGATCTGATGGACGACATCCTGCAGTCGATGCTGGAGGTGGAGGACTTCGTCCGGCTCATGTTGGGCGAGGTCATCCGGGGCGACGACACCGCCTTCGCCGTCGGGACCGAGCTGTTCGCCGCCACCCAGGCATCGCTCGAGCACTCGCTGGGCGAGTGCCGGCCGCCCCTGTGCCGTCCCGGGGAGGAGGCGGGCATGGCCCGGATGCTCCGTGCCCTCCTGGTCGGTCTCTTCGTCGAGCACGTGGCCGGTGTCCTCGGCAACGGGGACGACCCGTCGACCGTGTTCCACAATCGGGCCGAGGAGTTCGCCGCCCTGCTGGAACAGCGCGTTCCCGGCTGACCGACGGAGGTACCGGCCCCGTCGGCGGGGTCGGGACGGGGCCGGTACCATCGCCGCCATGGACGCCGCCGCCGCACCGGGGACCGCCGGATGAGCGGGGACCGGGCGGGAGCGGTCTCCACCCCGCCGTTCGCCCCCGGCACCCTCGGACCGGTCCCCCGACCCGACGACCAGTTCCTGTGGGATCCGGACAAGCAGGCCATGGGGGCCGAGGAACGCAGGGAGCTGCAGAACGAGCGGCTCCGCCGGATGGTGGGGCGCATCTTCGAAGGACCGGTTCCGCTCTTCCGCGACAAGCTCGCCGCCGCCGGGGTGCAGGCTCCCGAAGACATCACCTCAGTCGACGATCTGGCCCGTATCCCCCTCACCGTCAAACAGGACCTGAGGGACTCGGAGGCGGCGGCCCCGCCGTGGGGCGGGTACCGCTTCACCGATCCCCGCCGGGCGGTGCGGCTGGGCACCTCGACCGGCACCACCGGCCGGCCGACCATCACCGTGTGGACGAGGCGGGACCTGTGGATCGAGTACGAATCGGGGGCCCGCAACTGGTGGAGGATGGGGTACCGGCCGGGCACCATCGTGACCCACGCCCATCCCGCCTATCTCTACGGCGGCGGGATCATGCTGCAGGGGACCTACGAGTACCTCGGACTGCTCTCCCTGTGGGTCCCCCCTCCGGACACCGACGAGCTCGCCGAGCAGGCGGTGCGCTTCTGGACCCGGGTCACCCCGGACATCCCGTTCATGGGCTTTGCCACCGGACGGTTCATCGAGGTGGCGACCAAGCTCGGCATCCCCCTGGAGGACGCCGGGCTCACCGGGTTGCGGGCTCCGCCCGGTTTCGGGCTGGGCCGGGGCGGGATGCCCCTCATGACCGCGGGGGCCGAGTGCTACGCCTACGTCGGCGGCCCGTGCGGGCAGTCGCCCGGCGCCCACATCCATGAGGACTGGGCCGTGGTCCAGGCCGTCGACCCGGCCACCGGGAGGGAGGTCCCCGACGGCGAGTGGGGCAACCTCACCGTGACCACCCTCGACCGGGACAACGGCCTGCTGCGCTACGACCTCGAGGAGGCGTGCGCCATCCTGCGCCAGCCCTGTCCGTGCGGGGAGACGGCCATACGCGGGCTGTGGGGAGGCCGGTTCGCCGACCTGATCAGCTGTCAGGGAACCCGGTTCCAGCTGTCCGAGATCGAGGCCGCCCTGCGAACCGAGAAGCTCGTCGCCCAACCCTCCCTCGAGTACCAGATCGTGCGCCCCGACGACGGACCGGCGCCGCTGGCGGTGAGGGTCGAGATCGCCACCGACGATCCCGACATGCAGCGCCAGGTCGCGGATCGGGTCGAGGCGGCCATCGAGGAGGCCGTGGGCGTCCGGGCCGTGGTCGAGGCGCTGGCCCGTGACACCCTGCCCCGCGCCGGGTACAAGGCCAAGCGGATCGTCGACCCGGGGTGAGCAGGGTCACCGCAGGGCGGCGATGACCTCCCCGCCGAACGTCGACAGCGTCTCGGGAGTGGCGAAGTCGGTGAACCAGCCGTAGACCCGCTCGACCCCGTCGGCCCGGAGGGCCACCATCCGGGTCACCAGTTCGTCCGGGCTCCCCACCAGGTGCCCACCCTCGCCCATGCGGCCGAACCGCCGTCCGGCCAGCTCGACCACCTCGTCCCTCCTGCGCTCGTCGGTGATGAGGGTGACCAGCACCTGGACCGAGATCCGGGCCCCACCGGCGTCGGCCCTGGCCGTGGCCAGCCGGTCGAGCTGGTGCATGGGGACGTTCCACCAGTCGGCGTACCGGGCCACCAGGGCCATGGTGGACGGCCCGGTCCCGCCCACCACGATGGGGATGGACGACAGGGGTGTCGGCAGCTGACGGACGCCCTCGACCCGGAAGCGCGGGCCCCGGTGATCGACGACTTCCCCGCTCCAGAACTGCTTCACCAGGTCGAGGGTCTCGGCCAGGCGCCCGAGCCGCTCGGACGACGTCGAGGGCGGGAATCCGAAGGCCTCCAGCTCGGCCGGGGTCGAACCCGAGCCGATCCCGAGCTCGAACCGCCCGCCGGAGAGGTGGTCGAGGGTCACGGCCTGACGGGCCAGGACCGCCGGGTGCCGGAACGGGTCGCAGAGCACCAGATGACCGAGACGGAGGCGATCGGTGACCGCGGCCAGCCAGGTGGCGGCGGTGAAGGCCTCGTACATCGGTTGATCGACCGCGCCGGGGGGTGCCAGGTGGTCCATGAGGGCCAGGCCGTCGAAGCCGGATGCCTCGGCGGCCACGGCCCGGGCCTGCAACGCCTCGGGGGGCAGGCGCATCTGGGGCAGGAAGAGGTGGAACTCCATGGCGGCCCCATCGCCGGCCATGTCAGACCCGTTCGACCAGGGTGGCGGCCAGGCGGTGCCACTGGTGGCTGGTCCCACCCATCAACATCTCGTTCTGCTTGGCCCGTTTGAAGAGGAAATGGGCGTCGTTGGCCCAGGTGAAACCCACCCCGCCGTGCAGCTGGATGTCGTCGCCGGTCACCCGCACCGCGGCCTCGGCCGCGTAGGCGGCGGCCATGGTGGCCGCCCGTGACCGCTCGGGTCCATCGGTGTCGGCGGCCCAGGCGGCGAAGTGCACGCCGGCCCGGGCCATCTCCAGGGCTTGGTACATGTCGACGATCCGGTGCTTGACCACCTGGAACGTCGCGATGGGTCGGTCGAACACCACCCTGACCTTGGCGTACTCCACCGCCTCCTCCAGGGCCCGGTCGGACACCCCCACCAACTCGGCGGCCAGCCCCACGGCGACGTCGTCGAGGACCCGGCGCCACAGGCCGCTCTGGTCGCCGATCGGTCCGAGCGGCTCGACGGGCTCCTCGGTCATGACCAGGCGGGACAGCTTGCGGGTGGGATCGAGCCCGGGGACGGCCTCGGCCTTGGGCGCCGGGAGGAGGAACGAACGGATCCCCTCCTCGGCCAGGGCCACGACGATGGCCCAGTCGGCGGTGTGGCCGTCGACCACGATCGGCTTGTGGCCGGTCACCACCCACCCCGACCCCTTGCGCCGGGCCCGGGCCCGCACCGTGGACAGCGGGTGGCCATGCCCCTGCTCGTGCACGGCCACCGTCCCCCGGGTGGAGCCCGAGGCCAGGTCGGCGAGGAGGCCGTCGGCTCCGAGGGCCCGGGCGGCCAGGGTGGCCATGACCGCCGAGGAGAAGAAGGGACCGGGCAACGGGACCCGGCCCATCTGCTCGAGGATCACGCACATCTCGAGGAGCCCGGCCCCCTCGCCGGGGACCAGCATCCCGGTCCAGCCCAGCGAGACCAGGCGGTCCCAGAGCTCGGGGGTCACCCCGATGGGGTCGTCGGCCAGCTGCCGCAGGGTGTCGCCCCCCACCTCGCCCATGGCCCGCCGGGCCACGTCCTGTAAGGCCAGTTGCTCGGCATCGAACGTGAAATCCACAGTCCACCCCCGGAGTGGCGTCGTCGAACGTTGGCGCCAGTGTAGATGTCTGACGCCGGCGTCAGCAGTGTAGACCTGCCGCGGCTAGCCTCCTCTGCCGTGGACTTCGCGCTGGCTCCTGAAGATGAAGCGTTCCGCGACGAACTGCGGGCGTGGCTCGACGAGTATCTCCCCCCGTTCCTGGCCAGCGAGGAGCTGGCCGACGACTCCTCGCTCTCGGGCGAGAAGTCCCAGCACCGACGGGCGGCATGGCAACGCCTCCTCAACGGGGGCGGGTGGGCGGCGGTGGGGTGGCCGGTGGAGTACGGCGGCCGCAATGCCACCGCCATGCAGCGCATCATCTACTCCGAGGTGATGGCCGAGTACCGGACGCCGGGCCTGTTCAACCCCAACGGCCTCTGGCAGATCGGCCCGATGATCATCGCCTGGGGCACCGACGAGCAGAAGGAGCGGTGGCTTCCGTCCATCCTCGACGCCACCGACCACTGGTGCCAGGGGTTCTCCGAGCCCGACGCCGGCAACGACCTGGCCAACCTGAGGACGACGGCCATCTGGGACGGCGATGCCTACGTGGTCAACGGCCAGAAGATCTGGATCTCGACCGCCCACCTGGCCCGCTGGGGCCTCTTCCTGCTGCGGACCGATCCCACCGCCATCGAGCGGGGGGCCAAGCACGAAGGCATCACCGCCTTCATCATCGACATGCACACCCCGGGGATCGAGGCCCGCCCGATCCGCGACATGGCCGGCGAGGAGATGTTCAACGAGGTCTTCTTCAACGACGCGGTGATCCCGCTCGACAGCCGCCTCGGGGGCGAGGGCGAGGGGTGGATGGTGGCCATGGGAACCCTCGGCCACGAGCGGGTGGGCATCGCCGGACAGATCTCCATCCTGGCCGCCGACCTCCACGCCATGGTCACCGCGGCCCGATCGGTCAACCCGGGGGCCCTCGAGGACCCGTCCCTCCGCGACCGTCTGGCCCGGGCGTGGACCGACATCGAGCTGGCCCGGCTGCTGTCCCTGCGGGCGCTCAGCAAGATCATCAAGGGCGAGAAGAACTGGCCCGAGGTCCCCTTCGCCAAGCTCCAGTGGTCGGCGCTGGCCCAGACCCTGGCCGCCCTGTCGGTGGACCTGCTGGGACCGGCCGGCCTCCTGGCCCGGGGCGGCCCTGACGCCGTCGACCGGGGGAAGTGGACCCGCCTCTACGCCTTCCAGCGCTACAGCACCATCGGCGGGGGTTCGAGCGAGGTGCAGAAGAACATCATCGCCGACCGGGCGGTCAAACTGCCCGGCCAGGCCCGCACCTCCTGACGTGCCCACCGATCCACGCGCCCCGTGCCTCATCGGCGTGGCCCGCCGCACCTGGCGCCAGGAGCCGGCTCCCGAGCCGCTGGCCATGTGGGAGACGATGGCCCGAGCGGCGGCCGACGATGCCGGGTGCCCGGCCGCACTGGGGGCCCTCGCAGAGCCTCGACGTCGTCTACTGCCAGTCGTGGGAGTACGACGATCCGTGCGCCCGGCTGGCCGAGCGCCTGGGGGCCGACCCGGCCCGACAGGCCTACTCGGGGCTCGGGGGGTCGGTCCCGGTCCGCCTGGTCGCCGACGCCGCCGCGGCCATGGCCGACGGCCGGCTCGATCTGGCCATGGTGGTGGGGGGCGAGGCCCTGGCCACCCGCCGCCACCTGCCCGATCCGGCGTGGTCGTTCGCACCGGCCGAGGCGCGGCCCTTCCCGCTGACCATCGACCGGCAGGAGGGCGCCAACGGGATCTACCAGGCGTACCTCACCTTTGCCCTGCTCGACACGGCCCGGCGCGCCCGCCTGGGGCGGTCGCCGGCCGACCATCGCCTCCATCTCGGCCGCCTCCTGGCCCCCATGACCGAGGTGGCCGCCTCCCAGCCGGAGCACGCCTGGTTCCCGACGGCCCGGGAGGCGGCCGAGATCACCACGCCCCTCGGCGTCCAACCGGATGGTGGCCACTCCCTACACCAAGCTGATGACCGCCATCATGGACGTGGACATGGCCGCCGCCGTCCTGCTGGCCACCGAGGAGCGGGCCGACGCGCTCGGTGTGCCGCCCGAGAAGCGGGTCTACCTGCGGGGGGCGGGTGCCGCCGATGACCTGGCCACCATGGCGGCCCGGCCCGAGCCGTGGCGTTCGCCGGCCATGGAGGCGGCGATGGCCGGTGCCCTCGGACCGGCATCGATCGACGACGTGGCCCACCTCGACCTCTACTCGTGCTTCGCCAGCTCGTTGGCGTTCGCCGGCGATGCCCTCGGCATCGGGGACGACCGCAGCCTGACCGTCACCGGGGGCCTCCCCTACCACGGCGGCCCGGGCAGCAACTACGACACCCATGCCCTGGCGGCCATGGCCGAGACGCTGCGGAACGACCCGGGTGCGCTCGGCCTGATCAGCGGCGTCGGCATGCACATGACCACCCACAGCGCCGTCGTGCTCTCCACCCGCCCCGGACCGTTCGCCCCGGTCGGCTCCGTCCCGGCCCCGTCGGCCGCCGTGCCGGTGGTGTCCGACGCCGAGGGCACCGGGCGGGTGGTCACCTTCTCCACCGTCCACTCCCGGCAGGGTCCGGACTGGACGGCGCTGATCTGCGATCTTCCCGACGGGTCCGCGCGCTACGCGCGGCTCGACGAGCCCCCGGCCGATGACGTCGACCTGGTCGGCCAGTCGGTCACCTTGGCCCCGGGAAAGCGAGGGGCCACCGTTGCCCGGCGGTGACCGGACTTCCGCCGGTGGCGATGGGCGGGCGGCGACCGGCAGGCGCCGGGCGCCGGCGAGTAGACGACCAGACCAGAAGGGGACCACACCATGCCCATCCACTACGAAACCGGTGACGACCACGTCGTCCGCATCACCATCGACCGCCCCGAGGCCCGCAATTCGCTGGACATGGAGCACTTCGCCCAGCTGCGGATGGCCTGGGACCGGTTCGCCGACGACGACGAGGCCTGGGTGGCGGTGATCACCGGGGTGGGCCCCGACTTCTGCGTGGGCGCCGACCTCAAGACCTACATCCCCCAGATCACCGCCCTGGCCGCCCGGATGCAGGACGAGGGGGTCGCCGAGGTCGACGGCTACCGGCTCGACGACGGCACCAAGGCCGTCCTGCGCAATGTCAAGCTGTACAAGCCGATCATCGCCGCCGTCAACGGCACCTGCGTGGCCGGGGGCATGGAGATGCTCGGGGGATGCGACCTCCGGGTGGCGGCCGATACGGCCACCTTCGGGGTGCTGGAGCCCAAGCGCGGGCTCTTCGCCGGGGGCGGCACCACGGTGCGCCTCCCCCGCCAGATCCCCTATCCGGCGGCCATGGAGCTCCTCCTGTGCGCCGACCGGATCTCGGCCCGGCGGGTCTACGAGATGGGCCTGGTCAACGAGGTGTGCAGCCCCGACGCGGTCATCGAACGGGCCTACGACTACGCCCGGCGGATCACCGCCAACGGCCCGCTGGCCGTGCGCAAGACCAAGGAGTCGGTCATCCGGGGACTGGCCGTGGACATGAAGGAGGCCTACCGCATCGAGTCGGCCATCTCCCAGGAGGTGTTCTCCAGCGAGGATGCCGTGGAAGGTCCCAAGGCCTTCGCCGACAAGCGGCTCCCGGCGTGGAAGAACCGGTGAACGGCTAGGCCAGCCGCTCGATCACCGTGGCGTTGGCCTGGCCGCCGCCCTCGCACATGGTCTGGAACCCGTAGCGGCCGCCGCTCGACTCCAGCCGGTTGAGCAGGGTGGCCGCCAACCGCACCCCGCTGGCCCCCAGCGGGTGGCCCATGGCGATGGCCCCGCCGTTGGGATTGAGCCGTTCGGGGTCGGCGCTGAAGGCCCGGTTCCACATCAGGGGGATAGCGGCGAAGGCCTCGTTGCACTCGATGGCGTCGAACTGCTCGATCTTCATCCCCGACCGCTCGAGGAGGCGCTGGGTGGCCGGAACCGGCGCCGACAGCACCACCGCGGCGTCGTCGGCGGCCACCGTGGCGTGGGCGAACCGGGCCCGGATCGGGAGCCCCAGCCGCTCGGCCAGCGAACGGTCGGCGATGAGCATGGCCGCGGCCCCGTCGGTCATCTGGGAGGAGTTGCCGGCCGTGATGTCCGGCGCGGTGTCGGGCTCCCAGCTCTGCGCCGGTGGCAACCCGGCCATGGACTCCATCGAACCGTTCCGGCGGATCCCCTCGTCGGCTTCCAGACGATCGCCGGTGAAGGAACCGTCCTCCCCTTTGAGAGGGACCGGCACCGCTTCGTTGCTGAACAGGCCCGCATCCCAGGCGGCGGCGGCCCGGCGGTGGCTCTCGAGCGAGTACTCGTCCATCTCCTCCCGGCTCACCTCCCAGCGATCGGCCAGCACCTGGGCCACCCGGAACTGCGCCCACAGCCGACCGTCGATCTGTTCGAGGAACGACGGCGGGAACGGCCCGGTGCCGCCGCGGGCGTTGGACGCCAGCGGCACCCGGCTCATCATCTCGACGCCGCAGGCCACCACCAGGTCGTAATGGCCGGCCTTGACCCCGGCGGCGGCGAAGTGCATGGCCTGCTGGGACGAGCCGCACTGCCGGTCGACGGTGGTGGCGGGCACGCTCTGGGGCAGACCGGCCGACACCCACGCGTTGCGGGTGACGTTGGTGCTCTGCTCCCCCACCTGGGTGACGCATCCGCCGATGACGTCGTCGACGGTCGCCGGTTCGATTCCCGTCCGCTCCACCAGCGATCGCAGGGCGAAGCCGAGCAGGTCGGCCGGATGCCAGTGGGCCAGGGCCCCGCCACGCTTGCCCATCGTCGTCCGGACCACGTCGACGATGACCGCGTCGCGCTGGTTGTCACTCATTGGGATTCCTCTCGCTCCGATGTCGTCGAACCTCCGCCGGCGGCCCCCCGGGTCCGGCCCCAGCGCCGGCGGCGCCCCTCCGGTGCCGGCGGGGGCGGCGGGGACCCGGCCACCGGGCCACCGGTGGTCTCGAGGGGCCGCTCACCCCGCGCCGCCATCACCCGTTCGACCGCGTCCATGGCTCCGCTGGCCGGCCCGCCGTAGGCCACCGAGCCGTGCTCGAGGACCACGGCCGTGCCGGCCAGGTCGAGCACCCGGTCGACCTGTTGCTCGACCACCAGCAGTGCGGTCCCGGCACTGTTGATCTGGCGCAGCCCCTCGTAGACGGCGTCGATCACCACCGGGGCCAGGCCCAGTGAGATCTCGTCGGCCACCAGCAGGCTGGGCGGGAGCACGAGCACCTTGGCCAGCGAGAGCATGCGCTGCTCCCCGCCCGACAGGGTCCCCCCGTGCTGTCGCCGCCGCTCCCCCAGGACGGGAAAGGCCGCGAAAGCACGCGCCAGCGCGTCGGGGACGCACTGGCGACCGCCGCGCTGGCGGAACACCAGCCTCAGGTTCTCCTCGACGGTGAGGCTGGCGAACACCCCTCTGCCCTCGGGGACGTGGGCCGTCCCGGCCCGGGCGATCTTGTAGGCGGGCAGGCCGGTGATGTCCCGGCCCTGCAGGCGAATGGCGCCGCTGGTGCTGGCCAGCAGCCCCGTGACCACCCGGGAGACGGTCGACTTGCCGGCGCCGTTGGATCCGATGAGGGCGGTGACGCCCCCGCCGGGCACCGAGAAGGAGACGTCGAACAGGGCCCGGTAGGGACCGTAGCTGGCGCTCACGTGCTCGACCTCGAGGGCCGGCGGGGCCGGATCCGCGACCGATGCCGCCGGGGCGGCCCCGGGGGTCACCGACGTCACCCGCTCACCCCCAGATAGGCCTGGCGGACCGCCGGATCGGCCATCACCTCGTCGAAACTCCCCTCGGCGAGGACCTCGCCCAGGTTCATCACGATGGTCCGGTCGACCACCGAACCGACCATGCTCAGGTCGTGCTCGACGAGGAGCACCGCCATGCCCCGCTCGCGCTGGAGCATCCGCAGCACGTCGGAGAGCTCGCCGGTCTCGTGGATGTCGAGACCGGAGGACGGCTCGTCGGCCAGCAGCAGGACCGGGTCGGAGACGAGGGCTCGGGCCAGCTCCACCAGCCGGCACGAGCCCAACCCGAGGGATGAGACCGGCGCGTCGGCCCGGTCGGCGATGCCGACCAACCCGAGGACCGAGTCCACCCGCTCGATCTCCTCGAGGGTGGGCGCACTCCGGTTGCACAGGTCCTTCCACAACCGGCCCTCGCGCCGGCGGGCCCGCTCGGCC
This sequence comes from uncultured Acidimicrobiaceae bacterium, assembly GCA_963837805.1. Classification (GTDB taxonomy): domain Bacteria; phylum Actinomycetota; class Acidimicrobiia; order Acidimicrobiales; family RAAP-2; genus Bog-756. The sequence goes on from CAWIOU010000044.1 coordinate 207,531, forward strand.
ACCAACAGGTGGTCACGCACGGTCATGTCGGGAAAGATCTCGACCCGTTGATAGGTGCGGCCGATGCCCAGGCGGGCCCGCTTGTAGGTGGGGATGCCGAGCAGCTCGTCGCCGGCCAGCTCCACGCTGCCCCGCTCGGGCTGGAGCTGGCCGCAGATGCAGTTGAAGAGCGTGGTCTTGCCGGCGCCGTTCGGCCCCACCAGCCCGACGCTCTCGCCGGCCACCACGTCGAAGCAGACGTTGTCGACCGCGGTGATCCCACCGAACACCTTGGAGACCCCGTTGACGCGCAGGAGCGGATCCGAGTCAGCCACGGTCGTTCACCACCGGCTCGGGCTCGACCCGCGACAGCCCGCCGTCCGCACCGTTGCCCGGGCCCCCGCCGCCTCCCCCGTAGGCACCGAGGAGGGAGGGGCCGCCGGTGGCCGGAGGCGGCCGTCCGGTGTGGAAGACCAGACGCTCCATCCGGAGGGTCCAGCGCCGCTTCTGGAACTCGAGGATCCCCTCGGGGTGGGAGGCGTAGGTGAACGCCCCGAAGGCGAACAGCACGAAGACCAGGCTGTTGCCGCCGAAGCGCTGCGGCAGATAGGTCAGCAGTTGCTGGATGACCACGAAGCCGAACCCGGCGTTGATCGCCCCTTCCACGGTGGAGACCCCGGTGGTGACCACGATGACCACGAAGGCCAGCGACAGCTGGTAGTTGAACTCGGCCGAGGTGACCGACTGCTGCTGGATGGTCAGCAGGGTGCCGCCGATGCCGGCCACCACCCCGGAGAGGCCGAAGATGAGCACCCGCTGCCAGGTCAGGTTGATGCCCAGACCGGCCGCTGCCGTCTCGCTCCCCCGCATGGCGGCCAGATAGCGGCCGGTGGTGCCCTTGCGGATGAGCAGCACCCCGAGGATGACGATGACCAGGACGACCAGGGCCAAGACGAAGAAGGCATGGCCGTTCGGGTTGAGGATGTCCAGTCCCACCCACTTCGGCTGCACGCTGAGCGGCGAGCCGTTGCTGGTCGAGATCTGGGGGAAGATGGCACTGTCGAAGAACAGGGCGGCGGCGATGGTCATGAGGGCCAGGCCCAGACCGCGTAGCCGCAGCGAGGCCACGGCCAGGACCACGGCCACCGCCCCGGCCGCCACCGCCCCCACCAGCCCCCCGAGGAGCAGGCTGAGGCCCAGGTGGTTGGCCAGCTGGGCGGCGGTGAAGGCGCCGACTCCGGCCAGCGTGGCCTGGCACAGCGAGAGCTGCCCGCCCATGCCGGTGATCAGGGTGATGGACAGGAAGATCACCGAGAAGGCCAGTCCGGCGTTGAACACGTTCTCCCACGTCTTGGGCATCCAGGTGAGCATGGACACGATGAACGCGGCCAGCAGCACGTACCAGAGGACCCGGATGATCCGGTCCATCTGGGGGGCCCGCACGGTGGCCGTGGTCGGGGGCGCCGGCGGGTCGACCGAGGCCATCGGGTCCTTGGCGTCGCCGAGCTGGCGCAGCCCGGGGACGATCAGGAGGGCGGCCACCAGGACGACGAAGGGCAGGGAGGAGAGGGTGGCCGACGACCACACGCTGTTGGCCGGCAGGTAGCCGGACAGCACGGTGTCGGCCACGCCCAAGAGGATGCCGACCACGGCGGCGATGGGCATGGAGCGCAGGACGGCCCAGGCGGCGGCGGCAAAGGCGGCCACCACCAGGGTGGCGTAGTCCTGGGACTCGAGCTGGCCGTAGAGGGGGGCGAGGAGGACACCGGCCAGTCCGGCCATGAGGCTGGAGATGGCCCAGGCCACGGCCACCACCCGGCCGGAGTTGATCCCGTCGAGCTGGACCAGGCGGCGGCTCTCCACCGCGCCGCGCATCTGCAGGCCGAGGGGGGTCAGCCGCATCAGGACGACCAGGGCCAGCAGGACGAAGGCGGTGACCACGATGCTGCTCAGTGAGATCCCGTTGATCGGGGCCCCGGCCACCCGGAAGTACACGGTGTCCGGATTGAACAGCACGCTCGGGGGGTTGAACTGGTTGTTGCTCCCGAAGATCACCGGCAGGAGGGCGGGGATGCCGACGAACAGGGTGATGCCGGTGACCAGCTTGGCCGTGGTGTTGGTGTTGGGGATCTTCCGGAACAGGTAGCGGTCGAAGATCAGGCCGAGCGCCGGCGCCAGCAGGATGACCGAGATGAAGAAGGCCAGGCCGATCGACATGTGCTCGTTCTGCACGAGCAGGGTGAAGATGAAGGCGGACGTGTAGGCCTGGGCCCCGAAAGCGAAGTTGAAGACCCCGGTGGCCTGGTAGGTGAGGACCAGCCCCACGGCCACCATGGCGTAGGTGCAGCCAAAGGGGATGCCGGGGATGGCGAAGCCCAGGAAGTTGCTCACTCGGGCGCCGGCTCCTACCGGGGCCCGGCAATGGCCGGGGTCATGTCCCCGGGGTGCCGGCCGGTGCGGGCACCGGCGTCGTGTCCTTCGCGCTCGGACCCACGCAGACGAACACCTCGTTCCCCTTCCCGAGTGTCGGGACGAACTTCTTGTGCTCGACCTTCACGAACGCGCTGCACGTCGGATAGGTGGTCTTGTTGTGGGAATTCTCCCAGTTGGTCACCGTGGTCAGGCCGCCGGCGGTGAAGTTGGTGATCTTGTTGGTGATGGTGATCAGGTTGGCCTGGGTCAGGTTGTTGCCCGCCTGCTTCACCGCCTGGGCCAGCAGGGCGGCCGACTGCCAGCCCTGGAGGGCCACACCGTTGTTGGTGAAGGCCGGCTGGTACTTGTTCATCTCTTTGATGTAGGTCTTCATACCCGGATACGTGTCATCTATCGAGGCTGCCTCGTAGGGGACGTTCCCCGAGAGGTTGAAGTACACGCCCTGCATCAGGTTGCTGTACTGGTCGAGGAGCGTCTGGTCGTAACCGCTGAGCCACAGCTGGTGGATGTTGGTCAGCCCGTACTGCTGGATGGCCCGGGCCATGGTGATGTTGTCCGAGTCCTGCATACAGCTGATCACCATGTCGGTGCCGGTCTGCTGCATCTTCTGGACGGCGGACGAATAGCTACCGCCCAGCTGGGCGCCGAGGTCCTCGTAGGAGATGTCGAACCCGGCCTTGGCCAGGTCGGTCCCGGTGGTGTTGCAGGCGTCGTACGAGGAGGTGATCGAGGGCCCGTAGCTGATGATGGCGATCTTCTTCGAATCGGTCTTCTTGGCCAGGTAGGCGTAGACGGGCACACCGGCGCCGTAGTTCTGCACCGAGCCGCCGGCGGCGAACAGGTTGTCGGGACCCTGCCAGTTGCCGCTCACGTTGTAGCCGTAGGTCGGGGTGTGGGTCTCGACGAAGTAGTTCGGGGTGAACCAGTACGAGGCCACCATCACCGCGAAGGCGTGGTCCTGGTCGATGAGGGTGTGGGTCAGCTGGGTGAACTGGCTGGGCTGCCCGCCGTCGTCCAGGTTGTAGGCCAGGACCAGCTTGCGCCCGTTGATGCCCCCCTGGGCGTTGACCATGTCGAAATAGGCCTTGATGCCCGGGGTCAGGCCGTTGAAGTCGGAGGCGATCGACCCGGTCAGCGTCGAGATGGCGCCCACGTTGATGGCCGTGGCCGTCACCCCGTTCTCGTTGGCGGTGGGCTTCGGGTTGGCGCTGGACGACGTGCTGCTGGAACCGGCCGTCGTGGTGGTCGAACTACCAGAGGACGAACAGGCCGCAGCGATGATGGCAATACCGAGTGTCGCCGCAGCCGGCAACACCCAACTCCCCCGGTGTTTCCCCATGTCCACCCTTCCCTATGTCGGCGTTCCCCCGTGAACGACCGGACGCCGAGCCAGTTCTTATGACACGAATGTTAGTGATGTCAACCGTAGCGCTCTTTGCCCAGCCCACAGTGGGCGCGCCGAGCCGCCCAATCCGCTCCTGCCCCCGGGCCACCGGGTGCGGTCGGCCGTACGGTCAGCGCAGGAATTGACGACGCCGATCGAATTCACGGAGCTCGAGCACCTCGTCCATGGTCACCGGGCTCAGCTCGCTGACGTCGGCGGCGATCTCGGGATCCCAGTCGCACGAGGCGACCATGGCCCGCACCCGCTCGTCGAAGGAGTCGGATCCCGAGGGAACGGCGGCGACCCGGAGCCGGCCGTCGATCCGCCGGAGGATGCCGCGGTCGGTGACCACGCTGGTCACCCGCTCGCCGGGGGCGGTCACGTACCCCGCCGTCGCCGGCAGCCGCTGGGGCCGGCCGAGGGTGACCACGACGCAGGCCGCCGCCCGGCTGACCACGTCGTTGGCCCCACCGGAGCCGACCAGGAACCTCCCGTCGGCCAGTCTGGTGGAGTTGATGTTCCCGTCCCGGTCCACCTCGGCCGCGCCCACGCAGCCGATGGTGGTCGTCCCCGGGCCACCGACCACCATGCCGAGCACCGTCGAGGCATCGGCCAGCAGGGTGGTCCGGGGGAAGACCCGGTGGTTGAAGATGTAGGGATCGGCCGGCGTCGGCGTGTAGTCCCACAGACCCAGCTCGGCGGTGAGGCACACCGGGCTCCCGGCCGCCCGGGCCCGGGCCACGGCGACCCAGGCGGCCAGGTTGGCCACGCCGGCGCCGGCCAGGACGGCGTCGGCCCCGTGGTCGGCCACCACCGACTGGACCTCGCGGGCCCCGAGGCTGGCCGCCACCTCCCAATCGCTGATCGGCTCGTCGGTGGGGACCGGGTTGGCCTCGGCGTCATGGCGCCACGAGTCGGGGTCCGACAGCAGGCGCAGGCCGATGAGGCGGTCGTCACCGAGCAGCTTCAGGTAGGCCGAGTGATCCGGTGGATCCAACAGGTTGTCGCGGGCCCAGGCGTCGAAGTCGCCGCGGGCGGCGGCCGCGGCCTCGACCCAGAAGGGGATGTCCTCGCCGTAACCGGCCACCGGGAGGCCCGGGGCGTAGCACCCGCCGGGGTGGGCGCCGAAGGGCGCCTCCACCACGGCCAGGACGCGATGGGCCGGGATCCGCACCCGGTGCCCGAGCTCGGCCAGGTCGGGGACGATCGCCTCCACCGTGGCCACCACCCCCCGTCGGGCCGCCCATGCCCCCCAGGTCCCCTCGAGCATCGGCTCGGAGATGGCCAGGTTGCCGTGGATATCGGACAGGGCGGCGTGGCACAGGGCCACGTCGGGGGCGAGGGGGGCCAGGAGACCCACCGGGCCGAACTCGGAGTCCACCACCGAGAACGCCTGGTTGCCGGCCAGGTCCGAGCCGACCACCGAACCGGTGACCATGGCCGGCAACCCGCGGGCGGCGGCCTCGAGCCGCTGGCCGAGGGTCAGGATCGACCAGTGCTCGACGGCGACATCACCTGACTCGTAGGCCTGCTTGAAGATCGGGTTCGGCGCGTAGGAAGGGAAGCTGTTGCCCGAATAGGCGGTCACCACCTTGCGGACCATCCCGCCCCGGAAGAAGAGGGCGCCGAGCGCACCCAGACTGCTCATGATCAGCGTCATCCCTGCGTCGGATCCCCAGAATTGCCGGGCCATCTCGCGGGCGGCCGCCGTCCAGCGGCTGTGCCCGAGCATGACGTGGACGGAGTCACCGGGGCGGATGTTCCGCTCCACCGCGTCGCTCAGGGAGAGTCCTACTTCGGCCATGCCGGTGCCCTCCTTCCGGCGTGCAGGCTACGGATCGAACGACCCCCGCTCCGGCTCCCGATCCGGAGGACGCTCGTCATTGTGTGAGGTTATCCAACCTGGAACTACCATTCAGCGGGCATGGTCACTGACGGTGGGCGTTCGGGATCGAGGGCGCGAGCGGGATCGAAAGGGCAGCCGGCGAAGAAGAAGCCTGCGGCCAAGAGCGGCGCGGGCCGCCCTATCGCCCCGGCCAACGGGAAGGACGGGCTGGCGGCGGGCGCCCGGGTGCCGGGGACGGCGCGGTCGAAGAAGTCGGGGGGTCCCAAGGCGACGGCGCCGACCAACGTGGCCGTGGCCAAATCCGGGAACGGCTCACCACCGGAGCCCAAGGGCCCGATCGGCGTGCCGGCCAGCAAGCGCGCCCTCCGGAGCCAGGGCCGCGAGACCATGCAGAAGCTCCTCGACGCGGCGATGGAGGCGTTCGACCGCCGCGGCTACCACGCCACCAGGGTCAACGACGTCGTCGACATCGCCAACATGTCCCACGGCACCTTCTACCTGTACTTCTCGAACATGTCCGACCTGGTCCGGGCCCTGACCATCGAGGTGGCCACCAGCGCAACCGAGCTCTACGGTGCCCTGACCCAGGCGGGGACAGCCCTGGACGGCGAGAGCCGCGAGCATCTCCGCCAGTGGATCGGCGACTACTCCAAACTGTGGCTCCGCTACGCGCCGCTGTTCCGGTCGTGGACCGACCTGGCCACGGTGGACGATTCGGTGGCCGACCGGACCCGCCGCACGCTGTCCACCTTGACCGATGCGATGTCCGCCCAGATCTCGGCGGCCGGCATGGCCGACGACCTCAGCCCCGAGGTCACCGGCCTGGCCGTGCTGGCCATGCTCGACCGGTTCCACTACCTGCGCGACTTCATGGGGCAGCCGGTCGACGACGAGGCCCTGGAGACCCTGACCACCATGGTCCATCGCGCCCTGTTCACGCCGGTCGAACCGGACCGCGGGGACAGCTAGTCGTAGGCACTTCGTTCGGGACGGGCGGCTCCGATGGGCGGCGCGATGCCGGCCGTCAGCCCATGAGCACGTCGACCGGAGCGCCCAGGGCGTCGAGGTCGACGCGGGCGTTGTCGTCGGCGTAGCGCCGCCCCTGGACGTTGAACAGCTGCACCGAATCGGCTCCGACCGGGTAGGGGCCCCAGTGCCACGTCCCCCGGTGCAGCACCAGCGAGGACAGCGGCGGGATCGAAAAGGCCCGGATCCGGTCGGCATCGGCGGGGGACGACATGTCCAGTCCCGGCGGTGCCACCACCACCACCGCGGTGACATCCAGCGGCATCAGGACCTGGGTGTGGGTGGCGTGCCGGAACAGGACCTGGCAACGGAGGCCGCCGGGCACCTCGGGCACCTCGTCCCGGCGGTGGCCGATGAGGTTCGCGTGCGCATCGTGCCAGGCGAATTCGAGCACCTCGGCGCCGTCTCTCGGATCGGTGTCGGCCACCGGCAGCCAACCGAACGGGGCCCAGGCCTCGCCGGTCAGTGGTTCCGGTGCAATCTGGCGGACCTCACCCATTCCCACGCTCCAGACCCGATCTAAGGTGACGGTTCAACCTAACATCGGCACCGGTATCGGACGTGACTGCGGACAGAGGAGACCACATGGTGATGGACGTACGCAACATCGAAGACGTCGCCCCCGTCGTCGAGCACAACGGCACGGTTCCGGTGTGGTGGATGGTCAACTCCCGCGAGTTCAAAGAGGTGACCGACGGCGGATTCCTCGAACTGGTGAACGAATTCGAGGTGGAGGGTGGAGGCTACGTCCACCCGCACTCCCATCCGACCCACGAGTTCTACTACGTGCTGCGGGGCCGGGGCATCATGACCATCGCCGGTGAGGACCGGCCCATCGCCCAGGGGGATCTGGTCTACATCCCGCCGGACGAGGTCCATAGCCTGAGGCCGGTCACCGACCACGCACCGATCCATTGTTTCTGTTTCGCCATCGGCGTCAAGGGCTCGGGGCCGATCGACTACACCACCCACGACGACTGAGGAGCCGCCCGGCGCCCTCAGGTCACCGGTCCGGTCCGGTCGATCAGCGAGGCGTCGAGATGCAGGAGCTCGACGGTCGTGGCTCCCTGCCCGAGGGCGGCGAAGTACTCCGTCTCACCCGCAGCCCGGGCCCGACCGGCGGCGATCGTCTCACCGAGGGCGGCACCCCGGACCACGACCACCCCGTCGATGTCGCCGACCACCCAGTCGCCGCCCTCCACCGGCACGCCGGCGACGGTGGCCGCCGGTCCGGCGCGGCCCGGGTTGTTCTTGGTGGCACCCGGTAGGGCCACCCCCGCGAGAACACCGGGAAGGCCAGCCGCTCCAGGGCGGCCACGTCCCGGACGCAACCGTCGATGACCAGGCCGGCCAGACCCCGGGCCTGCGCCGCGGTGGTCAGTACCTCGCCCCAGTACCCCCGGTCGGGGACGTCACCGACGTCGACCACCAGCACCGCGCCGGCCGGCGCCGCGGCCACGGCCACATGGACGGCCAGGTTGTCCCCGGGCGTGCAGGTGACGGGAAAGGCCGGCGCCGCCACCGAGGCCCCGGGCCACACCGGCCGGATCCGGCCCGGCATGGGCAGCGCCCCCGACTCGCCCAGCGTGGCCGCGCCCAGCTCGCCGAGCGCTGCGATGGTTTCGTGGTCATCCATGTCGAACTCCTTGCCGAGGGCGGGGACGGTTTCTCAGGGGCGAAGGGAGACGGTCAACTCGATCTCCACGGCGCCGCCCCGCGGCAGCGCCGCCACCCCGATCGCCGACCGGGTGTGGCGGCCGGCGTCACCGAAGACGTCGTAGAGCACCTTGCTGGCCCCGTCGACCACGTCGGGTTGGCGGTGGAAGTCGGGAGCCGAGGCCACGAAGCCGGTCAGCGACAGCACCCGCTCCACCCGGTCGAGCGTGCCCAGCTCCGCCTCCAGCACAGCCAGGGCATTGAGCGCACAGATGGCCGCGGCCTGATGTCCCTCGTCGACGCTGACCGTGCTGCCGAGGGTGCCGATGCAGGTCAGTTCACCGTCGACCCGGGGCAGTTGACCCGATGTCCGGGCCACGCCGCCGTGCACGACCACGGCGTCGAGAGGGTCGTGGGGTGGATGGGGGCCGTGCAACCGGAGCCCGAGGGCGGCAATCCGGGCCCGCACCCGCCCGTCGCCGTCGGCGGTCCCATCGGAGGCGGTTTCGACGGAGCCGGGCATCGTGCGGGTACCTCCAGGGACGGGCCGGAGCACCACCCCGGCGGAACACCGAGATGCTATCGCCGGCATCGGGCGGGGGCTGACGCCACCGTCAGGGATCGGGAGGTTCGCATAGAGTGGCCCGATGGGCTTGCTTGATGAACGGGTAGCAGTGGTCACCGGCGCGGGACGCGGCATCGGGCGGGCCATCGCCCTGTGCCTGGCCGGCGAGGGCGCGGCCGTGGTGGTGAACGACATCGGCGTCTCGCTCGGCGGCGACGGCACGGACGAGGATCCGGCCGAGCAGGTCGTCCGGGAGATCGTGGGCCGGGGCGGGGCGGCGGTGGCCAACCGCGACCGGGTCGACGACTTCGACGGCGCCGGCCGGATGGTGGCCACCGCCGTCGACACCTTCGGGAAGATCGACATCCTGGTCAACAACGCCGGCATCGTCCGAGATCGCACGTTGGTGAAGATGGACGAGGCCGACTACGACGCCGTGGTCGCCGTCCACCAGAAGGGGACGTTCAACACCGCCCGTCATGCCGCCCCCCTCATGAAGGAGGCCGGGTACGGGCGCATCGTCAACATCACCTCGTCGGCCGGCCTGCGCGGGAACTTCGGCCAGACCAACTACGGGGCGGCCAAGGCGGCCATCATGGGGATGACCTTCGTGTGGGCGCTCGAGCTCGGGCGCTACGGGATCACCGTCAACGGCATGGCCCCGGCCGGTGCCACCCGGATGACCGCCGGGCTGAACGAGGACGCCGAACCTCCCGCGGATCAGGATCCGGCCCTCAACGCACCGCTGATCGCCTATCTGGCCTCCGAGGCGGCCGCCGATATCAACGGCCAGATCTTCGGGCGCACCGGTTTCGGCTACACCATCTTCCAGACTCCCCGGCAGGTGGCCATCATGTTCCAGGACGGCGGGTGGACGCCGTCCCAGGTGGCCGAACACTTCCACGAGGTGCTCGGCCAGCACCTCCAGCCGGTGGGCATGCCCGCCCACGCGCTGCTCGGCCCGAAGAAGTGACGAGGTGACCTCACCCCGATGAGCACCAGGGCCCAACTGCTCCCCGAGCAGCTGCATGCCATGGCGCTCTCCTATGGCGATCAGACCGCGTACACGGTGCTCGGCGGCTCCTCGTTGACGTTCGCCGATTGGGATGCCGACGCCAGCCGACTGGCCCGGGGGCTGCTCGACGCCGGAGTCGAGCCCGGTTCCCCGGTGGGCATCCACCTCCACCCCACCAACCTGCTCCGGTGGATCGCGGCCTATGCGGCCATCCACCGCGCCGGAGCGGTGGCCGTACCTCTCAACCCGCAGCTGACCCGGCCCGAGGTCGAGCGCATGGTCGGGCATTGCCGCGCCGGGGCGGTCTTCGCCGAGGAGTCCCTCCTCGACCGCTATGCCGGGGGGCGGCCGGCGCTGGTGATTGCCGTGCCCGCCGTCGGGGACGGGGACGGATCCGACCCCGCCGGAGACCACCAGCGGGTGGTGCCGTGGTCCGAGGTCATCGACAGCCGGCCGGACTACTTCCAGACGCCACGGGAGCCGGCCGACCTGGCCGACATCCTCTACACCTCGGGCACCACCGGACATCCCAAGGCGGTGGCCGTCCGCCACGACAATTCCTCGCTCGTCCCGTTCAGCGAGCCGGCATGGAACGGCGGGGGCTGGATGCACGCCAGCCCGCCCTACACCTTCGCCGGGCTCTCCTTCGTGTACACGCCGATGAAGCTGGGCATGCGAGGGCTGTACATGCCCCGGTTCGATGCCGAGCAGTGGCTCGACGCCGTCGAGCAGGAGCGACCGGTGGCCGTCTTCCTGGTCCCGGCCATGGCCAACCTGCTCCTCGGCCACCCGCGCTTCGACACCGCGGCGCTCGACTCGGTGCAGATCTGCACCGTCGGCAGCGCCCCGCTGGCCCCCTTCGTCCTGGAGCGGTTCCAGGAGCGGATGCCCACCGCGATGGTCTCCAACAATTACCGGGATGACCGAAGCCGGGTCGGTCTACTGCCTCATGCCGCCGGGTGAGGCGGTCAAGCGACCGGGGTCGGTGGGCAAGCCACTGCCCCCGGCCGAGGTGCGCTGTGCCGACCCCGACGGTGAGGCGGTGGTCGCCGGTGAGGTGGGCCAGGTCCTCCTGCGCATCCCCGGGCGCCCACGCGAGTACTTCGACGACCCGGAGGCCACCGCCCGCACCTGGGTCGACGGCTGGCTGGTCACCGGCGACCTCGGCCGGGTCGATGAGGACGGCTACCTCTACATCGTCGGCCGCAGCAAGGACGTCATCATCCGCGGCGGCAACAACATCCACCCGACCGACGTCGAGCACGTGATCGAATTGCACCCGGCGGTCCGAGAGGCCGCCGTGGTGGGCGTCGCCCACCCCGTGCTGGGCGAGGACGTGGTGGCCTTCGTGGTCCTGCGCCCCGGCGCCCAGGCCGGTCCCGACGACCTCCGGGCCCACACCCTGGAGCAGCTGGCCGCCTACAAGGTGCCCCGCCAGTGGCAGTTCGTGGACGAGCTGCCGAGGAACGCCACCGGCAAAGTCGTCAAGGACAAGCTCCGTGCCCTGCTCACCGAGAACAACGGGGAGGGTCCGGCCGACGCCCCGGTGGGCCGGTGAGCCCGATGCCGGGTGGGCCTGAGCTCGGAGCGTCGGACCCCGTGCACCAGATGACATTGCCCGGCGTCCTGGCCGAGCACCGTCGGAGCCGTCCCGACATCCGCTCCGTCGTGTGCGGCGAGGTCCGGTTGACCTACCCCGAGCTCGACGACCGGACCGACCGGCTGGCCCGGGCCCTGGTCGGGGCCGGAGTGGCCCGGGGTGACCGGGTGGTGTGGCTGGGACAGAATTGCCATCGGCTGATCGAGACGTGGCTGGCCGTCGCCAAGATCGGTGCCGTGGTGGTGCCGGCCAACTGGCGCCAGAGCGCCACCGAGATGGTCACCCTGCTGGCCGACGCCCGGCCGGTGGTGGTGATCTGGCAGCACGAGGAGATCGGCGACACCATCGAGGAGGCGAGGTCCCGGTGGGAGGGAACGGCACGGTGGGTGCAGCACGACGCGACCGGCGGACCGGACACCTACGAAGGATTCCTGGCCGCCGGGGCCGCCGGGGCCGAGGAGCCGGGGCCCGGGGGCCTCTCCCCCGCCGACCCGGTGCTGCAGCTCTACACCGGTGCGTTCGGCGGGACCCCCAACGGTGCGCTGCTCTCCCACCGGTCGATCCTGACCCAGGCGGGGACGGTGGCCATGGTGCAGCGGATCACCGGCGAGACCGCGTACCTCAACTCGGGACCCATGTTCCACATGGCCACCCTGATGACGACGTTCGCCACCTTCGCCATGGGCGGTACCAACGTGCTCACCCGGCGGGTCGACGCCGAGGAGCTGTGCCGGGTCATCGAGGCCGAGCACTGCACCTACGGTTTCGTCATGGGGCCGACGGCCGAGGAGATCATGACGGTCAACGCCGGCGGCCGCTACGACCTCTCCTCGTTCCGGACCTTCGGGGGCAGCCCGGCATGGAACGCCATGGTGGAGGTGGACGACAGCCCGTGGGGTCTGCACCCGGCCGGCTACGGACAGACCGAGGTGACCGGCATGCTCACCTACAACGCCCTGGGTATCGGGACGGAAGGGACCAGCGGCCGGCCCTCCCCGTGGGCGGAGGTCCGGATCGTGGACCCGGACGGGACCGAGGTACCCATCGGCGAGACGGGCGAGATCGTCGCCCGGGGCCCGATCGTCACCAACGGCTACCACGACCGTCCCCAGCTCAACGCCGAGCGGTTCCGGGGGGGCTGGTGGCACACCGGCGACCTCGGGCGTCGCCACGGCGACGGCTCGCTCACCTTCGTCGCCCCGTTGACCCGCATCGTCAAGTCGGCCGCCGAGAACATCTACCCCGCCGAAGTGGAGGGGTGCCTGCTCCAGCACCCGGCGGTGCGCGAGGCGGCGATCATCGGCGTCCCCGACAAGCGCTGGACCCAGCGGGTGCTGGCGGTGGTGGTCCTCCGTCCCGGGGCCGAGGTCACCGGCCCCGAGCTCATCGAGCACTGCCGGGCCCGGATCGCCTCCTACAAGAAGCCGAGCCTGGTGGAGTTCGCCGACGAGCTTCCCCGACAGGGTTGGGCCGTCGACTACGAAGCCCTCGACCGTCGCTACGGGGGCGGCGGCTATCCGGGGTCCCCGTGATGGCCGGATCCGTGCCCGCCGACCGGTCGGCGATATCCTGACGTCCATGTCAGCAAAGATCGACCATCCGCGCATCGGAATCGTCGGGGCCGGCAACATCGCCTCGCTCAACGTGGCCGGCTACCTCGAAGACGAGCGGTGTCAGGTGGCAGCCGTCTGCGACCCGGTGGAGGGCCGGGCGGCGGCGGCGGCCGAGCGCTGGGGTGCACCCGCCTCGTACACCGATCTGAACGCCATGCTGGCCGATCCGGACATCGATGCCGTCGAGATCCTGACCCCGACCAACCTCCACCACGGCCACGTGCTGGCCGCGCTGGCCGCCGGCAAACACGTCTCGTGCCAGAAGCCCCTGGCCAACTCGGTCACCGAGGCCCGGGCCATGGCCACCGCGGCCGAGGAGGCCGGCCTCATCCTCCGGGTCAGCGAGTGCTTCCGCCACTATCCGCCGCTCGAACAGGCCAAGCGCCTGATCGCCGAGGGCGCCATCGGCAAGCCGACCAATCTGCGCATGAAGACGGTAGTGGGTCAGACCGACTCCGCCTTCCAGGCCGGCCTGCAGGCCGACGGCTACGTCTGGCGGATGACCTCGGAGAGCCCCGGCGGCCACCTGTTCGACGACATGATCCACAAGTACGCGGTGGCCCTGTGGCTGTTCGACCAGGACATCGTCTCGGTCCAGGCCGTGGTCCGACGGCGGGACTACTACTTCGAGCCCTGCGCCTCCATCTTCGAGTACGAAGACCCGGAGATCCTCGGGACCATGGACGTCACCTACGCACCCCGGATGTGGCTGCGAAGCAGCTACTACGGAGCCGACGAATTCTTCGAGGTCCAGGGGGACGAGGGGTTCCTGTGGGTGACCCGGTGCACCGGGGAGATGTTGGACCTGCCCGCCGTCGTCCTCTACGACGGCACGCACGGCACGGAGACCACCACCAGCTTCCCCACCGTGAACGCGGACTGGGGTGAGGGTTTCAAACGGGCCTCCCACCACTTCGTCGACGCCCTCGTCGACGGCGTCCCCGCCGAGATGAGCCCGACCGAGGCCATCAAGGCGCTCCAGCTCTGCTTCGCCGTCTACCAGGCGGGAAAGACCCACCAGCCGGTCGACCCGCGGTCCATCTCCGGCGCGGTGATACCCGACGGGTGGCCCCAGTGATCAACCGGTCCGGCCCCGGCCGCCCCGACCGCCGGAGGGCACGGCCGTGAAGGTCACCCGCACCCTGCACCACAGCATGAACGTCGAAGGGGAGCTGGACGGGAGCGTCGAGTTCTACCGGCGCCTCTTCCACCTGCACGACGAGGCCCGACCCGAGATCCCCGGTATCGACGGGCACTGGTTCGGCGTTGGGAACGCCCAGCTCCACCTGGTCGACGCCCCGGCCGGACCGGGCCCGATCCGGCCGGCCGGCCCGCACGTGTGCTTCGCGGTGACCGACCTCGAGGGGGCGGTGGCCGAGTTGGAGCAAGCGGGCATCCCCTACGTGGAGGGGGCCCAGGGGACGACCGTGCAGATCTGGTTCACCGACCCGGCCGGCAACACCATCGAGATCCAGCAGGAGACGCTCCCCGAGGGGGAGATCGGGTAGGGAGCGGCCCTAGCCGCGCCAGTCGTCGGCCGGCGGGAGGGGATGGCGGAACAGGCGGGCGGCGTTCCCCGCCGCCACCATCCGCAGGTCGGCCTCGTCCAGACCGCCCAGCGTCGACTGCATGACCGCCTGGGTGTCGGGCCAGGTCGAATCGGCGTGGGGATAGTCGCTCTCCACCATGACGTGGTCCATCCCGATGATCGGGAGCAGGTCGACGACCGACGGGTCGTCGATCGTGCAGAACCAGAAATTGCGCTTGAGGACATCGCTGGGCCGGAGCTCGGACGGCCACGAGACCGACTCCGTGCCCGAAGCGGAGTGGTCGAGGACGTAGTCCACCCGGTCGGCCAACATCGGCACCCAGCCGATGCCACCTTCGGAGAGGGCGACGTCGAGGCCGGGGAACCGGAGAGGGACGCCTGACCACAGCCACTCGGCGGCCGCGATCAGCGCGTTGACCGGGAAGAGGGTGGGGAGCAGCTCGAAGGGGGGCGATGGCGACGGCAGGGGCGCCCACGCCGACGAGCCGGTGTGCAGGCACACCACCGTGCCGGTCTCCTCGCAGGCGGCGAAGAAGGGGTCCCAGTGGCGGGTGAAGATGGCCGGGAGCCCGAGTTGGGCCGGGAACTCGGGAAAGCTCACCGCCCGGAAGCCCCGCTGGGCATTGGCCCGGACCTCTTCGGCGGCCACCGCCACGTCGGCCAGCCAGGGCAGCTGCAGCGGGATGATTCGCTCGGGGAAGGTCCCGGCCCACACCTCGTGGTGCCACTGGTTCCAGGCCTGCAGGCAGGCCAGCCCGAGCTCGGGGTCGTCCGACCTGATGAACACCGACCCGCAGAAGCCGGCCACCAGGGAGGGGAAGCACAGGGATGCCCACACCCCGTTGAGGTCCATGTCGGCCACCCGGGCGGTGATGTCGAAGCAACCGGGGCGCATGTCGTCGAAGCGGGCCGGGTCCATGCTCCAGTCCTCCCTCGGCCGCCCGATCACCGCGTTGAGTCCGATGTTCGGATACCGGCGGTCCTCGTACAGCCAGGTCTGGGTGCCGTCGGCGTCCTCGACGATGCGGGGGGCCCGGTCGGCCAGACGGCTCTGCATCCGACCCTCGAAGAGATCGGGTGGCTCGATCAGGTGGTCGTCCACCGAGATGATCGGCACCCGGATGGCCCGGGGCTCCGGGTCGGGCAGGAGCCCCGGATGCCCGGTGCTTGCCGCGGGCCGGGGGCCCTCGTCTCCGGCCACCTCGTTCACCATCGGTTGCGGAGGCTAGCATCCGCACCGATCGACAGCGTCGGGGGACGCAGAGCGGGCCGAAGGTGTCCGCCGGTCGGAGAAGGGGAGGTTCGTCGATGCTCGACCTGGCCATCCGCGGCGGCACCGTGGTGGACGGCACCGGCGCACGGGCGCGCCGGGCCGACGTCGGCGTGCACCAGGGACGAGTGGTGGCGATGGACACGGTCGACGAGGCGGCCACCGAGATCGACGCCGACGGGCTGATGGTGACCCCCGGCTTCGTCGACCTCCACACCCACTACGACGCCCAGCTGTCGTGGGACCCGTCGGCCAGCCCGTCGCCGCTGCACGGGGTGACCACGGTGATCGGCGGGAATTGCGGATTCTCGCTGGCGCCGTTGGGACCGGACGACGTCGACTACCTGTCGAGGATGATGGCCCGGGTGGAGGGCATGCCCCTGGCCGCCCTCCGGACCCTCGACTGGTCGTGGGGCTCGTTCGGCGACTGGCTGGCCCGGTTCGACGGCCGGATCGGGGTGAACGCCGGGTTCCTGGTCGGCCACTCCACACTGCGCCGGGTAGTCATGGGCGACGATGCCGTGGGGGCCCCGGCGTCCGATACCCAGGTGGCCGAGATGGTGGCCCTGGCCGAGCGCTGCTTCGAGGAGGGGGCCCTCGGGTTCTCCACCTCCCAGGCCCACACCCACAATGACGGCGACGGCCGGCCGGTCCCCTCCCGGGCCGCCTCCCGGGGGGAGCTCGAGGCTCTGTGTGCCTCCGTCTCCGGTCATCGCGGCACCGTGCTCGAGCTCATCGTGCCCGGGTGCATCAACGGGTTCACCGAGGACGAGGTCGATCTCATGGCCGCGCTCTCGCTGCTGGCCGACCGGCCGGTCAACTGGAATGTGCTCGGCGTCTCCTCGCTCAACCCCGAGGGGTGCGAACGACAGCTCCAGGCCTCGACGGTGGCCGCCGCACGGGGGGCCGCCGTGGTGGCCCTGACGCTCCCCCACACCGTGAAGATCCGGCTCTCCTTCGAGCACGGCGCGGTGATCGACGGCCTGCCCGGTTGGCGCGAGGTGTTCGAGTTGAAACTGCCGGAGCGGATGGAACTGCTGGCCGATCCGGAGGAACGGAGGCGGCTCGATGCCGGGGCCCACTCCGAGGAGGCGGGCATCCTGGGCGCCCTGGCCGACTGGAGGATCCTGATCGTCGAGGAGACCTTCAGCGAGGCCAACGCCGGCCTGGCCGGGCGGACCGTGGGGTCGATCGCGGCCGAGCGGGGCCAGGAGCCGTTCGACGCCCTCGTCGACATCGTGCTGGCCGACGGGCTGCGTACCGGGCTGCGGCCTCCGATCCCCGAGTCGGAGGCGGACTGGGCGCTGCGGGCCAAGGTATGGCAGGACCCCCGCACCGTTGTCGGCGGGTCGGACGCCGGAGCCCATCTGGACATGATGTGCGGAGCGGTCTACTCCACCTCCATGCTCGGAAACGGCGTCCGCAAGCGCGGCCTCCTCAGCTGGGAGGCGGCCATCCGGGAGCTCACCGACGTACCCGCCCGGCTCTACGGCCTGCGCGACCGGGGTCGGGTGGACATCGGCTGGAGGGCCGATCTGGTGGTGCTCGATCCGGAGCGGATCGGACACGGTCCCGAGCACACCCGCGACGACCTTCCCGGGGGTGCCGGCCGGCTGTACGCCGAGGCCGAGGGCATCGAGCACGTGCTGGTCAACGGGGTGACCATCGCCCGGGCCGGGGAGCTCACCGGGGCGACTCCGGGAACCGTCCTGCGCTCGGGCCTCGACACCGACACGGTGACCGTGCCCGGCCGCCCCCGCTGACCGGAACGGTCAGGGGATTCCCCCGTCCACCCGGAGGACGGCGCCCGTGGTGTAGCTCGATGCCTCGGAGGCGAAATAGAGGGCGGCGCCCACGATCTCGTCCGGTTGGCCGCCGCGCTGCAGCGCGTGGCGGGCCCGGGCCGCGGCCTCGAAGGCCTCCAGGTCCCAATGTTCGGCCACATCAGTGAAGAACGGCCCGGCCATGATGCAATTGACCCGGACGGTCGGCCCGAAGGCGTGGGCGAAACCGACGGTCAGCGCGTTGAGGCCCGCCTTGGCCGCGTCGTAGGGAAGCATGAAAGGCGCGGGCCGGATCGACCCGGTGCTCGACACGTTGACGATCGAGCCTCCGCCCGCCGCCACCATCCGGGCGCCGACCAGCGTGGTCAGGCGGAACGGGCCCTTCAGATTGAGGCCGACCACCTTCTCCCACATGGTCTCGGTGACCTCGGACAGGTCGCCGTAGAGGAGGGACATGCCGGCGTTGTTGACCAGCACGTCGACCCGGCCGAACTCGCCGTAGGCGGTGTCGACCAGGTGGTCGAGCTCGTCCCAGCGGCCCACGTTGGCCGACACGGCCAGGGCCCGGCGCCCCAGGGCCTCGACCTCGGCGGCCACCGCCGCGCAGGCGTCGAGCTTGCGGCTGGCCACGATCACGTCGGCACCGGCTCCGGCCAGACCGAGCACCATGGCCCGCCCCAGCCCCCGGCTGCCCCCGGTGACGAGGGCCACCTTGCCGGTGAGGTCGAACCGTGCCCGTGCCGGGCCGGCGGAGGGTGTGGCGGTCACAAGTTCCCCACCTCGTGCTCCAGGGCTTCGGCCAGTTCGGCCTCGTCACCACCCGACGCCGACGCCAGGGCCTCGGGGTGGCCGGCATACTTGGCCCGGGCCCGGGCCACCCGGGTCGGGAGGTGCTGACTGGGCCACAGCCCCTCGACCGGCTCGTAGCCCTTGAGCACCTGGCGGGCCACGGTGTTGCGGTGCACCTCGGTGGGCCCGTCGACCAGACCCATGATCGGCGCCGTCATCCACAGTCCCCCGAGCGGCATCTCGTCGGAGACGCCGAGAGCCCCGTGGACCTGCATGGCCCGCTGGGTCACGTCGTGGAGGACCTTGGGGGTGAGGACCTTGATGGCGGCGATGTCCCGGCGGATGGACCGGCGGTCCGCGCCCTGGTCGATGCACCAGGCCACGTACATCACCAGGAGCCGGAATTGGAGCAGCTCGACATAGGAGTCGGCCACGAAGTCGCGCACGCTCTGCTTGTCGGCCAGCACCCCGTCACGTGTCTTGCGGCTGACAGCCCGTTCGCAGAGCATGTCGAGCGCCTTCCGGGCGTTCCCCACCGTCCGCATGGCGTGGTGCACCCGACCGCCACCCAGGCGGGTCTGGGCGATGACGAAGGCCTGGCCCTCGCCCCCGAGGAGGCTCTCGGCCGGCACCCGCACCCGGTCGTAGTGGATGAGGGCGTGCATGCCGCGGCCCGGGGTCCGCTCCCCCATCAACCCGATGTTGCGGACGATCTCGACACCGGGGGTGTCGGTGGGGACGAGGAACATCGACATACCGCGGTAGACGTCGGTGTCCGGATCGGTGATGGCCATGACGATGAGGAAGCTGGAGGTCCGGGCGTTGGACGAGAAGAACTTCCATCCGTCGATCACCCACCCGTCGCCGTCCCGGGTGGCGGTGGTCTCGAACAGCGCCGGATCCGATCCGCCCTGGGGCTCGGTCATCGAGTAGCACGAGAAGATCTCCCCCTCGAGGAGCGGGCGCAGGTACTGCTCCTTCTGGCCCTCGGTGCCGTAGTGGGCGATGATCTCGGCGTTCCCGGTGTCGGGGGCCTGGGTCCCGAAGATGATCGGGGCCCACTGGGACCGGCCGAGGATCTCGTTCATCAGGGCCAGCTTGACCTGGCCGTACCCTTCCCCCCCGAGCTCGGGGCCGAGATGGCAGGCCCACAGCCGACGGTCGCGCACCTGCTGCTTGAGCGGATCGACGATGGCCCGCAGAGCGGGGTCGAGCGGATGGTAGGTCTGGCCGCCCCACAGCAGATCGAGGGGCTCGACCTCGTCGGTGACGAATTTGTCCATCCAGTCCAGCTGGTGTTGGAACTCCGGTTCGGTGGAGAAATCCCAGGCCACAGCCCCCCCTTTTCGGTCCCCGGCCCCGGCGATGGGGGCCGGGGCAGGCGCCAGAGTAGCAGTGCCACCCCATGGTTCCCGGGGCCGACCGGGCCGGCCCGATGGGCCCGGGACGTCCTTTCTCAGATGGGACTGCGGCCCTCGCACTGGCGCTGCTCGAGGAGTCCGGCGATCCGGTCCCGGTGCCAGGCGGCGTCGCCGAAGCTCGACGCATCGAGCTGGGCCCGCTTGAGATGGAGGTGCAGCTCGTGCTCCCAGGTGAACCCGATGCCCCCGTGGACCTGCAGACCGGCCGCCGTGACCCGCCGCGATGCATCCGAGCACCAGGCTTTGGCCATCGACGCGGCCAGTGCCGCGTCCGGGTCGTCGGTGGCCAGGCACCAGGCCGCGTAGTACGTGCTCGACCGCATGCCCTCGACATCCACCAGGGCGTCGGCCAGCCGGTGCTTGACCGCCTGGAAGCTGCCGATGGCCCGTCCGAACTGCCGCCGCACCTTCGCGTACTCGACGCTCATCTCGAGGACCCGCGCCGATGCTCCCAACAGCAGGGCCGAGGCGGTGGTGGCCGCCCGGTCGAGGAGGCGGGACGCCTCGCGTCCGCCTCCGATCCGGTGGGCCGGCGTCCCGTGGAGGTCCAACCAGGCCAGCGGACGGGTCGGGTCCATGGCCGGCTCGGATGAGGGCCGGACCCCGTCGTCGAGTCCCACCGCGAACAGCCCGTCCCCGCTCAGCACCACGGCGACATCGGCCACCGAGGCGTACTGGGTCGGCTCCGGCCGTCCGGACAGGTGCCACCGGCCGTCGTCGCTCACCGCGGTGATAGCGGTCGCACTCGCCGACCAGGCCACACAGCCGACCGACTCCCCGGTGACCAGACGCTCGGTCCACGCCGCCGCCGCCTCCCGGGCCGCAGGGGTCAGCGAGTCATCGGCGGCCGCCGCCCCGAGGGCCCCGAGACACAGGACGGAACCGACGAAGGGCGCCGGTGCCGCCCGGCGCCCGAGCTCCTCGCCCAGAACGGCCACCTCGACCGCCCCGAGGCCCAGGCCGCCGGCCTCCTCCGGTCGTTCGATGGCCAGCCAGCCCTGGTCGGCCATCGCCTCCCACAGCTGACGGTCGAACCCGTCGAAGGAGGCCCCGGCCCGGCCGTCGTAGGCGAGACCCGGCCCCACGAAGGCCCGTACCCGTTCGGGGGACGCCAGCCCGTCCAGAAGGTCGGCGGCGGCGGCGCGCAGTTCCACTTGATCGGGGGAGAGGTCGAAGTCCACGGCGGCGAAGCTTAGGGTCTGACGGCTGTGCCAAGCTGACTGGGGTGGACCTGCAGATCACACCCGAGCAGCAACAACTCCGAGCCGAGGTGCACGACTGGTTGGTGGCCAACCTGCCCTGGGAGTACGGGACCGAGCCCCCCACCCGCTCCCACGACCTCGACGAGGTGGTGGCCTTCGGTCGCCAGTGGCAGGCCAAGCTGGCCGCCGATCGGTGGGTGGGGATCACCTGGCCCACCGAGCTCGGAGGCCGAGGGCTCGGACCCACCGAGCACTTCGTGGTCACCGAGGAGATGGCCCGGGCCCGGGCCCCCGAACTGGTCGGGCGCATCGCCATCAACCTGGTGGCGCCGACGCTGTTCGCCCACGGCACCTCCGAGCAGTGTTCGCAGTGGCTCCCCCCATCCTCGGGGCCGACGAGCTCTGGTGCCAGCTGTTCAGCGAGCCCGAGGCGGGCAGCGACCTGGCCTCGCTCACCACCCGGGCGGTGCGGACCGAGGGGGGGTGGCTGGTCACCGGACACAAGGTGTGGACCTCGTATGCGCAGTTCGCCGATTGGGGTCTGTGCCTGGCCCGGAGCCACCCCGACGCCCCCAAACGCCAACAGGGGCTGTCCTGCCTGGTCGTCGACATGCACGCCGACGGCGTCGAGGTCCGCCCGCTGGTCCAGATCACCGGTGACGCCGAGTTCAACGAGGTCGTCCTCGACGACGTCTTCGTACCCGACAGCCAGTTGGTCGGCCCGGCCGGCGCCGGTTGGACCGTGGCCAACTCCACCCTCACCCACGAGCGGGGCGTCAATCCCCGCCAGCTCGGGATCCACTACCAGCTGCTGGCCGGTCTCCTCGAGCTGGCCGGCTCCCGGCCGGGCGGCTTCGACGACTGGGACGTGCGCCAGCGGGTGGCCGAGGCCTACATCGAGGTCAAGCTCTTCCAACTCCACAACTGGCGGACCCTCACCCGCCTCGAGCGGGGCGAGCCACCGGGTCCGGAGGGCAGTGCGCTCAAGCTGTACTGGAGCGAGATGTCCAAACGGCTGCACGAGACGGTGCTGGCCGTCCTCGGTCCGGCCGCTCCCCTCTGGCAGGGGGCTGCGGACAACCCCGGGGACGGCATGTGGCAGCGATCGTGGCTCTACTATCAGGCGTCGTCGATCTTCGCCGGCACCAACGAGGTGCAGCGGACCCTGGTCGGAGAACGGGTCCTCGGTCTGCCGCGGGACTGACCCGGGGACGAGGACGGGGAGCGAAAGGAGCGCCGGTGGGTTACGAATCGATCCTGTACGAGGTCAAGGACGCGGTGGCCACCATCACCATGAACCGCCCGGAGATGGCCAACGCCCAGGACACCCGGTTGATCGACGAGCTCGATGCCGCCTTCGACGAAGCCGACGCCGACGACTCGGTGCGGGTGGTGATCCTGGCCGGGGCCGGGAAGCACTTCTCCTCGGGCCACGACCTCAAGGAGCTGGTCGGCGACTCCGAGCCCAACGCCTGGCGGCTCATGCGGGAGACCCCCGAGGGGAAGATGTACCACGAGCAGATCATGTACTACGACCGCTGCAAGCGGATCCACGATTTCCGCAAGCCCACCATCGCCGCCGTGCAGGGCAGCTGCGTGGCCGCCGGCCTGATGCTGGCCTGCATGTGCGACCTCATCGTCGCCGCCGAGGACGCCAAATTCTCCAACCCGGTCCTGCGGATGACCGGGGCCGGCGTCGAACTGCTGGTGGAGCCGTGGGAACTCGGGATCCGCAAGGCCAAGGAGTTCCTGTGGACGGGCGAGATCATCGACGCCCAGGAAGCCTGGCGTCTCGGGCTGGCCAACCGGGTGGTGCCCACCGACGCCCTGCTGGAACGGACCCGCGAGCTGGCCGAGCGCATCGCCCTGGTGCCGCCGGCCACCGCGCAGCTGGTCAAGGACTCCCTCAACCAGACCGGCGAGCTCATGGGCAAGTCGGCCTCGTGGAAGTACCACTTCATGGCCCACCACTGGATGCACAACACGGCCACCGCGGCCCGCGCCCTCGAGGAGCGCAAGACCCGGACCTCGATGAAGGAGGTCTTCTCCGATCGGGACCGAGGGGATCGGCCGGGCGTTGAGCCCTGAGGAGGCCGGGGGCGGCCGGACAGGACCGCTCCAGGGCATCCGGGTTCTCGATGTGGGGACGCGCATCTCGGCGCCGTTCTGCGCCGGACTCCTCGGCGAGCTCGGCGCCGACGTGATCAAGGTCGAGCTTCCCGGCGGCGGTGACTTCATGCGCACCATCGGTCCGTTCGTGGACACCGGGGAGGACGAGGCCGGCTACTCGCTGTTCTGGGCCGTCGAGGGCCGGGGCCGACGCGGGGTCACCTGCGATCTGCGCACGCCGGACGGACAGTCGCTGTTCCGGCGCCTGGCCTCCCACGCCGACGTGGTGTGCGAGAACTTCCGCCCCGGGACGATGGAAGCGTGGAACCTCGGTCCCGATGCCCTCGATCCCGCGCTGGTCTACGTGCGGATCAGCGTCTTCGGACAGGACGGCCCGTACTCCCGCCGGCCCGGGCTCGACCGCCTGGGCATCGCCTACGGGGGGCTACTCCACCTGACCGGAGAACGTGACCGGCCGCCGGTGCGGCCGGGCGTGACCATCTCGGACTACCTGACGGGCGTGTTCGCGGCCATGGCCGCGGTGGCCGGACTCTACGAGCGCGACGCCGGCGTCCCCGGCTCGGGGCGGGGCCGGGGGGCGGTCATCGACGCCCCCCTCTACGGCGCCGTCCTCCGGGTGCTCGAATGGACGCTGGCCGGGTACGACCGACTGGGCACGGTGCGCACCCGAGAGGGGAACCGCCTCCCCCATTCTGCACCCCTCGACAATTACCCCAGCGCCGACGGCGCCTACGTCTGCATCGTGGCCGGATCGGATGCCAACTTCGCCCGGCTGTGCCGGGCCATGGGTCGGCCCGAGCTGACCGCCGACCCCCGCTTCTCGAGCCTGGCCCTCCGCGCCCGGCACGGGGACGAGATCAACGACATCGTGGCCGCCTGGACGTCGGGGCAGACCGCCGAGGCGATCGAAGCGGCCTGCATCGCCAACGACGTGCCCGTCGGGACGGCGTACAGCGCGGCCGACATCTTCTCCGATCGGCACATGGCTGCCCGGGGCGATCTCATCTCGGTCGAGGACCCGGTGATCGGGCCCATCCGGCAACAGGCACCGTTCCCGCGCTATGTCGGGCGCCCGACGCCGGTGCCGTCCGGTGCCCCCCGTCTCGGGGCCGACAACCACGAGATCTGGTGCAACCTGGTGGGGGTGTCCCCCGAGGAGCTCGAGCGGCTGCAGGCCGACGGGGTGGTCTGAGCTCCTACCCGCCGGGCTCGGGGTCGCGGGGGAGGCCGAGGAGCCGCTCGGCGATGACGTTGCGCTGCACCTCGCTGGTGCCCCCGGCCACGGTGAGGCACCGGGTGGCCAGGAAGCCCGCCGTCCACCGGGCGGCCCGACCGTCCATGGTCGCCCCCTCGGGTCCGAGCATGGCCAGTCCCAGCTCCTGGACCCGCTGCTCGTGCTCGGCGCCGAGCAGCTTGCGCAGGCTGGCTTGGGGCCCGGGATCGGAGCCGGCCAGGGCCAGGAGCGTCGACCGGTGGGTCATCAACCTCAGGGACTGGGCCTCGGCCAGCAGCCGGCCGAGCCGGACCGAGAGGCTCGGCGTCATCGAGTCGCCCCGCCGGTCGGCCAGGCGGAGCAGCGACTCGACCCCGATGCCGAACGTGGATCCCGACGACATCGAGACCCGCTCGTTGGCCAGGGTCATCCGGGCCAGGCTCCAGCCGCCGTTGACCTCGCCGATCACGCAGTCGTCGGGGACGAACACGTCGTCGAGGAACACTTCGTTGAACATGGCCGCACCGGTCAGCTCGCGCAGGGGCCGGATGTCCAGCCCGGCCGAGCCCATGTCGACCACGAAGTAGGTGATCCCCAGGTGCTTGGGCGCGGACGGATCGGTGCGAGCCAGGCAGATACCCCAGTCGGCGTCACGGGCCATCGACGTCCACACCTTCTGTCCGGTGAGGGACCAGCCCCCTTCGGTGCGAACGGCCCGGGTGGTCAGGCTGGCCAGATCCGAGCCCGCCCCCGGCTCGGAGAACAGTTGGCACCAGTGCAGCTCACCCATCAGGGTGGGGTCGACCCAACGCTCGTGCTGCCGCGGCGTCCCCCGGGCGATGATCGGCGGCAGGGCCCAGGCCCCGATGCTGATGTGGGGGCGGTCGATCCCCGCCGCCGCCAACTGCTCGTCGACCACCACCTGCTCCACGGCGCCGGCGTCCCGGCCCCAGGGCTTGGGCCAGTGCGGCATGACCAGTCCTGCGTCGACCATCCGGCGGCGGCGCTCGGTGCCTTCGAGCGCGGCCAGCTCGGCCACCACCGGGGCCAGCTCCTCCCTGATCCGGTCGGCGTCGGCGGGCAGATCGGCACTGAGGGGACGCCGGGCGCCGCCCCGGGCCGAGGTGGCCACCTCCTCGCAGTAGGCGTCGGGTTCCCCCATCAACTGGCGGTCGGCCATCGCCCGCTTCAGATGGAGATGGACGTCGTGCTCCCAGGTGAAGCCGATCCCTCCCAGCAGCTGCAAGCACTCCTTGGCGCCGAGGGCGTACCCGTCGAGGACGAGGGCGGCGGCGGTCGCCGCGGCCAGGCTGGCGTCGTCCGAGGCCCCGGCGCCGATGGCCATGGCCGCGTCCCAGGCCACGGCGGTCATCTGCTCGACCCTGATGGCCATGTCGGCCAGCCGGTGCTTGACCGCCTGGAACTGCCCGATGGGCCGACCGAACTGGACCCTGACCTTGGCATATTCGGTGGCCGTCTCGAGGCACCAGCGGGCGCCACCGGCATGTTCGGCGGCCATCAGGGTGACCACCACCTCGTCGACCCGCCGGGTGGTCAGAGACGGCAGCTGGTCCTCCACCCCCACCCTGACCTCGTCGACCTCGACCACGCCGACCCGGCGGGTGGGGTCGAGGCTGGCCAACGGGGTGGTCCGCACCCGGCCCGCCGATCCGACCACGTCGAGGAGGCACCAGATCACCGAACCGTCGGGCCGGCGGGCCGGGGCCAGCACGATCGACGCCGTCGCCGCCCCGAGCAGCGGCCGGAGGGTCCCCGAGACGACGAGCTCGCCCTCCGGACCCTCATCGACCACCTCGAGGCCGGCCTGCGGCCCGAAGACGAGGGCGGCGGGGGTGGACCCGTCGATCAGCCCGGGCAGGACGACTTCGGCCTGGGCGGGTGTCGACACCTCGGCCACCACCGCCGACGCGGCCACGGTGGGCAACAACGGCCCGGGGACCAACGACCGCCCGGTCTCCTCGAGGAGGACGGCAAGCTCGAAGAGACCGAATCCCTGGCCGCCGAACTCCTCGGGCAGGTGGATCCCGAGCCAGCCCTGGGCGGCCATCTCCTTCCACACCGGTTGCAGTTCCTCGGTTTCGGCGTCGAGGAGCGCCCTCGGCACGCTGGGCGGACAGTGGGCGCCAAGCCAGCGCCGGGCCGACGTGCGTTGCTCTTCGTGCTCATCGGAGATGGCGATCGGCATGCGGTTCCTCTCAGTGCTCGGGCGTCGGCCCGTCCTCGGACACCACGGTGATGGCCTTGGACGGGCAGCCTTCGGCCGCCACCCGGATGCGGTCCTCCGGGTCGGCGGACGGGTCGATGACCACCGACAGGCCTTCGTCGTCCAGGTCGAAGGTGCCCGGCGCCCAGAACAGGCAGTTGCCCGAGCCCACGCACTTGTCTCGATCGATCTCGATCCGGATCATCGGTCGACTAGACCTTCCCGCCGGCATGGGCGTCGCGGAGCAGGCGCTTGCGCACCTTCCCGTTCTGGTCCCGGGGCAGCTCGTCGACGAACTCCCATTGGCGGGGGATCTTGTACTTGGCCAGCCGGGCGCCGACGAAGTCGGACAGCTCCTCCTCGGTCGTCTCCGAGCGGAGCTGGACCATGGCCTTCAGCCGCTCGCCGTCACGGTCGTCCGGTATCCCGAACACGGCGCAGTCGACCACGGCGGGGTGTTCGAAGAGCACCTCTTCGATCTCGCGTGGGGCGATGTTGACCCCGCCCCACAACACCATGTCCGAGACCCGGTCGGTGATGGTCAGATAGCCGTCCTCGTCGAGGTGGCCGATGTCGCCCACGGTGAAGGCGTCGTCGCACCACGCCCGACTGGTCGCCTCGGTGTCGTTGCGATAGCTGAACCGCTGGGGACCGGGCGGTCGGATGTAGATGATGCCGCTCTCCCCCGTGGCCACGGGACGACCGGCCTCGTCGAGGACGCGGATCTCGACCCCGGGCCAGGGGCGGCCCACACTGCCCGGTCGGGAGCGCCACTCGTCGGGGGATATCCGGGTGGCACCCCCTTCGCTGGCCCCGTAGAGCTCATGGATCTCGGCATCGGGGAAGGCCGCCATCATCTTGAACTTGACCGAGACCGGACACGGGGCGGCGGCGTGCACGATCAGCGAGAACGTCGACAGATCCAGCCTGGCCCGCTCGGCCTCGGGGATCTCGAGGATCCGGATGAAGTGGGCCGGCACCATGAAGGACCGGGTGCCGCGGCGCCGGCTCACCTCGGCCAGGAACGACCGGGCCTCGAACTGCTCGGTGATGACGGTGGCCGCGCCGACGTAGAGAGAACAGAGGGCCCAGCCCAGATGGGAGGCGTGGTAGGCCGGCCCGCTCATCACGTAGACGTCGTCCGGTGTCCAGCTCCACAGGGCCACCTGCCCCTCCATGCCCCGTACCCGACCGCGGTCGTCGGCCAGGCTGGCGTGGACCACCCCCTTGGGCCTCGCCGTGGTGCCCGAGGTGTAGAACATGAGCTCCGGCCCGGCGCCGCTGTCCGCCCCGGCCAGCGCGGGGGCCGCCTCGAGAGCCCGTTCGTACTCGGCTCCGACCCGGAGGGAACCGGCGCCATGGTGATCGAGGGCCTTACTCAGGTCGTCGTCCGTCCCGGCCTGGCCGACCACGGCGGCCACATCGGCGTCGGCCAGGATGTAGGCGAGCTCGTCGGCCTTCAGATGCCAGTTGACCGGGAGAAAGGGGGCATTGAGCATGGCCGCGGCGACGGCCACCTCGAAGATCTCGATGCTGTTGGGCAGGAAGATGGCCACCGGCTTCCCCGGGCCGGCACCGAGGTCGGCCAGGACCGAGGCCAGCCGGGCGGCCCGCC
Organism: uncultured Acidimicrobiaceae bacterium; assembly: GCA_963837805.1. Classification (GTDB taxonomy): domain Bacteria; phylum Actinomycetota; class Acidimicrobiia; order Acidimicrobiales; family RAAP-2; genus Bog-756. The sequence continues at coordinate 235,845 of CAWIOU010000044.1, forward strand.
GATCGAGCGCACCATAGGTGCGAACCGTGTCTCCCATGATCATGGCGGGCCGATCGGGCTCGGCTCTGGCGTGCCCCGTCACCCCCCGCACCGGAGTGGGGGTACGTTCTGTCATCGCCGCAGAGACTACTGTGCCCGGCATCGTCGGCGCCCGGGGGTGAACACGGGCCCGCCATCGGAGGAACCACCATGCGCGAGCTGAACAGGCGGGTCGACCGGACGACCGGAGCCCGGCCCATCAACGCCCGGGCCATCCTCGGAGGGCCACATCGCCATGGGTGAGGCAGACGCAACCCTCCCACCGGTCCGCCACCCGCTCGAGCCGCTGCGCGCCGACGAGATCACCGCCGCGGTGGCCGCCGTCAGGGCGAGCGGGCGGATCACCGAAGCCGCCCTCTTCTCCACGGTCACCCTGGCCGAGCCGACCAAGGAGTCGGTGGTCGCCCACCGTCCCGGCGATCGGGTCGAGCGGCGGATCCACCTGCTCATCGTGCCCGGCCCCGAAGCCTCGGTCATCGAGGCGGTGGTCACCCTTCCCGGCGGAGAGGTGGTCGGGTGGGCCGAGCGCGACGGGGTGCGCCCGGCCCTCCTCTTCGACGACTCGTACCGGGCCACGATCGCCCTCCGGGCCGATCCCGAGTGGCAGAAGGCCATGCTCCGCCGGGGCATCACCGACTTCGACAAGGTGCAGATCGACCCGTGGCCGACCGGCGACTTCGGGAACCCGCTCGAGGAGGGGCGCAGGATCGCCCGGTGCCTGTGCTTCTACCGGGAGTCGCCCTCCGACAACGGATACGCCCGCCCGGTCGAGGGTGTGCTGGCCACCGTGGACGCGGCCCGCGGCATCGTCCTCGAGGTCCACGACTACGGGATCGTCCCCATGCCCGAGGACCCCGGCAGCTACCTGCCCGAGGACCACCAGCCGTTGCGCACCGATCTCAAGCCGCTGGAGATCGTCCAGCCCGACGGGGTCAGCTTCAGCCTCGACTCCAACCTCCTGACCTGGCAGCGGTGGTCGATGCGGGTGTCGATGGACCCGCTCGAAGGGCTGGTCTTCCACACCATCGGCTACGACGACGACGGCATCCGGCCCGTCGTCTACCGGGCCTCGATCTGCGAGATGGTGGTCCCCTACGGGGACCCGGGACCGGTCCACGGGTGGAAGAACGCCTTCGACGTCGGCGAGTGGGGGCTCGGGCGGATGGCCAACTCGCTGGCCCTGGGGTGCGACTGCCTCGGCGCCATCACCTACCTCGATGCCACCTTCTCGAGCGAGCACGGACATCCCTACGTGGTGGAGAACGCCATCTGCATCCACGAGGAGGACTACGGGATCCTCTGGAAACACAACGACATGAACACCGGGCGCATCGAGGTCCGCCGTTCCCGTCGGTTGGTGGTGTCCTCCATCTCGACGGTGGGGAACTATGAATACGGGTTCTACTGGTACTTCTACCTCGACGGCACCATCCAACTCGAGGTCAAACTCACCGGGATCATGTCCACCCAGGCGGTGGATCCCGGCCAGGTGACCGAGTACGCGTCGATGGTGGCCCCGGGACTGGCCGCACCGGTCCACCAACACCTGTTCTGCGCTCGCCTCGATCTCGACGTCGACGGTGGTCCGGCCAACGAGGTCTACGAGATATCGGCCGAGACGCTCCCCGCGGGGGACGACAACCCGTGGGGAAACGGGTTCCGTCAGCAGGCGATCCGCCTCGACACCGAACTGGCGGCCCGTCGCCAGGCGGACCCGGCCCGCGGGAGGCACTGGCGGTTCGTCAACCCGGAAAAGACCAATCTGATCGGGCGGCCGGTCGCCTACAAACTGGTGCCCGGGCCCACGCCCACGCTGCTGGCCCAGCCGGACTCGAGTATCGGTCGCCGGGCCGGCTTCGCCCGCCACAACCTCTGGGTCACCCCGTTCGCCCCGGGCGAGCGCCGGGCGGCGGGCGACTACCCCAACCAGCACGCCGGTGGAGCCGGACTGCCGGACTGGACGGCGGCCGACCGCTCACTGGTGGGTACCGACATCGTGGCCTGGCACACCTTCGGGGTCACCCATCTGCCCCGACCCGAGGACTGGCCGGTGATGCCGGTGGAGTACTGCGGGTTCCATCTGATGCCGGCCGGATTCTTCGACCGCAACCCGAGCCTCGACGTCCCTCCTCCGCCCGGACATTGTGACTGAGAATGGCACCGTTCTCGACGGAGAGCTTGCTGACCGGCCGGATATCGAGCGACTAGCGTTCAGGTATGCACGGGTCCGATTCAACGGTGGGTTCGTCGGGCGAGCCCCGTCCGGTGGCGGGGAGCGAGGGAACCGCGGCCTTTGATCCGGATGCCGTCCGAGCCAAGTACCTGGCCGAACGGGACAAGCGGTTGGTCGCCGACCGGGCCGCCATCCGGGACCTGCGGACCGACCGGTACTTCGCCCGCTACCGGGACGATCCCTTCCGCCCGTTCACCGAGCGGGACCCGGTCGTCCGACCAGGTCGATGTGGTCATCGTGGGCGGGGGGATCGCCGGGGTTCTGGCCGGCGCCCACCTCCGCCAGGCCGGCGTCGAACGGATCCGCATCGTCGACCAGGCCGGTGGCATCGGAGGCACCTGGTACTGGAACCGCTATCCGGGCGTGATGTGCGACGTCGAGTCCCACATCTACATGCCGATGCTCGAGGAGCTCGACTACGTCCCGACCCGGCGCTATGCCTTCGGCGATGAGATCCGGGGCCACCTCCAAGCGGTGGCCGATCGGTTCGACCTCGACACCGACGCCCTGTTCCACACCGGGGTGACCAGGGCCGAATGGAACGAGGACGCGGCCCGGTGGACGATCCGGACCGACCGCGGCGACCAGATCGGCTGTCGCTGGTACGTGCTGGCCGTCGGCATCCTCAACCTCATGAAGCTGCCCACCATCCCGGGCATGGAGGATTTCGCCGGGCGTTCGTTCCACACCGCCCGCTGGGACTACGAGTACACCGGTGGCGGGCCGCACGAGCCCCTCACCGGCCTGAACGACAAGGTCGTCGCCCTCATCGGCACCGGAGCCAGCGGCATCCAGTGCGTGCCGCCGCTGGCCGAGTCGGCCAAACATCTCTACGTGCTCCAGCGCACGCCGTCGGCCATCGGCGAGCGGGGCAACCGGCCCACCGATCCCGCCTTCGCCGAAGGACTGCGAACCGGGTTGGCAGCGGGCCCGCATGGACAACTTCCAGGGGATCATCATGGGCCGTCCGGTCGAGGCCGACCTGGTGGACGACGGCTGGACGCACGACTATGCCCGCACCCGGAACGCCCCCCGCCACCAAGGCATGACCATCGAGGAGTACCTGCGCAGCGCCGAGGAGATCGACTACCAGGTCATGGAGGCGCACCGGCGTCGGGTCGAGGAGCTGGTGACCGACCCGGCCACGGCCGAGGTCCTCAAGCCGTACTACCGGTATCTGTGCAAACGGCCCTGCTTCCACGACGAGTACCTGCCCGCCCTCAACAACCCCACGGTCACACTGATCGACTGCCCGGCCGGAATCGACCGGATCACCGAGCGGGGTCCGGTGGTCGACGGCACCCAGATCGACGTCGACTGCATCATCTACGGCACCGGCTTCGAAGCCGAACTCACCCCGCTGTTCCGTCGGGTCGGCCACGAGATCGTCGGGCGCGACGGCGTCACCCTGGCCGAGAAGTGGGCCGACGGCGCCGCCAGCCTGTTCGGGATGATGAGCCGTGGCTTCCCCAACATGTTCGTCATGCCGGCGCCGGGGCAGCAGGCGGTGGTCACGGTCAACTACACCCAACTGGCCGTCCTCGGCGCCGAGTTCGTCGGCCGTGCCGTCGAGCTGCTCGAGAAGCAGGGCGTCGAGGTGTTCGACGTGACTGCCGAGGCCGAGGAGGCGTGGACGCAGACCATCCTCGACTCCTTCGTCGACGCCAGTTCCATCATGTCGGCCTGTACCCCGTCCCGCCTCAACAACGAAGGCCACCCCGAGACGATGAACCCGCGCAACGGCAACTACGGACGCGGACTGGGCGACTGGTTCGGCTACCGCGAGCTGCTCGAGCAGTGGCTCGACGCCGGCACGCTGGAAGGACTCGAGCTCGACGTCCCGTCGATCCCGTCGTGACCGGGCGCCGGCGGGTCGCCGTCGTGACCGGCGGCGGAGGCGGGATCGGAGCGGCCATCGCCGAGGAGCTCGGCCGCGGTGGTTGGTTCGTGGTCACCGTCGACCCCATGGTCACCCTCGACGGCTCCGAGCAGCTCCCCGAGCCGGAGGAGACCACTGCCGGCCGTATCGTGGCCGCGGGCGGTGCGGCCCGGGCCTCGTCGTTGTCGGTGACCGATGCCGGGGCGGTCCGCAGTCTCTTCGAGGAGCTGGTCGAGGAGCACGGTGGGCTCGATGCCGTCATAAACGTGGCCGGCATCACCCGGCAGACCTACTTCGGCCAGCGGCACCGAGGAGGACTGGCTGGCGGTGCTGGGTGTCCACCTCGAGGGCTACCTCAACGTGCTCGACGCGGCACTGCCGCTCATGGCCGCCGCCGGGCGCGGGCACGTCCTCGGCGTCACCTCCGGATCGGGATGGCGGGCCGCCGATGCCGGCGCCTACAGCTGCGCCAAGCGGGCCGTGGCCGCCCTCACCTGGCAACTGGGACGGCACCCGCCCCCGGGCGTGACCGTCAACGCCATGTCCCCCATCGCCGCCACCCGGATGATGGCCTCTGCCCTCGAGCGGGCCCGGAAGGCGGGCCAGTCGGGTGGCGGCGGCATCTCCTTCCTCTCCGTGGCCGGGCCGGAGGATCTCGGGCCGATCGGCGCGTACCTGGTCGGTGAGGAATTCGGGTGGTGCAGCGGCCGGGTGGTGTTTGCCGGAGGTCCCGAGGTGGCGGTGGTGGACGAACCCCGGCTCCTCGAGGTGGTGCGCAGCGACGGGGTGGCGTCCCTGGCCCGGGTACTCGAAGCGGTCATTCCCGGCGCCTTCGCCAAAGCCGAGGCCAAGCAGGCCACCGGGGGTGGGAGCAATCCGCGGTTCGGGCCGATCTTCGATGAGCCGGCCCCGGCCGGGCTGGCGTCGGTCGGGTTCGCTCGTGCGCCGTGGTCACCGACCGGCCACTCCTGGCCGCCTCGCTCACCGCGGCCCTCGAGGCCCGGTCGATCACCTGTCACCGCATCGACGTCGCCCACGACTTCGACGGGGCCTCCAAGGCCCTGACCTCCCTGGCGGAATCGGTCGGGCCGGTCGATGCCGTCGTGGTCGCGCCGGGCGGGCGCCGCCCCGCCAGCAACTCGGCGAACGGCTGGGAGACCGTGCTCGCCGACCACCGCGACATCGTCGAGCACATCCATACCGACGCCAGCTGGGCCCGGGCGACTGCCGACTACGCCATCGGATCCGGACGGCCGGTCAAGCTGGTCACCCTCTCCGACGCGGCGACCACGGGTGGTCGCAGCCGGGCCCAGGCATCGGCCCAGTTGCGCGCGGATCGGCGGCAGCTCGACGGAGGGTCGGGTCAGCGCCTTCGCCGCCAGCCTCGAGGCTCCCGAGGAGACGGCGGGCCCGGCGGCCGGCGAGCTCGTGGCCACCCTGCTCGGCCACGCCGAGGCCAATGCCCTGGCCGGTGCCGAGCTGGTGGTCGGCGGCGGCTGGGTGGGCCTCCGCAGCCATCCCCGACCGATCGGCAGCGTCACCTACGGCGGTCCCGCCGTCCCTGACTGGCTCGATGGGGTACTCCGGGAGGTGGTCGGCGCCGTCGGCGACTCCCCCGAGGCAGGGGCCCGATGACCGACCGGCCCGACCGTGTCGTCGACGCCCATGTGCACCTGTGGGACCCGGCCCGTTCCGACTGGTACCCCTATCTCGGGCGCCCTCCGGCCGGAGGCGGCGGCGATGCCACCCGGATGTACCGCCGCTTCGACGCCGACATCTACCGGTCGGAGACCGCCGGGTGGAACGTCGAGAAGTTCGTGAATGTGGCCGCCGCCACCGGTGCCCATTCCATCGAGGAGACCATCGAGCTCGACGGCAACGCCGCGGTCAGCGGCGGTCCCGACGCCATCGTCGGCGGACTCCCGCCCACCGACACGATCGCCGAGGCGGTCGAGCTCCTCGACCGGCAGATGACCGCGCCGCGCTTCCGAGGGATCCGCCCGATGGGAGCCCACCTGGCTCCTGTCCCCGACCCGGGCGTGCTCCGTGCGCTCGAGGAGCGCAACCTGCTCTTCGAGCTGATGGCCCATTCCGATCAACTCCTCGAGGCGGCGGCCGGCCTGGCCGGGTTCGACGGCCTGACCGTCGTTGTCGAACACACCGGATGGCCGCGGTCGGACTCCGACGACGAGCGCGCCGTCTGGCGGACCGGCATCGACGCGCTGGCCGGCCTCGGCGACAACATCCTGTGCAAACTGTCGGGCCTGGCCATGCCCATCGGCTCGATGCGAGCGGATGCGTTCGCCCCGTGGCTCGAGTACGCCATCGAACAGTTCGGCGTCGACCGCTGCATGTTCGCCAGCAACTTCCCCGTCGACGCCATGTACGGCACCTTCGACGAGCTCTACACCACGTTCAGCACCGTGACCGAGGGCCTCGGCGACGACTCCCGCGACAAGCTCTTCGCCGGCAACGCGGCGCGTGTCTACCGCATGTAGGACCAATGGGGTCGGTCTCGACGGGGACGGATACCATGGCCGCCATGCCCGAGCTCGAGACCCTCCTGTACGACGAATCCGACGGCGTGGCCTGGGTCACCCTCAACCGTCCCGAGGCCCTCAACGCCTTCGATACCACCATGCAGCGCGAGCTGCGGGAGCTGTGGATGATGCTCCGCACCAACGACGATGTCCGGTGCATCGTCCTCACCGGCGCCGGCGACAAGGCGTTCTGCACCGGTCTGGACCGGGAGGGGATCGGCTCGTTCGACGACCTGCCGCCGGGCAAGCTGCCCGGGTACAACACCCCGTGGGACTTCGACGATCCGGGCAAGAGCGTCTGCCCCAAGTCGAACGATCTGTGGAAGCCGATCATCGCCGCCGTCAACGGCATGGCCTGTGGCGGGGCCTTCTACATCCTCGGCGAGGTCGACTTCATCATCGCCGCCGAGCACGCCACCTTCTTCGACCCCCACGTCACCTACGGCATGCCGGCCGCCTTCGAACCGATCTTCCTCCTCCCGAAGATGCCGTTCCAGGAGGTCATGCGGCTCTCCCTGCTCGGCGCCAACGAACGGATGTCGGCGGCGCGGGCCTACCAGATCGGCTTCGTCTCCGAAGTGGTGCCGGCCGACGAACTCCGCCAGCAGACGGCCTGGGCGGCCCAGGCCGTCGCCGACCAGCCCGTCCTCGGGGTCGGGGGGACGGTCCGGGCCCTGTGGGCGGGTCTGGAGCTCTCCCGTCAGCAGGCCCTCGACCAGGCCTACCTGTTCACCAACATCGGGACCGACCCGGCCCAACTGGCCGAAGGCCAGAAGCGGTTCACCTCCGGGAAGCGGATCGACTGGCGGCTCCGCTGAACCGCCGGCCGCGGGCCGGGCGGCCAGGCCCCGCTCATCCGTCGAGCGGGGGTAGCCCACCGGCGATCGTCTTGGTCTCGGTGTACTGATCGAAGCCCTCGACGCCGTTCTGGCGGCCGATCCCGCTGGCCTTGTAGCCGCCGAAGGGCGCGTCGGCCCCGTACCAGATCCCACCGTTGACCATGGCCGATCCGGCCCGGATCCGCCGAGCCACCCGGACCGCACGCTCCTCGGAGCCGGAGGTGACACCGCAACCGAGCCCGTAGGGACTGTCGTTGGCGATGCGCACGGCGTCGTCATCGTCCTCGAAGGGAATGACGACGAGCACAGGACCGAAGATCTCCTCCCGGGCGATGGTCATCGAGTTGTCGACGTCGGCCATCAGGGTGGGCTCCACGTAGTAGCCGGTGGGCAGATGGGCAGGGCGTCCACCTCCGACCACCACCCGCGCCCCCTGCTCGGTTCCCTGCTCGATGTAGCGCGAGGATCTTGGCCCGCTGGCTGGCGTTGATCTGGGGGCCCTGGAAGTTCGAAGGATCAGTGGGATCGCCGTAGGCCACCGTGCGGAATCCCTCCTCCATCATGGCGATCCCCTCCTCGTAGCGGGAGCGCGGCAGCAGCAGTCGGGTGAGCATGACGCACCCCTGGCCCCCGTGGGTGCACACCGCCCAGGCGAAGGAGAGCTTCTCGCCGAAGTCGGCGTCGTCGAGCACCACGTCGGCCGACTTGCCGCCCAGCTCGAGGAAGAGCCTCTTCAGCGTGGGAGCCCCCTTCTCCATGATCCGCCGGCCGACCGCCGTCGAGCCGGTGAAGGAGATGAGGTCGACCCTGGGGTCGGTGACCAGGTCTTCGGCCACCTGGTTGTCGGTGGTGGTCACGACCTGGAAGACACCGTCGGGGATGTCGGTCCGCTCGGCCACCAGGCGGCCGATCCGGGTGGCGTTCCAGGGCGTGTCGGGGGCGGGCTTCAGGATCACCGTGTTGCCGGCGGCCAGGGCCTGTCCGATCTTGTTGATGGATACTTCGAAGGGATAGTTCCACGGCACGATGGCACCGACCACCCCGACCGGCTCCTTGAGGACCTTGCGCCAGCTCCGCATCCCGAAAGCCTTCCCTTCGGGAAGGTCGCGCTCCCAGGTGTACTCGTCGATGAACTTGGCCGGCCATCTGAGTCCGTCCGACAAGGGCTCGTCGAGTTGGGGGCCGTAGGTCAACAGGATCGGCGTGCCCACCTCGGCCACCAGTTCGGCCCGCAGCAGCTCGGCCTCCGACTCGAGGGCATCCTGCAGCTGCAGGAGGCAGCGCTTGCGCAGTTCCCGGTCGGTCGACCACTCCGTCTCGTCGAAGGCCCGCCGGGCCGCGGCGATGGCCCGGTCCATGTCCTCGTGCCCGGCATCGGCCGTGGTCCCGAGTACCTCCTCGGTCGCCGGGTTGATGTTGTCGAACCGGCGTCCGGAGATCGCCTCCTCCAGCTTCCCGTCGATGAGCATCCTGGCCTCGCCGACGACAGCGGCGCCTTCCTGGGTCGTGGTCATGTTGCGATCCTCCTCAACTCTCTCAATTCGTTTCGCTCGATTCGTTGGCTGTCACAACTCCACCGGGAGTCCACCCGGTCCGGGCCCCGCTCAGAAGCCGAAGGCCGAGACGTCGAGGGTACCCACGGCCAGTGCGGCCATGGTGCCCCCGTCGGTGAGGATGGCCTCGCCGGTGATGGCCGATGCCGCCGGTGAGTTCAGGAAGACCAGTGGCGCAGCCTGCTCGTCCGGCGTCTGCCGGTGGCCGAGCGGAATCGGGTAGTTGTCCATGAACTCCTTGCCCATCTGGTCCTCGAAGTCGGGCATCATCGGCGTGTCGGTCGGGCCGGGAAGGGTGCAGTTGATCCGGATGCCCCGTTCGGCCAGGGCCAGGGACCTCACCACCGTCCACACGATGATCACTTCCTTGGAGGGCGCGTAGCCGCTGGCGATCTCCTCGGGATGCTCCTCCAGCCATTGCCGGCCGGCGGCGAATCCCTCGGTGGCCACCAGGGGCTTCCATTTCTCCACGTTGGCCATCCAGCTGGCCCCGGCCCCCGACGAGATACTGGCGATGGCGCCGCCCTCGCCCATCCGCTCCGCGACCAGATCGGCCAGATGGCGTTGGCCGACGAAGTTCACCAGCATGGTGTCGAGGTCCGAGAACCGCCCCCCGGGAAGTCCCGGCGCAGTTGAACAGGGCGTCGATCCGGCCCCCGACCGCATCCACGGCGGCGGCGATGGCCCCGGGGTCGCGCAGGTCGGTCGGGTGGTAGCCGTCCACCTCGACCGGAGGCTCCTTGAGGTCGATCACGTGGATCTCGGCGCCGAGGGGCTTGAGCTGGCGGACCACGGCGGCACCCATCCCGGCGCCACCCCCGCCGCTCACGATGACCCGGCGTCCTTCGTATGTGCTCATCAGATCGGCTCCCCACTCTCGTTCCGGGCCGTGGTGGTCAACGGGGAAGCCCCAGACCGTGTTCGGCCACGATATTCCGGTTGATCTCGGTGGTGCCGCCGGCGATCGACGACCCGCGGGAGCCGAGGAGGCTCCTCGACCACGGGCCCTCCAGGGCCCCGGGGCCGAGCAGGCCGAGGGCCAGCCCGGCCAGCTCCTGGGAGATGTCGGCCCACATCAGTTTGGCCAGACTCCCGTTGGCCGCCGACGGCCGGCCGCCACGACCGACGACCTCGAGCTCGCGGGCCGTGGACCAGCGCAGGCAGGCGATGCGGCTGTACAGCTGGATCAGGCGGTCGCGTTGGACGGGCGACACCTCGATGCCGCTCCGGCGGGTCTCCTCGACCAGGTCGGCGAAGCGGGCGCTCAGGCTGAGATGGAACTTGGCCACCCCGGCCCGCTCGAAGCTCAACGTGGTCATGGCCACCTTCCATCCCTCGTTGCGCGGTCCGAGGAGGGAGGTCGTCGGCACCCGCACGTCGGTGAAGAAGAGCTCCGAGAACATGACCTCACCGGTCATGGTGCGGAGCGGGCGGGCTTCGATCCCGGGTGACCGCATGTCGACGAGCAGGCAGCTGATGCCGGCGTGCTTGGGGGCCGACGGATCGGTGCGAACGTAGAGCTGGCACCAGTCGGCATGGTGGCCGAGGCTGTTCCACGTCTTCTGGCCGTTGATCACGAACTCGTCGCCGTCGACCGCCGCCGAGGTGCGCAGCGAGGCCAGGTCCGATCCGGCGTCGGGCTCGGACATGCCCTGGCACCAGATCTCGTCACCACGGAGCATCGGGGCGAGGAAGCGGTCCTTCTGCTCCTGGGTTCCGACCTCGAGGATGGCCGGCGCGATGTTGGCCACCCCGATGACATTCAGCGGTCCGGGCGCCTCGGCCTGCGACATGACCTCGAGGTAGGCCAGCTGCTCGGCCACGCCGGCGTCCCTGCCCCCGTACTCGGCCGGCCAGGCCACCGCCGCCCAGCCGGCGTCGGCCAGCGCCCGGTTCCACCCGCGCAGCAACTCGAGGGTGCGCTCGTCCTCGAACCCCTCCCGGCCGGCCTCGACCACCTCGGGGGTCAGATTGGCGTCGAGCCACTCCGCCAACGCGCGCCGGAACTCCGTGACGGAGGTGGGCGTTGCAGCGTCGATTTCCACGTCTTCTCCTGATCGTTGACCGCAGCACGGCCGTTCCTCCGGCGATGGCGCCTCACGGTACACCAGGGCTCACGAACCCGACAATGCCGTTTTCACCTCGGCGGTCGGGGCTCAGCCCGACTGGACCGCGCCGACGCTCCGGTCCACGCCGAGGGCGGGAAGGCAGAAGCGGAGGACCTGGTCCCGGGCCCGGGCCCGGTCGGTCATGGCCAACCGGCGCTGGGGATGGGCCACGCTCCAGACCAGGTCGAAGATGGCGTCGGCGTCGGGAAGCGGATCGGTGGCCGGAAACGAACCGTCCGAGGAACCCCGCTCCAGTGCTCCCAGCAAGGGGGCAATGAGACTCGATCGGAGGGTCGCCTCTTCCTCCTCGTACCCGTCGGCCTGTCGAGCCACCGCATTGAAGATGACCAGGCGGCGCACCCGGCGCGGGTCGAAGGCCATGGCCAGCATCTCGTCGATCCAGGTGCGGACGGCGTCGAGCGCCGCGGGCGCCCCGGCCGCCGCCCGGGTCACCTGGGCCACATCGGGGTCGGACGCCGTTCTGAACATGGCCAGCAGGAGATCGTCCTTCGAACGGAACTGGCGGTAGAAGGCGCGGGTCGAGAGCCCGGCATGGTCGAGGATGTCCTGCACGCTGGCCCCCTGGAAGCCGTTGCGACGCATCACGTGCAGGGCGGCATCCATCAGCCGGGTCCGTTCGGCGGCCGTCGCCGGCGAACGCGGAGGATCGAGGACGCCCCTGGCAGCCACCGCGGACACATCGCCAGACTAACGGGGCCGGGGAAACGGCGCCGGGGAGCGGTCCGGCGGCCCACCCGGATGCGGGTGGGTGGCGGTGGCCCTCCTGGCCCATCCCCTCCAGCATCGGGCTGATGACCGGCTGGGGCCGGATGGACCGGCCGGCCCCCCGGGGGAACGGGAGCCCCTGGTCAGACCGGGTGCACCTCCAAACTCCGATTGGGCCGGTTTTGAGGTTTAACCCAGGTGGGGGCCGGGTATTCGAAATGGCGTCAGGTTGATGAGTGGTTCCCGCCATCCCAATCCTCTGGCCTGATGATGTGCGTCAATCCCCTTTTTCGCCGAGGGGGTTTGGCGCGCCCGGGCGCCGGCCAGCCGTGCCGGGGCCCGAGAAGGTGTCGAGGCCCGGAGCGCAGGAAGGCGGATTCCTGGCTCAACGGACCTGACGGGGTGAACCTAGCGCTGAAAAGGGCGTTTTCGCAAACGACGGCTACCGGGCCGGAGGCACCCAACCGGGCGAGACCGACGTCCGGCCGCCCACGATGCTCGAACCGATGTAGTTGCGCTGGGCCTCCACCGTGCCGGCCCCGATGCACAGGCCCCGGATGTCCCGGTAGGCCCGCTCCAGGGGGTACTCGCGGCTGTAGCCGTACCCCCCGTGGATCTGGATGGCCTCGTCGCACACGAACTTGGCCGCCAGGTTGGCCGCCGTCTTGGCCATGGCCGTCTCCAGGGCCGGAGGGGTGCCGCCCGGACCGGCCAGGCCGACGGCCCGGCTCAGCAGCAGCCGGGCGCCCTCGACGGCCACCGCCATGTCGGCCACCTTCCACTGCAGGCCCTGGAGGTCGGCGATGGGCCGGCCCCCGACCACCCGCTCGGTCATGTAGGTCACCGAGCGTTCGAGTGCCCCCTGGGCCGCCCCGATGCACATGGCCGCGTTCCCGCACCGCTCGTGGTTGAGATGGGAGAGCAGTAGCTTGAACGGCTCCGACGAGGACGGGTCGCCGGCCACCAGGATGTCGTCGTCGGTGATGGCCACCCCATCGAAGGCGATCTCCGACTCGGTGGCGGCGTGGATGCCCATCCCCCGGTGCCGACCGGTCAGCTCCACCCCGGTCCGGTCCATGGGCACGATCACCGCGCCGATCCCCCTGGCCCCCTCCCCGCCGGGCCACCGGCACCAGACCAGCACCGCCGAGGCGGCATGCCCGAGTGTCGAGTAGTTCTTGTAGCCGTCGAGCCGCCACCGGTCCCCGTCGGGCTTGAGGGCGGTCCGCATGCCCTGGACGGCCGATCCGGCATCGGGCTCGGTGATCCCGATGCTGATGATGGCCTGGCCGTCGGCCACCGCCGGGAGCCAGCGGTCCTTGAGGGCGTCCGAACCGAGGTGCTCGATCCCCCGGGGCGGGCCGTTGAAGGCCAGCTGGCAGCAGATGGCCGTCGAGACGTCCTGGCGGGCGATCTCCTCCAGCACGATGGCCGCCTCGACGTCCCCCATCCCGAGGCCGCCCCACTGCTCGCCGATGGTGACCCGGAAGAGGTCGGCGGCGGCCATGGCGGCGATGGCCTCCGAGGGCACCTCGCCGCTCTCGTCGTGGGCGGCCGCCCGCGGGGCCACCTCGCGGGCGGCGACGTCACGGGCCAGCTGGCGCAGCGCCGCCTGGTCCTCGTCCTCGGCCCACGCCCGGCCGGATCCGGTGGCGGTCACCTCACTCCGACGGTTCCGTGCCGACCACGCCCACGAAGCTCACGCACTCCCCGGGGGCGCCACCCAGGTTGTGGGTCAGCCCGAGGGTCCGCCCTCCCTCGGTGACCGTGGCGATCTGGCGCTCGGGCGGGGCCTGGCGCCGGAGCTGCAGCCAGCACTCGAAGAGCATCCGGAGCCCGGTGGCCCCGATCGGGTGGCCGAAGCTCTTCAGGCCCCCGTCGGGATTGACGGGGAGCTCCCCGTCCCGGTCGAAGGTACCGGCCAGCTCTTCCTTCCACGCCGTCCCCCGGTCGGCAAAACCGAGGTCCTCCATCAGGACCAGCTCGGTCGGCGTGAAGCAGTCGTGGACCTCGGCCATGGCCAGTTCGGCCCGCGGGTCGGTGATGCCGGCCTGCTGGTAGGCGTCGGCCGCGGAGCGCACCACCTCTTCGAAGCTGGTGTAGTCGTAGTCGGGGTCGATGGCCCCGGCCCCCGGTCCGGCCACGAGGCTGAGCCCCTTCACGTAGAGCGGCGAGTCGGTGTACAGGTGGGCGTCCTCGGCCCGGCAGATCAGCGCCGCCGCCGCCCCGTCACTCACGCCGCTGCAGTCGAAGACCCCGAGCTGCCCGGCCACTCGCGGCGAGGCGGCGATCTTCTCCAGCGAGACCTCCTTGCGGAACTGCGCTCTCGGGTTCACCGCGCCGTTGCGGTGGTTCTTCCAGGCGATCCGGTTGAGTACCGCGCCCATCTCCTCGGGGTCGACCCCGTACTTGTGGCAGTAGGCCGGAACCAGGAACGAGAAGGCGGCCGGCGAGCTCAGCTGGGGGTTGGTGCCGTCCCCGACCTTGTGGATCCCGGTCAGGCCCGAGAAGCCGGAGTCCTTCAGCTTCTCGACGCCGACGGCCATGGCCAGTCCGTAGGCGCCCGACGCCACCGCGTAGCAGGCATTCCGGAACGCCTCGGAGCCGGTGGCACAGAAATTCTCCACCCTGGTCACCGGCTTGTAATCCACCTTCAAGGGCTTGGACAGGGTGATGCCCGAGTTGCCGGACCCCAACGTGCCCAGCCAGAAGGCGTCGATGGCATCCATGGTCACTCCGGCCGACCCCACACACTCGACGACGGCATCGGTCAGGAGATCGTTGACCCCCTTGTCCCACAGCTCACCGAAGGGGGTGCATCCCATGCCCACGATGGCCACCCGGTCGCGGATCCCAGTGCTGGTCATGTCCTCTGCTCTCCTTCTTCTCCGGTTCGGCCACGTCGGTCCTCGCTGCCTTCGGGGATCGGACGGGCCTTCCAGAAGTAATTGTGTACACCCTCGGCGCTGTACAGGCGCCGAAAGGTCATCTCCACCCTGGTGCCGACGGCGACGGCGCCGGGGTCGACGTCGGTCATCTCGCCCCGGTAGCGGCCCCCGCCGTCGAAGTCGATGACGGCGCCGACCATCGGCGGCGACAGGCTGAAGGCCAGCCTATCGATCGTGTAGGTGGCGACCGTTCCCCGGATGTCGGCCATCCGCTCGGGAACCATCTGGTCGACGGCCTGGCACGAGAGACACACCCGGGTGGGGGGCAGATGACGGAAGCCGCACACCTGACACCGACTGGCGTTGAAGCCGAACTTCCACCCCTCGCTGCGCCGCGACGCCGGGGCGTCGGGGCGTTCGGGATCGGGCCGCCGGGGCGGTTCCTTGTGGAGGATGCCGCGCCAGGACATGAAGACCGGGTAGGACAGGTCGGAGCGGCCTTCGGTGGCCAGCTCGGCCACCGGCCGGATCCCCGCCTCCCGCCGCGCCCCCTGCACCCCGACCAACGCCTCGGTGGTGCGCAGGATGGCCACATCGGCCCCGTCGGCGATCTCGACCATGGCCACCACCTGGCCCGGGGTGGCCCGCTCGAGGACGTCGGCCAGGGCGATCCCGGCCTGGGCCGCCCCCAGGTTACCGATCACGTCGGTCAGATCCGGGGCCACCCGCTCGGCCGGGACCCCGAGAGCCTTCTTCAGCGACCCCACCGCCCGGGCATGCAGACCGGTCACGATCAGATGGTCGATGTCGGCAGCCGCCAGCCCGGCTTCTCGCAACGCGCCCTCGAACGCGGCCCGGGCCAGGGGGAGGAGGGCCTCCTCACCGAAGCGGTCCTCCCACTGACGTGATCCGGTCTCCCCGGGGACCCGCCAGCGCTCGAGGAATTCGTCGGTGGCGGCGGCGTGCCCGAGTAGGGATGCCACCCCGCCGTGGGGGGCGAACACGAAGGCCACCGCGCCGTCACCACCCTGGCTCTCGTCGACGCTGCCGGGCAGGCCGGTGCGCAGATCGGCCAGTACGGCGAGGGCGGGAGCCCGCTCCCCGGTCAGTCGGGCCAGTTCCATGGTGGCCCATGCCGACCGCACCGACCCGCACAGGTCGTAGGCGCCCGACCGGTGGGGCAGCCCGAGGCCGGCGTGCACGGTGGCCGCGTTGGTCTTGTCCAGGTACGCCGGGGCCGGCGTGGAGAAATAGACATTCTCGGGATCGGGCATGCCGGCCACCCCGAGGGCCCGACGTCCGGCCTCGACCGCCATCGACGACGTGTCCTCGTCGTAGGAGGCCACCGTCCGTCGACCGCGGCCGGGAGCGGTGCCGAAGGCCTCGCCGATCACCCGGCGTTCGAGCCGCCAGTACGGAAAATAGACACCCCACGAAACAATTCCGGCTACCACAGAGGACCCTTTCTCTCGACTCAGGATTCCACGACGCTCAGCGACGCGGCCCGCTCCTTGAGCGCCGGCCGGTTCGGCTTCCCCACCCCGAGCTCGGGGATCTCCTCCAGGTGCACCACGATCTCGGGCGTCTTGAACCGGGCCACCCCCTGGTCGGCGAACCAACGGCGGCACTCGTCCACGTCGATCTTCTGACTTCCCACCACGAAGGCGGCCACCCGCTCCCCCAGGCGACGGTCGGGACAGCCGACGACCACGGCCTGACGGACCTCGGGGTGCCGCTCGAGCACCCGCTCGACCTCGGCGGAGGCGATGTTCTCGCCCCCTCTGATGATCAGCTCCTTGAGACGACCGACGATGGTCAGCCATCCGTCACCGTCGAGCGTCCCGAGGTCGCCGGTGGCGAACCAACCGCGGCGGACCGCCTCGTCGGTCTGGGACCGCTCCCCGTAGCCGACGAACAGCTCGGGTCCCCGGACCAGGACCTCGCCGGGTTCGCCGGCCGCCAGCACGCGGTCGGTGGCCGGATCGACCACCCGGATCTCAGCCTCGCCGACCGAGTGGCCGTCGGTGTCACGCGCCCGGTCCGGCCCGTCCTGCCAGCTGCTGGTGGTGACGGTGGGCGCCTCGGTCGAGCCGTAGGTGCGCTTGACCAGGGCCCCGAGACCCTCACGGGCCGTGTCGATGAACTCCGGGGTGACGCCCATGGCCCCACAGGAGACCACCCGGAGGTCGGCCACCTGGGACCGGTAACCGGGCACGTCCATCATCCCGACGAACAGGGTCGGCGGGCCGATCATGAAACTGACCCGGTTGGCGCCGGCCAGCTCGACACCCCGCTCGGCATCCCACTTCTCCATGAGCACGACGGCCATGGCCGCCGTCCCGGGCACGAGCACGGCGTTGAGCAGGCCGGACACGTGGGCCAACGGTGACGGCATCAGCGCCACGTCGGCGCTGGTGAGCCCGTGGGCCCTGGTCATGGACAGGGCTTTGTAGGCCAGGCCCCGGTGGGTGTGGAACACCGCCTTGGGGTTCCCGGTCGATCCGGAGGTGAACAGCACGACACCGATGTCCGACCCCCGGCCCCCGCCCACGGGAAGAGGCCGGCCGCCGACCAGGTCCTCGAAGCGGGCGTCACCGCTGCGCGCCTCGATGGCGTCCACCAGGTCGGCCAGGGGGAGGCCGGGCGTGCTCAGGGCCAGTGCCGGTTCGAGGTCGGCCAGCACCCGGGCCACCTCGGCCCCGCCCACCTGATGGTGGATGGGGGCGGCCACCGCGCCGCACCTCCAGCAGGCGCGGAACAGCACCAAGGCCTCCCACCAGTTGGGCAGCTGCCAGGTGACGATGTCGCCGTGGCGGACGCCCCGGGCCCGCATACCACCGGCCACCGATCCCACCAGGCGTTCGAGTCCGGCGCTGTCGAGACGAACGTCCCCGTCGATCACGGCCGGAGCGTCCGGGGAGCGGGGCGACGACAGCAGGGCGTCGAGCGTCGGGACATCCCAGGCGCCGCCGGGCCGCCGGAACCGGGCCGCGTCGGGCTGGCGATAGGTGGTTCGGAGCCTCACGGTTCGACGTTCTCCAGCTGCGGCGCTCAACGCGCCGGAACAGGTCCCTCCACGGCATCCTCGACGGCGATGCGGACCGGTGGGGCGTTGCGCCAGCTGGCGATGCCGTCCTCCTCCTCGGCCACCGGGTACTTCGACTCGTGGATCTCCGCCCAGTGCGAGTGGTTGAGCTGATGGAGGGTGAAGCAGGCCTGCAGGGAGTTGTAGAAGCCCATGTTGTCCACGGTCTGGTTGACCGACTCCTTGATCAGCAGGGCGGTCATGGTGGGCAGCTCGGCGATGCGCCGGGCGTAGGCCAGGGTGCGGTCGCTCAGTTCGTCCACCGGGAAGACCTTGCTGACCATGCCCAACCGGTGCGCCTCGTGGACGTCGATGGCGTCGCCGGTCAGCATGAGCTCCTTGGTCCGGCGGGGGCCGAACTCCCACGGGTGGCCGAAGTACTCGACGCCGCACATCCCGAGACGGGTCCCGACCACGTCGGCGAAGTACACGTCGTCGGCGGCCACGATGAGATCGCAGGCCCACATGAGCATGAGCCCGGCCGCGTAGACGGTTCCCTGCACCTGGGCCACGGTGATCTTGCGCAGATTGCGCCAGCGCAGTGTGTTCTGGAAGTAGTAGTTCCACTCCTGGAGCATCCGGGCCTCGGCCCCCTTGCGGGTGGCCCCGTTGATGGTCTCCGACCGATGCTGGTCGGGTCCGGGCATCCGCTCGGCCGTGGCCTCCTTGGATCCCATGTCGTGCCCCGAGGAGAAAAGAGGTCCCACCCCCCCGAGGATGACCACCCGGACGGCATCGTCCTCTTCGGCGCGGTGGAAGGCCTCGTCCAGCTCGACCAGCAGACCACGGTTCTGGGCGTTGCGGGTCTCGGGGCGGTTGAGCATGATGCGCACCACCGAGCCCGCCTCCAGCTCTTCGTAGGTGATGTACTTTCCGTCCTGCTTGGCCTCTGCCATGTCCTCAACACTCCTCATCTGCTCGTCCCGATCGCTCATCTTCGGCCGGGCGCCCGCCCGTCCGGGGGGCGCGGTCCCGTGGGAGCCCCCGGTGGCCCGGCCACGCTATACCTCGGTCCTCGTGACCCGCCCATCCTGCGCCGGTCGATGGTCCCGACCACCGTGCCCGTCCTCGGGTCCTTCCGCGGCGTCGACACCGTCGCGCTCGGCCACCAGCGCTGCCCGGTTGAACTTCATGGCCTCGCTCCGGGGAATGGACGGGACGAACTCGACGGTCTTGGGGACCTTGTAGGGGGCCAGCCGGTCCCGGGCGAAGGCGATGACCCCGTCGTCGTCGAGTGACGGGTCGAGGGGGGCCACGATGGCGTGCACGCGGCGTCCCCAGGTCTCGTCGTGCAGCCCGACGACGACCACGTCGCCGATGCCGGGGTGCTCGCTGAGGGCCGCCTCGACCTCGGCCGGGAACACGTTGACGCCGCCGGTGACGATCATGTCCACCCGGCGGTCGGCCATGTAGAGGAACCCATCCTCGTCGAGCCAGCCCAGGTCCCCCACCGAGGCGAAGCCGTCGGCGGTGTCGTCCAGCGGCTTCACGTCGCCGACGTAGCTGGCCAGGGGCCCGGTCGGTGTCCGCAGGTAGATCCCCCCGATCTCACCCGGAGGGAGCCGGTCGCCCGCCGGTCCGAGGATGGCCACCTCGGTCTCGCCCATGCCCCGTCCGAGGGTCCCCGGGTGGGCCAGCCATTCGTCCCCCCGGCACACCACGATGCCGATCATCTCGGAGGCGCCGTAGGACATGTAGAAATTCTCAGCACCCACCAGGTCGATCCAGAAACGGCCCAACCACAGCGGGAGCGCCGCCGCCCCCTGTTGGACCCAGTTCAGGCTGGACAGGTCGCGGTCCTCGATCCCGGGGACCTGGGCCAGCCGCTGCAGCATGGGGGTGGCGGCGATGAACCCGGTGATGCCGTGCTTCTCGATCATGTCCAGCACCAGCGGAGCCTTGAACCGCTCCATCAGCACGATCGAGTCGCCGCCCAGGAGGGTGCGGAAGGCGGTGAATCCGTTGGTGTGGTAGAGCGGCGCCGGGCACAGCACCCGCTGGGGCCTGGACATCGGCCCGTACGACGCCACCACCGACGAGGTGACGTTGGTCGACAGCAGGAAGACGGCCGGGCCCTTCTGCACGATGACCTTGGGCGTGCCGGTCGACCCCGAGCTGCACACCCCCCACCCGTTGGGAGCGATCACCTCGGGCCGGGCGGTGGTCGGGTACGACCGGCTCTCGTCCACCATGTGGGCGTGGTCGGCGTCGACCACCAGGTCCGGCTCGAGGACGGCCAGCAACCGGCTCAGCTCCCAGGCGGGGAGGTCCCAGCGCACCGGGACCACCGTCGCCCCCACCTTCCAGCCGGCGAAACAGGAGAGGAGGTGCTCGGGAGAGTTGCGGAGGCACACCGCCAGCCGGTCCCCCACTCCGAGCCCCTGTCCGGCGAAGAGATGGGCCAGCTGGGTGGACCGGGTGTCGAGCTCGTTCCAGGTGATGGTGCACTCGTCGCCGTCCTCGCTGACGAAGACCACGGCGACGGCGTCACCGCCTTCGGCCGCCACCTGGCCCAGGCGCGTCCCGTAGGGGATGCCGACTTCCTCCGGTACCGTGCTCAGGCTCATCCCCTCATCCCACCACGTCCGGTGACGCCCACGCTCACCCGCACCGGTGGATGGTAGCGCAAATGGCATTTCCGCTCGGCAACGGGGGCTGTTAGCGTACGGGGGAACGAGCCAGGCCGCTGCCGGGCCGGCGCCGTGCCACTCGGGGGAAGCGGCTCGCGCAGCGGACAGCAAAGGAGAGACGCCATGCCCACGCGGACGCTGGACTTCCCAGTCTTCGACGCCGACAACCACATGTACGAGACCCCGGACGCCTTCACCAAGTTCCTGCCTCCGGAGTACGAGGGCCTCATCCAGTACGTGCAGGTCAACGGGCGCACGAAGATCGCCGTCAAGGGCAAGATCAGCGAGTACATCCCCAACCCCACCTTCGAGGTGGTGGCCGCGCCCGGCGCCCAGGAGGAGTACTTCAAGACCGGGAACCCCGAGGGCAAGTCACGGCGGGAGATCATGGGCAAGCCGATCCGGGCGCTCCCCGCCTTCAGCGAGCCCGAACCGCGCCTCAGGCTGATGGACGAGCTCGGCCTCGACCGCGCCCTCATGTGGCCGACGCTGGCCAGCCTGCTCGAGGAGCGCCTGCGGGGCGATCCCCCCGCCACCCACGCGGTGGTCCACGCCCTCAACGAGTGGATGCTCGACCATTGGACGTTCAACTACGAGAACCGGATCTTCCCCACCCCGGTGATCCACCTGGGCGTGGTGGACAAGGCCATCGAGGAGCTCGAGTGGGTGCTCGAGCGGGGGGCCAGGATCATCCTCGTCCGCCCTGCTCCTGTCGTCGGGTACATGGGGCCCCGTTCGCCGGCCCTGCCCGAGTTCGACCCGTTCTGGAAGCTGGTGGCCGAGGCCGGCATCCCGGTGGGCATGCACGCCTCGGACAGCGGGTACCAGCGCTACCTCAACGAATGGGAGGGCGTGGTCGACGAGATGACTCCCTTCAAGGGCGGCTCGGGATTCGTAGCCATCATCGGGCACGGGGGTCGGGCCATCACCGACACCGTGGCGTCGCTCATCGGGCACGGACTGTGCTCCCGGTTCCCCGAGCTCCGGTTCGCTCCGGTGGAGAACGGCAGCAACTGGGTCCGGCCGCTCCTGCGTGACATGGAGCACGCCTACGAGTCGGCCCCGCACGTGTTCGACGAGAACCCGATCGAGGTGTTCAAGCGGAACATCTACGTCCATCCCTTCCACGAGGAGGACCCGATGGGCCTGATCGACATCCTCGGGGTCGACCGGGTGCTGTTCGGATCCGACTACCCCCACCCCGAAGGGATGGCCGACCCGATCAGCTTCGTCGACGAGCTCAAGGGCCTCCCCGATGCCGACGTGGCCAAGATCATGGGCGGCAACCTGACCGAGCTGATGAAGCTCGAGGTCGCCTAGGTTCGCTTCGGGGCCGACCGGTTGTGGCGGACCTCGTCGAAGGGCCGCCCCCGGTCGGCGGCGTACTCGCGGGGCATGCCGAGCACGCGCTCACTGATGATGTTGCGCTGCATCTCGTTGCTCCCGCCGCCCAGGCTGTTCTCCTGCCTGATCAGATAGAGCTTGCCCCACAGTCCGGCCGGGTCCCCGTCCACCCATGCCCCGGCCCCGGCCCCGGCCACCTCCAGCCCGATGTCGAAGCGACGCTCGCCGTTGGTGGCGGCGATGAGCCGAGGCAGGGCGCCGGCCGGGGCCGGTAACGCCCCGGTGCGGATACCCAGCGTCACCCGCTCGGTGAGCTGCTGTTGCACCCGTTCGTTGACCCGGGCCTCGGCCACCAGTTGCCGGACCAGCGGGTCGTCGGCCTGGCCGGTGGCGCGGGCCAGCTCGGCCAGGTCGGTCCGCTGGCCGCCGCGCTCGCCGCCGCCGACGGCGACACCGCTCACGTAGGGCGATCCCCCTCCCACCGCATCCCGCTCGTGGTAGAGGAGGCGCGACGCCACCGTCCATCCGTCGTTCACCTGGCCGATCACGTTCTCGGCCGGGATGGCCACGTCGTCGAAGAACTCCTGACAGAACTCGGCCATCCCACTGACCATGCTGATCCGCTGGACCTCGATGCCGGGCTGGTGGATCTTGAGGATGAACATGGTCAGGCCCTGATGCTTGGGCACGTGGGGGTCGGTGCGGGCCAGGCACATGGCGTAGTCGGAGCGGAACGCCCCCGAGCTCCAGATCTTCGAACCGCTGAGGACGAACACGTCGCCGTCCCTGGTGGCCTGGGTCACCAGTCCGGCCAGGTCCGACCCCCCGCTCGGTTCCGAGAGGAACTGGACCCACAGCTCGTCGCCCCGCAGGATGGCCGGCAGATGGCGCTTCTTCTGCTCCTCGGTCCCGAAGTCGAGGAGGGTCGGGGCCAGGATGGACAGGGTCGGGACGTTGAACAGGGTCGGCATCCGGTAGGGCAGTGATTCCTGGGTGAAGGCCCGCTGGTACTCGGGGGGCAACCCCAGCCCGCCGTATTCGGCGGGGAAGCAGATGCCGGCGAACCCGTTGTCGAAGAGCAGGCGCTGCAGCCGGCGGGCCTCCTCCCCCATCTCGTCGTCCTGGAGCATCTGCCGGTTGTCGGCGCCTTCGGGCAGGCGGGGCATGGCGCCGGCCAGCCACTCCCGGGCCCGCAGGCGAAAGGCGTCGATGCCCTCTCCGGTTGTCGTTTCGTCCACCGTTCCTCCTCAGATCCCGACCGCCGCCGCCACACGCTCCCGGTGGTCGCGCGGGGTGCCGAACCGGGCCTGGTCCTGGACCACCCGCCGGAGGTAGAGATGGAGATCGTGGTCCCAGGTGACCCCGATGCCCCCGTGGAGCTGCACGCACTCGGACAGGATGAACGGGGCATGGTCGCCGATGTAGGACTTGGCCACGCTGACCAGCTCGGCAGCGTTGTCGGATCCCGAGTCCACCGCCCGGGCCGCGGCATCGGCACTGGCGTATGACGCCTCCAGCCACAGCTTCATGTCGGCGAACCGGTGCTTGAGGGCCTGGTACGACGCCAACGGCCGGCCGAACGAGAACCGGTCCTGGGCGTACTCGAGGGTGAACTCGAGGACCCGGGCCACGGCACCGGCCATCTCGGCGCACTGGAGGACGACCGCGTCCTCGAGCTGGCGCTCGATGTCGGCGTCCACCGATCCGGGTTCACCGAGCACGGCGTCGGCGGTCAGCTCCACCTGGTCGAACCGCAGACAGGCGAACCGCCGGACCAGGTCGACGCTGTCGGCCGGCGTCGTCGACACCCCGGCGGCGCCGGAAGGGACCACGAACTGGGCCAGCCCACGATCGGACCGGGCGGTCACCAGCAGCAGATCCGCCTCGCCGGCGGCCTCCACCGGCTGGGTGGTGCCGTCGAGGACGAAGCCGTCGCCCCGGGACACGGCGCCGAGCCGGTCGGGCGGAGGGGCCGACGCCCATGGACATCCCGTCCGGGCACCAGGTGGCCACGGTCTCCCCGCTGAGCAGGCCGGCCAGATGCTTGTGTTGGGCCGGCGACCCCGCCCGGGACAGGGCGCCGGCCACCACGTTGGTGGGGATCAGCGGTCCCGGTGTGACGAGCCGCCCCATCTCCTCGGCCACCAGCACCAGATCGGCGAGGGGCCGGCCGGAGACGGAACCGCCCCCGTGGTCCTCGGACACCAGCATCGACGTCCAGCCGAGCTCGGCCCCGCGTCGCCACCAGTCGCGGTCGAAGCCCCCGGGCTCGTCCTTGGCGATGCGGCGGACGGCGTCCAGCGGACAGGTGTCCTCGAGGAACTTGGTCGTGGTCTCGCGGAACAGCTGCTGGTCGTCGGTCAGGCCGAATTGCACGGTCAGCGCCTCGAGCCGTCGTCGACACCCGACACCAGCCGCCACCGTCGACGGGCCGCTCATGGCCGCTCGCCGAGGATCAACGGGAGGGAGTCGATCTGGCGGAGCCCCATCATGTAGTTGAGCTCGGCACCCGGCACGATCGAGTACTCGGGTATCCGGCGATGCCATTCGCGCAAGGCGATGCGCAGCTCGAGCCGGGCCAGGTGGGACCCCAGGCAGCGGTGGACGCCGCCGCCGAAGGCCAGATGCCGGTTCTCGCTCCGGGTCAGGTCCACCTGGTCGGAACCGGGCACCGCCTCCTCGTCGGTGTTGGCCGATCCGATGACGATCCCGACGTTGTCGCCGGCGCGGATCGGGCACCCACCCAGCTCCACGTCCTTGGTGGCCACCCGGGCCACCGTGGTCACCGGCGTCTCCCACCGCAGCAGCTCCTCGACCGCCGACGGGATGATGTCCGGATCGTCCACCAGCTGGCGACGCTCGGCCGGATTCTGGGCCAGGCGGGCGACGAAGCACTCCAGCGAATCGGTGACCGTGTCCAGGCCGGCCAGGATGAACAGGAAGCAGATGCCGAGGATCTCGTCGTCGGTCAACCGCTGGGAGTCGACCTCGGCCCCGATGAAGAGGCTCAGGATGTCGTCACGAGGGTTCGCCTTGCGGTCCTTCACCGCCTCGGCGAAGTAGTCCTCGATCCGCCCGGCGGCGACTTTCTGGCTGGCCTGGATCTCGTCGAGATCGTTGCCCACCGGCCGCAGGATGCCGTCCTTCATCTCCAGGAACGAGTCGAGATCCGAGAGGGGCAGACCGACCAGGGCCAGGAACACCGAGGAAGGCAGCGGGCACCGCGAAGTCGGCGGCGAACTCGCACTGGCCTTTGTCGATGAAACCGTCGATGAGCTCGTTGACCAACCGGGTGATCTCCGGTTCGAGCAGGTTCATCCGGCGGGGGGCGAAGATCGGATCGAGGAGCCGGCGGTACTTGCGATGGTCGGGCGGATCCACCTGCAGCGGGATGAGCGGCACCGACTGGCCCAGGTCGACCGCTTCCATCCCCGACGAGAATTCCTCGGGGTGGGTGAGGGCGTACTCGACCGCGCCCCGGCGCACGACCTGGGGGCCGAACGGACCCGCCACCACGGCGCCGGCCGCCCGTGCCTGACGGTAGAACGGTTGGGGATTGGCGGCGATGCCCTCGTCCATGAAGCCATCGGCAAGATTTTCGGTGTCCATCGACGCCCCTCCCACTCGGGCTCACCTGCTCCGGTCCAGCCCGGAACGTCGTGAGAATCGGCTTTTCAGCAGAAGGTTAACGCGTGGCCCGGGGCGGCGCGCCCGACCGGGCCGGTCGGTGTGGTCCGTTCATCGGGCACGGCCACGGAAGTCGGGGGCTCGCTTCTCGGAGAAGGCGGCCATGCCCTCGGCCATCTCCGCCGACACCGCCGCCATGGCCTGGGCCTGCGCCTCGCGGTCGAGGGAGGCGGGGAGATCGGTCTCGAAGGTGGCGTTGAGGAGCTGCTTGGACAGCCCCATCGAACGGACCGGGCCGGCCGCCAACCGGGCCGCCAGCGCGAGGCCTCGTGGTCGAGGTCCTCGGCCGAGGGAGAGGCAGCGGTAGGCCAGCCCGAGGGTGACTGCCTCCTCGCCCCTGGCCCCCTCGCCCAGCATGACCATGGCCTTGGCCCGACCCAGCCCGACCAGGCGGGGCAGCAGGTAGGCGCCGCCGGCGTCGACCACCAGGCCCCAGCGGGCGAAGGACCACACGAAGCGGGTCTGCTCGTGGACCATGACGAAGTCACAGGCCAGGGCCAGGTGGGCCCCCGGCCCCACCGCCGTCCCGTTGACGGCGGCGACGGTGGGCTTGTCCAGCTCCCAGAGCTCGCGGATGAAGGCCTGCACGCCGTTGCGCAACGCCTCGCTGGTGTCGCGGGGGTTGAACCCGGCCCCTCCGGAGCCGGCCACCGTCGAGTGGCGCAGATCCATGCCGGCGCAGAAGGCGTCACCGACCCCGGTGATCAACAGGGCCCGGACCTCCCGGTCGGCCCGGGCCTGGCGGACCCGGGCCACGATCTCGTCGCGCATCTCCGGGGTCAGGGCATTCTTGGCCTCGGGACGGTCGAGGACCAGACGGGCGACACTGTCTTCTCCCACGTCGTAGCGGATCATCGGCCCAACGTAGCCAACCGCATCCCGGTTCGCCCCGGCCCGCGCCGGCCCTCAGCTCATCGGGCCACCGGCTCGGCCCGCTCCACCGCCGGCAGCCCGTGGTAGGGCATGCCCCGCTGCTTCCACTCCTCGTACCGGGCCAGGAAGTCGTCACCGAACGGGTCCTCGCCCACCAGCGGCATGCCCGCCCGCCAGATGGTGAGATCGTCCGGGGCCAACGCCGATGCGATGGACACGTGACGCCGGGTGACGGCCTCCTCGCCCCGGCGGTGGGCCTCGGCGGCCACCCGGAAGTGCAGCCGGGCCAACACCTCGTCGGCGGACAGGTCGCCCACCGCCTGTCGGGCCTCGTCCCGGTGGAGGGGCACGATCCCTTCCCGCACCCACCGGCGCACCTCGTCCAGGTGCGGACCGGACTCG
Organism: uncultured Acidimicrobiaceae bacterium; assembly: GCA_963837805.1. Taxonomy (GTDB): domain Bacteria; phylum Actinomycetota; class Acidimicrobiia; order Acidimicrobiales; family RAAP-2; genus Bog-756. Next base: position 262,671 of record CAWIOU010000044.1, read on the forward strand.
ACCCCGGTGAAGTCGGTGAACAGATCGGTGCCGAAGGCACTTCCGTTGGGACGGGCGATGCGGTTCTGCTCGTCGATCCAGACCACGGTGGGCACGTTGGAGACGGCGTAGAGCTCGGTGAGGAGGTGATGGGGATCGTAGAGGACGGGCATGGTGATGCCGTCGGTGAAGGGCCGCACGTCGGCGGCGGCCTGGTCGATGGCCACGGCGATGACCGTGAAGCCCTCGGGGCTCAGCTCGTCGTGGAGCGACTGCCAGCCCGGCAGGTCGTAGCGGCACCCGCACCAGCTCGAGAAGGCGACCAGGAGCTTCTTCTTGCCGAGCCACTCGTCGAGCGTATGGAGATTCTCTTCCAGGTCGGGAAGGGCGAAACCGGGGGCGTGGAGGTCGACCAGGGCCTGGCGCCGCAGCTCGGAGGGGAGTGAGACGGCCACCAGTCGGGCGTCCACGTCGACGACGGCGGCCAGGCCGAGGGCCCGGGCCACGGCGACGATGTCGAGCTGCCCGTCCACCAACAGCGCCGTCCACGTCGGGCACCGGGACGCAGGTGGTGCCCCGGCACAGTCCGGAGGCCTTGAGCTCCCAACCGAGGGCCTCGGGCAGCATCCCGCGTTCGATCAGGAACGTGTCCCGGACCCGGTCCGGGCGGGCATCGACGTGCCGCACCTGGTCATCGATGATGGTGATCTCGGTCATGCCGGCCTCCTCGTCGGACCTCCACCGTTGTCCCCGCCACCGGTGGTGTCAAGTGGCGGTCACGGCCCATGCCGCCCACCCCGGTCGCCTGCACGAATCGACGACTCCGGGCGGCGAAGTCCCCTTCGCCGTCGGGGGTGGGCGCCGCCGGTGAGAAGAGGACGACCCCGCCGGCCGGGGTCACCGCCACGGCCAGACGGACCGCGTCCTCGAGGTCCCGGGCCAGCTCGACGGTCAGTGCCTCGTCCCGGCCCGCCCGACCTCGCGGCCAGGGAGTCGGCCAACCGCCCGGTGTCGGGCGGCAGCAGGACGACCCGGGAGACCGGTCGTCGGACGGCCAACGCCTCCACCAGTCCAGCGGTGTCCACACCCCGGTCGGCACCCCCGAGGATGACGGTGAGCTCGCGACCGGGGAAGGCGTCGAGGGAGGACACCGTGGCCAACGGATTGGAGGCCAGGGCATCGTCGACGAAGGTCAACCCCCCGCGTTCCCCGACGGTCCGACACCGCGACGGCAGCCCTTCGAATCCTTCCGCCGCGGCCCGGATGGCCGGCATCGACGGGTTCCGGCCGAGGAGCAGCAGCGCTCCGGCGATGGCGCCGCACAGGTTCCAGACATTGTGCTGGCCCGGTACCTGCAGGGCGGGGAGAGGCCCCCACGGCTCGCCGTCCACCACCAGGGCGCCCGACGGGGTGGCCTGCACCCGGCCGGCCGGTCCGAACAGGATGCGGTCGGGGTGCGCCTCGGTTCGGCGCCGCGCCTCATCGCTCGCCGCGCTGACGGCCAGGGCGCCGGGCGGACCGGCCTCGATCAGATGGAGCTTGTCCCGGTAGTAGGACTCCACGCCCCCGTGCCAGTCGAGGTGGTCGGGAGCGAGGCTGGTCAGCACGCACACACCCGGGGTGACGGTGGCGTCGACCGCCTGGTAGGAGGAGATCTCGACGACGTAGGCGTCCGCCGGCGGCCGGTCGTACATCTCGGTGACCGGCACGCCGATGTTCCCGATGAGGGCCACCTCGAGCCCCTCGTGGCCCAGGATGGCCGAGGTCAGGGCGGCCGTCGTGCTCTTGCCCTTGGTGCCGGTGACCGCCACCACCCGGGCGTCGGCGAAATCCTCGAGCCACAGGGCCATGGCCGTGGTGACCGACACCCCCTCCCGCTCGGCGGCGGCCAGCTCGGGGCGGTAGCGGCTCACGCCGGGGGCGCGGACCACCACGTCGACGTCCCTCCACACCACTTGGTCGGGACGGATCACCGGTTGAGCGGCGACCGAGCCGATCCGGACGGTGGGCCTGCTCGGCGCGGTCGTCGACCAGGAGGGGGACGACACCGCGTTCGGCCAGCAACCGGGCCATGGCCAGCCCTTCACTCCCCATCCCCCACAGCGCCACCCTCGAGGCACACAGCTCGGCCAGGTTCACGGCACGTCCCGCAGCACCCGTTCCACGGCGGCGGCGATGCCGGGCTCGGGGAAGGCCAGCCCGGGCTGGGGGCTCAGAAGGGTCGCTGACGTCGGCGTCCGACACCACGGTCCGCGCCGCTCGGCCAGGGCGCTCACCACGGCCTTGTCCTCCCACCGGGGCAACTCGGAGAGGATGCCGGAGGGCAACGGCCGACTCGAGCCGTTCGCCCACGCATTCGAAGGGCTTGCCGTCGCGGCTCATCAGGGCCGCGAACCCGGGCACCTGATCGGGGTCGGCGAACATGTCGCGGCCGATGATGGCGGTCAGGGCGTCCGGGTTCGACGAACGGGGCCAGCATCAGGCCGACGAACCGGCACTTGGGGCACTGACCGCACCAGCCGTCCCCGGCACCGTCCCTCTGCCGGTACACCGTGTTGCAGCTGCAGAACGTGGCGTGATAGCGGTCATCCGGGCAAAGGCCCGGCCGATGGCCAACTCGGAGTAAGGGCGCAGGGCCGACCCGTAGACGAGCCCGGGGTCGATGCGGCTCGGAGATCAGGTCGCGGGTCGGCCAGCTCGAACTCGAGGCTCTTGGAGTACTGGTGGTTGACCGGGACCCCGTCGACCACCACCGTCTCCTCGCTGGCCGATCGTTCGACGGCCATCACGATGGTGTCGTATCCGTACACGAAGCTGCCGACCACCGCGATCAGCGAGATGATGGCGGTGATGGGCACATGCCCGTTGAGCGCCCCCGACCGGTTGAGCTCGCCGAGATGCGGGGAGAGCTGACGGCGCACCACGAGCAGTTCGAGGCCGGCCTGCTGGGCCAACTCGACGACCAAGGGATGGGGATTGACGGCGAACAGGCGGGGGTTCATCGGCTTGAGCGCCTCGATCAGGACCATCGAGTCCTTCCCGCCGCCGATGGGCACGACGATGCCTCCGGGCCGTTCGAAGCGGCCCGGCGCCGCCGCGTGGTCGTCGAGGAGTCCCGGCCGGACGACCACTGGTCGGGGTACGGGGAGGCCGTTGCCCACCGCGAACTCGCGCAGTCCCTGGTCGTAGAGGCGGTGGTGGAATGCCACCTCGGCGGGATCGAGTCGCTCGTCGTCGACGCTGACCACCGGCGGTGCCGCCGCCTTGTAGTAACTGGTCCCGGCGGCGATGTGCAGGTGCACCATGGCTCGCTCCATACCGGGCGATGGCGGCCGGGACCTCGTTGGCGGGCGGGGTCTCGAAGGTGATCGTCTCGACGAACCGGTGGTCGTCATGGGCCGAGAGCCGTCGAACGAGTACCGGAGCGAGAGCGTCCTTGAGTCCCGGTCGAATGACCGATCCGCCACCCGGAAGAGGCCGACGGACGCCGGATCGAACCGTTTGGCGCCATTCATTTCGCCCACAGCGTAGTGGTCCACGACAATTCCACCGGCGACACCGGCTATGGGGTGCGGGACCTCCCGCCGGGGCGTCGGAGGTGTTCGACGACGGCCAGCGTCGAACCCGTCGAGTTGACCACCCACACCTCCCCCTTCTGGAGCTTGGGGACGGTGCGCCCCGATGGACCCGGATCGATGACCAGCGCGTCGAGCATGGCGGTGGCCACGTCGCCGTGGGTGCAGAGCACGGCCGACTCACCGGCCATCCGGCGCATCAGCCGCACGGCGGCATCCCCGTTGGCCTCGGCCAGTTCGTCGACCGACTCCACCGGGATACCGAGGGCCTCGGCCAGGGGTTGCACCGTCTCGCAGCACCGCACATAGGGACTGCTCAGGATCCTCTGCGGGCGGTACGGGGACAGGAGCGGCACGAGCTCCTGGGCCGGGCGCGGCCCCGCGGGGACAGCGGACGGAGGTGGTCGTCACCTTTGTACGCACTCCGTCTTCCCGCGTTCGTGTGGCGAACTACCAGCAGGGCCATGACCACGATGCTGCCATGCCCGGGGACGGCAGTCGACGATGCCGCCTGGCGCGCCCTCGTCCGAGCGCTCAGCTCACCTCGATCAGTGACCGAGCCGCGGAACCTCGACGCCTGGATGTTCGGGGAACGGGAAGGTGTCGAGCTCCCGGCCGTGCCTGGCCAGTGAGTGGTATCTCCGTTCGGCGAACCACCATCGCCGGGAGTCGAAGCGGTACCGGTCGTGGTAGATCCCGTAGGCGTTGGTCTGACGACCGGTGTCCCGGTGATGGCGGATCTCGCACATGAACAGCCGGCTCACCGCGGTCCCGGCCGCCGGTCCCCCGGGAAACACGATGTGGGCGTTGAGGACGACGAACTCGAAGAAGTCGAACTGCTCGATGGACGTGCCGATGAACTCGCCCAGCGCCGCCGGCCCGGTCAGCCGTAGCGGATCGCCGGACCGGCGATCGATGACCACGGGCGCCTCGGGATCGAACAGATCGGACAGTTCGGGCCACGCCCGCCGGTTGACCACGTCGGCGTAGGCGTGTTGGAGCCGGCGCACGCCGGTGTCGTGGACGGCCTCGGCCACCAGTTCCTCGTCGATCACCCGGCGAACGCTACTCACGCCGGGGGGCTACCCGCCGAATCTGGCCCCGCCGCCAAAGCCTCCGCCGCCGGCCAGGCCCACCGCCACCGCCACCGCCGAAGCCCGTCCGCAGCGAGCTGGTCGAGGTGGTGGGCAGGGGTTGGTCGAGGTCGGCTAGCACCACCCTCTCCCCCGGGGCCACCCCGGACTTCACCTGGGTGAGGACATCGCCCACGGTGCCCAACGTGACCGGGGTCGCCTTGGCGGTGGTGCCGTCCATCACCGTCACCAGGTGCACCGAACCGACGGTCCGGACGGCGGAGGAGGGCACCGTCGTCACGTCCACCGACTTGTGCACGATGATCTCCACGTCGGCGTCGGACCCCGACAGCCCACCCAGCCCGGTCGACTCCAGCGCGATGGTCACCGGGTAGGTGTGGTGGTGGTCGACCCGCTGGTGGCCAGCACTCCGATCGTGGTCACTCGTCCCTGGACGACGGTGTTGGTGGCGTCCGGGGTGACGAGCACCTGCTGGCCGACCGCCACCTTGCCGATGTCGGCGACCGGGATGTCGGTCGACACGTCGTAGGACGAGCCCGTCCCGATGATGACGATCTGCGCCGTCGACGATCCGGACCCGGCCGCCACCGAATCGCCGGGGGCGATCGAGACCGACGCCACCGTTCCCGAGATGGTGCTCACCAAATTGGATCCGAGGAGAGCCAGTTGCGCATCGTTGAGCGTGGCCTGAGCGGTGTCGATCGAAGCCTGGTCGACCGCCAGCTGTTGCGGTGTCGCCTGTCGGGCGGCGGTCGGATTCGATGCCGAACCCGAGGACGCGGGTACCGTCGGAGACCCCGTCGTGGCCGTTGGTCCCCCGGGAGAGGATGACGACCCACCGGAGCCGGATGTCGATCCGAGGGCGGCGTCCAACGTCCGTTCGTCATGGCTCAACTTCTGCGCGGCAGCGGAGACGGCCGACTGTGCGGAGGTGGCCTGGGCGAGCGCCTGGCTGCAGGTCGGCGTGCCGGTGCTGCCCGGACTGGTGGCGGGCGGGCCGTGGAGCTGGGATGACCCCGAGGTTCCCGAGACGCCAGTGGCCTTCGGCCCCGGACCGGTCTCGCACACGCTCGTCGCCTGCTTCAGACCGGCTGTCGCCCGCGTGGTGGCCGCGTCCAACTGCCTCTCGTCGGCCACGACGGCATCCTGCAGTCCGGCCACCTTCTGGGTGTCCGACCCGGACCGCCCCGAGCCGGCCGGGGTCGTCACGGTCGCGGTGGAGGCGGTCGTCCCTCCCCCGACTCCGGAAGACTCCGTTCCCGACGTCGAGCTCGATGGGGCCGATGCGGTCGTCGCCTCAGTGGCCTCGGCCCTGGCCAGCGTGGCCGTGGCCGACGCCAGCGTCGCCTGGGCCGAGATCACATCGGCATCGAGGTCAGCGACGTCCAGCGATGCCAGGGTCTGGCCGGAGACAACCGTCTGGCCGACCGAGACATCGACCGAGCTGACGGTTCCCGAGACGTTGAAGTTCAGATTCGCCTGGTTCACCGGGGTGATGGTGGCCACCGAGTCCAACGTGGCGGCCACCGTCCCGGTGCCGACCGCCGACGTGCGGTAGGACGGTGCCGATCCACGTGTCAACTCCCAGGCCACCAGGGCCGCCACCAGCAACAGCACGACCACGCCGATCCGGAAGGGCGAGAACCGTCCTGTTCCCGCCGGCTTCCGACCCCGTGGCGGCGCCGGCCGACGGTCCGGACGGACCGGAGCCGGGGACCGGTGGTACGAGATCGTCGGCAACCGCGGCCGACCCGTCAGGCACCGGGCGAGCCCGCACCGGTTCCTCCGCCGGCACCACCCCGGAAACCCTCGAACCCGGTCGTGCATCCGTTGGCCCCGGGCGTCGAGATCACGATCGATCGGGCCGTGACCGCCCCGGTCGAGCTGGCCGAGCCGATGGCGTTGGCACACTTCCCCACGGCCAGATCGGAAGACGATGCCGTCGTGCGCTCGGTGAACGTCGTCGAGGCGGTGAGCGTGACCGTCACACTGGACGTCTTCTTGGTGGCGGGATCGGTCTCGTCGACGGTCACCGTCGATCCGTTGACCGCGGTGACGGTCCCCGTCGCTCCTCCGAACCCACCGGCCCGGCCGCGGAAGTTGCCGCCGGCCGGCCGGGTCCCCCCGCCTTCACCACCGAAGCCGCCCGCCGGGCGGCCCGGTGATCCGTTCCCCGAGCCACGCCGGCCGAAGCCGCCGGACCCGCCGAAGCCGGTGCAGGTTCCCGATGCGGGTTGGGTGATGGAGACCGTGGTGGCCGTCACCGGTTCGCCGAAGGCCCGAGCACCCGAGGATGACGATGATGTGGGCTTCCCAAAGGCCGAGATGCAGGAGCCGACGGTCACGCTGGAGGCCGCCGTCGAGACGGTCTGGTCGAAGGTGGTGGTCGGCGTGTAGGTGACGGTGGTCTGGCCGGTGCTGGGGTTCTGCACCTCGAGGGACGTTCCGTTGATTGCCGCGATCGAACCCGATGCACCCGGCAGCTGACGCGCCGGTCCGCCTCCACCCGGTCCGCTTCCACCTGATTGGCCACTGCCACCGGTGGACGGCGACGCGGTGGTGGAGGTGGTCGAGGCGGAGGACGACCCGCAGGCAGCCAGGGTGACGGCGGCGACGCCCAGGGCGGTCAGGGCCAACGCCCGTCGCACTGCGGGGGCACGGGTCGCCGGCCGGGACTCGGCGGCGATGCCGGGCTGAGTGGTTGATGTGGCTGACATGGTCATTGCTCTTCCTTGCTGTGGTGGTTGACGCGTGGCTGAGAGGTGGACGACATCCGGGCGCGACCTCATTCGCTCCGGAGGGCGTCGATCGGGGGGAGCTTGGCGGCCCGGCTGGCCGGGTAGACACCGAACAGGACGCCGATTCCGACGGCCACGACGATGGCCCCGGCGGTGGCTACCGGCGAGATGGCAATGGGATCCGAGATGAAGTGCGGCAGTATCCATGCGCCGAGCAGGCCGAGTCCGGCGCCGAGCACACCGCCGATCAGGCCGAGGACCGACGCCTCGACCAGGAACTGGCGGCGGATGGCGCGGGGAGTGGCCCCGAGGGCCTTGCGCAATCCGATCTCACGGATGCGCTCGGTCACCGACACCAGCATGATGTTCATCACACCGATGCCTCCGACCAGCAGCGAGATGCCGGCGATGCCCCCGAGGAGGATGGTGAGGGTTCGGTCCACCGAGGTGGCGGTGCCCACCAGTGACGTCTCGGGCGTGGTGGTCCAGTCGGCGTCGGCCGAATCGGTGATCTGGTGGAGGCTGGCCAGCTCGGCGTTGGCCTCCTGGTAGGCAGCCGACAGGGTCGAGGACGAGGTGGCCTGGACCAGGATGTCACCCACCGAGTTCCGACTGGTCCCGCCGAACAGCTGGGTCGCCGCCGTGGTGATGGGCACGATGGCCTGGTCGTCCTGGTCGGCGACGGTCGAAGCACCCGACGAACCCGACGAACCCACCGTGTTGAGCACGCCGATGACCGACATCGGGACCCCGTCGACGGTGACCGGCTGTCCGACCGGATCGCGACCACCGAACAGTTCCTCCGCCGTCGTCGAACCCAGGACGACCACGTCGGCGCGGGTGGTGAGGTCGTGACCGGCGATGAAGCGGCCCTCGGTGATGGAGCGTCCCCGCACGGTCAGCCACGATGGATCGCTCCCGACCACGGTGGTGGTCCAGTTGGTGGTCCCGGCCACCAGGGTCTCCGACTCCGAGCTGGTGGGCGCCACCGCGGCGATGTCGGGCGCCACCGTCTTCGAAGCCAGCGCGGCGGCATCGCCGGTGGTCAGCGTCGAGGCGGATCCGAACCCGCCCCGGATGCCCGAGCTCGACGTCGTGCTTCCCGGCGTGATGGTCAAGAGGTTGGTCCCGAGGGCGGCGATCTGGGAGGTGACCTGCTGTTGGGCGCCCTCGCCCAGTCCGACCGTGAGGATCACGGCGGCGATCCCGATCATGATGCCGAGCACGGTGAGCCCGGACCGCAGGCGGTGGGTGACTACTCCTTCGAGTCCGGTCCGGAACCGTCTCCACCGCGTTCATCGGGGGCCGGCTCCCTGTTCGGCCGGTTCGGCGTCGACGATCTGGCCGTCCCTGATCCGCATGGTGCGCTCGGCGGCGTCGGCCACCTCGGACTCGTGGGTGATCAGGACGATGGTGCGGCCACCACGGTGCAGATCGAGCAACAGACCGAGCACGTCGTCTGCCGACGCCGTGTCGAGGTTGCCGGTCGGCTCGTCGGCCAGGATGAGCGCCGGATCGGTGACCAGGGCCCGGGCCACCGCGACCCGCTGCTGCTGACCGCCGGAGAGCTCGCCGGGCCGGTGCTCGACCCTGGAGGCGAGGCCGACCATGTCGAGGGCGGCGAGGGCCCGTTCCTTGCGGACGGATCGTTCGACGCCGGCGTAGACCAGCGGCAGCTCGACGTTGCGCCAGGCGTTGAGGGAGGGCAGGAGGTTGAACTGTTGGAACACGAAGCCGATCCTCTGGTTCCGAACATGGGCCAGGTCCTCTTCGGACATGGCGCTCACGTCCTCTCCGGCCAGCAGGAACGTGCCCGTGGTGGGAACGTCGAGACAGCCCAGTATGTGCATGAGGGTCGATTTGCCCGAGCCCGACGGTCCCATGACGGCGACGTACTCTCCGACGTCGATCCGGAAGGAGACACCCCGCAGCGCCTCCACCTCCAACGATCCCGTCCGGTAGATCTTCCAGACATCCGACACGTCGATGACCGGAGCCCCCACCATCGGATGCTGCCCGGTTCGCTCCAGCCAGACCTCGGCGGTGTCGCCGAAAGCAACGCGCGGTCGGGCCTGCCCCGGGCGGCGCGCCGGTCATCCGCCGCCCCCGAAGCCGCCGCCCCCGCCGAACCGGCCACCGCCCGAGAACCCACCGCCCCCGCCGAAGCCGCCGCCGCCCCCGCCGCCCCCGCCGAAGAGACTCCGGCCGGTGCCGGAGCCGGATCGCAGACCGCCGTGGAAGGTGACCTCGGTGACATAGATCTTGTCCCCGACCGACAGCCCACGGGTGATCTGGGTGTCCCCGCCCGATGCGGCACCGACTTGCACGGTCCGGGCCACCCTCTTCCCGTCCGAATCGAGAGCCACGGTGGTGTCGTTGCCGCGGTAGCTGATGGCGGTGGTGGGCACGACCACCACGTCCTGGAGCTCCTCGGTGATGATGGACACCGTCGCACTCGCTCCTCCGTAGACCCCGGTCGGGCTACCCGTGACATCGATGACCACCGGGAAGGACGAGACACCCGACGTCGTCGTGGCCAGCAACCCGACCGAGCCGACGGTCCCGTAGATGTCCGACGTCGAGCCGGCCAGGGTGATCGTCGCCTGGTCGCCGACCTTCACCTGGCTCACGTCGCTGCTTCCCACGGTGGAGTTGACGATGTAGGAGCCCGTCGAGATCACCACGACCTGGGCGCGACGAGCTGGATGCCGACGAGGACGACGCCGACGATGCGGCACCGGCCGACGACGCTGCTGTGCCGCCGTCGGCGGCGAACGAGCCGCCACCGGACGAGCCCGAACCGGCCGATCCGGACTGGCTCGATGCGCCCGACGACGAGCTGGAACCGCTCACCTGCTGACCCACCGTGAGATCGATCGAGGCCACGGTGCCGGCGATGGTCGACGTCAGCGTGGCTTCGGAGAGCGCAGTCTGGGCGCTGGTGACCTGGGTCTCCGCCGATGCGATGTTGGCCTGGTCGGAGGCGATCTGCGCGGACGAGGCGCCGTCGGTCTGGTCGGTGTCGAGCTGCGCCTGGTCGTTGGCCAGGCCGGCCTGGGCCTGGGCCAGCGATGCCGACAACGAGGTGCCGTCGATGGTGGCGAGCGGCTCCCCCGCGGTCACCTTCTGCCCCGTCGTGACGTCGACGGCGGTGACCCGACCGGATACCCCGAAGTCGAGGTTGGCCTGTTGGGCAGGTTCGATGGTGCCCGATGACGAGACGGTCTGGGTGATCGTCCCCGTCGAGACGGTCTGCACGGTCGTGGTGGTGGTGATCAGGGGCGACGCCGCCGAACCGCGGACGCCGAGCCAGATGCCCACTCCCGCCGCGGCCAGAACCACCACCGCGGCACCGACGATCGTCCACTTCCGCCTGAACCATCTCGTTCGTTCTGGTCCCACAGATCCCTCGCTTGCTGTTCGTCCCCGGCCTCCGGTCGGTGCGTGCCGGACGCCACGCGTCATGACCGCCCCGGACGGCGGTACCATCAAATCGGCTGAACATATACGCCAGGCAACAGTCACCTGTGAAGTTCCTGAGATCGCGGTCCGCACAAATACCCTGTTCAGGAGCGGCAACAATCCAATCAGTGGAGGGCTCCATGGAGTACGTGAACCTCGGCAAGACCGGCCTTCGGGTGTCGCGGATCTGCCTCGGGATGATGAGCTTCGGCAACGACAGCGAGCGGCCCTGGGTGCTGGACGAGGCGCAGGCCGAGCCCATCGTGCGGGCCGCCGTCGAGGGAGGGATCACCTTCTTCGACACGGCCGACACCTACTCGAGCGGGGCCAGCGAGGTGGCCACCGGTCGGCTGCTGCCCAAGTTCCTCAGCCGCGACGAGGTGGTGGTGGCCACCAAGGTCTTCATGCCCATGACCCCCGGCGAGAACGGGGGCGGGCTGTCCCGCAAGCACATCCTGTCGGCCATCGACGCCTCGCTGGCCCGGCTGGACATGGACTACGTCGACCTCTACCAGATCCACCGGTGGGACCCGCGGACTCCGATCGAGGAGACGATGGAGGCGCTCCACGACGTGGTCCGGGCGGGCAAGGCCCGCTACATCGGGGCCAGCAGCATGTTCTCGTGGCAGTTCGCCAAGGCCCAGCATGTCGCCGACCTCAACCACTGGACCCGGTTCGTGTCCATGCAGCCCCACTACAACCTCATCTACCGCGAAGAGGAGCGGGAGATGATCCCGCTGTGCATCGACCAGGGCGTCGGGGTCATCCCCTGGAGCCCCCTGGCCCGGGGCGTCCTGGCCGGCAACCGGACGCAGGGCCGGCGAGCACCAGACCACCCGGTCGGACACCGACGGCTTCACCGACTATCTCTACAGCCAGCCCACCGACTTCGACGTGGTCGAGCGGGTGGCCGAGGTGGCGGCGGAGCGGGGTGTGCCTCCGGCCCAGGTGGCCTGGCCTGGCTGCTCCAGCGGCCCGGGGTGACCGCACCGATCGTCGGCGCCACCAAGCCGGCCCATCTGGCCGACGCCCTGGCCGCCGAACAGCTCGGGTTGACCGACGACGAGGTCGCCCGCCTCGAGGAGCCCTACGTTCCCCACCCGGTGCTGGGACACTTCTGAGGGCGGCCATGACCATGTCGCCACCCACCCATCGAACCCACCGGCGTCGACTTCCACTTCGACATCATGTGCCCCTACGCCTACCAGACCTCCCTGTGGATCCGCGAAGTGCGTGACCCGACCGGGCTCGATGTGCGGTGGCGGTTCTTCAGCCTCGAGGAGGTCAACCGGGTCGAAGGGAAGAAGCATCCCTGGGAGCGCGAGTGGTCCTACGGCTGGTCGATGATGCGGATCGGCGCCTACCTGCGCCGCCAGGGCATGGACCTGCTCGACCGCTGGTACCAGGCCGCCGGCCGCGCCCTCCACGTGGAGGGGCGCAAGCCCCACCGGCCCGAGGTGGCCGAGGAGCTGCTCACCGAGATGGGACTCGACCCCGGCATCGTCCGGGCCGGCCATCGAGGACCCGACCACCGGCGACGAGGTGGCGGCCGAGCACGAGGCTGGTGGTGTCCAAGGGCGGTTTCGGCGTCCCGACCCTGGTCTTCGACGACGGGCAGGCGTTGTTCGGCCCGGTCCTGGTCAACCCGCCCGCCGGGGAGGACGCGGTGCGCCTGTGGGAGCACGTGACCGGCTGGCTCGAGTTCCCCCACCTCTACGAGCTGCAACGCCCGAAGAGCGCCGGCGGACATCGACGCCATCGCCATCGGCCTTCGCCCCCTACCTCGAGGCCCGCGACTGGTTCTCCGTCCAGCGCGACACCCCCTGACGCTCGTCGGCCGGCCGGCGCCGGGGCCTAGACCGGTCGTCGGGTGCCCTGCCACCGTGCCCGGCGGTGCCGGCGAGCCGCCTACCAAGCCCGACGAGCCGGGAACACCATGACCGACAGCATCCCGGCGGCCACCAGCGATGCCGCGTTGACCTGGAGCATGCGGCCCTCGGCCAGGGCGATGCTGGTGATGACCACGATCAACGGCAGGCCGGTGGCGGAGAACAGCGCCATAGGCAGCCTCTGGGAGCGGGGGACGGACCTCTCGGTAGAGGAGGATAGACCGGCACGCCCCGGGCCACCAGCATCAGGCCCAGGAACACCGGGACCCGCCACAGGGACGCCGGATGGTGGATGAAGACGTGGAGGTCGAAGTCGATGCCGCTGACCACGAAGAAGATGGGGATGAGGAACCCGAAGCCGATCGCCTCCAGCTTGGCCCGGATGGCCTCGCTCTCCCCACTGGCTGAGAAGAGCCGGACGACGATGCCGGCGGCGAAGGCGCCGAGCAGGACGTCGAGGCCCAGGGTCTCGGCCAGGAGGACCAGCAGCACGATGAACAGCAGCGACACCCGCACCGGAAGCTGGGCGCTGGACTCGAGGTGCCTATTGAGCAGCGACACCAACCGTGGCGGCTGGGCCCGGGCCGCCACGAGGACGGTGACCACGGCCACGGCGATGAAAGGCCACCAGGAGCAGTGAGGTCAGCACCGGCTCCTTTTTGGTGAGCAGGAGGGCGACGGCCACGATGGGTCCGAACTCGCCGACCGTGCCGATGGCCGAGACGAACGAGCCGAACTGCGTGTCCCAGACGCCGGCGTCCCGCAGTATGGGCACCAGCGTGCCCAGCGCGGTAGTGGTGATGGCCAGGCCCACGACCACCGTGTCCAGCGCCAGTCCCGCCGACACCAGGGCGAAGGCGGCGGCCAAGCCGATGGCCAGCGACACTCCCCATCCGGCGGCGGCCAGCTTGAGGGGCCGGCCCCGGATCTTCTCCAGGTCGAGCTCGTAGCCGGCCAGGAAGACCAGGTAGGTCAGCCCGAGGTCCGACAGCCCGGTGACCACATTGTCGACGTGGGCCAGATTGAGGACATAGGGGCCGATCAGGATGCCGAGCACGATCTGGATGACGATCTCGGGGATGGCCAGTCGGCCGCTCAACTCCGAGAGGATCGGCGCCACCACGGCGGCGATGGCGATCGGCACCAGCGTCCCGACGGCGGCGGTCGTCATCTCCCCCGCACCCGTCTGCCGTCCAGACATCGCCTCACATTAGGCGTCACCCCTCCGGTCGGGAGACGGGTACCGGTTGGAGCGTGTCCGTCGCCTGAGGCAGACTCGATGACCGTGTTGATCGTCGTCGGGCCAGTCGAGGGAGAGGCGCACCTCCGGCGAGGCCATCCGGAGCGGCCGGGGCGGATCGCCGCGGCCATGGACGGTGTGGCCGATCTCCATCTCGACGGCGATCTGCTCCTCGTCCCGGCCCGGCCCGCACCGATGGACCAGCTCCTCCGCGTGCACTCGGCCGACTACCTGGACGAGCTCGAGCGCTTCTGCGCCACCGGCGGTGGTTCGCTCGACCCCGACACCTATGCCACCACTGAATCGTGGGACATCGCCCTGGAGTCAGCGGGCGCCGGACTGGTGGCCATCGAGATGTTGGGTGAACGGGGCGACGGCACCGGCTTTGTGGTCGCCCGTCCTCCGGGCCACCATGCCCTGGCCGACCGGTCGATGGGCTTCTGCCTCATCAACAATGTCGCCGTGGCCGGCGCCGCCCTGGTGGCGGCCGGGGAGCGGGTGCTGATCGTCGACTGGGACGTCCACCACGGCAACGGGACCCAGGCACTCTTCTGGGACGATCCCGAGGTCCTGTACGTGTCGACCCATCAGTGGCCCTGCTACCCGGGGACCGGTCGGGCCTCCGATGTCGGCGGCCCCTCGGCCGCGGGATCGACGGTGAACGTGCCGCTGCCTCCGGGCGCCACCGGCGACGTCGTGCGACAGGCATTCGATCAACTGGTGACGCCGGTGGTCGACCGCTTCGCCCCCAGCTGGGTGTTGGTCTCGGCCGGCTTCGACGCCCACCGGGCCGACCCGCTCGCCGACCTCGCCCTCTCCGCCGGCGACTTCGCCGGGCTGGCCGGCGTGGTGGCCGACTATGCCCCGGCGGCCGGTCGGACGATGCTCTTCCTGGAGGGAGGGTACGACCTCACCGCCATCCGATCTTCGGTGACGGCAACCCTCGGCGCCCTGGTCGGCGGCGCCGGTCACCAGCGAGACCCCCACGGCGGGCGGCCCGGGCATGGATCATCTCCCGGCCATCGCCGCCCGCCGCCACGAGCAGCTCGACTGATCACCAGGTGTCGATACAGCTCCGCTTCTTCCCGGTGCGGTCGGGCGGAGGTGGCGCCGATCGCAGGGCATCGACGATCCTCCGCCTCGAGTCGACCGGGTCGATCACATCGTCGATTTCGAACGCGGTGGCCACGTTGAGCGCCTTCCCGTGCCGGTAGGCGCGATCCACCATGTGCTCGAAGAGGGCGTCCCGCTCAGTGGGGTCTTCGACGGCGTCGAGCTCGCGGCGGAAGCCGAGCCGCACCGCTCCCTCGAGCCCCATGCCGCCGAGCTCGCCGGTGGGCCAGGCCACCACGAAGAGGGGGGAGCGGAAGCTCCCTCCGGCCATGGCCTGGGCGCCGAGCCCGTACCCCTTGCGCAGGACGATGGTGAAGAAGGGCACGGTGAGGCTGGCGCCGATCACGAACAGCCGGCTGAAGTGCCGGACCTGGGCGCTCTGTTCGGCCTCGGGGCCGACCATGAAGCCGGGGGTATCGCACAGGAAGAGGATCGGGATCTCGTGGGCGTCGCAGAGTTGGAGGAACCGGGCCGCCTTGTCCGCGCCATCGCGGTCGATGGCCCCACCGAGGTGGCCCGGGTCGTTGGCCACGACACCGACGGCCCGTCCCTCGATCCGGACCAACGCCGTGACCATGCCCGTGCCGAATCCGGACCGGAGCTCGAGCACCGAGCCGGTGTCGGCCAGGATGCCGATGAGGTCGGCGATGTCATAGGTCCGCAGGCGGTTCTCGGGCACGCAGGTCCGGAGGAGCCGCTGATCGGCACAGGTCCATCGGGCCTCGCCACCCTGGAAGTAGGCGAGGTACTGCTTGGCCAGGCGCACGGCATCGGCGTCGTCCTCGGCCACCAGGTCCACTACACCGTTGGCCGTCTGCACGTCGAGCGGGCCGATCTCCTCGGGACCGTAGGTCCCGAGGCCGCCGCCTTCGATCATGGCCGGGCCTCCCATGCCGATCGACGTGCCGGTGGTGGCGATGATCACATCGCAGCAGCCGAGGAGGGCGGCGTTGCCGGCGAAGCACCATCCGGAGGCGACACCGACCATGGGGACGAGGCCGCTGAGGGCGCCGAACCTGGCGAAGGCCGTGGTGTCCAACCCGGTGATCACCGCGTAGTCGGTATCGCCAGGGCGACCGCCGCCGCCTTCGGCGAACAGGACCACCGGCACCCGCAACCGCTCGATCAGCTCGAACAGTCGGTCCTTCTTGCGATGGTTCTGTTGACCCTGGGTGCCGGCCAGCACCGTGTAGTCGTAGGAGAGCGCGGCACACGAGGACTCCCGCTCGCCGAACCGGTCCCCGTTCACCCGCCCGATCCCGGCGACCAGACCGTCGGCCGGGGTCCGCTCGATCAGCTCCTCCTCCGAGCGACGGCCGCGCTGGGCGGCGATGGCCAGGGATCCGTACTCGACGAAACTTCCGTCGTCACACAGGTCGGCGATGTTCTCGCGGGCGGTCCGGCGGCCACGGGCGTGACGGCGCTCCACGGCATCGGGCCGGGCGGCGTCGAGTACGAGGGCCTGGCGACTGTGCACCTCGGCCAGATCGGGGCGGACGGTGTCCAGGTCGAGCACCACGGCGTCGGTGACCAGCGAATCGGCCGCCGTGGTGGCCTCGATGACGGCCAGGGTCGTGCCGACAGCCACCGTTGCACCGGGGACCACGGCCAGGGACACGACTTTCCCTCGCGCCGGAGCGCCCACCACGTGTTCCATCTTCATCGACTCGAGGATGACCACCGGCGCCCCCTTGGCCACCGACTCCCCGACCACCACCGGTGTTCCCACCACGGTGCCCTGGAGGGGCGCGCTCACCCCGACCCTCGAACCGGGAACCGGCTCCCCGTCCCCGTCGGTCACGTCGGTCAGGCGGCGGGCATCGGGAAGATGCTGGGCTGGTCGGAGACCGATGCCACCGCCGCCTGGCGCTCGGCGTCGTCCATGCCGGCGTAGGACTCGGCGGCGGCGAGGGCGGTGCGCAGCACATCCAGGTCGCCGGGCGTACAGAAGGCGTGGACCCCGGGGGTCGAGAGGGCAAAGCCAATGCCGCGGGACACCCCCCGGCGATCGGTGTACGGCTCGTACCAGGTGCCCGAGGTCCGCGGGCGTCCGTCCCACGGCCTGGCCGCAGCCGCCTTGATGGCCATGACGCCCACGTCGTGCTCAGCGGCGTGGTCGAGCAGGGCCTCGGCGTCCCGCCGGTAGGCGGAGTCCGACCACAGCTGCGGGTTGACCGGGAACATCACCGTGTCGAGGTCGTACCGGCGCAGCGCTTCGAGGTGGGCGGCCGGCGCCGTCAGATTGTGGCCGGTGATGCCCACCCATCGGCAGAGGCCCTCGTCGCGGGCGGCCAGGATGGCGGCGACGGCTCCGGTCCGCGCCTCCAACTCCTCCAGGTCGGTGACCGCGTGGAGCTGGTAGAGATCGAAGTAGTCGCACTGGAGCAGCCGGAGCGACTCCTCCAGTTGGGCCCGCACCCCGTCGCCGTTGTGGCGGAGTGTCTTGCAGGCCACGAAGAGCCGGTCCCGGACGGCGGGAATGAGCGGGCCCAACAACTCCTGGGCCCGGCCGTACTGAGGGGCCACGTCGAGGTGGTTGATCCCGGCGGCCAGGGCGTCCTGAAAGGCCGAGCGGGCGGCGTCCGGCCCCGAGTCCCAGAAGGCGGCCCCGCCGAGCACGGCCACCGACGAGTGGTGCCCGGTTCTTCCCAGCCGTCGTACGTCCACATGAGCACCGTAGTGCGGCAACCCGGGGCCTGGCCACGGCCCGGTGGCCGTGGTCGGTGCCCCCGGTCACTCCCCGGCGGCCGCCTTCCGGGCGGCTTCCCACTTCCCGACCATGGCTCCGAACCGCATCGGATTGTAGATGTCCTCCTCGTAGGACCACTGTCCGTCACCGGCATACTTGAGGAGGGTGAAGTTGTACTCCTGGTGGAGGGAGCCGTCCCCCGGATCCCTCATCCGGTTCCAGACCTGGCACACCACCCAACCCCGTTCCTCGTCGATGACGTACCACTCGATGGGGAACTCCGGCATGTCCCGGCCCGGGTAGTCGGCCATGCACGAACTGATCCACTCGTCGATGGCCTGGCGGCCTTCGAACGTACCGAAGTGGTGTTCGATGTAGGTGGCGTCCTCGGTGAATTGGCCGGCCCACGCCGTCCAGTCGCCGCTCCGACCGGCGTCGGCTGCCCGGCGCTGATAGGCACCGAACTCGCGCTCGATCTCTGCCCTGCTCCACTGTCCCATGTCCGCGGCTCCTTGGCGGCCCCGATGGCCGCTGGCCAGTGTGGGCCCTCACCGGCCCGGGGTCAACACCAAGGGTGGTTCGGCCGCTGCCTGAGCCGGGAAACGACCTCCGCGCCCAGGCCGGCAATTTGCTCCCTGACCTCGCCCGGCGGCATCCCCGGCAGGTGGATCCTCAGGTTGAGGGCGTCGGCCCCCGACTGACGTACCGCCTCGTCGAGCAGGTCCGCCAGGGTTGCCGGGTCATCCGAAGCCAGTGTCTGGTCCCCGGACCCGGATGCGGCCTCGGCATAGCTGGCGTACACCTGGCGCTGGGCTTCGACCAGTTCGGTGCGGGGCTGGCCCAGCCAGACCCGGCGGATCAAGACCTTGGCCCCGGTCCCTCCGGACCGGTCGTAGTCGGCGGTCAGCCGGGCCAGGCGGGGAGCCGGGGACATCCCCTCCATGAGGATGCCGGCGCCGTTGCGGGCCGCCCGCCGGGCCGCCGCCGGGGACACCGCCGCGCTCAGGACCGGAACGGGACTCGAGACACACGCCTGCAGGGCGGGGTCCCCCTCGAGCTGACGCAGGTCCCGGCCCCGCAGCATGTCGACGATCCGGGGCAACTCGGCCCGGAACACCTCCACGGCCGAGGCCGCGGGCCGGTCCATGGCCTCGAAGTCGAGGGGGAGGGCTCCCGCAGCCACGCCCAACCCGACCCGTCCCGGGTGCCGGGCCGCCAGCCAGGCCACCTCCTCGGCGACCATGGCCGTGGGGCGCAGCGGGAGGAGCAGCGGGCAGGCCGCCGCCCAGCCCAGCGGGGACTCGTCCAGCACGAAGGCGGCCACCTGCAGCGGATTGGGCAGGTAACCGGGAAATCCGCCATGGTGCTCGCTGGTCATGACGCCGGCAAACCCGTGTTCGACGGCCAGACCGGCCTGGGTGCACAACTCGCCCACCACGTCGGAGGCGGCGAGTTCGTTGTGGGGATACAGGCGGATCGACACCGATCCGCGGGCGAACGGACCCGTCACGCGACGACCCTACGACAACCGCGCCGGGGCCGGCGCACGTCGACGTCTGGCCACATCGGCGGGATACTGTTCGCCATGGTCGGTGGCACGGGACGTCGTCGGTGAGCCCGGATCGGTCCACGTCGGTGAGGACGACCGTCGGAGGCCGCGAGCTGACCGTCTCGAACCTGGACAAGGTCATGTACCCGGAGACGGGATTCACCAAGGGACAGCTGATCGAGTACTACTCCCGCATCGCTCCGGTCATGCTTCCCCATCTGATGGACCGGCCGCTGACCATGAAGCGCTATCCCAACGGCGTCGACGGTCCTTCGTTCTTCGAGAAGCACGCGCCGAGCCATGCCCCCGACTGGTTGCGGCAGGTGTCGATACCGAGCTCGGACAGCGGAACCGTCGACTACAGCGTCATCTCCGACCTCCCGGCCCTGGTCTGGGCGGCCAACCTGGCCACCATCGAATTCCATGTCCCCCTCTGGCGCATCGGGCGCCGGCGCCAGCTCCCCGCGCCTCCCGATCTCATGGTGTTCGACCTCGACCCGGGAGAGGGGACGACCATCGTCGAGTGCTGCGAGGTGGCGGGCGCCATCGCCGGGCTGCTCGAGTCCCGGAACCTCGAGTCCCTGGCCAAGACCAGCGGTTCCAAGGGCCTTCAGTTGTACGTGCCGGTCGGCCCTCGCACGACGTGGGAGCGGGTGCGTCGGGATGCCCACGCGCTGGCCAAGCAGCTCGAGGACGAGCGGCCCGACCTGGTGGTGTCCAACATGCGCAAGGAGCTCCGCCGGAACAAGGTATTGATCGACTGGAGCCAGAACCATCCAGCCAAGACCACGGTGGCCGCGTACTCGCTCCGGGCCCGGCCGGAGCCGACGGTGTCGACCCCGGTCACCTGGAACGAGGTCGATGGGTGCGCCGACCGGGCCGACCCCGATCTGCTCCGGTTCACCGCCGCGGACGTTCTCGACCGCATGGACGAGTTCGGCGACCTGTTCGCTCCGCTCGGTGTGAAGGTCTAGGACCACGCCACCCGGATGGCGCGCCGAGCGAGCCGGTTCAGCTCCTGAGGCTGCCGATCCCCAAGGAGCCGTCGGTCGGGCCGGCTGCGGAACCTGCGCTCTCGGCCTCGACCTCGATGGCGGTGATCGGATCGGAGGTGAAGAGGTAGGTACGGAGGTGTCCGTCGAGCACGGAATCGTGACGCCGCAGCCACTCGATGGTCATTGCCGCGTGCTCCTTCTCCTCGTCACGGTTGTGGGCCAGAACCTCGGCCAGGGTCGCGTCGGAGGTCGCCTCCACCCGCTGGTCGTACCAGTCGACCGCCTCGAGCTCCTCCTGGATGGAGACGATGGCCCGGTGCCGGTCGATGGCCTCGGGCGAAAGCAGCTCTTCGGGCTCGTGCAGTCCGGCGCTCTGTGCCATGGTCTCTCCTCCACTGCCCCCAGGCGTTCGCCACCACGACGTTCCACTGCTGGGTTCGGCAACACACTGGTTTCCGACCCCAGAGTAATCCCGGACACCGGAGCATTTCATCGGACCCCGGCCGATCGGAATTGGACGCTGATGCGTTGACCGGTGGCGCGCGACGTCTTCGGCACCGAGTGCTCCCAGGTGTGCTGGAAGCTGCCCCCCATGACCAGGAGGTCGCCGTGCCCGAGATTGAACCCGCGTCCCGGGCCACCGGCCTTCGGCCGGAGCAGAAACCGACGCGGTGCGCCCAACGAGACGATGGCCACCAAGGTGTTGTCGCCCGATCGGCGGCCGATCGTGTCGCCATGCCAGGCGACGCTGTCGTCACCGGTTCGGTACAGGCAGATCCCTGTGGTGCAGAACGGGGTGCGTTCGTCACGGTAGAGGCGGGACAGCCTCTCTCTCACCCCCTCGAGGGCCGGGTCGGGGAGGGCCTCGCCCTCCCCGTAGAAGGCGACCAGACGGGGGACGTCGACCATGCGGTCGTACATCCGGCGGCGTTCGGCCCGCCAGGGGACATCGTCGAGCAGACGCTCGAAGAGGTGGCCGGTTCCCACCAGCCAGTTGCTCTCCACATCGATCCACGCACCGTGCTCCAACTCCGTCCGGCGCGGACGCGAGTCCGGATCGCGGGGGGCCACCGCCTCACCGGAATCGAACAGCGAGCTCTGGGTCGCGACCACCGGTGCTCATGGTACACGAACATATGTTCGTTCCCAAGTCCGCCCGACCGGTCCGTGCCCTATCGGCTGACCCTGACGACGACGGAAACTGCCCGTGGTACCGTGACCTCGACAAGCAACACCAGTACGACCACTGCGATGGGGAAGCCGGTCAGATGCCGGCGCTGGTCCGCAACCGTAGGTGGCGACCCCGAGGGGAAACGCCACGAGCCGGGATTCCAGAGCATTGGATGAGCTCCGACTGTCGAGACACACGGACCGGGGCTCGGAGGCTGTCCATGGCTCCATGGTCGTGACGCTTCCGGGTCTGGACCGGGAAGCGAGAGACCATGATCCGTGCACGCCGCCTGGCGGCCACTACGTCAGTAGCCGCCCTCGTCGCTCTGACCGGAGTGGTGCCGGCATCCATGTCGGGTGCGGCCACCCCTCCGGTGACGGCCAGCCCCCCGGCACGATTGCCACAGATACCGATAGCCAGACAGGCCGCCCAGTGGCTCGCTGACCGTTTCAACCCCCAGGGCTTCATTCCGGCCACGCCGGGGTCGAACCAGCCCGAACTCTCCTCCACCGCGCAGAGCGTGCTGGCCCTGTCGGCGGCCAACCAGGACCTGTCCGTGGCCCGATCCGGGCTCACCTACCTGCAGGCCCACGTCGACCAGTATGTGATGGACAGCGGCGCCGACGGACCGGGCCAGCTCGCCCTCCTCATCCTCGACGCCGAGGCGCTGGGGGCCGATCCCCGGAGCTTCGGGGGCACCGATCTGGTGGCCCGACTCCTGGCCACCGAGCAGAAGGCCGGACCCGATGCCGGTCTCTTCGGCACCGAGGCGCAGGTCACTGCGTTCGCGGCCGGCGGGTACCAACAGGGGATGGCACTGGCCGCCCTGGCCGCCGCCGGGGTCACGGGACAGAGCCGGTTGGGTAAGGCCATCGGTTGGCTCGTCGCCGAGCAGTGCCCCGACGGGGGGTGGACGAGTCCCGACAACGCCGCCAATGCCTGCAGTGGATCGCCGGGCTCTTTCAGCGGTCCGGACACCAACTCGACGGCCCTGGCCCTCGAGGGCCTGGCCGCCCAGGGGGCCGTCACACCCGCCCTGTCGGACAGTGCCCTCGCCTTCATCCTCGCCGGACAGGACCTGGACGGCGGGTGGTCGTACTACCCGAACACGGTGGCCACCCCGGGCAGCACTGACCCGGACTCGACGGCGCTGGTCATCCAGTCGCTCATCACCCTCGGCACCGACCCCACCGCGGCTGAATTCACCAAGGGCACGGCCACGCCGGTGTCGGCGCTGCTCTCCTTCCGGCTGACCTCGGGGAAGGACGCCGGTTCGTTCTTCTTCCCCCCGGCCCCGGCACCGGCCAGCCTCCTCGCCACCTACCAGGCCGTCCCGGCCCTGGCCGGGCTGGCCCTCCCCTTCGGGCCCTCGGGACAGTCCTACTGGGAGGTGGCCTCCGACGGGGGCATCTTCAACTTCGGCAACGCCGCGTTCCTCGGGTCGATGGGCGGCACTCCGCTCAACCAGCCGGTCGTCGGACTTGCCTCCACCCCCGACGGGCAGGGCTATTGGGAGGTGGCCACCGACGGGGGCATCTTCAACTTCGGCAACGCCGGTTTCCTCGGGTCGATGGGCGGCACCCCGCTCAACCAGCCGGTGGTGGGCATGGCCGCCACCCCCGACGGGCAGGGTTATTGGGAGGTCGCCTCTGACGGGGGCATCTTCTCGTTCGGTGACGCCGGGTTCTTCGGGTCGATGGGCGGCACTCCGCTCAACCGACCCATCGTGGGCATGGCCGCCACCCCCGACGGAGGCGGGTACTGGCTGGTGGCCTCCGATGGCGGCATCTTCGCCTTCGGTGACGCCGGGTTCTTCGGGTCGGAGGGGGCCAAGACGTTGAACCAACCCATTGTCGGGATGGCGCCCACCCCCGACGGCCGGGGCTACTGGCTGGTGGCCTCCGATGGCGGCATCTTCTCGTTCGGTGACGCCGGGTTCTTCGGGTCGATGGGCGGCACCCCGCTCAACCGACCCATCGTGGGCATGGCCGGGACCGCCGACGGTGAGGGCTACTGGCTGGTGGCCTCCGACGGCGGGATCTTCTCGTTCGGTGATGCCGGGTTCTCCGGATCCGAGGGCGGGGAGCCACTGAACCAGTCCATCGTCGGGATGGCCGCCAGTCCCATCCGTCCCGCGTAGTGGCTCGCCTCGGGACTCGGCCGCGGGCCGTGCCGGGACCGGCCGCCCTCCTGCGCCGCGCTCATGGCCGGGGTGGCCGGTATCGGCGGGATGATCGCCCTCGGACTGGTGGCGGTGGCGGCGCCGGCGGCACCGGCCGGCGCTGATCCCGTCGCCCATTGTTCGACCGGAGTCATCGTCGCCGCCGACTTCTCGCACTGGGGTCGGCCCATCAACAGTGTGTGCGACCCGGCACTGCCGGCCAACGCCGTCGACGTCCTGCAGGACGCCGGGTTCGACCCGAGCGGCGTCGCCGGCTACGGGTTGGCCTTCATCTGCCGGATCGCCGGCTTCCCCCAGAACGACCCCTGCACCACCACCCCGCCGGCCAACGCCTACTGGTCCTTCTGGTACGCCCGGGCCGGGCAGGACACCTGGACCTACAGCCAGTCGGGGGCCATGAACGTAGCTCCCACCGCGGGCAGCGTGGAGGGGTGGGTGTTCGGCGGCAGCACGGGCGCCTCACCGCCCGCGACCTTCCCGTCGCCGGATTCGATTCGGGCAGCCACCGTCCGGGTCCTGCACACCCCGCCCACCTCCTCACCGCCGACGACGTCGGCCCCCTCCACGCGCCGGCCGGCCCCGACATCCGGTGGGCAGGCGGCGCCGCCCCCGGGGGCCACCTCGCCGCAGTCGGCGACCCAGTCGGGAGGCGGTGGCCCGGCGGCGGCCGCCGGGGTCGGCGGAGGGTCGCCCGTCGACCGAACGGGCCACGTGGCCTCGGGTCCACCGACGTCGACCACGACGGCCGGGGCGGGGCCGTCGGCCACGCACCGGTCGCACTCGTCGGGCCGGGCAGTGCACGCCACCGCGGCCAGGACGGGCTCTCCGAGGATCGTCAACGCGGCCCCGGCGGTCGCCGGCACCCAGGCTCCGAACTCGCCCCTCCCCTTTCTGATCGGAGCGTCGGCGGTGGCCGTGCTGGCGGTGGCCGCCGGGGTGGTGGCCCGGCGGCGCCGCCGGACCGGCTGACCATGGCGGCCCGCGCCCACCGTTGGAGCCTGGCCGGCAGACGACGGGTCCCGCGGACCCTGCACCCCGTCGCCTGGTGGATCTGGGCCCTGGGACTGGCCACCGCGGCCAGCAGGACCACCAATCCCCTGCTGCTCCTGCTGGTGCTGGCCGTCCTCGGAGTGGTGGTGGCCAACCGCCGCAGCGATGCCCCGTGGGCCCGGGCCTTCAAGTACTACCTCTACCTGGCGCTGACTGTTGTCGCCATCCGGGTGCTGTTCCGTTCCGTGTTCGGAGGCGACGTCGGGACCGGCCACTCCCACCTGCTCTTCGACCTTCCCCACGTTCCGCTGCCCTCGTGGGCGTCGGGCGTCCAGCTGGGCGGGCCGGTCACGCTGGAGGGGACGATGGCCGCGCTCTACGACGGGCTGCGACTGGGCACGCTGCTGTGCTGCCTCGGGGCGGCGAACGCGCTGGCCAACCCGAAGCGGGCCCTCCGGGTCCTGCCCCCCGCCCTCTACGAACTCGGTGTGGCCGTCGTCGTGACCCTCACCATCGCGCCGCAACTGGTCGAGAGCGTCCAACGGGTGCGCCGGGCCCGCAAGCTGCGGGGCGGGGCGGGGCGCGGGTTCCACGCCATTCGCGGCGTCGCCATCCCGGTCATGGAGGATGCCCTCGAGCGCTCGCTGCGGCTGGCCGCGGCCATGGACTCGCGCGGCTACGGCCGAACGGGGGGTGCGACCCCACAGACCCGACGGGCGACCGGTGCCCTGCTTCTCGGCGGGATGTGCGGCCTGTGTCTTGGCGCCTACGGGCTCCTCGACGCCTCCGCGCCGGGCCCACTCGGTCTCCCGGCGCTGTCGCTCGGGGCGGTGCTGTGCTGTGCCGGCCTGGCCCTCGGCAGTCGGCGGGTGGGCCGGACCCAGTACCGACCCGATCCCTGGAAGGCACCCGAGTGGGTGGTGGCGGCGTCGGGCATCATTCCCGCCGTGGTCCTCATGGCCGGGATCGGCTTCGACCCGCTCCGGCTCGATCCGTCGGTCGATCCGCTTCGCTGGCCGTCCATGCCGCTGGTTCCCGCTCTGGCCATCGCCGTCGCCGCGGTGGCCGCGGTGGCGGCGCCGCCTCCGGTCCGGCGGGCAACGACCGCGGCCGACCGGCCGGCCTCGCCGCTCGGGACCCCGGTCCGGCGCCGAGGGCGCCGGCCGACCGGATCGGATCGAGGTGCCGGCATGATCGAGTTCGACCACGTGTCCGTCACCTATGCCGACGCCCGACGTCCCGCCATCCGCGACGTGTGCCTGGCCATCGACGAGGGGGAGCTGGCCCTGGTGGTGGGACGGACCGGCGTGGGCAAGTCGACCCTCCTCGGGGCCATCAACGGGCTGGTGCCCCACTTCACCGGCGGAACGCTGGCCGGGCGGGTGACCGTCGACGGGAGGGACACCCGCACCCACCGCCCGCGCCAGCTGGCCGATGTGGTCGGGGTGGTCGGACAGGACCCGCTGTCCGGCTTCGTGACCGACACCGTCGAAGAGGAGCTCGCCTACGGCATGGAGCAGCTGGCCGTCCCGCCCGAGGTCATGCGCAAGCGGGTCGAAGAGATGCTCGACCTCCTCGGCATCGCCGACCTCCGCGACCGTCCCCTCTTCCAGCTGTCGGGTGGCCAGCAGCAGCGGGTGGCCATCGGATCGGTGATGACCGCCCATCCGCGTGTCCTGGTACTCGACGAGCCCACCTCGGCCCTCGACCCGAATGCCGCCGAAGAAGTGCTGGCCGCGGTGACCCGGCTCGTGCACGACCTCGGGGTGACCGTCGTGCTGGCCGAGCACCGGCTCGAGCGGGTCGTCCAGTACGCCGACCGGGTGATCGAGGTCGGTGCCGACGGCACGGTCGGGGCCGGCCCACCCGCAGTCATGCTCCGGACCGCCGACGTCGCTCCCCCGGTGGTCGAGCTCGGCCGCCTGGCCCGTTGGGATCCCCTCCCCCTCTCGGTGCGCGATGCCCGGAGGGTGGTGGCACCGCTCCGAGCCCAGCTGGCGGCGCAGCCGGTTCCGGGTCAGCGGCCGGCCGCGGTGAGACGGCCCGGCCCGGCCGTGTTGCGCTCGCGCAATGTCGTCGTCCGGTACGGGTCCGTCGTCGCCGTCCGCGGGGTGGACCTCGACCTGGCCGGTGGCCAGGTGACCGCGCTGATGGGACGCAACGGCTCGGGGAAGTCGTCACTCCTGTGGGCTCTCCAGGGGTCGGGACCCCGCCAGTCCGGCACGGTGGACATCGGCGGTGTCGATCCCCGGTCCCTGGCCCCGGCCAAGGCGCGGGCCCTCGTCGGGCTGGTGCCCCAGACCCCGGCCGACCTCCTGTACCTGGACACGGTGGAACAGGAATGCGAGCAGGCCGACAAGGAATCAGAAGCCGGTCCGGGGCTCGGGGCGAAGGATCTCCTGGACCGTCTCGCCCCCGGCATCCCGCCCGGGATGCACCCTCGCGATCTCTCCGAGGGACAGCGGCTCTCCCTGGTGCTCGCCGTCCAGCTGGTGGCGGCACCCGACGTCGTCCTCCTCGACGAACCCACCCGCGGGCTCGACTACCCGGCCAAGAGATCGCTCATCACGATGCTCGACCAGCTGGCGGCCGAGGGCCGGGCGGTGGTGGTGTCCACCCACGACGTCGAATTCGCGGCGGCCGCGGCCGACCGGGTCATCGTGCTGGCGGCCGGCGACATCGTGGCCGACGGACCCGCTCCCGAGGTGATGGTGGCGTCACCCTCCTTCGCCCCCCAGGTGTCGAAGATCCTCTCGCCCTTGCCCTACCTCACCATCGACCAGGTAGCCGACGCCTTGGCGGCCACCCGATGAGGGGGGCCTCGGTGGCCATCCGTACCGGACTGCGCTCGCGGGTCGTCATCGTGATGGCGTCGTTCATCGGGGGGGTGGCCTTCCTCTGGCCCTTCCTCGTCGCCCCGGGCAAGATCGGGGACGCCACCATGGCCCCGCTGATGTTCGGCGCCCTCCTGGTGCTGGTGCTGGCCGTGATCTTCGCCGAGGTGGCCGAGGGCGGCATCGACGCCAAGGCCATCGCCATGCTGGGCGTGCTGTCCGCCATCGGCGCCGCCCTGCGCCCCCTGGGAGCCGGCACGGCCGGTCTGGAGACCGTGTTCTTCACCATCGTCATCGCCGGGAGGGTCTTCGGCGCGGGGTTCGGCTTCACCCTCGGCTGCACGACGTTGTTCGCCTCCGCCCTCATCACCGGCGGCGTCGGGCCGTGGATGCCGTACCAGATGTTCGGGTGCGCCTGGGTCGGGTTGTTCGCCGGACTCCTCCCCCCGGCATCGGGCCGCCGCGAAGTGCTCATGCTGGCCACCTACGGGGCACTCTCGGGGTACGTGTTCGGGTTCCTGCTCAACCTCTCCTTCTGGCCGTTCTACCTCGACCCGGCCAGCACCATCGCCTACCTTCCGGGCGGGTCCCTGGCCGACAACGTGCACCGCTACCTGATCTTCGACGCCACCACCTCGCTGGGCTGGGACACCGGGCGGGCCATCACCACCTTCGTCTGCATCCTGCTGGTGGGGCCGGCCATGCTGGCCACGTTCCGCCGGGCGGCGCGGCGGGCGGCGTTCGAAGCGCCGATCGTCTTCGAAGAGGACCCGGATCGGAAGGCGCGGGTCTGAGTCCTTCGGCCCCGTCGGTACCCGGCGAAGCCGCGAGTTCCTACCCGACGGCGGGAACCGCCCGGCGCGCCCCGGTGCTGCGCAGATGGCGGACCACATCGCAGTAGGCACGCAACGGGCTCTGTTCGACATAGTCGATGCGGCGCTCGGTGCAGAACGGCCGTACCAGCTTGCGGGCCCGCCGGAGATTGGCCCGGGGCATGGTCGGGAAGAGGTGGTGCTCGATCTGGGTGTCCAGGCCACCGAAGAGGAAGCCGGTGAAGAGTGGACCGGAGAGATTCCGAGAGGTGATGACCTGGCGGCGCAGGAAGCCCATCTCGTCGCCGGCTCCCACTTCAGGCATCCCCACGTGATTGGTGAGAAAGCTCACCCCCAGGTAGAACCCGAAGAGCGACTGGGTCACGGCGATGAACACGACCGCCCGCACCGGTGAGAGGACCAGGAAGGGGGCCACGAAGAAGACGGCCACGTGCACGGCCAACAGCCCGGCTTCGGCCAGCGCGCCCCGGTCGCGACGGCGCACCAGGGCCACGGCACTGGCCACGTGCATGTTGAGCGCCTCGAGGAACAGCAGCGGTACCAGAAGGACGGCCTGGGCACTGGCGTAGCGCCGACCGAGCGGTCCGAGCTCCTCGGCCTGCTCCACCGTGTAGATCAGCGCACCGGGGGCCATGTCCGGGTCCTTGTCCGGACGGTTGGTGTGGGCATGGTGACGATTGTGCTTGGCCAGCCACCATCCGAAGCTGAACCCGGTGAAGAGGTTGGCGATGACCAGGCCGATGGCGTCATTGTCCCGGCGGCGGGTACAGATCTGGCGGTGGCCGGCGTCGTGGCCGATGAACCCGAGCTGGGCCAGCACGAAGGCCAGTCCGACGGCCACGCCCAGGTTCCACCAGCTGTTCCCGAGGATGACCGCGGTAGCGAAGAGGACGAGCAGGGCGACCACCGTGGCACCGATCTTGACGACGTAGTACCCGCGGCGGCGGACCAGGAGGCCTCCGGCACGGACCTTCCTGGACAGCTCGGCGAAGTCCTCCCGGTTGGCTACCGTCCCGGGCGCCACGGCGATCTCTGTGTCCATGAAATGTCTCTCGTTCCGTGCCCTGCAGCGCGGATGGGTCGGCAGCCCGGAGGCGGCGTCGCTCGAAGGGGACGATCTGGACTCTTTCGGCCGCTGCGCTCTCGAACGGACGTGGACCCCGTCAGTCCATCGGGCGGGCACGCCTGGCGTGGCCGATCCGAACCGGAGATGACAGACACCACCATACTGCCCGTCGGGTCCCTGGCCGGCGCGGCTCGGTACCGGTGGACGTCCGACGGCGGAACTCCATCCGCTCCCGGCCGTCGGTTGCTGGGATAATGGTTCCGACTTCGCCCAGGGGAAGGAGACACGGGTGGCCGAGATCATGGCCCTTCTGGCTTCGATGTGCTTCGCGGTGGGCACGGTGCTCCAGCAGAAGGGGACCTTGGAGACCGCCGGGGGCGCCGACGATCCCCGGTTCCTGGTCCAGGTCCTGCGCCGACCGGTCTGGCTGGTCGGGGGGCTCCTCCAGGCCGCGGGGTGGATCCTGCAGGCCGCGGCCCTCGATCGGGGTTCGTTGGTCGTCGTGCAGTCGATCTGCACCCTCAGCCTCGTCTTCGCCCTCCCCATCGGCATGCGCCTCACCCGGCAGCGGGTCGGCCGGCGCGAGGTCACCGGCGCCCTGGCCGTCGTGGTCGGGATCGTGGCCTTCGTCTCGGTTTCCCAACCGAGTGCCGGGACAGCCAACCCATCGGCCACCGCCTGGTGGACCGCCGGCCTGCTGATGACCGCAGCCATCGGAATACTCATGGGCCTGGGTTGGAGCGGGACCGGCGGGAGGCAGGCGTTGCTGTTCGGACTGGCCGCCGGGTGTGCCTTCGCCTTCCAGGCCGCGGTGACCAAGGTGTTCGTCGGCATCCTCCACCAGGGTCTCGGACCGATCCTCTCCTCCTGGACCACCTACGCCCTGATCATCTCCGCCCTGCTGGGTTTCACCCTGCAGCAATCGGCGCTCAAGACCGGGGTGCTGGCTCCGGCCATGGCGTCGAGCAATGCCATGACCCTGTTCGCCAGCACCTTGCTCGGCGTCATCGTCTTCGACGAGACCCTGGCCCGGGGAGACGGGCGGCTGATCCCGGCCGTGATCGGATTGGTCGTCGCCCTGTTCGGGGTGTCCATGCTCGCCGGCGAAGAACAACCCGGACCCGACGATGCCGGGTCGGGTTCCCCTGCCGCGATGGAGCGGCCCACGCCGAGCCGGCACCAAGACCGTTTGCGCTCGACCGACTGATCCCCGGTGGCGGCCCATGGCCGCACGACGGGCGCCGATGTGCTTCGCTACTCCCCATGATGACGAGCTCAGCAGCCAGGAGGATCGCGCCCGTGGCCGCGTTGGGGATGGCGCTGATGGTGCTGTGCGCTGCCTGTTCGAGCTCGGGGACCGCCGACCCGACAACCACCGATGCCCCGTCCAGGTCGGCGTCGACCAGTGCCGCCACCGGCGCCCCGATCCCCTCTCCGGGTTGTGCCAGGGCCCAAACCCAATCCGGCCCGGTGACCAATCAACGACGGGACATCGAGGTCGACGGGACCTCGCGGTGGTACCTCCTCAACACCCCCTCGCCGGCCACACCCAGTCCCACCGCGGCCGAGCCGGGAGCCGAGCCGGGGGCTCCGGTCCCGAGGCCGCTGGTGGTCGACTTCCACGGTCTCGCCGAGGGGGCGGTGATCCATTCGACGACCACCAGGTTCGGGGTGCTCGGGCAGAAGGACGGCTTCGTGGCCGTCTTCCCCAACGGCACGGGCACGCCCGTCCAGTGGAAGACGTCGGCCACCACCCAGCCCAATCCCGACCTCGCGTTCGTCACGGCCATGCTCAACCAGTTGGAATCCGAGCTCTGTATCGACACGTCTCGTGTCTACGCCAGCGGGCTCTCCGACGGCTCGTTCATGGTCTCCCTCCTGGCCTGCACCATGTCGAACCGGTTCGCCGCGGTGGCCGCCGTCTCCGGTCTGGTGCTGCCCAAGCCCTGCCCATCGTCACGACGGGTTCCGGTCATCGCCTTCAACGGCACCGCTGATCCGATCCTCTTCTTCAACGGCGGGGTGGGGACGGGCACCCTCAACCGGGCGTTGGGACACGGAGGACCGACCTCGTCGTCGACCTCCACCACCGCCCCCGTGAAGGTCAACCTGCACGGTCGGGGGTTCCCGGCCACCGTTCAGGCCTGGGCGCTCAAAGACGGCTGCCACCCGCGGTCGACCGACACCCGGCTGTCAAGCCAGGTGATTCTGCGCACCTACCGGTGCCCCGCCAGCACCGACGTGGCCTTCTACATCATCCTCGGGGGTGGCCACGCCTGGCCGGGCAGCAAGTTCAGCCGGGAGATCAGCTCGATCACCGGCTTCACCACCTTCCAGATAAATGCCACCAACGTGATCTGGACGTTCTTCCGGCGCTTCCGGCTCTGACCGACTCGGCGACGGCCTAATTGGTGGGTATTGCGTCATTGACGCCACCACCGCCGTCATGCACGCTGGTTCCATGCCGGAGCGCCATGTGGTCATCGTCGGGTACCCGGGTGTGCAGTCGCTCGATGTCGTCGGGCCCTACGAGGTCTTCGTCGGAGCGGGGCGGGCGGCGCAATTTTCGGGTCGACCGGGCGGCTACCGGGTCACCCTGGCCTCCAGCGACGGACGGGCCATCCGGGCCGAGAGCGGTCTGGGGCTGGAGACGGAGCCGCTGCCCGGAGAGGACGAGCGGATCGACACGCTGGTCCTTCCCGGCGGCGGGCGGGCCGAGGGCGGGCGGCGTGATCCGGATCTCCTGTCGTGGATCAGGACCACCGCCCCCCGGTGCCGTCGGGTGGCCACCGTCTGCACCGGCGCCTTCCTGGCCGCCGAGGCCGGGTTGCTGGGCGGTCGACGGGTCACCACCCACTGGGCCCAGGCTGATCGGCTGGCCGCGGAGTTCCCCTCGCTCCGGGTCGATCCCGACCCCATCTACATCCAGGACGGGAAGTACTGGACCAGTGCCGGCGTCACCGCCGGGATCGACCTGGCGCTGGCCCTGGTGGACCGGGACCTCGGTGTCGAGGTGGCCCAGACGGTGGCCCGCTGGTTGGTGATGTTCCTGCACCGCCCGGGCGGACAGTCCCAGTTCGCCTCGCCGGTGTGGGTGCCCAGGGCCGAGCGCTCGACCGTGCGGGCGGTCCAGACCCTGGTCGAAGCCGCTCCCGGTGACGACCATCGGGTCCCCGCCCTGGCCGAGGCGGCCTCCATGAGTGTGCGCCACTTCACCAGGGTCTTCACCAGCGAGGTCGGGGAGACCCCCGGCCGGTTCGTCGAAGGGGTACGGACCGAGGTCGCCCGCCGTGAGCTCGAGACCACCGGCGACACCCTGGACCTCATCGCGGCGCGCTGCGGTTTCGGGACGGCCGAGACCATGAGACGGGTGTTCAAGCGGCGGCTCGAGGTCGCCCCCGATGCCTACCGACGCCGCTTCCGCGTCGTCGCCGAACGAAAGGTGCACCCATGACCGCCGACCTGCAGGTCGTCATCCCCCTCTTCCCCGGATTCACCGCCCTCGACGCCGTCGGACCCTATGAGGTCCTGCAGCGGATCCCTCCCATCGACCTCACCTTCATCGGCCACCGGCGGGGCGAGGTCCGAAGTGACAACGGGATGTTGGGCATCACCGTGGACGGCACCTTCGCCGACTTCCCCCGGCCCGACGTGATCGTCTTCCCCGGGGGATTCGGGACACGGCCGCTCGAACACGACGAGCTGGTACTCGAGTGGGTCCGCCACGCGCATCCGACGACGCGGTACACCACGTCGGTGTGCACCGGTTCCCTCGTACTGGGCGCGGCCGGGCTCCTCCGCGGGCTGTCGGCAACCACCCACTGGGCCTGTTTCCCGGAGCTCGAGGCCCACGGGGCCATCGCCACCCCGCAGCGGGTGGTCGAGCACCTCGACCGGCGGATCATCACCTCGGCCGGGGTTTCGAGCGGAATCGACATGGCCCTGCGCCTGGTGGAGCTGCTGGTCGACCGGACGGCCGCCGAGGCGGCCCAGTTGATGATCGAGTACGACCCGCAGCCTCCCGTTGACTCGGGGTCGCTGGCCACATCCAGTGAGGCCACCATCGTGCGGGCCGGTGAGTACGCCACACTCCGCAACTAGGCCGACCGGAGGGGAGCCGACCCGGGCCCGTCACCGGACCCTGACCACAGGTTCCGGAGCTCGCGGTTGAACTCGGACGGTCGTTCCATCGGGAAGAACAGCTTGGCCCCCTCGAACTCCACCCGTCGGACCGTGCCCGGGATGGTGTCGGCCAGCCAGCGCGACCAGGACACGTCGAAGAAGTCGTCGCCTGTTCCCCACACGATGAGCGTGGGTGACCGGAACCGGGCCAGATCGTCGCGGATGGCCACGGTCACGCCGTTGTCCATTCCGGCGACGTACGCCTGCACCGCTGTCGCGTGAGCCTCGGACCGGGCGTAGCAGCTGAGGAAACCGGTGACCAGCTCGTCGGGAAGCTCGTCGGGGTGCTCGAAGCCCGTCGCCATCGAGGCGCGGGCGGCTCCCGGGTCGACGGCGAGCAACCGGAGGGTATCGGCCAGTCCTCCTTCCCGGGCCAAGTCGACGACGGGAGCGAAGGCAACCGGCGGCCAGTTGTCATGGGCGTCACAGTTGGTCAGGGTCAGTGTTCGTACCCGGTCGGGAACTCGAACGGCGACGAGTTGGGCGATGGCGCCTCCGCTGTCGTTGCCCACCAGATCGACCGAGCCGAGCCCGAGGGCGTCGACGAAGTCCACGACCATGTCGGCCTGGTCGCCGATGGTCAACCCGGCACCGCCGGATGCACTGGCGCCATGAGCCAGCAGGTCGAGAGCCAGGCACCGGCGCACGTCGGCCAGCCCTTCGAGTTGGTGGCGCCAGAGGTCGGCGTTGAGGAATACCCCGTGGACGAACACGGCCGGTGGGCCCTGGCCGACCTCGAGATAGGCGATTGCGCCGAACCCCGTGTCCACGCTGAGGCGCTCGAGGCGCTCGTTCGGGACCTTCCCGGTCACGATCGGATCAGCCGCGCTCCGCCCGTCCAATTTTTTCTGCTTCATACTCGTCATATTTGAGATACTCATAGTATGTGACTGTAAGATGGACGGTGATGGATGTCAAGAGCCGCCGGGAGGAGTACGCGGGCATGACCCGCGACGCGATCGTGCAGGCGGCCACCTCGCAATTCGCAGCCGACGGATTCGCCGGGACGACCATCGACTCGGTGGCGGACGCGGCGCGCGTCACCAAGGGCGCCGTGTACCACCACTTCAAGGACAAGGCCGAACTGTTCGAGGCGGTCTTCGTGGTCATGGAGGAACGGCTGGTGGCCCGGGTGGCCGCCGCCGTGGCCGGAATCGACGATCCCTGGGAGATCATGGCCGACGGCGTCGACGCCTACCTCGACGAATGTTGTGAGGCCGACTTCCGGCGCATCGCCCTCCAGGAGGCACCCGCGGCGCTGGGTTGGGCCCGTTGGAAGGAGATCGAAGAGCAGTACTTCCTCGGTCTGGTGAAGGCAACGCTCGACGCCCTCGCCCGGTACGGGCTCATCTCGGTCCCCCCGAGCGACCTCACGGCTCGGATGCTGCTGGCTGCGGCCAGCGAGGCCGGTCTGGCCGTGGCCGCGTCGCCGGAGCCCGGGCGGGAACACGATCGGGTCAGGTCGCTGTTCATGCGCTTCGTCGGCGCCCTCCGCTGACTGTGAGGAGGGGTATCGGTCTCAGGTCAGTCGGCCAGCGCCTGGTAGACGAGGGCGCGCAGCTGAGCCCGGAACGGATACGAGAACGACGGGAGCAGCTGGGTCATGAACACCGCCGCCAGATTCTCCACCGGGTCGATCCAGAATGCGGTGCTGGCCGCGCCACCCCAGTAGTACTCCCCCACCGATCCGGCAACCGCCGTGGCCACCGGTCCCTGGCCGACCGCGAATCCGAGCCCGAATCCGGCACCGTTGAAACCGGCCTCGCCGAAACCGCCGATGGCGACCTGGCCCAGGTCGCGGCCACCGGGAAGGTGGTTGCAGGTCATGAGCTCGAGCGTCTTACGCCCGATGATCCGGTGGCCGTCGAGCTCCCCCCGGCCGACCAGCATCTGGCAGAACCGTAGGTAGTCCCCCGTCGTCGAGACCAGCCCGCCGGCGCCGGACAGGTACGAACGCTGCCGGCGGTAGGTGCTCTGCTCAGGATCGTCCATGAGGTCCGGAGCCTGGCCGGCACGGTACCGGTAACAGGCGGCGAACCGGTCGAGCGAACCGGCCGGGACCGAGAACCCGGTATCGACCATACCCAGCGGTTCGAACACGTTGGCCCGGAGGTACTCGTCGAAGGGCTCGCCGGAGAGGATCTCCACCAGCCGGGCGCAGACGTCGGTGGACAGTCCGTAGTTCCAATGAGTGCCCGGTTGGAATTTGAGCGGGTAGTCGGCCAGAAGCGAGCACACGCCCTCGAGCGTCAACCCGTGCCGCTTGGCGTGCACCTCGGCGGCGAAGCGGTCGTCGGTGGGGTGACCGGGCACCAGGCTTCCGGCTAGGCCGGTCATATGGGTGAGGGCATCGCGAACCGTCATCGGCTGGTCCTGCTCGACCAGCGTGATGGCGCCGTCCTCCCCCAGCTCGCCGACCGACAGCCCCCGCCAGGCTCCGATGTAGCGGTGCACCGGGTCGGTCAGTTGGAACAGGCCCCGCTCGTAGAGCTGCATCAGGGCGATCGAGGTGATCGGCTTGGTCATCGAGTAGATGCGCCAGATCGTCTCCTCCTCGACCGGCTTGGAGCGCTCGCGGTCCATGAGCCCGATCGACCGGAAGTAGGCGAGCCGGTCACCGCGGGTCACCGCGATCTGGCACCCGGGGATCTTCCCGGTGGCCACGTACCGGCTCTCGAAGTGCTCCGTCAGGCGTTCGAGACGTTGTCCGTCGAAACCGGCGCCGTCGGGGTCGACCTTCATCCTCCGGACCTCCGATCCCGGGCCACCTCGTCGTAGGAGTCGTAGTCGGAGGCGGTGTCACTGGCGTGTTCGAATTGCAGAAGGCCCGCTTCACCCCACCGCTCCCGAAGATAGCCACGGTTGGCATCCAGCAGTCCGAGCTTGCCCACGTTGGGCACCAGCTTGGCGAAGAACCCCCGCTGGAACCCGGCGAAGGGGCTCGACTTCATCTTCCCCGCCGCCGCCGACAGGTGCGGAAGCAGCGCGTGGAGGTCGACGCCGAGTCGCTCCCACACTTCGGGAGTGGTCGACCGGGCCCGGTTCCTGAGCGTGTTGTCGAGGAGGAACTCCTGGCGGTCCTTGAGCTCGGCATCGCTGAGGCCGGCGTAGAACTCCTTGAGGGTGAGCACGCCGAAGGCGACGTGGCGGGCTTCGTCGGACATCACGTAGCGGAGCAACTTGGCCAGCAGCGGCTCCTCGGTCCGCCGGAGCATGTCGCCGAAGGCGGCCAGGGCCAGACTCTCGATGACGATCTGCATGCCCAGGTAGGCGATGTCCCAGCGACTGTCCTCGAGCAGCGCGGTGATCTGCTCTTCGAGGAAGGGGCTCATCGGGTAGGCCTCGCCGACCTTGCGGTCGAGGTATTTGGCGAAGACCTCGGTATGGCGGGCTTCATCCATCGTCTGGGTCGCCGCGTAGTACTTGGCATCGATCCACGGCACCGTCTCGACGATCTTGGCCGCGGTGAGCATGGCCCCCTGCTCCCCGTGCATGAACTGGCTGATGGACGCCTTGAACATCTCGATCCCGAGATCCACGAACTGCCGGTCGCCCCATGCGGCGATGGGCGAGCCCGGCTCGCGGGCCGCGGCCCGCCAGAGTTCCATGCCCGGTCCGTGGAGGTCGACCAGGCCTTCGGGATCGACGTCGATGTCCCAATCGAGGTCGGTGACGCTGTTCCACTGGGAGCCCATGGCCTTCTCATACAACGTGACCAGCTGGGTCCGGCTCCGCTCGTAGTCCCACAGATAGATCCGGTCGGCATGATCGTGGACCAGTTTGAAGCTGGCCGCCATCTCGTCGGCCGAGACGGAGACCCCGGGCCCAGTGGTCGTCATGTGTCCCGCCGGCCCGACATGTTGGCGTTGGGAGCGGCCCTCGACACCAGGCCGGGGATGATCCCGCCCAGCTCGGAGACCTCCCACCGGTCGTCCTTGTTCGCGCCCGGTCCGGCCACCCACCCCTCGGCCACGCTGATGTGCCCACCGTGGACGTTGAAGACCCGACCGGTGATGGCGCTCGCTTCGGGGCTGGCCAGCCAGACGACCAGGGGGGCGATGTTGTCGGGGTCGTTGGGGTCGAACTCGTCGGGTTTCCGTTCCGCCCGTCCCTCGCCGAAGCCCAGGTTCTCGGTCATCCTGGTCAGCGCGGCGGGAGCGATGGCGTTGACGGTGACCCCGTACCGACCGAGCTCCATCGACGAGATCACCGTCATCGACGCGATACCGGCCTTGGCCGCCCCGTAATTGGTCTGGCCCACGTTGCCGTAGATGCCCGACGGCGAGGTGGTGTTGATGATGCGGGCGTCATTCGACTCGCCGGCCTTGACCCGCTGGCGCCAGTACTCGGCGGCCCAGCGCATGGGAGCGAAGGTGCCGCGCAGGTGGACCCGGATGACGGCATCCCACTCGGTGTCGGTCATGTTCACCAGCATCCGGTCCCGGAGGATTCCGGCGTTGTTGACCAGGACGTCGAGACCGCCGAAGGTGTCGATGGCCGTGCCGATCAATCGCCTGGCGCCCTCCCAGTCGCTGACGTCCTCGCCGTTGGCGACCGCTTCGGCCCCGAAGCCGCGGATCTCCTCGACCACCTCGCCGGCCGGGCCCTCGGAGGACCCGCTCCCGTCGACCTCGGCACCGAGGTCGTTGACGACGACCTTGGCCCCCTGCCGGGCGAACTCGATGGCGTGACCCCGGCCGATGCCGCGGCCGGCACCGGTGACCACGACGACCCTTCCCGCGCAGATCCCGGACATGCCTGGTCCTCTCCTCAGCTGTTCTTGGGAAGCTCGGAGAAGGGGGTGTTGCGATCGGCTCCGGCTTCCTTCGGGAGCCCGAGCACCCGCTCGCCGATGATGTTGCGCTGGATCTGATCGGTTCCCCCGTAGATGGAGGGCGCCGGTGACAGGAGGGCCAGCTCGGTGACCATGACGGTGCGGGGGCTTCCGGTGGCCTTCACCAACTCCTTCCGCCCGGCTTCGTCGTAGGCGTGAAGCATGCCGCCGGCTCCGACGATCCGCAGTCCGAGATCGCGGGACAGCCTGATGATCTGGCTCATCGACAGCTTGGCGATGTTGGGCATGCCGGGTATGTCCTTACCCGACTGCTTGGCCGCCTTGAGACGGAGCGCATTGAACCGACCGAGCTCGCCGAGCGTGTAGAGGCGGGCGAGGTCCTGGCGGATGAGCGGATCGGATCCTGATGCCGTGCCCTTGGCCAGTGTGATCATCAGATCGGCCCCGCCCGACATCAAGCCCAGGGCGCCCGATTCACTGTCGCCCCCGGCGTCATCCTCCGGCTTCGAGGTCGATCCGTTGCGCCCGGCTCCGGCCCGTCGGCCGCCTCCCCGGGCAACGAAGTCCCCGGCCCGGCGGTGGAGGTGACCGGCAACCGTGCCCGGGAGTGCGCCGGAGCTCATGGGCGACCCGGCTCCGGACCCGAGGCCGGCCCGTTCGTTCATGAGCGTGGTGTTGGCCACCGCCCACCCGTGGTTCTCGCCGCCGATCACCGCATCGTCTCCCACCCGGGCGTCGGTCATGAAGACCTCGTTGAACAGGGCGCGTCCGGTCATCTCGCGGAGGGGGCGGACCTCGACTCCGGGTTGGTGCATGGGAAAGGCGAAGTAGGTGATGCCCTGATGCTTGGGTACGTCGGGATCGGTCCGGGCCAGGAGCATGCCCAGGTCGGCATAGTGTCCCCCCGAGGTCCAGACCTTCTGGCCGTTGACGATCCATTCGTCGCCGTCGCGTACGGCCCGGGTCTGCAGGCCGGCCAGATCGGAACCGGCAGCCGGCTCGCTGAACAGCTGGCACCACGACTGACGGCCGGTCACGATGTCCCGCACGTAGGTGTCGATCTGCCGGCGGGTCCCGTGGGTCACGATGGTGGGCGCGGCCAGCAGGAGCCCGAGTCCGGCCGGGGGGCCGAGGGCACCGGCGGCGGCGATCCGCTGCTGCACCCGGAGTCCGTCGGCCCGTGACACCCCCCGGCCGTAGGAATCGGCGGGGAGCGTCGGCGCCGACCAGCCGGCGAGGCCCAGTCGCTCCCACCATTCGGCGACCGTGCTCTCCGGATCCCAGTTGTCGGACAACCAATCATCCAGCTCGTCCAGCAGCGGATCGGCGGTAGCGGTCGTGGGCATCGTGGTCATCGTGTTTCACCTCCCGATCAGCATGCTCCGGCAGATGGTGCGACGGAACTACCCCTCCCCCGAGCGTGGCATGGTGACATCCGACGGTACCATTCGACGGCATCGGGGCGCTCGGTTCCGGTGCACCGGGCGCGGAGCGAGGACTGCTGCACCATGAACCCACAACGGCCCACCGACGTCACCCCGATCGGTGACTGGAACCGGCTCCTCGACGGACGGGTGGCGGTGGTCACCGGCGGCGGGGACGGGATCGGCGGGGCCATTTCGAGACTGTTCGCCGAGCATGGCGCACTGGTCGAGATCGCCGAAGTGGACGAGTACCGGGCGACACGGACGCGCCAGGCCATCGACGACGAGGGCGGCACGGCCCGAACCCACATCGTCGACGTCACCGTGGCCGCCGACGTCGACCGGCTGGCCTCCGCCGTCCTCGCCGAGCACGGCCGTGTCGACATCCTGGTCAACAATGTCGGGGACTATCGCCCCTCGGTCCGCTTCGAGAACTCGACGCCCGATTCGTGGAAGGCCATGTACGACAT
>CAWIOU010000045.1:0-14979 GCA_963837805.1 uncultured Acidimicrobiaceae bacterium
ATAACGAACTCCCCAACCGACGATTCCCACATTTCCGATTGACCCCAAGACGTTCCCGGTGGTCGCTGATGGAATCGTGACGTGGAGCGGGAACGTGATGCCCTGGGCGGAGCAGGAAACAGACCAGCTTCGCCAAGGATCTGCCCACATTGCGATGGATTCTCGTGACCATCAGATGCCGCGGCTGTGGTGGGTGTCGGCAGAAACTCCGACTTGATCTCCGGTGCGGCACCAACT
This sequence comes from uncultured Acidimicrobiaceae bacterium, assembly GCA_963837805.1. Taxonomy (GTDB): domain Bacteria; phylum Actinomycetota; class Acidimicrobiia; order Acidimicrobiales; family RAAP-2; genus Bog-756. The sequence goes on from CAWIOU010000045.1 coordinate 238, forward strand.
CTGCCAGGAGAACACCGTCCTCCATGGGGACATCGTTGACGACGTATTCCAGCCGCACATGACCGACGACCAGGTCGGCCTCGCTGTATTTGAGCGTCCGGTCTTCGGCCATCTTGGCCACTCGAACTGCCCACCAGATTGTCCGAACTGGTACGACGCCGTCGTCTGGGGGCTTCGGATGTCTACAACGACGGAGTGCCTGGCGGGCATACCGATTCTCAGTTTTGTCCGACGCAACGACCTTGGTGATTGGTGCATGAGTCCCGACCACGCATGGCCCTCGACACCCAGATCGAGGACATCGAGCTGCACCAGCGGGATTGGCCAAAACGGCGAAGGTCGACACGAACACGGCGCTGCAGCGTCGTCGGCTCTACGCCCTCTGGTCACTCTTCGAACAAGAAGGACTGGTGGAGAATACGGAGGCCGGGGAGCTCCTCGACACCTGCGGCGCCAAGCGGAGCGGCAGGGAGCGGAACTTCCGGCGTCAGGGTGGTGAGGATCCGCGATCGGCCATCAGGCAGGTAGGCGGGGGCGGTCACCACTCCCGGGTCGAGTGGTCCCACAGATGGATGGTGAGGGGCCACTGGAGGAACCAAAGTCTATGGACCGGAACGAGCACTGCGCAGACAACGGTGGATCGCCCCCTACATCAAAGGTCCTGATGGGCAAGGAACTCGTCGTAACCGACCTGGTCACCAAACTCGGTTCGGCGGAGGGTGCAGAGTCCTCGGGACGGGAACGAAGGATGACGAGCTCGAAACTTTTCCACCGACTGTGTAAAAAAGAATCGCCTCCAAAACGTTTACTTGAACGGACAGTGTGTTCACGCCGTGAATGCATCCGTGGAGTGCATAGCAATCGAGTTGGAGGTCGAATGACGAAGTTCGTACGGGTCCGTGAGGTCACAGAGGTGCTGGCATCTCGCTGTACCGGTGCCTACACGCTGATTCGAGAGGGGACACTGCCGTCGGTGCGGATTGCCGGGGGCATACGGTTTCGGTCTCCGCCCTGGAGGAGTTCGCCCTCGCGATGGAGGCACAGGCGCTCGGTGAACGTGGCCGCACGATCACCAACTAATCGACTTGGGTCGACCTGATATCGCGGCCGACCCCAGGGAATACAGATGCCGCCCGAACCTTGTGGAGGGGCAGGGCGGCATCCTCGAAGGGATTTCAATGACCATTATTCCACAGGACAATCCTTGGTTCACAGCCATTCATGGCGAACCATTCGATCGGCGTATTTGGCGTCAGCCTCCCTGGAACTTGGGGCCACTCCCTGGGATGTGGCGAGTGAGTACATGAATGAGAAGGGCAGGTTTAGTGGGGGAGGTAGTCACTTGGCTGGGTGACCAGGGATGCGCCCCCGGCGACATCGGTCGATTCGCGGCTTTACCGGAAATATTCGAGCCAAGGATTTTCGATCCATGCGGAAGGGTCACCCAGACGGAATGGAGATGACCAGGGGATTCGTCGTGGAGCACCCTCCGAGTCCAGCGCCTACACAGTCACCGGACTTTGGGCTTAGAGAGCGTGAACGCAGATTGTGGAGAATGATCCAGAAATCCTGCCGACTGGCCTACTTCGCATGGCGAGCTATCGAAGATGCGAATGATCCACCGCAGTTATTCACCTTCGGTGACTCGTTATCTTGGTGTTCTTGCCGAGGGAAGCGGAGTCTGCGGCGGTGCAACGCCTGGCAAAGGACATGTTCGCCAGTTACCTCCATCACCGGATCATCCGCTGGGTGAGGAGAAACAAAAAGCGCATATATGAGATTGAACCCCCTCCGTGAGTGATCAGTGACATGTTGGCCGACCCTCATCCGCCTGTGCCCCACCTCGTCGGAGTCCGGGCCGCTCCGGGATTCGGCCCGTCCGGCAAACTGGGGACGGACTCCGGCTACCACCCGGACAGCCGGATGTTGTTCCATCTGGATGAACGATCTGCACATCCCCTTCATTCCGGCCCCACTGACCAGGGTGGAGATCGCCAAAGCCCGCCACCTGATCGAGTTCGAACTGTTTGGCGATTTCCCATTTGAAGATGACGCCAGCCGCTCCCACGCCATCGCCGCCTTCTCGCCGGACTCCTTCGTGAGGCCAATCACCTCCGCGCGACCCCGCTCCATCTGGTGGACAAGCCTGTAGCGGGAACGGGCGCCGGTCTGCTTGTCGAGGCCCTGACCCTTCCCGGGCTTGCGACATCACCGACGATCACGACGGTCGGGAAGCTCGAAGATGAGCGCCAGTTCCGAATGGTTGCGCTGTTGCGGAGTGGTCCGATCGTGGTATTGCTGGACAACATCAACAAGAAGTTGAACATCGAGACCTTTGCCGCCATGATCACAGCCCCCAGTACCTATCGGGGAGGATCATCAGATCGTCCGACATCGTCATCATCCCCATTCGCTGTTCGTGGTTGTTACGGGAAACAACGTCTTGGGTTTCCAACGGGACACACGGCCGACGGTGCGTCCTCATTCGAATTGGACGCTGGACTCGAGCATCCCGAGGAGGGTCGGGTTTTCCGTCACGATCGGCTGATGGATTGGGGTCTGGGAGCACCGCGGCGAACTGGTTTGGGCCGCTCTTGTCCTTGTCCAGTCTTGGGTTGCGGAGGGGATGCCACGGGGGTCGAAGACGAAGGGAAGGACCTTCGAATCATGGGCTGAGACCATCGGCGGCGGCATCCTCTTCCAGAGGTGTGCGGGATCCCGCACAGGCCCCCTCGACAACACCGACAAGATGAAGGCGTTCTCCGACCTCGAGGCCGACGCCTGGACAGCGTTGGTGGCGGAGTGGTGGGACAAGTACCAGGACCAGGAGGTTGGCAGCGGCGACCTGAGTGGCTTCGCTGCCAAGCACATGACCGGCCAGGTGGGCGAAGGTAGAAGCTCCGCCACCAGCTGGGGGATTGCGTTCACTTCAAAGCGGGTGCGCTGCGATTGCGGGCAAGAAGATCGTCCGGGGCTCGGAAATACCAGGGGCGCCTCTCTGGTGGCGGTTGATGCCGCTGGGGAAGAAGTGAACCTCTGGGTGGACCAAAGGTCCTGATCAGGCTGCTGTTTTGTGAACCTGGTGAACCTGGTGAACCTTTTTATGGGTGGGATAGAGATTTGACAGTCTCTCTAAGCCTCGATCCACCGACAGACTAGGGGAAGGGCACGCTCAATCTGAAGCGGTGCTGATGGCGACCGGGGCAGCGCGACGCGTCGAACGAAGGCGTGATCGACCAAGGTCTCGTGATGGACGTCGGCTGTCAGCGCACGGTTGAAGCGTCTGCGGCTGCGCCGGCCGCGGGTTGTTGTTCAGGTGATGAGCGGCAAGGAACGCAGGCTCGACAATGCGGTCGTGAACAACTGCGCCCATGGCCAACGTTCGGGCAGACGGAGGACGGGTCGGCCCGCGGGGTTGACGAGGCGGCCGGGAACGGTGAGGACCCGGAAGCGCACCGTCGAGGCGACGGTCAGCTGATCGTCGGCGTGGATGCTGCCGAGGGAGGCGGTCCAGCGAATCAGATTGTGGGCGAGCACCGCGCACCCGAGCCAGGCTGCGTTGGCGAAGAACCGCCCCGAGGGGCAGTGCTCGAGACCGGCTCCTTCCTTCAGGTCCCGGATGGCCAGCTCGACGGTGGCGTGGGCTCGGTGGAACCGGTCGGCCTCGACCGCCTCGAGCTCGAGGTTGGTCACGAAGGCGTGGTGACGCCAGTCGGGCCAGAGCTGTCGCTGCATTCGATCGGTCAGCCGGGTGCGGCGAACGACCAGGCGCACCCGACGCTCGGCCCGCTTCGTCTTGCCCCCACCGGTGACATAGATGGTCTCCGCCACCTGGGCGGCACCGCCGTCGGGGTAGGTGATGTCGTGCCACGCATCCTCGGGAATGGCGGCGATTGCCCCCTGCACGCTGGCGTTCTGATGCACGGTGATCGACCAGGCCACCGAGAGCCGGTCGAGGATGGCCAGCAGATCCCAGCTGAAGAACCCCGAGTCGGCCCGGAGGGTGAGCGGACCAGTGGCTCCACACCGTCGCACCCGGGCGATGAGCTCCTCACAGAAGCGCTTGGTGCCCCGCTGAGAGGAGCCTTTGCGGAGACGGGCATGGAGCACCTCGCCGGTGCCCGCCCGCGTGGCGAGGAGGGGGTGGTAGCCGAGCACCCTGGTGTAGCCAAATGCTGCACCATGCTTCTGCTTCCCGTGCACCTCGATGATGGTCGAGTCGAGGTCGATGGTCATCGCCTCGTTCCCCGGACCGGCCCCGACCGACCACGCCCGTCGGATGGCCTCGGCGATCACTGCGTCCAGCTGGCGAACGTGGCCGAAGGTGAACGAGCGCAGGAACGTGCCCAACGTGGACGGTGCCATCACCCGGAAGGGCAGCACCCGGCCCGTTGCCCCGGCCCGCAACCGGTCAGCGTGGTCGATGTGGGATGCCCCGGCCAGGATCGCCGCCACCAGCGTCAGCACCTTGCGGCCGGGATGAGCTCCGCCGACGCGGCCACGCAGCCGAACCATCTGGTTCACGAGGGACTCCAGGCCGAGGCGGACCATCAGAGTGGCCGGCACCAGAAGACCAGCGTCAGCCACCAGAGTCGGCTCGTCAAAGGTCACTGCAATCCGGTCGATTCCGCGCGATGATGAACTCACTGAAAGTGCCTCCTGGTTCTGGTGCGAATCGTGACTTCGAACATCACAATTCTCCCAGGCGGGGAGGCACTTTCCGCGAATCCGCGGCGTTCAGATCAGAAGGTCAATCGGTGGATCGAGGCTTAGTGGATTTGGGATCGCCGGAAACACGGATCGGAAATGACCAATCGGAGGTTCACAGGTTCACTTGGTTCACCGGGCGGCGTGGACGTGTTCCGCTTCAGCGATGAGGGGCTGCTCATCAGCCCGATGCGACTCAGTGCTCGCGAGCAAGCGGGCGGCGGCCAAAAGGGGCCAAACGCGGCCCCCTGACCGGGCGTTCGGGGTCACCCCTCGACATCGACCCGGCCTTAACCAGTTGCAGCCGTTGGCTCAACGAACTGGACGTAGGATCGGAGATCTGAGAGGAGTCGACAGCTGAGCGAGTTTGTTTCGGATCGAGAGCTGGAAGAACTGGCCAGCCATGTCCTGGATACGTATGACCGAGTCCGCACCGCCACCCGAGCTTCGATCGTGCTCCATGGCACCTCGGATAGCCGGGAGCTTATTCGCGATCTCTTTGTGGTGAGCCTGAATGTCTTCGGCCGCAGTTTGGTCGAGTTCTTCGACGACCCGAAGCCGAATGCGCACCCAGACGATGTCCATGCGGTCGACTACATCCCCACTTGGACGGGCGAAGGGGATGGCGCCGACAGCCTCCACCCGCTGAAACAACTCTTCGTCCCGGGTGTCAACAAGCAGCTCGCGGACATCACGGCACGTCGCTGTCCGGTCGGACCCAGCGAATGACGCATGGCAGGTTGCGGAGATCTACTGGTCTATCGCGTGGTGTGATGCAACGGTTCGTCGAAAGGTTGCCCCCGGACCGAAGGCTCTGGTTCGCTCGAGATGGCCAGTTCCCGGATACGACGCCCTCCGCACTCGGCATGGCGCCAAGCCGCTGAACGCCCCCCGTGTTGGTCGGAGACGGCTAACAGGGGCTGTCTAACGGGGAGCTACCACCCCGATTGACGACTTACGCGTGGGCTCGTATGCGGTGCCAAGAACGCGTGGCTTGCTACTTCGATATGAACCAGTTCACCAGCAGGATGGGAAAACGCCTTGCGCGACACATGAACGAGCTACAGCACTGACCCTCGTCTACCGACGGCCAGCAGCCCAGTAAGCCGACGCAAGAGCAAGCCGGATAGCGACAGTCGGGTGCACTGAACCGATTGGGTGTCCCTTCACTGGAGAGAGGCTCTGTCGCAATTCAGTGACAGTCCCAGTGGCTGGGTTTGCGGGTCTCAGGTCGCTCCATTCGGCCATTGATGGAGGAACGTATTTCCGCCGTTCGGCAACTTCCCCGAATGTCAGATCGAGATCTCCAGCCATCACCCATCCAACGTTCCCATTTGGCCATTCAACAATCAGCGCCAATATCGCAAAGTCCTCGACTCGCGCCTCGCCCATCGCGAGGCCAAACTCCTCTCGCAGACCGCGAGCAGCGTTATGCGGCGCAGATCCGCTGAGAAGGTCCTCCGGATCGAGTTGCTCTTCGAAGGAGGCACTCCAGGAGCCTGGATAGAAAGCGAGATCCGCCGCACGGCGGGTCAAGACTAGGGAATTGTCGGAAGTCCTGACGGCGACATGCACGGCACAAAGGTTCGGCGCTGGCCATCGGCGGGTCTGTGCGAAATCACCGACCGCCGAGTCAATCTCAGCGGACGTGAGGCCACGCTCCCGACGTAGGTTCGCCGGTCGGATCTCAGCCCAAGTGGTCTTGCCGAGCTCAAACGTGACCCTGCCACGTGGGTTCGCTCGTAGGCTTACCAAAGCCAGTTTCTCGTCATTGCGCTCGCCCACGTGACTCGCTCGCCACTGCTCTGCATCCTCCTTGATCATCGAATAGGACGTCCAGGGCAAATCTCCGACCGACATCACGCAATCCACGGGAAAAAGGGGGCGAGGCGGGCGCCACAGTTCGATGACGCGAACGCCCCTGGAGTTAGATGTCATTGTCCAACTCTTCTTTCGGGTCGCGACGTAAGTCACTCATTCCTCGGCTCAGAGTGTTCACCACAGCGAATCCGGTCCAATCGACTCCGACCGCCTGCACGGCGCTAGTGACCAGAAAACCGCCGGCAGCGATGGCAGCGGCCTTGTCGGGCGTCCCGCCGACCAGCACGCCCAAGGCTCCGTCGCCACCAGCGACCAGAGTATTCAGGAGAAGCGTCGTCGCAGAGGCAACGGTCCGGCGACGCAACGCCGGCATTTCGCGCCGCCACGTCCCGAACGAGTCTCCGCAGCTCATCTGGCTCGGAATCGTCCTGTGTTGCTTTGGCTCGCTGATATCTGACTTGTGATTCACGGATGTGATCTGCGATTCGAGCAAGCTCGTTCCAATCAAGACTATGTGAGTCCCAGGGAAGGTGTTCTAAATGACGCTGGACCTTGCCTATTCGAGAGCGAATGTCGCTGTCCCAATTGGAAGTAGGCCATTGTAAACCGAGTTGCGGTATGCGGCCAGAGGCGGCGCAAAAGGCAGTCGGGAAGCGGACCCTCCGTCCGGGGCAATGGTCGTCTCCACCGCGCAATTCCATGCCTGAGTTACGGTGTTGCGAACCATCTCGGCCGAATCGGACGTGTCCGTGTAAGGCAGCCGCGACAGAACTTCGGACCGATACGGACGGAGAGCAGGGTCTCTAACATTTACGTGAATCCATTCGATCGTCTGCTCGACGGCCTTTCGATGTTTAGGACGAAGGTCCTTGTCGAGCATCTCAAGCAGCACGCCATAAGATGATTCGCGGGTCGACCTCTCAGTGGTCGCTTGTCGCACATTTGCATCATGTTCGACGAAGTACGAGAGGCAGTTGACGATTCCCCGCAATTCATTCTCGTGCTGGGGCCATCGTCCGAGCATTTCCCGACCTCTTTTGGAGCCGGGAATGGTTGCAGGATCGCTTCCACCTGTGATCACCAGCTCTGCAAGCTGTCGGATCAGTTCTCGGTCAATGGTTCCGGACGGGATCCAGCCAGGGGGCTCCGTGCGGCGAAGACCTTGGGTTACGAGCGCGCAATGTGTCCACGGCAACTTGATCTGTGTCCGAGACCAGTTCCAAGAAGTTCGGGTTCCTCGCCAAGAAGGCCCGAAACTGGTGATCGGAAAATAAGCGGGAGACGATCGGGCTGTCGATGAGCTGCACATCACTGAGGACAAGGGTGTCGCCCAGCAGGGCGTGAAGTTTGAGGCTCCGCTCGACGGGGGCGAGGCCATTGGTGAGGGATCGGACATAACACCCGTCCAGCCAGTGGGGGTGAGATACGCAATTCTCAGACCCTTCCACGTCGGTGAACATCCGCGTTCACATCACGATTCTGCACGGCCTTAGTATGCCGACTGTGGGGCACCTCTATAGCGTCCCTGAAGTGCCGGTCGGTGGTAGGGCATATCCGGCGTTCGGGGGCTACCTCTGGTATCGGCGGTGAGAGACGGTCGAACCAGGTGAACGTGCGGGCCGCCCGCTCAAGGACAAGTAGGCGAGCCGCTGTAGCCGTAGTAGGTGGCAGTGCCGAAGGAGTAGATCCCGCCGCAGGCATTCAGCAGCCAGTAGCCCGTCGATCCTGATCCAGCGATTCCGACTATGGGAGACGGGGAGAGGCCGGTAAAGCTTCCCTCGAAGGGAAGATCGAACGAAAAGACACCCCCATCGCTTGCGGCGAGGCGATAGCCAGAAGCATCCGGCGCCGCCTGCATCCCGACAATCGGCTCGTTGAGAACAAGGCTTCCCGTACTCCCGTGGAACGGGGCATTGAACGAAAAGACTCCGCCGTCAGATGCCACCAGCCAGTAGCCTCCCGTCGTTTCGTCAACAGCCAGGCCGACGATCGGCTTGTTGAGCGGTTGTCCGCCCATCGAGCCAGGGAACCTGGCGTCTCCGTAAGAGAACACACCGCCGTCGCTGGCGACAAGCCAGTAGCCGCCGCCGTCCGGCGTTGCGGCCATGCCGACGATAGGTGCATTCAGGTGGAGGCCGCCCGCCGATCCGAAGAAGCGTGCGGAGCCGAAGTTGAAGATCCCGCCATCAGATCCCGCGAGCCAGTAGCCCTGACCGTCGGCGGTACGAGCCATGCCGACAATGGGACCGTTGAGTTGGATCCAGTTCATGTCCCCGTAGTTGTATGCGTTATACCCATCGCCGAACGACACCCCTCCAGACACCGCTCCAGAGGATTCGGCGATCCAATAGCCGGTGTCGGTCGGATTGACCGCCATAGCCGACACCGCAGGCACTCCCGGATAAGTGAGAAGTGGACGAGGGTTCGCACTGCACGCCGGAACCCCTACAGGAAGCGTCCGGGTGCCACCGCCACCAACCCCGTCGCTCCAAGTGACGGTGATAGATACCGGCGTGTACCCCGGATCCCAGGCCCAGGTGGGAAAGGAAATGTCCCCGAGCGAGTAGGCGCCGGGCTGGTGTTGGTCGTCCAGAGACGAAAGGGTTTGGGGGCCCAGGCTATGGACCGTCCACCGTAGGCGAGCGTGTACGACGCCGTCGGATTCGCTCCAGATGGCAGGTTGTACATCGTTGCGATGAAAGCCGGTGTGAGGTCGTTGTCCGGAAATGGCTCAACCACCCCGAAGCACGTCGTCGTGATACCCACGAACTCGGATGGCGGGATGGCAGCCGCGGCGGGAGCGACACCGATGGGAACAGGGACGCCGAGGCCAACTAGACGGCCGAGTCCGAGCAGGATTCCAGCGAGGCAAGGGCCAATGAGCGTACCTGGACGGTACGAGTTCTTCATGTTCCCAGCCTACGTCTCCATCCTGACTCGTTGCTTGGCTCATCCACACGCCCGGTTGTGCCAATAGGGGACGGTCTGAGCCAGCCCACTACCATGCCTGCCGCCGGGCCGGTTGAGTTGGGCTCCGCCGCCTGGCTCCTGGCCCGGTACATATCCGGCGATCGGTGGCATCTTTGTCGATTTTCAGGGGCGGTAAATCTTCTCGGTAGGCGCAACCAGGCCTTGCGTCCCCGACAGAGGAGCCGCCACCTTTGGGCTACCGGCTGGTTCCGCCACGACTATTTGGGGCGGCGCTGCTCGTCCAGGTTGGAGTTCAATGGCCGGTCCAACAGGTTGCGTGGTCAACGGAGTCGACTTCGCTGTCGTACACGACCCGAGGCCCGCACAGATTCCCACCACAGCCACCAGTGCCGCCAAGCGTTTCTGCATCATCGGCAAGTCTTTCACTGTCAACCAACCGATGCTCGGATGACCGGACGACCGACTGGCCACGGAGACCGCTAGTCGCAACTTATCCACACGCCCGAATGTGCCGTTCCGGGCGAGGCAACTATCGCGAACGAGGAGAGTGCCAGCCGTGCCGTGTCAGGGCGCGGTCGAATAGGGCCTCAACGTACTTCCAAATACTCCCACCATCCGTCGACGCGTACACCCCGGGACTCCCCGACGGGACCACCTTGTGGTTCACGGTGAATATCAACGGGGCCACCCGGGCAACCAGGTCCCCGTTCGACCCCTGCCCGATCGCCATCACAGTCCCCGGCCAGACCGTCCGGTACCACTGTTGGCCGCCGTCGATCGTCGTGTAGAGGGTCTGGGATGGATCGGTCGGGGGCCGGTCCCACGCCCAGGCGACCTGTGACGACGCCCCGCCGATCGTGTTCACGAAGTTCTGAGAATCAGCGGTGGGGTTGCCGAACCAGGCACCATTGATCTCCCAGGTCTTGCCCCCGTCAATGGTCCGGGCCGGGTAGAGGTACGGATGGTCCCATTCGTATTCGTCATGGAATATCCGACACCGCCCCCGATCATCACGGGGGTCAGTAACTGGGCGGCCGGGATGACGGACCCGTAGGCCAGTGGGTTGGCCTCGTCTGAGGACGGAGTATCGAGCATGCCGTCAATGGTTCTTATGACGGCGACTGGGGCGATGCCGGACGTCGTGGTGGTGATGGAGGCGGGAATGGTCACCGGGGTCGTGACGGAACTGAGGGGTGGTGTACGGGTGGCCGACGGCGTCGAACTACAGGCTGACACGACCAAGGCGATGGCGAGGATGGACCGCATGCAGGCGGTCCTGGGTGCAGTTCGCCGCCCTCACCACGTTCGGGATCATGGTCCCAAGTCCCTTCCGCCGGAATGACCGACGGGCCAGTATCTACCTGCGTGGCTGGTCGTTCAACCCGGGAAGTAGGGGGGAGTCCCTACCACTTCACAGCGGAACTCGGATCCACGGCAGCACGCCGGATCTCCCGAGGTGGCGGGAGCGGGTCGTTACTGTCCACAGTGAAGTCGAAGGCCCAGTCGAACCCCGAGACCGTGGGATCCCGGTAGTCACTGTTATCGACTGGATACCCTGCCCCGTACCCCTCCAAGACCATCGCGTAGTCACCTTCGCGCCGCATGATCGCCGGTCGCCACTGGATGCCCGTAATGGTTCCCGTGATCGGCCGAGTTACTGAGTCGAGCCCGAGCCCTCCGTGGCGTTGTTCATAGATCGTCCCCTCGTAGTTGAGAACTTCAATGGTGACGACGTCGCCCACTTCTCGGTGTTGGCCGCAGCAGTAGTGGTCACCACCATCGAGGATCACGTTGACAACGGCCATGGCTCAGAATATCCCGGCGGCCCACTGGTTGACAGTGGGTCAGTTTGAGAACGGAACCGGGTGACGATGTCCCGCCATCACGATCCCCATTCCAACCGCTACGGTCCCGACGACGCCAGCCGTCACCACTACTTCCCAGAAGGTGGCGAGGGACGTGCAGACCTCAGGACCACCCCGAACCGAGGCTGTATGGCAGCCACCGATCACGGTACCGGGATAGGCAACGAGCATCACGATCCCGGTCAAGACCATGGTTACCAGGCCGCCGAGAAACGCCGCTCCGATCACCAGGACACTGTGCCGTTTCGCTGCACGCCCCTATCGTAATGCTCCGAGGTTCAACCCCGTCGCCCTGCCACTACCCCTGCGGTCCCCGCCGTTAGATTCCTTGGTACTTCATCGTCACGTTGATCTTCTTCGTCACTCCCGCCGTGGACTTGAACTCGACGGGGATACCGGCGAACACTCTTGTGTTGCTGTCGTTGTTGTAATACGCAGCCACGGTCCAGAGCCCAGGCGTAACGTCGATCGAGTAGTGAGATCCTGGGCTCACGTCGTCGTAGTCCTCCTGCCCCTGGTTGCAGCCGACACGGAAGGCAGCCGCGTCCCCGGGACAGGCTTGGACGCCCATGTAGGCGATCGAGTTGAAGTTCTTCGGGGCTCCTGTGATGGCCACCGTTCCGTCAACCGCTGGGACGACATACGCCATGCTGACGTTCTGCTTGATCGTCTTACCTGCTTGCGGGGTAATGGTCACGGACTTACCGATGATGATCTCACCGCCAGCCGTGTAGTAGTACATGCCGATCTTCCACGCCACGGGTAGCAGGTTGATCGAGAACTTGCCCGTCGTTTGGTCGGGTTCGCTGGTGTCCGGCTGTCCGCCACAGAACAGACTGAATGCTTCGTTGGCGGGACAGATGACAAGGTAGAAGTTGTCGGGCGTCCAGCCGCGTGGTTCGTGAGTGATCGACGCCGTCCCGACGACCGTTCCCGTTTCGGCGGCCTTGGCGACAGGGCTGCCATAGAACGGAGTACGGAAACTGAACATTCCCCCGTCTTGGGCGACAAGCCAGTACCCGTCAGGCCCGGACTGGGCCATCCCAGAAACTGGTTCGTTCAAATGAGAGGCCCCCATGGAACCAGAGAATGGTTCGTTGAAGCAGAAGACACCCCCGTCGGAGGCAACGAAGCGGTAACCGGATCCATTGGGGCTCGATGACATGCCGACGATCGGCTTGTTGAGGGTGATGTCGCCCGTGGACCCGTGGAATGGTGCGTGGAAACTGAATATCCCGCCGTCGGCGGCGACCAGCCAGTAGCCCCCGGTTGCCCGATCCTGGGCCATGCCCACGACCGGTTGGTTCAAGGCTGCGCCGCCCATGGATCCGTAGAACTTCGCATCTCCGAAGGCGAAGACCCCACCGTCCGATGCGACCAACCAGTACCCCTTGCCATCAGGGGTCGATGACATGCCGACGATCGGCTTGTTGAGGACGAGGTGGCCGGTGGATCCGTAGAACCGAGCATCTCCGTAGGCGAAGACCCCACCATCGGAGGCGACAAGCCAATAACCGTTCCCGTTTGGAGTCGCAGCCATCCCGACAACCGGATGGTTCAACGTGGGTGCCCCAGATCGGCGGTCCCGCCCGGCACGTCGGTGCCAGCGTTGCCGTAGGCGTAGACCCGACCGTCGGATCCAGTCAGCCAATATCCCCTGTTGTTTGGGGTAGCGGCCATCCCCACAACCGGTCCGGTGACACGTCCGGGTGGGTTACTGATGGACGTCACATTGGCCGACCCACACAGTGAAGAGTCCGGTGCGTTGACTACGACGGCGGGTAACGCCGCGAACACTCCGCTGGGGGTCCGGTACTTCACCTGGACACTGAACGTGCCGGAGTCAAAGAGACCGGCATCATTCCCCGACGCCACCCCATTGGCAGCCGCCGCTTCGAACGGGAGGCTGACCGGGGCTGATGTAATGCCATTCTGAACATAGAACACCGTGTTCGACTGATGACTAGGGTCGAGCCCGTCCGCACTTGCCGGAAGGTTGTACGCCTGGACCTCGATGTAACTGTCACTGAGGGTCGGGAATGGAGAAGTGCCCAGCGGGAACTGCTCGGTGCATCCCCCGATCGCCACGGTGTAGGGCGCGGCGGATGCTCCAGCGGATGAAACACGACCCGCGACCACGCTAATAACGCCGATGCCGAGTCACGGCTGCACCTATGGAGATCCTCAACCATGCGAACGCATCGCGCCACCCCACCTTTACGTGAACCGCCGTTGCGGATCAACCTATCAGTGAACGTAGGCCCGCCCTTACTCCCCGAGTTGGACCCCGGCCTGGCGCCGGAGGCCCCACACGATGCTCCTTATGACCTGCTGCTCCTGCTCAGGGGTGAACTCACGGGTCGGTTCGGCCCAACCGGCCACGGCGGAGAAGGACTCCCCAATGGCCTTCGTGATCTCCTCAATGACTGGACCGGCTCCCTATCAAGTAGTCGGTCGAGTCCGTCAAGGACGCAGTACACCCGCGCCGCTTCCGAGGAGGCGAAGACCACCCGGTCATCCATGTTCATTCGTGCCTCTGCCAACTCCCGACGCATGTCCAACCTCGCCTGGCGATCCTCCTCGGTGGGTTGGGGCACCGTCGGGTCACTCGACTCCGGCGCCTCGGCGATCCGACCGCGTAAACCGCCATCGTCAGTTGGGTGACGTCGACTCCATCGCGGTCAGGGCCTCGATACCGACACCATGACCCTCTCTCAACACGGCCAGCAGCAGATGCTCGGGGCCGACATGCTCATCCCCAAGTTCCTGGGCCTCAAACGGCCCCAGCCGCATCAGGCAGGTCAGCAACCTGGGCGTGAAGTGTCGTGGGGAGGCCCTATTGTCGGCGGGCTCGGGTTGGATGACCTCACCGCCATTCTCAGCGGCGGCCTGGTTATGGAAGATTGTCCAGCCCCCGCGGCGTCCGGGTCGAGATCCGGGGTGACGATCTTCTGGACCTCCTGGTGGAGACCGGCCTCACTGACCCCGAACCGACGGAGAACTGGGGCGGTCAGATCGTCGTTGACCTTGACGATCGCCAGTAGGAGATGCTCAGTCCCGGTGTGGTCATGGTCAAGGACGAACGCCTCGTCGCGCATCTCCAAGAGGACCTCGACACGCCCGATCGGTGTATCCCTCGTACATGGGGCCACCTTACGGACAATAGGGGAGGGAACGCACCATCTTGGCGGGTGTAGACCAATGAGATGGTTGAACAAGCCGATGTGCCTGAACAGGCTGCCGGGGTCAGTTGGGGACCATGGATACTCAACGCACCCTCGACCGAGGATGATGTCCGATGGGGATGGCGACTCCAATATGAGGTTCCCGGACCTAAGTCGATGTTCGCTGAGTTGAACCTACCCCGCAGTCCCACTTCGTCCCAACTACTCGACGCCATTCGTAGCAATCTGGCGGT
>CAWIOU010000046.1:0-11211 GCA_963837805.1 uncultured Acidimicrobiaceae bacterium
TCGAATGGCCTTGGATCGTGGAGCTGCCGCTGTGCATACAATACTCGCCGGCGGGCCAATGTCCTGTCAGGCTCCCAGGAGCGCCCGCAAATGGAAATCGACTCCACCAGACCGGGTCACCGCCGTGACATCAAGCAGGAGACCTTCGGGTGTTGCCGAAACTGATCCAGAGGTCAACGTGTCGCCAGGCTTGACTGTCTCACCCGGATCGCTGACCTTGACGACTTATTCTTCGTTCTTGGAGACCGGAGCGGACTGGACTGCACCTTTCGATGCCACGAGGGTCGTATCCATACCCCTGACGAATATTTGACAGCAACGGTTCCCACTGCTTTTGCCCGCAACGTCACGTGGGTTGTCGTGACGCTCGGATAGTAAGTCGCAGCCTTTGTTTCACGACAACGCTGCGGGCAGTGATCACCCGATGAACCGGTGGGAGCCCCCGTGATTGTCTTTGACGCCTTGAGCATCAAGAGGCGACCGTTCTGGTTCACGTACCGTGACTGAGGCATTCGTTGCCTTGGGCAATCCTGAGATGACGATCTTGAGGGTGCCACTTGCAGTCGTGCCCCTATCAGCAGTTACTTTCGGCGACGATGACTCCCGATCCGAACGTGACTGTAACGAAACAGTGGGCGGCACTGCACAGCTGGGCGCCGCACATACAAATCCCGCGTATACTCTCGGCGGAGTTGTCGCCCCAGCCGAAGTGGCGTCAGGAAACAGAGCCAACAAGAGTGGTACTGATGCAAGAAGCCCGATGCTGGCCTCGATGCCCGTCGACCTCCCTTGGGCACGGCTCTACGTCCGGACCGCCCAATGTGGCTGCGCCATCTCCTCGATGATCACGTGGACGACAAATCTTGCTGGTCCATGTTCCGCCATTTCCTGTCTGCCCCAATCGACCGGTTAGCCTACGAGAAATCCTGACACAACCGATGCGGTGCTGCCGCCGCTACTGATGAGCACAGATGTGAACTCAGACCTCACTACTCACTGTGACTTATTGAGGTCGCAGAGAGGCGGGTGCCGATTACTTTTTTCGGGAATAATTATGATTGGTACTCACAATCCGAAAGCCAACTCCTCGGCCCGCTCCGCCCGTCAAGTGCTGCGAGCGGTCATCGACGCCTTCACGTTGCTTGAGGTCGAAGTGCTTGGCCCTGATCTAACCTGACCAGCGGATTGCCGATTCCGTCAACGAAAATGGTGGTCTGCGATGCCGATCCCGCTGAGCCAGTCCGTCAGATCGCCTTTGAGATAGTGAGCAGGCCGGTGGCCAAAAGGAGGAGGTCGACGGCCAGTGCGAAGTGTGATATGCTCCATTCGGCCGCTTATTCGGGCACCCAAAACAACGCCAACCATGCAAGACACGAGGGCAGATGCCGCAAGGGCAAGGTCGAAGGCTGTGATCAGTCCGGCCAAGGCAAGAAGGGGCAGGCCAATGAGGTTCGACAGTAGGAAGACGGCGGAAATGGTGGCCCGGAACCTGTCGCCATGGAACCCCGCCCGACGTAGTTGAAGAGAAGAAAAAGCCCATTTGTGGCCAGCGACGTATTGATGACCGCCACTCACAAACCCCATGGCAAAGGTTGTCGACCGACGAGGTACCACCGGTTCAGGATTCAGTAGGCGTGACGAGACGATGATCCAGATTGCGGCCAGACATGTCGTCACTCCAAGTACGAGCCGAAGGGTGCCAGCTGAGATGACGCTCAGGATAATCACCCCAATCGGTGCTCCAACAACCGCACCGAGTCCTAATCGGCGGGTGGTCGGCCATTTGATTTCTTGACTAAGGTGGAAACTAAGCCAGGCACAAATGACGGTGCCGTTCAGGAACACGATGATCACGGCGCTTTTGGTCGGCACCACAAAAGCAAGGAGTGGCACAGCAAGAAGTGCGAATCCGAAGCCAACGGCTCGCTGAAGGGCAGCGGCGATGAAGACAATCCCAGCAACGGCAGCGACGGTCCCAGCGGTGATCACAATGTGAACCTAATGGCGTCGACCGCATCAATCTGAAGACCGGTCATCCACACGCCTGAAAGTGCCGAAGCGTGATCGTCTGAGAAAGCCCGATACCATTCCGCTGCCAGGCCGGTTGAGTTGGGTTCCGCCGCCTGACTCCGGCCCGGCACCTTCGCCGTTAGCGGTGCCGCCGAAACAGCGCTAGGACTGTAGATGTCGTTGGGTTAGTGGCATCGTCAGAGGTCAACTGGCCCGACAGATGGGGCTGTCCTTCTGGGGAGGCGGATCATGACGGTTAACGGCAACACGATTCGATGTGATGCCTATGGGTGTCGAATCGGGTTGAGCCTCGGTATCCGACCGCCAGGCGCAACTACGACAATGCCTGAGGATGTCCGCAAGTGGTTCGCCATGGACGGCTGGACATCGACAGCTAGGGAAGGTGTGAGCGGGAGCCAGGTCGACTATTGCCCCCTGCATCGGCGACCTGGTGCCAACCTGGCTGTCTAAGTCGGCACAAACGGAAGGTTATTCGATCAAGTCACTGGGGTGGGCGAGCGTCCACATTGCGACGACGGTATGCCCGCTGCCAGCCTTAAGTTGAGATCTCAAAGCGCTCCGACCCGCCGCAAGGGGCGCTCTTCCAGATAGGCGGCCACCGTGCCGTAGTCGAGGGCGGCACCGAGAATAGATCGAAGGGCATCGCCACTGATCTGATCTGTTGAGCCATCGGGCCGGTAGAGCATCATCCAGATGTATCGGTCGTGCATGAGTTCAGCCGTGACTGCGCCGTCCGGGGGATGCAGCACCACGGAGCCCCACCGAACGCCCTGCGCCCGTTCAACATGATGAGAACGCTAGTGCTGCAGGATCGCCCCCACGCCGTAGAGGGGTTGCTGGGGCTGCATGAGCACCACCTGGCGTCGCCGCACTCTGGGTCGAGTAAACGAGCAAATGACTTCACGAATCATTCAGCTAGCATGAACCCATGTCCGAAGTGAGCTTTCTGACAAACCATGCCCGAACACTCATCTGCATCGCTCAAGATCCCGAGGTGCGGCTTCGAGACATCGCAACGGCGCTCATCACCGAACGCAGCGCCTATGGCATTGTCGACGACCTCGTCTCGGGTGGCTACCTCACCAAGGAAAAGGAAGGCCGTCGTAACCACTACCGCATCCAGCTAGGTGCACCATTGGGCGAACACGTTGGTCGACGACGGAAGACCGGTGACCTGTTGAAGCTGTTTGTGATCCCGACCGACAGAGGGTAGACAACCCAGGCGGACTCGTATCTTCAGAGTCCGGGTCCCGACTGATGGATCGATTCAAGGATCGACTTTAGATGGAAAAGATCCTTTCGATTCGCACGACGCATTGCACTGGCCATCAGCGGAGCGCCGATCTTCGAGAATCCGGTCGGCTGGCCCGATTGCGAAGCTTCATCGTCGTGCCACCGTTTGTGGATTCTTCCCATGTGTACGTGGTTTCCATCGGAAATGGTCCTTCGGCGGTGCACTGCACGAATCGTTCACCTGGAACCAGTTCCTTCACCTCATAGGTATAAGCCAAAGTCCGACCAAAGAACTCGGCCTCGAATGCGATTCGTGAGCCCACGGCTAATGGCTTGGAGGACTTCCATTCGACGGACTTGATGTTCTGGTACCAGGCGGTCGCATTGTCGGGATCGCATGCATAGGCAGCAACGACGAGGCGAGGTCGGTCGATCTGAATCTGCGTTTCGACATCGACAGCCATGACGGACCTCCTTGGTCCTTCAGTCAGTTCCTATTTCTTTGGCGGTAGAGATCGGGCGTAGGCAGCACCAAGCGCTGCCCATCTGGCGAGTTGACGCTTGGTTCGAATGTGTTCAGGAGCCACACGCAGCCATCCCTCCATCGGGCGTCCCCGCATCACGGCCCGCTCTGCTTTTGAGGTAGCCACGAGTTTGTCTGATTGCTCAGGGTCCACATGGACGAGAACGCCGCCCTGACCACTTGCAGCGATGGCCATATGTCCACCGATGAGAAAGGCGAGACCACCAAACATGGCCTTCTCCGCGAGAAGCGGTTCGTCTGCAAGCAACTCTCGAAGCCGGTAAGCCAACTCTTCGTCGTAGGCCATCGACTCCGATGCTACAAGTCCTCGGAAACCGCAGGCTGGGGTCTGAACCGGAGCCCGGATGCTTTACTTCACCACTAGAGACGTGCCCTAGTTCTCCTGACAGTCGGATTCCGCTGCATCCGAAGCCGGAGAATCGCCCTTTTGCCGATGGTTACTCCGCCGAGTTGATGAGCACCCTCGTGCCGCCGTGGTTTAGAGCATCGCTCCCACCGCTGCTGAACAAGCATCTCCCATCGGCACCGTTGGTCGATCTTGCTGCGTTCAGGCATTCCGATTGATACACGAACGGCTGTGAACTGGGCAAGCCGGACAGTGTCTTTCGTCGGTCGGCCCTTTGACCTCTTGGCAGGGAGATGTCGACCATCACCCTGCAAATCTGACGGACATTGCTGGAACCATTGGCCAGTTGGGCAGAGCAACGTGAAGGAGCACCAAGATGGCCCAGGCAGCCAACATGAAGTCCAAAAGCGCCACTATTTGTTTCCAGAGTCCATCTTGTTTTGTCCACCTCAAGATTCCCCAAAATACGAAGACTGTTGCCAGAAAGATGGCGGCCCACACCAATCCCAAGACAAGACGTGATCCGCCATCACCGGCAACCCACCCTGAAAAGTCAGAACCGACCATTTGTCGACCCTTCCGCTTCGATGAGGCTTGCGTTCTTTGGTCGTGAGTTGCCTGTCACCTTGTTCAGGCGCTCGGTCCTATCTTCATGAAGCCCGGAGCTTCGTGATGGTATTGCTGCCCTGGTTGGCGACCCACATGTCACTACCGTCGAAGACGATTCCGACAGGAAGTGACAATCCATCGCCACCAGTTCCGATCACGGTGTCCGTGGTGGGATCGATCTTCGACACAGCGTTCGCTCCGAAATCGGTGACCCAAATATCGGTCCCGTCGAATGCCACTGCATTGGGGTTCATTCCCACGGTTGCCGTCGCCAGCACAGATGCAGTGGCCGGATCAATCTTCGACACCGTACCGCTGCCGGAGTTCGAGACCCAGAGATCGCTGCCGTCGAAGGCGATACCTGCGGGAGAACTGCCAACGGAGACGGGCGAACCAATCGTTGCCGCCGTCGACGGATTGATTTCGGAAACCGTATCGGTGTTTGGGGTGGTGACCCACAGGTCGGTGCCGTCGAAGGCGAGTTGAAAGGGCTTACTACCGACTGTCGTCGTTGCGTCGATGGCCGAGGTCGTTGGATCGATGCGGCTCACTGTGTTCGTTCCTGAGTTGGCCACCCAGACTTTGGAGCCGTCATAGGCGAGACCGAGGGGTTCGTTGAACCCGGTGATGGTGTGCAAGACGGTGCCGTTAGTGCTGATCTCGCTGACCGAGTTGGAACCCAAATCACTGACCCACAGATGCGTGCCGTCAAAAACAACTTCTTCTGGCTGCGACAGACCCGTGACGGGGGTGGTCACAACGCCGGTAGCTACGACGATCTTCGAGAGGGTTCCGCCTACATTTGCAACCCAGATGTTGGTACCGTCGAATTCCGCTCCATGCGGATCGGTTCCGACGCTATAGGTGGCACTCCTGGCGGGGTCTTTCCACCATTGCTGTTGAGCGATCTGAGACTTCGACAACTGGGGTGACCCAGGACCTTCCGGCCCCGCTGGTCCAGCAGGTCCGGTTGAGTTCCAGGAAATGATCTTCGAGGGAGACTTGCACACGGTTGTCGTGGGCTTTGTCGTCCCGACGTGGCTGAGTGTTCCGGTCGATGCCAAACAGGCGTAGTAGGTGGTCGAGGGTGGCCCCCGCAGTAATCGCTACGCCGGCGATGGCTAACCCTGTCGCCGCCATGATGCCGACCAGAATCACTTTTAGCGATTTGGTGAGTTTCATCAGGTCACCCTCGTGCTGTGAAGTCAACGACTCAGAGGTTGCGCACCCAATCACCGCCAACGATGGATTTCGTGACTTTTACATGTACGCAATGGCGGTGCAATCATCTCGTGCGAGCGCAAGTCGCACATCTGGTCGAAACGTTGGTTGCCGCCGGCTGCAACTGAGCGGCGAGCTTCAGAAGGTCCTAAGGTCTGACCGCTACCGCTTGAGGTGGCGGCGACTGGAGGTTCAAAATGAATCACGCACTAGTGATGCACGTTACGTTTCGCACGGGCGAAAGTCCTGAGGATGGCAAACGCATGTTGGAGGAGGTAGTCATTCCCCTGGCAAGGTCTCAGGCGGGATTCAAAAACGGGACATGGCTGCATGATGGCAAAGGCGGCGGATTGGGCGTGATTGTCTTCGCTACCCAAGAAAATGCTGAATCGGCTCAAGGTGTCCTCAAGCCTCCTCCCGGAGGACCACAACTTAGATCGAGCGAAATTTATGAGGTGGGCGGTCAGGCGTAAACACCAGTTTCGGCGTTCAACCATCATGCGTACCTCACGCAGGCGTCTCCTGTAAGAAATGGACACTCGGTTGCGAGAGGGCCTCGCCGGAAGTGTCGATGCTTATTACCTGATCGATGCCGTCAGCCTTGGAGAGTGGGCGAGCGTCTGAAGGACGACGCAGTACCGCTCTGTAAGCCGGAGCAGGGTGGCAAGTTCTTCGTCGGATGCATCGCTTTCCAGATCGAAGAAGAGCCGAATATCGGAGAACCCGACCGGGGCAGACTTGTCCATCCCGAGGGTGCCACGAAAATCGAGGTCACCTTCGGCTGTCACGGCCCCATCCGCATTGATTCCAAGTGCCGTTGCTACTGAGCGTATTGTCACACCTGCGCAAGCCACGAGTGCTTGGAGCAGCATGTCACCGGAACAGGCGAGGAATCCATTGCCCCCAGTGGCTGGATGGAGTCCAGCCTCAACCAGCGCATGGCCAGTTTGCACCGAGCAGGGACACATCTTCTCCCAGTCGGCCTTCCGCCCTCAGGGTTATGACTGCAGTCTCCGGCTGTTCTCGGTATCGCTCCTTGATGGGAGCTTGGATCGACTTCAGTTCTGCGCTGTCCACTTAATCTCCTCTAGTTCGCAACCTGGATTACATCCTCTTGCCAGACAACGGCGGCTCATCTCTTCGGTGGGAAGGTACTCGCCTGGTCTCTACAGCCAAGCCTTGGTTCTTCTGACCCTCGGATTGCGCCGCATCCTCAGTCGAAGGATCGCCCTCCTGCCGATGGTCATCCCACCCAGTTGATGAGCACCCTCATGCCGTCTCGGCTTCGAGCACCGCTCCCAATGCTCCTGGACGAGCATCTCCCAGCGACATCGCTCGTTCCCCTACTGCGCTCTGGCATTCCGATTGATACCCGACTCCACCCGAGGATTGCAAAACCAGCTACGTCTCGATGTCGAACCCATTTTCAGGAGATTCACCGGCCTTGAACAATCCCAACAGAACGCCACATTGCCCGCAGAACACGACCTCCACCGAAAGCGAAGGTAGTGCTGGCGTAGTCGGATGGATCGTCATCTTGCGGTAGTGGGCCTCTTCGACGAGGTGCACCTTGCACCCAGGACACCTTGGTCCTCTGGGATCGAGGTACTGAACGAGGATTCTGAGGTCCTCTGGACAGAGAACCCGATGCCTTCTTGGCACCCAGACAGCAGTCCGGTGACTTCCTGTCGAACCTGAGCAGGGTTGACGCCGAAGGATTTTAGAACTTGGATGGCGACTCCCTCCCCTTCACGGCACAGTCCCAGCAGTAGATGTTCGGTGCCGATATAGCTGTGACCGAGCTGCAGGGCCTCACGGAGTGCCATTTCGAGAGCCTTCTTGGCCCTTGGGGTGAATGGAGGCGATCCCGTTTCTGCCGAATCCAGCGGCGTCGTGATTGTCTCCCGTACACGTTCCCGAGTTGCTTCCAGGTCCACTCCCAATGACTCAAGAGCCTTCGCCCCCACCCCTTCGCCCTCGTGGATCAACCCCAAAAGCAAATGCTCAGTCCCAATAAACGAGTGATTCAGGAGTCGTGCCTCTTCCTGGGCCAACCTCAAGACTGATCGTGCCCTGTCCGTGAATCGTTCGAACACGATGTCAAGGCTACTGGGAGCCAGGAAATGGGATACGAGCCGCCCGCCCTCAGGACTGAGCTAGGGCCCCTCGATGACAAGGGCCTTGTGATGTCGTGCCTCGGCTAGGAGTGGGAGCAGATCCGAAATGTAGGAGATCAGCAGCGGGTCATTGATGATCAGCCAATGAACTCGATTTCATCGATCAGGTTCTCCACTTGGTTGTCATTCAGGATGCGTGGCTCCGATCCTCCCGGCACAAGCGGAAGCAGGTGCGTCTCATACGCCCGACCAAGGTTCACCAGACGGCTCCAGATTCGCTCTGGTACCCACCTTTCAACGCCCTCGGACACGAACACGTGGATGGGCTCGTCGTCAGCATATTCGATGGGGTTGAAGCGATTCGAGAAAGTTTCGGCGGTCACGTACCGATCTTGACACGAGCCGCCTCTTGAGGACGTCCTTCTGGAAAGAGATAAGCAGCATGTTCGGGGACAGTGGTCATTGCCGATTCACCATCACGAGACGTTCAACGGAAGTGTCAACCTCGTCACCGGGCGTTACCATCAAGACCTTGCCGCCTGCCGCGTTGGTAATGGGTCGAAAGTAATCCTCAAGTTCAACCGCCTTATCGTTGGCGGTGTCCTGGACGATCAAGAGTGCGTCGATGCGAATCCCGTCAAACGCTGCGCTAGAAGCCTCCCTTCTCGTTGCCTCAAGGGTCTCGGGTACCGGTGGATAGTTGAAGTAGACATCGGACCCTGACACATGGTGCGCACTAGGCATGTTGTAGGTCACCACCACAATCCGTGAACTTCCCGTTGTCCGGTTGGCTAGACGGGCCATGAGCAGAGCATGTTGAAGGTTCGATCCATAGACATAGTCAAGACCGGGCTCGGCTGCTTCCTCGATTGTGACGGATCGAGCAGCGTCGGAATATGCGATGACCGTTGCCAGGTCGGGACCTAGCTGTCTCCCAACCTCGGCAACAATGAGGCTCCTCAGCGGAAAGGGATCATACGAGGGCCAGTCCTGAAAGGTCACAGAACGATCAACGAGGAGAGCAGTACTCACTTCCCCATTATGACGCCAGGGCGGAAAGCCTGGCTCCGTCCCGCAGAACCGGTGCTCACTCATCCACATCGGACCTAAGAGATCTGCGGTACCGTCGTCTCTCTGAGGAGGGTTGGGATGCAAATCCGGGCGGCACTGGCAGTAGTGATTGCGGCCACGATCCTGTGCTCGTGTTCGTCACCACCAACGGGACTTCCTCCGTCCTCACCGGTCATTCAGGCATCGGTAGTTGCAAAGCAAGTCCAGGACGTTCTGTCAGCCGGTGAAACCTCGCTCGATCATGTTCCTGCCTCAAGCAAGCCATGTTCCTCGCATTGTTCATTTGAAACTTGGCCTGTTGCAGACCTCATCCCGATCATGAGGAAGGTGGCGGACCAGTTGCAGGTCATTAGGTATCCACTTGCGGATGAGCGGGATGCCACTTCACTAGTCACGGACCTGAGAAAGTTGGCAGCCAATGCGCAAGGACCGTCGAGAGAATCCACAAGCAGTCTCATTGACGATGCCGCATATCGGACCGCTCTCACCCGCCTCGTCCGTCAACTTCATCTGCCCGCCACCGATGCGAGCTTCGATCCTGCGGTGATGTCAGTCGAGACGGGGACACAAGGCTTGGCCGGGCCGACCGTCGTCGTACATGGCCCACCGTGAGAAGTCGATAAGCGCCTCCGTCCCGATGATCGGGGATACCCCTTCCCACCTCTGCATCTAGTATCGGTCGCATGGCAGTCCTGGCTACGGCGATGTACGGAGTGTCGATTTCAGTCCCTGAGCACACCACGACTTCGACTCAACGTCACCGGACTCAGCGTTTTGGCGTTTGTCGCAGTGGCCATCGTGGTTGTGGCCCTGATTCTTGAGTTCCTCGTCCGGCGACACAGACGGCACCGGGGAGTCCTAGCTGACGGCGATCTATAAGCACCCTCGGTGACAGGGGCGCATGTGTAAATGTGTGGATGTGAGAATACGAGCGGCGGCTATCGGAATCTGCGCCTTAGTAGTGGCGGCTGGATGCACAGCGAGTGAGTCTGCGGCAAGTACTGGCCCTTCCAGAAGCACCGGAAAGGCGACCCGACACTCAATCAACTGCTCCTCATTTCAAGGCCTAGCGGAAAAGGTCATCTATGCCAGGGGATGCACAGACGAGACATTTACCGGGGGCCATGGCACGACAGGCGGTGCTTTGGGTAGCAATGTCAGATGGGCGTCGGGGCAAACCACGAAGATGATCGTAAGTGCCGTAAGTCCCCTCAGCCCGAAGTTCTGTCCGAAACACAGCGGCTGGATCTTCGAGGAAGCTCAGAAGCAGAGCGGTCCAGTTTTTGGAGGAGGAGGAGGGCAGTATCGGGCGGAGGTGTGCGTCTTCAAGACGCCAAAGGGTTACTGGGTCGGAAACGTTCCTAACACACTGGTTCATTTCTGACTTTTCTTCGGCTGGCCCGAGTCGTGCCGTTGAGGGTCACCCGTATCCGGGCCCGGCGTCGATGTCCTGACGTGGCCTCGAAGGCTACGCCCTACTGCTTGCAGTTCACCCTCGGTGACCCGATGCAGGGCTGGGTCGTAGAGCTTTACGCACTCGCCCACGCTGCCATGAAGGGTGATCACTGTGCGTTGGCGGAGAGTTGCAGCGACCGACTTCGTCTGAGTGGTAGTTGTTAGCTTCGTAGTGGGGACCGCTCTGCCACTTGAGCAGCTGGTCAGTCCGAGGCACTCGCTTCCTGCCACCCCGGATCCTCTATTGTGGGCTACACCCGCTAGAAAGGTGTTTAGTAGCTGGGCCAATGGGTTGAGATAGTCGTAGATTTCACCCTCGCTTAGGAGTGGCTCGTTGTGGACGACTCGGACCCCAGCCGAGACGGTCAGGATCTCAGTAACAAACTCAAGACCCCGGGGGTCGATTTCTTGATCGGAAAGCAATTGAGATAACGGCCCTTGCAGGACGTCCCTAAATACGTTTCCGAAATCCGAGTAGTCCAGAATATCTCCGCCAAGCGCCAATCTCGAGATTCCGGTTCGAACACCGCTTTCAATTGCGGTGCGCAACTCGTACCTCTCCTGGTAGAGAGAGCCATCTCCGA